>NZ_VOBR01000036.1 GCF_007845675.1 Lentzea tibetensis | reverse complement strand
AATACCGAGAGCCGGCGCTCATGCTCTTCGCGGCCAGCAGGGTCGCGACCGGATCGAACTCGACAAGTCGCCAGAACAAAACGCCGCCGATGATCGCCGAGGAAACGCGCTGCAACGTGACAGTCGGGACTGTAAAACGGTCGGTGTAACTCCCGATCATGGAAGTGCACCTGATGACCGACATGATGTCCGGCGTGGAGAACGCTGAGGATTCGAAGGCCGCAACTGGTCTGGACGGCCTGGACGAGCAGCTCGTCGCGCAGCTGCTGAGCAGCGCCAAGGCCAGCGGGCTGAAGCTGACCGGTGAGGGCGGGATGCTGCAGCAGCTGACCAAGCTGGTGCTGGAGTCCGCGCTCGAGGGTGAGATCACCGACCACCTCGGCTATGACAAGCACGACCCAGCCGGGCCGCGGGACCGGCAACTCGCGTAACGGCACTCGGTCCAAGACCGTGCTGACCGATGTCGGCCCGGTCGAGATCGACGTGCCACGGGATCGGGACGCCAGCTTCGAGCCGAAGATCGTCGCCAAGCGGCAGAAGCGGTTGGGTGGCGTGGACGAGATGGTGATCTCCTTGGCCGCCAAGGGACTCACGACCGGGGAGATCTCCGCGCACCTCGCTGAGGTCTATGGTGCCGAGGTGTCGCGGCAGACCATCTCCACGATCACCGACAAGGTGGTCGAGGGCATGATCGAATGGCAGAACCGGCCGGTGTATCCGGTGATCTTCATCGACGCGATCCACGTCAAGATCCGGGCTCTGTCGCCGATCTTGTGGTGGTGTCAGGTGTGGAGGAGGCGTTTGCGGAGTAGGTCGAGTCCGGCGCGTCCGAACATTTGGCGTTTGAGCATCTTAAAAGTTACGTGGAATCTGGCCGCGGGGGATGATCATCTCCTCGGTTGTGACCACGAAGCTGAGGAGATGGCTTGAGCGGCACGGTGATGCTGACCGGGAAGTGGCTGGTGCTGGCGCGGCACGAACGAGCAGCTGGTTGGTTGCAGGTGTGGACCGACCTGGGACGCGCGCCCCGCACGATCGACGCCTACGCCCGTGGGCTGGCCGAGTACCTGGTGATGTGTGATCGAGAGGGAATCGACCCGCTCACCGCGAACCGGGCCCACGTCGCGGCGTACGTGCGCGAGGTGACCGAGCGGCCCAGTCGTCGTGGAGTAAACGTGGTGTCGCTCGATTCGGGTTCAGGGCTGGCGAACGCCACGATCCAGCAGCGGCTGGTTCCGGTGCGGCTGTTCTACGACTTCCTTATGGAGGAAGGGCTTCGCGAGTCCAACCCGGTCGGGCGGGGCCGCTACACGCTTGGTCGCCAGCGTGGTGGTCAGCAGCGTGGCCTGGTCCCTCGGCTGACCAAACTGCCGTGGATCCCCACCGACGCCCAGTGGATGGACATTCTGGAGGCGGCAAAGGACGAGCCGATCCGCAACCGCGTGATGCTCGCGCTGGCCTACGACGCCGCGCTGCGCCGCGAAGAGCTGTGCTCACTGCGCACCGACGACCTCGACCCGGCTCACCGGACGCTGCGGGTGCGAGCGGAGACGACGAAGAACCGGCTGGAACGTGTCGTGCCGTACTCGGCCTCGACCGGTGTGCTGCTATCGGGCTACTTCGCTTACAGGGCAACGATCAGCAGAGCCCGCGGACCGCTGTTCCTGTCGGAATCGCGGCGCAACCACGCGCAGCCGTTGAGCTTGTGGACATCGTCGAAGGTGGTGCGCCGGCTCGCCCTGGCCGCCGGTGTCCCGCGGTTCTCCACGCACACCACCCGGCATCTGTGTCTGACCGATCTGGCCAGGATGGGCTGGGAGTTGCACGCCATCGCCACGTTCGCAGGGCACCGCCACACCGACTCGACGTTGCAGTACATCCACCTCTCCGGCCGGGATCTGGCCGACAAGCTCAGCCGCGGCATGAACCACATCCACGCCTGGCGCATCGCGAAGCTCGCTGACCTGGACGCCGCGACGGCAGGTACGTCGCGGTGACCGCATCGCTGTCGAGGCCCATTGATCCGGCCATCAAGACCCGTTGGCTTTCACCGATCATCGGCCAGCGCTTCGACACCACCGTCGCGATCCGGTCCGAGGAGGCGCAGGCCATCGGTGAACTCGGCGTGCGCAACCTGCGGCGGCTGCAGCATCACGATCCGTCCGCACCGGGCTGGCGCGTGATCGGACGACTGCTGCGGCCGTTGGAGGCGGTCAACGCCGCACTGGACTCGCCGTCCACCCCGCACCGACGGCGCGCCATGCTCGACGTGGTCGCCGTGCTGCTGGTGCGCAGCGCGGAAGCAGGCCGGACCTTCCGGGGCTGGACTACCCAGGAGTGGATCGACTTGCTTGGCCGCGACCAAACCGAGTTCCGTCGCAGCGCGCCTGGCTGGGCAGGCGACGAGGTCCGCCCCTACCTCGCGGCGCATGCCCACCTGCTCGGCTCCTTCACCGAGTTCCACCGGCTTGGCAGCTTCCAACGGCTTACCTTGTCCTGGCGGATCTTCGGGCGCGACCACGTGGACGGCGAGATCACGCGGGTCCGCGCGGTGCTCGCCCAGTGGGGCTACCGTCTCGGCCGCGACGACGACACGCTGCTGCCGATGGTGGTGAGCCAACTTTTCCTGCTCAACCGAAGCCCGCACCTCGAAGACCTGAACACCGAACTATTCGACCGCGTCCGCCGCGACGGGCTGCTGGACGGTACGCGGCTGAACACGCTGCATGCCCTGCAGCGGGCCGTGAGTTCCCTGGAGATCTGCGACCCACCGCGACGGAACACCGGCCGCCACTCGGTCAGGGCGACCGGCGGCGCGCAGGTCTGGGAGCAGTGGGTCGACCGCTGGCACACGACCTCGACGTTGACGCCCCGACAACGCGGAGGCGTCCGGTCCAACCTGCTCAAGGTCGGCCGCTGGGTGGCCGCCGAGCATCCCGATTCCGCAGACCCGGCGGCATGGACCCGGCAGACCTGCGCCGCTTGGGTCGCCGCGTTGGACCGGATGAACGTCGGTGACTACGTGCAGCGCACGGCCGGGCTCAAAGACCGCATCGGCAAACCGCTGGAGGCATCGAGCAAGGACGGCCAACTCTCAGCGATCAGGAGGTTCTTCACCGACTGCCAGGAATGGGAATGGCTGTCCCGCCGCTTCGATCCCCAACGCGCGCTGGCCACCCCGCGCAGCGTCACAGCCATGCTCGGCCCGGCACCTCGGGTGACCGCCGACGAGGTCTGGGCGAAGCTGCTGTGGGCCGGTCTCAATCTCGAGTCCGCCGACCTGCCCGAATCCCAAGCCGGGTTGTTCTACCCGGTCGAACTGGTCCGCGCGATCACGGTGACCTGGCTGTTCTCCGGCCAGCGCAGCAACGAGATCGCCCGGCTACGACTGGGCTGCATCCGCTGGCAACACGACGGCGACCCCATCGTCGGGGACGCACAGCAAGTCCTGGCCCGCGACGCGGTCTGCCTGCTCGACATCCCCATACACAAGACCGGCACCGCGTTCACCAAACCGGTCGACCCGATCCTCGGTCAGGCCATCGAAGCCTGGCAGGCCATCCATCCATCGCAGCCGCAGCTTCTCGATCGTCGCACCGGCGAACGGGTCGACCTGCTGTTCGCCTTCCGAGCCCGCCGCGTCTCCACCGCCTACATCAACAACACGATCATCCCGATGCTCTGCCGCAAGGCCGGCGTCCCTGACGCCGACATCCGAGGCAACATCACCAGCCACCGAGCCCGGTCCACCATCGCCAGCCAGCTCTACAACGCCAAAGAACCAATGACGCTGTTCGAGCTACAAGCCTGGCTCGGCCACCGATCACCGCAATCCACCCAGTACTACGCGAAAATCAGCCCCAACACCCTGACGCGGGCCTACACCGATGCCGGGTACTTCTCCCGCAACGTCCGCACCATCGAGGTCCTCGTCGACCGCGACGCCGTCACCTCCGGAGCCGCCGCAGCCGGTGAACCATGGCAGCATTACGACCTCGGACATGGTTACTGCACTTACACATTCTTCGAGCAGTGTCCACATCGGATGGCCTGCGCCCGCTGCGACTTCTACACCCCAAAGGCGTCCTCCAAGGGACAATTGTTGGAGGCAAAGGACAACCTGCAACGAATGCTGGCGAACATCCCTCTCACCGACGAGGAGCAGCTGGCCGTCGATGACGGTCAGGCAGCGCTCGATCAGCTCCTCGAGCGACTCGTCGACGTCCCGACACCAAGCGGCGCCACACCGCGAGAGATCGGTGTCCCGGCGACCGCAACCCTGCTGCCGATCGTCTCGGTGAACCAGGGCAAACAGGGATGAACTTGACAAATCAGATTCCACAGAATCACCCGGTTGACTTGCCCCTCAACTCGACCGGAGTTCACAGTCGGACCAGCGGTGACGCCTCGAAGTCCTGCGACGCCCCGGACGCGCCGACCAAGCCTCTCCGGGCTGCTGTGCGTCAACATCGCCGCAGAACCCGGAGGTTGAAGCGTCACGGTGCTGGTCGCGACGGTCCGCAGGTGTAGCGTGATGCCATCTGTCATGGCTTCGAAGTACCGTTCGCCCGTGATCGCAGGTCACGGGCGTTTTGCCGTTCAGCGTCTCCGGCCATGGCAGATCACCGGCCCCGCACAGTGCGGATGCCACATTCATGCTTGGAGTGCACCATGGCCACCGGAACCGTCAAGTGGTTCAACGCCGAAAAGGGCTTCGGCTTCATCGAACAGGACGGCGGCGGCGCAGACGTCTTCGCCCACTACTCGAACATCGCCGCTCAGGGCTTCCGTGAGCTCCAGGAAGGCCAGAAGGTCTCCTTCGACATCACGCAGGGCCAAAAGGGCCCGCAGGCGGAGAACATCGTCCCCGCCTAGTCCTATCGCCAGCCACTGATCCGCCAGCGGCACGCGCGAGGACCACACCAGAGCCCGGCCGGATGATCCATCCGGCCGGGCTCTGTCCTACATCGCGATAGCTGTTGCTCCGTCCCAAGACGATCCGACTGCGAGCCTCGGTCTTGAGCCCATCAAGCCAGTCCGCTACCGCACCAGTGACGGGCACACCGTCTCGATCTCCGGCATCACCACGCAACGTGCCGCGTCGGCGGGCGCGTTGTTCGTCCCGTTGGCGCTGAACGAGATGGTGCTGGCGGTGGTTGCCGGTGAAGAGGTTCAGGTGACTACAACTTGCGCACCGCCCCAGAGAAGCCCGCGACGAAGAGTGTCGCGAACGCCCACCCGCAGATCTGCAGCACTGTCGCCAAGCCAACGGTCATGATCTTCCGGTCGCCTCCTCACCGCGGGGCGGTTGTGCGGAGCACCCAGCCGTCGTGGAATGCCTCGAGGTGGGGTACGAGGTCGGTGAGACCGGGGCGGCCTGCGGCGCGCCAGGCGTCGGCCCAGTCGGTGAGGACTTCGGCGTCGGCGTTGGCTGAGGTGATCACGGTCTGGGTGGCGGTTCGTGCGTCGGTCAGTGCGGCGCCGGTTTGGTGGGTGTGGCCGATGCGCCAGAGTGGTTCTCCCAGTGCTGCGGTCGTGAGGCCGGCGGGTCGGGTGGCGAGCAGCCAGGCTCGCCAGTCGGCGGCGGACTCGTCGGGCTGCAGCGGGCCGGGAATGTGGTCGTGGCTTTGGATGAGGGCGTCGAGTACGTATCGCCCGTCGAGGTAGTGACGCGGGCTGCGGATCCACTCGCCGGACAGCCACCAGGGCCGGTGCTTGTCGTCGTGGCGTAGCACATCGATCCCGTAGGGCGGGACCAGCCACTGGTCAACGGCTACCCCGGACAGTTCGACGAACCCGGCGGCGAAGAGTTGGTCGGCAACCGGGCTGGCGTCGCTGCCGAGCCGGATGTGTGCGCCCAGACCGCTCTTGCTGATCGGCGCTGCGGTGAGCGGGGCGACGATCGCTCCGTCGGGGGACAGCTGGGTGGTCCAGGCGGCGGGTAGGTGTGGGGCGGTGGTCCAGGCGATGACGCGGTCGAAGGGTCCGTGCCCAGGTGCGCCTTGAATGCCGTCTCCGTGCAGGAGCGTGGTGTTGCTGTGGCCGTGGGCGGTGAGCAGTTGCCGGGCACGGTCGACGAGTTCGGCGACGACGTCGACGCTGACGACGTGGCCGCCGTCTGCGGCCAGATGCGCGAGCAGGGCGGTGGAGTAGCCGGAGCCGGTGCCGATTTCCAGCACCTTCATGCCGGGCTGGACGTTGAGGCGGTCGATCAGGTTAGCGATGATGGGTTGCGAGGAGCTCTGGCTGACGAGGTTGCCGTCCGGGCGGCGGACGAAGGTGTCTTCGTCGACTTCGGCCAGCGCGCGGGTGACTGCTGGGGAGTGCGTGGTCATAGGGCGTTCCCTAGTTGTTGTGACGGGTCAGGCTCGGCGCAGGACGTGGTAAGGCCGGTCGCGGGTATCAGGTTCACCGACAACGATGCCGTCGACCTCGATCCAAGCGTGCGCGGCGTAGGGCATGAGCCGGGCGCCGATGCACCAGTCGACAGATCGTCGCTGTGTCGCTGCGAGCAGCACGGTGGCCAGCGAGACTTCCATACAGGCGACGCGGTGTGGTCGATAACGGCCGGCGAGGCGAATGGCGGCGTTTACACCTGTTGCCTGGGCAGCGCTGGCCTGCTGGGGACAACGGCGTTTGGCCCATTGGGCGATGGCCAGGACGTGCCTGAAGCGCAATCGCAACAGCCAGGTCGCCACGGTGAGGCACGGCGGGGCGAGGAGTCTGTCGAGGCGGCCGATGGGCTGCGGTACGGCGGGAGTGTCCAGCGCCATGGGTGCGGTCACGGCTTAGCCTTCCCTCGTGAGTAGGCCGCGGTCGCGCAGCTGGGCCACCAGGGTCTCCACGTCGGCGCGGATGCGGTCCGGTGTGTTGTCGAAGCGGGCGGCGAGATCCCGGCTGGCCTGCTCGACGCTGTGGCCGTCGGCCAGGGCACGCCAGATCGCGCTGGCGGTGCGGTTGAGGCCGTAGAGGCGGCCGCGGTCGTCGTCCAGGAGCACCATGCCGTCCTCGGTGGTGACCTGCGAGATGGTGGGCGGTGGTGCGAGCGCGTTCATCGTGGTCGCTCCTCTCGGGTGCGCGGGGTGTGCCACCAGTCGGTGGGGTCGAGGTTGTGCAGGGCGTGCAGCCAGATCTCGGTGGCGATCACCGAGCCCAGGGCGCCGAGTGGAGCTGAAGCGCCTGCCAGGCCGACTTGCAGCGCGTCGCGCGGTCCCTCCGGGATGAGGATGTCCAGTTCGGACAGCAGCGGCTTGGCCAGTAGTGCGCGCAGCGTGTCGGCGTTGGCTCGCAGTCCTTGGTACTCGCAGGTGCTGTAGTCCCCCTTGGTACGGCGTTCCAAGAGTCCGGGCGGCAGCCGATCATCCAGCGCGGCTGCTAACAATGGTTTGGGTTTGTCCACAGTGGTCCGTTCACCGGCTGGAACAGCCAAGCACGCGTCGATGACCTGGCTGTCCAGGAACGGGCTGTGCACCACCAGGCCCCACGTTCGAGCGACCTGGTGGAAGCCGCGAGTGGCGGCGCCGTGCCACTGCACCGCGCGCCACGCGGCGCCATCAGCACTATCGGGTTGAACACCCTCGGATGACGAGACCACGGCGGCCGCAGTTAGTCGCGCTGCGAGCGCCTGACGCATCCGCAGGGTGCCCCACGCGGCGCACGGGGACAGGACGGCCCAAGCCAGCTGGGAGTCCAGACCGCGTCGTGCCGTCGCGACCAGATGCGGGTTGACGAGTTGGTCGGCAAGTGTCCGGATGGTGGCGGTCCACGAGGTTCGGGCCAATCGTGTCGCGGCTTTGCGCACATGTCGGGCGGGGTGGTGTCTCAGGCGAGCCCAGCCGCTGGCTTCGTGCCGCAGGGAACGGTGGCCAGCGCGGGCGAGGTCGCCCAAGTACGTCAGGCCGGGCGCGGTCAGCACGACGTCACCGCCGCCCCCGGTGAGGTGGCACTCGCTGCGATGCTCGAGCGCCGGGCCCAGTCGGTGGCGGGTCCGGGCGATGATCAGGGCATCGAGGCTTGGCTCGTCGCAGATCGGTATGGACTGCATGTCGGTGAACGGCAACGTCGCGATGCGGCCGATGATGACCAGGTGACGCAGACCGGGTTCCGCGGACGCCACGGAGCTGGCGAACTGCACGTCCTCGTCGTTGACCGAACGCGGGTCAGCGTAGGTCACCGCGAGCGGCGCGGCACCGGCTTGCGCCGCCAGGACGGCGCAAGAGGACGAGTCGAGACCGCCCGACAGATCGGTGCTGACCTGGCTGGCGCGGTCCACGCGCCAGCCCACAGCCTTCACCAGTGCCTCGGCCAGCATGGGGGCCGCCTCTCCAATACTTCGAGATCCCTGCTTCAACGGCAGTTGACGGAACTGAGGACTGTGGTAGGGCGTCATGGTGAGAACCTGAGCCGCGCCGACCCTGCCCACTCGGCGAAACACGCTGTCCTGGCCGCGAGGCTCGAGCAGGTCCGGCAGATACAGCCAGGCAGCCACGACGAGCGGGTTCACCGCCTCGGCGAGGTTGCGGTGATGCACCGAGGCCGCCATCAGTGCATCGGAGGCGAACAGGGTGCTTCCGGCCAGGTCGGTATGGAACACCGGATGCAGACCCGCCCGATCAGTGATCACATGGAGGCGGTGGCCGTCGTCGAGCACCACAGCGTAGGAGCCCGGCAACGCCTGCAGTGCGTCGAAACCCTGCCCTGCCATCACATCATGCAGGGCGGACCGGAGCTCATCGTCCGTAGCCAGGCAGGTGCCAAGGAACGCCGCCCGTGCCTGCGGCACCGCCACAACAGCGACCTCATCGGGCCTCCAGTCCCCCACGGTCCATAGTGGCTTGGCTCCGTTCCAGACGACGCTGGAGTTCGCTGGTGTACGCGGCGGGTGCGGATCCGGTCCTGCCCAGCCGACAAAGCATCGACGTGTTGCTGTCGGGGTCATCTGCTGTCCTGCACCCCGGCGAGAGGAGGTGGCCCGGACCAGGCCGGTTCGGGCCACTTCCTTCGTCCGCCGGCTAGTAGTAGCGGGCGGTGTCCATGTCTGCGGTGTCATGCGCGGCTTCCCCGAGGGCGAACTCGGCGACCTCACCCAGATCGGTCAGCACCGGAGCCTCATAAGGCTGGCTGTCCACTTGCATCACCTCCTTCCGTATTCGTCGTGCAGTGGGCTCGTACGCCGCAACCCCGAATGCGCTGCGGACGACTGTGGCCAGAGCAGCTGTGCCAAACGCCGAAGCTGCTGAGTTATGTGGACACCGGCCGTACAAGCCCGTGTGGCGAGGTCGTGTTCGCCGCGACAGGTGTGCGCGAAGCCCAGCCGTGCCCAGCACACCGCCTGCCCAGGGTGGTGAATGCGGCGCGCTGCCGTAGCACCGAGCCGTTGAGCGGTCACCAGTTCGTCCCAGGCGAAGCTGCCGCGAAGTGGCGCTCACAGCGCTCCGGCGAAACCGAGCGTCAGGTCATCCCAGTGGTGTTCATCCGCGATATGTTGTGCCGCAAGCACATCGGGACGCACGATGCGGAACCAACTCATCGCCTCTCGGGTCGAAGAGAACATGTCCCCGATGACGGGCTGAGGGGCCCGCACTCTGACAGCGGGAACGGTGGTTCATAGCCAGCTCGACCGCCTTGTTGCCGTTCAGGTACCCGTCGATGATGCGCCGGATCGCGCCGTCGCGGTCGGCCCACCGCCATCGTGAGGCGCGAAGACGTCCGCGATGTCAGCCACGGTTAGGCGCCGCGCGGCGTCGCCCAACTGCTCCTCGATCACGGTGAAGACTCCTTGCCCGGAAAGCACATCCGGGCCGGTCGCAACGAGACGATCAGGACTGGATCGCCACAGCCAGTGCAGCGCCGACGGGAACTGCTGCGGCGCGGGTTTCATCGCTAGGACTGCATACCCCAGACACTCCCCTGGGGCGTCATCCAGCGTGCTCCGAACGCCACCACGACAGCGGCACCACTCCGTCAGCAGAGGTCTTCCGCGGCCCGAGCATGCGCACGAACGCGGCGCGGCTTCGTCCGACCACGGTGATACCCAGGCTGGTGATCAGCCGCTCAACGTGTCGCCGCTGCTCTGATGTGAGGCTGTCAGCCACAACGTGTGAGGCCGCCAAGAAGCATCCGGCCGCGAGCTGCTCGTAGTAGCGCGCGACCGCGCTGGCGGTGGTCACTGTCCGGGATATGGTGCAGAACTGCTCCCATGAGAATGTTCACGGGTTCCTGGAGATCTAGCAGCGACCGCGCAACCGGGTCGTAGAGCACCGCTTCGATACTCGCGGAGGTCCGCAAGGATGACTCCGCCCCTGGGGCCAGACCTGCGTGCAGCCGATTGCACTCGACGACCACCGGATCGACATCCATGTACACCACCCGACATGTCAGGTTGACCACATGAGCGATCTCATGAAATGACAGCACAGTGCACCGCGACCACGACGATTTGCCATCCTGAAATACTCAGCAGGGCCAACGAGGCACCAGGCACATCGTCGCGCGCCAAGAGCAAGCTACCAAGCGTGATCATCACCCAGCACCACCATGGTGGCTACCGGAGTCGGCTCGCCGGGCCACGGCGATGACCGCAGACCACGGAGGAAGCGCGCGGCGTGGCAGAGGTGGCTCCACCCACCGCCACTCACCATGGTCATGGTGCGTGTCGAACGAGGCAGGGATGACCACCTGACCTCCCCGCGGTACCAGTTGCACCCGCGCACGACGCAGCTCAGCCGCAAGGTTCGGACGCGACGCCCTCGCCGGTGTAGTCAAGAACGTCAGCCATTGGCCGCCCGGTGCGGCTACCAACGGGCTCCACAGCATCGCCACGCAAAGCTGTGCGCGCACGGCTTCGGCAAGATGCGACGGCATGGTCACTGCGTCGAATTCCCGCCCGGCAGGCACTACCAGCCGCCGGCGGCCGACATCGACCGAGACCGGCCATCCGAGCGACTCCTCGTACCGTGCCTTCATGTCGGACAGCTCACGCAGAAAGTCGAGTTGGGTCTGCATGGTCGAGGTGGTGTTCATAGTCGGCCTCCTGCCAAGAAAGTTGATGTAGCAGCGATCCGTGCGGTGGTCTCGCCGCCGACAGCTGAGCCGGATACCGGACTCGAGTCCGTTGTGGAGAGACGACAACTCGACAGCCGCACGTCCGGCGAACTTCTCCCACTGCTGCCGCCCAGCTCCTCCGAAACAGCAAGGCGATCAACGCACATCACAACGGCCCACTCCCCCTTAATGTCCGGGCGGGACACCAATGCGGGGACGCGGCTTCCTTGTCGGTGATTCGACCGGAGGAGCGTCGCGGTCTCCCTCCGCGCTGGCTGTGAAAGCCAGATGCCGTGGCCACGATGCCGGGCCAGGGTAGCCAGAACACTTTGGGCATGGACTGTCGCTTCCAATACGATCCGATCTGCGGGCGGCACCCGGACGCCGGGCTGGGGGTAACCGCCGAGCAGCACTGCTGCTTTGGGTGCTCAGCGTGCTGGTCGGTAGGGACATTTCCAGCGCCTGGGTGCCTGGTAACCACCTTGGCCTCGGTGTGGCCAAGGTGGAACGAACTGGTGTCGGCCTGGTGTAGTACTCATGGCGTTACGCTGAGTTCTGGCCTTGCCTCCGAGAGGAATCAAGGGGTACCTAATGATCGCGGTCGAGTGTTGGACTGGAGCCAAGACCAAGGCATTGCGTCTCGCAATGCGCGAAACCGTGCGAGGCTTTGCCGAGCACCTGGGCGTTGGCACCAAGACCGTGTCCAAGTGGGAGCAGCGGGGTGACACCATCACGTTGCTGCCGGAGACCCAAGAGATACTCGATACGGCGCTGCGACGTGCCTCCAACGAGGTACAGGAGCGATTCGTAGGGTCGATCAGCGCGCGCTCCGAGGCCACCGACGTTCCCAGTGACCATGTAGACAGCGCAATTGCCGGCCTGCCGCCAGAAACAGTCCTCGTGCCGGTACAGGTCAACGGGCAGGAGGTATGGGTGGCGATTCAGCGACGAACGTTGTTGCAAGCAGGCGCCGGAACCATCATGACTGGTTTCGCGTTACCGAATGGTGAACTCGGACTGCAATCGGGTCCGCCTCGGCCAGCTGACGCGGCAGCGAACCTGCCATGGTCACGTGACGGCATGCTGCATGTCATCGACGACTGGGCAACCTCCGGCTCAGCCGACCACCGCACGGTCACCGTGGTGTCAGGGAACGATCTCCGCGCGGCGACAACGAACTATTGGAACCACGAGCCCAGCCAACCGCCACTGCCGTCCTCCATGGCAGCCAGCAGTGGCGGCCACGAACTGGTGGAACAGATCGAACACGGCATCCCGATCCTCCAACGACTGGATGACGCCAAGGGCGGCGGCGCTCATCTGGCCTACGTCGGCGCGTACTTCCGTTCCGTGGCAGCACTCCTGCGCCAAGGCGGCCACGCTGATCACGTCGAGCGTCGCCTATTCGCGGCGCTGGCCGACATCGGCCAGCTCGCGGGATGGATGGCATTCGATGCTGGACAGCACGGCCTGGCGCAGCGGTACTTCTTCACGACGTTGCGCGCCGCCAAACAAGCCGAGTATCGGTCGATGGCAGCCCATGTTTTCGCCGACCTGGCCTTCCAGGCGGCCAGCCGCGCACAGCCGACCGACGCCATCGGACTAGGAGAAGCAGCGGTCCGCGTGGCGGCAGGACAGCCCGCAACCCTGCGGGCATCCGTAGCTACACGACTGGCGTATGGCTACGCCGTGGCCGGGCGGCTCCACGACTTCGAGCGTTTCTACCAGTCCGGTTTGGAGGCATTGACCGACAAGGGCGAAGACGAACCGGCGTGGATGTACTTCCTGACCCCCAATCACCTGGACACCCAAGCGGGGTATGCCCTGGTGCACGCAGGAGTGCTGGGTCAGGACGGCGGCGACCACCACACAGCCAGAGCCCTTCTTGAGCGCGGCGAGCAACTCCTCGACACTGGCGCTCACAACTATCCGCTCGACGACGCGTCACAACGTCGAGCGCTGTTCGAGGGAGCCTGGCTGGCGGTGGCCGCCGCCAGTCGGGGCGACCTCGCGCACGCGGTGGTGCATGGACAGCAAGCAGTCGCCCGCACCGTCAGGGTGCAGTCACCGCGCAGCATGGAAGTACTCGGCAAACTGGCCGGCAGGTTGCGGTGGCGGGCCCAGGACCGACACGTCGGCAGTTTCCTGCCCGAGCTGGAGGCCGCGCTGAGCCAGTAGCATGACCTCTCCCACAGCGCGACGAGCACAGTCACCAGCTCCGCCACTAAGGTCGCCTGCATGGACGTGCTTGTCCTTGGAGCTGGCGTGGTCGGCCTCACGACAGCAGTGACCTTGGTTGAGGCCGGACACTCCGTGCGCGTGCAGGCGGCCGATCCACCAGAAGCCACAACATCAGCAGCCGCTGGCGCGCTCTGGGGGCCGTGGCTGGTCGAGCCCCGCGATCGGGTGCACTCATGGGCAGCACACACGTTGCACGTGTTGACCGAACTGGCCGAGACACCGGGAACCGGGGTGCGGCTCGCAAGCGGGAACGATGTCTCGCCTGTCGAACACCAATCACCGCATTGGTTCAGCCTGCTGCCGGACGTCCGACCGTCGATGGTGAACGAACGGCCAGCGGGCTACGCCCACGGCGTGCACTACACCGCGCCGCTCGTCAACATGCCGAGGCACCTCGCGTACCTCGTTGATCGCCTCCAACGTTCCGATGTCGACATCGAGATCACTGCGGTCGAGTCGCTCGACGAGGCCCGCTCGGCGGCGCCAATTGTCGTCAACTGCACGGGCTTGGGCGCCGGGAAACTCGCAGACGACGACCAGGTGTTCCCGATCCGCGGTCAGCAACTGGTGGTGAGCAACCCCGGCATCGCAGAGTTCCTGGAAGTCGACACGGGCGAATCGCCCGACCTGATCGCCATCTATCCACACGGCGACCATGTTGTACTTGGCGGCACTGCCGAGCGCGGCTCATGGAATCGCGCGCCGGACCCGACCACGGCCGAGACCATCCTGGCGCGGTGCGCAGCGGTCCAGCCATTGCTGCGAGATGCCGCTGTTCTGGAGCACCGGGTTGGCCTTCGCCCAACTCGGCCGGAGATCCGGCTCGAGGAACAGTTCAACGGGACCGGGAGAATCATTCACAACTACGGACATGGCGGCGCTGGAGTGAGTGTGGCGTGGGGGTGCGCGGCGACGGTGAGTGACATGGTGAGTCGACAGTAACGTGCGCCAACGGAGCAGGTTGATGCTGATCACCCGTGGATCTGTCGTGGCGCGGCCTACAATAAGTCGACATTCGGGATCCGACGACGTACGGATCGGCTCATCGACCCAGACGAGGAAGCGCTGTGCGCTGAGCAGGCCCTGTAGCAGAGCTCGCCAATCAGCGCAGCGGGTCACGAACGATTGTTTGTAAGAAAGTCGATTTCATCGACACCGCGCGCCAACAAGGAATGCACAGCTTGGCATTCTGGTCGCAGACGATTCGACCGAGAGCGGCACTACGCCCGCAGGCTGCAGCCAGAGACATCGGTACGTCGACGGGGAGCACCCAGGCATGCACTCGGCCATCCCATCCCGAACGCCACCAATGCCACTCCACGCCAATAGTTCCTAGCCCGCCTGGGGGCAGCAGGTTCGCAGGGTGTTCGGGGCCACCTGCGAACCCGTCGCAGTTCTTGAGACGCCGACCGACAGCATGGCGAGTGACCATACGAGACGCCGCCAGCCGACCGACGGCCGACCTAGCAGTCGGTTAGCAGGTAGTGAACGCCGAGTGCACGGAACACCCCTGCCTCCACGATGACCGTGGGGAGCGGGCCGACTCCGTGCGGGTGTCCGTCGGCCCGCTCCCCTCTGAATAGTCGAGGACGGCATGTGGGGAGGAGATGTCGTCCTCGACCGTGGACGCGTCAAAGGCGACACCACCATCCGCATCCCACCACTGGTGGCGCCATGCCCCTTCGACGCGTTGCATAGTCGTCTCCCCCCTTGTGAATCGGACTTGTGCGGTGCTGGTCGCCAGCTTGGCCAGCGCACCGGCTACGGGAAATGAACTGATGTCGCCCCGGCGTGGAACTGGTGTGGTACTACGGTTCGCTGCAGCGTTCGCAACCGGGGGATCGGGGTGCACAGTGGCGACTGGGGGTTCTGGACTGGTGCTGAAACCAAGGCGCTCCGCCAGGCAATGCGCCTGAG
The DNA here is from genome assembly GCF_007845675.1 of Lentzea tibetensis. Lineage (GTDB taxonomy): Bacteria > Actinomycetota > Actinomycetes > Mycobacteriales > Pseudonocardiaceae > Lentzea > Lentzea tibetensis. Next base: position 71,141 of record NZ_VOBR01000036.1, on the reverse strand, counting down.
TGTGCGGAACTTCGCTGCGCACCTCGGAGTCGACGCTCGCACCGTGACCAAATGGGAAAACCAAGGTGCCAGCATCGAGCTGCTGCCGGTGACGCAAGAAATTATGGACACAACGTTGGCGAGATCCTCCGACGAGGTGAAAGCCCGCTTCAACCAGCTCACGGCGGAGAGTCGAGATGAGTCAGCCGCGAACATCTCGCCGATCGTGCGCGGCCACGATCCGATTCGGCGGTCCATGTCGTCGAGGTCCCAGCACGCCCCGACACCCCGAAACGAGAGTCCCGGCGAATCGCGGCGTACAGCTCCACCCTCGACATCGACGGCACGAGCGGCTCCTCGACACAGCGAAGCAACCATGCTCCCATCGCAGGCAACCCTGACGTCAACAATCGTGAACATCGACCCAAGCGATCAAGCCCCGCCGTCCACCTCATCAACCACCGCCGTCGTACAAGGCGAACAAACTCATGAATCAGAGTGCCCGCGAGCGACTTGGACAAGTCGCCTTCCTCGCCAGGAGTACCGCATGAGCCCGAGTTCACAGGACGCCGCGATCGTCCGGTACGCCTACGAAGCCGGATACCTCAAGCGGACACCGCGAGCAGGCTGGCAACTCGCCAGCGTCCCACATCTAGAATCGGTGGCCGAGCATTCGTTCCGGGTCGGCATCGTCGCCTACATCATCGCTGTTCATGAAAGCGCGAACCCCGACAGGGCCGCCGCGCTCAGCCTGTTCCACGACATGCCCGAGACGCGCATCGGCGACATCCCGTCGGTCGGCAAGCGGTATGTGTCCACCAGCGACCCGCGCCAGGTCGCCCACGACCAGGCCGAGGGCCTTCCTGACGCTCTCGCGCGGCACATCACCGCCTTGGTCGACGAGCACGAGTCCGCGAAGCGACCCGACGCGTCACCGGAAGCCCGGTGCAGCCGGGACGCCGACAAACCTCGAGTGCCTGCTGCAGGCTCGTGAGTACGAGGCGGCGGGCAACACCCCGGTGCAACCCATGGATCACGACCATGGTTGAGGCCATCTCCACCGAGACGGGAAAGCGACTGGCCGCAGCGGCGCAGGAAGTGCCGCCCAGGGTGTGGTGGGACCAATTCGCCAAGTCCTACAGCCTGCCCAAGGCCCCAGGCACCGCTGATCAACAATCGTCGGTTCCGTGTAGGACGTCCACGGCAGAGGCCACGGGGAGGGACTATCCGCAGATGCCGGTCGAGCGCGATGATCAGCCACGTCGACCTGCACCAGCCCGACGTCCGTGAGCACGGTCTTCGAGCGAGATCAAGCCGGAGGCGGGAATCTGGCAGGACGTCACCAACGCGGAGTACCGGTCGTGGATCGGGCAGACCATCTCGAACCGCGACAGGCAGGTGGCGAGGAGATCCTGGCGACGTTCCGTCAGGCTGACACCCTGCTGGCAACGCTGAACTAACACTCCTGGTACGGAGCGCGGCGAGCCCGGCGACACTTGCCTCAGGCCCCGCTGGATCGCCGCGCTTCGCCACTGAGACACATGTGACGAGCCCTCCCGTGCCCGCGGTTCAGAGGTATCCCCTTTCCACACGCGTGCGCCCGGTTCCTCGCTTCAGCTGCTATGGGTGCCGGGCTCCAGACGTGAACTACGCAAGGTGGCTTAGCATTCACCCTTAACGTCTTCCCTGGTCAGACACCCCCTCGTATGGCCTCGTACGAGCTGCCTGGCGGCCGCGATTCGCCTGTTCGGGCTACGAAATTCTGCCCATTTAGCCTGCATTAGTCGGCACTTCGATGAGGCGGGCTGATCAGTGATCGTCTGGTGACTAGCGTCGTTGGAGTGAAGAGTCAGCGGGGGGCTGGCTGGGCCCCAACTCGCGCAACTCGGCATTCTTCTGATCTGAATGTCGTTGCGTCACCGACATGGCCGAGCGGCAGCGGGTGAGCGAGGAACGGACAGGCAACGTGCCGCTCGCGTTGAGCTCGTTCGTCGGCCGCACGTCGCTGCTGGCCGAGCTGCGAGAGCGGTTGACCGCGGCGCGGCTGATCACGCTGACCGGGGTGGGCGGCGCGGGCAAGACACGGCTTGCGCTGGAGCTGGCCCGACAGCAGGCCGCGGCCTACGACGACGGGGTGTGGCTGGCCGAGCTCGCGCCGGTCGACGACCCGGAAATGCTGGTGCAGACCGTGCTCAGCGCGGTGGGCGTCCCCGACCAGTCGACCCGGCAGCCGCTGTCGACCCTGGTGGAGTACGTGCGGCACAAGCAGATGCTGCTCGTGCTGGACAACTGCGAGCACGTGGTTGGCCCGGCCGGTCGGCTGGTGGCCACGCTGCTGCGCGCGGCGCCCGGCCTGACGATCGTGGCCACCAGCCGCACCCTGCTCGAGGTCTCCGGCGAGACGGTTGTGCCGGTTCCGCCCATGACGGTGCCCGCGTCCGTGGACGAACCGATGCCGACCGCCCCAGGCCAGGAGTACGAGTCGGTGGCGTTGTTCGCCGCCCGCGCCGAGTCCCGCGCGCCCCGTTGGCAGATCACCCCGGCGAATTGGCCCCAGATCGTGCGGATCCTGCAACGGCTCGACGGGATCCCGCTGGCCATCGAGCTGACCACGGTGCGGCTGCGCAGCATGTCACTCGACGAGCTCGCGCAGCGCATGGACGACGCCCTGGATCCGGGCCACCTGATGAAGCTGCTCACCCGCAACGACACCACCGTGTTGCCGCACCACGAGACGCTGCACGCGGTGATCACCTGGAGCCACGACCTGTGCACGCCGACGGAGCGGGTGCTGTGGTCGCGGGCCTCGGTGTTCGCCGGCACCTTCACCCTGGCGGCTGCGGAAGCGGTGTGCGCCGGGGACGAGCTGGCGGTCGGGGACATGGTGGATGCGCTGGACGGTCTGGTCACCAGCTCGGTGGTGGAGACCACCGCGTCGCGCGGGCGGTACTGGCTGCTGGAGCCGATGCGCCAGTACGGGGCAATGCGCAGCGCCGAACGTGGCGAGCAGGCGCTGATGCGGCAGCGGCACCGCGACTACTACCGCGACGTCGCCGCCCGTGCCGTCGCGACCTGCTACGGGCCCGACGAGATCGACATCTTGCACGAGATTGGGCGGGACATGCCCAACTACCGGTCGGTGATGTCGGCGTACCTGGCCGAGCCCGACCGGGCCCAGACCGGTCTGCAGGTGGCGATCTCGCTGGCCCGGAGCCGCTACTTCTTCTTCGCCGGCACGATGCCGGAGGGAATCCGCTGGCTGGAGCGCATCCTGGAGGCGACCCCGGACGCGGACCCGCTGATGCGGGCCGGCGCGCGGGCGATGGACGTGTGGATCGACCTGTGCACCGGCACGGATCACGAACACGCCTGGTCCCGGCTCGAGGAGGCGGCCGCGCTGGTCGCCGGCCTCGGTGTGGACTTCCCGCCGGTGACGCAGGTCCAGGGCGTCTACTGGATCTGGGTGCATAGCGATCCCAGCGGCATCACGGTCCTGCGTGACGCCCACGCGCAGTTCCGCGAGCTCGGGCCGGACTTCCACCAAGACGGCACCATGGCGCTGATTCTGATGACGATCGGTGCGGTGCTGCTCGGCGACGAGCAGCAGGCCCGCGAGACTGCGGCGGTGACCCTGCGGGAGACGCAGCGCGAGCAGTCGCCGTGGCCGATGACCTGGGCCATGTGGTGCCAGGGCATCGCGGACGTGCGGTTCGGCGATCCCGAACGCGCGGTGCAAACCTTGCTCGCGACGCTGCGCACCCAGCGGGAGCTCGGCGACCGCTGGGGTCCGATCTGGTCGATCGAGGTGCTCGCCTGGGCACATGCCCGGTTGGGTGACGCCCGCCGGGCCGCCGTGCTGCTGGGCGCGGCATCCGCCCTGCACACGCTCACCGCGGTGCGGGTGTCCCAGCTCGTCCCCTTCGCCGCCTACCGGCAGGTGGCCGAGCAGGAAGCGCAGCAGGCACTGGGCGCGGCCGACTACAAGGCCGCGGTGGCCGTGGGTGCCCGGATCCAGAGCTACGACGAGGCCGTGGCACTGGTCGAGCAGCAGTCCGCCGCACTGACCTCCACCCAGCTCATCGTCGCCCAGCTGGTCGCCACCGGCTTGAGCAACAAGGACATCGCCGAGAAACTGGTGATCTCCCTGCGCACGGTCGAGTCGCACGTGTCGGCGATCCTGCGCAGGCTCGGCGCGACCAACCGCCGCGAGATCATGATCTGGGTCGCCCAGCACCTGGCCTGAGCGCCCGATCCTCGACCGTACTCAAAGGTGGACGTTGCTGTTGAGCTATGCGAGGCGGTGCCGCACCTAGCCAGCCGACTCCGAGTCGCCGCTGCCAGCGTTCTCGTTCGCCAGCAACTTGGCGTTCTCGGCGTTGACAAGCAACTCGTTGATCAGATCCCACATCCCGGCGACCGCGGAGAGCCTCGGGTTGTTCGCCGACTCCAGCCCGTCGGCCTTGGCCTGTTCGAGCAGGGCGTAGACGTACCGGAACAGCGCAGCGCGCGCCTCGCACTGAGCGGTGAGGTCATCACCGCTCATCCGCGCGAGCGCGGCCTTGTCGTGCGGTGCGAACCCGACGCAGAGCTCGGCGGCGATCCGCCGGTGATGCGGTGTCCCGATGCCGTCCACACCAGGCATCGTGCCAGGGCGCCCCACTATCGTCTCGCCCCTGGCGGACATCCCGCCGTGGAAGCCCTCGCCGAGGGTGTTCACGATTCCCAGACGACGTGCACATACTCGTAGCCGCTCATGATCGCGGACGGGCGACGGGCCGGTGCCTCGTTAGTGACCAGGCGCGCGTGCGGGAACCGCTGCACGAGCTGACGCAGGACGATCTGGGTTTCCACCCGCGCGAGGTGCGCGCCGAGGCAGAAGTGGATCCCGTGCCCGAAGGTGACGTGTGGCGATTCGTCGCGGGTCAGCAAGAACTCGTCGGGCTGGTCCACTGTGGCCGGGCAGCGGCTGGGCGCGCCGAGGTTGACCACCAGCAGCGACCCTTCGGGCACGGTGCGGCCACCGATCTCGAGATCCTCGCGGGCGATGCGGTGCGGTGTGTTGCGCACCGGCGGATCCCACCTCAGCGTCTCCTCGATCGCCTTGTCCACCAGACCGGTGTCGGCGGCGACCGCGCCCCACAGATCACGGCGCAACAGCTCGTACACCACGTTGCCGATGAGGTTGGTCGTACTCTCGTGGCCGGCGGTGACCAGCAGCACCGACATCGCCAGCAGCTCGTCGGCACTGAGCGTGTCGCCGTCCGCGCTAGCCACGACCAGCGCGGACAGCAGTCGGTCGTCGGGGTTCTCCCGCTTGGCGGGCAGCAGCTGGTGTTGGAAGTAGGCGCCGATCGCGCGGCTGGCCGGCAGCGTGAGCTCACGGTCCTCGGTCATCAGATCCTCGGTCCACTCGCGCAGGGCGGGCCAGTCCCGTTCGGGAATGCCAAGCAGCTCGCAGATCACCTGCAGCGGCAGCGGCACCGCCAGCGCCGTGATCAGGTCGACCGGGACGCCGGTGGGCAGCGTGTCGATCAGGTCGCGGGTGAGTCGCTCGATGTGCGGCCGCAGTTGCTGCACGCGCCGCGTGCCGAAGGTGAGCCCGGCCAGTTTACGCAGCCGCCGGTGCTGCGGATCGTCGCTGAACAGCATGGACTGGCCGAACATCACGGACACGCCCGGCGGGAGACCGAGCGCCTCCAGTTGCCGGACCTGCTCGGCGTTGATGCTGCCGCTGTCCTTGGATAGCCGGTCGTCGCTCAGGACCTGGCGGGCCTGCTCCAAGCCGGCGGTGACGACGGTCAGTTCGATCCCGTTGGGCATTCGTGCCTGGTGCACCGGGCACGCCGCACGTGCCTCGTCCTCGGCGTGGTGGTGCTCACTGCCGCGCAGCTCGCCACCGATGAGGTGCTGGGTGGACATGGACAGCATGAGGCCCCGTTCTTGGCTCTGGTGTCGGTCGCGCGAACGCGGTGAGCGCTGATGATGCGACTGTGCTGGGTGAGCACTGCGGGCCGCATCCGTGTTTCCACGGATCTGCCCTTCCACCACGGAGGTGGCACTGGACGGTGAAGGTCGTCAGCACTTCCTGTATCACCCCGAAAGGCACGGCAACCAGCCGTTTGCGCTGCTGTTGCGTGTGTGCACCGGCGGTTCGGCGGCGAGATCCGTGGTCACACGGACGCCTTCGTGCACGGACATCGGGACAATCTGCCGATCGTCCCATTAGGACGCAGTGGTGCGAGGGCCTGGGGGACCCGTGCGGGCGAAACGCCTGCTGGGAGGCCAGCGCACCACCGATCACAGATGCTTCAACGCACGTTGGCAGGGGGGAACGATGACAGGAAGAAACTCGTCCTCAAGCGAGGACCAGCCAGAGGGCACGCAGGCGGATCGTCCGCTGTGCCCGGAGAGCGGTGGCGCACCGGCCGAGGTGACCAGCTTCATCGGGAGATCTCGGCTCTTGCGGGACGCCAAGGATCTGCACGGCACCGCACGGATGATCACCCTCATCGGCACGGGTGGGGTGGGTAAGACACGGCTGCTGTATCGGCTCGCGCACGAGCTGCGCACCGAGTCATCGGCGTCGCAGTTCGAGCACGGTGTCGTCGTGGTCAAGCTCAGCGAAGTCAGGAGCGGTGACCGGCTCGCGTCGACGATCGCTGAAGCGCTGGGCGTTCTGGACAACTCCACGGCGCCGATGCGCGATCGACTGATCGAGCGTGTGCGGCATGCGCGGCTGCTGCTCCTGCTCGACAACTGCGAGCACCTGGTCGACGCGGAACCAGCCGAGGGTCCCCTGCCGAGCCTGCTCCGGGACGTGCTCGCCGAAGCACCTGGGGTTCGGGTCATCGCGACCAGTCGCGCCAGGTTGGGCGTGCCCGGTGAACACCTGCTCACCGTGCCGCCGCTGTGCGCCGGTGTCACCGAAACCTGCGACAGCAACGACGACGAGCCGCACGAAGCGGTGCGGCTGCTGGGCGACCGAGCCACGGCCGCGGGCGCGCCGATCGACCTGTGCGATCCGAAGGCCGCCGAGTTGTGCCGGCTGCTCGACGGCATTCCGCTAGCCATTGAGCTCGCCGCGGCCAAGCTCGACGTGCTCACCCTGACCGAACTCGTCGAGCAGCACCACGTGCGGCACAACCTGTTGCGGCTGCTCGTCGACGGCCCATCCGAGCAGCGGCACCACCGCACCCTGCACGGCACCCTGGACTGGAGTTACCGGTTGCTCACCAGCACTGAGCAGCTGACCTGGTCGGTGATCTCGGTGTTCGAGGGCGGGTTCGACCTCGATGCCGCCCGCACCATCTGTGCACGGCACGAGATCGCGCCCGATGATGTCTTCGACCTGCTCACTCGCCTGGTCCGCACATCGCTGCTGGAGGTCGAGAAGCTCAACGGCCGTACCCGCTATCGCATGCTGGAGATCATCCGGCAGTACGGGCATGAACTGCTCGCCAAGGCCGGCACCGAACACACCGCTCGTCAGGCCCACGCCGACTACTACGCCGCGCTTGTCGAGCAAGGCGCCCAGCAATGGCTCGGCCCCGACGAGGTCGTGTGGATCAGGCGGATGCGCACCGAACTCGCGAACCTGCGTGCTGCCCAAGAGCACTTCGTTGCGACGGAGCAGCGCGAGCGCGGTCTGGAATTGGCGGTCAACGCGACGCGGACCCGGTTCCACTACCACGCCGGTCTGATCAACGAAGCGCACCGCATGCTCGCCCTCGGCATGGACGATCCCGCCAGCTCGATCGGGCCCCTGCAGGTCGCCGCGCTGGCGCTGCGGGCCTGGATCGCGCTGACCCAAGGGCACGCCGAAGTGGCCACGCCGCTGCTCGCCCGCGCGGAGAACGGCGCGCGGGCCCTTGGCTGCCACGACACCAACGGCCTCGTGCTGTTCGCCTCCGGCACCCGACTGCTGATGGCCGAACCCGACCCACGGCGCGCGAGCGAGTGCCTGTCGCTGTTCGCGCGCGCGGAAGGCGCCTTCCGCGCCGCGGGCCAGCACGGCGACGCGCACATGACGACGCTGTTCGCGGCGTTCGCCACCGCGTTCCTGGGCGATGCGGACACCGCGCTCGCCGCGTCCGCACGCGCGTTGGACTCCGCGAACACCGCCGGTGCGCAGTGGTGCATCTCGTGGGCACTATGGGCCAGCGGACTCACACAGCTGCTCCACGGCGACCTCACCGAAGCACTGCGCCTGGCTCACCAGGCACTTCGGATCCAGCACGAGATGGACGACAACTGGGGCCTCGCCTGGACCTCGTGGCTGCTCGCCCTGATCGCCGCCAACCGCGGCGAGCACCGGCTCGCGGGCACGTTGTTCGGCGTGGCGAACCGAATGCAGGCCGCCGCGCACGCCACCGTGCACGGCCTGCAGGCGTTCCGACGTGTGCAGGAGCAGATCCAGTTCGTGTGCCGCGGTGAGATCGGGGACAACGAGTTCGAGACCGCGATCGCCGAGGGCGAAGCCCTGTGCACGCCCGACGCCCTGGCCCTCGCACACAGCCTCACGCTGCCGCGCCAGCGCACGACAACGGCACACACCCGGCCGCCAGGAGATCTCTCCGACCGGGAGTACCAGGTCGCCGAGTTGATCGCAGCGGGCAAGTCCAACCAGGAGATCGCCACGATCCTGCGGATCTCGGCCCGCACGGTCGAGACGCACGTGACCAACATCCACAAGAGGCTCAAGCTCAATTCCCGCGTGCACGTCGCCACCTGGGTACGCGAGCAGCACCGCACGACCGTCGGCTAGCCCGCAGCAGACGTCAGCTTCGGGTAGCCGACCGAGCTCGTGACGAACCGAGGACACGAACCCGACAAGCGACGGTCTCCCGGCGCGGGGTCGCCATCGCCCATGTTCGTTCGACGAGGTGCTCAGCCGCAGGCCCTGCCCTGCCCTGCCCTGCCCTGCCCTGCCCTGCCCTGCCCTGCCCTGGGAGCCAACGGGCTTCGCCGTCATCCCCACGGGTCCAGTGTGACGCGCGACTCGCAGGCTGTTCGTGATGACGCTGGCTGGTAACACGGTTCGGCCGGATCGACGGCGAGCCGGGCGGGCGGGCGGGGATCGCGCGGTGAGTTCGGTCAGCGCGATCTCGGCTTCGATGCGACCGAGTCGCGCGCCCAGGCGGTGGTGCGCGCCGCGGCCGAAGGACATCCGGCTTGGGCCGCGCGGTGCAGGTCCAGCCGTTCGGCCAGCGTGGGCAGTCGTGTGACACGGACCGACGCCTGTTCACACGGCGCGTCACCGACGGCGAGCGCGGTGTCCCAGTCATGGTCGCTGAACAGCTGACTTGTCGACGCTGGCACGCAGTTTCCTCGAGGCCGTTGCGGCGTGCCGCGGTGTGGAGCCGTTCTGCGCACGTTCCGGTTTCAACCACGTCAGAATCGCTGCGGCTCCCTCCCCCGCATCTTTCGCGAATCCCCGTAGTCGTCGACGGCCAGCCCACTACGGGGTTTCCCGTAGAGCCCGTACTCACCCCTTGGCTCGACACGACATAGCCGGGCACGCTCCAGAGAGGTGATTAGCGCAGATAGATACCGCTAGGACCGACAATTGACACCACTCACGTTTGCATCCGAATGGACCTCGACAGGGCATGCGACATTTCGCAATAGGTACGGAATACCCCGTTCCGAGCAGCGGAGGCCCCTAGTGATAGGCGCGTTCACCCAGCTGATACGGGGTCGCCTGTTTGCAGCTACGGGGTATCCCGCATTTCACCGTCACCCGAGAAATAGGTAGCTCAAACCATTCGTTCTAAGTTGACATCACCGTCGTTTGCCTTATGGTTGCTGTCGTCGGCCCGGGATCGGAGGGTCTCGTGCCGGAATCAAACCCCTGAGCCTCTGGCTTTGCTGGGCCAATTCCTGAAATGTCGACCAAGGCCGCGGGACTCGCGAGGTTTGGCAACGACGAGCACGAGAAAGGCAGCGGAATGAGCGTTCGCACGGCCCGTCGACGGCCCCAGTCCATGCGGACGGGCCGGCGGCGCTCGTGTCCCGACCACGACCGCCGCCGACCCGTGTGTCATGGCCTCGTGCCCGCAACCGGGTGAGCACGAGGTACGGCTGGACGGCCGGGCCTGGGAGGGATCAGGTCGTCCAGCCTCCGGCCGGCACGTCCACTGCTGGCCTTGTGCAGGAGACGCCGACCGGCGTGCCGTGCGCTGACGACCGTGCTCCCCCTAGAGCACACCGGCACACCGGTCGGCCTCCCGACATCCTCGGGGGAGGACATGCATGTCACCGCATCACCCGACCTGGCGTCACACGAGGACTGGGCCGGAGCTCCGACTCGGGGCGCACACCGACCCGCTACCGGAACCGATGGCGCGGTGGATACGCGACCAGGGCGACGTCGGCCTGAGCGTGGACGCGGCCGCAGACCTGCTCAGGCTGGAAGGCCTGCTGCGCGCGGTCGCCGCGGACGTGCGCCGCAGACTCATGCCCGCCGAAACCGCGATCGCGGCACAGCGGACCCGTCTCGCCGCCGCGTCCACCCGAGGACGGCTGCCCGGCCGCCGAGAACGCCGGGCGGCGACCGCGGCGCTGGACACCGCCATCACGCGGCAGGCCGAGCTGGCGATCCTGCTCGACGAGACCGTGACGCTGCAGCACGTGCTCCGCGACTTCGTGATCGGCCTCGACCCGCCTTCCGGGGTACTGCGCGCGGCCGCCGAGGGCTGGGCGCGATCGCCCGAGGTCCCCGCGAGCGTGGTGGTGCTCGGCCCGGAGGACAACTTCCTGGCGACCGACACGCGGCGCGGCCGCGGTGATCGCGGTATCTCGGTCGTCGACGGGGACGTCTACGGCGAGCGGTGGCGTCGCGACGGCGACGACGACTCGCCGTGGGCGGAGCCGACGGACCGAGACGGGCCGTGGCGGCTCGGTTTCATCCCGCGCACCGGCGAGATCTACTCATCCCGGCGGTGTGGCTACCTCACGCAGGAAGTCTGGTTGCTCGGAAGGGACTTCGAACCTCAGCAGGCGCACGAGTTGCTGACCCGGATCGAGCCGCGAATGCGGGAACCGAACTCGTTGATCTTGGCAGCCGGGGTTGTACACGCCGCTCGGACGCCGAGTGGCAACCGGCAGTGCGCGGCGCCGCGCAGTTCGGTGGCGACCATGACGCCCAGGGCGAGAGATACCGGGTGACCACCGTCATCTCGATCACCGCTGCCACGTCAACCAGGTCGTTCCCGATCCAGTCGGGCAACTAGCCCGGCCACAGTCGTCAGTCCCTAAGGGACTGACTCTCCCAGGGCCGCACCGTCTGCCCGCAACCCCAGGCGGACTGCCATGGGCGGCGCTGCCCGTCCGGGAATCTCAGTTTCCGTTACATGACAAGGAGAACGAACGTTGAACGCTCCCAAGATCTTCACTCGCTTGCTCGCCGGCGCCACCGTCGCTGGCGCGATCACGCTGACCGTGATCTCCGGTTCCGCGGCCGCGCAGATCCACTCGCGGTCCGAGACGCCGGCATCACAGACTCAGCGACACAGCACCGGCGACACCGTCGACGGGGTCATCGTCGGCCACAGCACCGGGACTGACTCCACCGTCCAGTCGCACGCCCAGGCGAGCGGACGCGACTTCGCCACCTGGTGCTGGAACTGGACCTGATCAAACGGTCAGCCCGCCGTCATGCGGCGGGCTGACACCGCCATCCACTTCTCTTTTCCTTACCTACCAAGCAGATCCCGTTCGGGTTGGGGGCTCACGAACATGAACCGAGTGTGGACAACCGGGCTACTGGCCGCAGCCGTGTTTCTCGCGGCCTGCACGCCGGATCCCTCGCCACCGCAAGACACGGGCGGCGAGCAGCAGGGCAAGCCGCAGATCGAGCAGGCCATCCCGCAGGAGATGCGCAAGGACGCGGAGGCGTTCGCGAAGTTCCGGCAGATCGACGCCTGCGCGTTGCACTCGGTCGAGGCCGCCACCGAGGTGACCGGGGACAAGGGCGACGCGATCATGCCCGATGACAGCGGGTTCCACGAGTGCGCCCTCGAGTTGCACAAGTCGGAGTTCGAGTCGACTTGGAACCTGCGGATCGAGGTGGGCGCCAAGTTCGACGCGCGCGACCGGCACGAGGCGAAGCCGGAGAACATCGGTGGTATCGACGTCTTCACCCGCGAGCTGGACACGGGCAGTTGCTCGGCGTGGTGGCCGCTGGACACCGATCAACCCGCCGAACAGCAGAAGTTCGCGATCGAGTTGTCCACCTCGAAGCCCAGTGGTGACGCGGCGGGCGGCAAGACACCGTGCGATGTGGTAAAGCAGTACCTCGCCAAGGTCGGGTCGATCTGGAAGGAACTGCCCAAGCGCGGCGGTGGCAAGACGAGCCCGGAGTTCAAGCTCGCGACCGTCGACCCGTGTGGTGCGGCGGCCGCGGTGCTCGACGCGCTCGGCCCGCAGGCCCGTCTCGACCCGGTCAACCCGTCGAGCTGCACCGCCATCGGCGCCGCGGCGCCCGCCGCGGACGGCAAGAACAAAAGCGCTGGTGGCGGCCGCAACGAGGTCCGTGTGACCTTCGGCATCAAGGACGATCCGTCCAGCCTGGTCCGCGCGGGCGTGCAGGGCGCGAGCGAGACCACTGTGGACGGCCGCACGGTCGTGCTCAGCCAAGGCCGCCACAACTCGTGCGCCGCCTACGCGATATGGGATCCGGACACCACGGTCGTGGTGGACCACTCCGACGAGGAAGCCTCGACCGCGACGCAGCAGATCCGCATCGACACCCTGGACTGCGAGCAGGCCAAGACCGCCATGCAGAAGGTGCTGGCCAAGGTGGGCAAGCCGTGACCCGCCCACGCACGGCGCGCATGTTCGCGCTCACCACGGGAGCGGTGACCGCCGCGATGCTGGCCGCCGGGTGCACGACCACGATCAGCGGGCACCCCAACCGCGAAAGCGGGGCCCCGGCATCCGGCGGTCAGACCGCGACGGGCGGCGGCGACTGCGCACGCAGCGCCACGCCGCAGAACTGCGTGGCATGGCAGAACACCACACCCGCCACCGGATCGGCCCTGTTCGACAAGGCCAAGCAGGATCCGGTGACCGCGACCCAGATGCTGTGCTCGGCGCTGCCCGCCGAGGCGTGGGACCGCTACCTGCAGCCCGGCAACTACCGGATCGTCGAGGACGGCACCTCGTGCTCGGTGTGGTCAGGCGACGACCAGGTCGCGGTCAAGATCGGCCTCGATCCCGGCTACTCGCTGACGGAGTACCTGCAGCTGTTCCGCTCCAAACCGGACGTCGCACGCGACGTGTCGGAACTGACGATCGCCGGCAAGCGCGTGATGCGGGTCGCCGCCACCTACGACGCCGACGGCAAGGGCAATGACCGCGACGAGCTCAGCATCGCCCCGACCACGGACCCCGCCGCGAAGGGCGTGCTGCAGGTACACCTGGTGCTCCGGCCCCCGCGCGGCAGCTCGAAGGCCACACCGGTCGACCGCACCCGCATCGACGGCATCCGCGACGCCGTGGTCGGCGACCTGCTCAAAGTTCTTTTCCCGCAACGGTAATTCCGCACGAGACCAGGGGGTTTCATGAACATCACCCAACGCGTTGCGGCGGCGTTGACGCTCGCCGCCACCACCACACTGCTCGCGAACGCCACGATGCCCACCACCGCTACCGCGTCCGGGCAGGAGGGCAAGCGGATCGTGCTCGGCGATCTGGACCCGAAGATCGACGCCAAGTCGGTGGGCGCGCCGTTCGACCCGTGCGAGCTGGGCTGGTCGGCGTTTCCCGCCGAGGTCCGGCCGGAGAAGGACACCAAGCCGCGGCTGCGCGCTCCCAAGGAGGGAGACCCGTTCAGCACCGCGTGCCGCTACGACAACGGAGCAAAGGCCTCCGCGCAGATCAGCCCCAACGCCGGACAGGCGACGGTCGGCAAGAACTTCATCGTGCTGATCGTGTGGGCCAAGCCAGGCCTGATGAAAACCGCGCAGGCCGAACAGCCCGGCTCGACGCCGCAACAGTTCGGGAACAAGGCCGGGCTGATCAAACCCGGCACGAACAAGACCAGCAAGGAACCGACCTGCACCGGGATCATCCCGCTCAGCAACGGTGTCGCCGGAATCAACATCACCAACGGCAGGTTCCCCACCGACACGTGCGCGATCGTCAAGACGCTGGGTGAGGCGATCGCCGGGAAGACCTCGTGAACACCACGGCGCGGATCGTGTCGCTCACCGGCCGTGTCCAGACTGTGGGCGGCGGGCAGGCACCGCCGGAAACCGATCCGGAGAAGACCCTGCCGCTGCCACCGATCACGCCCATGGTGTTGCTACGCCACGCGGTGCTGATGCGCGCCGCAGACTGGTGGCGCGGCGGGCTGATCACGAAAGCCTTGCTCGTCATGGCCCTCGTGGTGCTGCTGGCGGTGCTGCTCCGCGACCACGGCCGGGCGAGCGGCAACGTAGCGCCGACCGGAACACTGGGCTCGGCCGCGAGCAGCACACCGGTCAGCACCGAGAACTCGCCACCAGGAACCGGGGCGGGTGCAGCTGTTGCGGCGCAGGAGGATCCGCACGCGATCGCCCCGCGATCGCTGTCCACGGCGGAGCGCGGCGCGCTGCCCCGCGCGACGGTCGGCGCCGCCCTCGACCACGTGCCGACCGATCCGGCGCCGACGACAGATCCAGGCCGCACCACGTTGCACCCGACCAGCGACCTCGCGGTGTACGCCGAACCGGGCGGTGCCCCGGTCGCGGTGCTGCCGCCGCTGCAGATGCTGGCGCCGACCTGGGTTCCGGTGGTGGACCGGCGTCCTGGCTGGGCGCTGGTGCTGCTGCCGTCCCGGCCACACCCCGGCGGTGCGGCCGCGGCGGGCTGGGTCTACCTCACGCCGTCGGTGCGACTAGTCGACACCGACCGCCGGGTCGAACTGGACACCGCCACCGGCACGGTCACTGTTCTGGCTGAGCTCGGCCGTGCGGACACCCGCGTCGCCTCGACGCTGCGCGCGGTGCCGAGGTCGTTCGGGAACCGGAGCTTCGTCGCGATCGGTGCAGCCCAACACGGCACACCCCAGTCGGGTGGGCTGTGGTTCCTGCGGGCGATCTGGCCGTTCGCTCCCTCCACACAGCGCCTGTGCACCGGCCCGGTCGGCGGGATCGCCGTCCCCGGCCTGCCCACCGAGTCACCGCTGGGACAGCTCGACGTGAGCGGATGCGTCGCCACTCCCCCGGCCCTGCGTGAGGCACTCGCGCAGATCCCGACTGGCACGCCGGTGCTTCTGCGCTGAACCGCGCCCCCGTGAACACGGGTAGCTGGGTTCGTGCCGCCCCTGCCGGGGGCGACCGGCCGAACCCAGCGCCCGCCCCCACCCGCGACGACAAGCAGAAGGGAGGCTCGTGATGATCAACGACGGCGACCAGACACGCCCGGCCCAGGACGCACGCCAGCAGGTGACGCCCGGCCCGACATCCCCCTCGGGTGAGCGGCCGGCACACCCCCAGCCGCCGACGGATGCGCGCCGCACGCCAGTCCTGACCGCGCAAGGCGTGCTGGTCGCCGTCGCCGTACTCGCCGCACCGATCAGGTCGACCATCGTGGCCATCAGGCCCACCAGCAGCGCCCCGCAAACGGCCGATCCCGTCAGTCCGCAGTGGATAGACGCGCACACGGTGCGCCGATCATGGCCAGGCGACCGGCGAGCGCCGAGGTCACGACCACGCCGCCAGGCGCCAACTCCACCGAGCAACCTCCCGTCGGCCTCTTTCTCGCTGACCAGGACGACATCCACCACATCGACGACGCCACGACCTACGCCGAAGCCCCAGCTGCAAGTAGGCCACTCGGTCACCGGCCGACCGTGCGGGTCCGAAACCGGCCCCCGGCACGACGACACCCGCGCTTGCTGGCGCGATGAGCTCAGGACAGGAGGACGACGGTGATCCACACCAAACCGGTCACCGACGAGTACACGGCACGGGCCGACCGACTCGCCCGCGCAATCCGGATCAGCCCACGGTTCCTCGACACCCTCACCTGGTGGTGCGGCTTTCCGCTGCGCCGGGTGCCCCGCCAGCCCGACGTCGTGCACGCGGTCACCGAGGACGAAGGCCTGCTGCTCAACCTGCCGATGGGCTGGGAGGTGCTGCGCCGCGACGGGTACCTCGTGCCCGCGCTCGGCGAACCCGAACCGCTCGCGGCGATCACCTCGCTGCTCTACCTGCCCCGGCTGTGCCTGACCAGCGGGCAACTCGCCGAGCTGCACGCGGGCCACGTCACCGTCGGCGTCCTCACCGACGCACCCCGTGCCACGCACTACGTCGCGTACCTCGGCACCACACCCGGCGACGGGGTTCCAGCGCTGCGCTCACGAGCGACCCTCTCCCCCGGCGGACAACCCGCCGTCCTGGTCGAGGAGATCGTGTTCTGGCACGTGCTCACCGCCCGCGCCCCGCAGTTCCTCCCTCACGCGCGGCCCAGTGCGGCGGCGCGATGACCATGACCACCCTGGCCGTCGCGAACCGCAGGCTGCTTCCCCGCCGCGCGGAAACTCCCGGCACACTACGAAGCCCCGCCGCGCGGAAACTCGACCCGCTCGCCGGCACCGTTGCCCGACGGCCACAGCAGCAGCACCGCATGAGCTTCGGGACGCTGATCGCCCAGGTAGTCACAACGGTCAGCACTGGAATGACTGCCATGTCCCGGCGCGGCTGTGTACACCGCGCCCACGGCCGGCGAGAGGCGAGCGTGCACCGCCTGCTCGGCCTCGTTCCCGTGGCGGTCCTCCTCATCGCGCTGGACGGTCTTGCCTCGTGTGGCACCGCGCCGCATGCACCCCCAAGGGACTCGTCCAGCGGGACCGCCGCGGCAACGAGCCGCACCCCAAAGTCCACGCCGCCAACACCCAACAGTGCGGCCGGATCGCCGGTCCCGCCACGCACCGCCTCCGCCACGCTTGACACACCCTCGACCGTGCCCCCGGCCCCGCCGGCACCGGTCGCGATGGACACGGACTTCCACGATCCGATCGCGGTGGCGCGAGCCTGGATGACCCAGTGGTGCGCAACGGACTACCGACAGCCGCGCAACAACAACGTCGAACGCGCGACGGTGTACGCCACGACAGCAGGCAAGACCTCGGACCTGGCCGCCGGAGACACCACAGCCACATTTCTGAAGGCAATCGAACGAAAACTCGCCCACCGCTGCGACCAGCTGACCGCGGAGACCAGCAGAGAGCTACCAAGCGGCCCGGACAATGTGATCGTGGTGCTGACCGCGCGCCGCACGCTGCTGACCGCAGACCAGCCAGTCCAGTCCGAGCACGTGTCCACCACGCGCGCGGTGCTGCGTCAGCCCGACGGACGGTGGCTGGTCGACCGGCCCCTCGAGGCCATCCGATGAAGCCACCTCCGATCGTCCCGCGCGTGCCGACCGTTCTCACGTTCGCGATGGTGCCGCGCCACCCCAGTCCGGCGGGCGCTGCGCTGATCACACCGCCGGTGACCTGTACACCGCTGTTCCGCCGTGAGCGACGTGGCGGTACCAACCGGTGCCGGGTCTGCAGCGGCGTCGTGTCGCCGGTGAACCACACAACAAAGAACCGCGACCACCATCGATTCCGTGACGTCATCACTCGAATACACGGAGGACTGCCGATACGGGACTGCACGTAGCAGTATCCGATCCGCCGAAATCGCCAGTTCGGTGATTGCATTACTTTGCCGACATACGTTGCCCTTCCCGTCCGGCAGGGTTGTAATTGGTTGTCGCACAAACCCATACGAAACTCAGGAGGGATCGCCACAGTAGTCGTCCCGCAATCGCCCGAAGGGGGAAAGTGATGAATCGCACGCCAATCAGACGTGCCGTTGGAGCTTTGGTTGCCAGGTTCGATCTGACGCTCGGCGTGGTCGTCAGCTCCGCGAACACCCAGATGACAACAGGGCGAGCGAGATTCGACTATCCAGAACTCTCGCCCCAGCTACTTTCACGGCCGCGCGGAATCCATGGCGGATCTCGCAGAGGTGGGCGGACCCGGTTGTCACAGCAGGAAACCGTGGCGTAAAGGGGGCGAAGCGATGACAATCGCGAGGATCGGGAGCGTGCCGATGGGGGAAGAACACGGCGGAGGTGAACCACGTGAGCACACCGGAGTGGATGAGGTTGATCTACCGCGGTGTGGTTCGTGCGCGCAACCTGTGGGGTCCTGGGACACCGATCGCCTGACCGGCTTGCTCGACCGATGGGGATGGGACGACAAGGCCCCCGCTGTGTTCCGTCGAGCGCAGCGACGCTGGGAGGACCTTGCCCTGCTGCTGATCGACCTCGACTGGTTCAAGAAGATCAACGACGAACTCGGCCACCCCGCTGGCGACAGCGTGCTCAAGGAGATCGCTGACGTGCTGCTGCGCAGCACCCGCCGGGAGGATCTAGTCGGCCGACACGGAGGAGACGAGTTCCTCGTCCTGCTTCCCCACACCTCGCTCGCGGAAGCGGTCGGCATCGCCGAGCGAGCACTCGACGGCATCCAGGCCATCCAGATCGGCGTCAGGACGAACACAGGGACCGACGTCGTTCTGAGAGGGCTCACCGCATCGATCGGGCTCGCGGCATACGCTCCGAATCGGAACCACACCCTGATGGACCTGATCCGCGACACCGATGCCGCGCTGCAACGCGCGAAGGCCACCGGCCGTGGACGAATCCATGTCCACGACCCATCCGGATCGGAACAGGTGCAGGCACCTCCGGCTCGAGCGGTGCCGACGCCACGGTGGTCCACAGTGGAGAAGAAGGAAGATCTGCGGACCCTGCTGAATCTCCGCCATCTCGTCAACAGCGACTGGATGCCGGACGTGCTTCAGGCGCTGACCGATGGTCCGAAGCACTACGGTGATCTGCTGGCAGCGATCCGCTCCACTGAGTTGATCAACGGCTGGTCGGGCAGAAACCGCAACGTCCAGAAGAGCGTCCTCAACAGGACCTTGAGGCGCTTGGAGGACAACGGGTTTGTCCTGCGCCACGAGGAACCGGGTGTGTGGCCACGAGCCGTCCGGTACGAACTCGGTCCGGCCGCACAAGAGTGGCTATCGGACGTGCTGCCCGCAGTGTCGAGGTGGTGTCACCGGCATGACGCACTGATCACTCGAGCCCAGCGCCTTCGGCGGCACAACCGTCATCTCGGTTCGATCGAATGCGTGGAACCGCACGACCGGGACGACACGTGAGTCAGGTACCGAAGCTGAGCACAGCGGTAAAAGCGCCCGCGAGCATCGCAGGCCCCAACGGGATGGGGCTTCGGGGCGTTGCCTTGCCCAGGGCCATCAGTAGCGCACCAGCAACGGCACCGTAGAACAGGCCCACAACGATTCCGGCCAGCACCGCCGACCAACTGAGCCAGCCGAGCGCCAACCCGAGCAACCCGGCGAGCTTGACGTCTCCTGCCCCAAGCCCGCCATTCGTGGCAACAGCGAGCACCAGATACACCACGAAGACCACGCCCATGCTCGCCGCAGCGCGCACCATCGCGGCTCCGTTGTCCCGCACGACCGCCGCGAACCCGAACAGTGCGAGCAACAGCAGATAGCCCACCGCAATCAGCCTCGACGGCAAGCGATGCTCAATAACGTCTATCACGGCGAGCAGGACCCCGATGGCCGCCAGGGCACTGTAGGCGGCGAGCTCAGGCCACAACGCCAGGCGCCACGCCAGCAACCCGTGGAGCACTCCCGTAACTGACGCCGTGATCGTTCGAGCCGCGCGGACAGCTTCAGACACCGTCGGCTCGATCACTCGACGGGCTAGCGAATTCAAGCCCGCGCCGACGACGACTCCCAGCGCTGCCCACACCACGATGGCCCACACCGACACGACCCCGTTCCCTTCCCCTTCGTCGCCGCACAGTTGGCACACGTGTTGGATCCAAGTCACCAGCCGACGATCACACGCGGCGCGTCGACCACCGCTGGAGTCCTTCACTCAGCAGGCCGACATCTCCGGACGCTGTTCACCTCAAGCGTGCATCTGTCTCGACAAACACAGCACACATTTCAAGTCGTGTCCTTGTGCACCTTGAAGTGCACCTGGCACCGAGGTGTACACGTAGAGAAGAGCATTGACCAACTAGCTCCAGCTGACTTGGGAGGTGGAGTGTGACACGAGGCAAGCACTGGACGATCTGCAGCAAGGCTGCGACGTTGGCACTCAGCGCAGCGGCCACGGTCGCGTGCGGTCTCGGCACGTCCACTACTCCGCCACCTGGGACGCGTGGAGTAGAGGCAACTGCGACCTCGACGTTGACCTCTCCCGCGTCTCCCGCGGACAAGGCAAAACAGGATGCGCTCGCGGTGTACCAAGGCATGTGGCAGGACTTTGTCGCGGCTGGGACGACCTCGGACTGGCAGTCAGCAAAGCTCGGGCAGCACGCCACCGGTATCGCGCTGACGAACCTGTCACGAGGCCTGTACGCGGATCACGTCAATGGCCTGGTGACCAAGGGCGAGCCAAAGCTGAGCCCGACCGTGTCCTCCGTAGAGCCTGCGGATACTCCCACCAAGATCGTGGTGACCGACTGCGGAGATTCGACCAACTGGTTGAAGTACCGCAAGGACAACGGCCAGCTCGCCGACAACAAGCCCGGCGGTCGTCACCTGATCAACGCCATCGTGCAGAAGCAGACCGACGGATCATGGAAGGTGTCCGACTACGGCGTACACGACGCGGGGACGTGTTGAGCCATGCGACGTTTCGCAGTCATCACAGGGATCACCGCGGTCGGAATACTCGGTGGCGCAGCACCCGCTCTCGCGGACAACGGCTGGGGCAGCACGAACTGTAGCCAAACCCCTTCGCCGGTCTGCGATCTCGGCGCGGGCAAGAGCGGCACGAACCCCAAGCCGAACAGCCCTGGCAACGGGAAGCCCGACACTGGGCGTCGTGGCTCGGCCAACCGGGGTGACGGCAGTGACAACGGGGACACGATCGTCGGGGGCAACTCGAACTTGGCGAACTGTTCGTATGTGAAGAGCGACTACCAGCCACCGTCCGGCGGCGTGGTGACCGCGGCCCTCGGTCGGCCGTTGACCTCAGGCATTGCCACGGCGCGACCGGCGGTGCTCACCCGCCAGCCGCGTATCGCCGTCCTGGCGCAGCAAGCTGCTCAGGGCCAGCCGGGGGCTTGGTACCTCTGGAAGTGCACCGGCGAGGGGGTGGCGGATGCGCTGTACCGGCCGCCGGTGTGGATTGCCGACGGACACCAGCCCGGAGCGGCGATGCTGCCCTCACCGGCCGAGCTGGCGCAGCTGGCGCGCAAGCAGCTGCGGCTCGCCGCACCGACGATCGCGACAAGCCCGTCCGGTGACCAGTTGGTGCACCTACCGACCTGGCTGTGGCTCTCCACAGGGTGGGCTCCTATCTCGGCGACCGCATCCGTGCCCGGTGTGTCGGTGACCGCGGTAGCGACACCGACGGCGGTGACCTGGTCAATGGGCGACGGCAGCACGGTGAGCTGCACGGGGCCAGGTACCCCGTTTCGGGCGAGCCTCGATCCGACATCGGGTTCCCCGGACTGCGGACACACCTATCGCAGATCCTCGGCCCGCCAACCAGGTCAGACCTTCCCCGCCTCCGCGACCGTGCATTGGACGGTCACGTGGTCGGGCGCAGGCCAGGGCGGGACGTTCCCGGACATGACGACGACCGGCAATGCGGCGTTCCGCGTGGCCGAGTCCCAGGCCCTGAACAACGGCAGCGGCTGACCCTTCGCGAGGCAGCTCCGCCCACATCACCGAGAACACAGAGCAAACTCGTCGTTCCGCTCGCTGATCAGCACCGGCGACGCGGCGCACTACCCCCATGCCTGGAGGCGCTGGCATGAAGACACTTGTGACGAGCAATCCGAACTCCGACCGTTCGTCCACATCGGACGATGCACCGTGGGTGAGCAACGGCAAGAACCCGGATGCCGCCTCACGGCTGCGGGGCGCGGGTCGTCGCCGGAGCCTGCCCTACCTCCTGCTCGGCGTGTTGCTCGTGATCGTGTGCACGGCGACGTTTCTGTGGATCTCGCTGACCGCCGGTGATCGGCAACCGGTCCTGGCGCTGGCGCGTCCGGTAACCGTCGGCCATCTGCTGAGCGCGCAGGATCTACGGCAGGTCAACGTGGCGGTCGATCCCGACGTGAGCGTCGTGGACGCCGGACAGGCCGCGAGTGTGGTGGGCAAGACGATGTCGGTGAGCCTTCCCGCGGGCGCGTTGCTCACGCCGGACTCAGTCGGAACTCCTGCCGTTCCCGTTGCAGGGCAATCGATCGCGTCGTTGGCGCTCAAAGCCGGGCAGTTCCCGGCGGAAGTAGTGCCAGGGGCACGGGTGTCCGTGGTGTTCGTCCCCGGTGGCGCGAACGGGTCGGCCACGTCTCCACCGGCATCGGAGACGGCACCGGTATGGCCGGGCGTGGTCACCAGCGTGACCACACCACCCAACGAGCAGACCACGGTGGTGTCGGTGCAGTTGGCCGAGGCCGCCGCCCGCCAGGTCGCCGCGATCCCGGTGGGCCAGTTGTCGCTGGTGCTGCTGTCGGGCGGTGATCGCTGATGCTGGTCGCTGTCCTCAGCCTGAAGGGCTCGCCGGGCGTGACGACATTCTCGGTTGCCCTGGCGGCGCGTTGGCCCGCACCGGTCCGCACTGTC
Organism: Lentzea tibetensis; assembly: GCF_007845675.1. Classification (GTDB taxonomy): domain Bacteria; phylum Actinomycetota; class Actinomycetes; order Mycobacteriales; family Pseudonocardiaceae; genus Lentzea; species Lentzea tibetensis. Next base: position 48,498 of record NZ_VOBR01000036.1, on the reverse strand, counting down.
CTGGTGGAGGCGGATCCGTCCGGGGGCGACATCGCGACGCGGTTCTGCTTGCCGTCCACGCCCGGTCTGCTCAGCCTTGCCGCGGCGGCACGGAGCAGCCCTGACTCTGAGTTGCTGTGGCAGCACACCCAAGCTCTGCCGGGCGGGCTCCCAGTGGTGACTACGCCACCGGACGCCGACCAAGCGCGAGCGGCGCTGCTAGCCCTGCCGCCGAACTCGTCCGCAGGCGTCGATGTCCTGCGAAGCACCGCGAACGCCCCGGACACTGTGGTGATCGCGGACTGCGGCCGGATCGATCACGGGTCCGCGGCGATGGGCATCGTGCGCGAGTCCGATGTGCTCGTGCTGCTCACCCGTGCTCACGCCGACGACCTCGCGCACCTGGCCCGCCGACTGCCCGCGGTCGGCCGCTGGGCGCCACGGGCCGCGCTGCTGCTGGTCGGCGAGGGCTACTCCACCACCGAGGTCAGCCGGGAGCTCGGCGTGCCGCCGCTGGGCCGCGTTCCGCACGACGAGCGCGGCGCCGCCGTGCTGTGCGGACGACCGCCACGGTCACGGTGGGGCCGCAGCGCGCCGTCGAACTCCGCGCTGGGCCGGTTCGCGCACAAGGTCGCCGTCGTGCTGACGCCCACGCCAGCAGCGCCGCCTCCCTCCTTCGACCTGGCTGGCGCTGACCAGAAACACACGGCTGTCGCGCGGTCGACTCCCGCCGCACCGAACGGTGCCGCCTCAAGCAGCGGACTCCGGCTCGCACCCAGCCCACCTGATCTGCCGGCCGATGAGCAACGCGATTCGCAGGGAGGAGCAGCGTCATGAACCAGCCCACCAACGGTTATCCGCCCGCGATGCACTTGCACTCGCGCCGGCCACCTCTCGAAGGGCCCGGCCGGGCCGACGCGGCAACGGCCAACGGCCGCATGTGGGCGTCCGAGCAGAACGACCCCTGTCCCGCCTCACCGCCAGACGAGTTCAGCGACGGCGACGACGATCTGACGGTCGCGGCGGGCCGGCTCCGGCGGCACCTGCGCGACACCCTCGCCGCCGAACTGCCCCGGCAGGTGGCTGCCCAGCAACCGCGCACCGGCGCCCCCGTGACGCGGGAAGCCCGCCGCGAGCTGGCCCGGTCGATCCTCGACACCGCGGTCCGCGTCCACAACGAGAACGAGCTGACCGCCAACCGCTCGCTAGTCCCCTCCGGGCTCGAGCAGCAGGTGGTCGTCGAGGTCCTCAACGAACTGTTCGGCCTAGCCGGCCTGCAACCGCTGCTGGACAACCCCACGATCGAGACGATCAACGCCAACCGGTGGGACCGGGTGTTCGTCCAGCACACCGACGGCCGTCGCGAGCAGGTCGCGCCGATCGCCGGGTCGAACGAGGAGCTGACCGACCTGGTTCGGCTACTCGCCGCGCGGGCGTCCAGCCAGGAGCGGCGGTTCGATCAAGGTTCCCCGGCGGTGAACCTCCAGCTGCCCGGCGGGGAGCGGCTGTTCGCGGTGATGGGCCTGACCGCCGGTGGGGTGACCGCGCTGTCGATCCGCCGGCACGGCTACCTCACCGCCACGCTGCCCCAGTTGCGCGAGCGCGGCACCATCGACGCCGGGCTCGGGGAGTTCCTGCGGGCGCTGGTGCGCGCCAGGAAGAACATTCTGATCACCGGCGGCACCGGCGCGGGCAAGACCACCCTGCTACGGGCGCTGGCGTCGGAGATGGCCCCGCTGGAGCGGATCATCACCATCGAGGACGCCTTCGAACTCGGCCTGCAGCGCGACCCGAACATCCACGCGGACGTGACCGCGTTGCAGGCCCGCGAGCCGAACGTGGAGGGCGAGGGCACGATCTCCCAAGCGGACCTCGTGCGCTGGGGCCTGCGCATGTCCCCGGACCGGGTCATCGTCGGCGAGATCCGCGGCCCGGAAGTCATCCCGATGTGCAACGCCATGTCCCAGGGAAACGACGGCTCGATGGCCACCTTGCACGCCTCCAGTTCCCGGATCGCGTTCACCAGACTCGCCTCCTACGCGGCACAAGGCATCGAGCGGCTGTCATTGGAGGCCACCGCGCTGCTGGTCGCCAGCGCGGTGCACTTCGTGGTGCACCTGGCCCACGCCACAGACCGCACGACCCGCGTGGTGTCCTCGATCCGCGAGGTCGTCGACGCCGACGGCCCCCAGGTGGTCTCCAACGAGATCTACCGGCCCTGCCCCGACCACCGTGCCCGGCCGGTCCCCGGCGCGCTGCGCACCGACACCCTCGACGACCTCGTCGACGCCGGCTTCGACCCCGCCGCGCTCGAGCACCCTGACGGGTGGTGGCCGCAGTGACCCTCCTCCTCAGCCCCACAGTCCGACTCGCCGCGCTGCTGGGGACCGGAGCCGGACTCGGCCTACTTCTGGTGATCATCGGCTGGCGCGGCGTCGACCCGAACCGGCCGCGCCGCCCGCTGTCCCGGCAACACCACAGCGACAGACCGCGGCACCGGCGCGTCCTGATCCACCTCGGCGTCGCAATCGCGGTAGGCGCGGCGACCGGGGTGATCACCGGCTGGTTCGTCGGCGCGATCCTAGCCGGACTCGCGTGCTGGGCGCTGCCCCGCGTGCTCGGCCGCGACCCCGAACACGCGCGCCGAGTCGCCCGCATCGAAGCCATCGCCACCTGGACCGAAATGCTGCGCGACACGCTGTCGGCCGCCTCCGGCCTGGAGCAAGCCATCCTCGCCACCGCGAAGCTGGCGCCGACGCCGATCCGGAGCGAGATCACCGACCTCGCCGTGAACCTGGAGAACGGCGAGCGCCTCGCGCCATCCCTGCGCGGAATGGCCGACCAGGTTGCCGATCCGACCGGCGACCTGGTGATCGCCGCTCTGATCACGGCCGCCGAGCAGCAGGCCCGCCAGCTCGGCGACCTGCTGGGTGCCCTCGCGCGGACCGCGCGGGAGCAGGCGTCGATGCGGATGCGGATCGAGGCCGGGCGCGCCCGTACCCGCACCTCAGTCCGGGTGATCGTGGGCACCACTCTCGCGTTCGCCGCCGGGGTAGTGCTGCTCAACCGCTCCTACCTGTCGGCCTACGACTCCGTGACCGGCCAGCTGATTCTGCTCGGCATCGGCGGGCTGTTCACCGCCGGGTTCGCCTGGCTGGCACGCATCTCCCGCGTCACGGAGCCAACGCGGTTCCTGGCAATCGCCGACACGCGATCCCGCAAAGACCGGCCACTGGTCGCAGAAGGACAGGTGTGAGGTGACCGGCGTGATCACCGCACTGGTGCTGGGCACCGGGACCGGAACTGGGCTATGGGCCTTGATCGTGTGGGCGCTTCCCACCCGCCCCCCGCTCGAGGTGATCCTCACGCGCGCCACCACGCCCCCGGTGCCGCCTCCGATCCTGGTCATCGACGACACCGGGTGGGCGGCCACGCTCGGCCGCCCCGCCGTCGCACCGCTACGCGCCCTCGGGTTGCCCGGCAAGCGTCTCGGCCGCGATCTGGCCCTCATCGGCCGCCCACTGGCCAGCCACCTGGCGGAGAAGGCCACACTGGCTCTCGCCGGACTCCTGCTGCCCATGCTGCTGCACCTGGCGCTCGCGTTGGCCGGGCTGTCGCTGACGTTCGAGGTCCCGATCGTCGCCGGGCTCCTGTTGGCCGCCGCCGGATTCCTACTGCCCGACCTGCAGGCGCGATCCGAGGCAGCGAGGTCGCGCACCGGGTTCCGCCACGCCCTGTCGTCCTTTCTGGACCTCGTGTGGATCACGCTGGCCGGTGGCGCGGGCGTCGACACCGCCCTGCACGACTCGGCCGCCATCGGCGGCAGCTGGGCCTTCGCGCAGATCCAGCGCGCCTTGGACACCGCGCGGCTCACCCACACGACACCCTGGGCGATGCTGCGCCAGCTCGGCGAGGAACTCGACGTCACCGAACTGGCCGAGCTCGCGGCATCGGTCAGCCTGGCGGGGACCGAGGGTGCCAAGGTCCGCGCCAGCCTCGCGGCCAAGGCCGCGGCGCTGCGCACCCACCAGCTCACCGACGCCGAGGCCGACGCCCAGTCCGCGACCGAACGCATGTCACTGCCGGTCATGGCACTGTTCCTGGGATTTCTCGCATTCATCGGCCACCCGGCACTCATACAAGTCCTCAATGGACTGTAGATCCCGACACGACGGGCCTTCGACGTTGGACAGGAAGGAGAACGCGATGCACGAGCACTGGCACGCAATGTGGACCACGCTCAAGACTCGCATCGAGCTGCTGCGCCGCAACCCCGAGGCGGGGTACTCGACCGAGACCGTGCTGGTGACCGCACTGCTCGTCGCAGTCGCGCTCGCCGTCGTGGCCATCATCGCCGCGAAGGTCCTCACCAAGGCCAACGGCATCACCCTGTAGCCGTGACGACCGCTATGACAGCCTCACCGCCGGACCACCACCACCGGCGCGGGTTGAGAGGTCACTGGCCGGGCGCGAACCGGTCCGGTCGACTGCGCCGGGTTCTGCGTGGAGATCTCGGTGCGGTCAGCGCGGAACTCGTGATCGCGACACCGCTGCTGCTGTTGATCCTGCTGGCCATCGTGCAGTTCGCGCTGTGGAGCCATGCCACACACATCGCGCAAGCCGCTGCCGCGCAAGGGCTTGCCGCCGCGCGAGCCCAGAACGGAACTGCCGCGGCCGGCACCGCCAGCGCACAACAACTCCTCGACCAGTTGGCCCAAGGCCCGCTGACCGGCACCAACATCGCCGCCGAGCGCGGCGCCGTATCCGCCTCCGTGCGGATCTCCGGCATCGCCACCTCGGTCGTTCCGTTCCTGAGTCTGCCGGTGCGCGCCGAGGCCGTCGGGCCGGTCGAACGGTTCGTGCCCGACGTCGCGACAGGCCGGTGACCGGCGATGACGTTCAGCCTATCCGTTCTACGCTCCCGCTCGGCGCACCCGACCGCCAGGCACCCGCACGGCCGCCTACAACGGCCGCAGCGGCGAGAATCCGGCGGCCAGGAGTGGTCGGCCTGGTGGCGGAACGATCGCGGCTCGGTGGCCGCGGAAGTCACCCTGGTGGCGCCGTTTCTGGTCATGCTGCTGGTGTTCGTCGCCGTGGTCGTCCACCGGGGAGTCGACGCGCGCCTGCGGATCAATGATGCCGCGCATCAGGCCTCGAGGGCGGCCAGCATGGAACGCACCGTGCCACGGGCTGTCGCCGCGGCACACGCGACCGCGGCGACCGCGCTGGCCTCGGCCGGTGTCGCGTGCCGGTCGCTGGGCGTGGACACCGCCACCGGCGGAATGCGGCCAGGCGGCACGGTCAGCGTGACCGTGTCCTGTGTGGTCGATTTTGGCGACGCGCTGTTGCTCGGTGTGCCGGGCCAGAAACGCTTGTCCGCCACCGCAAGCGAGCCAATCGACACCTGGCGCTCGGTGTCGGGGAACGCTGCCGGAGGCGGCGCATGAACCGTACACCCCGACCTGTGCGGCGCGGCCGCTGGTGGCGCACCCGCTGCCGCCGTTGGTGGCGCGCGGACGAGGGCCGGGTGAGCGCGTTCGTGGTGACGATCACCCTCGCGATCCTCGTGCTGGCCGGGCTCGCCCTTGACGGCGGCCTGGCGCTCGCGGCCAAGGTCAAGGCCAACGGTCAGGCTGAGGCCGCCGCCCGCGCCGGCGCCCAGGCCATCGACCTCGCCGCTTATCGCAGCGGCGGCACCCTGCAGCTGGTGCCCGTGCACGCGGTCGCCAACGCGCAGGGCTATCTCGCCGCCGTCGGCGCGTTGGGCACGGTGACGGTGTCCGGTGACACCGTCACGGTCACCATCACCGCCGCCCAGCCCACCCAACTGCTCGGGCTCGTCGGCGTGTCCCGCCTGCCCGTTCACGGTGTGGGCAGTGCCCATCCCCAACGGGGCGTGGTGAGCATCGACCCGTGACCACGCCCGGCCGCTCGCAACACGTGCGGCGCGTCAACGGAAGGAATCCGCATGGCTACGACGGAAGAGATCGAACGCCGCGTCGAGGACGCGGACTCCGCGCGGAGCGCGAGGAGGTCCGCCGCGGCGAAACAGGTCGGCGAGCTGGCCCTACGCCGGACCGCCATCGCCGAGCAACTCGCCGACATCGAGCGAGACCTCGGCGATGTTCTCGCCGAGTCCAGCGACGTCATGGAGATCGAGGAGCTGGCGGAGTTCACCGATCTACCGGTCGCTGACCTCACGCGCTGGCGCGACACCCGGAAGACCAACCACACCAAGAAAAAGCTACGCGCCGCTCGCTCAGTCGGCGCCCGCGACGACACCAGCCGAGGACAATCCACACCGAGGCCTCCGACGAGTGGCCGGGCACCTGGGCCGCCCGCTGTACCCCGTGTCGAGGTCGTGACAGCGCCCGAGCGGGTCGCCGCCGACGTGAGCTGACATCTCCGGCCGCGTCCGTGCCGCGCCCGCGGACGCAGGGTTGACCACGGCGCCGATTGCGCTGTACCGCCTAGGAATCGAGCACGTCATGACCGCACACCCTCGAACCTCCCGTCGGCCGATAATCCGGCCGCCGCGCACCGGCCGCCGCCCCTGGTGGTCGGTGCTCGCTGGCACGCTCCGGTTCGTCGGCCGGGTCCTGCGGGGGCTGATCGCCGCCGCTGTGCTGCTCGCGCTCGTCGCGGGTCTGCCGTGGGCGTTGTGGCACTACATCGGCTGGCCTCTACCGGACCACATCCCGGCCTGGGCGGAGGTCGAAGCCCTGCTGCTCGGCCCGATGACCGCGACGTTCCTGCTCGACTTCCTGGCCTGCCTGTGCTGGCCGGTGTGGGCCGCGTTCGTGCTCGACGTCATCGGCTGCGCGGCCCAGGCCACACGAGACGGCATGCGCGCCGCCCACCGGCCCCAGGCCTCGGCGCGCGGGCCGGGGCACGCGCTGGCCGCGGTGCTGATCAGCGCGATCCTGCTGCCGATCCTGGGCAACCGCGCCACCTCGCCACCCACCACCCCGCTGTCCGCACCTGCCTGGACCGGACCCACGGTGGTGGCGACCGCCCCGGCCTGGCACGCCACACCCGATGCATCCGCTGTCGCGGTGCGGCGTGCCGCTCTCGTTACCCAGCAGGACAGTTCGGCCGGCCCGGCCGCAGGTCAGCGACCTCAGTCGGTGGTGGTGCGCGCCCGCGATCCCGAGAGCGGAGTCCACGACTCGTTGTCCCGCATCGCCCAACGCACCCTCGGCGACAGCGCGCGCTGGCCGGAGATCTTCGAACTCAACAAGGGCAAGCCCCAGCCCAACGGCAAGCCGTTCACCAATCCACACCTGATCTTCCCCGGTGAAGAACTCCGCCTGCCCGCCGACGCGAAGGCCGCGCCCGTGCCCCCGCCGGCTCAGCCACCACAGCCGCCACCGCGGCAACCGTCGCCGGAGCCGTCCACGCAGGCGTCGGCCACCACACCACCATCTACGACCACGAGGCCGCCCGCTACGTCGGTGCCCGCGGCTCACCCCACCGCAGGCAACCCGGCACCGCGATCCGTGTCGGACGAGCCCGCGATCGGTTGGGGGCCGGAGCTGTTCGTCGGGCTCGGGCTCGCCGCCGCGGTGAGCGCGGCGCTGCTGGTCGCGCGCCGTCGCCATCGCAACCGCTATCGGCCGGGCAGTGGCCGACGCGACGACCTCGACCTCCCTGTCGCCCCGGTGGTCTACCAGCTGCGACTGGCCCACCTGCGTGCCGAGCGGGACGACGAACTCGACCTCGAGGACACCGACTCACGCCAGGACGACCGTCACCTGGTGCCCCGGCCCACGGTGGTCATCGGCGTGGACGCCCCCACCTCGAGGCAGATCGCGCCAGGGCTGGGGGTGCGCGACGGGCGGGAGATCGCGCTGGACCTGGCCGCAGCCCGTGGCCTCGGCCTGATCGGCGCGGGTGCCCCCGCGGCCGCTCGCGCGCTGCTGGTCACCGCGCTTACCACAGCGACACACTGCGCGGGCCACCTGGCGATGTCGGCGGGGACGAGCGTGTTGGTCCCCGCCGACGACCTGCCGCTGTTACTCGGGCACGGCACCACTCGCGCCCACCTGCCCCGGTCACTGCGGGTGCTCGCCGGCCTCGACGAGGCGCTGGATGAACTGGAGGCCCGCATCCTGCGGCGGGCCCGCGAGCAGGACTCGGGCCCGTGGCCCGCGGTGGTTCTGGTGGCGCGGCCACAGCAGCACAATCACCAGCGGCTGCAAGCCGTCCTGGACAACGGCGCGCCCTTCGGAATCGTCGGCATCCTGCTGGGGCAGTGGCGGGCCGGCGTCACCGCCTACGTCCATGAGGACGGCACCATCTCCGCCACCGGCCCCGGCCTGGGTGAGGCGCTACGGGGCACGCAGGTGTTCCGCGTCGGCGCCGACGACGCGACCGACCTGCTCGACCTGCTGCGCCACGCGCAGCCGCAGACGCCCACCCCGGACGCGGTGCTCGGCTCACATGTACCGGGTCCTCGTGCTACGCACACCGAATCGGCGGAGCAGGACATGGCCGCGGACGACGCCGGGGCCCACCGGGTCGGCGGCGAGGTCGCGGTGGCCGGCGAGGACGTCCTCGCGGCGGACACCGAGCTGGAAGTCACCGCCGTGGCGGGCCCGGTCGATTATTCCGGCACCGGACTGGAGATCATCGAGACGCGCGCGGTCCCACCGACCGGCGCGCGGCCGCGCCCGGCCGCGGTCACCGAGCGGCCACCGTCCTCAACCAGCTCCGAAGTCCACGACCACGAGGCAGCAGTCAGCGACGAGCCGCACAGCATGGATACGGGCGAGCCCTGTGACCCCGCGAGCGCGGATAAGGGCGATCGAGCCGCGGTCCCGGTCCGGCTGGCCGTGCTCGGCCGGCCGCGGGTGTACTGGCGACCGCACCCCGGCGCCGAGCAGGACGTCACCGGCGCGTTCCAGCCCCGGCTGCGGGAGCTGCTGATGTTCCTGGGCCTGCATCCCGACGGCGCCACGCGGGAGTCGCTGATCGGGGCGCTGTGGGCGGACAGCCCACCGGAGAAGACCACCAGCGCGCTCAACACGGCGCTGTCGCGGCTGCGCGGCACCCTGAGCAAGGCCACCGACGGCGCGCTGGCCGACATCGTCGTCGCCGGGCAGGGCAGCTTCCGGCTCGATCCCACGGTGGTCGACGTCGACTACTGGCAGTTCGACCGCGCGGTGGCCCGGCGCCGTGCTGCCACGACCCCGCACGACCGGACCGACGCCTACCGCGACATCGTCAACTCCTACACCGGGCCGCTGGCCGACGGAATGTCCACCGACTGGATCGAGTCCGCGCGCGAGGCCATCCGCCGCGACACCCTCGACGCCGTGGCGGCCCTGGCCCGCGCCCTGGTCGACGACGACCTCGAGCAGACGCTCGACCTGCTGGAGCTGGCGCGGGCCTTCGACCCGCACAACGAGCTGCTCTACCGCGACATCATGCGGCTGCAGGAACGCCTCGGCCGACCGGACGCCATCCCCCGCACGCTCACCCTGCTCACCACTCGGCTGGCCGAGGTGGACGACCGGCCCACCCCTGAGGCGATCGACCTGGCCGCCCGGCTCGGGCAACGCCACGAGACGGCATCCACCGCCACAGCTGGTCTGCCGCGCGGCGGCGGACTGGAGCCGCGGCGCTGAGCGCCCGCCGGGTTCGTCATCCGCCATGTCTTCGTCGTGGAGCTCGGCGGGGGTCGGCGCCGAGCCCGGCGATTCCGAGCAACGCCGTGACATCGTCTTGCCGTGTGGCCGGTTGTAGGCCTCCGCCTGGGCGATGAGCTTGGGGTTTCGCCCCCAGCCGACGAGTAGCCCGACCAGTTTCACGAAGTCGGCGACTTCCGGCACCAAGAACCAATAGACCTTTGAAGGAAAGTCGAAGTGCCGCGCGTACGCACCAAAAGACCCTCTTCTATCACCTTCCGCAATGTTCCCGTCACAATGCTATCGTGCGAAACATACCGGTTCACCCAGCCATTCTTCTCCGAGGGCAAACGACGTGACAGCGGAAAGAGTCTCAGCACATCACACGGGGTCGCGCGCGAGCGTCACGTTGTTCGCCGGAGCCCACTTGTCGCCGAAGAGGTACTTCACATTGTAGACGTCACGAAGGAACTACTCGCCCCTCGAAACAGCTGGCGCTCCGTCTTGACGCCTCGCCGCGCGCGTCGGCCCAGCCCGCTTCCCGCTCCCGTCTGGTTCTACGCCTCGCCGATGGATTCTGCAGTCACCTGGGTCGCCATCGGGCCGAGTCGTGCTCGTTCACGTGGGCTCGCCTTTTCCTCGGTCGCACGTGATCGAGCCCCCGAAAGTACGCCGAATTACGCGAGAGGCACATTTCCACTCATGTCGAGCCTGCACACAAGTGTTACCGACGGTAGCCGGATCGGTAGGCGCGGACACGTACAGCTACTTCCGTTGGGGGTTCCCATGGGGGATCACATTGGGGGTCAGCTTGGGGATCCTGTTAGAACGCCACCCCCGATGGTCGAGAAAGAGGCTGCTCAAACCGCCTGCCGGGGGATCCGCTGGTATCCCAGACTCGCGTGCCCACACGCCGGTAGACACATCGGGGCGGGCCGGGTGGTCGCGCTTTCACCGCCGACACGTGGTCACGGTTCAACCGTCCCACCTTCCCCGCATTCGCCTTTCCTATTGTTTGTTACATTTCTTACCCTTCGTCGTGTTGTTGCTCGCATCTCGCTATACCGTTTGCCGCCCGCAGGGGCCGACGCACGGCCGGATCGCTGAGCTGCGGAAATCCCTACAAATGACGGCCCGAATTGTGACCGCACGGACGGATTTCCATTCTCCCGTCGCGACCGCGAAAAGAGTCTTGAAATGGGTGGACATTTCTATTGCGTACGGCGCGCGGCAGAGTAATAATTGTACTACCGCCGGGGGAACCGGAAACCACACCGAATACCACACCCGGCGCGAGCCATGCCTAACGGACGAAACGGGGAATGTCATGACTACCACCACGACCGCACCGTTTGAAATGATCGAGAACGGTGTCACCGTGATGTGCTGCCCGGTGACGTTCGACGGCCGGAAAGTCACGGTTCATGCCCCGGACGGGTCGCGCACGCGGACGCGCCGCAACTGTGGCGGGTATGCCACCGCTGCCGTTTTGCGCGCGATGGGCTACGCCGATCTTCGCGCCAGCATTTCCGGTGACGGCGACGACGAACGCGTCGCGCATTTCACCGTTGCCGCCGGGTAATCCCCCCGGACCTGCCGAATTCCCGCACCGGTTCCGAATTCGTCCGCAATGAGCGAAAGGACATCCGCGATGACCGCGCCAGCCACGCCGACGCCCGCCCCGGCGGCCTCCGGCACGACGACCGCCGCCCCGGCGGGCGGACGGTTGCCCAACGGCGAACTGCGCCGCCGGGTGGCGCAAGTCCTGACCGATCGGGCGGGCGCGGAACTGACTCCGCGCACGATCGCCGCCGCGCTCGGCGGGAGGTCGTCCGGGGCGATCGGCAACGCGCTGGCGGCGCTGACCGCCAGGGGCTACGCCGAGCAGACCTCGACCAAACCGGTGCGCTACCGGTCGACCCCGACCACCGCCGACGCCGCCGCCGCGCCCGTCGCGATCCCATCCGGCACGCCGCGCCGCCCCCGCACACCCCGCCCGACGACACCGCCACCCGCGACGACCACGCCCGCCGCCCCGGCGACTCCGGCGGTGACCGGTCCGGTGACGCGTCCGAACGGGCAGCTCTACCACCCGCGCACGCTGTCCGGGCTGCCCGATGTGACCGCGCTGCGCAAGTTGCGCGACGCCGGGGTCGCCGCCCTGATGTACGGACCACCCGGAACCGGGAAGACCTCGGTCGTCGAGGCCGCTTTCGGTGACCTGGTCACGGTTCAGGGCGACGGCGACACCACGGTCGCCGACATCGTGGGCGAGTACACCCAAACCCCGGACGGCAAATTCGTGTTCGTGCACGGTCCGCTGGTCCGCGCGATGCGCGAAGGCCGGACCCTGTTCATCGACGACGCCACGCTCATCCCGCCGACCGTGCTCGCCGTGGTCTACCCCGCGATGGACGGACGCCGCCAAATCATGATCAAAGCCAACAGCGGCGAAGTCATCGACGCCGCCCCCGGCTTCTACGTGGTGGCCGGACACAACCCCGGCGTGCACGGCGCGGTGCTCTCGGATGCGTTGGCGTCGCGGTTCTCCGTTCAGATCCAGGTGTCCACCGACTACGACCTCGCCACCCAACTCAAGATCGACAAACGCGCCGTGTCCGTGGCGCGCAACCTGTCCACCCGACAGGCCAACGGCGAGATCCGGTGGGCACCACAACTCCGCGAACTGCTGGCATTCCAGAAGATCGCCGACGTGTTGGGCATCGACGCCGCCGCCGGGAACCTGATCGGCACCGCCCCGGAAGAGGACCGCGACATCGTGGCCACCGCCGTCAAGACCGCCTTCGGTAAAACCGTTGCCCCGCTGGCACTCGGTGCCCGTATCTGACCACCAGCCGCCCCGCCCGAACCGTCCGGAAAGGACACACCGCGATGACCGCGCACATGATCGCCGACCCCGCCGCCACCGCGTCGGCCGTGTTCCCCGCCGCCCCCGGATGGGACGCGCTCTCCGCCGCGCTGACCGCCGAAGTCCCCGCGATCGCCGACCGCGACGACCTGCTGGTCACCATCGCGCCAGGTGCCGGACAGGGTGCCCCGGCGTGTTTCCTGCCCGCCACCGCCACGATCGAAGTCGACGGTACGCACCTGCACCCGGTCGACCCCGCCACCGCCACACCGCACCGGATGAGCGACCGGAAACGCTACGCCCCCACCTGGGGTGCGCTGACCCACGAATGCGCGCACAGCAAACACACCGCCTGGCTCGCCGCCGTCCCCGCCGACGCCGACCCCGGCGCGGTCGAGGCCGCGCTGCTGCTGGAAGAGCCCCGGATCGAACGGGCACAGATCCACCGCCGCCCCGACGACCGGCACTGGTTGCGCGCGTGCGTGAAAACCATCGTCACGGGCGGCATGAAACTCGACGACCCCGCCTTCGCCCCGAAAATGACCCCGCGCGACGCCGCCCACACCGCCGCCCTGTTCCTGGGACGCACCGACGGCGGCATCCTCACCCGCGCCGAAACCGCCCCCGTCGCGGACGTCGTGGAAGCGGTGCTCGGCAAGTTGACACTCGCGAAGCTGCGTGCGGTGTGGCATCAGGCGTTCCGCACCGCCGACGACGACACCGCCGTCATGCTCGAACTCGGCCGCCGGTGGTGCGAGATCATCGGACCCGACCCCGACACCACACCGCTGCACCTCGCCGACCCGTCCGCCGCCCCCGACCCGTCCGGCAGCCCGTCGCCGTCCCCGCTGGCCGACGCGATCGGCAAGGCATTGCGCAAGGTGACGCGCGCGGTAGCGCGGGCGAAGCTGCCCGAGGACCCCGCCGAGATCGCCGCCCGCACGAAGGCCGCCGACGCCGCCGCCGCGAAGAAGGCCAGCGACGCCGCCCGCACCGTGTTCTCCATGGTCGGTGGTCCCCAGGACGGAACCACCGAAACGACCGGCACCCGCCCGCCGACCACGGACGAACGCACCGCCGCGCGGGTACTCGGGCGCGCGCTGACCACCGCCGGAGTCCGCGACCGGGTAGCGACGAAAACGACCTCGACAATCCCACCCGGACGCCTGCGGATGCGCGGAGCGCTGGCACGCGAGGCACAACTCGCCGCCGGGGCGATGCCGACCGCCGAACCGTTCACCCGCACCACCCGCACCCCGGTCCCGACCCCGCCGCTACGGCTCGGTATCGCGTGCGACGTGTCCGGGTCCATGGGCAGTTTCGCGAAACCGGTCGCCTCGACCGCGTGGATTCTGGCCAACGCCGCCACGCAGAGTCCGGTGCCCGCCGACACCGCCACCGTGATCTTCGGGCATCACGTCCGCCCGATCACCCGCCCCGGCACGACGCCCGCCGCCGTGACCGAATTCGCCACCCGCGACAACTGGGAAGCTATCGACACCGCGATCGACGCACTCGACGGCGCGCTCGGACTGTCGAGCCCCGGTGCCGCGCGGTTGCTGGTCATCGTGTCCGACGGCGACTTCCGTCCCGGACCCCGGCAGAACGGGCAGCAGCTCCTCGACCGGTTGCGCGCCACCGGTTGCGCGGTGTTGTGGATCACCCCGGACGTCATGTGGCGCAATCCGATGACCGGGGCGACCGTGCACGTGATGACCGACCCCACCACCACCGCGCAGGCCGTCGGCCGCGCCGCCACCGCCGCCCTCCGCGCCACCCGCTGACCGCCAGCCCGGTCCGGGGCGGCCGCACCGCCCCGGACCCCAACCGGAGGTGTTCACCATGGCTGCACCGCCGCCCACGGTGACCTTGTCGCCCCAGGTCTACCGCGCGGTGAGTGCGTTGCTGGCCACCAGCAGCGGCTTCACCGCCGAATGTCGCATCGCCCCGGACGACATCGCCTGGGCGACCAGCCACGGCGGCGCGCTGCGCACCTTCGAGCACCCTGACGGCAGCGTCACCTTCACCAAAGCCCACCGCGACGACTGCCCGTTCGTGGCACACAGCGGACGTGAGGACTGCGACGACGACTGCTCCTTCGAACTTCCGTCCAGGCGATAGAAACCCACGCACATCAAGGAGATCACCGTGACTGTCCCCGATGTACCTGAGACCGTGGTTCGTCGCTTCACCGACAACGGCTGCGAGGTGACCTCGGTCGTCAACGAGCCCGCGGATGCGCAACAGGTGTTGTACGGCAACGTCACCCGTGACGGTGTGCTCGTAGGCAGCTACTACCCCGCCGACCGTGTCCGCCAGTCCGACTGGCGCATCGTCACCGCCGACGGCGACCACCTCTGCCTCGGTGGCCACCCGGTGACCGCGCCTTACGAAGGTGACGCCGTCTTCGTGCTGACCACCATCCTCACCGCCCGCGAAAGTCACGAGGTCGAACGGCTGCTCCGCGACGCGACCCGCCCGCCACGGCGGTGACCGGTGACTACCACCGCCGACTTCTACGACGGGCGCGGACCGCACGCCGTCTGGCTCGGCTCACTCCAAGGCGACGCCGACCCCGCCACCGTGCGCACCGTCGCATGTGGACGACTGCTGTTGGACGCGACCGACCCGCTCACCTACGCCGACGCCGTGACCGACCTGCTCGACG
Source organism: Lentzea tibetensis (assembly GCF_007845675.1). Classification (GTDB taxonomy): domain Bacteria; phylum Actinomycetota; class Actinomycetes; order Mycobacteriales; family Pseudonocardiaceae; genus Lentzea; species Lentzea tibetensis. The sequence goes on along the minus strand of NZ_VOBR01000036.1, from coordinate 33,353 downwards.
TGTGGGCCGACGAAGACCACAGGCACGGCTACCATCCACACAACGGCTGGCCGTGGCTGTGGCCGGACAGCCGCGACACGGACTGGGTGTTCACATTCGCCCACGGTCGGGTGTGGATCACGACCGGACGCGCGTGGCCGCGTGTCCACCAGCGAGTGTCGCAGCAAGACCAACAACGGCCTGAACCCCAATAGCACAATAGGAGTTCACGGTGCCGGAAGCCGTCTCAACGGCAACTCCCATCGCGCGCCACCATGTCCACCGCACACGCCACCGGGGAACCTCTGTTCGAGCTGTGCAGCGAAACCGACCACCGATGTACCCGTTGCGGCGCGATCAACACCTGCGAGTCGGACTCGTTGCCCGGCTACGGAGGCACCACCGAGTGGTGGGAGCGTTGCACCGCCTGCCGGGCCGCTGTCGGCGGCTGCGACATGTCCGCCGTGCTGTGATCCGAACCCGGCGTCCAACCGGATGTCCGCAGCACATGGGCCACAGTGTGCAACGAACCTCTCGGGACGAGCGCGACGACAACACCGGAGACTGGAGGAACGCGATGGACGACCAAGGTGACAGTACTCAAGACAAACCGTTCCGCCTACTGGACTTCGAGGCGACCTGCCCGGACTGCGCGGTCGCCGTCGGCGAGCCACACGACTACGACGAGTACGACGGCGGGTGTGACGTCGCGCGCTGCCTGGTGACCGGGCTGCAGCGGCTGATGTGCGACCTCGACCACGACTGCGGGCGAGACGTCTGGACCGGATGGTGGCCCGGTCATCTCGACTGCGAGGAACTCGGCTGGATGATCGGCCCCGGCTTTCCCGACCTCAACCGCCTCTACACCGAGGCGACCTGGGATCCCGCACGGTGCGCCTGGGTGACACCCACCTGACCCAGCCCTACCCACGTCCGAGGACCGGACCTCTGACCTGCCAGCAGCCGAAGAGGTACTGGCAGGTCTCGACCTCGTCAACCAGCACGTCGTACCCCGCGGAGGCACCGAAGCCTGAGCAGCGATCATGCGGTGGGCACGGCTGATCTCGTCAGGCCACGCCGGGGTGCTGATCGCTCGCGCCCGCTCGTGGCTCCACGCCGCCCGCGACGGGCGAGACGCAGCGGCGGCGACGCCAAGGATCATGAATGGCCGTCGGGTTCGTGGCCTTCAGCGGACCACCGGTGGAGGTACTCGTCGGCCTGGTGCGCGATGCCCTTCGCCCGGAAGGCATGGTCATCGTTGTGCGGGTGGCCCTGGATGACGGCGAACAACTCCGTCGCCTGTCCTGTCTCTCGGGACACAGTAGCCATGTGATCGATCTCGAGCACGCGGGTCATCTCGATGCCCTCGCCGTCACACATGGAGACACGGATCTCCGTGTCGTACCCGGTCGGTAGCTCGTTCGCCTTCGCCTGAAGCAGGGTGATCGCCTGACCGATGTTCATAGGTCCCTCCCGCCTCGGCACCTTACTCACCGCGCCCGAGAATGCACCGTTCCCAGACCCCACGATGGAGCCTCCACGTCGAGCGGCCTGCCGTCACCGGACCAGGGCACTCTGAGTAAGCACCGGGTCGAACGTTGATCGAACCTATGGTGGCCGCCGTCTTAGCCGGCCTCGCCCGCCAACGGGCCGGCGCTGGATGTGCTGGTGGACTTCGCGTTCCGCCGCTACCGACACGCGATGCTGGCCGGAGTGCCGCCGAGTGAAGCGCGTGCGCTCGGGCCGGCCCGAGCGGCTGACTTACGTGGCGACCCGAGACCGCCAGCGCCGGACGCCTCACCGTGCACGCGGGTTCGACGTGGTGCCGTAGATCGCCGGGTGCGAGCGGATGGCGCACCTGCCCGCGTGCGCGCGGAGATCCAAGCCGCCGCGTCCGGCTGGGCCGACCCACTGATGCGCCGCGCTAACCTCGATGACCTGGGTCCGCTACCTCGGCGAGGACGGTGCGATCGACACCGCGGCGATCGCCGCCAACCTCGCCGCAGTCCTGGCCCAGCGTCCCACCTCGCGCGTGTCGACGGTCCACGCCGCCCGGACCCGTCGCAGGGGCCGCGGCAGGGTGGACCGTCTGGTGTGGACGAGCAGATCCGTGAGGCCGAGGCGAAGGGCGACTGGCTCACCGCCACCTCGCTGAAGAACCAGCGTCTCACCGAGCAGGCACGCCAACAGCGTGTACGACCTGCGTCCGCCGGACCCGAACCGGCAGCGCCTGGAAGGCGCGAACGCCCCGAGCGCGGAGGCCCGCGTCCGTGGGCAGGACCGCAACGTGCTGGAGATCCACCAGGAGACCGTGGCCGTCACCTACACCCGCCAGTCCGCGCAGTAGATGTTCGCCGCCACCGGCTCCGCAGATCCCAACGCCCAGAACATCGGCGGCTACAACGCGGTGGCGGTGGACGTCGCCACCATCGAGACCGACCTGCGCTGACAGCACGGTGATGCCGATGTCGACACCGCACCCGCTGGCCACCGTCGCCGACCTCCAGACCCGTACCGAGGTTGAGCTCACCTTGGAGCAGAAGGGCCTGGGCGGCAGTGCTGATCGCCGATGCGTCCGCAATGGCACGCGCCCGCGTCCCGGTATCTTCCGTTCCCCGCCACCGGCTACGGCACCGGGCGTGATCTGCACCGCGCTGCTGCGCACGCTGGCGTCGCCGCCGCCGGACGGCAACACTTCCGAGACGGTCGGCGGGCACACCCGCACCGCCGCGCACGCGATGGCGTTCTCTACCTCACCGATGACGAGCTCGACCCGCTCCGCCCGCCCCTGCCCCGAACCGCGCGGGGCGTTCTCCATCTGGACCGCTCGAGACCCAGGAAATGGTCAGGCACCGCGCCCCTCGGCCGGTGCCTGTCGCTCCTATCGGCCCGATTCCACGCCACCTGTTGCCCCACCAACAGGTTTCACTCGAACAGAGCAGCGCCACGCGACTCGCGCGGCTTCTTCAGGGATCTCACTTGCCTGGCTCGGACGTAACGACACCAAGGCCTCCAAACGTCACTGTTCGGGCACGACTTGGTTGATCATGCCCGAACAGCGGCGTTCACTGAATTCACCCATGGTGTCGGAGATTCCGTTGGGACACAACCACATCCGCCACATCGTCGATCTTTAGCTCGTCGGCGAGACAGCCTCCTGCTCGGATTCGGCGAGCGCGAAACGCCTCGGCTTGTCCAGCGTCTTCGTCGCCACGCCGTCCTCGACCAGCTTGTCCAGCGCGTTGCTCACCGCGCCCGACGACTTCCCGCCCAGCGCGGTCGCGATCGCGGTGGGACCGAACTGCTCGCCGGGGTGGTCACGCAGGTAGTCCTCCACCATCCCGCGCAACGCGCCGGGAGCCAGCCGTGCTGCCTTCTCACCCGTTGCGTCCGCGCCACCTTTCGTCGATGGGTCGACGTCGGTCGTCGCGCCGTCCGGGCCGTCAGCGGCGGCGGGGTCGGTCACCTCGGCGACGACGGGCTCGGCCTCCACGGGGTCGGCCACTTCGGTGTCGACCGGGGCCTGTGCCTCATCGGCTGCGGTGTCCGTCGGCTCGACGGAGTCTCCCTCGGTATCCGTGGCGTCCTCGGCGTCGGGCACATCCGGAGCGGCCTGTGTGGTGTCCGTCGCGTCGGCGTCCTCCGCCGCAGGGGTGTCCACCGGGGTCGGGTCGGCCTGGGTGGTGTCGACTTCGGTGATCGCCCACAGGTCGGCGGCGCGCCGACCACCCTCGGCGATCCCGGCGGTGCGGGTGACGCTGCCGTCGGCGGCCCATTTGACGAGGATCTTCTGCGCGGTCGACTTCCCGATTTTCGCCGCGACGGACAGGTCGGAGGCGGCGCTGTTCGGGGTTGCGTGCAACGCCTCCCACAGCTTGTCTTCGGTGTCGGTGCGGACCTTCGCGGCGGCGGTCTGCTCAGGAACCGACTGCAGGGTCCGGGGGGATCCGGTCGTGCTGGCGGTGGTGCGGGTTTTGCGGGTGCGGGTCTTGCTGGGCATGACATCCCTCGATTCGCTTCTGTGATCGGTGGTGGGTGGTCATGCCCCGGCCGGAGCGGTGTGGCCCCCGGTGCGCTGCCGGTGTGTTCGGGCTACACGACTATGGACGCTTCCTTCGGCCCATGAAGTCAAGCGGGTTCGACAAACAAGACGCCTGTCTCGTGTAGACGGTGGCGCGGAGCAGGGATTCTGTTGCGCCACATGGGTCCACTTCGCCCGGTTGTGCACATGGGCGTTGACAACCACGCGGTCACGAAGCGTCCATACACGTCGATCACCCGGCCACTACGTCCGGAACCAGATGACCCCGTTCCCCGACCATCCAACCTTCAAGGACATCACCATGACCACCGGATCCGACGCCGTCCGGCCCCACCAGGTAGCCGCTGCCGCAACGAACGCCGACCTGCCGACCGATGAAACCGGCACACGCGCCGGGACGCCACAGCTCGACCAGGAGTCGGAGATGCTCTGGCAAGAAGGACTTCCGCCGGATGCCATGATCCTCGCCCCGGCCTTAGCGGCCACCCCTATGCCTCACCCCGAACAGGGCTGGGCGATCCTTGTGCTCGCTGTGGACGTCCTCGACGACACCGATCCCGACCGGGAAGGCGAAGTCGCCCTGTTCGCCGGATGCTGGCTCCCCGAGCAACCAGCCGCTCACCTGTGCGACGGTGACCTCGTACTCGTGCTGACCGAGCCCGACGACGATCCGTTCCAGGATGACTGCGACGACCGTGTCGACGTGGAAATGCTGCTCGCCCATCGCAACCGATGGCAACGGGTCGGCGAATGGCCAGCACTGGACGCCCGCTGGCCATGGATCGTCGCGCCGACCGCTGCAGCGGTCATGAGCCTGCACACCGACGCGACGGAAGTCGCCGCCCACCACGCCAGTGTGGCCCCGCCGTCGGCGCGCCCCTTCCACGGCTGGGGCGGCAACATCGGCATCGTGGACCTGGTCACCGCCGGTCTGGTCCAACCAGGCGAAGAGTTCATCTGGGACCGCCCCGGTCACGGTGCCCGACACACCGCCAGAATCCAGCCCGACGGCACACTGCTGCTCGTCGACGGTCGCACCTTTGTCAACCCCTCCGGAGCCATTACCGCGCTCGGTGGCAGGCATCAGAACGGCTGGACGGCGTGGAAGCGGACAGCGGACGGGCGTGCTCTGGGTGACCTGCGGGCCGCGCTGCGAGCGCAACGCGGGCTCCCGATCGAACCCCGGCGGCGTTGACGCCTGCGCGGCGCCGGACTGCCCGCGCGGGCAGTCCGGCAAGGGCACACGAGGAGGGCCTACCCGGTGCAGAACTTCCTGCCTACAACGGATAGTTTGGTCGTACGAGGTGCGGGAGCCGGAGACTGCCCTGGCCACACCTTGGAAGCCATCGCAGTGCGCGTGTCCGCAGACATCGCCGCCGCGCGTACCCAGACGCCATTCCGGCCCACACCCACAGCACGATCACCATCCTGCCTCACCAACGGACACTCGAGATCCGCGTAGAGGGCTTCGCCACCATCCCGGACCGAGCGACGACCCGTGCACTGGTGGTCGCGCTGTTCGAGTTGGTCAGCAACCACAACATCATCGCTCCTGACGCGATGAAATCGCCACTGTTCACGCAGAGCATCTTGCTCGTCGACTCGCTCGGTCAGCCCTTCGCCGCTATGGTGGGTGCGGGCCTCAGCGAGCCGGAACCCGTTATGCCGCAGCAATTGTAGGTTCTCATCGTTCCTTGCGCTTGATCTTGTTCCGACCTTTGTGTTCGGTCGGCTTCTCAACGACTTTCGCCCGAGCTGTCTCAATGTACTGCGCTTCCTTCGCAGTAGAGCGGCTCGACGGTCGGCCGACGCAAGTGTCGTGAGAACGGGCAGGTCTCTGAGCTGGCGGGTTGCGGCAACACGTCCGCCGGGGCCGTAGCTTCTACTAGCTAGCTCGTGTATTCATCTGTCGCGTGTTCGTCACGTAGCGGCATGCTCTGTGGATGGACGAAGAACAGCAGAGGGATCAGCTTGAGCCCGAGCAGACCGGACGGCTGATCTATTGGGTTCAGTATGTCCTGGTGCCGATGGGCCAGGTGCCTCGCGAAGTGCCGTGGCACGAGGACTGCATGCGGGACGCGGCAGTTGGTGTGACGTCTCCGGGCGAGCGGTCCGACGTTGCTGGCGTACGGCGCTGCTGCTGGTACCACAGTGGGGACTGGGATGCAGTCACCAGGACAGCGGTCCGGTTGATTGCTCAAGTTGAGGCGACCGGCGTCGAGGAGAACTACCAGCTTTGTCAGCAGGTACTTGACGCTGCCCGCGCAGACGGGATGTCCGGATGGCCGTTGCAGGCGCTGAGAAGCCTCGTTAAAGACCCGATCCTGATTCGCAAGGACGCCAAGTTGCGGTCCGTCATCGACGGTGGCCAGCACCGTATCCGAGCCATGCGCGACGCTGGCCTCACTGAAGTCCTCGTTGGTAACCCGCGGTGGCGACGAGAGGACCTTTAGGAGTCTTCACACGCCCGGACACTGATTGACACCCCGATTCTCACCGACCTTGCGCAAGCGCAAGATGGGCGCAGAATCACTGAGAAGACGCAATCAATATTGGGAACCTACAGCAATAGAAGCCGCAGGGCGGGTCGCTCCGGCGTAGTCGTCATCGGGGTACCGGTGGTTGTCGATCTGCACTGGTTGGCCGAACGTCGGCGCGTTGATCATCTTTCCGCCGCCGATGTAGAGGCCGACGTGGTGGATGTCGCCGGGTGGGCCGTAGAAGACGAGATCGCCCGGCAGCAGCGGCTTACCGGCGGGGACGCGCGGGCCCGCGTCGAACTGCGTCTGGGCCGTGCGTGGCAACATGATTCCGGCGGCGGCGTAGGCCGCCGTGGTCAAGCCGCTGCAGTCGAATCCGCCTTCGGTGGGGCCGTCCCCGCCCCAGACGTAGGGCAAGCCTCGCTGCCCGCAGGCGTAGTTGATCGCTGTCAGGGCGGCGGTGTTGGGGGCCTGGATGGCGTTGCAGTCGCCGGTGGCCGCGGCGGCCTCGGCGTAGTGGGCGGCCTGGTCGAGGACCATGTCGACGTACCAGTCGGCGTGGTTGTAGGCCCAGATCGCCGCCCGCAGGTCGCGCCGCCGTACTCCGTTGTCGCACAGCAGGAAGGCCGCGGCGTGGATGGCGTCGTGCGGGTTGTAGCGCGAGGTCGGGTGGGCGCCGCCCGGCGGGATCTGGTGGCGGGCGATGACGGTATCGAAGGTTGGGGCCAGGAATTGCATCGGGCCCGCGGCTCCGGCGTGGTTCTCGCCCTCGTGCACGCCGGGCAGTGTGGTGCGGCCGTGGTCGGTCTCGACCTTGCCGATGGCCGCCAGGACGGTCCAGTCGAGGCCGGGGCAGTTCGGGGCGGCGCTGAGGTAGTGCAGGCAGTACTCGGGCGGGATGTCGGCGATCGGTGTGGTGCAGTCGACAGTGGTGTTCGGGGAGCTGCCGAACAGCGCTTCGACCACGGCCTTCACGCCCGTGCCGAACAGGACGGGGATGAACAGCAGCACTGCGGCGGCGGTGACAGCGAGTTTGGTGGGCACGGCCTCACCACCGCCCCAGCCGGCCCGGCCCGCGCAGCGGGCGTGGCTTGGTCGAGGCGGGCGGCATCGGTGAGGGCGGCGGGAATGTTGGCTGCGGCGAGTCCGTCCCGAGACCGGCTTCGCCGCCGGTGGTGATCGGCGGCGGGACGTGCGGCCAGGCGTCGAGCAGCCCCGGCAGCGTCCGCCGCCGCGCCCCTCCGGCGGGGAGATCGAGCGGCAGCCAGACCTCGTCGGCCGGGCTGGGGTGGGCGGCCTCGGGGTTGAGCAGTTCGGCCGCCGCGGTGGCGACCGGGACCGAGCGCGGCTCGTCCAGCTCGCGCCAGGCCCGCTGAAGCAGCCGGCGGGCGGTGGTCTCGCGCCGTGAGGTGGGCAGCCAGACCAGCAGCGGGGTGGTGATCCCGGTGGACTGGGCCAGCGCGGCGTAGCCGGTCAGCTTTCCGGCGAGTTTGGCCAGGACCTCGGTGCCGAAGTCGTACTCCAGGAACCACTCGACCTGCTGGTCTCCGTCGTGCCAGCGGCCGTAGCCGTCGGGTTTGACCAGGTCGCCGAAGTGCTTGGCGCACCGGGTCTCCGACCACCACGCCGTCAACGTCACCTGCTCACCGGGGCGTGGGTGGCGGGCGCGGTCGACCAGGGCGGTGAACCACTCGTTGACGCCGATGGTGTGGGCCAGGCGCAGGCTGTGGGCGACGCCGATGACGCGGTCGTGCCGGTAGCCCATCTCCTTGACGTCGACGCCGTCCTCGGCGGCGAGCACGGCGGCCCCGGCGGGTGCCAGGACGTAGTGCATGGGTGAGGTGCCGACAGTGACGAACGGCTGGAATCGGTCGACGACACCCGAGGTATAGAGCTCCCGCAACCGCATCCGCGCGGATCGGACCGACGGGAACGCCAGCGCGGTGAGCTGGTGCGCGGTGAGTACCCGGTGCTCCCACAGCATCCGGGCTATCCACTTGTCGCGCGGGGTCAGCCGCCACGCCAGCACGGCCTGGTGCTCGGCGGTGTTCGCGGCGCGCGGGGTCGGGCGGGCGGGTTTGTGGCCGCGCAGGGCGCGCTGCCGAGTGGGATTGGTGATCATCGTCCACCTCCGGAAGGGTTGGCTGAGCCGCCCTGGGGGCAGGCCGGGGCGAGATGGGTGTGTGACAGGGGCGATGCGGTGGAAGGGCTGGATGGTTCAGCCGTTGCGGCGTGGATCCGCGCTGCGCTGGCGCACCACGGGCTGAGCCGATCCCGAGGCTGTGCCAGGCGGTCGTGTGCCAGGCGTCGGGATGGTCGTGCCGGCGGCTGCGCCGGCGCGAGCCTGTGCGGCGCGGCGGGCGACACTGCGGATTTCCCTTGCGCGGCCGGGGATGGCGGGCGGCAAGGGTTGGGTGCGCATGGTGAACGGCTGGGCTTCCTCGCCGTTCAGCACGAGCCGGACGGCGGCGTGATAGACGCCGAGGTGCGCCAGGTCGTGGTCGGACAGCCGGGGTACGGTGTGGCGGGACAGTTCGCGGGCGTCTTCGGGTGAGGCGTTGAAGAAGATCTTGCTGCGGGCGTTGGTGGACATGCCCTCGCGCAGTTCCCGTGGCAGCTGGCCGAGGTGCTGGTGGGCCAGTGTCATGCTGACGCGGAACCCGCGGGCTTCGGCGAGCATGTCCTCGATGGGGTAGGGCATGTTGAGGAAGTTGTGGCACTCGTCGATCACCAGGCTGGCGTCGCGGCGCCGCCGCTGTGGGATGCGGGCCCGGCCGGTGGTGGCCTGCCAGGTGCGGGCGACGACGAGAGACCCGATCAGCCGGGTGGTCTCCTCTCCAAGCGAGCCCTTGGGGATGCGCACCAGGCAGATCCCGCCGTCAAGAACCTCACTCAGGTCCACTGTGGAGTGACCGGCCGCGATCGCGTCCCGGACGAACGGCCGCAGCAGGAACGCCCGGAGTTTGTTCATCAGTGGGCTGATGACCTGGGAGCGGGAGGAGTCGGTCAGTTCCTCGTACCAAGCCCAGAAGCCCCGCAGGACCGGGTCGGTGATGCCAGCGGTGACGCGGCCGCGGAAGGCCTCGTCTGCCAGCAGCTTGGGCAGATCGGCGAGGGTGGCGATACCGTCCTGGGTGCGCAGGGTGAGGCAAGCGGCGCGCATCACGTCGTCGGTGCGCGGCCCCCAGAACGCGCTGTAGACCCGGCGAAAGACGCTGACGAGGTTGTCCACCGTCAGGTCGGTCTCCCCACCATCCAAGGGGTTCAGGCACGGCGGCCGGGACTTGCTGTCCGCGTCGAAGATCACCACACGGTCGGCGGCCGAGCGCGACAGTCTGGACAGGACGTCGGTGACGAGGTCGCCCTTGGGGTCGATCAGCACGATCCCGCGCCCGGCCTCGGCGTCGGCCAGAATCATGTTGCCCAGCAACGTGCTCTTGCCTGAGCCGGTCGCGCCGATCACGTGCAGGTGATGCCGGGCGTCCGGGACACGCAGCGCGACCGGGCGCTCGTGCCCGGTGTCGGTGACCCCGATCGGTTTGGCCTCCGGCCCTGGGGTGGCGACTCCCGGCGGGGGTGCGACGGCGCGGGCTCCGGCGCGCTGGATGCCGGGGATGGCCTCGTCGGTGGGCAGGTGCGCGATCGCGGCCAGCTCCGGGACCGACAGCAGGTCCCCGCGCCCGAGGCGGCGGGAGTCGATCACCCGGCCGGGCCGCCGGAGGCGGTGGCGGGTGTAGTGGTTGTGCTCGGTGTAAGAGGCGAAGCTCGCGGCCAGTGCGTGAGCCCGGCCGCGGGCGACGTCACGAGCCTGACGGGCCTGAGTCTCGTCGGCGCCGGTGGGCAGCAGGGTCGCCACCGCGTAGCGGATGACGGTCTCGAACTGGCTGCCGCGCTGTTTGGTCACGATGGCGCGGTTCTGCGCGGAGAATTCCAGCGAAGTCTGCGGATCGCTGTGCAACGCGCCCGTCCTCGTTCCCGCTGTCGCTGCTCGTCGTGACCGGCTCGTACCGGGTGTGAGGGCGTCCAGCAGGCACCCGACCAGCCGCATCGACCCTCCGATGTGGACCCGGCGGGCGGCGCGGCGCGCATGCTGGACACGGCGGCCGGTGACCGGGCGGGCCAGGACCTGCACGCAGGCGTACTCGTCGCGGCCGAGCCCGATCGGCGCCCCGATCAACGCCCGGAGCGGATCGGCGTCGAACATCGAGCGGATGGGCAGTGCCTCGGGCCGCGCGAGCCGCAGCTCGCCACCGACGACCAGGCGGCGCCGGCCTTCGTCCGCGACGGGTAGTGGCGGCTGGGCGGGGCCGACGCGGGTGTGGGCACCGGGCCAGGCGGCCTCGATCGCGCGCTCGACCAGGCCGGGCGGAATGACACCGGGCACCCACAACCGGATCGCGACACCGGCGTCGGAGAACGTGTATTCGCAGGCCACGTGGGGCTGGCCGGTGAACCACCGTCGCCACGCCGGTCGCAGCAGGCCGACCAGGTTCGCCCACAGCGCCGCACCGCCCACGGAATCCACCTGTGGTGGTGCGAGGACGGTGATCTGCCGGGCGTCGGCGACCAGCAGCTCGTGGCAGCGCCGCGTCCACCACCGCCGGCCGACCACGACCACGACGGCCAGGACGGCGAGCACCGGGGCCGCGACAGGGCCCCAGGCCAGCGCGAGATCACGAAGCCGGTCCAGCAGCGCCAGCAGGACGCCGCCGGGGTCGCGCAGATAGTCCTCCATCCACCCGGAGATCAGCCCAGACGACCACGCGGCAGAGAACGAAAGCAGCGATTCCGGTGACCGTTCGAGGGCAGCCGGTATCCAAGGCAGCACGACGTCTCCTTCATAGGAAAGGTGAGTAGCGCGGAACGCGGCCGATCCGAGCAGGCTCAGACGCCCCCGAGAGCGATCTGGTCGTCCTCATCGGAGCCGTACTCGTCGCCGTCGTACACGTCGCCGTCGGCGCCAAGCGGGAACTCATCGCCGACACCGAGGTCGACGAACCCGGTATCGGCCTCGCCGGTCGACTCGGCTGTGTCGGCGTAGGCGGCGAGCTCGGCCGGGTTGCTGGTCACCAGGTAGTGCTCGGTGGGCGAGGCGATGGCATGGAACGCCACCCTCTGCGTCCCCGCCGACAGCAGCCCCTGGCCCCGATCCGCCGAGAGCAGGAAGGCCCGTTCCCCTGCGGACAGGTCGAAGGTCTGGCTGACCTCGTCGATCGCCTGAGATGCCTGCCGCAGCAGGATCTGGGTCGCCGCGTTGGCCACGACCGCCTTGCCGAGATCGCTGCCGAGCACGTCGGCGGTGTCCTGGGTCGCCACGGTCAGCCCGGCCCAGTGTTTGCGGGAAGCCTTGGCCATGCGGAACAGGAACTCCGCCCCGGACTTTTCCCGCATCAGCAGCCACGCCTCGTCGACCACGACCAGACGCGGGCGGCGGATCGCCGGGTTGGACACCCGCCGCCACACCGCGTCCAAGGTGAGCAGGGTGCCGATCGCCTTCAGCTCGTCAGGCAGGTCCCGCAGGCTGAACACGACGAGATGTCCCTCGGGGGTGATGCTGCTGGGGCCGTCGAACAGTTGCTTGAACGCGCCCTCGACGAACGGGTGCAACCTCGCCGCGAGCTCCACCGCGGCCGGGTCGCGGGCCTGGTCCGCCGCGAGCTGGTCGCGCAGGGTGCGCAGGGTCGGCGACGGGCGGGTCCAGGTGCGCGGGTCGGCGGTGATCCCGACACTCTGGTAGGTCGCGGCGATCGCCCGGTCCAACGCCGCCCGCTGCGCCGCCTGCGGCTCGCTGCCGAGCAGGACGGCGATCACGGTGTGCAGGAACAGGCTGCGTCGGATCAGGGCGTCTTTCGGGGCGGTGCGGCGGCCGTCGGCGCGGGTGTGGATCGGCAGGTCGAACGGGTTGAGCCGGACACCCGGTGCGCCGAGGTGGACGTAGGTGCCGCCGACCGCGCGAGCTAGGCGGGCGTACTCGTCCTCCGGGTCGACCACGGCGATCTCGACCCCCCGATACAGCGAGCGCAGCAGCTCCAGCTTCACCAGGTAGGACTTGCCCGCGCCGGAGCGGCCGAGGATCACGCTGTTGTGGTTGTGCATTCCCTCGCCGAACCGGTCCCAGTGCACCAGCCCCTGGGAGCCGAGGTTGTAGCCGTAGAGCACCCCGGACGGCGCGGCCACGCTGGTCGGGTCGGGGGCGGGCAGGTCCGGGCTGGTGAACGGGAACGACGCGGCCAGCGCGCTGGTGTCGAAGGTGCGGCGCATCCCGATCAGGTCCAGGCCCATCGGCAGCGTGGACACCCAGCCCTGCAGGCTGCGGTAGGTGGTGTGCTTGGCGTCGAGCAGCAGGCTGGCGCACAGCGCCCGGACCGCGGCCACCTCGTCGGCCAGCGTCTGTTCGGTGGGAGCGTGGACGGTGAGGTAGAGGCCGAGGCGGAACAGTTTTCCCTCACCGCGGGCGACCCGCGAGCTCAGGTCGTAGGCGTCCTCGGTGGCGGCCTCGACCTGCGGGTCGTGCAACCGGCCGTGCTCGGCGGTGTGCCGGCGTCCGGACTCCAGCTTGGCGAGCTGCTTTTTCAACCGGCTGGCGGCGGTGGCCGGGTCGATCGGCTCGACGTGCACGGAGACGTCCAAGCGACCGGGGTAGGTCAACAAGGGGGCGAGCCAGCCGGGGTGCACTTCGCGCGGGAATCCGACCACGGCGAAGCTGGCGACCCACTCGCCACCGACTTCCAGGTGCCGGGCACCGATCGACACAGCGTCGGGGGTGAACGCGGTAGCCGCGGACGAGGCCACCTCAGCGCTGGAACGACGGCTGTGTTGGCTGTGTTGGCTGTGTTGGCTGTGTCGTGTGCGGGAGGCCATCAGTACCGCGCCCTCTCGTCCTCGTAGTCGTCGTACTCGTCCTGGTAGTCGCCGTCGTCCTCGGCCGGTTGAAAGCTGGCGGTGGTGATGACCTCGTCGGCACCGGCCAGCCCCGCGGACGGGGGCAGCAGGCTGTCGGGATTGCATGCCGAGGCCAGCACCGCGGTGGCCTGCCCGGCATCCAGCGGAGTCACCACGATCCCGGCTGGCGCGAGCAGCTCGATCGCTTCGCCGAGGCGACGCACCAACCGCGACTCGGCCGCGCGTCGGGCGCCGGCGTTGATCTGTCCGCTCGCCTGCCGGTGGCGCTTGCTCGTCATCGCGCCGAGCACGGCCAGCAGGCCTGGCCCGCCGAGCCCGTCGGTCGGGGCTGCGACGCCCAGCGGTTCGCGCAGCACGAGCAGCACCTGGCGGCGCAGCAGATCGGACTGCCCGGCGAGCCGCGTCAGGTAGTCGGCGTGCTCGAGCGCGGCGGCTTCCAGCGCCGGGTGCGGCAGACCGCCCGCGCGCTCGTGCAGCTCGGCGATCTGGCCGGACAAGTCGAGTCGTTCGGTGCGCACGAGGACCTGCACCGGGGCAGTCAGGCTGTGCAGGTAGCGGCCAAAGCTGGCCACCAGCGCTTCCTGCTCGGTGGGGGTGCGCAGCGCGAAGTTCACCGTGGAGGCGACCGCGACGATCGCCACACCGTCGACACCCAGGTCCACCACACCGGTCTCGGTGACCGCCTCGGCCGCAAAGCGCAGCGCCGAGGGGGCGACGCGGTCGGACCGTGCGGTTCGCCGCTTGTCCCGAGTACGGCCGGTGTTCTGGTCAGCGTTCGCGGTGAGCCAGGCCGGAGCTGGGTGCACGCCCTCAGGTGCGGCAACGCGATAACGAGGCGCGAGGCGCTGGCGAATGGCGGCGACCAGCAGCTTGTCCATCGCTACGCCGTCACGCTGGCCCAACGCCAGCACCGCCGCGCCCGCGGCGACCGGGACAGAGAAGATGAGGAACACCGGGATGGGCACGAGGGTGCGAGTGGCCGCCCAGATCAGATACAGCACCGCCCCGGCGGCGGCGAGGATAGTCAGCTGGCGTGCGGTCAGCGGGCCGAGCACGCGGTCCTGCATGTCGACGTCGGCCGGAATGCGCACGATCATGACGTCCTACCTCCTGACTTGGGACCCCGCCGCATCGCCGAAGGCGGCGGGGTGAAGCGCGGCGGGGTGGAGCGCGGCGGCTTCGGCAGGTCCAGCGGCAGCCGCAGTTGCCTGCCGACACGCGGCGCGGGCCTGGCGGCCGCCGACAGGGGCGGGGGCGGTGCGGGTGCCGGGGCGCGGTGCACGCCGTCCAGCGGCAGCGGATACTGCCCGCTGCGGGTCGGCCGGTTGCCCTGGTAGGGGTCGAACGGCAGCTCCGGCTGCACCGCGCGGCTTCCCCTGGAGGAGCGTGGGGCCGGTGTCGGGGGACTCACCGGGCGGGGCACGCGACGCAGACCGTCGAGCGGCAGCGGGTATTGCCCGGAGCGGATGGGCCGGTTGCCTTGATAGGGGTCGAGCGGGAGCTCGAGCTGCTTGCCGCGTCGGCGTCCCGCACCCACAGAGCCACCCGCGGGAGCGTGCGTGGCTGGTGGCGGCGTGGCGGGGCGGCGCGGGACGTGGAGCGGGAGTCGGTACTGGCCGTCCCGGCCGAGGACGGGCCTGTTCTCCGGCCAGTCCTCGCCCAGCGGCAAGGCCAGCTGGCGGCCCCGCGGCGGACCGCTGGTGGACCTGGTGCCCGCCGATGTCGTCGACCGCGTCGCGCGTCGGCGACGTAGCCCCGGCAACGGCAGCACGTACTGGCCGCCGCTCGTCGTCCGCACGCTGGCATACGGGCCGCTCGGGGCCGTCGGGCCACCGCCACCGCCGCGCCCGCCGCCGGTGCCGTGTCCACCCCCACCGGATGGCCGGCCGTGGTGTGCGGCGGCGCCGCGCACGAGCCCGAAGGCCTTGACCATCAGGAAGGCACGGATCAGCGACCCGAGCAGCGACCGGCCTCCGCCGCCGATCTGGATGTGGTGCATGACCCAGCCGGGGATCTTGACCAGGATCCAGAGCAATCCGCCGGTGGCGATCAGGTTGATCACACCGTCCGGGGTCGGGCCGAAGACCGTGAAGCCGCCTTCGGCGAAGAACACCCGCAGCGCGGTGATCAGCGCCAAAGATTGGCCGAGCTGGATGGCCAGCACGCCGAAGAAGGCACGCCACCACCAGCGGGCGATGCCGTCGGTCTGCGGCAGGCCATGGCAGACGAGGAACAGCGGGGCGCCAGCCAGCAGCATCACGGTCACCGCGACACGGACCACATAGGTGGCGACCAGCGCGATGAGCAGCACGACCAGGCCGAGCGAGAGCACCGCGCCGAAGAACCCGAGGCTGGTGATCGAGTTCAGCACCATGGTCGTCAGCAGTGTGCTCAGCGTCTGCGCGGCACCGCTGGGGTCGACTCCCCCGCCGACGAGTGCGTAGGACAGCGCGTTGGCCAGCTCGATGGCCTTGCCCGCCAGGACCAGCGACAGGTTCGCGGCCAGGAACCCGGCCGCGACGCGCGGCGCGATCTCCCGGAGCGTGGTGCGCGCCTGCAGGGTCTCGTAGGCCATCAGCAGGATCCCGGCCACCAGGATCAGCAGCACGTAGCTCACCACCGCGAGCCCACGCGAGGACTCCCACAGCTCCCCGACCCGCGGCAGCTGCTCGAGCGTCGGCGTGGCCAGCAACGTCTGGCCCACCACGCGCAGCAGCGAGTTAAGCGCGGCGACGACCAGCGCCCAGAAGAAGCTGGTGATGCCGTCGGTGACGCAGGCGCCGATGTCGGTGATGCCGCACTCGGTCTCGGGTGCGCTCGGTGGTGCGATCGACGGCGGCGTGGTGCTCGGTGGTGGCGTGGTGCTCGGCGCCGCGGAGGTACCGGTGGTGGATGTGCGGCTGGTGGATGTGGTGGTGGTGGACGGGCACGGCAGCGGCCCGTGACACGGCTGGGTGGTGAGGGGCGCCGGCGGGCGCGTGGTGGTCGGTTGCCGTGGCGGTCGGGTGTGGGACGGGTCCGGCAGGCACTGTGGCGGCCGAGCGCCGGGTTGCAGGCACGGAGTGGGCACGACCGGGCTCGGTTGTGCCGCGGCCACCGCGGCCGCGCCGCCCGCGAGCACCAGCAGGGCGGCCAGCAGCAGCCACACCACCCGCCGCCGGAACACGCCCCGGCGGTCCGCGCGCGGCGGGGCGATAGGCGGGCTGGACTCATGCGCCACGGGACGCGTCGGGGTCGGTGGACGGCGGTGTGAGGGCCTGGTCAAGGGCATCGCCTACGCCCCCACGATGCCCTTGAGCACACTGACGACCAACGGCGCGAGCGCGGCCAGCGCGTAGCCGATCCCGGCGGCCTTGAACGCCTCCTTGGCCTTCTCCTGCTCGCCGGGGTCGCCGGCGGCCATCACGCGGCGGACGGCGCCGATGGTGAAGAACACCGTCGCGAGCCCGGCGAGGATGCCCATCAGCCAGTTGCGGATGTTGGTCAGGACCTCGTCGACGCTGCCCGCGATCGCGAGCAGAATGGTGTCCGCGTGCGCGGTCGTCCCGGACGCCAGTACAGCCAGCGCGACCAGCTCGGCGACCAGCAGCACGCGTCGACGGATGCTCCGCCGACAACCGGCGGACACAGCACAGGCCCGAGGTGTGGTGCTGTCACCGTCCTGGCGGCGCACTCCGGCGCAGCTCGTGAGGCGGGTTCGCGAGACCGCCGTGCGACGGCCGAGCGCGGGCCCGCGCTCGGGTCGCCGGCGGGCGGAACGCCGGTCGGTGTCGGGACGGACAAAGGTTCGGGTCAGGCGCATCGCGACACTCCCGGAGTCGAACCCGACCGCCGTTGCGGCGACTCGGGCGAGGAGGTGGTGTGCGCGGAGGTGGCTGATCTCCTCCCGCAGCCCTGAACTCCGGAAAACCGGCCATGCGGGGACACGCGATCGCCGACTTTCTCCGCCGTGTTCACACCCAGGTCCGTCACGGTGTGTGACTGACCGGTCGGCCTGGTCGCGTACGCCGCGGCCTCGGCGATGGTCACCGCGTCGGCCACCTGAGCCGCCAGGTCGCGCTCGTGGCCACAGCCATGCGCGACGTCCGGAGCGGTGTCGAGCAGGTAGGCGACGAGGCGGCGCTCGGCGCGCTGGCGGGCCTTCTTGCCGGCCTGATACGACAAGCCGCGCTCGGACGCGGCGTCGGCCAGCGCGACACCTTCCAGACGGGTAGCCCCAATCAGTTCGGCCTCCGCCGCGGTGATCGCGTGCTCGGCGACCGCACGGGCGAGGACGAAGTCGGGGTGCCCCCACGGGGGCGGCGGCAACGTCGAGCGGAACCCGTGCCCAGAGGGCACCGGCGCGTCCAGCGCCTCGCGCACGGCGGCGTGCCCGGCGCGGTAGGCGGCCCACCGCAACCGCAGCATGATGCGCGGCTTGCGCAGATCAACCTCGCCGAGCTCGGCGACGAACCCGGCCAGCACCGCGGCGTGGATGTCACTCGGGTCACCGGCGAAACGCGCCGACAACCTGGCGGCGATGGAGGTCAGCGCGGGCAGCGCCACCCCCACCGCGCCGACGGTCCAGGTGCCACCCTCGGTGCGGGCGAGCAGAACCAGGTGCGCCCACGCCGCGTCCCGCAACGTCTGCGGGCAACCGCGGCGCAGCAGCCGGTCGCGCAGCTCGTTCAACGGCACCCGCCGCCCCGGAAGACCGGGGAACAATCGCCCGTCGACCGACACCGGATGCGGTCCGGCGACCAGCCACTCAAACGCCGCGCGGGCGGCGTCCAACGGCATTCGATCGCGCTCGAAACTCGAGCGCGGAACAGCCTGCTGCGAAGTCACGGAATGGCTCCTGAACGAGTCGGGATCAACGACTCGATCAGGACGCCACAACAGGTAGCACCACACTCTTACCAAACCGGCACAGAACTAGCACCACAGAGGCACCGTCGATCTTCACTGATCATTCCGCAACCATGCCACGATCCATTTCAGCGCTGCCGCAGATCAGCGAACACGAGAAGGAAAGATCAAGAGCGAGTGCAGGGTGATATCCCGCTACCTGCGAACACTGGCGGACGGTAATAGTTTGGTGCCAGTTTGGTAAGACCTGCCACGAGCTCACCGTCCTGTACGACAGTCAGTCGGCACCAGACGGCGACATGGCAGGAAACGTTGAACCCTTTCTTCCCGGCAGGCCAAGTCTCCTCTCACGGGCACGCACATAGACGCCTTTCACTTCCGGCCAGCCGACAGATTCCAGAAAGTCGACGATCGCGTGTCCCCAAGCGGCGCGTATTTCGGAGTTCAGGGGTGTCATCAGCGCCTCACATCGCCAGGCGCACCCCGTCTGCGAAGGGGACACCCCGTGACCCAGCCCGACCGCTCCGGCCGCCGCTCGCCCCGGCGGCGCAGCACACCCCGGACGGACTCCACGCACCCGACTCCGCCGCGCCCCGGCGGTCGCCGGGGCGGAGATCGCCGACCGTGGCCGACCGCCCCGACCACCACCCGCCTCAGCCCCGGCAAGCCCGCCCGCGAGACTCGCACGCGGTCCCGCGGCTCGGCATCGACCCCCACCCCGGCGACCGTCTGGACCGCCGGACCCGCCCCGATCGACCCCGATATCGCGTGGCCTCCGGCGCTCCTGGAGAAGATCGTCACCTCGTTCAGCGAACCCGGCGCACGCGTCGTGCTGCTGACCTGGCCGACCCCGAACGACGACCGCCCGACGCTCGCTGCGGTGGGGGCCGACGGCGTCGTCGACCACGCGCCCGGAGCCGAGCTGGACGACGCCCTGCATGCCGTGCAACGCCTCGGCCGCATCGCGCGCGTCGAACGCGTCCCGGTCGACTCAGAGGCGACCAGATGCGCCTCCCGCCCGTTCTGGGCCGATCTCATCGGCGACGCCAGTCCGGCTCCCGCAACCGTCGCGCCGACACCGCTGGGCACCGTCGACCTGTCCCCGTCGACCGATCCACAGGCGGCATCGCAGAGCGCGGACCTGATCATCACCCGCCTGCGGCCGGAGCACTCCGGCGACCGCTCCACCGACCTCGTCGCGCTGTTCGCCGCCCGTCTGCTGCCGGTCGGCGGCATCCTCGCCGTGCTCACGCACTGTGACTGGACGACGGGTGAGCTGACCGACCCGACCGGGGCGGTGGTGACGGCCGGACAGAACGCCGATCTGCTCTACCTCCAGCACATCGTCGCGCTGCACGCGCCCGTCCGCGACGGCCGCTTCCACCTCACCGACGAGCCCCCGGACCGCACGGACGACAGCGCGCAGGCCCGCGCGCGGCACCGCGCCGAGACGCACGGACTGCCCGCCCCGCATCGGCGCATCCACTCCGACGTCCTGGCCTTCGCCCAGCCCCACGACCACCAGCCGCCGACACCCGCCCCGCCGAACAGCACCGCCGAGAAGGACAGAGATCACCGATGACCGCAGCGCCGAACTCCGCCTCCGCACACCCAGGACGGCGCCCGCAGGAAAGCCCACCGGTGACGCACGCCCCCGCCACGCCGCCCCCTGGCCACCGTCACGCCGACACCGTCAGCGGCCCCGTAGCCGGGGTGGCCGACGGGCCGACCCAGTGCGTCCCGCGGGCACACCTCGCCGCGCCCGACACCCCGCCCACTGCTGTGGACAACCCTGTGGATGACTCCGCGCAGACGGGGGTGCGTCGCGCGCGGTCGCAGCCGCCCGCGGTGTCGGTGTGGACGACCGCGCAGGCGTCGCCGGCCGCTCAGCGCAAGGGCAAGTACACGGCCGAGTCGACCGCGCACCCGGCCAAAATGCTGCCCGAGGTGGTGCGCCACGCCGTCGCCCACTACACCAAACCCGGCGACCTGGTGCTCGACCCGATGTGCGGGATCGGCACCACCCTCGTCGAAGCCGTGCGCCTCGGACGCCGCGCAGCCGGTGTGGAGTACGAACCCCACTGGGTCGAGATCGCGCAAGCGAATCTCGACCTCGCGCGAGCGCAGGGCATCACCCACGACGCGCGGGTGTTCCACGGCGACGCCCGCCAGCTCGTCACCCTCCTGCCCAGGGAATACGTCGGGCAGGCGACGCTGGTGGTCACCTCCCCGCCCTACGGCCCCTCCACACACGGACAGGTGTCGGTCGCGCCGGGCGCGGGGGTGCAGAAGTACCACCACCTCTACGGCAACACCCTCGACCGCGGCAACCTCGCCAACATCGGCCACCACCGCCTACTGGCCGGCTTCACCCGCATCCTCGCCGCCCTGCGCACCTTCCTGAGGTCCGGCGGGCACATCGCCATCACCATCCGCCCCTGGCGAGAGCACGCCGAGCTGATCGACCTGCCCTCGCAAGTCCTCGCCTGCGGCGTGCACGCAGGCCTGATCCCGGTCGAGCGGTGCGTCGCCCTGCTGGCACGTGCGGCCGAGCACGACCTCGTACCCAGGGGATCGTTCTTCCAGCGCGACTTCATCCGCAAACAGCGCGAGGCAGGACTTCCGCTGCACCTGATTGCCCACGAGGACGTACTTGTATTCCGCACCGCCCTGAACTCCTTGAGTTCAAGAAAACTGAAGCAACTTCAGCGGGAACACAAGCGGTCATCGGCCTCATTGTCGGGGTTGGACACTGGGGTTCGCAACGAACCTGCGGGCGTGGCGGCGTGAGCACCCGACCCCGTGACAAGACACCACGGTCCGCCTCTTGCTCCGCCCCCGCCCTCGTCGTCGTCACCACGACGGCGGCGGGGGCGGTGCGGGCGGCCACTTCGCAGCCCGTGCCGGACGAAGCGCCGCAGAACGTGCCGGTCGCCGCGAGCACCGGACCGGTCGTCGGATCGGTGTGCACCGGCTACGGCGGGCTGGACCTCGGTGTGCTCGCCGCGTTCGGCGGCGGACGCGTCGCCTGGTGCGCCGATCCCGACCCGCATATCGCGCAGGTCCTCACCGCGCGCATGCCGGAGGTGCCGAACCTCGGCGACATCCGCGCCCTCGACTGGACCAGCGTCGAGCCCGATAGGGCTCGCTGCTGGCCAGCGTGCGGTGGCGCAGGTGCGCCTGGACGTCGGTGATCGGAATGCTCGGGTCATTCGCCAAGCGGATGCCGCATGTGTGCCGGAAGTCGTGCAAGACCAGATCGAGTCCGAGTTTCGCGTTGACACGCAACAACATCGCTCGCAATGCCTGGTACTTCAACGGCCGATGTGGACGGCGCAGCGTGAGCCACAACGCGCCGTTCGGCTCCAGACCGGGTCGTTCCCGCGCGAGATAGCGACCAAGCCACATCAGGGAGTCGGGCGACACCGCGACCCATTCAGGCTGGCGGGTGCCCTTCCCAATCAGCCTGATCCGTTGACCACCCCAGTCCACATCAGTGGCCGTCATGCCCAGCAACTCGGTCGCGCGTGCGGCCGAGGACACGAGCAACGCCACGATGGCACGATCGCGATCACTGGCCAGTGCCTCGAATACCTCGTGGTAAAGATCATCTGGAATCGCGCGAGGCACCAACTCCGGTGTCTTCTGCCGGTAACTACCGCGGCGGCTGGGTGTGCGCGGTTCAAGCGGGCTTTGATGCCTCATGTTCCGATCACCAGGCCCGGGTCCGGGAACAGGATTGACCAATGGCCCGGCACCCGTCCGCTTGCTGAAGTCGTAGAACGACGCCAGCACCGCCAACCTGTGGTTGATCGTCGCCGGCGCATACCCAGGCGAGCGCGGATGCTTACCCGTGCGAGAACCTCTCCCGACCTGGCCTTCTGGATTCGCACTGCGGCGTTGCGGGTTCACCGCGCTGCGGAGCATCAGCACGTAGTCCCGAACCTGTGTGCGTGTGACCTGCTCCCAGTCGACTTCTTCAACCAGGAGGAACCGGAACCAGGTGAGCAGATCGAACGCGTACGACCGCACCGTCAGCGGGCTGCAGTCCGATGCCACGAGCTCTCGCAGATAGTCAGCTATCACTGCGACCGGCACGCCGGTCTCGTCGACCATGACGAACGGCAGCCCCTGATCGGCCGTCGCCACGACCTCATACGTCCGCTGATCAGCCTTCATGGCCACAACAACGACTCACGAGCTACGTCGTTACAAGATCGTTTCTTAGTACAGAGAAGCCTGCGCTTCGCCCTGGCTTGGTACGCCCGCGTTACACAGCACCTACCTGCACCAGATCCCGAGGCATGGTCACGCCCGCATGAAACCGTTGGGAGAGCCGCATGAACAGACGACGCATCGCGGGCCATCTCCGGCCACGTCCTCCTTCGTCATCAACCACATCCGTGGAGATCCAAGCGGTAGCTGCTGACGACAGCAGCTCACCATCCGATGTCCCAGCATTCGCCGAACCCGCTGCCGAAGAGGACCTTCCGGTCCTCTACACCCCGGAGCAGGCGGCGAAGATGCTGCAGGTGCGTCCATCGTGGCTGCGACGCCGTGCCGCCGCCCGAACGGTCCCCTGTCGGTTTCTCGGCAAGCATCTGCGCTTCGCCAAACAGGACATCGAGGAAATCGCCGCTGCAGGCCGACAATCGGCACGCAACCTGCCCGAGCCGACACGCCAATGCGGTGAACCTCCACGTCACGCTTGATCACCTCGTGCAGACAATGCGTCCATAGCGCTGTCGATGATCCGCATTCGTCACACTGAAGGACTTTCCCATGGCCTGGTCGGAGAAGTCCGGGAAGAACTCCTGGCGCGTCCGCTACGAACGCGACGACGGAACGCTCGACTCCATGTCGGGTTTCACCAGCGAGGAAGCGGCGGGCGAGATGGTCTCTCGTCTCAACCGCGAAGCCACCATGCGCGGGTACGTCCCGACGGCGAGCAGCCAGCCCTTCGGCGGGTGGATCGACCCGTGGTTCGGGTCGATCGACGTCGCCGACGCCACCAGGGCCCAGTACCGCAGCCTCACTCGCAACCACATCGAACCACGCTGGGGTTCGGTGCCATTCAACGTCATCAGCAACATCGACGCACACACCTGGGCGATCAAACTCCGCAACCACGGCCTCGCCGACAGCACAGTCAAGACCATCATGAAGATCCTGACCATGATGCTCGCCGACGCCGCCGACGAAGGCATCATCCCCGCCAGCCCCATCCAGGCCCGCAGGCGAGGACGGCGCAGGCAGCAACGCAAGCCCGCCGTCGTCCTGGCCACCGCGCTGGACGTCCTGCGCATCGCACTCCAAGCTACCGCGCTCGCAGGCGAGTGGGCGGCGATCCTGATCATCAGCGCCGCCTACACCGGAGCCCGCTGGGGCGAACTCACCGGGCTCCAGCGCACCAACATCCACCTCGACGACGGCTGCTTCGTCATCGACCCCGACATCGGCGCCCTGCACGAAGTCGACGGCAAACTCACACTCGGCCCACCCAAAACCGTGTCCTCAGCCCGCACCGTGACCCTGCCGCCGTTCCTCACCGACATGTGGCGCTACCTGCTCGACCTGCACGACCACCCACACCTCTTCGTGAGCCGAGACCTCCAACTTCTGCGCCGCTCCAACTTCAGCCGCCGCGTCATGCGCCCCGCCTCCGACGGAAACCTCAAACTCATCAACCCGCGCGTCCGCACACAACCGATCAGAGGAGGCCTGGTTTTCCACGGACTACGCCACAGCCACAACACCTGGCTCATCGGCGACGGCATCCCAGAGGTCGGCCGCGCCCGCCGACTCGGGCATCAGATCCCTGAGAAAGTACGGGAGATCTACGACCACATGGCACCCGAGGTTGAAGCCAAGATCCTCACAAGCCTGCAACAACGATGGCAGAACTCCCTAGCGGCACAGTTCCCCAACGGCCTCCACTCCACCGAGCAGAACCACCTGTTCGCGCTGGTCACGTAACACGTCGGTGGCGATGTGCCGCTTACGACCCTTGATCTTCTGGCCCGCGTCGATGCCCTGGCTGGATTCGCTGACGTTGCAGGAGGTCTTCACGCTCTGCGAGTCGATGATCACCGCCGTTGAGGTCGTTGTGCGTCCCTTGGCGACGCGAACCTGCTGACGCAGCAAGTCATGCAGCGTCTCGGTCGTGCCGTCGGCCTCCCACTTGACGTAGTAGTCGTACACCGTCTTGTACGGCGGGAAGTCGTGCGGCAAGTACTCCCAGGCGATCCCGGTCCGGCACACATACCGGATCGCGTTCACGATCTCCCGCAAGTCATGCACCCGTGCCGCCGTCCCCGGCCCGCGTCGTGCCGCGCGCCACGCGGTCAACGTCGGCTCGATCAACGCCCACCGGGCATCGGGCAGGTCACTGCGATACGCACGCCAGAACTCACAAGTTGATCAACTTACCAACCCCCACACCGATACAGACAGATCGTCACAAACCAAGATCAGATGCGCTCTGAGACCGACCTCAGTGTCATGTCCGACAACGAGCCCTGTTGATCTTCCCCTGTTGCCCATGCTGCACGATTGGGCTGCACATGTCGAGCGCGTGGAAGGAACGGCGACGATGGGACTTTGGGTCGGCAGTGAGGTCTTCAACGGCTGGCGAGTGGTCGCCGTCGTGGGTGAGCTCGACTTCGACACCGTTCCCATGCTGGCCACACGCCTGGAGGAGGACGTGACAGGGGGGTGGGCCGTGCTCGATCTCGGGGGCGTCACCTTCATGACCTCCGCCGGCCTCGCCCTGCTCCTCGAATGGCACCGTCGCCTCGCTGAGAAGGGCGGCGCCCTGCGCATCGCCGCACCCCAGGCGCAGGTCCTGCGCCTGTTCGCGCTGGCCGACGTGGTGCACGTGCTCGACGTGCGCGGGACCACGCAGGAAGCCTGCGGGTGAGTCCCCCTGTTGGCTGGTGAACGCGTACGTGGGGAGTGAGATGCGTACCGGTCCCGATGCGGGCACGCGCCGGGAGGCCAACGCTGGCTCGCACAACATCGTTGGACAACCGGAACTCGTCGTGACGCCGTTCATCGATGGTAGCCGCTCAACTCGACAAGTGAGCCGATCATGTCCGCCCAGATCGATGTCACGTGGTTGACGAACACGACCGACATGTCCGACCACGCGCTGACCGATGCGGAATTCGCACGCGGTCGGCGCGACGAGCACGGGGAGTACCGAGCGCTCTGCGGTCAGGTCCTGCTGCCGTGCTCCATGCTCGTGCCGCCCGGCCCTCCGTGTCCCCGCTGCTCCGCGCTCGTGTGCGGCGCAGCACCCAGCCCGGCTGGAGACCGCCGGTGAGGACGGTGGAGATCACGGCCCGGCTGCTCTTCGGGCGTCCGTTGCCTGGCAGCGTCGGCGAGTGGCGCCGGGTGGTGCACATCTTCGAGGTCCCGGCCGGGAACACGCTGCCAGAGCGGCTGACGGCGTTGTGCGGAACGTCCTTCGGTCCCGGGGAACTGGAGTCGCTCGGCCGGCCCACGGGCATGCCTTGTGAGTCATGTCTGCGCCGGGTGGCGACCCACTAGCCGAAGCCTGCGTCACGAAGACAGCAGTGCTGTATCGATGAGAGAGGAACCGACGTGCGCAACGGTGCCACCGTCCTGAGTGTTCTCCTGTTCTTGACCGCCTGCGGGACCACACCGAACGTCGTGGATCTCCCCACCGCACAGGGGGTTTCCGGCGACAGGATCGTGCTGGGCGTGGTGTCCGACCTGAGCGGCCCGTTCAAGCCGCAGGCGACCGCGCGCACCTCCGGTTACGAGCTGTTCTTCGCCGACCGCAACGCCCACGGCGGCGTGTGCGGTCGCCAGGTCGAGCTGCGGATCTCCGACCACGGCTACGACGTCGACCGGGCGTTGGCCGCCTACTTCGAACTGGAGCCTCAGGTACTCGGCTTCATCGACATCACCGGGGCGCCCATGACCGCGGCCATCGGCCCCGACCTCCTGCAGAGCAGGGCGCTCGCCGCGCCGGCGTCGTGGTCCGCGGCGTTGCTGGGCAACCCGCACATGATGGTCGTCGGCGCGACCTACGACATCGACGTGATCAACGGGCTCGAACACCTGCGCGGGGAGGGCGTGCTCCCGGACGGTGGCGTGATCGGCCACCTCTACCTGCCCGGCGACTACGGCGAGAACGCCTTGGAGGGCAGCAGGTTCGTCGCGAACCAGCTCGGCATGAGCGTGTCGGCCCAGCCGGTGGCGAAGAACGTCGCCGAGCAGATCGCCGCGCTCAAGGCGGCCAAGGCCCAGGTGGTCGTGCTGACGGCGACCTCGGCGCAGACGGGTCAGGCCGTCGCGGCGGCACGCGCGCTCGACTGGAACGTGCGGTTCCTCGTGCACGTGGTCGGCTACGACCCGACGATCGCGGATGACTGGACCCGTGAGCACATGGTCGTGGTGTCCTCGACGGCGCCGTTCGCCGCGGACGTGCCCGGTGCCCGTGCCGCCGCGGAGCAGTTCCACTCGAGGTACCCGGACGCGCTGCCGTCCGGTCCCGTCGTCGACGGGTACGCGGTCGGCCTCGCGTTCACCGCCGTGCTGGAAAAGGCGTGTGCCGCCGGCGATCTCACGAGAGAAGGCGTACTGCACGCCTTTCACGACACGAACGTAGCCGACACGCTCGGCATCACCGCGCCGCTGCGGTTCTCGCACGCGGGCAGGCCGTCGAGCACGCAGTCGTTCGTGAGCAAGCCGGACGCCCTGGTGCCAGGCGGATTGACCGTGCTGCGGCCGCTTTTCGAATCGCCGCTGGTGAGACTCAAGGCCACCAAAGCGAAATGAGCGCCCACGGGTGCGCACCGTCCGATGCCCGCAGAGCGCGGCCGCTCCCCCCAAACGACGCCGCGGCGATTCAGTCAGGCTCGTCCGCGGGACGCCGATCCGGGCCGGTCTCGTTCGACGTGCCCATGAGGGCGGTGGTGCCACCACCGCCACGCGCTCCGTTCGGACCGGACTTGCTGCCACAAAACCACAAAGCTCGGAAGTCCATTTTGTATGGTCCTCTACAGACCTTGAAGGGTTGGGATTACGGTGACACTGGGTCGAGGGCCAGCCCGGTTTGAGCGAGGAAGGCGTCGGTCAACTCGGGGTGGTATTGGATGCGTTTGAGCCGGGTCTTCACGATCGCGGCCGGGTCGTCGATGCCCTGGACGGCGAGGTTGCCCAGGCTGTGCTTGTGGTGTGACCACACCCGCTCGACAGGGTTGAGGTCCGGCGCGTAGGCCGGTAGCCGGATCACATGCAGCCAGGGCCGTGACGCGATCAGCGCGCGCATCGCGGCGCTGATATGGGTGTTGAGGTTGTCCCAGCAGAGCACGATCGGGCCGCCCAACTGCTGAAGTCCCCGTCGAGCAGGGCGGCGTAATCGGTCTCGGCGAAGCTGCGCCGCTCGTCTTTGCGGCCGCGGTGAATCACGGTGCGGTAGATCAACCGGCTGCGTTGCCCGGCACGCACACAGACCAGTCCGGCGATCGAGACCCGCCCGGATCCCCTTGCCCGACACCGGATCACCGGTGTCCGCCCACGCCGGCCCCAGGTCCGCGCCTTGGGCGGTCGCAGTGTCTGTCCGGCCTCGTCCTCGAAGCAGATCCACGCCCTGTTCACCGCGGCTACCGTTTTCCCGCCGGCCACGCCTCCCGCCGCCAGGTGGCGATCGCCGCCTCGTCGCGCTCAACGGCGCGATGAGCAGGGATCTGTGGGGAGAATCCCATGCGGTGCAACAGATACGAGACCCCGCGCAGGGTGTAGCGGGTGTGGAACATCCGCGCGATCAGATCCGCTACCCGAGCCAGTGTCCACCGTTGGTCCTCGGTGAAGCCGTGCGCGCCGGGCCTTGCTCCAGCGCCTGGGCCAGCCGGTCCAGACGTCCCCGATCGAGTCGGCAGACCGACCCGCCCGGTCCTTTCGACCTCAGCGCCGCCCGGCCGCCAGCTCGCCATCGGCGGCGCCACACGTACCCCGCGTTGGTCGACACCCGCGGCGTGCGGGCGATCTCGGCGACCGGCACGTCCCGCGCGAACCACTCGGCCGCCTGTAACCGCACCGCCTCACGTGTGGCCCTGCCTGCGCGGACAGGCCACCACCATCCGCGTACCTCATCACTCCGGCATAGACCCGACCTGCTCAGGTTCGCGAAGGACACGCCGCGACCAGCATGACCAATCCTGGCCATTCAAGATCTGTAACGCCCTGGTCTTGAGATTGGAAAGGGTCGGACGGTCGCCCCGGTTATAAGTTCGAAGCGTCTAGGCTTTCTTGACGAAGAGTCGGAAAAACACTTCGCCGTCGTTACGAGCGCATTTGAAGGCAACGATCGAGCCATTATCGATGCCCCTACCGTCGAAAGCTAAGCAATCTTTCCGCAAGGCAAATGTAATGCCTGAGTCGAAGAATGGATTGTTGCTCTCAGTGGGCTGTTCGTCCGCGTTTGCAGCACTGATCACCAACCCGCCCAACACGGTGACGCCAGTGAAGGCAGCCACGACTAGCGTTGGCGTGCGGTAGCTCATCAAGGTGAAATCCTCCAAAGCTGGGCGATCAGTAGTCTCAACCTCATACGAGAGATTCTCACGTTTGGGTTCATCACTGCGGCGAGGACGCACTGAGTCCCCCGGTGTCCCCAACGGCACCTAGGTGCTCTAGGTCTAGGCCCGGTCTAGATGGCCGGACGTGAGGTGACAAGGTGACCAGCAGCCTAGAGGCTAGAGGCTGTGGCGCGACAGGCCGCCCTGTCGTACCACAGGCAGGGAGACAAGCCTGTACCGCTGGCGCCGTACATCCGCGGCCCGTGCCGACGATCTCCACCAACTCGACCTTGGTCAGGTCCCGCTTCTCGACACGGGGCTCCTTCGTCTCTTTCATGTCCGGACTCATTACTCGACTGGGCAGCGCGTGGAACCGATTGTCCGGCTCGCTGTCAGCGCGCCCGTGCACTGCGCGTGAACACCATAAGTCGAATGTTTCGTGATGCCGATTCAGCAACTTCTAACGAGGATCTGTTCTGCCACCCACGCGGGACCGCAAGGCCAACGAACTGTGCAAGTAGTACAATTTTTGTCGGCTGGAATATGTGTGCTAAGCACCTGAATAGCGTCAAGACGATCCGTGTGCCCTGTCCCCTGCCAGACGCGGCTAGTTGCGTTCATGATGGCGACCTTTCTTACACCTTGTGGATGCCCCTCGAGAACGGGGTGTGGAACGCCCTACGTATCTCACACGTACTCGTGGCAATGGATGGTTCATCATTTGGTCGGCGTAGCTATAGTCGCAGGTAGACGACGTTCGACACATCGGCCGCCGGTCGGCAGCGACGGGGGTTGGTCCAACCTGCAGCCAGGCGGCCGGGGTAGCACTCTCCCTCTACCCTGTTCTCGGGATGACCAGTGGTCTAGAGCCTGTGGCGACAGGTCGCCCTGCCGCGCACCGGGTGGGAAGGCCGGGCAGTACCGCTGGCACCATACGTTCGCGAGTGGAACAGATCGTGCAGGCGCACTGGCCAGCGAGCGGCCACCCTGCCGGTGCGCGGCAGGGTGGGCCTGTCCTGTGTGGAGACTCCAGGACTGACTGAAACGGGCGAGAGCAGGCCTCGGGTGACCGCGCCACCAGCGGAAGGGAGCGCCCAGGGAGGCAGTTGTGGTCAGGGATTTCCCCTGGCTGCTTCCCTAGCCTTGTTTCCCTGGCCTCACCAGCCACAACCCCGTCCAGGGAAGATCACAAAACAGGTGGGTGCAACCAGCGGAAACCCCTGGAACAAGGTGGCTGCATCCCTGTCGGCACGTTCCCTGAGGTCAAGTCCTGGGGCGTGGTGTAACGAGGGCGGTCACCGGTGATCCGGGATGTCGGTCAGGCGGTGAGTGCGGCGGGCGTGGTGTCCTCCTGTTCGGCGATGTCGGTGGTGCTGGTTGTGCGGGAGCGGGCGAGCACGTCCAGGCCGAGGTAGCGGCGGCCTTCGATCCATTCGTCGTGCTGCTCGGCGAGCACGGCGCCGACCAGGCGGATGATGGCGCCGCGGTCGGGGAAGATGCCGACCACGTCGGTGCGGCGGCGGATCTGC
Source organism: Lentzea tibetensis (assembly GCF_007845675.1). Lineage (GTDB taxonomy): Bacteria > Actinomycetota > Actinomycetes > Mycobacteriales > Pseudonocardiaceae > Lentzea > Lentzea tibetensis. The sequence goes on along the minus strand of NZ_VOBR01000036.1, from coordinate 3,022 downwards.
TTGTTGAGTCGTTCCTGGGGGTTGTTCGACCGGATCTGGCGCCAGATCTGTTTCGGGAACGCGGTGAACGCCAGCAGGTCCGCTCGCGCGGTGTCGAGGTGATCGGCGACCTTGGGCAGCTTCTCGCTCAGCGCGTCGAGCATGCGATCGTATTGCGCGGCAACGGATTCGGCGTCGGCCTGGGTCGAACACCGAGTGCAGCAGGGTCCGCACCCATGGCCAGGAGCTCTTCGGGCAGACCGACATCAGGTTGACCGTGTAGTGGGTGCGGCAGCGCTGCCAGGACGCGCCGGGCAGGGTCGCGCCGATCGCCGCGACCAGCCCGGCGTGGGCGTCGCTGGTGACCAGGCGGACGCCGGTCAGGCCGCGAGCGAGCAGGTCGCGGAAGAACGCCAGCCGGCCGGCGCCGTCCTCGCCGGAGGTGACCTGGACGCCGAGGATCTCGCGGTAGCCCTCGGCGTTGACGCCGGTGGCGATCAGACAGTGCACGTTGACCACACGGCCGTTCTCACGCACCTTGAGCACGAGCGCATCCGCGGCGCGACGAACGTGTACGGGCCCTGGTCGAGCGGACGCGTGCGGAACGCCTCGACCTGGGCATCCAGGTCGCGGGCCATCATCGACACCTGGGAGCGGGACAGGCTGGTGATACCGAGGGACTCGACGGGTTTCTCCATCCGCCGGGTCGACACGCCCAGCAGGTAGCAGGTGGCGACCACGCTGGTCAGGGCGCGTTCAGCCCGTTTGCGGCGCTCGAGCGGCCAGTCCGGGAAGTAGCTGCCCGAGCGCAGCTTCGGGATCGCCACGTCGATGGTGCCGACGCGGGTGTCGAAGTCGCGGTGGCGGTAGCCGTTGCGGGAGTTGACCCGCTCGGGTGCACGTTCGCCGTAGCCGGCGCCGCAGACCGCGTCGGCCTCGGCGCTCACCAGCGACTGGATGAACGCCGAGAGCATCTCCCGCAGCAGATCCGGGCTCGCCACGGCGAGTTGATCGGCGAACGGCTTGTTCGGGTCGATAGGCTGACACTGGTCATCGCGTGAGGCTTCCTCCGCGGACTTTGGTCGGTCCTGTGAAGGATCACGCGGTGACCGCCTCTTATCCGGCTACGACACGCTCAGCAATCGCTGGCGGCGCTGGTACACCACTCTGTCGGACACAACCTTCCCTGACCGGTCACGCCATCCTGTAGTGCTTCAGCGGCTCTGCGGCCCGGATGTTCTCCAGCCGCCTGGAGAACATCCGGGCCAGCGTACCGATCAGGGCTCTCGTGTCACCTGCTGTCACCTGAGCAGGGTGTGGCTCCTGATCGTTTCGGGTGCTGGCGAGGGGAGGAATCTCAGCACCCGTCCTGGGTGATCTTGATGCCACCGGCGCCACCGGCCATCGGCGTCCTGATCACAAATTGTTCAGCGTGACTAGGCATTGCCGCCACCATTGCAGGCGACGGCCCAGAAGATGAATGGCGCGGGAGGCGACCTGTCGGAATGCCTAGCGTGGACCAGTAACAGATGACCCTGCCGCCGCGGCCCGCGCCGACGATTTCCAGCAACTCGGCTTCGGTCAGGTCCCGCTGCTTGACGCGGGGCTCCTTCGTCCCTTCCATGTCCGGACTCCTTACTCGACTGGGCAGCGAGTGGAACCGATTTCCCGGCCCGCTGTAGTACTCGGCGGATGAGGGGATATTCGACTAATCAGGGAACGCCTGTCATCCGTGATATCCGCACGCGTTACGCAACGTGTGTCACGAAAGTGGAATGTGTCCTCTCAAATCCCCTATTGTCCCCGGTAGAGGCCCTGGTCATGCCCACCGACCTGCACGGTAGAGGCGGTAGCCCTCGGTTCCAGCCGTCACCGAGACTGACCGGCACGAAACCGCAGGTGCACCAGGAGACGTGACGCCCCCAACGGGTGCAGCCTGCCCGCCGGACCACCGACGAACTTGACGAACTTTGCGCTTGACCTGCGGTTACAGCGAGCGGTGTTCGTCACCGACGAACCACCGAGGTTCCGCAGCTGATGTAGTGAAGTGGTCCGCGAATTTGTGGGTTGACGTGCGGGAACCTGCCGTCGGCTGGTGGGACGGCGTGTATCTAGGGGCGCTGGTTCGGGCTGGTCAGCGTTCGGGGGTGCTGAAGCGGTAGATCCTTGGCGGGGCGTCGATTTTGAGGGCTGCGAGCAGGTCGCGTTGGGTCTTGGTGAGCTCGGTGCGCTGCTGGAAGGTGCCGGCGGGGCCGGTGAAGGTGCCCAGTGTGATCCGGTCGAGGTCGCGACGCAGAGTGGGCCAGGTCTGCCCGGTGGAGGTCTCGGCGATCCGGGCGAGCAGGAGTGCGAGCCAGCAGAGCAGCACGTGGGCGCGGATGCGGTCTTCGCGGCGGCGGAACACGGGCCGCAGGTCGATGACCTGCTTCATGTCCCGCCAGCCCCGCTCGACTTCCAGGAGCTGCTTGTAGCCCAGGGCGATGTCCTCGGCGGTCATCTTGGGGTCGGAGGTGCGCAGCAGGTATTTGCCGTCCAGGTTCTCCTCGGATTTGACCCTGGTTTGGTCGATGCGGAGTAGCCCGCCGGGTGTGGTGCGCAGGTAGCGGTTCAGGCCGGGCTTGGTGGAGATCACCCCGCGTAGTTCGGCCCGCTTGGTCGCGTTCAACTGGTCGGTGTCGTTGATCAGCTCGGTGAGCTGGGTGACCAGACGCTCTCGGGTCGCCGCGTCGCGTTCGGCGGCTTCGGGGTTGAAGCAGATGATGAACCGCTCGTCCTCGCGAATGCGGACTTCCTTGACCCGCAGGTTGTCGCGGACCTCTTGGTAGCGGCCCTGGCGGGCCAGCGCCTGGGTGGCCTCGGCCGACCCGGACCGCAGTTTTTCGCCGATGATGTAGTGGTGATCGCCCTTGCGTAGGTGCAGGCGGCGCGACTACTGGCCACGGCGCTGGGCCAGGACCTGGCCGAGGAGTCCGAGGGTGCGTTCCGGATCGCGCGCAAGGTCGCGCCGGACCGGGTCATCTCGACCGTGGACCCCGAGACCCGG
>NZ_VOBR01000035.1 GCF_007845675.1 Lentzea tibetensis | reverse complement strand
CCTTGACTTGGGGTGCGGCGTGGTACACCTCAACGGCCGGCAGGTTCCCTTCCCTGCCGGCGGAGCCGGCCCACCACGCCGCGAGGGGCCCCAAGTCAAGGCCCAATCGCTGCGCCGAAGGCGCGACGCAACCCACGACAGCGAAACACCACAGCCACAGCAAGCTAAGAACCCAGTCCCAGCGAAACCGGCAGCCAGGCAAAGAACCCCAGCCCCGACGAGAACCGGCAGCCAAGCACAGAGCTCGGCTCCGACGAGACCGGCAGCCGAGCCTCGGCACCCCGACGGCAGGCAGCTGAGCCGAGCCTCGGGGCCTCGGCAGCAGGCGACAAGAGTCGCGCCTCGGAACCCCGACGCGGGGCGACCTGAGCCGCCCGCCCCACGCGCCAGTGAAAGCGCTCCCGCCGTCAGGCCAACCCGGCCTCAGGCCCAGACGACGGACAGCTCGTCGCGTGCGCCGAACCGGACCAGGTGCCGTTCCACGACATCCCGCAACTTGTCCAGTGACTCAGCGTCAGAAGACGCGATACGCATATTCAGCGCACCTGGTTCAACCGAAAACTCTGCAGTCCCGAGCGAGAACTCGACAAAGCCTCGTCCGTCCTCCCAGGACCCCGGTAGATCCTTGTGCGTGAAGTGCTTGACCAGCTGAGATCCGTAGCGCTCGGGTCGCTCGGTAGCGGCGGACCCGGAACTGGTGAAGTCGCTCATAAGGTCACCCTAACTCGATTCACCCTAAGAACATCCTGTGATTTCTCGCGATCTCACACCGACAAGGGCAAGCTGTCCCGCATGACTACGGAAGGCACGGCGCGAATCGCCGTTACCGGACTCGCCACCATGGGTAGCAACCTCGCGCGCAACCTGGCGCGTCACGGGTTCCGGGTGGCCGTCCACAACAGGACTCCCACGCGCACCAAGGCGCTGGTCGAGGACCACGGGCACGAAGGTGAGTTCGTCGCGGCCGAGACGATGGAGGAGCTCGTCGCGAGCCTCCAGAAGCCGCGGCAGATCATCATCATGGTCAAGGCGGGAGGGCCGACGGACGCCGTCATCGACGAGCTGTCCGGGTTGCTCGAGCCTGGGGACATGGTGATCGACGGGGGTAACGCGCACTACGCGGACACGCGTCGCAGGGAAGCCGCGTTGAAGGCGAAGGGGCTGCTCTTCGTCGGCGCCGGCATCTCCGGTGGTGAGGAAGGCGCGCTGAACGGGCCGAGCATCATGCCCGGCGGGCCCGCCGAGTCGTACGTGCACGTGGGGCCGGTGTTCGAGGAGATCGCGGCCAAGGTCGACGGGCAGCCGTGTTGCGTGCACGTCGGGCCGGACGGTGCCGGGCACTTCGTCAAGATGGTGCACAACGGTATCGAGTACGCGGACATGCAGCTCATCGCCGAGGCGTACGACCTGCTCAGCCGCGTGGGTGGGCACACGCCCGCGCAGCTCGCCGACGTCTTCAAGCAGTGGAACGAAGGCGACCTCGAGTCGTACCTGATCGAGATCACCGCCGAGGTGCTCAAGCACACCGACAGCACCGGCGGCGCGCTCGTCGACAAGATCGAGGACGCCGCCGAGCAGAAGGGCACCGGGCGTTGGACGGTGCAGGAGGCGCTGGAGCTCGGCGTCCCGGTCACCGGCATCGCCGAGGCCGTGTTCGCGCGGAGCCTGAGCGGGCACATCGAGCAGCGCAAGGCGGTGCGCGAGGCGCTGGGCGCGCACGAGGTCGTGGCGAAGCCGGACGAGCAGCTCGTCGAGGACGTGCGGCAGGCGCTGTACGCGTCGAAGGTCGTGGCGTACGCGCAGGGCTTCGACATGATCCGCGAGGCGTCGAAGAACTACGACTGGAACATCGACCTCGGTGCCATGGCGACGATCTGGCGCGGCGGCTGCATCATCCGGGCCCGGTTCCTCAACCGGATCCGCGAGGCGTACGACGCGAACCCGGAGCTGGCGTCCCTGCTCGTCGACGGCTACTTCAGCGACGCGGTGAAGGCTGCGGAAGCGGCGTGGCGACGGGTGGCCGTGCGCGCGGTCGAGTCGGGTGTGCCGACGCCGGGCTTCGTGTCCGCGCTGGCGTACTACGACGCGCTGCGCTCGGAGCGCCTGCCCGCCTCGCTCGTGCAGGGGTTGCGCGACTTCTTCGGCGCGCACACCTACCGGCGCACGGACAAGCCGGGCAGCTTCCACACGCTGTGGTCGGGTGACCGCACGGAGATCGAGGCGTGAGACGGACAGCTCTCCTCGCCCTGGCTGGTCTGCTCCTCACGTCCGGTGGCGGCGGTGCCGTCGCGCAGGACGGCGACCAGCTGGGGCGCGACCTCAGCGCGATTCTCACCGCTCCCGGGCTGCGCAACGCGCAGGCCGGGCTCGTCGTGCGCGACGCGGCGAGCGGTGAGGTCGTCTTCAGCAGCGGCAGCGCGAGCCGCGCGCAGCCCGCGTCGAACCTGAAGATGCTCACCACGGCGCTCGCGCTCGACGCACTCGGGCCCGAGCACCGGTGGCGCACGGACGTCCTCACCGACGGCGTGCGCATCGGGAACACCGTGCGCGGCAACGTGTACCTGCGGGGGACCGGCGATCCGACGACGTCGCCGAAGGACTACCGCGACCTCGCCGCGACGCTGGCCGCGAGCGGGATCAAGGTCGTCACCGGCGCGCTCGTCATCGACGACACCGCGTTCGACGACCAGCCCTACGCGCTCGGCTGGGCGTGGGACGACGAACCCTATGCGTACAACGCGGAAACATCGGCGTTGACGCTGTCGCCGGACCCGGAGTTCAGCGCGGGCACGATCCTGGTGCGCGTCAAGCCGGGTGCGGCGGGCCAGCCCGTCCAGGTCGAGCTCGACCCGCCGACCTCGCACGTGAAGGTCGTCAACAAGGCCACGACCGGAACCGGCAGCATCAACCTGGACCGCGAGCACGGCACGAACGTGATCACGGTCAGCGGCGCGACCACTGTGCCGACCGCGGACACGGTGACCGTGCACGACCCGAGCGGGCTGGTCGCGGACGTGTTCCGGAGCGCGTTGCGGGACAAGGGTGTCTTCATCGTCGGCGGCACCGAGTCGCGTGCCGTCCCGGCGAAGGCGCAGCCGGTCGCGTCGCACGACTCGATGCCGCTGCGCGAGATGATCAGGCCGTTGCTCAAGGACAGCAACAACATGCTGGCCGAGGTGCTGGTGAAGACCGCGGGACGCAGCTGGCACGGCGGGCGCGCCGCGTTGCGCCCCAAGCTCGCCGGGCTGGGCATCGACCCGGCGACGCTGTACGTCGAGGACGGTTCCGGACTGTCCAGGATGGACCAGATGTCGCCGGACCAGCTGTCGTCGCTGCTCGTCGCGGCGCGCACGAAGCCGTGGTTCTCCGACTGGTACGAGGCGATGCCGATCGCCGGTGTGGACGGCACGCTCAGGAGCCGCATGAAGGGCACCAAGGCGGAGAAGAACGTGCACGCCAAGACCGGCTCGATGACCGGAGTGACCGCGCTCTCGGGCTACGTCACGACGGCCGACGGGCGGCAGCTCGTGTTCTCGATGGTGTTCAACAACTTCATCCCGACCAATCTCAAGTCGGTCGAGGACCGGATCGCCATCCGCCTCGCCAACGACGTGAAGGGTCAGTCCGTCGCCACGATCCAGACCGTGCCCGACCGTCCGGACGAACGCGCGGACGTCGAGTGCAGCTGGATCAAGGCCTGTTAGGAGAACTCCTCCAGCAGCCGGTAGAAGGTCGTCTTCACCGGGTCCGGCGCGATGCCGTACCGCGCGAGGAAGCGGTCGGCGTGCTCCGGGCGGTACTGCGGGTTGAGCTCGCCCGCCACCGACCTGGTGGCGATGGCGAGGTCGGCCCAGCGGTCGGCGACACCGAGGAGCCCGGCGTCGAGCACGCCGGACACCCGGTGCGTCGTCGGGTCGAAGACGACGTTCGGCAGGCACAGATCTCCGTGGCACACCACGAGATCCTCGTCGGGAGGCCTGGTCGCGAGGAGCTCGGCGACCAGGTCCTCCCGGCTCCACCCGAGCCGTTCGTCGTCCAGGTCGTCGAGGTCCACATCGGACTCGAGCGCCGCGGGAACGGTCACCGCCAGCGTCCGGTCGAACGGGCAGTCGTCGACCGGCAGCGCGTGCAACGCCCGCGCGAGGTCGGCCAGCGCGTCGATGATCAGCGGCCGTGACTCGGCGGGCCACGGGGAAGCGGCCGACCGGCCGGGCACTTCTGCCGTGACCAGCAGTCCGGGACGGCACTCCAGCACCTCGGCGGCCGGGATGCCGTGCTCCCGCAACCACGTCAGCCGCTCGCCCTCACCGGCCAGGTCGATGCCGGGGTCGTCGGACTCCTTGCGGTACACGCCGTCGCGCCTGCTGACCCGCGCCCCGGACATCCCGCCCGTCACCAGCTCCCACACCCCACCAGCCTGCCATGGGGGGAGCTTTCCCAGCGCAGACCGCCGTGAAGCTCCCCCCATGGCGATCAGTGAGCGGGGGCGGGCACGGGCTCGAGGGCGTTGCGGTCCGGGTTCACCAGGTACACGCGGGCCTGCGAGATGTCGAAGTACATCCCGACCAGCGACACCGAGCCCGACGCGATCGCCTCGCGTACGCTCGGGTAGCCGAGCAGGTTGTCCAGCTGCTGCGCCACGTTCGCGACGGCCAGCCGGTCGGTGATGGGCAGGTCCGCGCAGCCGGGCGCCGACGGTTCGTGGAACCGGATCAGCGACGGCTCGGCGTTGCGCAGCCACGTGTGCAGGTGCGAGCCGCGCGTGGCCGAGCCCTTCACGAGCGCCTTCATCGCGCCGCAGTCCGAGTGTCCGCACACGACGATCGTCGTGACGCCGAGTGACTCCACGGCGAACTCGACGGCCGCGCCGACCGAGCGGTCGTCCGAACCGTACGAGGGCACCAGGTTGCCGATGTTGCGCAGGCAGAACAGGTCACCCGGACCGGACGTGGTGATCATGTTCGGCACCACGCGGGAGTCGGCGCAGGTGATGAACAGCTGTTGCGGGCGTTGCCCCTGCGCCGCGAGCTCGGCGAGGAACGGGCGCACCAGCGCCGCCGACCGGCGCTCGAACTCGTGCATGCCCTTGAGCATCGGGTCGCTCTCACCGCGCTGCGCCGGCAACGCCACCACGGCGCCGCCCTGCCAGTGCGACCACGGGGCGAACCAGCGCGGCAGCGGACCGGGCAACGTCTTGCGCCGCCCCGGCTTGCCCTGGTGCGCGCGGTCGTACCAGGTGTCGTGCACCTCGTCGACCTCCACCCGGCCGCCGAGGCGCTCGTAGCCCTCGCGCCAATCGTTGATCGCCTCGTACGAGGCGTGGTCCAGGTAGTCGACGTGCAGCTCCAGCACGATCTCGCGCCCGGAGGGGATGCGCCGCAGCTCGCGCAGGAGCCTGCCGACGCCGAGGAACACCAGTGAGCCGCGAACGCACACGCGGTCGCCGTCGACGCGCACCGAGCAGTGCGTCAGCCGGACCAGCGCGCGCAGCAGTGCGATCGCGAGACCGAAGACGACGCCCTCCAGCAGCCCGAAGACGACGACCCCGAGCACGGTCGCGAGGTAGACGACGAACTCCCTGTGCCGCAACAGGGTTCGCATGCGGGCGACGGACACGAGCCGCACGCCGACGACCAGCAGCACGCCGGCGAGCGCGGCGAGCGGGATGTGCTCGAGCACGCTGCCGAGCGCGATCACGAACACCGCGATCCAGATCCCGTGCAGCACGGCGGAGTTGCGCGTCCGCGCACCCGCGGCGACGTTCGTGGAACTGCGTGCGATGCCGCCGCTGATGGGCAGGCCGCCGAGCGCGCCCGCGATGGCGTTGCCGGTGCCCTGCGCGATCAGCTCGCGGTCGAGCTTCGCGCGGGGACCGTCGTGCAGCTTGTCGACGGCGACGGCGGACAGCAGCGACTCGACGCTCGCCACCAGCGCCACGGTCACCACGGCCGCGACGACGCCTGCCACGCTGCCGCGCGGCATCTCCGGCAGCACGATCTGGTCCAGCGGGTGGCCGGGCAGGGACACCCGCGCGAGGTCGAGCGGCAGCAGGACGGTCACCAGCGTGCCCGCGCCGACCGCGACGAGCGGCGCCGGGACGAGCGACGAGCGCGGCACCCGAGGCCACAGCAGCATCGCGGCGACGGTGACGGTGCCCGCGACGAGCGAGCCGATGTGCGTGCTGCCCAGCTCCGCGGGCAACCGCCCCAGGTTCGCCAGCACCGAGCTGGCCGCGGAACCGCCGAGCACCACGACGAGCTGGCCCGCCGCGATCGAGATGCCGATGCCGGCCAGCATGCCGTGCACGACGGCGGGGGAGAGCGAGAGCGCGAGCTTGCCGATGCCGGTGAGGCCCAGCGCGATCTGCAGCAGTCCGGCGGCGAGGGTGATGGCGGCCGTCGCGGGCCAGCCGTACTGGGCGACGAGGCCGGCGGTGATCACGACCAGGCCGGTCGCCGGTCCGCTCACCTGCAGCGGTGCTCCGCTGAGGGCTCCGACGACAACACCGCCGACGACGGCGGAGACGATTCCGGCGATCAGCGGTGCGCCCGTGGCGACCGCGATGCCGAGCGAGATCGGGATGGAGATCAGGAAGATCACGAACGAGGCCGGCAGGTCGTGGCGCAGCAGCGTCACGACTCTCGGCGGAGGTCCGGCCGTGGTGTGCTCGCCTGCGTGGGACCTGTTCGGGTGCGGGTTGTTCATGTTGATCTTCCTTCTGCTGGGCGCACGACATGGCCCCGCGAGTACGGGGCGTGAGGTCATGAGAAGTGGGCTACAAGCGTCCTAAGCGCAGCGGGGAACGCTGCCGGACGGCCGCGAGCTTCGGCTCGGCCGCGGCGCGGTGCTCGTGTGTCGGCACGGGTGTGCACCTCCGTGTCGGCGGGAATCTGGCCGCGTCGCCGTCACCATGATGACGGTCACACCGGCCCGATTGCACTAATGTCAGCCAACCGGGGTGATCTTGGTACTCGCGGTTACGCCTGGTTAACCGACGCGGCGCAGGTGCTTGCCGTGCGACGGCTCCTGCTCGGCGAGCGTCAGGCACAGCTGGGCGCTGAGGTACGCGCGGCACGGCGCGGGCATGCGGCGGCTCCACCAGCCGCGCCGGCACGTGGGGCAGCGGCCGTGCTCGTCCGGGTGATGCTCGTCGAGCAGCGCGCGCACGACGGCGACGACGCGGGGGAGCTCGTTGCGGGCGAGCACGACGGCGGTCTGGTCGTCACCGCGTCGGGCGAGGCTTTCGAGTGTGGCGAGGTGGTCGTGCAACGACCGGTCCAGCTGACGGAAGACTGTGACGGCTCCGGAATGCTCGCCGCTCTCCATCGGGTGTCGCCTCCTCGCAGGGTTTGCCAAGGGCAGCGTGCTGCCCGCGACGCTTGATCTGCAAGTTGCACTACACGAATGGATGACGTCGCTTTGCCTCGCCGGTCTTTTGCGTCGAAACTGTCCCGTGGCTGTGCTGGCTCTTCGCGGAAGGTGCGTTCATGGCACGGGGAAGCAGTCCCACCCTGCGCAAGCGCAGGCTCGTTTCCGAGCTGCGCAGGCTGCGGGAGGAGGCTTCGCTGACGATCGAGGAGGTCGGAGAGCGGCTCGAGTGCTCGGCTTCCAAGATCAGCCGGATCGAGACCGGACGGGTGGGGGTGAGCCCGCGCGACGTGCGGGACATGCTCACCGCCTACAGCGCTGATGACGAAACGCTCGAAGAGCTGGTCCAGCTGGCCAGGGAGGCGCGCCGCAAGGCGTGGTGGGACGAGTTCGGTGACATCGTGCCCGGCCGCTACGTCGGCTACGAGGCCGACGCCGAGGCCATGCGCACCTACCAGGGACTCATGATCCCCGGCCTGCTCCAGTGCGAGGCGTACACCAGGTCGTTGATCTCCGAGGTGCTGCCCTCGGCGACGAAGGCCGAGATCGACCGGCGCGTCGCGCTGCGCACCGCGCGGCAGGCGCTGCTGTACGAGGAAGACCCGTTGCGCCTGCACGTCGTGATCGACGAAGCCGCCCTGCGCAGGCTCGTCGGCGGCCGATCGGTGATGCGCTCGCAGATGAAGCGACTCCTCGAAGTCGGTTCTCTCGTGAACGTCACCCTTCAGATCGTCCCTTTCAGTGCGGGCGGTCACGCTGGGATGGATGGCCCGTTCGTGATCCTGGCCTTTCCCGAGAAGCTCGATCCGGACGTGGTATACATCGAAAGCACTAGAAGCGGCGTCTATTTGGAGCAGCCAACTGACGTCCAAAGGTACGCAGAGATGTTCGAGCGTCTCGTGACGACTGCGTTGAGTCCCGAGGATTCGTCCGTCCTGATCACGGATATCGCTCGCGCTCTCGCGTAGGACCGGGAGTGAACAGCAGTGGAAAGCCTGAACTGGCGCAAGAGCACGCGTTCGTCCGCAGCCGGACCAGACTGCGTCGAGATCGCGATGATCACGGCCGGAGCGGCCGTGCGCGACTCGAAGAACGCGTTCGGAGGACGGTTGGACTTCGGCACACCGGGATGGACCAGTTTCCTTTCGGCAGCCAAGTCGGGTGATTTCGTCGCCCGCTAGTACGACCTGGGTCTGATATCACTCCGGCCCGGAGTCTGATGTGCACCGAAATCCCCCTTTGGTGAACTAACGCCGTTCACCGAAGGGGGATTTCTCATGGCGTTGCTGACGGACGCGCTCCAAGGCCTGGCGGCGTTGCCGCAACCGGCGGTCGTCGCGGCCACCGGTCTGCTGGTGCTCGCGGAGTGCACGCTCGGGCTGGGGTTCATCGCGCCGGGAGAGTCGGGGCTGCTGATCGCGGCGACGACCGCGGTGTCCGTGCCCCGCTTCCTCGTGCTGTGGCTCGTGGTGTCGGTGTGCGCGATCGCCGGTGACTGCATCGGGTACACGATCGGGCGGAAGTACGGCGACCGGCTGCGGGAGACCAGGCTCATCCGCAAGATCGGCGTCCAGCACTGGGACCGGGCGGGGGAGCTGCTGCGGAGGCGCGGACCGATCGCGGTGTTCTTCGCGCGGTTCCTGCCGGTCGTCCGGACTCTCACGCCGGCCAGCGCCGGCGCTTCGGGGCTGGAGTTCCACCGGTTCCTGCCCGCGGCAGCCGCCGGTGCCGTCGCCTGGTCCGGGTTGCACATCGGGATCGGTGCCGCGGCCGGGGCTTCGGCGAAGTACATCGAGGCGACGCTGGGCAAGGTCAGCTGGGTGCTCTTCGGCGCGCTCGCCGTAGCCGGGGTCGCCCTGTGGGTGCGCAAGCGCCGCCGGGCCGCTGCTGTCGAGGAGGCTCGCCCGCTCGAACGCGTCTGATCGACGGTTGCCCAACTGCCGCCAAACACAGCGAAGGCCCCGCCCGGTGGGATGGGCGGGGCCTTCGACTTAGGGGACGTGAGCCGGCCGGCGTTCCGCCGCCGCGGGCTGGATGCCCCTTGCACGCCGGCCGACCCACGTCGATCATGGAGACGAGCGGAAGATCCGCCGTCTGGCCCAACCTCCTTGGACTGCTTGATCTCAGCTTGGCTGTCGATCTCGCCGTCTGTGGTTGGTTGGACACGCTTAGCGTAAGAATGCGTTCTACAGCACGACTGGAGCCGGACTGAAGTGATCACGAGCTCCATCGCGGCCCTGCGGCGAAGGACAGGTCGGTGACGCACGTCGAGGAACCCCTGCGGTTCGAGGTTCTCGGCCTTCTCCGGGTGATTCGAGCTGGTCACGAGGTTGACCTCGGGGCGGCCAAACAGCGCGCGGTGCTCGCCGTGCTGCTGCTGGCGCGCAACACCCCGGTCAGTCGCGGCCAGATCATCGAGGCGGTCTGGGGCGATGCCGTGCCCAGCAGCGCGGTCAACCTGGTCCAGACCTACGTCGCCGGGCTGAGACGCGCACTGGAGCCGAGTCGCGCCCGGCGCGCGCCCGCGGAGCTGCTGACCTCGGTCGGCGACGGCTACCTGCTGCGGGTCGAGCCGGGTGCGCTGGACCTCGACCTGTTCGAGCAGAAGGTGACCGCGGCCCACAAGCTGCGCGCGGCCGGTGAGCTGGACGCGGCCGCGGTCGAGCTGGACGAGGCGCTGGCGCTGTGGCGCGCCGAGCCGCTCGGTGGTCTCGGTGGTTTCTTCGCGGACGTCGAACGCGGGCGGCTCGTGGAGCGCAAGCTCGCGATCGTCGAGGAACGCGCCGAGCTCGGGCTCGCGATCGGCCAGGGCGGTGAGCTGGTCGGCCAGCTCAGCGCGGTGGTCGCCGAGCACCCGTTGCGCGAGCGCGGGCACGGGCTGCTGATGCGCGCGCTGTGCCAGGCGGGCCGTCAGGCCGAGGCGCTGGCCGCGTACCGCGAGGCGCGTCGCGTGCTGATCGACGAGCTGGGCGTCGAGCCCGGTCCCGAACTGCGCCGCGTGCACCAGGCCGTGCTCGCGGGGGAGAGCCCCGAGCCGGAACGCCCGGTGCTGCGCGTCGCGCCGCCACCACCGCCCGTGGAGACGGCACCGCCACCGACCGTTCCCGCGCAGCTGCCGCGCGCGCCCGGCACGTTGATCGGCCGCGACGCCGAGCTCGCGCACATGGGTGTGCTCCTCGCGGAGAACCCCGGCCTCGTGCTCGTGGTGACCGGCCCCGCCGGTGTCGGCAAGACCGCGCTCGCCTCGCACTGGGCGCACCGGGTGCGCGAGGAGTTCCCGGACGGCCAGCTGTACGCGGACCTGCACGGCTACGACCCGAACCGCGAGCCGCTGGAGATCGGCGAGGTGCTGAACGGGTTCCTGCGCGGCGTCGGCGTGCCCGCGACGGACCTGCCGGTGTCGGTGGACGAGCGGTCGGCGTTGCTGCGCACCATGCTGGCCGACCGCCGGATGCTCGTGATGCTGGACAACGTCCGCGGCTCGGCTGACCTGCTGCCGCTGCTGCCGGGTGCGCCGTCGTGCGTGGTCGTCACGTCGCGCCGCAGGCTCGTCGGGCTCGTCGCCCAGGTCGAGGCGCGCCTGGTCGAGCTGGACATGCTCGACCGCGATGCCGCCGTCGAGGTGCTGGGCCGCATCGCGGGCCGCTCGCACAGCGAGCTGGACATGCCCGCGCTGCGGTCGCTGGCCGCGTTGTGCGACGGCCTGCCCCTGGCGCTGCGCATCGCCGCCGCTCGCCTGGCCGTGTCACCGAAGCTGCGGGTGTCCGAGCTCGTCGCGGAACTGCAGGACGAGCACGGCCGTCTCGCCGCGCTCGGACTGGAGGACGGCGAGGGCACGGTGCGCGCGGCCCTGGATGCCTCGCGCCGGGCCCTGGCGCCCACGCCAGCGCGTCTGCTGGCCGTGCTCGGCCTGCACCCCGGCTCCGCGCTCACACCGCACGTGGTGGCCGCCATGGGCGAGGTCGGCCTGGTCGAGGCGCAACGCGCGCTGGACGCGTTGACGGCGGCGAACCTGCTGACCGTCGGCGAACCGGGCCGCTACGTCGCGCACGACCTGATCCGCGTCTACACCAAGACGCTCGCCGACGAGCTGCCCGAGCCGGAGCGGACGTCGGCGACCGGCCGCATGCTCGACTACTACCTGCACTGCGCGGACATCGCGGACGAGCTGCTGCCGATCAACCGCGGCAGCGTTCTCATCGAGCCCAAGTACCGCCCCCGCCACGTCCCGACGCTGTCCGGCGCGGCGGACGCGATGGCCTGGTTCGACGCCGAGCGCGCGAACCTGATCGCCGCCGCCGAGCTCGCCTTCGCGTCCGACTGGCTGGTGCACGCCTGGCAGCTGCCGTACACCCTGTCCCGCTTCTTCTGGCTGCGCACCGAACGTGAAACCTGGTTGCGCAGCACGGAGTCCGCGCTCCAGGCCGCCACCATGCTCGACGACGCGGACGCGCGGTTCGTGATGCTGTTCAACCTCGGCGTCGCGCTGCTGCAGCTCGAGCGGTTCGAGGAAGCCCTGTCCTCGCACCGGGAAGCGCTCGAGGTCGCCCGGTCCAAAGGGGACGTTCACCAGCAGGCCCGCGCGCTCACGACGGTCGCGAACACGCTGCAGGACCTCGGTCGCAGCCAGGAGGCGGAGGCGCACTACCGCGAGGCCATGGAGGTGAGCCGCGCGGCCGGGTCCAAGTGGGCCGAGGCCAACGCCCACCACCACCTCGGCCGCCTCTACCTGGCGACGGCCCGCTACGGCGACGCCAAGCCGTGGCTGCGGGTCGCGTTGCGGATGTACCACGAGGTCGAGGAGCAGTGCGGTGAGTCGGCCTGTCTCGTCGACCTGGCCACCGCCCTGCTGGAGACCGGCGAGTACGACGAGGCGATGGCCAGTGCGCGGACCGCGCTCGCTGTGGCCTGCGACGCCGTGTCGCCCTACCACCAGGCACTGGCGCACGACCGGCTCGCGATGGTGTTCGACCGGCTCGGTGCCGCCGGGGCGGTCGCGCACTGGCAGCGGGCGTTGGCCCTGTTCACCGAGCTCAACGCACCCGAGGCGGACGAGGTAAGGGGTCGGCTGGCGCGTGCTCGCGCCGTGTCGGCGGTGGGGTAAGGGATCCGACGGGCTCGGACTGCGTGATCGTCGGATGCAAGGGGTCCACCCTCAGCAGGAACCTCATGGTCAGCGGAAAACGACCTGAGGAGCACGACATGACCGAGTGGACCCCGGAAGCGATCAAAGCGGAGATCGACTACCGCCGCGAGCACGCTGTCCGCGACTACCGCCGTTCGAACCGTCAGCCGAGCTGGTGGTACCGAGTGACCCATCGCATTCCCGAGCCGCGCCATGAGGGCCGCAACGCCGCCTGAGGTGTGGAAACATGCCTCCCGTGGCGCGCCTCGGTTCCGGAATCCCGCTGGTGGCACGTGGTCGGGAACTCAAGCGACTGCGTGCCGCCCTCGAGCTCGCGAGCAAGGGCACGGCGGGGGCCGTGCTGCTCGCCGGTGACGCGGGCGTCGGCAAGACGCGCATCATGGAGGAGCTCGCCAACGGCACGGATGCATTGGTGCTGACCGGGCGTTGTCTCGACGTCGGTGAGACGGGGCTGCCTTACCTCCCGTTCGCCGAGGCACTCAGCCAGACGACCGCCGACCTCACGCAACGGCCGGCGCTCGCGATGCTGATGCCGAGCCTGCAGCTGCCCGAGATGCGCGACCGCAGCGAGGGCGCGGTGTCGCCCGCGCTCAACCCCGGCCGCAGGCCCGAGCAGGACGTCGGCCAGCTCCAGCTGTTCGACGCGGTGCACGGGCTGCTGTCCGAGCTGTCGCAGCACCAGACGCTGCTGCTGATCGTCGAGGACCTGCACTGGGCGGACGCCTCGACCCGCTACCTGTTCTCCTTCCTGTTGTCCCGCTTGAAGAACCAGCGGATGCTCGTCGTCGGCACGTACCGCAGCGACGATCTGCACCGCAGCCATCCGCTGCGGCCGCTGCTGTCCGAGCTGGTCCGGCTGCCCGCCGTCGACCGGCTCGACCTGCCGCCGTTCAACGCGGCCGACTCGAAGTCCTTCGTGGAGATGCTCAGCGACGACCTGCCGACCGAGGTCGTGCGGCAGATCGCGGAACGCTCCGAGGGCAACGCCTTCTTCGCCGAGGAACTGATCGCCGCCGCCACCTGCAAGCCGGACAGCCTGCCGTCGGCGCTCGCCGACGTGCTGCTCAGCCGGATCGAGCGGCTCAGCCCCGAGGCTCAGCACGTCGTGCGGGTCGCGTCCGTGCGCGGGCGCCGGGTGCGGCACGACCGGCTCAGGACGGTCGCCAACCTCGACGAGATCACGCTCGACACCGCGCTGCGCGAGGCCGTGCAGCACCACGTGTTCGTCGTCGACGACAACGAGGTCTTCTCGTTCCGCCACGCACTGCTGCGGGAAGCCGTGTACGGCGACCTCCTGCCGGGCGAACGGGTCCGGTTGCACGGCGCGTACGCCAAGCACCTCGCGGAGAGCCCCGACGAACGCGGAGCCGCCGCGGCGCTCGCCCACCACGGGCTGGAGAGCCACAACCTGCCGCTGGCGCTCGACGCGTCGATCAAGGCCGCGCGCGAGGCGGAACGCGCCGGCGCACCCGCGGAGTCGTTGCGCTACCTGGAACAGGCGCTGAAGCTGTGGGACGCGGCCGGCCAGCGTCCGTCCGATGTGGACGAGATGACGCTGCTGCGGCGCGCCTCGTGGGTCGCGGGCACGGCGGGACAGCCCGAGCGCGCCATCGCGTTCGCGCGCAGCGCCACGAAGCTCATCGACCCGGAGAACCAGCCGGAGGAAGCCGCCGAGGTGCTCAAGCGGCTCGCGCAGGCGTTGTCCACCGTCGACGGCACCGAGGACGAGCACTACACGGCGATCGAGCAGGCGTGGAAGATCATGCGTGACCGGCCGGCCAGCGCGACGCGCTCGCGGGTGCTGAGCGGGCTCAGCTCGGCCATGCGCTACCAGTGCCGCAACGACGAGGCGCGCGACTACGCCGAGCAGGCCGTCGCGGACGCACGCGCGGTGGGGGCGAACGGCGCGGTGGCCGACGCGCTGGCGTCGCTGGGCATCGCCGAGGGCCGGCTCGGCCAGGTCGAACAGGCGCGGCAGCACTTCCGTGAGGCCGTCGAGTGCGCGCGTGAGGTCGAGGCGGTCAGCACCGAGCTGCGCGCCATGTACTACCTGGGGCTGGACTACTACGAGCAGGGCGTGCTCGACGAGGCGTCCAAGGTCTACAAGGAGGCGGGCGACCGGGCCCGCGACTACGGACTCGAGTGGAGCACGTTCGGCTTCGAGATCAGGGTGCTCCAGGTGCTCGTGCACTACTACGCGGGCGACTGGGAGTACGCGGCGTGGGCCGCGACCCCGCCCGGCACGCCGGTGTCGAGCACGGTCCAGGCCAGGCTCGCCGCCGCGGGCACGCACCTCGCGGTGAGCAGGGGAGAGCTGGCCCAGGCCGAGCGGATGACCACGCAGCTGCGCAACGACTGGCACCGCGACATCCAGATCGCCCTGATCACCGGTGGCACGGGCGCCGAGCTGGCGATCTGGCGCGGACGGCCGGAGCTCGCGGTCGAACGCGTCGAGGACGCGCTCGAGTGGGCCCGCAGGGCCGGTGGCGAGTGGATCCTCGCGGGCATCAGGATCGGCGCGTTCGGCGCCGCCGGGTACGCGGAGCTCGCCGCCAAGGCCCGGCGCAAGCGGGACACCGAGGCGGAACGCGCGGCGGTCGAGGCCGGCCGCGCGGTCACCCAGCACGCGCGGATCACCGCCGAACGCGGTGTGCCGCGGCTGGGCGCGCTCGGCCCGGAGGGACGGGCCTGGCTGGCGCGCGCGATCGCCGAGGAGAGCAGGCTCACCGGCGGCGGCGACCCGGAGCTGTGGCTAGCGGCGGTCGACGCGTTCGGCTTCGGGTTCGTCTACGAGCAGGCGCTGTGCCGCTGGCGGTTCGCCGAGGCGCTGCTCGGCACCGATCGTCGCGACGAGGCCGCTGAGCAGCTGCGACTCGCCGGTGAGGTGGCGGAACGCCTGGGTGCGCAACCGCTTGCCTCCGCCGTCGAGCAGACCGCGAAGCGCGCCCGCATCACCCTCAAGTCGGACGCGCCCGCACCCCGCGAGCACCTCGACCTGTTCACCCCGCGCGAGCGGTCCGTGCTGGGGCTCGTCGCACTCGGCCGCACCAACCGCGAGGTCGGCGAGGAGCTGTACATCAGCGAGAAGACGGTGAGCGTTCACCTCAGCCGCATCATGGCCAAGCTGGGCGCGAGCAGGCGGGCCGAGGCCGTGGCGATCGCGTACGACAGGGGACTGCTCGAACCGTAGGCGTACGCGGCGTCATCCTCAGGGCTGATGCCGAAGTGGCCGCGGAGTTGATGTCCGCGTACTCACTCGGTTCATACCTTTCTCGTCGACAAGACGAAGACGAGAAGGGCTGACAATGTCTGCACTGGTTTCCGAGGTCGGGACCCGGACGGCCGCGGCCGCCAACAACCTGGTGAAGGTCTACGGCAAGGGCGACACGGCGGTCCGTGCGCTCGACGGCGTGAACGTGGCCTTCCAGGCGGGCAGGTTCACCGCCATCATGGGGCCGTCCGGCTCCGGCAAGTCGACCCTCATGCACTGCCTCGCCGGGCTGGACAACGTGAACAGCGGCGCAGTCCACATCGGACAGACCGAGATCACGCGGCTGAACGACCGCGACCTCACCAAGCTCCGCCGCGACCGGATCGGGTTCGTGTTCCAGGCGTTCAACCTGCTGCCGACGCTCACCGCCGAGCAGAACATCCTGCTGGGCCTCGAGCTGGCCGGCCGCAAGCCGGACCGCCAGTGGTTCAACACGATCGTCGACGTGCTCGGCCTGCGCGACCGGCTCAGCCACCGCCCGACCGAGCTGTCCGGCGGCCAGCAGCAGCGCGTCGCCTGCGCCCGTGCGCTCGTCGCACGGCCCGAGGTGATCTTCGCGGACGAGCCGACCGGCAACCTGGACTCGCGCTCCGGCGCCGAGGTGCTGGACTTCCTGCGCATGTCCGTGCGCAAGCTCGGCCAGACCGTGATCATGGTGACGCACGACCCGGTCGCCGCCTCCTACGCCGACCGCGTGGTGCTGCTGGCCGACGGTCGTCTCGCCGGTGAGATCCACGAGCCCACCGCGCAGTCGGTCATCTCCGCGCTCACGCGGCTGGGGGCGTGATGCTGCGCACGATCCTCGCGGGCCTCCGTGCCCGCACCGCGCGGCTGATCCTCTCCTCGGTGGCGATCGCACTGGGCGTCGCCTTCGTGACCGGCACGCTCGTGCTCGGCGACGCGCTCGAGGCGCAGACCCGTGAGGACTTCGCCAAGAGCGCCCGCAACGTCGACGCGGTCGTGCAGCCGAAGACCGACAACGTGGCGGCCAACGACGTCCAGAAGATCACCCCGGACACCATCGACAAGATCCGCAAGATCAACGGTGTCGCGGGTGCCGACAGCAGGGAGACGTCCGGTGCGGCGCTCATCGGTGCCGACGGCAAGGCGCGCAACGCGCTGATCAGCCCGCTGCCCACCACGGAGAAGCTGCGCGACGTCGACATCAAGGACGGCCGCTTCCCGCAGTCCGCGACCGAGGCCGCGATCGACGTCAAGACCGCGCAGACCGCGAAGCTCCAGGTCGGCAGCAAGATCAAGCTGCTGGACAAGCAGGCCGGTGAGCACGAGTTCACCGTCGTCGGCACCTACCAGCAGGGCGTCAGCAGCGCGTCCATCAGCGGCCGCGACAGCGTCATCGTGAGCCCGGACGGCATGCGCGCCGTCGTGCCGGAGCTGTCGATCTGGGAGGTCGCGGCGGTCGCCGCACCCGGCGTGAGCCAGCAGCAGCTGGTGGACAACATCAAGGCCTCGCTCGGCACCACGTACGACGTGATCACCGGCGAGGAGCTCACCGCGAAGACCCTCTCGCAGGTCGCGGACTCGGCGGGGCAGATCAAGATGTTTCTGCTCGCGTTCGCGCTCATCTCGCTGGTCGTGGCCGCGATGGTCATCCACAACACGTTCACGATCCTGGTCGCCCAGCGCACGAGGGAGCTCGCGCTGCTCCGCTGCGTCGGCGCCGCCCGCGGTCAGGTCTTCCGCAGCGTGCTCGCGGAAGCGCTCTTCATGGGCCTCGTCGCGTCGGTGCTCGGCCTGCTCGGCGGACTGGGTGTGTCGGCGGGCCTGCAGTGGGCCATCGGCGCGATGGAAGACGGCGGTGACATCGCGATCCGCCTGCCGATGACGCTCACGACGGTGCTCGCCGGGTTCGGCGTCGGCGTTGTCGTCACGGTGCTCGCCGCGCTGTTCCCCGCCCGCCGCGCCACGTCGGTCGCGCCGATCGCGGCACTGCGGTCGCAGCCCGACAGCCACGACGAGGTCGCCCGCACAGGCAAGCTGCGCATCGTCCTCGCGATCGTCGTCGCGCTGATCGGTGGCAGCGTCACCTACTTCGGCACGACGCTCGAGCAGGAAGCGGCGATGCTCGTCACCGGCGCTGGCACGATGGTCGTGCTGCTCGCCGTGCTGCTGCTCGGGCCGGTGCTGGTCGGCCCGGTCAACCGCCTGTTCGGCAAGGCGCTGAGCGGCGTGCCCGCCAAGCTGGCATCCGCCAACGCGGGCCGCAACCCCAAGCGCACCGCCGCGACGACCGCAGCGCTGATGATCGGTGTGACGATCGTCAGCATGGTCACCGTCGTCGGCAACAGCGGCCGCGAGACCGCGAACGCCCAGGTGGACAAGCGCTTCCCCGCCGACTTCACGGTCAGCTCGGCGGTCTACACCTCGCCGCTCACCGAGGAGTTCGCCGCGAGGCTGGCCGCGGTGCCCGAGGTGGCGAAGGCCGCACCGCAGGTCAGCGTGCCGGTGGAGACGGCGGACGGGAAGTTCCTGTACCTCTTCGGTGAGTCCCCGGACGCGCTGGGAGACCTGGTGCGGCCCGAGGTCGTGTCCGGTTCCGTGACCGGCCTCAAGGACGACCAGATCGCGCTGGAGCAGAAGTCCGCGGAGAAGGCGGGCTGGAAGCTCGGTGACAAGCTCACGGTCCAGGGCAAGCAGCTGACCGTGGCCGCGCTCATCAAAGGCCAGGACTTCGGCGAGGGCATCATCACGCTCAACACCGCCAAGCAGGCCGCCAAGGAGCCGATCACCGGCTACGAGGACGTCATGGTCAAGCTCAAGCCGGGCGTCGACGCCGCGGCCGGCCGCGCCGCGCTGGAGAAGGTCGTCGCCACCTCGTCGGTCGCGACCCTCAACACCGCCGCGGAGACCAAGGCCGAGCTCAACAACCAGATCGACAAGGTGCTGGCGTTCATCTGGGCGCTCGTCGGACTGGCCGTGATCATCGCCCTCTTCGGCATCGCGAACACGCTGACGCTCTCGGTGCTGGAGCGGACCCGCGAGTCGGCGCTGCTGCGGGCACTCGGCCTCACCAGGGGCCAGCTGCGCCAG
This sequence comes from Lentzea tibetensis, assembly GCF_007845675.1. Lineage (GTDB taxonomy): Bacteria > Actinomycetota > Actinomycetes > Mycobacteriales > Pseudonocardiaceae > Lentzea > Lentzea tibetensis. The sequence continues at coordinate 67,548 of NZ_VOBR01000035.1, read as the reverse complement.
ATGCTGGTCGTGGAGTCGATCCTCATGGCGCTCTTCGGTGCCGCGATCGGGCTGGTGCTCGGGGTCGGCTTCGGGTGGGTCATCACGACCGCCATGTCGACGAAGGACTTCACGCTCACCTTCGCCGTTCCCTACGGAACCATCGGCGCGATGCTGGTGGCGGCCGTGATCGCCGCGATCCTGGCGGCCGCGATGCCGGCCCGCAGGGCAGCTCGAACGTCAGTCGTCGCCGGGATGGCTGAGGCCTAAGAGGGAGCCCGGTGCACCAGGGGCCCGCTCTCCTTCGGGGGGAGAGCGGGCCCCGACTTTTTCTCCGAGGGCGCGTCACTTTCGTACCGAGATGCCCTCTATGTGTGTGAGGGGTGGCCCGAGCGAGGGCCGGGCCACCCCTCTTTTTGCTACGTTGCGGAAACCGTTCGTTACTGTGCGCCGCAACGAGGTCGCTGACTAAGTTACGGATCGATGTCGATCGCTTGACACTTCACGACTGTGCGTTGAGTGTGAGAGCGCTCTCATCGGGCGTGTCGTCGAGGAGGACGGATGAGCAGAAGGCTGGTCTGCAGCGTCGCTGCGACCCTGGTTGTGGTACTCGCCGCGGCAGGATGCGGCGGTGGAAGCAGTGCCACGAGCGACGGCAAGATCAAGCTGTCGATCGGACTGTTCTCCGACTTCGGGTACGACAACCTGATCAAGGACTACCAGGCGGCTCACCCGAACATCGAGGTCGAGCAGCGCAAGGTGAAGATGGAGCAGCACCACACGCAGCTGGCCACGCAGCTGGCCGGTGGACGCGGTGCCGCGGACATCGTCGCGATCGAGGAAGGCGCGGTCGCGCAGTTCCGCGCCTCGAAGGACAAGTTCGCCAACCTGGCCGACTTCGGCGCCAAGGACCTGAAGAGCCAGTGGGCCGACTGGAAGTGGAACCAGGGCACCACGGACAACGGTGACTTCGTCCTCGGCCTCGGCACGGACATGGGCAGCCTCGGTCTCTGCTACCGGCGCGACCTGTTCGAGCTCGCCGGGCTGCCGACCGACCGCGCCGAGGTCGCCAAGCTGTGGCCGACGTGGGCGGACTACGCGAAGGTCGCGGACACGTTCACGGCGAAGACGCCGGACGTGAAGTTCGTCGACACGTCGCGCAACGTCTACAAGGCCATCCTCGACCAGACCGAGGAGGGCTACTTCGCCAAGTCGGACGACTCGTTCATCGTCGAGAAGAACGACAAGGTCAAGCAGGCGTTCGACCAGGCTGCGTCGCTCGGCACGAAGAAGCAGACGAACGCGCTCGAGCCGTTCAGCCAGGACTGGAACGTCGCGCTGAAGCAGGGTTCCTTCGCCACGACCACCTGCCCGGCCTGGTCGCTCGCGCTCATCAAGGCGGGTGCCGGTGACAGTGCGGCTGGCAAGTGGGACGTGACGACCGCGCCCGGCGGTGGCGGCAACTGGGGTGGCTCGTTCCTGGCCGTTCCCAAGCAGGGCGAGCACGCCAAGGAGGCGTACGAGCTGGCGAAGTTCCTGACCTCGCCCGACGCGCAGAAGAGGATCTTCAAGGAGACCGGCAACCTGCCGAGCCAGCCGTCGGTGTACAAGGACACCGAGGTCACGGCCACGATCAACGAGTACTTCAACAAGGCGCCCGTCGGCCAGATCTTCGGCAGCTCCGCGGACAGCCTCAAGCCGACCTACCGCGGCAGCAAGGACTCGAAGGTCACCCCGGTCTTCAACAACGCGCTGCAACGCGTCGAACAGGGGAAGCAGCCTGCCGCTGAGGCGTACGCGCAGGCCCTGAAGGAAGCGCAGGACGCCGTCAAGTGACGGTGCTGCGCAACCACACCGAGGCGGCCGTCCCGGCCGCCTCGGTGGTGCCTCCGGAACCGCCGAAGCGCACGTGGCGTGACGCGCTCGGGCGATGGGACGGCAAGTACACCCCGTACCTGATCATTGCGCCGTTCTTCCTGATCTTCGGTGTGTTCGGGCTCTACCCGCTGCTGTTCACCGCGTGGGTGTCGCTGCACGACTGGGAGCTGATCGACGGCGACCAGGGGTTCGTCGGACTGGCCAACTACACGCAGCTGTTGTCCGACAGCCACTTCTGGAACGCGCTGTTCAACACGCTCAGCCTGTTCGTGCTGTCGACCGTGCCGCAGCTGCTGGCCGCACTCGGGCTCGCCGCCATGCTCGACCGCGGGCTGCGCGCCAAGGCGTTCTGGCGCGCGGGCGTGCTGCTGCCCAACATCATCTCGGTCGCCGCGGTGGCGCTGGTGTTCGCGCAGCTCTACGGCCGCGACTTCGGCATGGTGAACTACGTGCTCGGCCTCGTCGGGATCGACCCGGTCGACTGGCGCGCCGAGACGTGGGCGTCGCACCTCGCCATCAGCTCGATGGTGATGTGGCGGTGGACCGGCTACAACGCGCTGCTGTACCTGGCGGCCATGCAGTCGGTGCCGAAGGACATGTACGAGTCCGCGATGCTCGACGGCGCCTCGCGCTGGCGGATGTTCTGGGCCATCACGGTTCCGTCGATCCGGCCGACGATCCTGTTCACCGTCGTCACGTCGACGATCTTCGGCCTCCAGCTGTTCGCCGAGCCGCAGCTGTTCGACCCCGGCGGCACGGCGCTCGGCACCGGCGGCGCGGACCGCCAGTTCCAGACGCTCGTCATGTACCTGTACGAGAAGGGTTTCCGGTTGTTCGACGCCGGCTACTCGGCCGCCATCGCCTGGATGCTCTTCCTGCTGGTGCTGGTCGTCGCACTCGTCAACTTCCGGCTGGCGCGCCGCATCGCGTCGAAGGGGTGATGGGTGTGACCAAGCGGCCGGGCTTCCTGCTGTACGGCGTGCTCACCGCCATCCTCGCGGCGTCGGTGTTCCCGCTGTACTTCTCGTTCGTCGTGGCGTCCAAGGACAACTCGGTCCTCGGCGACGCGACGCCACCACTGCTGCCCGGTGGCAACCTGGTGGCGAACATCACCCGCGTCTTCGACACGGTCGACTTCTGGCTCGCCATGCAGAACTCGCTGATCGTGTCGACGACGGTCGCACTGTCCAACGTCGTGCTCGGCTCGCTCGCGGGGTTCGCGTTCGCGCGCCTGCGGTTCCGCGGCCGGGACGCGTTGTTCCTCATCGTCGTCGGCACGTCCATGGTGCCGACGCAGCTGGGTGTCATCCCGCTCTACATGCTGATGTCGGACCTCGACTGGTACGGCACGCTGCAGGCGGTGATCGTGCCCGCGCTGATCGGCTCGTTCGCGGTCTTCTGGATGCGTCAGGCGTGCGAGGAGACCGTCCCGCACGAGCTGATCGAGGCGGCGCGGGTCGACGGGTGCTCGGTGCTGCGCACCTTCTGGCACGTCGCTTTTCCCGCTGTACGGCCACAAGCGGCGGTCATGGGCATGTTCACGTTCATGACCGCGTGGAACGACTTCTTCTGGCCGCTGATCGTGCTGGACCCCAACGACAGCCCGACCGTGCAGGTCGCGTTGTCCGCGCTGGCCAGTGGTTACTACACCGACTACTCGTTGATGCTGGCCGGAGCCTCGCTCGCGGTGCTGCCGGTCATCGGGCTGTTCGTCCTGCTCTCCCGCCAGATCGTCGGCGGGATCATGCAGGGCGCCCTTAAGGGATGAGGTAGGCGAGGGGTGAGTTCATGACGACAACCGACCCGGACGTGGAGGTCGGGCGGGACCTGTTGAGGTTCCCGCCGGACTTCCTGTGGGGAGCGGCGACCGCGTCGTTCCAGATCGAGGGAGCGACCACAGCGGACGGCCGCGGACCGTCCATCTGGGACACCTTCTCGGCGACACCGGGCAAGGTGCTCGGCGGCGACACCGGCGAGCCGGCCTGCGACCACTACCACCGCTACGCGTCCGACGTCGAGCTCATGTCCTCGCTGGGCTTGGCGGCGTACCGGTTCTCCGTGGCGTGGCCGAGGGTCCAGCCGACGGGCGCGGGCGCGGTGGAGGAGCGCGGCCTCGACTTCTACGACCGCCTCGTCGACTCGCTGCTGGCGTCCGGCATCCGGCCGCTGGTCACGCTCTACCACTGGGACCTGCCGCAGGCCCTGGAGGACGCGGGTGGCTGGCGCAACCGCGACACCGCCTACCGGTTCGCCGAGTACGCGACGCACGTCCACACGCGACTCGCCGACCGGGTCTCGGACTGGACGACGCTGAACGAACCGTGGTGCTCGGCGTTCCTCGGGTACGGCAACGGCATCCACGCACCGGGTGTCGTGAACCCGAAGGAGGCGCTGGAGGCCGCGCACCACCTGCTGCTCGGTCACGGCCTGGCGGCGTCGGCGCTGCGCGAGTCCTCACCGGAGGACCACAAGATCTCGCTGGTGCTGAACTTCAGCCAGGTGTGGGCGGACGCCGCGACGCCCGCGCACCAGGAGGCGGTGCGCAAGGTCGACGGCCTGCAGAACCGCGTCCTGCTCGACCCGGTGGTCGGGCGCGGCTACCCGGCCGACGTGCTGGAGGACACGGCGTGGCTGGGCGACTGGCAGCGGGTGATCCGCGACGGCGACCTGGACGTCATCGCCGCGCCGCTGGACTGGCTCGGGGTCAACTACTACGCACCGGCACGGGTCGCACCTGCCGCTGACGACGTTGTCACCGAAGGACCTTTCGCCGGTCTGCGCGGGGTCGAACTGCTGCCGCCGCGCGGCGCGCTGACCGGGTTCGGCTGGGAGCAGAACGCCGACGCCTTCGCCGAGCTGCTGGTCCGGCTGTCCCGCGACGCGGGCGGGCTGCCGCTCGTCGTGACGGAGAACGGTTCCGCGTTCCCCGACACCGTCGACGAGATGGGCCGCGTCGTCGACCCGGAACGCACGCGCTACCTCGTCGACCACGTGCGCGCGGTGCACCGCGCCATCGCGGACGGCGCGGACGTGCGCGGGTACCTGGCGTGGTCGCTGCTCGACAACTTCGAGTGGGCGGCCGGGTACAGCCAGCGGTTCGGGATCGTGCACGTCGACTACGAGACGCAGCAGCGCACGATCAAGGAGTCGGCGGCCACGTTGTCGCGCATCATCAGGCACAACGGTCTGCCGTCCGACGGCTACCAGGTCTAACACCCCTGGGGACAGCGCTCTCACACGCGGATAGTCCTGCGTGTGAGAGCGCTCTCAGGACATCGGGACCTTTTAGCCGGACTGAGGCCCAACTGAGCTCTACGCAGATTCGCGGCGGACCAGGATCGTCGGCAGCATCTCGCGCTTCGTCTTCACCGGCTCCTCGCGCACCAGCTTCATCAGGTGCGCGACCATGTGCTTCACCTGCTGGTCCGAGTCCTGCCGCACGGACGTGAGCGGCGGCTCGGTGTGCTCGGCGATCGCGACGTGGTCGTCGAAGCCGACCACCGCGACGTCCTCGGGCACGCGCTTCCCGGCCTCGTGCAACGCTTCCAGCGCGCCGGCGGCCATGAGGTCCGACGCCACGAACACCGCGTCGAGGTCGGGCACCTTGCCCAGCAGCTCGGCCATCGCCTTGCGGCCGCCCTGCGTGGTGAACCCGCCGTTGGCGGTCAGCTTGGTCGAGGCCTTGTCGTCGATGCCCATGGCGGACTTGAAACCGGAGAGCCGGTCGATCGCGGACAGCTCGTCCAGCGGGCCCGTCACGTGCACGATCTTCTTGCGGCCCAGCGACTTGAGGTGCTCGGTCGCCAGCACCGCGCCGCCCTCGTTGTCGTTGTCGACGAGGTGCAGGCCGCGCAGCGGGCCCCACGGCTTACCCGCGTAGACCACCGGCAGCGGCAGCTTCTTCACGACCGACACGAGCTGGTCGTTCTGGTGCGGCGCGAACACCAGCGCGCCGTCGACGTGGCCGCCCGCGAGGAACCGGTGCGCACGCGCCTGGTCGTCGGGGGAGTGCACCAGCATCAGCACCATCTGCACGTCGACGTCCGCGAGCGCCCGCGCGCCTGCCCTGATCAGGCGGGCGAAGTGCGGGTCGTCGAAGATCTTGGGCTCCGGCTCGGAGAACAGGACCGCGACGGCGCCGGTGCGGCGGGTGACGAGTGCACGGGCAGCGCGGTTCGGCTGGTAGCCCAGCTCCGACACGGCCGCGGTGACCGCCTCCAGCGCCTCGGGGCTCACCCGCGGCGAGGAGTTCAGCACGCGTGACGCCGTGGCACGGGACACCCCGGCCCTGGCGGCCACGTCCTCCAGTGTCGGACGCGCGTGGATCGACACCAGCACCACTCCCTATGAAAACGATCGCAATCCGGCTCAGCTTAGCCTCAAGCGATCTCCAGGGAGGGTTTCCGCGCTGTTCACCGCGAATTGTCGGCGGAGATCGTCGCAATAGGTGTCCGAATGGCAGCGGAGCGCGGATGGATCGTAACGCGTAACAACCCGTCCTCCCGCCGAACGGACGAAGGCAGCCCCGCGCGTTCGGCCGTCCGCACAAGGCCTTTCTCGGCGGGCAGGCACCACGCGACGAGCTCCGCGTACCCCGCGGCGCGGGCCGCGTCGGCCAGCGCGGACAGCAGCGCCGTGCCGACGCCGCGTTTCTGCCAGGCGTCCTCGACGAGCAGCGACACCTCGGCGCACTCCGGAGTGGACATCCGGATGAGCTGCCCGATCCCGATCACCCGGTCCGCGCACTGCACCACGATCGTGCTGCCGCGCGGCGGGCTGAGCAGCCGGTGCAGCCAGCGGCGCGGCACCGCGCGCATGCCCGCGTGGTAGCGGTTGAACATCGTCCGCATCGAGCAGCGCGTGTGCAGTTCCGCGACGGCTTCCTCGTCCGCCGGCAGCCCTGGTCGCAGCACGAGCGCCACGCCGTCGTCGCTCAGCACGCCCCTGGTCTGCGAGACGGACGCGCCGAGCAGCTCCAGCAACGCGGTGCCGCGCGCCAGCTCGACCTGGGTGAACGGCGCCCACCCGCGGCGCGCCTCGACGACCGTGCCGTCCCGTCCGGTGAGCCGCACGTGGTGCCCTGTCCCGTGATCAGTGTCGGATTGCCGCGCCTCCGGCGCATCGCTGGCCGGCAGCACCACCACCGAGTCCGCGGCCAGCACCGCCCGCAGCGCCTCGGTCGTCGCGGCCGGGTCGCGCACCGCGGTGGCCGCCGCCCGCAGCGCCGCCGTCGGCGTGTCGACGAGGTCGCGCAGGTCCGCGGGCGTGATGCCGACGCACCGGCCGCCCTCGCTGCGCACTGCGCTGACCAGGTCGGCGGGCAGCACACCGGGTGCGGTCTGCACGACGATCTCGTCCAGCACGCCGCCCGGCACGGCGATCACGGACAGCGCGAGCACGTTGCAGTCCTGATCGGCCAGCCGGATCGTCACGCGGGCGAGCGCGCCGGGGCTGTCAGCGAGTTCCACGCGCAGGCGCCAGGTGGTGTTCATGCGTTCAGCGTCGTCCCGGCCTGTTGTCGCCGAGCTACGTGCCTGTTAACGCCTGTTGAGGTCCTTGCACGTGGGCGGCGGCAGCGGGTTGAGCGGGCTGCACGGCCAGCCGGACGGCGTCGTGGTCGTGGTCGGCTCGGGCGGCTTCGTCGCGGCTGGCGGCGGAGTCGGCGGAGCGGACGTCTGGGTCTGCGTCGCCTTGGTCGTCCGGGCGGACGTCGGCGTGCTCGACGAGGTCGAGCTGCTCGACGGGACGCTGGACGACGTCGGGGTGCTCGTTCTCGGAGTGCTGCTGACCCAGCTGGACGCGGGTGTTCGGCTCAGCGGATCTTCGTCCGGGCCGCCCATCACCACTCCAACCAGTACTCCCAGCAGCGCTGAACCGAGTACGGCGGAGCCGGACGCGGCCCAAAGTGCGCGCACAGCGATCCTCCTCACTGGTCCTGGCCGGAAAGGGGTGAGATCACGCTCCCAGGGACCATACCGGTAGCCCGAAAGCCGGACATCGCTCACCTGGATGCGTTATCGGCTGCTGGTGCCCACCGGTTGAGTGATCGCTGTCACTGATTCGTTATCCGGGCCAGTACCAGGCTGGCCCCGGAAAGGCCTGCGACGAGCACTGTTCCCGTCAGATGCCACACCGGAGCATCACCCGTGCAGGTGAACACGTCCGTGTACTTCTCGACGGAGCACGTGACGAACGGGACCGAGCTCAGCGCGATGCTCGCCGCGGCCACGCCGCCGAGCAACGCGGAACCGAACACGCGCATGATCGGGAACGCCGCGTTGGCCGTGCCGACCGCCGCGATCGCGAAGAGCAGCGGTACCGGCTTCGGGAACGGTCCGAACAAGGCGCAGCCGATCATCAGCACGCCGAGAACCGCCTGCCCGACTCGTTCCACGGACGGACCCTAACAACTTCGTAAGAAGATCCAGGCCGCATCTGGAGCAGTATTTTCAGCATGACCAAACGTCGATTCCTGATCGCCGGTGTCGTGGTGGTGCTCGCGGTGGGGCTGTACCTGTTCCAGCCGTGGCGGCTCGTCACCAACCGCACCGCGTCCGACGCGCTGCTCGTCCCGACGTCCACGTCGTCTCCGACGTCCTCCGCGTCGTCTCCGTCCGCGTCGGCGATGGCCATGGCGCCGGAGGGCCCGGTTGCCGTCGCGTCGGGGATGTTCCGCTCGCTGGAGCACGCGACCACCGGCACGGCGTCGCTCGTGAGGCTGGCGGACGGACGTCACTCGGTGCAGTTCGCCGGTCTCGACACGAGTGACGGCCCGGACCTCCACGTGTACCTGTCGGACAAGCCGTCGGACTCGGCGGAGGCGGCGTTCGGCAGCGGGTTCACGTCGCTGGGCAAGCTGAAGGGCAACCGCGGCGACCAGGTCTACGAGATCCCGGCGAGCGCCGATCTGGCGTCGGTGAAGAGCGTGGTGATCTGGTGCCAGCGCTTCTCGGCGGGCTTCGGCGTCGCCCCGCTCGACAAGCCTTGATTGGTCTGGTCCTCATATACCCTCTTCGTCCTATTGACGCTTGTGGTCTAGACCTCCTACCGTGATTGCGGACACAACATCGTCCCTTTGCGGTGGGCGTGCGGAAGCCCCATCGCTGAGGAGCAGGCTCACCGCGTGGGCCGTTCGTGGACGGTGGTGCGGCCGGACTCTCCCCGTGCCGCGCCACCGTCAGCGACGTTAGTGTTGGTCGTGCACACCAGAACCGTGGCGATCCACTACGTGCGCGCCGCGTTGCGCGCGTGCCCGACGCCTTCGCCCGTTCTGGCCGCCGCGGGAATCAGCCCGGCCCTGCTGGCCGACGATCGCGCCCGCGTGACGCCCGCCCAGTTCACGTCGTTGATCCAGGCGCTGTGGGAGACGCTCGACGACGAGTTCATGGGCTTCGGCCCGCGTCCGTCGAAGCGCGGCACGTTCCCGACGATGTGCCTGCTGGCGGTGCACTGCCCGGACCTGGAGTCGGCCTTGCGACGGGGACTCGCGTTCTACTCGCTCTTCGACCTCGCACCGTCGATGTCCTTGGTGGACGGCCGGTTCACGCTGGACATGGAGGGCGTGTCCGATCCGGACCACTTCCTGACCGAGTCGCTGCTGGTGCTGTGGCACCGCTTCTCGTCGTGGCTGGTCGGCCGCCGGATCCCGCTGCTGTCCGCCTCGTTCGCGTACCCCGCGCCGTCGCACCGCGCCGAGTACCACCTGATCTTCGGCTGCCCCATGGAGTTCTCGGCACCGTCGACGTGCATCTCGTTCGACCCGCGGTTCCTGCACATGCCGGTCGTGCAGGACGAGGCCGCACTGCGCCGCTTCCTGCGCAACTCGCCCGCCGAGCTGCTGTCCCGCCGCGACCACGGCGCCGACACGTCCGGGCACGTGCGCCGGTTGCTGGGTGCCGGCGTGTCCGGCCTGGAGGAGGTCGCCGCGCGGCTGGGTGTCTCCGCGCCGACGCTGCGGCGCCGGCTGACCGCCGAGGGCACGTCGTTCCGCGAGGTGCGCGAGCAGTTGCTGCGCGACCAGGCCGTCGCTTCGCTGGTGCGCGGTGGTGAGTCGGTGGAGGAGCTCGCGTTGCGGCTCGGGTTCTCCGAGGCGAGCGCTTTCCACCGCGCGTTCAAACGCTGGACGGGCTCCTCACCCGGCGCTTACCGCGGTGGACGTGACTGATCCACCTCACCGCGCGTGCGGAGTTCCGCTTCAGCTGCCTGGAGATTCCTACGGCTGCGGACGGTACCTGGGTGGTCGGGGCCGAGGGTCCGGGTTTGGATCGCGAGGGTGGTGCGGTACTCGGCGATGGCGGTGGTGAGGTCGCCTTGATCGGCCAACGCGGCAGCGAGATTGTTGCGGCTGAGCAGGGTGTCCGGGTGTTCCGGGCCGAGGGTTCGTACTTGTATCGCGATAACGGCGCGGTGTTCGGCGATGGCGGTGGTGAGGTCGCCTTGATCGGCCAACGCTGTTGCGAGGTTGTGGCGGCTGACCAGCGTGCTCGGATCCTCTGGGCCGAGGCTGCGGAGCTTGGCTTCGAGGACGGCGCGGTACTCGGCAACGGCGGCTGTCACGTCTCCCTGCGCGTTGAGCACGATGGCCAGGTTGTTGCGGCTGATGAGAATGTCGTGCTCTTCCGAGCCGTTGCGGAGCCTGGCCTCGAGTATGGCGCGGTGTTCTGCTGCGGCGGCAGCCAGATCGTCCTGTTGGTACAGCGTATTTGCCAGGTTGTTGCGGCACGTGAGCGTATAGGTGTGCTCGGATCCGAAGTGGCTGACGAAGGAGGCGAGCACTGCTCGGAACTCGTCGGCGGCGGCGGCGAACTCGCCTTGCTCGGACAGGACCAGCGCGAGCTCGTGTTGGCTGACGAGCAGTCTGTCGCGGTCAGGTTCGTGCTCCTGACCGAAGAGGTGCACGGCATTGGTGAAGGCAGTGTGTGCGAGTGAGTACCGTCCGCCGGGCATGGCGATGTGGCCGATGTCGTGCGACGTTGGAGCATCTGCATGGTTGATCGCCGCGAGCACGACGTCGCTGGGCACGTGATCACCAGCTGCACTGGCGCGCTGCACGTGATCAACCAGGTAGTCGAAGACCTTCACGTGGCCGTCACTACTGGGCTCCAGCAGAGCGGAGGTGGCCCTGCGAGGAGGCGTTGTCACCCACTCCCACGCCTCGTCCACGGACTCCGGCCGGTCCCGCTGGCTCAGGTACTGCTCGTGCACCTCGGTCAGCAGCGCCCTGGGGATGGGCGCGAGAAACCCCGCGCGGCGGCAGTCGATCGCCGCGGTCACCAGTGCGGCCCCACGGGGCTTGGCCCTGGGTGCCTTGGCGTTCTCCCAATGGGCGAGCAGCACAGGACCAGCCGCGAGGTACTCCGCGAGGCCGTACTCACCGGAGTGCTCGAGAGCATCGCTGATCTGCGGGTTCGACCGGAGAGCCTCGGCTCGCCCGACTTCCTCGGCCGTGAACCTCCGCTCCAGTGCGATCGAGTGGGCTTGGTCGAGTACCCGCCGCACGTCGTCGCCGAGCTGGGAGTCGTCCCCCTCGGTGAGCCGGTGCAGTTCCTCGCGGCGGAGCGTCGCCACGATCACGCCGGACCTGACGCGTGCGATGGCGGCAACGGTCAGCCCGCCCGATCCCAGGAACCGCTCGAGGTCGTCGAGCCAGAGCACGCTCTCCTTCGCAGCGGCCACGGCGTCGACCGCGGCGTCCAGCACGTCGCGAGTCTCCGGCGCGACGAGGCGCGAACGAGGCAGCGCGGCCGCGATCGCCTCGAAGGCGGTGCGCGTCTTGCCGGCTGTCGAGTCACCGACCAGGAGCACGAAGCTCCCAGGTCGCAGGTTGTCCACGACCTCGTCGAACACGTCACGGCGCACGTACGGCGGCTGCGTCGACTCAAGAGAACGGTGCACCCCGAGCAGCGTCGGGTCGGCGATGTCGCGCACCCGGCACTTGCCGCCGGCCAACGCAGCCCGGCTGAGCGAGAGCACAGAGTCCTCGCGGCGCTGGAACACCCGCTTGATCTTGTCCTCGTAGACCTTCAACGGGATGCCGACCAGCGCCCCACCGACAGCACCGAGCAGGAGCCAGCGCCAGTCGTTGACACCCAGGACCTTCAGCACCGCGGGCGCGGCTACCGCCGCCACCACGGCAATGGTGGTCGCCAGCACCCACGCGCCTCTGCCCATCCGAGATTGGTACCACGAGAGAGGCCTCCCGTTCGGCAGGCCTCTCTCGTGGCGTTCGCTCAGTACTGCTCGCCCCGCGCCGCGCGGTCGCGCAGCGAGGAGGACGGCCGGAACCGCTCCCCGTAGGTGTCGGCCAGGTAGTCGGCCCGCTCGACGAACGCGGCCAGCCCGGTGGAGTTGACGAACTGCAGCGTCCCGCCGCTCCACGGCGCGAACCCGAACCCGAAGATGCTGCCGATGTTGGCGTCACCGACCGAGGTCAGCACGTTCTCGTCCAGGCACCGCACGGTCTCCAGCGACTGGATGAACAGCAACCGGTCGTGAACGTCCTGTTCGGACACTCCGGCCTCGTCGCGGGTGAACCGGGTGACGAGCTCGGGCCACAGGAACTTCTTGCCATCGGCCGGGTACTCGTAGAACCCGGCACCACCGGACTTCCCGGTGCGTCCCAGGTCCACGAGCTGTTGCAGCACACCGAAAGCGGGGTGCTCGGCCAGCCCGGCCGATGACGGGTCGTCCGCCAGCGTCTGCTCGCGGATCTTCAGCTGCAGCGTCAGCGTCACCTCGTCGGACACCGCCAGCGGGCCGACGGCCATGCCGGCCTTGCGGGCGACGTTCTCGATCAGCGCCGGGTGCACGCCCTCGGCGAGCATGGTGATCGCCTCGGTGACGTACGTGCCGAACGTGCGCGAGGTGTAGAAACCGCGGCTGTCGTTGACGACGATCGGCGTCTTGCCGATCTGGCGCACGTAGTCCAGCGCGCGGGTCAGCGTCTCCTCGGACGTCTTCTCGCCGCGGATGATCTCCACCAGCTGCATCTTCGGCACCGGCGAGAAGAAGTGCAGCCCGATGAACTTCTCCGGGTCGGACACCGCCGAAGCCAGGCCGGTGATCGGCAACGTCGAGGTGTTCGACGCGATCACGGCGTCCGGCAGGGCGGCGGACTCGGCCGCGGGCAGCACCTTGTTCTTCAGCTCGCGGTTCTCGAACACCGCCTCGATGATCAGGTCGCAGCCCGCGAGGTCGGTGTCCGAGTCGGTGGGCGTGATGCCCGGCAGGTCCCGCGCGCCGCGCGAAGCCGCCTCGAGCGAGACGTCCTTCAGCACCACGGAGATGCCCGCCTTGGCGCTCACCTCGGCGATACCGGCGCCCATCATGCCCGCGCCGAGCACACCCAGCTTGGTCACCTTGTTGCGCGACGACGAGCCGCGCGCGTTGATCTCGTTGAGCTGGAACCAGAACGCGGTGATCATGTTCTTCGAGACCTGGCCCGCGGCCAGCTCGACGAAGTAGCGGCCCTCGATCTTCAACGCGGTGTCGAAGTCGACGTGCGCGCCCTCGACGGCCGCGGCGAGGATCTTCTCCGGTGCGGGGAACACGCCGCGCGTCTTCTTGTGCAGGAACGCGGGTGCGGCGGCGAGGAACGGGTAGAGCTCCGACTCGCCGACCTTGAAGTCCGGCACGTGGTGCCCCGGCACGTCCCACGGCTGCACGGGGCCGGGGTTGATCGCGATCCACGCGCGGGCCTGTGCGATCAGGTCCTCGCGGGACGACGCCAGCGCGTCCACGATCTTCGCCTGCAGCGCGCGCTGGGGACGCAGCTGCGTGCCCTGGGTCAGCAGCGGAAGGGCCGCCTGGATGCCGAGCATGCGCACCAGACGCGTCACGCCACCGCTGCCGGGCAGCAGTCCCAGCGTCACCTCGGGCAGGCCGAGCTTGATCGTGTCGTCGTCCAGCACCACCCGGTGGTGGCAGGCCAGCGCGATCTCCAGGCCACCGCCGAGCGCGGCGCCGTTGATCGCGGCGACGACGGGCTTGCCGAGCTTCTCCAGGCGACGCAGCTGGGCCTTGATCTCCTCGACGCTCTCCAGCGCCTCGACCGCGTTGTCCGGGGTGATCTGGATCAACGTCTTCAGGTCGCCACCGGCGAAGAACGTCTTCTTCGCGGACGTGATGATCACGCCGGTCAGCTGGTCCTGCTCCAGGCGGGAGACGGCCTCGCCCATCGCGGCCACGTAGTCGGCGTTCATCACGTTCGCCGAGCCGGCCATGTCCATCGTCAGGGTGACGATGCCGTCGGCGTCCTTCTCGTAGTGGAACGTGCCCTCAGGAATCGACACTGCTCAGACCCTCTCGATGATCGTGGCGATGCCCATGCCGCCGCCGACGCACAACGTGGCGAGGCCGCGGCGCAGGTCCTGGCGCTCCAGCTCGTCGAGCAGCGTCGACAGGATCATGCAGCCGGTGGCGCCCAGCGGGTGGCCGAGCGCGATCGCGCCGCCGTTCACGTTGACCTTCTCCTCAGGGAGGTCCATGTCCCGCAGGAACTTCAGCACCACGGACGAGAACGCCTCGTTGATCTCGACCAGGTCGATGTCCTCGATGGACAGACCGGCCTTGTCCAGCGCCTTGCGCGCGGCGGGCGCCGGACCGGTCAGCATGATCGTCGGCTCGGTGCCGACGACCGCGAGCGACACGATCCGGGCGCGCGGCGTGAGGCCCAGCTCACCGCCCGCGCGGGCGGTGCCGATCAGCATCGCGGCGGCGCCGTCGACGATCTGCGACGAGTTGCCCGGCGTGTGCACGTGCGAGATGCGCTCGACGGTGGGGTAGCGGTCGATCGCCACGGTGTCGAAGCCGACCTCGCCGGTCATCAGGAAGCTCGGCTTGAGCTTGCCGAGACCGTCCAGCGTGGTCTCCGGCCGGATGGCCTCGTCGAACTCCAGCACCGCGGTGCCGTTCTGGTCGACCACCGGCACGACCGAGCGGTCGAAGTAGCCCTTGTCCCGCGCCAGCGTCGCGCGCTGGTGCGACCGCACCGCCCACGCGTCGACGTCCTCGCGCGAGTAGCCCTCGAGCGTCGCGATCAGGTCCGCGCTCACGCCCTGCGGCACGAACGACAGGCCCAGCGCCGTCTCGGGGTCCATCGCCCACGCGCCGCCGTCCGACCCCATCGCCACACGCGACATCGACTCGACGCCACCCGCCACGACCAGGTCCTCGAAGCCGGACGCGACCTTCGCCGCCGCCAGGTTCACCGCCTCGAGGCCGGACGCGCAGAACCGGTTGAGCTGCACGCCCGCCGGCCGCTGGTCCCAGCCCGCGGCCAGCAGCGCGGTCCGCGCGATGTCCGAGCCCTGCTCACCGACCGGCGACACGACGCCGAGCACGACGTCGTCGACGGCCGAGGTGTCCAACGAGTTGCGGTCCGCGATCGCGCGCAGCACACCCGCGGCGAGCGCCACGGGCTTCACGCTGTGCAGCGAACCGCGTTTTCCCCTGCCACGCGGCGTGCGCACCGCGTCGAAGATCAAGGCTTCGCTCATGGGTCCACCGTAGGCACAGTCCGGCGGGCCCACCATGACCGTCGAGGGTGACCGTTCAGCTCACCTGGAAGTCCACATCGAGTACAGCGCCAGCCAGTCCTGCTCCGGCGAGCACGCCGCGATCCCAGCCGTCCGGCAGGACCCGTCTGATCAGCATGCCGACGAGCCTGACCGACCCCGGCTGATTTTTTCGCTCACTTTTTCGCCGGTCGGGAAGCGCGGCGGTCATGGCGGGGACCACCTCGCGGTGGTTTCGTGGTGACATGGCAGACCGTCGATCGCCGTGGATGGACGAAGATCTCGACCAGCTCCGCGGGCTGGCCCGGACGTTCCTGGAGAAGGAGGTCGCGCCGCACCAGGAGCGCTTCGCGCAGCAGAAGCAGGTGGACCGCGACCTGTGGCGGCGGGCGGGCGACGTCGGCCTGCTGTGCCTGAGCGTCCCCGAGGAGTACGGCGGCGGGGGTGGGACGTTCGCGCACGAGGCCGTGCTCATCGAGGAGCAGGCCCGCGTCGGCGACAGCTCGTGGGGCAACAGCGTCCACAGCGGGATCGTCGCCCACTACCTCTTGTCTTACGGGACCGAGGAGCAGAAGCAGCGGTGGCTGCCGAAGCTGGCGTCCGGTGAGTACGTCGGCGCCATCGCGATGTCCGAGCCCGGTGCGGGCTCCGACCTGCAGGGCATCCGGACGAAGGCGCTCAGGGACGGCGACGACTACGTCATCAACGGCTCGAAGACGTTCATCACCAACGGCGGCCAGGCCGACCTGGTCATCGTGGTCGCCAAGACCGACCCCGCCGAGGGCGCGCAGGGGATCTCGTTGCTGGTCGTCGAGGGCGAGATCCGGCGCGGCCGGGTGCTGGACAAGGTCGGGCTGAAGGGCCAGGACACCGCCGAGCTGTTCTTCGACGACGTCCGGGTGCCCGCGGCCAACCTGCTCGGCGGCCAGGAGGGCCTCGGGTTCGTGCAGCTCATGCAGCAGCTGCCGCAGGAACGCCTGCTCATCGCCGTCGCCTCCGTCGCGGGGCTGGAGCGCGCCGTCGAGGTGACGACCGAGTACACGAAGGACCGCACGGCGTTCGGCCGCGAGCTGTTCAAGTTCCAGAACACCAGGTTCAAGCTCGCCGAGTGCGCGACCGAGGCGGCCGTGACCAGGGCGTTCGTCGACGACTGCGTCGAGAAGCACCTGCTCGGCGAGCTGGACGTGCCCACCGCGGCGATGGCCAAGTGGTGGTCGACGGACCGGTTGTGCCGGGTCGTGGACGACTGCGTCCAGCTGTTCGGCGGCTACGGGTACATGACCGAGTACCCGATCGCCCGCGCCTGGGCCGATGCCCGCGTGCAGCGCATCTACGGTGGTACGAACGAGATCATGAAGGAAATCATCGCGAGGTCGCTCTAGATGGGGCCGCTCGAAGGGCTGAAGGTCGTCGAGCTGGCCGGCCTCGCGCCCGCGCCGTTCGGCTGCATGGTGCTGGCCGACCTCGGCGCGGACGTCGTCCGGGTCGACCGGCCAGGCTCGGTGCACCCGGTGCCGGGCGACTTCCTCGGCCGCAACCGGCGCTCCGTCGGCATCGACATCCGCAGGCCCGAGGGGCTCGCGCTCGTTCTATCTCTAGTAGAACAGTCGGACGTGCTCATCGAGGGCTTCCGGCCGGGCGTGACCGAGCGCCTCGGCCTGGGGCCCGCCCAGGCACTCGCCCGCAACCCGCGCCTCATCTACGGGCGGATGACCGGCTGGGGCCAGGACGGCCCGCTGGCGAACAGCGCCGGCCACGACATCAACTACATCGCCGTGTCCGGTGCGCTGGAACCCATCGGACGGGCCGACGCGCCGCCCACGGTGCCGCTGAACATCCTCGGCGACTTCGGCGGTGGCGGGCTGCTGCTCGCGACGGGTGTGCTGGCCGCGTTGTACGAGCGGGAGCGGTCCGGTAGGGGACAGGTCGTCGACGCCGCGATGACCGACGGCTCGGCGCTGCTCACGACGTTCCTGCACGGGCTGCGTGCGGCGGGCATGTGGTCGGGGCCGCGCGGCGCGAACATGTTCGACGGCGGCACGCCCTGGTACGACGTCTACGAGGCGGCTGACGGCAGGTACGTCAGCATCGGCGCGCTGGAGGAGAAGTTCTACGCGGAGCTCGTCCGGGTGCTCGGCATCGAGGACGCTCCCTCGCGGCACGACCCGGCGAACTGGCCGGAGGTGCGCTCGCGGATCGCGGCGGCGGTGAAGACCCGCACGCGGGACGAGTGGGCGGAGCTCGCGGAGGGCACGGACGCGTGCCTGGCCCCGGTGCTCGACCCCGCCGAGGCGACCCGGCACCCGCACAACGTCGCGCGTGCCACTTTCGTGGAGGTCGACGGTCGCGTTCAGCCCGCCCCGGCACCCCGGTTCGAGCGAACCCCGACCGCGGTTCCACTCCCTCCGGTGAACGTCGGAATGCACACGAACGAAGTACTTGAGGACATGGGTGTGGCGCCCGCCGAAATTGCGGAACTGCGTCGTACAGGTGTCATTGTGTGAACATGAGGCCACATATAAATAAGGGCAGCACGCGGTAACGCAGCGTGTTGCCGTGGTTTGGCGTACGGGTGAGCCCACCTGGTGGGGGTCTGGGGGCGCGGGAGCGGCGGTGCTTGCCTCGCACACAGGACATCGGCGCAGTACAGGGAGTCCTTGAGCGGCCAAACGGGTGATGTTCGGTAGCGTGTACTCGTGCCGAATCGGCTGATCCTAGGGCCATCCGGGCGTGGTTGTTGTTCATCATGCGGGTGAATGAGGGACCATGGCGGGTGAACCGGGCGGTCAGCCGCCCACGAGTGAGCTAAACGGACGGAGAGGGACCTGTGAACCTCAAGAAGGTGCTAGTGCTGGCGTCGGTTGCGCTGGTGCTGTTCCTCCTGATCACCCAGCCCGAGCAGTCCGCCTCGGCGGTCCAGCAGGTGCTCAGCTGGTTGCGTCAGGGCGCGGAGTCGATCATCACCTTCATCAGGAGTCTCTTCGCGTAGGACGTCCCGCGTGACTCTCGGCGGGTCGCTACAGCCGGTGACATTCAGCCTCCGGCGTTGAGCCTAACGGGTGGAATGAGGGCTATAACGCACAGGTAACTGGGGCTTTGGCGAATCAAGGTCTAGCGGTTGTCGGACCCCTGAAATACGGTGCGTCGCAATGGCCGATCCCCGACCGACGAGGAGGCATCTATGGTCGAGGACTCCGGGGTCCACGAGCTGTTGCAGCAGTGGGCAGCTGAACGGTCTGCTGACGCTGAGATGCAGGAGGTGAACCGGATCAAGAACGCGTGGCTCGCTGAGGCTCCCCCCTCGGCGCCTGGCATCCCCGTCCAGCGGGGCGGCAGGGGCGGGTCGTCGCGTGGCTTGGTCAAGGTGGATTCGGCCGACCCGGCCTACATCGCCGCGATGAGGAAGCGTGCCCCGGAGGCACCGGAGGCCCTGCTCGCCGCCGCGGCGAGCTACTGGCAGCTGGTCGGGGACGTCGCGGAAGCCGAGCAGTGGTGGGACGCGGGCATCAGCCCGCTGGACCAGCGCGCACTCGACTACCGCGCGGCGGGCCTGACGCCCGCTGATCTCGGCCGCCGGCTCGGACCCATGACGGTTCTCCAGCACCTTCGCCGCGGTTCCGCCGCAGCCTGGTGCGTTGCACGGCTCCAGCGTCAGCGCCGGGACGGCGTTGCGTAGGTAGTGCGGTTGGCCTCCCGGATCGGGAGGCCTGATTTTCACCAGTGGTGAGTGCGCTCGCGGGGAGTGCGTGATCCACGCGGTCGGCAGGGCTCCACAACTGCGTGGACTCTGCTCGCGGAACGCGCTCGCCGGGGTTGTTCCGGCGAGTCTTGTGGGGGCCGAGCCCCCACACCCCCAGCCGGGGCTCTGCCCCGGACCCCGTTGGCGGGGCTCCCGATTGGGAGCCCGCTACGACCCTCGCTGTAATCTTGGGCCGTGCGCGGCCTCTTCACCCCCATGCGACTGCTCATCGGGCTGGTGTGCCTGGTGTCCCTCGTCGCGTGCTGCGGGCTCGCGTACTGGCAGTGGACGCGGTTCGAGTCCGCGAGCGGCACGTTCCAGAACCTGGGATACGTGCTGCAGTGGCCCCTCTTCGGCCTGTTCCCGGCTTTCATGGTGTGGCGCATCCGCAAGCTCGACCGCGAGCGCAAGGCCAAGCCGGTTGAAGCGCCTCCGGTTCCGATGACTACGGTTGACGTCGTCAAACCCGCGCGCCCCGTCGTCCACGACGACGAGCCGGACGACGAGCTGGCGGCCTACAACCGCATGCTCGCCGAGCTCAACGCGCGGGACGAACGATGAGCGAGCGTGAGGGCGGGTCGATGGAGAAGGAGCTCAAGCGGTTCAAGGTGCTGGCCTACGTGGTCGGTGTGGCCTTGCTGCTGCTCTGTGTCGCGCTCGTCCTGAAGTACGTCGGCGACGCGCCGACCATGATGCGGATCATCGGCCCCGGTCACGGCTTCCTCTACGCCGTGTACCTGGTGGTGTCGATCGACCTCGCGATCAAGGCCCGCTGGAGCATGAAGGGCACCGGGCTGGTGCTCGTCGCGGGCATGATCCCGTTCCTGTCGTTCTACGCGGAGCGCAAGGTCCACGAGAAGATGCAGGCTGGATTGCCGCTGTGAACCTGCTAGCGTCTGGCGGTATCAACTGAACACGGCCGTCGATGTCGCGCGGGAGAGTCCCACCACGGGTGGGCGCCGAAGGAGCAAGTCCTCCCCGGAATCTCTCAGGCACAGCTACCGCACGACGAAGGCAACTCTGGAAAGCAGGCGCAAGCCTCGCCCACGGTGCAAGCCGCTCTGCAGCGGCGAAGCTCTCAGGCTCATGACAGAGGGGGAGGCTTCCGACGAGGAGTCTCCGATGGACCGTGTCATCCTTTCTCAGTGCCCGCCGGCCGAGCCCGGCTCTTCGGCACGCCCGCACCAGGGAGGAACGAGCTGATGGACAGCCAGCCAAATGAGTCCAGGCTGACGCCTTTGAACGCCGAACACGAGGCTCTCGGCGCGATGTTCACGGACTTCGCGGGCTGGCGGATGCCGCTGCGCTACGACAGCGAGCTCGCCGAGCACCACGCGGTGCGCAAGACGGCCGGTCTGTTCGACCTGACGCACATGGGTGAGATCGTCCTGACCGGTCCCGAGGCGGGCGCCGCGCTCGACTACGCGCTGGTCGGCCACATCTCCGCGCTGGCCGTCGGCAAGGCCAGGTACACGATGATCACCCAGGCGGACGGCGGTGTGCTGGACGACCTGATCGTCTACCGCCTCGGCGACGAGGAGTACCTGGTCGTCGCGAACGCGTCCAACGCGGCCGTCGTGCACGAGGCGCTCGTCGAGCGGGCTGCTCGGTTCGAGACGGTCGTCACCGACAAGTCCACCGAGTACGCGCTGCTCGCCGTGCAGGGCCCGAAGTCGACGGAGATCGTCGCCGGGCTCACCGACACCGACCTCGCGACGGTGAAGTACTACGCGTCCTACCCGACTCAGGTCGCCGGCGTCGACGTGCTGCTCGCCCGCACCGGCTACACCGGTGAGGACGGCTTCGAGCTGTTCGTGTCGCCCGCGAACGCGCCCGCGCTGTGGCAGGCCCTGCTCGAGGCGGGCCAGCCGCACGACCTGCGCCCCGCCGGACTCGGCTGCCGCGACACGCTGCGCCTCGAGGCCGGGATGCCGTTGTACGGCAACGAGCTGACCGCGGCCCTGACCCCGTTCAACGCGAACCTCGGCCGCGTCGTCAAGCTCGACAAGCCGGGAGACTTCGTCGGCCGCGACGCGCTCGCGAAGGTCGCCGAGTCCGGTGTGGACTCCGTCCTCGTCGGCCTCAAGACGCCCGAGCGCCGCGCCCCGCGGCACGGCTACTCGGTGCTCGCCGGTGACGAGGTCGTCGGCGAGATCACCAGCGGCGCGCTGTCGCCGACCCTCGGGTACTCGGTCGCCATGGCGTACGTGACCAAGGCGCACGCCGAGCCCGGCACCCAGTTGTTCGTCGACGTCCGTGGCAAGCAGCAGCCCGTCGAGGTCGTCGCACTGCCCTTCTACAAGCGCGCGAAGTAATAGGGAGAAGTCATGTCCTCGCAGTTCAACGCCTCTCTCGCGGAGTTCGATCCCGAGGTGGCCGAGGCCGTTGCCGCCGAGCTGGCGCGTCAGCAGGGCACCCTCGAGATGATCGCGTCGGAGAACTTCACGCCGGTCTCGGTGCTGCAGGCGCAGGGCTCGGTGCTGACCAACAAGTACGCCGAGGGTTACCCCGGTCGCCGGTACTACGGCGGCTGCGAGCACGTCGACGTGGTCGAGCGGCTCGCCATCGCCCGGATCAAGGAGCTCTTCGGCGCCGGGTTCGCCAACGTGCAGCCGCACTCGGGTGCGCAGGCCAACGCCGCCGCGATGTTCGCCCTGCTGACGCCGGGCGACACGATCCTCGGGCTCGACCTGGCGCACGGCGGGCACCTGACGCACGGCATGCGGATCAACTTCTCCGGCAAGCTCTACAACGTCGTGCCGTACCACGTCGCGGACTCCGACGGCCTGGTCGACATGGCGGAGGTCGAGAAGCTCGCGCTGGAGCACCGGCCGAAGCTGATCGTCGCCGGCTGGTCCGCCTACCCGCGGCAGCTGGACTTCGCCGAGTTCCGCCGGATCGCCGACGCTGTCGACGCGTACCTGATGGTGGACATGGCGCACTTCGCCGGTCTCGTCGCGGCCGGGCTGCACCCGTCACCGGTGCCGCACGCGCACGTCACGACCACGACCACGCACAAGACGCTGGGCGGACCTCGCGGTGGCGTGATCCTCTCCAACGAGGCCGACATCGCCAAGAAGATCAACTCGGCGGTGTTCCCCGGTCAGCAGGGTGGGCCGCTGGAGCACGTGATCGCGGCCAAGGCGGTGGCGTTCAAGCACGCCGCCTCGCCCGAGTTCGCCGACCGCCAGCAGCGCACGCTCGACGGCGCCCGGATCCTCGCCGACCGGCTGTCGCAGGCCGACGTCGCCGGCGCCGGGGTCAAGGTGCTCACCGGCGGCACCGACGTGCACCTGGTGCTCGTCGACCTGGTCAACTCCGAGCTCGACGGCAAGCAGGCCGAGGACGTGCTGCACCAGATCGGGATCACCGTCAACCGCAACGCGGTGCCGAACGACCCGCGTCCGCCGATGGTGACGTCCGGTCTGCGGATCGGCACGCCCGCTCTCGCCACTCGCGGGTTCGGGACCGAGGACTTCACCGAGGTCGCTGACGTGATCGCGCTGGCTCTCATTCCTGGTGCGAACCTCGAGGAGCTTCGGGGGCGCGTTGAGGTGCTGTCCGCGAAGCACCCGCTGTACAGCACGCTGTAGTAGCCGCGGAAAGGCCCTCGTCCAGGCGGAAAAGCCGCCTTGACGAGGGCCTTTCCGCGTGGGCAAGGCTTCGCCTGATCCGCTGGGACCTCCCACCCCTGCCCTCCGGGGAAAGTTTGGTCTGATCGTTCGGCCGCCGGTTTGTGCTCGGGGGCCGCGCCCGGTTGGCAGTGCGGGGGTTGGGAGTGCGGCGGGCGCTCGATTCTCTTGATACGAGCCGGTCTGAACGCCATGAAGGGAGCTTTCCCAGCGCTGACACCGCTGGGAAAGCTCCCTTCATGGCATACACCGTTGAGCGAACGGCGGATGTGCGGGAACCCCGGCCCCTTCCCCAGGGCCGGGGTTCCCCGTTCTACGGGGGTGTTGCTCTCATGTGGACGCTGAGATCTAGGCGGCCGGGGGAACCACCGTGCCGGCGGGGAGGCACTCGAGGTTGCGCTTGCCGTCAGGCTGGATCACGAACCACGTGTTGCCGACGCCCTGGCCCTTCCACTGGCCGGGCTTCTCGTCCTTCGAGTAGAAGTAGACCGGCCAGTCGCCGATGGCGACCTGCTTCTTGCCGTCCGCTCGCGTGATCAGCTTGACGATCGCGGGGTCCACGCCTTCGATCTGGGGGACCGTGTCGGACAGCATCGGGGGCCAGGTCACGGCGCATCCGCCGTTGCAGTTGGACTTCGTCTCAGGCTTCGGGGTGTCCTTCTCGAATCGGTACAGCGTGCGGCCGTCGCCGTCCTGGACGACGTTGCCCATCTTCTCGACGGCCTTGCCGACGATCTTGACGCCACTTGCGGGTGCTTGCTGCACGGGCGCCTGGGTCTGCGGTTGCTGAGTCTGCGGCGGAGCCGCCGGCGTCTCGGTTGCCGGAGCCTGTGCGGGCTCCTGCAGCACCGGGGGCTGACCCACGTCTCCGTAGTCACCCAGGACGCCCAGGTCGGTTTCCGTCTGTGCCACCGGATTCGGGTTCGCGCCGTTGCTGGTGGCGCTCCACACACCCAGACCAAGCACGACTGCCAGTCCTGCGGCCAGCCCGATGGCGATGCGGTTACGTCGGATCACACTCATGTCCTCCTTGTCCGTCCGTTCGCTCTATCGAGGCCTTACGGGCGGGGTTGCGTCTCGGTTCAGAAACAAACCGAACGCGATGCTGACTCGAACGTCGGGCAGGCACCTGAGTCGCAGGAGGTACAGGGTGATCGTCGCAGGTCAGCTCGCCGCGCTGGCGGAACGCGTGCTCGGCGCACCGCTCCCGATCGGATTTCGCGCGTGGGACGGCAGCAGCGCCGGGCCGCAGGACGGGCCCGTTGTGGTCATCCGATCACGGGACGCGCTGCGCAGGCTCGTGTGGCGGCCGGGGGAGCTGGGGCTCGCGCGTGCGTACGTGAGCGGGGAACTCGACGTCGAGGGAGACCTCACCGAGGGGCTCCGGCGGATTTGGGCGCTGGTGCGGGGCGGGACGACCAACCGGCCGAAGCTGGGTGAGGTGGTCAAGCTCGCGTGGCGGCTCGGCGTCATCGGGCCCAACCCGGCCCCACCCGCCGAGGAGGCGCGGCTGGGTGGGCGGCTGCACACGCGTGAGCGGGACCGGGACGCGATCTCGCACCACTACGACCTGAGCAACGCGTTCTACCAGCTCGTGCTCGACCCGAGCATGGCGTACTCGTGCGCGTACTTCACCGACGAGGACGAGTCGCTCGAACAGGCGCAGCGGAACAAGCTCGACCTCGTGTGCCGCAAACTCGACCTGCGGTCCGGCAAGCGCTTGCTCGACGTCGGGTGCGGGTGGGGCTCGATGATCATCCACGCGGCGAAGTACTACGGGGTGCGCGCGACCGGGGTGACGATCTCCGCGCAGCAGCGCGAGCACATCGCCCAGCGCATCGAGCGCGAAGGGCTGCAGGGGCAGGTCGAGGTGCGGCTGCAGGACTACCGCGAGATCGCCGGCGACGGGTTCGACGCGATCTCGACCATCGAGATGGGCGAGCACGTGGGGGAGGAGAACTACCCGACGTACGCCTCGACGTTGCACCGGTTGCTGCGGCCCGGTGGCCGGCTGCTGCTCCAGCAGATGTCGCGCGGGGCGAACCACCCCGGCGGTGGCGCGTTCATCGAGTCGTACGTGGCACCGGACATGCACATGCGGCCGGTCAGCCGGACGATGTCGCACCTGGAGTCGGCGGGACTCGAGATCAGGGACGTGCACGCGTTGCGCGAGCACTACGTCTGGACCGTGCGGGCCTGGGCGGAGACACTGGAGCGGCGCTGGGACGACGTCGTCGCGCTGGTCGGCGAAGGCCAGGCACGGGTGTGGCGGCTGTACCTCGCGGGCGGTGCGTTGACCTTCGAGGAGGGCCGGATGGGCGTTGACCAGATCCTGGCGGTGCGGGTGACCGAGAGCGGTCGCAGTGGCATGCCGCGCACGCGCCGGGAGTTGGTGGCCCGATGAGCTACCTGATCAGCGCGCTCGTCGCGCTCGCAGTGGTGACCGCGCTCTTCGCGTACGCGGATCGGGTGAAGCGCTACGACCTCATCGACTCGCTGTGGGGTCCCGGCTTCGCGGTGATCGCCGTCACCACGCTGCTGCTGGCGGACGGCAACCCGGCGCGGCAGTGGCTCGTCACCGCGCTCACCGCAATCTGGGGCCTGCGGCTCGGCGCGCACATCCACGCGCGCAACCGCAAGAAGGACGAGGACCCGCGCTACGTCGACATGTACCGGCGCGCCAAGGGAAACCCGCGCCTGCGCATGTACCGGGTGTACGCGATCCAAGCCGTGATCATGTGGATCGTGTCGTTGCCCGTTCAGGTCGCGCTTCACCTGGACGCGCCGTTGAACGTGCTCGACTGGCTGGGGCTGCTGCTCTGGTTGGTGGGCTTCACGTTCGAGGCCGTCGGCGACTGGCAGCTCGCCCGGTTCAAGGCCGATCCCTCGAGCAAGGGTCAGGTCATGGACACCGGTCTGTGGCGCTACACGAGGCACCCCAACTACTTCGGCGACGCCGTCGTGTGGTGGGGGCTGTTCCTGTTCGCGCTGCACACGTGGCCCGCGGTGCTCACGATCGTCGGCCCGTTGGTGATGACCTTGCTGCTTGCGAAGGGAACCGGTAAACCATTGCTGGAAAAGGACATCGGTCAGCGACGGCCGGGCTACGCGGAGTACGTCCGGCGGACAAGCGGCTTCATCCCTATGCCGCCGAGGAAGCTGGCCTGATCGGGTTATCGTGACGGCGTGGGCAACGAGATCTCCTTCCCGCGCCAGCACGCGCGCACCCAGCGGTTCACCCTCGGCGCACCGAGGACCTTCACCGTCGCACCCGACGGTTCCCGAGTTCTCTTCCTGCGGATCGCGTCGGCCACCAGCCGGGCGAACGGTCTGTGGGAACTGGACACCACCACCGGCGCCGAGCGGCTGCTCGTCGACCCGGCGGTGCTGCTGACCTCCGGCGAGGAGAACCTGCCGCCGGAGGAGCGCGCACGCAGAGAGCGCAGCCGCGAGCAGGCGGCGGGCATCGTCGCCTACGCGACGGACAAGGCCGCGCGGGTCGCGTCGTTCGCGTTGTCCGGCAGGCTCTTCGTCGCCGATCTGGAGTCCGGCTCGGCGCGCGAGCTGCCGACGTCCGGCGGCGTGATCGACCCGCGGGTCGACCCGACCGGCGCGCGAGTCGCGTACGTGTCCGGCGGCGTGCTGCGCGTCGCGGACCTGACCTCGGGTTCGGACGTCGCGCTGGCCTCGCCCGACGCCGACGACGTGACCTGGGGCGTCGCCGAGTTCGTCGCCGCCGAGGAGATGTCGCGCTACCGCGGCTACTGGTGGTCGCCGGACGGCACGCGCGTGCTCGCCGCCCGCGTCGACAACAGCCCCGTGCAGCGCTGGTACATCGCCGATCCGGCCAACCCGGCGACCCCGGCCACCGAGATCGCCTACCCGGCGGCGGGCACACCCAACGCCTCGGTGTCGCTGTCCGTGCTGTCGTTGGACGGCTCAGCCGTGCCGGTTCCGCTCGAGTTCGACTACCTGAACTCGGTGCACTGGTCCGGCGGCGGCGACCCGCTGCTGACCGTGCAGTCACGCGACCAGAAGACCGTGCGGATACTCGCTCTTTCGCCGGACACCGGCGCCGTCGCCGAGCTCGTCACCGAGACCGACGCGCAGTGGGTCGAGGTCGCGGCGGGTGCCCCGGCGTGGACGCCGGACGGCAGGCTCGTGCGGATCGTCACGGAGGACGACGAGTACCGCCTGAAGGTCGGCGACGACGTGGTGTCCGGCGACGGCCTGCAGGTCCGCTCGGTGCTCGACGTGGCCGACGACTCGGTGCTGATCACGGCGTCCGCAGGCGACTCGACGCAGATGCACGTCTACTCGATCGGTTCCTCCGTGGCACGGCTGTCCGATTCGGACGGTGTGCACTCCGCCGTGCGGGGCGGGGATGTCGTGGTCCTCTCGTCGTCCACTATGGACCACTTCGGCGCTCGGGTGACGGTGTCGACCGGCCACGTCGTAGCGTCGCATGCGGAGACCCCGGTGCTGACGCCCGCGGTCCGGCTGCTGACGCTCGGCGAGCGCGGGCTGCGCGCCGCTCTGCTGCTGCCCACCGGCCACGTGCCCGGCACCAAGCTGCCGGTGCTGCTCGACCCCTACGGCGGCCCGCACGCACAGCGCGTGCTGAGCGCCCGCAACGCCTACCTGGTGTCGCAGTGGCTGGCGGACCAGGGGTTCGCGGTGCTCGTGGCCGACGGCCGGGGCACGCCTGGGCGGGGCCCCGCCTGGGAGCGGGAGATCGCGTTCGACTTCGCGGGCGCGACACTGGAGGACCAGGTCGACGCCCTGCACGCGGCCGCCGCTCTCGAGCCCGACCTCGACCTGTCCCGCGTCGCGATCCGCGGCTGGTCCTACGGCGGGTACCTGTCGGCGCTGGCCGTGCTGCGGCGTCCGGACGTGTTCCACGCGGGCATCGCCGGGGCGCCGGTGACGGACTGGCGGCTGTACGACACCCACTACACCGAGCGGTACCTCGGCCACCCGGACGAGCGGCCCGAGGTGTACGACGGCAACTCGCTGCTCGCCGACGCGGACAAGCTGTCCCGGCCTTTGATGATCATCCACGGACTGGCTGACGACAACGTGGTGGCCGCGCACACGCTGCGGTTGTCCAACGCCCTGCTGGCGGCTGGGCGGCCGCACACCGTGCTGCCGCTCTCCGGGGTCACGCACATGACGCCGCAGGAGCAGGTGGCCGAGAACCTGCTGCTGCTCCAGGTCGACTTCCTGAAGCGCTCGCTGGCCTGACGGACTTGGGCCGCACCGGGTGACTTGCTGAAGCGCTGGCTCGCTTCATGATCGCGAGTTGTCCACACGGCGGCAGTTGTCCACAGATCGCCGAACGGCTCGCTGACCAGCGCATTTGTCGATAGACTGGCCGAGGGGCCGCCCCCCGGGATGAGTGGGGGCTGCCCCTCGGCCGTTTTTGGCGTTTACGCCTGCGCGTTCCGCACCCGGTAGGGCGGAATGCTGTTGCCGATCAACGCCAGGTCGTCGATCGTCTCCGGCTGGTACCCAGCGGCAGCCAACCGAGACACCATCAGCTGAGTCGGGTCGTCGACCGAGTCGGCGCGCCCGAACAGGTACGCCCACTCGTGCTCGTCCGAGCCGTAGTAGGCGACGGTGTCGAACACGTCGTTGAACCGCTGCCACATGCGGACCAGCGTGGTGTTCCGCCACATCGTCTGGCAGCCCGCCTGCGACACGACGACGCCGCCCTCGCGCAGCAGCGCCTTGCACATGCCGAGGAACTCGGCGCCGTACAGGCGGTTGTGCTGCGCCTCCTCCTCACGCTCGTCCGGCAGGTCCACCAGGACGATGTCGTAGCGCTCGGAGGTCGTGCGGATGTACTCGTACCCGTCGATGTACTGCACGCGGATCGGACCGGAACCCGACTCCGCGAGAGCCAGCTCGTCCAGCGTGTACCCGTAGGGCAGGTGCTCGGCGCACAGCTTGACGGCCTGCGAGTCGATGTCGATGTGGTCGACCACGGTGGCACCGTGCTGGACCGCCATCTGGCACACGACGCCCTCGCTGGAGCCGATGACCAGCACGCGCTCGACGCGGTCGGCCAGCAGCAGCGCCGGGACCATCAGCGCCTCGTGGTACGTGAGCTGGCTGAAGTCGGTGCTCTGCCGGTCGTCGTCGCAGAACAGCGAGACGCCCTGCGCGGTGCGGGCGATCACCAGGTGCTGGAAGTCGGTCTTGGTGTCGACCAGCACCTCGTTGGTCTCCCACAGCCGGGTGAGGCCTGCGCCGAGTGGTTCCTGAATCACGCCACGTGCTCCTTAATGCCCCGAGTGACGACGTCCGTCCTCGTCGAGGTAGCGCCCAAGGCGTCGGACAACAGCTGGACGGCCAGCTCGGGTTTCGCACGGGTGCCGCAGGTGAACACGTCCACGAACACCGATCCGACTTCCGGATAGGTGTGTATCGACGCGTGCGACTCCGACAACAACGCCAGCACCGTGACCCCCTGCGGATCGAACTTCTTGGAGATCACCTCCAGCACGGTCGCGTCGGCCTGCGTGAGAACCTCACCGAGGGCGTGTCGCAGGAACTGCTCGTCGTCGAGGAGTTCGGCGCTCACACCCGCGAGCTCTGCAAGTACGTGCTGTCCCGCGAACAAGCCGACAGGCTCGGTCTGACAGGGCGCTTCGGACATCAATCACTCCAAACTATGTGAAATTCGATCAGATGCAGTACGTGGCCAACGGCGGGAAGCCGTTGAAGCACACGGACGAGTAGGAGGCGGTGTAAGCACCCGCGTGGAGGATGTCCACGTGGTCTCCCGCCTCGAGCTCCAGCGGCAGGTCGTACCTGGTGTGCTGGTAGATCACGTCGTCGGCGTCGCACGTCGGGCCGGCGAGCACGACGGGGCCGACCGGTCCGCCGTCACGCGAGGTGCGCAGCGCGTACGCGATGGCCTCGCCCTCGGTCTCCGCGAGACCCTGGTAGCGGCCGATGTCGATGTACACCCAGCGGCGTTCGTCCGAATAGGACTTCCGCGACACGAGCACGACCTCGGACCGGATCATGCCCGCCTCGGCGGAGATCGCCCGGCCGGGCTCGATCATCACGCGGGGCCGTGCGTCACCGAAGTGGCGCCGCAGGGAACCCTCGATGCCCTGGGCGAACTCGGTCAACGACGGCGTGGCCTCCTGGTACACGGCGGGAAGCCCGCCACCCAGGTTGACCGTCGAGATCTCGATGCCGTCGGCCCGCAGCTTGGCGGCGATCACCGCTGCGTCCGCGATGCCGCCGTCCCAGGCGTGCACGTCCAGCTGTTGCGAGCCCGCGTGGAACGCGACACCGCAAGGATCGAGCCCCAACTCGTGCGCCAGCCGCAAGAGGTCCGCCGCCATCTCGGGATCGCAACCGAACTTGCGGCCGAACGGATACGTGGATCCCTTGCTGTGCACGAGAATCCGCAGCAGCACGGACGAACCGGGTGCGTGCGCGGCGACCGTTCGCACGTCCTGTTCGCTGTCGGACACGAAGAGCCGCACACCCCGCGAATAGGCGTACGCGACGTCCGCGGCCTTCTTGATGGGGTTGCTGTACGAGATGGTCTCGGGTTTCGCGCCGCGGGCGAGGCACAGGTCGATCTCCGCGGGCGAGGCCACGTCGAAGCTGGAACCCTGCGCGGCCAGCAGTTCCACGACTTCGGGCGCGGGGTTGGACTTCACCGCGTAGAAGACGTCGACCAGCGGCAACGCGGTGGTGATGTCCTCGTAACGCTCCCGCACGGTCTGCAGATCGATGACCAGACACGGGGTCTGAGGTTTTTCCCGATCCAGGAAACGCCGAATACGAGCCTCGGTCTCTGCACGCCGGTCAACGGCGAAGCTCTCGGCCATTTCCCTTAGGGTCCCCCTTCATCCCGGACGCGGGCACGGCCGTCCACTCTAGGGCAGGTCGGTGAAAAACGCCCCATCGGATCTCAAACATGTGATGGATCTAGCTGGACCGGAGCTCGACGAGGGTGATGTCCGGCGGAGCTCCCACGCGCACCGGCGGTCCCCAGAAACCCGCGCCACGGCTGACGTAGAGCCATGTGTCATCCACTTTTGACAGTCCCGCGACAGCGGGCTGCTGCAGCGTGACGGCCAGGTTGAACGGGAACATCTGGCCGCCGTGCGTGTGCCCGGACAGCTGCAGGTCGACACCGCGCGAGGCCGCGTCGGCCACCTGCACCGGCTGGTGCGCGAGCAGCACCAACGGCTTGGCCGCGTCCCTGCCCGCCAGCGCGCGGTCGAAGTCGGGACCGTCGCCGTAACTCTTTCCGGTGACGTCGTTGACGCCCGCGAGCTCGATGCCGCCCGCTACGGTCAGGCGCTCGTTGCGCAGCGGCGCGACGCCGAGCTTCTCGACCTCGCGCAGCCACGGCTCGTATCCCGAGAAGTACTCGTGATTCCCCGTCACGAAGAAGCTGCCGTGCCTGCTCACCAGGTCGCGCAGCGGCGCGGCCGCCTCGCCCAGTTCCTCGACGGTGCCGTCGACCAGGTCACCGACGATCGCGACCAGGTCCGGCTCCTGCTCGTTGATCATCCGCACGATGCGCTCGGTGTGCGAACGACCCAGCAGCGGGCCGAGGTGGATGTCGCTCACGACCGCGATCCGGAACCCGGAGAGCGCCGCGTCCAGCTTGCCCAGCGTCACCGGGACCTGCCGCAGCACCGGCGCGCCGAGCGCCTGCGTCATGCCGTAGCCGACGACGCCACCAGCCGCGATGCCCGTGCCGATCGCGAACGAGCGG
Organism: Lentzea tibetensis; assembly: GCF_007845675.1. Taxonomy (GTDB): domain Bacteria; phylum Actinomycetota; class Actinomycetes; order Mycobacteriales; family Pseudonocardiaceae; genus Lentzea; species Lentzea tibetensis. The sequence goes on along the minus strand of NZ_VOBR01000035.1, from coordinate 36,051 downwards.
GCGATGAACAGCCTGCGGCTCTCGTCCGGGACCGGCTCAGGCTCCTCTTCGGGCGCGCCGGCTGGCACCAGCGCCACGCGCCTGAGCATGATGCGCCGCGGGATCTCCGCCACGCCCAGGATCAGCGCCGCGTAGAACACCAGCGCGAGCCAGATGTAGCCCGACCAGCCGAGGAACGACGCGACCTCGGGCCACACGCGCCTGGTCAGGACCAGCGCGGACATCAGCAGCAGGAAGCCGACCGCGATCGCGGCGGTGCCGATGCGGCGTGCCCGGCCGGGGTGGGTCGTGTTCACCACGAGCCTGCGCCACAGGTACAGATGGCCGAGCCCGAGTGGCACACCGAGTAGCAACAGAAATGTCACCTGACCAGTATCCTTTCGACTGCCGCGGGCGTGATCCTGGAGGGGACCTATGAGGTCCGCGTTGCTCGTATCACTACTTCTCGTACTAGGCCTGGCACCGCCGGCCGAGGCCGCACCCCAGAGCTGGAAGCTCACCAATGGAGACGTCGCTGCCACCGTGACGTTGCACGACAACGGCACCTTGTCGTTGATCGTGGCCAAGGGCGCGACGACGGTGCTGAACCCGTCGGCGCTCGGCATCCGCACGTCGGCCGCCGATCTCAGCACCGGGCTGGCGTTCGCCGGCCGGACCGACCGCCGCGTGCAGGAGACGTACGCGACCGCGAGCGGGCGCCGCAAGCAGCACCAGGTGGACGCGAACGAGACCACGCTGCGGTTCACCAAGGGCGCGGAGAAGCTGGACGTGGTGTTCCGCGTGTCGGCCGACGGCCTCGGCTACCGCTACGTGCTCGGCAAGTCCGCGACGGTGACCGGTGAGGCGTCGGAGTACGCCGTGCCGCCGTCCGCGCGCGCCGTGCTGCTGCCGTGGGACAACGGCAGGCAGGACTACGAGAACATCCACGTGCACACGACCGTCGGCGCGGCGCAGCAGGTCGCGTACGGCTACCCGTCACTGTTCCAAGTGGACGGCACGTGGCTGCTCGTCACGGAGTCCGACATGACCGGGAACTACGGTGCCAGCCGGATCACGTTGTCCGGCGGGAAGTTCCGCGTGACGCTCCCGGACGCGAACACCGCGAGCAACGGCACCACGCCGTGGCGCGTGCTGATCGTCGGCGACCTGCCGACCGTCGTCGAGAGCGACCTGAGCACGGACCTCGCCAGCCCCAGCAAGATCGGCGACATGTCGTGGGTCAAGCCGGGCACCTCGGCGTGGTCGTGGTGGGGCGACGGCACCGGTGACCTCGCGCTGCAGAAGCGGTACGTCGACTACGCCGCCAAGCAGGGCTGGGAGTACATCCTCGTCGACTCCGGCTGGAAGACCTGGTCGGCGTCGCAGGTGCAGGAGCTGATCAGGTACGGAACCGCGCGCAAGGTAGGCGTGCAGCTGTGGGTGCACTACAGCGACCTGGACACGGCGTCCGAACGGGATTCGAAGCTGCCGCTGTGGCACTCGTGGGGCGCGGCCGGCCTGAAGATCGACTTCATGAACTCGGACTCGCAGGCGCGGATGAAGTGGTACGACGCGATCCTCGCCGCGACCGCGAAGAACAAGCTGCTGGTCAACTTCCACGGCTCGACCGTGCCGCGCGGCACCGAGCGCACCTGGCCGCACGTCATGAGCTTCGAGGCCGTGCGCGGCGCCGAGGGCATCAAGCCCAAGCCGGGCAAGGTGCCGTACCCCGTGTCGCACTACCTGACGTTGCCGTTCACCCGGAACCTCGCAGGCTCCATGGACTTCACGCCGGTGACGTTCAGCGCGGTGCGCGACAACAGCGAGGCGGCCGAGCTCGCGCTGTCGGTCGTGTTCGAGTCCGGACTGCAGAACTTCGCGGACAAGATCGCGAACTACCCGAAGTACCCGATCGCGGAACGGCTGCTGAAGACCGTGCCCGCCGCGTGGGACGACACGAAGCTGCTCGAGGGTGACCCCGGCAAGCTCGCCGTGTTCGCCCGCAGGAGCGGTGCCGAGTGGTACGTGGGAGCGAACGTCGCGGGCGCCGCGCGCACGCTCGACGTGCCGCTGGCGTTCCTCGGCTCGGGCACGTGGCAGGCGGAGATCTTCAACGACAACGCCGACCGGAAGCTCACGTTCAGCACGCGCACCGTCACCGCCGGTGGGACCCTGTCGCTGCCGGTGGCACGTGACGGGGGATTCACCGTGCGCTTCGTGCAACCCGCGAGGCCGTAGGTGGCGTGACTATCCCGTACCGCAGGACGGGAGGACTACATGAGTGATCGGGACGCCGCGTTCGAGGCTTACTTCGCGGCCCGTTCCGACGCCATGCGCGGCACGGCATACCTGCTGTGCGGCGACTGGCATCGCGCGGAAGACCTGGTGCAGACGACGTTCACGAAGCTCTACCTGGCGTGGCGTCGAATACAACGGCACGAGGCGATGGACGCGTACACGAGGCAGACGCTCGTGCGCACGTTCATATCCGAGCGGCGCCGGGGGTGGTTCCGCAACGAGTCGGTCGGTGAGCCGTCGGCCGAGCTCGTCGCTCCGCCCACCGGTCTTCCCGAGGAACGGCTCGTGCTGTTGGAGGCACTGGCGAAGGTGCCTCCGAAACAACGGGCCGTTCTGGTCCTGCGGTACTGGGAGGACGCGTCGATCGAACAGGCGGCCGCTCTCCTCGGTGTGTCGGAAGGAACGATCAAGAGTCAGGCCGCGCGGGGGCTGCAGACGCTGCGCGGTCTGCTTGACCAAGAGAGGGTTCGATGAACGAACAGGACCTCAAGCGGGCATTTCAGGACGTGATGGTGGCGAGCAGCCCGCCGCCGTCGATGGATCCGTCGCAGGCGCTCGGCGTGGCGCACAAGGCGCGGTCGCGACGGCGTTCGACGTGGGCGGGCGCGCTGGTCGCCGTGGTGGTGGTCGGCGTCGGTGTCGGTGCGGCACTGATCGTGCCGGACGGGTCCGCGCCGTCGCCGTCGCTGCAGATGGGCAACTCCAACTCCGCTCCGCCTTCGGTGACGCCGACGTCAGGTCCGCCGACGACCAGGCAGAGCGGCGACCCGTGGCCCGATGGGCAGACCGACCGCACGGCGACCAGCGGTCCTCATGCGGACAAGGCCGTCGTGCTGATGAACGACCTGGGTTCGTCGCTGCCGCCGGGATTCACCGCCCCGGACCTGAAGCACCCCGACGGCCGCCCGATACGGCGGCCGCAGGCGCAGTACGCCGCGAACGTGGGCGAGCAGGACTACTGGGAGTACATGGCGACCATTCCCGTCAAGAAGGACGCCGGGGTGGGTGTCCTGCTGGTGCAGTCGCGCACCCCGGACGGCAAGCCGGCGGGCGATCTGTGCGAACTGGCGCAGACGTTCTGGGGCATGCCGGGCGAGTGCTCGGTGCTGGACGCCGGCGGCAAGAAGGTCGGCGTGGTGACCAAGAACACGAGTGGTCGCGACGACTTCGACCAGTGGGCCGCCTACCGGCACGAGGACGGAACCGTCATCTTCCTCGCGCAGTCGGTGAAGGTGGGCGAGGGCGGGTACGCGCCGTTGGCGCAGCCCGTGTTCACGCCGCAGCAACTGGCGGAGCAGGCCACGTCCGCGAAGTTCAAAGTGAGCTGATCCTGGCGGGGTGAGAGGGTGGTCGCATTGCCGCGGCCACCCTCTTTCTGCAGGTAAAGTGCCGTTCGCAATGCGCACTCTGCTGATCGACAACTACGACTCGTTCACGTTCAACCTCTTCCAGCACCTGGCCGAGGTGAACGGCGCCGAGCCCGTGGTCGTCCGCAACGACGACCCGCGCTGGCGGCTGTCCTCGTTGCGGCGGTTCGACAACGTGGTGATCTCACCGGGCCCCGGCCGTCCGCAGAACCGCGCCGACTTCGGCATCTGCCGCGCGGTCGTCGAGCACGCCGACATCCCGCTGCTCGGGGTGTGCCTCGGACATCAAGGACTGTGCCTGCTGGCCGGTGCGACCGTCGGTCCCGCGCCCGCGCCGCGGCACGGGCTCGTGTCGTCCGTGCGGCACACCGGCGTCGACCTCTTCGAAGGCCTGCCGTCGCCGTTGTCCGTGGTGCGCTACCACTCGCTGGCGGTCACGGATCTCCCCGACGAGCTGGAACCGATCGCCTGGAGCACGGACGACGACGTGCTGATGGCCGTGCGGCACCGTTCGCGGCCCGCGTGGGGCGTCCAGTTCCACCCCGAGTCGATCTGCACGTCGCACGGGCGAGAGCTGCTGGCGAACTTCGCGCGACTGACGCCCGGTGCGCGCGGCGTGACGCCTGAGCCTGTCTTCGCGCGAGCGCCCGCGACCCGCCAGGTGCACGTGCGGCGAATTGACGAGCATCCGGATCCCGAGGCTTTGTTCGCGGCGCTGTACGGGGCTTCTGAGACGGCGTTCTGGCTCGACAGCGGCCGCGACGGCCGGTTCTCCTTCATGGGTGACGCCAGCGGCCCACAGGCGCGTGTGGCGTCATACGACGTGTGGGAGGGCGCGCTGACGGTCGACGGTCTGTCCACGTCCTGTCCGTCGTTCTTCGAATGGCTGGACGCCGACGTGGCCGCCCACCGCGTCGCCCAGCCGGACGTGCCGTTCGACTTCGCGCTCGGCTGGGTCGGCTACCTCGGCTACGAGTTGAAGGCCGAATGCGGCGGCGAGCTGACGCACCGTTCCGAGCAGCCGGACGCGCACATGGTGTTCGCGGACCGAGCGGTCGTGTTCGACCATCTCGACCGGTGCGTCTATTTGATGTCGTTGACCGACGGCGACCCGTGGCTTTCTTCCGCACTGGAAACGGTGCCACTGGGTGAGCCGGTGCGTCCGGCCGGTCCTTTCGAGGTGCAGCTGCGGCACGGCCGCGCGCACTACACGAAGCTGATCGACGCGTGCATGGAAGCGATCACCGCGGGGGAGACCTACGAGGTCTGCCTGACGAACATGCTGTCGTGGCGCGGCCGGCTCGACCCGTGGGAGACCTACCGCGTTTTGCGCGCCGAGAACCCGGCTCCGTTCGGCGCGTTGCTCAGGTTCGGTCCGTTGTCGGTGCTGAGCACCTCGCCGGAGCGCTTTTTGCGGGTCTCGCGAGACGGTGTCGTGGAGTCGTCGCCGATCAAGGGCACACGTCCGCGCGGGGCGACTGTTTCAGAGGACGAGCGGCTGCGTGAATCACTCGCTTCGTCGGTGAAGGACCGCGCCGAGAACCTGATGATCGTGGACCTGGTCCGCAACGACCTCGGCACGTGCGCGGTCGTCGGTTCGGTCGAGGTCCCGAGGATTTTCGACGTCGAGACCTATGCGACGGTTCATCAGCTCGTGAGCACCGTGCGCGCCCGCTTGCGACCGGACAGTTCCGCCGTCCGATGTGTGCGGGCCGCGTTCCCCGGAGGTTCGATGACTGGCGCGCCGAAGGTCCGCACGATGCAGATTCTCGATGGCTTGGAAGCCGGTCCGCGGGGCGTCTACTCCGGCGCACTCGGATACTTCTCGCTGAGTGGAACAGCCGACTTCAGCATCGTGATCCGGACGCTCGTAGCCGACCGCGACAAGGTGAGTTTCGGTGTCGGCGGAGCTGTCGTAGCGCTGTCGGACCAGGCAGAGGAATTCGAGGAGACAGCCGTCAAGGCGACAGCCGTGCTACGACTCATCGAGACCGAGTTTCCCGGCCGTTCATCCGGTTAACACGCCGGCCGGTACCCCGGCCGGCGTGTGAAACCACGCAGCTCAGGAGGCGTGCGCTTCCTGGAACTGCACGACCAGGGTCTGCGGAATGCGACCGCGGTCCGAGATCTGGTGGCCCTGAGCACGAGCCCAGTCGCGAATCCGCTGCGCTTCGGCCTTGTCGCTGGCCTTCACAGTGCTCTTGCCGGTGCCCTTGCGCTGCTTGCGGCCGCCAGCGCGACGAGCCTTGCCGACGAAGTCGGCCAACGACTCGCGAAGCCGCTCCGCATTTCCCTTCGACAGGTCGATGGCGTACTCGACACCGTCCAGTGCGAAGGTCACGGTCTCGTCGGCTTCTCCGCCGTCGAGGTCGTCGATGAGTTGGACGACGGTCTGCTGTGCCACTGTTCCTCCGTTGTGTACTCACATAGCCCGCGGTGTCCTCGACGTAACCACGTGCTTCGACATCACCATAGTCCACAGGACGTTTATCGGCTAACCTTTCGCCGCTAAAATGTGATGGTAAGCCCCCCGGTCGGGGGCATTTTGCCGGTTAACACACGGTGTTATGGGTCCAAAATGTGCCACCGTGCCCTGGTGACCTGCGGGAACTGGCCGGCCCTTTCCTCAGAGCCCTCTGTCTCGGTTCGCACCTCTGGTCCAGGAGTGTTGCGCCACTTGCCGGAGGGCATGCCCAGAAATGCCAACCGGGAATGGCGTTCACTCGTGTGGGTTATGTTGCCCCGGTCGCCGTCCCCACGGCGCGCGTATCGTGGCAGATACCCACCCAGGGTAAGGAAGGTCGGGAGAGATGCACGGCTACACCTCGGACAAGGACGCTTACCTCAAGCGACTGCGCCGCATCGAAGGTCAGATCCGGGGACTGCAGCGCATGGTCGAGAACGACGAGTACTGCATCGACGTCCTCACCCAGATCTCAGCCGCCACCAAGGCATTGCAGGCCGTCTCCCTCGGCCTCCTCGACGAGCACCTCAAGCACTGCGTGGCCCAGGCCGTGGCCGAAGGAGGCCCGGTGGCCGACGAAAAGCTCGCCGAGGCGTCCGCCGCCATTGGCAGGCTCGTCAAGTCCTGAGGGGGTCGCGCCGCGCGCGGGAGTGATCCGATAGAGTCACTCCTGCTTCTAGCCCCCGTAGCCCAATCGGCAGAGGCAGCGGACTCAAAATCCGTCCAGTGTGCGTTCGAGTCGCACCGGGGGCACATCATCTGAGCATTGAAGAAGGCCCTTGACCAGCGTAGATCCGGTCAGGGGCCTTTCTCGTGCCTAGCCGCAAGCAGTTGTTCACGGGTATCCACGGGGAATACGCGGGCGCGCCCGCGCTGGGCTCAGCCCTCCTCGAGCGCCTGTTCGATGCGCTTGCGTGCTGTGCCTTCCCGGCCGGCGATGACCTTGGCGTAGATCTGGAGCAGTACTAGCGACGCTGTGCCCCGCCCACTCGGCGACCTGCGTCGGCGGGACACCTCCGTTCAGCCAGGTCGACCCCGCGGCATGGCGCAGGTGGTATGTCCGGCGAGCGAGTGGTGAGGCGAACTCGTGCGGCTCTGGCTCGATGCTTCAGCTCTCGCTGATCGCGGCGCCGGCCGGTACCACTCCATGCCGCACCGGTCTCGGGTGCCGACTCCCACAGGAGCAGCTCGCCCCTTCCCGCGGGATCGCGAGATCCGTTTCGCGGAGGTTCACCGCCTCGCCGGGCCGCAGGGCTGAGTAGTACATGCTCCCGAAGAACGCGACCTGCGTTCGACGGCGTACTCCATGGCGTTGAACCAGACGGATCGCTTGCGCTTCACGGTCGCTGGCGCCGCAGGTTCACCGTCCAGCTTCACCGCGAGGCGACTCATCGCAGCGCGCGCGACATCTGCATCTGCCAGCGTGGAGGCGCTCTTCGTGTTGTCGGCCAACCACTTCAGCGCCGCTTTGATCTCATCGGGTTGTTCGACCTTGTCCCGGCGGTTGAGGTTGAACGCCCAGCCTTGGAGTGCCCGCCGGATGGCCTTGTCGGCAGGTTTGCCGCGGCTGGAGCTCAACATGGCGGGCATGACGGTGGTCAGCGTCTCCGCGACGCCTTTGCGGGAGTTGCCCGCTGCACCGGGCCACTTCATCCATGTACGCGAAGTCGAAGAACGACATGTCGTTCTCCGCTCGCGCCATCGAGACGGGTCGACCGGTTTCGACGACGAACGCCTCGCCCTTCGTGGCCGCCGAAAACAGGTCGGAACGGAAGCCGTCCGCGAGCGCCCACGGTGGTCTACCCAGAGCACGGCCGACGTTGAACGAACCCCCACTGCACCGTCAGCTCCGCCACGCGTGGCGCGTCCTCTGCTCTTCCCGCGCGAACAATCGCGTTCCCCATGCCACCCCAAGCGAGCAGGACTAGCCTGCGCGCATGCGGATCGCAGCTACCGTCCTGGGCATCGTCGCGATGGTGTTCCTGGCGAGCTTCGCGTTCGTCCTCGGCATCATGGCGTTCACGCCGACGATGCCGTGCACGGGAGCCAACGCCAACACGGGCACCTGCGCGTACGGGCAGCTGCCTCAGAAGATCATGCTGATCGGCCCTTGGGTCGTGGTCGTGGGCGCGACGCTCGCGACGTTCGTCAAACCTCCTGACGACGGGCCGCGGGCCTACATGCCGTGGCTCGGAGTGCTCGCGATCGCGTTCGTGTACCTCGCCGCGATCGCGGCCGCCGGAGGCTAGGAAACGCGAGAGCCCCCGGCGGTCGCAGAGGGCTCTCGTCTCACTCAGGTCAGGCCGTGGGGGCCAGGTACAGCAGACGGTTCGGCGAACCGGTACCGGGGTTTGTGACCTTGGAGGGGCGGACTGCGAAACGAGGTACGGAGCCACCTGAGGCCGGGGTCGCGTTCCGGTTGTTCTGCAGGTACCGAGCCGCGGCACCAGCCACGTGCGGGGTGGCCATCGACGTGCCCGAGATGGTGTTCGTGGCGCTGTCGCTGGAGTTCCACGCCGACGTGATGTCCCGGCCTGCAGTTGCTGGCAGTGGTGGGGCACCGAAGGGCGAAGGGCGAGGTGTGTCCGCGGAAAGCGCGGACCGTCTCGCCTTCGGGTGTTTCCGGGGGTCGAGCACCCAGACCCCAGCCGGGGCGCCGCGCTCCCGGACCCCCGCTTCAGGTCGTCGCTTCGTCTGTCCGGTGGTGGACTTCGATTTCCGGCTGTGTCACTTCGAACAGCCGCGCGAGCAGGTCGCGTGGCGCGCGATGCATGGTGACGCCCTTCTTGTCCGCGCTGCGCGTTGAACTCATCGAACATCCACTTTGGGAATCAACGGCTCGTGCGCGGCTTCGGGCGACCAGACCCACATCGCGGGCGGAGCCGCGCGCACGAACCGTTCGAAGATCCGTTCCTGGTTCGGCCTTGGCGATGCCGGGATCGGTGACCTCGACGGACAGTGCGACGTGACCGTCCACGACCACAGGGATATCACTTTCTGTAGCGACGCGCTCACCAGCGGAGATGTGAGCATTAACACTCGCCTGTGACGTTCTCGTGTTCATTTCGTAATATGGCGCGCCGTGTGACCATGCCCCGTCCCCAACGCAAGGTGTTCCCGAATGTCGGGCCGACATAGAACGAAGCAGACAGCCAGCCGGAAGCTGCCCATCGCAGTCGCCGCCACCCTCACCGTGGGCCTGGTCGTGACCTTCTGGGCCGTCCGCGTCTTCGACCAGCCGGTCGATCCAGCCGGAGCGGTCGCCAATCTGGCCGCCCCGTCGATCCCTGTCAGCCAAGTCACGACCTCGACTACCGCGCCCCCGTCCTCGCAACCTCCGGCGACCACTACGGCGCCTCCGGTGACCACGACAGCACCCGAGACCACCACGCCGCCCCCCGTGCCGCCCCCCGCGCCGCCCTGTCCGACCACCCTGGACGGAGCCAAACCGCATGCGGCGCAGGTGGGTCACCACCTCGATGGCAAGTTCGACGTCAACGACATCGGCGGTGCCGCCGGCCGGGCCGGCGACGACCATGCCCTCGGCCTGGCGCTGGACTTCATGGTCAATACCGTCACCGGCAATGCCTTGGCCGACCACGTGCTGGCCAATCGCAAGGCGTTCGGCGTCACCTACGTGATCTGGCGCCAGCGCATCAACGACGGCAGCGGCTGGAAGGCGATGGAGGACCGGGGCAGTCCCACGGCCAACCACATGGACCACGTGCACGTTTCTTTCCAGGCGAACGCGACCGTCAACGTCACCTGCTGATCTCTTCGAGCGGCATGCCGACCCGCTCCACCCGGTAGGGCGTTGCGCAGACGCGCGCACGCCCCCTTCGTCAGTTGCCGAGCTTCCTCAGTCGAGCATCCGAGCAAGCAGGTCCCGCAACTGCACGCGGTCAGCCGCGTCCAGCGCTGCCAACGGTTCAGCCGCGAACCGCAACGACCCCTGGAACCGCCGAGCCAACTCCCGCCCGGCCTCGGTGGCGACGATGTTCTTGACTCGCCGATCCTGCTCATCCGGCCGCCGCTCGACCAGTCCTCGAGCTTGCAGCCGGTCGATGATCCCCGTGACGTTGGACCGCTCCGACCCGAGCTTCACCGCGATCTGGTGCATGGGCAGCGGCTTCTCCAATGCGACCAACACCTTGGCCTGCACAGGGGTGAGCTCCACGGCTGAGGCCGCCGCCTCGTGCTCACGCGTGTACCTGCCCACGATCTGCGCGAGCAGTGCCACCACCTCAGTCGTCACCGCATCCATGACGAGCATCATAGTTGACGCCATGAACTATCTAGCTGCATACTAGTTCAGAACAATAACTATCATGGGAGTGAACCAAGTATGAGCCCCGTCGTACTGATCACCGGCACCTCCTCGGGCATCGGCCTGGCCACCGCGGTGCAGGCCGCGCAGGCGGGTTACCGCGTGGTGGCAACGATGCGCGACACCGCCAAGGACGGCCGCCTCAAGGAGGCCGCGAGCGAGGCCGGGGTCGAGGTGGACGTGCGCAGGCTCGACGTCACCGACGCCGCGAGCGTGCGGGCGGCCGTTGACGGCGTCATCGCTGACTACGGGCAGCTGGACGCGGTCGTCAACAACGCGGGCGCTGGGCATGTCGGCACCGTCGAAACCGACGACGTGGCCAACTTCCGGTCGGTCATGGAGGTCAACTTCTTCGGTGTCGTCGAGCTGACCAAGGCCGCGCTGCCGCATCTGCGGGCCAGCAGCGGTCGCCTGGTCACGGTGACCAGTGTCGGTGGCGTCGTCGGCCAGCCGTTCAACGAGGCGTACTGCGCCGCCAAGTTCGCCGTCGAGGGCATGATGGAGAGTCTCGCGCCGGTTGCCGCGGCGCAGGGCGTGACCGTGACCGTCGTGGAGCCGGGTGCGGTGGCCAGCGAGTTCGTCAACAACGTGCAGATCGACCGGGGCGCCATCTTCGAGCAGATGGGCGTGTACGCCGGGTCGTTCAAGAACTACATGGGGCGTACCGGTGATTCGTTCGCCGCGGCGCAGACGTCCGACGAGGCCGCGCGGACCGTCGTGGAGGCGTTGACCGCCCAGAACCCGGCGTTCCGGGTGCAGACGTCGGAGTGGGCTCGCGAGTTCACCGGTCGCAAGCTGGCGGACAACGACGGGTCGGCTGTGCAGGAGTTGACGCGGGGCTGGATCGCCTGAACCGGCGGGTACCGGGGTTTCGGCAGCACGGACTCTGCCTACGCGGTGAGGTCCTTGCTGTAGAAGACTTCCGCGTACTGGCGGTCGGTGAACGCGGGCACCTCGACGTACCCGTGCTTCAGGTAGAGCTCACGCGCCTCGACCAGGTCGAGCCTGGTGTCCAGGATGATCTGGGAAGCACCCAGATCGCGGGCGGCGGAGTCGACGGCGGCCAGCATGAAGGCGCCGCCGCCGGTGCGGCGGCGTGCGTGGCGCACGAACATGCGGGTGAGCTCGACCGTCGAGTCGTCGACGATCTTCAGGCCCGCGCACGCGTCCGCGGTGCCGTGGTAGCGGCCGATCAGGAACACACCGGTCGGTGGGGCGAGATGGTCGCTGGGGGAACCCGCCAGGCCTTCCTCGATCTCCTCCGGTGTCGAGTCGCGGCCGAAGTGGTGCTGGTAATAGCGGTCGCTGACGTCGATGTAGAACTCCCGGAGCAGCGCGAGCGCCTCGTCGGATGCTACGTCCGCCAACGCTGCCGTCCAGGTCTGACTGGTGGTCATGAACCTCATTGTGGCCACGAGCGGATGATGTTCGCTCGCCATTTTCGGGTGCCTGGCCGATCCCGTTCGGTCCGAAGAGGACGGTCGCATCTCGGCTTTCAGGGACCCCGGTCTGAACACCCCAAGACCGTGGTCGGATGTGCACCCCGCCCCCACCCCCTACCGTGGTCACGATGTCCCTCTGGCGCGACGTGCTGGTGGCGGTCGCGGTGGCCGCCGTCAGCCTCCTGTTCACGGCCCCCGACCCGGTGGCCTCGTCGCTGGCGGTGGCCCTGAGCGCTCCGCTGGCGATCAGGCGCACCCACCCGGCGCTCGCCCTCGTGGTCGCCACCGCGGCGGCCGTCGCGCACGCGGCGCTGGTCGACACCTTGTCGGTGGCGGTCGTGACGGTCCCGGTGCTGGTCCACAGCTTCGCGCGGTGGGAACGGCGGGGGCTGGCGCTGACCGCGGTGGGCATCGCGCTGGCGGGTGCGGTCATCGGTCCGGTCACCTGGCACGCGGGGCAGCCCGCGAGCACCGTGGTCTTCACCGTCTCCGCATACGTCGCGGTGGTCGCCGGGGTCTACGTCGCCGGCTGGAGCGCTCGAGAGCGGGCTGCTGCCCTGGAACAGGCCGCGCGGGCCCAGGAACGCGCCGAGATCGCCCGTGAGGTGCACGACGTGGTGGCGCACTCGTTGTCGATGATCGCGGTGCAGGCCGAGGGTGCGAGTGCGCGCCCGGACAAGGCGGCCGACGTGCTCGCCGTGATCGCGGAGGAGTCCCGGCGAGCGTTGAACGAGATCCGCGACATGGTGGGGATGCTGCGGCGCGACGACTACCGTCCCGCACCCGGCCTGGACGACGTGGAGGAACTCGTCGAACGGCTCGGCGAGCGCGCTGAGCTGCGCATCGTCCACAACGGATCCCCGATCGGCCCGGTGCTGGGGCTCACCGTCTACCGGGTCGTCCAGGAGTCGCTCACGAACTTCGTGCGGCACGCCGGACCACAGGCCAAGGCCGAGGTGACCGTGGTCATCGGCGCCGACACCACCGACATCACCGTGCGGGACGACGGCCGCGGTGCGGAGGCGCGCCCGGATGGGCGTGGTCAGGGGTTGCGGGTGATGCGTGAGCGGGTGCGCGCGCACAACGGAACGTTGGTCGCGTCCGCGGTGGACGGCGGCTTCGAGGTCCGCGCAGTCCTGCCCACGAGGGGAGAGCCGTGCCGCTGAAGGTGTTCATCGTCGACGACCAGCGGCTGGTCCGGGACGGGCTGCGCATGATGATCGAGTCCGACGCCGCGCTGTCGGTCGTGGGCGAGGTAGCCGACGGCGCAGCCGCGGTCGACGCGCTCGAGACCGTGGCCGCCGACGTCGTGCTGATGGACGTGCGCATGCCGGTCATGGACGGCGTCGAGGCCACCAGGGCGCTGACCAGCAGAGGCCACGAGGCGAAGATCCTCATCCTGACGACGTTCGACCTCGACGAGTACGTGTTCGCGGCGCTCAAGGCGGGCGCGGCGGGTTTCCTGCTCAAGGACGCGCGCAAGGAGGAGTTGCTCTCCGCCGTGCACAACGTCGCGGACGGCGGCTCGGTCGTCGCCCCGACTGCCACGCGCAGGCTCATCACGCACGTGCTCGACGCGTTGCCCAAAGCACAGGACCCGAGGCTGAAAACCCTGTCCCAGAGGGAGATCGAGGTGCTGACGGCCATCGCGGACGGCGCCGTCAACCGCGAGATCGCCGCCCAGCTCCACATGGCCGAGGGCACGGTGAAGACCCACGTCGGCAACCTGCTGCAGAAGCTCGGCTGCCGCGACCGGGTCGGACTGGTGTTGTTCGCGTTCGAGTCCGGGCTGCGACCACGGTCGCAGTGAACAAAGGACCGCGGTCCGATGTGCTGACCAGCGCAAATCCCTAGCGTCGAAGGCGTGTCAGTCAGAGCTGAGAACCTCACCAAGACCTACGGGACGGGCGATGCGGCGGTGCCCGCGCTGCGCGGCGTGGACGTCGAGTTCGCGCAAGGCACGTTCACCGCGATCACCGGCCCGTCCGGCTCCGGCAAGTCCACGCTCATGCACTGCCTCGCCGGGCTGGACCGGCCGGACAGCGGACAGGTCTTCCTCGGCCGCGAGGAGATGACCGGCCTCGACGATCGGGAGCTGACGCGCGTGCGGCGCGACCGCATCGGGTTCGTGTTCCAGTCCTTCAACCTCGTCCCCACGCTCACCGCGCGGCAGAACATCCTGTTACCGCTGGAACTCGCCGGTCGGCGGGTCGACCAGCCGCGCTTCGACGAAGTCGTCGACGAGCTGGGGATCGCCGACCGCCTCGGGCACCGGCCGAGCGAGCTCTCCGGCGGCCAGCAGCAACGGGTCGCCATCGCGCGGGCACTCGTCACACGCCCCGCCGTGCTGTTCGCCGACGAACCGACGGGCGCGCTGGACTCCCGCAACGCCAGGGCATTGCTGGCGTTCCTGCGCGAGTGTCGCGAGCTGACCATCGTGATGGTGACGCACGACCCGGTCGCGGCGTCGTTCGCCGACCGCGTCGTGGTGCTGGGAGACGGGAGGCTGGTCGCGTGATCGCGCTCGCCGAGCTGCGCCACAACCCACGCCGCATCATCGCCGTCGTGCTGGCCATCATGATCAGCGTCGGCTATCTCGCGGCGTCCGTCACGGTGGTCGCGAGCGAGAGCGCCACGATGGAACGCGGCGTCATCGCCCGCGTGGCGAACACCGACGTCGTGGTCACCGTCGCCGGCCAGCACGCCGCAGAACAGAATTCCGGGCTGCTGCAACAGATCCGGCAGGTCGAGGGTGTCGAGTCCGCTGACCTCAGCTACCTGTCGCACGGGCGGGTCAGCGGGTCGTCGGAGTGGGTGCAGCAGCAGTCCGTGCCGGACAACCCGGCGCTGCGCTGGACCGGCCTCGCGGCGGGGGAGTGGCCGCAGGGCCCTGACGAGATCGCGCTCGGCACGGTCACCGCCGAGCAGCTCAACCTCGCCGTCGGCGACCAGATCACGATCAGCGACACCGGCTCGTCGGCGACGCTGAAGGTCACCGGGCTCACCCACGAGGGCAACTCGCTGCTGTCCGGTCTCGCTCAGTCCTCCTTCGTCGCGCCCGCGTTCTACACCGGGGCCAGCACCATCCGAACCTCGCTGCAGACCGAGATCCTGGTCATCGGCGTCGCCCCGGAACGGCTGGCAGAGAAGATCAGGGCCGTCGCGGGCGTCAGCGGCGTGGAGACGTCCGCCGAGTTCGTCCAGCGCAAGATGAGCGATCAGGCCGGCGGCGTGTTCGTGTTCCAGTTGCTGCTGCTGGTGTTCGGGGCGATCGCGCTGCTCGTCGGCGGAATCATGATCGTCAACACGTTCCTCGTGCTCGTCGCGCAACGACGCCGCCAGATCGGACTGCTGCGCGCGATCGGCGCCAGTGCTGCACAGGTCCGGCGCAACCTGCTCGTCGAGGCGCTGGTGATCGGTGCCGTCGGTTCGATCGCGGGAGCGCTGCTCGGCGTCGGAGTCGCCGCGCTCGTCGCACTGGGCATCGGTGAGCACCTCACCGTCCCCATCGGACAGATCGCACTGGTCGCAGCGACAGGAGTGGTCATCACCGTCCTGGCGGTGCTGGGACCGGCCAGACGGGCGACCCGCATCCCGCCGCTCGACGCGCTCAGGCCGGTCGCGGATCGGAGCACCGAACGCCGGTCGTCGAGGGTGCGGACCGCCGTTGCCGCTGTGCTCGTGGTCGGTGGCCTCGCCCTCAACACCGTGGAGGGGCCGTACGCCTTGCTGTTCGCGGTGGGCGGGCAGTTCGTGTGCGCGATCGGCTTGCTGCTGGCCACGGGTGCGTACCTGCCGCTCGTGCTGCGTGCACTGGGCAGCGTGGTCAGAGGACCGGTGGCGCGGCTCGCGGTGAGCAACACCCTCCGCAACCCAGGCAGGGCTGCGGCGACCGGCGCGGCACTCGTGCTGGCGGTAGGGCTGGTCGTCACGCTCCAGGTGGGCGCGGCGAGCATGAAGGCCACGGCGAACGACAACCTGGATGTCCGCTTTCCGGTCGACGTCACGGTGTCCGTGTTCGACGGCGCCTTACCCGCGCACACCGAGGCCGCCATCGCCAAGGTGGTCGGCATCGCCGAAGCGGAACCGCTGAAGGCGACCCGTGCGGCGCTGGGTGCCGCGCACCTGCGGGTGCTCGCCCACGAATCGGTGCCGGACGACCGGATCCTCGCGGACCCCTACCTGGCCACGAGCTCGACCACGCTGACCGGTACGACGGGGGCTGTGACGCTCCCGATCGTCCAGGACTTCCTGGCCCCGGCGGACACGCTGCTCGTCTCGCCCGCGGTCATGGAGCGGATCGATGCGAACGCGGTCGTCGGCACCGTGTGGGCGAAAGCCTCACCGGACGCGGACATCACGGAGCTGCGCGCGCAACTGCGGGCCGTGGTCGCGCCGATCCCCGGCGTCGAAGTCGGGGGTGGCCTGTCCGCCAAGGCCAGCTACCACGAGTTCCTGGACCGGATCCTGCTCGTCACCACGATGCTGCTGGCCGTGGCTGTGCTCATCGCGTTGATCGGGGTCGGGAACACGCTCAGCCTGTCGGTGCTCGAACGCACTCGTGAGTCGGCGTTGCTGCGGGCGCTCGGGCTGCAGGGCCACGATCTCCGCCGGATGCTGGCGATCGAGGCGGTGCTGCTGAGCCTGTCCGGGACGGTGGCGGGCATCGGGGCGGGAGTGCTGTTCGGCTGGGCCGGGACGCGGGCCATCAGCGCGGAGCTGAACTTCCGCGACACGGCGTTCGCGATGTCCGTACCTCAGACGGCCACCGTTGCGGCGGTGGCGATCGTGGCCGGCGTGGTGGCGTCGATCATGCCGGGACGACGCGCGGCACGAGCGTCACCGGTCGCGGCGCTGGCAGAGGAGTGAAGAGCCATGCGCGTGTCTCGACCTCCTTGACCGCCACGTGCACCGGCCGGTAGTCGGCGGGGTCGATGCCGCGGTGACCGTGTCGCACGACGGCCTGGTGGATCGTGTCGGAGACGATCAGCGCCAGGTCGGCGTGTGGGCGGCAGGTCAGCTCCCGGTACAGCGGCGGGGAGTTGACCAGGCGGCACGCGAGGTTCAGGTCGGTGCCGACCCAGCCGGCGCGACCGTGCAGCACCTCGCCCGCGTGCACCGCCACCCGGAGCCGGATCCGCGGTTCCACAGTTGAGTTGTGGTCGCGCAGAGCGGCAGCCAGCCGGGGAATCAGCGGGTCGAACAGATCCACTTTGGACACCGTAGGAGGTATCAGCACGATCATGCCGTCGCCGCGGTCCTCGATGACCAGCCGGTGCCGGGAGATGCCGCGGAACGCGGTGCGCACCATGGAGTCGAGTGCTGCCCGTGCACGGAGCTGGACGCGGTCGTTCCACCGGCCCGAGCCGGCCATGTCGACCACGACCAGCGAGCGGTACTCAGGATCGACCCGTCTTCCGAAACGCGATATTCCCTGTCGCACAGCATTCTCCCGTGTCGTCCGGTGTCTGCTGGTTCGAGTTTCGGTGCGGTGGCAGGGCATTTGACGCCACGGGATCGAACGTGACGGTGATGGCCGGACGTGGACAACCATGAACGGAGGTGGTGGTGATCAGTTGACGATTTCTGACAGCCTTGAACGCCGTGCGGGTTGACGGAAGGGGCTGGGCATGGTCCTCAAGCGCGAGGCGACTCCGACCGGCCCGGTGACCGACCTGTTCGACCGGTTGCACGAGTTGCACCTCGACGCGGGCGAGCCCGGAGTGCGCCAGATCGCGACGGGGATCGGCAGGGGCGTGCTCAGCTACACCACGGTGCACAACGTGTTCCGCGGGCCCAAAGTCCCCAAGTGGGGGCATCTCGAGCTGATCGTCGAGCAGCTCGGCGGTGACGTGGAGGCGTTCCGAACGCTGTGGCGAACGGCCCGGCTCGCCGAGCTGGCCGCACCCGGCCCGAATGAACCAGGTCCGGTCGAGCCCGAGCGGCACTCGGCGGCCCGCGACTACGGCCGGACGGAGCCGGACGCGGTTGCGGCGGGTCCGGTTGATCACGTCGATGACGGGCAGCAGTTCGACTTCGTCTTGGTGACGCACCGGATTCCGGTGCACGGCAGGCCGGATGCGGTCGCCGGAGGTGCGTGGACCTACAGCCCAGTTGGGGTGGACGCCATCTTGGGCGAGGAGGTCGGCGTCCGCAACGGCGCGTGGGTCGGCTGGTCGTGGCAACCGGGCGAGTCGGTCAGGTCCGCCGCGCTGGGGCGGGTTCATCTGAGGTCCATCGAGCTGTCGGACCGTGAGATCGAATGGCACAAGGAGGGGTACTGCAACTCAACGCTGTGGCCGATCTACCACGACTCGATTGAGCGGCCCGAGTTCCACAGGGACTGGCGGGACGCGCACCGGGTGGTCAACCGGAGGTACGCGGACGCGGTCACCCGTGTCGCCGCGCCGGGTGCGGTGGTCTGGGTGCACGACTACCAGCTGCAGCTGGTGCCAGCGATGCTGCGCGCGCTCCGACCGGATCTGCGGATCGGGTTCTTCCTGCACATCGCCCAGCCGCCGGTGGAGCTGTTCGGTCAGCTGCCGGAGCGGGAGGAGACGTTGCGCGGCCTGCTGGGCGCCGACCTGGTCGGGTTCCAGCACCCGCGTGGGGTGTCGAACTTCCTCCGGCTGTGCACCGAGCTGCTCGGGTTGGAGGTCGGCACCGACTCGGTCGTTGTCGACGGGCGGCGGGTGCGGGTCGAGGCACATCCGATCTCGGTGGACGTCGCGGCGATCGAGGAGGTGGTGAATCGGCCGCGGATCACGCGGCGGGCGGCGCAGATCCGCGCTGAGCTGGGCAATCCGCGGACGCTGCTGGTCGGGATCGACCGGCTCGACTACACGAAGGGAATCGAGCAACGACTACTGGCTTATGGGGAGCTGCTCGATGGTGGGCAGCTGTCCGCGGACTCGTCGGCGTTCCTCCAGGTGGCCACGCTCAGCCGGGAGAACCTCGCGAGGTACGCGCTCCTGCGGGAACGCGTCGACCGGTTGGCCGGGCACCTCAACGCCAGCTACGGGCGGATGGGGAACCCGGTCGTGCACTACACGAACCGGGTGCTCGACCGCGACGAGATCATGGCGCTGTACGTGGCCGCCGACGTCATGGTGGTGACGCCCTTGCGGGACGGCATGAACCTCGTCTCCAAGGAGTACGTCGCGAGCCGGGTCGACAACCGGGGTGTGCTGGTGCTGAGCGAGTTCGCGGGCGCTGCCCATGAGCTCAGCGAGGCGTTGCTGGTCAACCCCAACGACGTCGACGACCTGAAGAACGCCGTCCTGCGGGCCGTGGCGATGAGTCCGGCCGAGCAGGGACGCCGGATGGAGGTGATGCGGAAGCACGTGCGCGAGCACGACGCGCAGGCGTGGGTGGACGGGTTCCTCAAGGACCTCGGCTAGATCACCCGTTCGTTGCCGCCGTCGATCGGGACCTGGGCGCCGGTGGTGCACGCGAAGGTGTCCGAGCAGAGGGTCGCGACGAGCTCGCCGACGGCGGCGCTGGTGACCTCGGTGCCCAGCAGGTTGCGTCGCTTGTACTCGGCGACGGTCAGGCCGTAGTGCTCGGCGCGCTGGGCGAGCACCTCGGGGGTCCACAGGCCGGTGTCGAACACGGCGTCCGGGTGGACGGTGTTGACGCGGATGTTGTCGGCGGCCCACTCCAGTGCGGCGACGCGGGCCAGTTGGGTGACGGCTGCCTTCGACGCCGAATAGGCGGCCGCGCCCGGACCCGGTGCGGGCACGTTCTTCGACGCGACGACCACGACACGGCCGCCGCGCGGTGACAGCTTCAAAAGGGGGTGGACCTGAGCGAACAGGGTTGCGATCGACGAGGCGTTGACGGACATCGTGTGGTGCCACGCGGAGGCGTCCAGCGACGCGATCGGGGTGTTGCCGGGGAACACGCCCGCCGATGCCACGATCATGTCGATGCCGCCGAAACGTTCCACGCCAACGGAAAGGGCGTCCGCGACGGCTTGTGAGTCGGTGACGTCGACCTGGAGGCCGAGGTAGTCCGGTGTGCTGTCGGTCGGCGTCAGGTCTAGGCCGATGACGCTCGCGCCGCGTGCGCGCAACGCGTCCGCGCACGCGCGGCCGATGCCGGATGCCGCGCCGGTGACCAGTGCGACTTCGCCGGTGAACTCGGCCGGTGCGCCGGCGAGCCGGAGCTTGGCCTGTTCGAGTTCCCAGTACTCCATGTCGAACAGGTCGCTCGCCGGCAGTGCGCGGTAGCCGCCGAGTGCGTCGGCCCGCGTGATGATGCCGATCGTGTGGGCGTAGATGTCGAACGCGATGTCGGCGTCCTTGGCGCGCCTGCCGGCGGTCAGCACGCCGAGCTCGGGGTCGAGCACGACGCGCGGTGCCGGGTCGAGCATCGTCAGGCCTGGGCGGGCGTGGTCGGCGAAGTAGCGGCGGTAGTCGTCGGCGTAGCCGGAGACGTCCCTGCCGATCAGCGGGACGCGCTTGGTGCGGATCACGTGGTCCGGGGTCGCCGGTCCTTCCGCGGCAACGGAAGTGACGTCCGGGCGGGCGACGAAGGCCATCGACGCGCGGTCGGTGTGCCTGCTGACGATCATCGGTGAACCGGCGACGTCCGAGATCTGCTTGCGCAGGCCGGCCAGCACGACAGGAGCGACAGGAGGTGTTGCCGCAGCGGGGAAATCGAGCCTGGACAGGTGCGCTTCGGCCAGGCTGACCAGTTCGACGTGCCGGTTGTAGGCCTCTTGGGTGGTGGCGCCGAACGTGAACAGGCCGTGGTTCATCAGCACCATGCCGATGGTGTTGTACGTGACGTACCGGGGGAACAGCTCCGCGCACAGCTGGGCGAGCTTGAAGCCCGGCATCACGTAGGGGATCACGACGACGCGGCCGCCGAAGACCTCCTCGACACGGGGCTTCTCGAGGTTGGTCAACGTGATCACGGCGTCGGCGTGGCTGTGCAGCACCGCCCGGTGCGGCAGCACGGCGTGCAGCAGCGTCTCGACGCTCGGGTCGGGTGCGCTGGCATCGAGCAGTGCGCAGCGCAGCTCGTTCATCATTCCGCTGTCCGGCAGCGACGGGACGGTCAGCAGCTCGCGCAACCGCTCGAGCCGCAGCGGCGCGAACCCGGCGCGCTCGATCGACGACAGGTCCCAGCCGCTTCCCTTGACGTACAACACGTCCACCGGTGAGCCGGTGACGTCCCGGACGGTCACCTTGACGGACGTGTTGCCGCCGCCGTGCAGCACCAGGTCCGGTTCGCGGCCGAGCAGGCGGGAGCCGTACACGCATTCGTCGAGCGGGTCAGAAATCGTTTCAGCCCAGCGGTTTTCCATGGAAGACCCGTTCGTCGGTGATGATCGCGGTCACCAGGTCCGCAGGGGTGACGTCGAAGGCGTAGTTGAGGGCGTTGGGCACACCGACCTCGGCGGGGTCGCGGATCTCGATGTGGACGTCCGCGCCCGACGCGGTGGCCAGGTCGACCGTCGACTCCGGGGCGGCGACCACGAACGGGATTCCGGCGCGCGCGGCGGCCAGCGCGAGCGGGTAGGTGCCGATCTTGTTGACGACGTCGCCGTTCGCGGCGATCCGGTCCGCACCTACGACGACCGCGTCGGCCAGTCCGCGGGCGATCACGGTCGGGCCGGCCGAGTCGACCACGACGGTGTGCTCGACGCCCATTCGCGCCAGCTCCCACGCCGTCAGCCGGGCGCCCTGCAGCAGCGGGCGCGTCTCGTCGACGTACACGTGGCCCAGCGAACCGGTTTCGTGCAGCGCCCGCACCACACCCAGCGCGGTGCCCCACTCGACGCAGGCCAGTGCGCCCGCGTTGCAGTGCGTCTGCACGTTGACCTTGCGGCCCAGTCGCTCCGCGAGCCACGAGGCGCCGCGGAACCCGAGCACGCGGTTGCGGCGGATGTCGTCCTCCAGCACGTGCACGGCCTCGGCGGTCATCGCGTCGACGCCCTGCGGCAGCAGCGCCAGCACGCGGTCGACGCCCCAGGCGAGGTTCACCGCGGTGGGCCGGGCGGCGCGCAACCGGGCCGCGTCCGCGCGAACGTCACCACCTTTGTGCGCGGACAGCGCCACGCCCAGCGCACCCGCGACGCCCAGCGCGGGCGCGCCGCGGACGGCGAGCCGCTGGATCGCGTCGACGAGCTGGTCGACGTCGTCGATCTCCACGACCTTCAGCTCGCCGGGCAGCAGCGTCTGCTCGATCGCGATGATCCGTCCGTCCACCCAGTCGATCGTCCGCATGGACTCTTTCTACAGCTCGCGCAGCAGCAGTACGTCTGGTGCTGACCCTCAGTGATCGCCCCGGTGAGGAGAGTCACCGACAGTAGGGGTGTTCGACGTCCGTCACCGACTGCCACGATCGAATCGCGCTCCGCAACGGTGCGGAGGGTGTACGAGGAGCATCGAGTGGCGAACCCCATCCCCGACCTGTCCGGTCTGAACGTCTTCGTCGGCGGCCCGATCCAGCACGCCATCCAGGGCACCGGCTTCCACGACCCGCTGCGCGACGCGATCAGCGACGTGATCGAGGCCGTCCGAATCGCGAACGGCACCGTCTTCTCCGCGCACGAGGCCGAGCGGTTCGGCGCCGACACCGCGCGGTTCACGCCGGACCAGGTCGCCGTCAGGGACTTCAGCTGGATGCGGCGCTGCGACGTGTTCGTGCCCGTCCTGCCGGTCGACGAGAGCGGCGAGCTGCTGCGCACCGACGGCACGCACGTCGAGCTCGGCTGGGCGTCGGCGCTGGACAAGCCGATCGTGGTCGTCACGAGTGCGCCGGTCAGCGAGCACGCGAGCCATCTGCTGCGCGGACTTCGTTCCGCGGCAAGGGTGTCGTTCTTCGACATCACGCGCATCCGGCGCGACCGCGCCCATCTGCTCGCCCTGCTCGAGTCCGGCGCGCTGGAGGTCGCCCGATGACCGCGATCGTCGAGAACCCCGCCCGCGCGACCGTGCTGGGCATGGAGCTGTCCTCACCGGTGGTCGTCGGCTCCGGACTGCTCACCGACCAGGAGCGCAACATCCGCAGGCTGCTCGACGGCGGCGGGGGCGCGGTGATCACCAAGACCATCCACCCGAACCCGCCGCCCGGCGGTGACGAGCGGATCGTCCGGCTGCCCACCGGCATGCTCAACAGCACCACGTACTCGCGCAAGAGCGTGACCGAGTGGTGCGACGTGATCAGCCGGTTCGCCGACGAGAAGCTGCCGGTAATCGCGAACCTGCACGCGGACTCACCGCGTGAGCTCGCGGAGCTGGCCGAACGCGTGGTCGCCGCCGGCAGCCCCGCGCTGGAGCTCGGATCTCGTGCATCAACGAGTCCGAGGAACTGGCCGAAACCCCGCACCGCGTTGCCGCGTACGCGAAAGCCGTCCGCGAGCGGGTGACCGTGCCGTTCAGCGTCAAGCTCGCGCTCGGCGAAGGCGCACCGGCGCGCGTCAGAGCGGCGATCGACGCGGGCGCGGACGCGATCACCTTGAGCGACACCATCTCCGGCATCGCGGTCGACCCGAGCAGCGGCGAGGTGCGGCTGGCAGGCGCGTACTCCGGTGCCGGCATCAAGCCGCTGGTGCTCGCGGAGATCTTCGCGTTGCGGCGGCAGGGGATCGCGATCCCGGTGCTGGGCAGCGGCGGCGTGCAGGAGGCGTCCGACGTCGTCGAGTACCTCAGCGTCGGCGCGCACGCCGTGCAGGTGTACACCGCGCTGCACAAGGACATGCACGAGACGCTCAAGTCCATCCGCGACGGAGTGGAGGCGTGGCTGCGCGCCCGGCATCTGACCGTGGCGGACGTGCGAGGACGGAGCCTGCGGTGAACTACGGCGACCTGACCAGCTCCGAGGTCGTCGACGCGATGCGCGGCGCCACGCTGATCTGGCCCATCGGCGGGCTGGAGCAGCACGGGCCGCACCTGCCGCTGTCCATCGACTACGACATCCCGGTCGCACTCGCACACGAGGTCGCGTCCCGAGTGGATGGTTACGTGCTGCCGGGGCAGCCGGTCTCGGCGCGGTCGTTGCCGCAGAGCGGTGGCGGGCTGCACTTCCCCGGCACGGTGCACCTGCGCGGCACGACCTTCATCAACTACTTGACTGACGCGTTGCGCTCGCTGGAACCACTTCAGCTCGGTAGGTTGGTCGTGATCAACGGTCACTACGAGAACGAGGCGTTCGTGTTCGAAGCGCTCGACGAGTGCCGCGGCGACAGCGAGATTCTCGCCTTCAGCTGGTGGAGCCTGGTCGACGACGACTGGGTCGCCGAGCACGTGCCCGGCTTCCCCGGCTGGCACGCCGAACACGCGGGCGTCACCGAGACGAGCCTGATGATGCACCTGCGCCCCGAGGTCGTGCGGCCAGCGCGACCCGATCACGAGACGCCGCCGCGCGCCGGGATCTACGTGCACCCGCTGGACGCGAAGCGCATGTCGACGGACGGCGTGCTGTCCAGGACGTCCGGTGCGTCGGCCGAGCTGGGCAAGCGGCTCTTCCACCACGTGGTCGACAACGCCGTCGACCTGATCGAGTCCGGGTACGGCATGCGGTGACCCGCCTCGCCGTGGTGGCGGCCTGCCTCCTGCCGACCGCGCTGGACCTGACGATCCTCACGCTCGCCGTGCCGTCGCTGATCCGGCAGCTCGGCGCGTCGCCGCGCGAAGTCCTGTGGATCGCGGACATCTACTCGCTGCTGATGGTCAGCATGGTGCTCGTCACCGGCCCGTTCGGCGACCGCATCGGCCACAAGCGGTTGCTGCTCAACGGTTTGGTCATCTTCGGGCTGGCGTCGGTGTGCTGCGCCTTCGCGTCCAGCCCGGCTCTGCTGATCGCGGGACGCGCGCTGCTCGCCGTGGCCGCGTCGATGATCATCCCGGCGACGCTCGCGATCATCAGGCAGATCTACCCCGGCGACCGGGAACGCGGGTTCGCGATCGGCGTGTGGAGCGCGGTGAACGCGGGCGGCGCCGCACTCGGGCCGGTCGTGGGCGGCCTGCTGCTCGAACACTTCTGGTGGGGCTCGGTGTTCCTGGTCAGCGTGCCGTTCGTGGTGGTCGCACTCGCCGCGGCTGCGCTGGTGCTGGTCAACGAACCCGCTGCCGCCCCGGAACCGTGGGAGCCCGCGTCACCGCTGCTCGTGGTCGCCGGTGTCATCGGGGTGATCTACACGGTCAAGGACCTCGCGCACGGCGGAACCGTTGTCCTGCCCGCGATTCTCGGCGCCGGCTGCCTGTTCCTGTTCGTGCGCAGGCAACTCCGTGCCGAGCACCCGATGCTCGACCTCACGCTGTTCCGCTCACCGCTGCTGCGCGCGGGCGTGACGACGGTCGTCGTGCCGGTGCTGGTGGTCGTGGGGTTCGAACTCCTGCTGGGACAACACCTCCAGCTCGCGCTGGGCATGTCGCCGTGGGAGGCGGCGGTGTTCCTGCTGCCGATGCCGCTGGCCGCCTTCTTCGCCGCGTTGTGCGGTGGTGCGCTCGGCCTGCGCTTCGCCGTTCCGCTCGGCCTCGGTGCCGCCGCCGTGGGTTACGCGGGGCTGGCGGCGTCGGCGGACCACGTGGTGATGTCCGTCTGCCTGGTGCTCATCGGCGGCGGCTACGGCATGGTGCAGACGGCGGCCTCCGACGCGATCATGAGCGGCGCGCCGCCGGAACGCGCCGGATCGGCGGCCGCCGTCGAGTCCGTGTCGTACGAACTCGGCGCGGGACTCGGCGTCGCACTGCTCGGCAGCCTGATGGGCGCGTTGACCATGGCCGGGTTCGCCGACGGCTTCCGCGTGGTCGCGGTCGTGTGCGCGGTGCCGTTGCTGCTGGTCGGCGGTTACGTGCTGCTGCGACGGTCCAGGTACGCGGCGATGCCGTCCAGGTAGAGGTTCAGGCCGAAGTTGAAGTCGGCCCCCAGGTCCTGCTCGTCGTAGAGCGTGTCGTAGTCGAACACGCCCGCGTCGACGACCTTCGCCAGCGCCGGCATCTCGCGCGGGTCGACGAACCGGCGCAGCGCCGCGGCGTACACGCGGCTGAACGCCTCCGGGTTCTCCCGGTACCCCTCGGCCAGCTCGAAGCTCAGCCGCAGCTCGCCGTGCAGGTAGGTGATCAGGCCCATCACGATGCCGACCTTCTCGCCCTCCTCCAGCGGCGTGTCCTCCAGTGCGCTGAGCCCGCGGTCGAACCACGCCAGGTTGTTCGGGCCGATCGGCGGGCCGCTGATCGTGACCTGCGCGTACCAGGGGTGCTTCTGGAACGAGGCCATGATCGCCTCCGACCACGTGGTCAGCCCGATCCGCCAGTCGCCGCCCGGCAGGACGGGCGGTGGGTCCAGTGCACCGTCCGTCATCAGCGCGAGCAGCTCGTCCTTGCTCTTCACGTGCCGGTAGAGGGCCATCGTCGCGTTGCCGAGCTCGGCCGCGACACGCGCCATCGACACGGCCGCGAGCCCCTCGGCGTCCGCAACGGCGATCGCGGCGCGGGTGATGTCAGCGGCCGTGAGCGAAGGCTTGCGACCTCGGCGCGGTGTCTCACGCACACCCCAGAGCAGCGTGATCTCCGGGGGCAGCTCGGTCATGACGATCAGTCTAGGCCCTTGCCGCTTTTATGCGTATCACCTACGCTATCGTGCGTATGTCATACGCATAAAGGGGGTTTCGGGTGATTGTCGAGGTGGAGGGACTGCGGAAGACCTACGGGTCGGCCGTGGTGCTGGACGGGGTCGACCTGAAGGTCGCCGAGGGGTCGGTCTTCGGGTTGCTGGGGCCGAACGGGGCCGGGAAGACCACGACGATCCGGATACTGAGCACGTTGTCGCGTGCCACGTCCGGCGAGGTGCGGGTCGGCGGGTTCGACGTGCGGCGCGAGCCCGCGAAGGTGCGCGGCGTGATCAGCCTGACCGGCCAGTACGCGGCGGTCGACGACGAGCAGACCGGCCGGGAGAACCTGGTGATGGTCGCGCGGCTCATGCGGCTCGCCCGGCCCGCCGCGCGCAGGCGTGCCGATGAGCTGCTGGAGCGGTTCGACCTGGTCGATGCGGCCGACCGCAGGGTGAAGACGTACTCGGGTGGCATGCGGCGCAGACTCGACCTCGCGATGAGTCTCGTCGCCGGCCCGAGGGTGATCTTCCTCGACGAGCCGACGAGCGGGCTCGATCCGGTCAGCCGCACGACGATGTGGGACGCCATCGCGGACCTCGTCCGCACCGGCACGACGATCTTCCTCACCACGCAGTACCTCGAGGAGGCCGATCGGCTGGCCGACCGGATCGTGCTGCTGTCCAAGGGGAAGGTCGTGGCGGACGGCACGACCGACGCGCTCAAGTCGCAGGTCGGTGGTGACCGGCTCGATCTCCACTTCGACGACCGGTCCGCCGTGGAACGCGCCGCGGCGTGCGTCGGCGGGCACGTGTTCGCCGAGCGGCTGGTGCTCGGCATCGCGTCGGACGGCAGCGCCGCGCACCTGCACCACGTGCTGGACTCGTTGCGGCAGAACGATATCGCCGTGCTCAGGGTGTCGTCGCACCGGCCGACGCTCGACGACGTGTTCATCGCGCTCACGGCGGGGGTCGCGGCATGACGCTCACGTTGATCGGGCGCAGCGTCCGGCTGACCCGCCGCAACCCGGACACGCTGCTCATGTCGATCCTGTTGCCGCTCATGATGATGGCGCTGTACGTGTACGTGTTCGGCGGCGCCATCAACACCGGGACCGCGTACATCAACTACGTGGTGCCCGGCACCATCGTGCTGTGCACCGGATACGGCGCCACGTCCACCTCGATGGCGGTCGCCGACGACATGCGCAAGGGCATGATCGAC
Source organism: Lentzea tibetensis (assembly GCF_007845675.1). Classification (GTDB taxonomy): domain Bacteria; phylum Actinomycetota; class Actinomycetes; order Mycobacteriales; family Pseudonocardiaceae; genus Lentzea; species Lentzea tibetensis. The sequence goes on along the minus strand of NZ_VOBR01000035.1, from coordinate 8,387 downwards.
CGGCTCAGGTCGTTGCCCATTCGCGGTTTCGCCGTGCTGACCGGTCACGTGGCCGCGAGCGTCACGCGCAACGCGCTGGCCACCGCGATCGTGGTCGTCGCCGCGGTGGCGATGGGGTTCCGCCCGTCGGCATCGGTCGCGGACTGGGTGCTGGCGATGGGGTTGCTGCTGCTCTACGTGCTCGCGCTGTCGTGGCTGGGCGCCGCGGCGGGTGTGGTCGCCAAGTCCGTCGAGTCGGCGAGCGTGCTGAGCTTCTTCATGCTGTTCCTGCCATACCTGAGCAGCGCGTTCGTGCCGACCCACACGATGCCCGCGTTCCTGCGCGGGGTGAGCGAGCACCAGCCGATCACGCCGGTCATCGAGACCGTGCGCGGCCTGCTGACCGGAACGCCGATCGGGTCGACGGGGTGGGTCGCGCTGGTGTGGGCGTCCGGGCTGCTGCTCGCGTCCTTCACGCTCGCCACCTGGCTGTACCGCCGCCGCACCAGCGACTAGGACGGCCGGCGCGTGCCGATGCGGACTGTGCTCGAATTCATGTGCGACCCCCAGGTGCACGATCTTAGGGTGTGCGCATGTCGGTTACCGCTCTGCTGAGCTTCACGCTCGTCGCGTTGCTGACCGTGGTCACGCCCGGTCTGGAGACGCTGCTCGTCGTGCGCACCGCGTTGCTCAGCGGCCGCCGGGTCGCGTTGGGTGTGGTCGCGGGCAGCACGCTGGGGTGCCTGGTGTGGGCGACCGCGGGGCTCGTCGGGCTCACCGCGTTGCTGACGACGTCGAAGCTCGCCTACGACATCGTCCGCATCGTCGGCGCCGCGTACCTGGTGTACCTGGGCGTGTCCGCGTTGTGGGCGGCGCGCAAACCCGAGCCGGTGCAGGAGACCCCGCGCGTCGAGGTGCGGTTCAGCTCCGCGTTGCGCGTGGGTCTGCTGACGAACCTGTTGAACCCCAAGCCCGGCGTGTTCTACATCAGCCTGCTGCCGCAGTTCCTGCCCGCGGGCGAACCGGCGGCCTGGGGAGTCCTGCTGGTCGGCATCCACCTCGCCATCGGGCTCGTGTGGCTGCCGACCGTCGCCTGGACCGCGGACCGGGCGCGCAGGATCCTCCTGCGGGACAAGGTCAAGCTGTGGCTCGACCGGGTCACCGCCTCCGTGCTCATCGGGCTCGGCGTGAAGCTCGCCGTGGACTAGTCGCCCGCTTGCTGCCACGGACCGAACTGGCCGTCCGGGCCGGACGCGGTCTGCTTGCGCTCGTGCAGCTTCGCGTCGCCGCCGACGACCAGCACTCGCACCAGGCCCATCGCGTCGCGCACCGCGGCCGGGGCGATCTCGGCGTAGCCGCCCAGGTCCTGCCACGCGCCGAACGAGCCGGTGGCCTTCTTCTTCGCCACGCTGATGCCGTAGGCGTCGTTGCGGGTGAAGGCGAACACGGCGGGCTTGTCGCCTGCCGACGCCGCCGCGGCCACCGGGCCGACACCGCCCTGGCCACCGATGTGCGCCAGCGCCCCGAAGGTGCCGTTCGGCGTCGACTCGGCCAGCGTGCCGATCGCGCCGTCACCGTGCTCACGCGTGAGGACGCGGACCTTGCCGTTGTCCACGGTCACCGCGGGCGCGTGCGTGCTCTCGGCCGTCACCGGCTTCAGCACCATCGACGCCTGCGGGTCCTGCTGCCAGTGCAGCAGGCTGCCGTTGCCGTCGCAGAACACGTGCATCCGGCCGCTCGGCGCGGTGAGCGCGACCGGCGGGGACATGACGACACCGTTGGTGGCCGGTGCCGCGGTCCACGCGCTGAAGCCGCCGTTCTCCTCCCACGCGTTGCTGAGCTCGTCGTTGCGGTTGACCGCGAACAGCTCCAGCTCGCCGCCGTGGTTCACGCCGAAGCACGGCGTGCCGTACGCGGGGGCCGCGCCGTCCGGGTTGCCGACGCTGGACCAGCTGCCGAAACCGGCGCCCGGTCCGGTCTGGCGGGCGGTCATGATCGCGCCGGTCTCCAGGCTCAGCACGGCGATCTGGAGCAGGCCGTCGCCGCGCTTCGCCACCGCGACGCCCGGCGCGTACGTGCCCGCGGTCAGGCTCACCGGGCCGACCCACGCGCCGTTCACCGGCTGGTGCCAGTGCATCACCGAGTCGCCGGCGACGATGAACGCGTGCAGCGCGCCCGTGCCGTCGGTCGCCGCCCACGGCGAGACCACCGGCCAGCGCTGGTAGTTGCGGGACACGTTGCGGTCGAACCGGTCACCGGTGATCGGGTCGTGCTCCGCGTAGGCCGCGTATCCGGCGGCCTTGGTGCCGCGCAACGCGTCCGGCACGTTCTCCGGCGACGTCTCGGTGTTGTAGCAGCGGTAGCGGGTGAGCAGTGCGAACTTCCGGCCGTCCGGACCCTCGTACGCCTTGACCGCCTTCTGCGCGAACAGCGCCGCGTAGACGTGGTCCTCGTGCTCGGGATCGGTCAGGCCGGGCAACGCGTCGTTCGGGTGCGGGTCCTGGATGCGGATCACCGTCGGCTGGTACTCCTGCAACAGCTCCAGGAGCACGTTGTTCAGGTCGTTCTGGTTGTACTGCTGGACGAACCCGACCGGGCTGTCCGTCGGCAGGATCGTGTCGGTCACGTAACCGGCGTCCAGCCACAGGTTCTTCAACGCGTCCCGGTGCAGCGGGTCACCGCCGTCCGGCAGGCTCAGGTAGATCAGCTGCACGTTCGGCTGGCCGACCAGGGTGTCGATCTCGACGACCATCGTCGCGACCGTCTTGGTGGCCCTGGTCCAGTTGTTGGGCTTCCCGGCCAGCGCGGCGTACCCGCTGCGGGAGCCTTCCTGCACGCTCGCGGCGAGGTCCTCGCGCGACCAGCCCCCGTCCTCCCAGCCCTCGTTCTCGTCCGCGCCCAGGATGATCGTCCGCACCGGCTGTCCGGAGAGGATGGACGGCTGGATGTCCGGGTTGAGGAACAGGAGGTCGTCGTCGGTGTGCGCGACGATCTGCACGAAACTGCCGCCGCCGGGCAGGCTCTGCGCCCCGCCCCCCACGGCGAACGCGATACCTGAATTTGCGCCGATGGCGGTCGCCGCCGCGGCGGTGACACCGGCCGCGAGCACGGCACGCCGACTGACGTGTGCCATGAGAATCCCCCCAGGATTTCCCTCTAACAACAACTAATCCCCAGGACGCGTTCGCCCTGGGGAGGTTGCTTGCGACTCCAATCTACTGGTCGTGTTCCACGTCGACCTCGGTGATGTGCTCGAACGGGTGGTCCGCTCCGGTCAGCACCGGGTCGAACCGCGTCTCGCCCTTCAGGTAGCGCTGGAAGAACGCGGACAGGTACCCGGCGCCGACGATCCGCTGCTGCTCCTCGGTCAGCTGCTTCTGCTCCGCGTGCGAAGCGTCGTTCGTGCGGCAGTTGCCGGGCGCGACGCCGTCGTGGTCCGCGTCGTCCCCGGAGTCGACCTGGCCGCTCGACGGCGACCACTGGGTGTTGAAGAAGGTGTGGTTCGCGCCGTGGACGGTCAGCAGGTGCAGCGGCGCGGTGTTGCGCGTCGCCGCGTCCTCGAAGTACTGCCGCGCTGCCGGGTTGCTGACCTTGTCGCAGGCGCCGATCACGGTCATGAACGGGATCTGCGAGACCACCGAGTCGGCGCCGCCGCTGGGGATCGGCTCCAGCGCGATCACCGCCTTCACCCGCACGCCCTGCGGCCACTCGCCGTGGTAGCCGTCCGCGGAGTGCCGCGCGGCGGACCGGCCACCCTTGGAGTGGCCCATCACGCCGACGCTGGTCATGTCGACGTGACCCCGCAGTTCGCCGAACGCGCCCGCGAGCGGGCCTTCACCCGAGGCGGACAGCCGCTGCCACGCGGCGAGGTGCTCGTTGATCAGGGCGGCGCGGTCGGCGAAGTCGTCGGGGCCGTGCTGTCCGCCGTTGATGTGGTTGGCGTTGATCGAGACGACGACGAAGCCCTTCGCCGCGAGGTCGCCGCCGAGGTAGTCGTAGCCGCGGTAGCTCGGGATGGGCTCGATGCCCTCGGCGCACGGCCACCGGTACAGCTCGCCGTTCGGGTTCCGGTCCGCGCAGGTCGCGTAGTAGCCGTGCAGGATCACCACGAGCGGGTGAACCCCGCTGATGTCGGCAGGGTGGTGCACCACAGCGGGCAGTCCGGGCGTGAGCTCGTACTCGGCGGTGCGGACCTCGTCGGCCGCCGCCGTGCCGGCCAGGCCCGCCACCAGCAGGGATACCGCTAGAAGCAGTCGCAACATGGTCCACATTCCTACCGGCGCCACGTCCGGGCGTGGTCCACGTTTCGTAATGGTCCTGCTACAGACGGCCGCTACGATCGCGCCCGTGCACAAGAGATCCGTCGGATGAACACCCTCGAACGGGACAGCGAGCTCCGGCGGATCGAGGCGGCACTGGAGTCGGCGACGCGCGGCGAGGGTCGTGTCGTCCTCATCGAGGGACGCGCGGGCATCGGCAAGACCCGCCTCGTCCACGCCACCCGTGAGCTGGCCAAAGCCCGCGGGTTCGGCAGGCTCCAGGCCGTCGGTGACGCGCTGGAGAGCGCGATGGCGTGGGGTGTCGTCCGGCAGATGGTCGAGCGGTCCGTGTCGCGCTACAGCGGCGAGATCAGGGAGAAGATCCTGGCAGGCCCGTCCGGCGCCGCGCTGAAGGCGCTGGACCAGGCGGTCGTGGACCCGAGCGAGGCCGAGCTGGCCCGCACCCTGCACTCGCTGTGGTGGGTGGCCGTCGACCTGTCGTCGACCCGGCCGCTGCTGATCACCGTGGACGACGCGCACTGGGCCGACCTGTCGTCGCTGCAGTTCCTCGTCTACCTCTCACGGCGGATCGCCGACCTGCCGATCGCGCTGGTCGTCGCGACCAGGCCGCCCGCCGAGAACACCGGGCCGCTCGCGCAGCTGAGCGTGTCGCGGCAGGCGGAACGGCTGCTACCGCGCCCGCTGAGCACCGAGGCACTGGGTGCGCTGATGTGCGACCGCAGGCCCGCCGCCGAGGTCGTCGCCGCCGTGCACGCGGCGAGCGGCGGCAACCCGTTCCTCGCCGGCGTGCTCGTCGACGAGCTGGCCGCGCTGGCGTTGCCACTGGACCAGGCCTCGACCGCCGAACGGGTCGGCAGGCTCGGGCCGAGCACGGTGTTCCGCGCGGCGCTCGGACGCGTGTCCGCCGAGGCTGTCCGGCTCGCCGGCGCGGCCGCGGTGCTGGGTACGGGGAGCGACCCGTGGCTGGCGGGTGAGCTGGCCGGGCTCGACGCGAGCGAGCTGTCCGGTGCCGTCGAGGCGCTGGCCGCCGCGAACGTGCTGACCAGCGACGATGACCACCTCGTGTTCGCGCACCCGGTCGTGCGCGAGGCCGTGCTGACCGACCTCGGACCGGTCGCCCGCGCCGCGCTGCACGCCCGCGCGGCGACGTCACTGCTGGCCGCGAACGCACCCGTCGACCGCGTCGCCGCGCACCTCGTCCAGGCGCCGAAGGGCACGCTGCCGGACGCGGCGGGCGTGCTGCGCAGGGCCGCCACCGCGCTGCTGGCCGCCGGTGACGCCGCCACGGCGGTCGCCCACCTGACTCGCGCGATCGACGAGGCTCCCGACGACGCGGGCCTGCGGGCCGAGCTGGGCCGGGCGCTGCTGAGGTGCGGTGACGCGGCCGAGGCGCAGCGCCAGCTCAGGGCGGCCGCGGCCGGGTTGCCCGATGCCGAGTTGGTCGCCGCCGCGGCGTCGGCGACGGCCGTGGTGGACGGACCGCTGGCGGCGATCGCCGAGCTGACCGACGCGATCCGGACCCGGCCGGGCGGCGACGGCAGGCTGCACCTGGAGGCGCGGCTCGCCGTGATCCGGTCGTTCCTGCCGGACCAGCGCCAGGCCGCGTCCGACCACCTGACCTCGTACGCGGCGCTCAGCGGCGGCACGCCGGACGAGCGCACGCTGCTCGGACTGCTCGCGCAGATGGGCCGCTACGAGGTGTGGCCCGCGGACGAGGTCGCCGCGACGGCCGTGCGCGCACTGGCCGGTGGCGCGTACTTCGACGACGCCACTGGCAGCACCGACGCGATGGTGGCGTGGCTGGTGGCGCTGCTGGCACTCGTGTCCGCGGACGGCGTGGCGGACGCGAGCCGGGAGATCGACCGCGCACGGCTGCGCGTGCGGGCGCACGGGTCGCCGGTCGAGTACGCGATGGTGGCCAACGCGGACATGTTCCTGAAGTGGCGGCTCGGCGACGTGACCTTCGTGGACGCCGAGGCCAACGGCGCGCTCGCCGCGGTCCGCGACGAGGAACCGGTGCCGCAGGTCGTCGCCTTGCGGGCGACGTCGACGCACTTCGCGGCCTACGCGGCGTTCGAACGCGGCGATCTCGACGGCGCGGCGGACGCGCTGGCCGCGTTCGACGCCGAGCAGTCGCTTCGGATGATGCCGACCATCTGGCTGCACGAGCCGCGCGCGTTGCTCGCGCTCGCGCGGGGCAACCCCCAGCTGGCGCTGTCCGAGGCCTACCTGCAGCGCGACCAGATGCGCGCGGTCGGCGTCGACCCGCCCACGATCCCGTGGCGCGAGCCGGCCGCGCGGGCGTTGCTGCAGCTCGGCGACGAGGCGACCGCGCTGGCGCTCGCCGAGGAACAGCTGGTCGTGGCGCGGAAGTGGGGTGCGGCGACCGAGGTGGGGGTCGCGCTGCGACTGCTCGCGCACGCCGATCCCGCGCGGCGGCTCGCGCTGCTCACGGACTCCGTGTCCGCTCTGGAACGGTCGCCCGCACGGCTGCAACGGGCCAGGTCGCTCGTGGACCTGGGGGAGGCGCTGCGGGTGGCCCGGCGCCGCACGGACGCGCGGGAGCCGTTGCACCTGGGCATCAAGCTGGCGGCCGAGTGCGGGTCGTCCGTGCTGCGCACGCGTGCCGTCAAGGCGCTGGAGGCACTGGGTGACCGGCCGCGCAGGCAGGTGTTCGCCGGGCCGGAGGCGCTGACCGCGTCCGAGCGCCGGGTCGCGGACCTGGCCGCGCTGGGCAGGGCCAACAGGGAGATCGCGCAGGAGCTGTTCGTGACGCCCAAGACCGTTGAGAATCACCTCGGGCGCATCTACACCAAGCTCGGCATCAGCGGCCGGAGAGACCTGGCTCGCGTACTCGCCTGATGCAGATGCGCGTGGGGGTGGGCCTGATACACCCATCTTTTCGGCTTTTTTCTTGAGGGTCGTCCCCTCATGCCTTTGGGGGTCCCGCTCCTAGAACCTTTACCTACCACAGGAACTCACCGAGGTAGGGGAAGAAAATGATCCGCAAGGCCATCATCGCCGCCGCCACTCTCTCCACCGTCGTTCTGCCGGGCATCGCGTCCGCAGACCCGATCGTCGGCCAGCCGGCACCCTGCGTGCGGCTCACCGACGTCACCGGGCCCGCCTTCGACGTCAAGCAGTGCGGCGTCAGCGACGTCGACCAGTTCCGGGCGGGTCTCGAGAACAACGGCAACGCCTACTGCGGGCCCGCGTCGCTCTACAACGTCCTCCACTACTGGGGGCACGAGAAGAACGCGCCGGTCGGGTGGCAGACCACCAAGACCAAGAACCTCGACCCGATGGATCAGGCCGACTACAACGTCATCACCAACTCGATCTGGCGCATCGGGGTGGACTCGTCGTACAACGGTGGTACCAAGATGAGCAACCTGCAGACCGCGTGGAACATCGCTACCAAGCCTGCTCGTGATGCTGGGTGGGCCACCGCTGTCGGCAACATCAACTCCAAGGACACCGCCGACTTCTCCGGCGAGTTGGCCAAGAAGCTCAACCGCGGGCCTGTGCAGATGGTTTACGGTCGCTACTCGGCTGGGCCGCAGGCTGGAAGTTTGCAGCGTGGTGGTGGGCACATCGTGACTGTTGTTGCCGCCAAGGGGTCGTTCAACGGTTCCACCGTGCAGCTCAAGCTGGCCGACCCAGGGCGTGCTGGTGACCACGGGTCTGATGGGTACCTGAGCACGCAGTCCGACTACGAGTCGCTCGACGTGACGTTGACCAAGAAGACCATCTCTCAGTACTCGCCGGTTTCCGATGACGCTGACACGCCTGAGGACGAGAGTCTGCAGCCTGGGACGTACACCAACGTTGTGCGGTGGGAGCTGACTGGGCCGCGGTACGTCGGGTCCACGCGTCAGATGGTGGAGACGTTCAACTGGTTCGACATGGCTCCGCCGGTTGGCTGATCGTTGGGTTGGGCCCCGTCCTTTTTGGGCGGGGCCCTTTTGTGTGCTGCTCGTGGGTTAAGTGGTTGGGGCGCTGCCCCTCTTGGGTTCTATTGATCGTTGCAACACCTGGGTTGTGAGCAGGGGTTGCAGTGGTCGAGAACCGGAAGTGTCGTGCATCGCAGAGGTCGAAGAAGCTGGTGGTTGAGTGCCAGGTTTATCT
>NZ_VOBR01000034.1:69140-88206 GCF_007845675.1 Lentzea tibetensis | reverse complement strand
GGGGCTCGCTGATCACCAGAGGTCGCCACATCGAAAATGCCCTGTCAAGGCGGAAAAGCTGCCTTGACAGGGCATTTTCGATGTGGCAAGGCTGCGCCTGATCAGCGAGACCCTCCCCGCCCTGGCCCTTCGGATGCTTGGGATCGTTCGGCTGCCGGTTTGTGTTCGGGGGCCGCGCCCGGTTGGCGGTGCGGGGGTCGCTAGTGCGGCGGGCGCTCTTTTCTTTTGGTTCGCGCCGGTTTCGTCGTGCTCCCTTGGTACCTGCCGGTTTCGCTGGGCTCTCTTGGTACCTGCCGGTTGGGCGGTGCTCGCTTGGCTCGCGCCGGTTGGGGCGGTGCTCCCTTGGTATCTGCAGGTTGGGCGGTGGCTCCCGTGGTACCTGGCGGTTTGGGCGGCGCTCTCTTGGTGTCTGCCGGTTTGGCCGGTGCTCCCCGGGTGCCCGCCGGTTGGGGCGGTGCTCGCTCGTAGGGCTTCGTCGGTTGGCAGGTCAGGGGTCGTGAGTGATTAGGAGGCCTATGGCACTCCTAATCACTCACGAGCTTTGACCTGCTGCGATCGATGGCTGTGCCTGTCGCCGGCGGTCTGGGCGGACGTTGCTTCGCTCGCGAGTCCTGGGCTGGCCTGTCCGCGCGGCCGGGAATTGTCGGTGCTGGCTGGAAGCATCGAGTCGGGGGGTTCTCCGCACCGGGGACTCCTGCGTGAGCATGGCTTCGAGCCGTGACCGCCGCGCTTCTGTCGGGTTCGTGGTCGGTTGCCAGGCGTGCTGGCGTTGCTTCACCACAGGGGGTATCCGCCGAGCTGCGGAAGTCGCCGGATGGCGTACCCGAGTCGCGGGGTTGGTGCGCCTGCGCGGGCCGGGGTTGTCGGTGCCGGCTGGGAGCATCGAGTCGGGGGTTCGCCGGTGCGGGGGACGCCCGCGTCAGGGCGGCCCAAGGCGCGCCGCCGGCGCGACCAGACTCGCGCACCCCATCCGGACCCGCCGCGTTCCGCCAGACGGCACACCCACCGGGGGGTCTCGCAGGCCCGCAACCCCCTACTGCCATCCTGAGTAACCAAGCGGATCACTCCATCGATATCCCGCCTGACAGGTCTCGCCGACACGCGCGCCAGACCTTCCCGACCTGTGCCATGAAGGCAGTCGACGAACCCCTTATCGAGAACGTGAGCCGAGTTAACCGTTACCCGTTCGGGTAGTGGTTGGTTCGGCAAGCGAACCATTTTCGCCTAATTGCGGTCACTGTCAGCGTATGCCCTGTGACCTGCGGCGATTTGAGATAGATTTAAGGATCCAGACGTACGCGTATTCGCCGTGACGACCGTCACGATGTGGACACAGAGCGGTAAGGCCACCTGTTCACGGAAGTGATCTGAAGCTACGTTCCTGCCCTAACCCAGCCCCTGCGTGGGGGCGCCGCCGCAACCCCGGCGGTCGTTGGTTCATGGGAGGTACCGGTGTCAGGAGCACGACTCGGGCGAGTTCTCGTGCTGGCGGCGGCTGCGTCGCTGGTTCTGGGAGCTTGTGCCGGTGGCGGTGGTGGGACGTCCACTGGCGGTGACGCGAGCACCGTCAAGATCGGTTTCATGGGCGACCTCACGGGCGAGAACTCCGCGATCGTGATCCCGCCGCGTAACGGCGCGAAGATGGCGATCGCCGAGTACAACGCGAAGAACCCCAAGACGAAGATCGAACTGGTCGAGTACGACAGCCAGGGCAAGCCGGACCAGGCGACCTCGCTGATCGCCAAGGCCGTCGGCACGGACAAGATCGTCGGCCTGATCGGCCCGGCCTTCTCCGGTGAGTCGAAGGCCATCGGCGCGCAGCTCGAGGAGAACAAGATCCCGAGCGTGTCGCCGTCCGCGACCAACCCCGGTCTCGCGAAGAACAGCTGGAAGTACTGGCACCGCGTCGTCGCGAACGATGACGACCAGGGCCCCGGCATCGCCGAGTTCCTCGTGAAGGCGAAGAGCCCGAAGAAGGCGTTCGTCCTCTCCGACGACCAGGAGTACTCGGTCGGCCTCGCCGACGCGGTCGCGAAGTCCTTCCAGGGCAAGAGCGTCACCGTCGAGACCGACAAGTTCGCCAAGGACGCCTCGGACTACTCGTCCACCGTGTCCAAGGTGAAGGCCGCCAACCCCGACGTCATCGTCTTCGGTGGCTACTACGCGCAGGCCGGTCGTCTGCTCAAGCAGCTCCGCGACGGTGGCGTGACCGCGACGTTCGCCTCCGGTGACGGTTCGCTCGACGCGCAGCTGATCTCCGGTGCCGGTGCGGCCGCCGCTGAGGGCGCTGTCCTCGGTTGCCCGTGCCTCATCCCGACGGCCGACGTGACCGGTGCGCTGAAGACGTTCGCCGACAGCTACAAGAAGTCCGCCAACGCCGACCCGGCGATTTACGCGACCGAGGGCTACGACGCCGCGACCGCGTTCATCAAGGCCGTCGAGGGTGGCAACACCACCGGTGAGAAGATCAACGAGTTCCTGAAGTCGATCAACTTCGAGGGTGTCTCGAAGCCGATCAAGTTCAAGGAGAACGGCGAGCCCGAGGCCAACTCGATCTTCGTGTACCAGGTCAAGGGTGGTGTCCTCAAGCTGCTCGGCCCGTCGGCCGAGGCCAAGCTCGAGGGCTGATCTGAGACGGATTTTCACAGCTGATTGCGCTGGGGAGCGGGGGCTACATGCTCCCGCTCCCCGCCAGTGTGGCGAGCTTTTCGGGCTCGCCCCGTCTCGTAAGGCATACCTGACATGCTTCAAGACTTCTTGAACCAGATCCTGCCCAGCACGGTGGGCGGGCTGGTGATCGGCTCGATTTACGCGCTGGTCGCACTGGGCTACACGATGGTCTACGGCGTCCTGCGGCTGATCAACTTCGCGCACTCCGAGATCTTCATGATCGGCACGTTCGCGTCGCTGGTCCTGCTGACCGCCATCGCACCGGCCGCTCCGGCGACGTTCGGGATCGCGATGGTCGGCACCCTGCTCCTCTGCATGGTGGTCTCCGCGGTCGTCTCCGGCGGTGCCGCCATCGTGCTGGAGACCGTCGCTTACCGGCCGCTGCGCAAGCGCGGCGCCACGAAGCTCGCGGCGCTGATCTCCGCAATCGGCGCGTCGATCTTCCTGCAGGAACTGTTCGCGCTCGAGATCATCCCGTGGCTGACCGACAAGCCCGGCCGCAACCAGGCGTCCGCACCCCGGTTCGTGCCGCGTGACGAGCTGTTCCACATCGGGAACGCCGCCGTCCGGCTCGACCACGTCATCGTCGTCGTCGCCGCGGTCGTCGTGATGGTCGCCCTCGACCAGACGGTGAACAAGACCCGCATCGGCCGCGGCATCCGCGCCACGGCGCAGGACCCCGAGGCCGCCGTCCTCATGGGCGTCAGCATCGACAACATCGTGCGCATCACGTTCCTCCTCGGTGGCGCGATGGCCGGTGTGGCCGGCGCGCTCTACCTCATGGAGATCGAGAACACGGTCTTCAACGTCGGCTTCGTCCTCGGCATCAAGGCGTTCACCGCGGCGGTCCTCGGCGGCATCGGCAACCTGCGCGGTGCTCTGATGGGTGGCATCGTGCTGGGCCTCATCGAGAACTGGGGCGCCATCTTCCTCGGCTCGCAGTGGAAGGACGTCATCGCGTTCGTCGTCCTGGTGGTCGTGCTGATGTTCCGCCCGACCGGCATTCTCGGCGAATCGCTGCAGAGGGCACGCGCATGAAAGGCGACGAAGTGACGAGGGAAGAAACCACTCCGAGGCGCAATCCCTTCAGCGCCATCGGGCACGGGTTCGACTTGACCCGTGACTGGTGGGAGCACGCGAAGGTCTGGCAGCGGTACCTGGTGTACATCGCCGCCATCGTCTTCGCGCTGATTCTGCCCGCGCCCGCGATCGGCTCCTTCATGTCGCCCGGCGCGGACTGGACGACCGTGCTGGTCTACCCGGTCGGCACCTACATCCTGCTCGCCATCGGCCTCAACGTCGTCGTCGGCCAGGCCGGTCTGCTCGACCTCGGCTTCGTCGCGTTCTTCGCGATCGGTGGCTACAACGTCGCGTTCTTCGGCACGCACTACGGCTGGAACTACTGGGTCACGGTGGTGCTCGGCATCGCCATGGCCGCTGTGTCAGGCGTCATCCTCGGCGCCCCGACACTGCGACTGCGCGGTGACTACCTCGCGATCGTGACGCTCGGGTTCGGTGAGATCGTCCGCATCACGGCGAACAACAGCGACGTGATCGGTGGCGCGCGCGGTATCACCAACGTGCCGCACCCGCCGCCCATCTTCGGCGAGAAGTTCCTGCTCGACCCCGCGCCGTACTACTACCTGATGATCGCCGCGATCGCGGTGGTCATCATCTTCTCGGTGCGGCTGCAGAAGAGCCGGGTCGGCCGCGCGTGGGCCGCGATCCGCGAGGACGAGGACGCGGCCGAGCTGATGGGCGTGCCGACGTTCAAGTTCAAGCTGCTCGCGTTCGCGATCGGCGCGATGATCGGTGGTCTCGCCGGCGGTACCTACGCCGGTAAGGCCGTGTTCATCGAGCCCAACACGTTCCCGTTCATCCTCTCGGCGACGATCCTCGCCGCGGTGGTGCTCGGCGGCTCGGGCAACCTGCCCGGTGTCATCATCGGCGCGTTCCTCATCGGCTGGCTGCCGGAGCGGTTCCGCGACTTCGCCGAGTACCGCATCCTGGTGTTCGGTGGTGTGCTGGTGCTGATGATGGCGCTGCGTCCGGAGGGCCTGCTGCCGTCACGGCGGCGCAAGGCCGAACTACGTGAAGGAACAGGCGGAATGGGCGCGATGGGCGCCGAGGTCGCCGGACCTGGCACCGAGGCTTCCACGGAGGTGGCCAAGTGAGCACTCCCGTTCTTCAGCTCGACAACGTGACGATGCGCTTCGGTGGTGTCGTGGCGTTGAAGGAAGCCAAGATCTCCATCAACGAAGGCGAGATCTTCGCCCTCATCGGCCCGAACGGCGCGGGCAAGACCACGGTGTTCAACGTGGTCACCGGCGTCTACCAGCCGACAGAGGGGCAGGTGCTCTTCAACGGCGACAAGATCAACGGCGAGAAGCGCTTCAAGATCACCAAGAAGGGCATCGCCCGCACGTTCCAGAACATCCGGCTGTTCCACAACATGAACGCGCTGGAGAACGTGATGGTGGGCGCCGACGCGCACCACAAGACCGGTGCGATCGGTGCGACGCTGAACCTGCCGTGGCACCGCAAGGAGGAGAAGCGCGGTCGTGAGCTCGCGCGCGAGCTGCTCGACTTCGTCGGCATCTCCGCGCGGATGACCGAGACCGCGAAGAACCTCCCGTACGGCGACCAGCGCAGGCTGGAGATCGCACGGGCGCTCGCGACGGACCCGAAGCTGCTGCTTCTCGACGAGCCGGCCGCGGGCATGAACCCGGCCGAGAAGGTGGCGCTGCAGCAGCTGATCCGCAAGATCCGTGACAGCGGCCGGACCGTGCTGCTGATCGAGCACGACATGAGCCTGGTCATGGGTGTCAGCGACCGCGTCGCGGTGCTCGACTTCGGCCAGCTCATCGCAGAAGGGCTCCCGGCAGAGGTGCAGAACAACCCGAAGGTCATCGAGGCGTACCTGGGGGTGTCCGAAGATGCTTCTTGAGGTCAAGGACATCAACGTCCACTACGGCAAGATCGCCGCGCTGAAGGGCATCAGCCTGGAGGTGAACGAGGGTGAGATCGTCTCGCTCATCGGTGCCAACGGTGCCGGTAAGACGACGACGCTCAAGACGATCTCGGGTCTGCGCCCGCTGACCAGCGGCAAGATCCTCTTCAACGGCGAGGACATCTCCAAGATGCCCGGCCACAAGAGGGTCATCCTCGGCATCGGCCAGGCGCCGGAGGGCCGGGGCGTGTTCCCCGGCATGACGGTGCAGGAGAACCTCCTGATGGGTGCGTACACCCGCAAGGACGACCTCTCCAAGGACCTGGCCGAGGTCTACGAGCTGTTCCCGCGCCTCGCGGAGCGGAAGAGCCAGTTCGGCGGCACGATGTCCGGTGGCGAGCAGCAGATGATCGCCATCGGCCGCGCGCTGATGACCAAGCCGAAGGTCGTCCTGCTGGACGAGCCGTCGATGGGCCTCGCGCCCATGCTGATCGCGCAGATCTTCACCATCATCAAGGAGATCAACTCGCGCGGTACGACGGTGCTGCTCGTCGAGCAGAACGCCCAGCAGGCGCTGAAGCTGTCCGACCGCGCGTACGTGCTGGAGACGGGCCGGGTCGTCAAGTCCGCGCCCGGCCGTGAGCTGCTCGACGACCCCTCGGTGCGCGAGGCGTACCTCGGCGGTCACTGAGCGATTCGCTCGACCGGACCTGTCCCTCACTCGCTGAGGGGCAGGTCCGTTCCTTTCTCGTCCTTCATGTCGGTGAGCGTCGGGCCGCCGAACACCTTGAGCTTCAGCGGTTTCGCCTCTTTCGGGATGTCGTAGTAGAGGTCGAACTCCAGCCGCACACCCGCGCCCAGATCGGTCTGCGCGGGCTGCCGCTTGACCGTCATCGCCGGGTCGTCCGGCGCGTACTCCTCGCCGTCCGCGTCGACGAGCAGCTGCCTGCGCGCGTCGAACAGCGCCGAGCTGCGGCCCGCGTTCGCGACGACCAGCCGGACGCGCACGAACTGGCCGCGCGCCGCGAACTCGGCGTGGCTGCCGATCAGCGTCGGGATGCCCGCGCTCAGCCCGACCGCGGTGAACGTCGTGTCGCCGTCGTTCGTGGTCGGCAGGTGCAGCACCTGCTCGTCCGGGCGCGCGGTCTCCGGCGGCACCGGGTAGGTGTTCGGTGTCGTCTGCGCAGGTGGCGGCGCTTGTGCGGTGCAGGCGCTGAGCAGCACTACCGCTGCGATGAGCGCCCTTCTCACGCGCCGGGTGCCTTGTCGCGGAGGATGCAGGTCAGCCGTGCGGTGCACGTGCGCTTGCCCTCCTCGTCGGTGATGACGATCTCCAGCGTGGCGGTGCTGCGGCCCAGGTGGATGGGCGTGCAGACGGCCGTGACGATGCCTTCGCGCGCGGCGCGGTGGTGCGAGCAGGACAGTTCCAGGCCGACGGCGATCTTCCCGATGGCGTGCGCGTGCGTCGCGGCGGCGATCGAGCCGAGCTGCTCGGCGAGCACGGCGTTCGCGCCGCCGTGCAGCAGCCCGTACGGCTGGCGGTTGCCCTTGACCGGCATCGTGCCGATCATCTCCTGGACATCCCATTGGGTGATTTCGATGCCCATCCGGGACGCGAGCTGTTCGTCGGCGAACTCCACGGGCAGGTCGGCGGTCACACGTGCTCCAAGGGGTCGGTCAAAACTGTCAGACCTCCACCCTAGACTCGGCCCCGTGACTCCCACTGACGCGAAGCGACTGCTGCTCATCGATGGTCACTCAATGGCCTACCGGGCGTTCTACGCCCTGCCCAAGGAGAACTTCCAGACGGGCACCGGCCAGACCACGAACGCGGTGTACGGCTTCACGTCCATGCTCATCAACCTCCTGCGCGACTCGGCGCCCACGCACGTGGCCGTGGCGTTCGACGTGTCGCGCAAGACGTTCCGCACCGAGCAGTACGCGGAGTACAAGGCCGGTCGCAGCGCGACGCCGGACGAGTTCCGCGGCCAGGTCTCGCTGATCCAGGACGTGCTCGCGGCGCTGCAGATCTGCACGCTCGAGAAGGAGAACTACGAGGCGGACGACATCATCGCCACCCTGACGACGCAGGCCGTCGCGCAGGGGTTCTCAGTAGAGATCTGTACCGGCGACCGCGACGCGTTCCAGCTGGTCAACGACCAGGTCACCGTGCTGTACCCGGTGAAGGGCGTGTCCGAGATGGGCCGGTTCACGCCGGCGTACGTCGAGGAGAAGCACGGCGTGCGGCCCGAGCAGTACGCGGACTACGCGGCGGTGCGCGGCGACTCGTCGGACAACCTGCCGAACACGCCGGGCGTGGGCCCGAAGACGATCATCAAGCTGCTGAACCAGTTCGGCGGGCTCAACGAGCTGGTCGACCGGGTCGACGAGGTGCCGGGCAAGGTCGGCGACGCGCTGCGCGCCAACCTCTCGAACATCATCCTCAACCGCCAGCTCACCGAGCTGGTGCGCGATGTGGCGCTGCAGTACACGGTCGAGGAGCTCGAAGCGAAGCCGTGGGACCGCGACGCGGTGCACCGGCTGTTCGACGAGCTCGAGTTCCGCGTGCTGCGCGACCGTCTCTTCGCGACGCTGTCGACGGCGGAACCCGAGGCGGAGGAAGGCTTCGAGGTCTCCGGCGGCGCGATCCCGGCGGGTTCGGTGGCGTCGTGGCTGGACGCGCACGCCCGCGGCTCGCGCATCGGGCTGGCGTTCCGGATCACCGGCTTCGAGCTGGAGGGCCTGGCGTTCGCGTCGGCCACCGGTGAGGGCGGGTACGTCGACGTCACCTCTCTGGGTGAGGCCGATGAGCGCGCGCTGGCCGCGTGGCTGGCGGACGAGTCGGTCGTCAAGGCCGGGCACGACCTGAAGGTGCCGCTGCGCCGGGTGCGCGCGCAGGGCTGGAAGCTGCGCGGCCTGACGTGCGACACGGCGCTGGCGGCCTACCTGGTGCGTCCGGGCCAGCGTTCGTTCGCGCTGGACGACCTGGCGTTGCGCTACCTGAAGCGCGAGCTGCGCGCCGAGGAGTCCGGCGACGGCCAGCTGTCGCTCCTGGTCGACGAGGCCGAGGAGCAGCAGAAGATCGCGACGAGCACGATCGTGCGCGCGCGTGCCGTGGCCGAGCTGGCCGACGCGCTGGACACCGAGCTGTCGTCGATCGGCGGCGCGGACCTGTTGTCCTCGCTGGAACTGCCGCTGATGAACGTCCTCGACGAGGTCGAGGCGACCGGCATCGCGATCGACGTCGAGCACCTGTCCGAACTGGAGGCGCACTTCGCCGCGGGCGTGAAGCAGGCGGCGCAGGACGCGTACTCGGTGATCGGCAAGGAGATCAACCTCGGCTCGCCGAAGCAGCTCCAGACGGTGCTGTTCGACGAGCTGAACATGCCGAAGACCAAGAAGACCAAGACCGGCTACACGACGGACGCGGACGCGCTGCAGAACCTGTTCGAGCAGACGCAGCACCCGTTCCTGCAGCACCTGCTGGCACACCGCGACGTCACGCGCCTGAAGTCCACTGTGGACGGCCTGCTGAAGGCGGTCGCCGACGACGGCCGCATCCACACGACGTTCCACCAGACGATCGCCGCGACCGGCCGACTGTCCTCAACGGACCCGAACCTGCAGAACATCCCGATCCGCACGGACGAGGGCCGCCGCATCCGCGAGGCGTTCGTCGTCGGCCCCGGCTACTCCGAGCTGATGACGGCCGACTACAGCCAGATCGAGATGCGCATCATGGCGCACCTCTCGAAGGACGCGGGCCTCATCGCGGCCTTCAACTCCGGCGAGGACCTGCACACCTACGTCGCGTCGCAGGCGTTCTCGGTCCCCACGACCGAGGTCACCTCCGAGATGCGCCGCCGCGTCAAGGCCATGTCCTACGGTCTCGCGTACGGCCTGTCCGTGTTCGGCCTCGCCCAGCAGTTGCGCATCCCCTCCGAGGAGGCGCGCGAGCAGATGGACGCCTACTTCGCCCGCTTCGGCGGCATCCGCGACTACCTGCACGCCGTGGTCGACCAGGCCCGCAAGGACGGCTACACCGAGACCGTCCTCGGCCGCCGCCGCTACCTGCCCGACTTGACGTCGGACAACCGCCAGCGGCGCGAGATGGCGGAGCGCATGGCCCTCAACGCGCCCATCCAGGGCTCGGCCGCCGACATCATCAAGGTCGCGATGCTCAACGTGTACCGCGGGCTCGAGGAGTCCGGGCTGCGGTCGCGGATGTTGCTGCAGGTGCATGACGAGTTGGTTTTGGAGATCGCTGACGGGGAGCGTGAGGCGGTCGAGGCGTTGGTGCGGGAGCACATGGGGAACGCTTATCAGTTGGACGTTCCTCTTGAGGTGTCCGTTGGTACTGGTCGGTCTTGGGACGCTGCGGCGCACTAGGTTTTCGGGTCCGGGGGCCGGTCCGGGGGAAGTGTTGGGAGGGCCGGTCCGGGGGGAAGTGTGTGGAGAAGGGCAGTCGGCCGCCGGTTGTGCAGTGGGGCCGCGCCCGTTCGGCAATGCGGTGGTTGCTGGTGCGGCGGGCGCTCCTTGTCGCATGTGCCGGTTTGGTGGTGGCTTGCTTTGGGCACGTCTGGCTGCCGGTTTGTGGTGGGGCCGCGCCCGTTTGGCAGTGCGTGGGTCGCTAATGCGGCGGGCGCTCTTTGACGCTCCTGCCGGTTTGGTGGTGGCTTGCTTTGGGCACGCTTGGCTGCCGGTTGTGCTGTGGGCCGCGCCCGTTGGGCAGTGCGTGGGTTGCTGGTGCGGCGGGCGCTCCTGCTCTTGGTTCGCGCCGGTGTGGGCGGTGCTCGCTCGGCACCTGCCGGTTGGCCTCGGCTCGCTTGACGCTCCTGCCGCGTCACCACCAGCTCGCGGCACTATTGTGGACTGATGGGGTCGATCAAGCAGGTCCAAGTCACCTTCGACTGCGCGGAACCTGAGCGCGTCGCTCGTTTCTGGTGCGAGGTGTTGGGGTACGTCGTACCGCCGCCACCGGAGGGGTTCGCCAGCTGGGGCGAATTCGATCGCTCGCTGCCGCCTGAGCGTCAGGGTGCGGCGTTCGCCTGCGTGGATCCCTCGGGTGTGGGCCCGCGACTGTTCTTCCAGCGCGTTCCCGAAGGCAAGGTCGTCAAGAACCGGGTGCATCTCGACGTGCGGGTCGGCACCGGGCTCGTGGGTGCGGAGCGCCTCGCCGCGCTCGAGGCCGAGTCCGCACGACTGGTCGCGCTCGGCGCGGTGCAGGAGCGAGTGCTGCTCGCCGATGAATTCAACGAGTCGTGCATCGGGATGCAGGACGTCGAGGGCAACGAGTTCTGCATCGACTGAGGCGAGCCTGGGGGTTGCCCGCCCCGCCCGAAGGCGGGGCGGTTTCCCCCTCACCCCTCACGAAGGGGGCTCAGCCCCAGCATCAGCGGGTCAACAGGCCCTCACACGTCCGCACCAGCACCCGGCAGGCGTCGGCCGAGCGTCGGCCGAACATGGGGTTCTCGGCGTGCGCCTGCCAGCGGCGCAGTGCGGCGAAAGCGGTCTGGCGGAGTTCACCGGACGACGCGTCCGGGGCCAGGCCCAGGCGAACCGACGGTGCGATCCCTGAGTCGCCCAGCAGGCGTTCCGCCTCCAGTGCCATCGGCCGGGGTAGAGCCACCACGCCGGACCGCAAGGCCGACAGGAGTCGCAGCTCGGCGAACTCGTGGGTGCCTGCGAAGATCCGCTCCACCTCACCGGCCAGCCGGCCGCCACCGCCGGGGCCGGTGCGCAGCACGCGGTCCAACGCGAGCAGAGCGGAGCGGGCCTTCAACAGCTCGCGCCGTTCGCCGAACTGGGTCTGCAGCACGCGCTGCAGCTCGCGCAGGCCGCTGCGGGACACCAGTTCCTCGGCGAGAGCGGCCTGGCTCCGCACACCTTGGCGGATGAGCGTCGCGGAAAGGCGGATGCCGAACACGCCGAAGCGGCGCAGCAGCGCGGCCCGCTCCTCCGAGCCGGACGCGAAGCGGTCGGCCGACAGCAGGGACGACTCCAGGTCTTCGCGCGGGCCGTCGGCCAGTGACGCCAGGAACGTGTACTCGGACTGGGTCAGGGTGCGGCCGGTGTGGGCCAGGAGTCCGGCCACGGCCACCACGTTCTGGCACAGGCCGTGCAGAGCGGGCTCGGTGCGGTAGCGGGCGGCGATCGCGCGGGCCGAGATCATGGCGTCCACGCGGCCGCCCGCGATCTCGTCGGCTCGGGAGATGACCGCGACCGTGTTGATGGCGGCGGCGCGGGCCACGCCCTGGTCGCGGAACGACTCCAGGAACGACGCGTCCGACGAGTGCAGGTGCTTCATCAGGTAGATGACGGCGTCGGCCTCGGTCGGGGTCTCGTCGTCGGGGGTCAGGAAGCGGACTGCGCGTTGGGAGTTCTCGAAGCCCAGTGAGGCGATGCCGGGGGTGTCGATGAGGGTGGTGTGCCGCAGGCTTTGCGACGGCCAGTCGACGACCAGGCGGTCGACCTGGGCATCGCCCAGGGAGATCTCCAGGGCACCAGCTCGGCGCACCACCGGGAGGGACACGGGGTCACCGAGCAGGGGGTGCATGACGATGCGGGGGCTGGGGCCGTCCTTGTACCAGGTGACGACGCGCGTGCACTCGCCCGCGTCGGTGGGGGCCAGTGAGTCGCCGACTAGGGCGTTGAGCAGGGTGGACTTGCCCGCCTTCACGCGGCCGGCGATGGCGACGCGCAGAGGCGAGTCCAGGCGGTCCAGCTGGCCGCGCAGGAAGTGGGCGGTGCGCGGCTGGTCGCGGTAGGCGTCGATGGCCGTCGACAGCACGCGGCGGACCTCGTCGGTGATCACGGCGTCACCTCCTGCCTGACCTTCTCCAGGGCGGCCAGCTCGGCGGCCAGCTCCTCCAGGCGGGTGGAACGGTCCGCGGACGAGGCCTTCACGGACTTCTGCGCGGCCTGGATGGACTCCTGCAGCGAACGCTTCAGCTGCTCGGCCAGGGTGGTGAAGTGGTCGCGCAGGTCGCGTTGCATCGCGCGCAGGATGTCGCGGGAGTCCTTGCCCGCGTGGAACGTCACGTCGTCGATGTACTTGCGCAGAGCCGTTTTCGCGTCGTTCTGGCGCCTCTGCACGATGCGCTTCCGTTCGTCGCCGATGGTCTTGCCGCCCAGCAGCAGTCCCGCGCCGATGGAGATGGGGTTGATCAGGGACAGGCCGATCACGGTGCCCAGCAGGCCGAACATCAGCAGGCCCGAGTAGCCGCCCTTCAGTCCGGTCAGCAGGCGGCCGCCGATGCCCCACTTCTCGTCGGCGCGCAGGGACATCTCGCGGACCGAGCGGAGCGGGTCGGACGACGCGGTCTGCAGCGACGGCAGCATCTGCTCGCGTTCCGAGTCGAAGTGCTCGGCCACGCGGCGGGCCAGCCAGCGGGCGCGCTGGGTCGCCCACACGGAGTTCGCGGACACGGCTGAGGCGGCGGCGTCCTGGACCCACTTCGAGAACTGGTCCCAGATCTTCGTCGGGTCACCGGCCGCCAGTGCCTCCTCGGCCTCGCGGACGATCTCGCGCATGCGGTCGCGCAGGTCGTAGTCGACGTCGGCGTTCAGGTCCGCCACGCCGTCGGACAGGGTCTGCTGCCAGCGCGCGGAACGCTCCTTGAGGCCCGCCGCGCGTTGTTCGGCCAGGGTCAGGCGGTCGATCAGGGCCGCCGCGGACGCGGGGTCGGACTGCGCGGCCTGTTCGGCGCGCAGGCTCTCGGTGATCTGGTCGATGACCGCGTGCACGTCGTGCGCGGTCGAGCGGCGCGCCAGCGAGTCCGCCTCGCCGAGGACCTTCTTGCGGATGTACGTGACGAGCGGCGGGTAGCCGGACTCCTTGTTGACCTCCTGGTCGCCGGTCTGCAGCGCGTGCCAGCGCAGCGTGGAGGACACCATGAAGAAGGAGGCCTTGATGCCGACCGACTCGAGGTGCGTCTGGTTGCGCTGGGCGATGGTGCGCCATTCGGGGTAGAGGTCCGTCTTCGTCACCACGCACGCCACGTTCGGGCACACCGAGACGGCGTTGCGCAGGAACTCGAGCTCGGGCGCGGTGTACTCCTGGGACGCGTCGGACACCAGCAGCACCGCGTCGGCGGACGGCAGCGCGGACATGGTCGCCGCGCCGTGCGCCGAGCCGAGCCCGCCGACACCGGGGGTGTCGACGAGCTCGAGCCCCTCGGCGAGGATCGGCCGCGGGATGCCGACCTCGATGTGGTCCAGCCGTTCCCGGTTGCCCGGGTTACCGGCTTCGGACGCGTACGCGGGCAGTTGGTCGACCGGGACCTCGATGCGCGCCTCCTCGCGCACCAGGGTCACCGTCGGCTGCTCCGCGTACCGGACCACCGTGGGCACCGACGTCGCGATGTCGTCGAACACCGGACAGACGGGTGCTCCGAGCAGGCCGTTCACCAGCATGCTCTTGCCCTGCTTGAACTCCCCGACGACCAGCAGCCGGACGTGGTCGTCCGCGAGTCGCGCCCTCGCCTGGCGCAACCTGGCTTCCAGGTCAGGCCGGTCGTAGCGCGCGATGGCGGCGAGCGCGCGGTCGACGGCCTCGATCGGTGTGGTCGTCATCGTCAGTTCACGCAATCACTGGGTCGGGTTCGGGTTCCGGGTCGAGCGCGGGCTCCGGTTCGGCGACCGGTTCCGGTGCGACGTCCACCGGGTCGTCGAGCACGATCTCCGGCTCGTCGACCGGATCGGGCACGGGATCGGTGATGATCCCGACCTCTTCGACGGGCTCCGGCTCCGGTTCGGTTTCGGGCGCGTCCTCCGTGACCGGTTCAGACCCCTCGTTGAAGGAGTCCTTCACCTGCACGACGTTCGTGTCGTTGTCCTGGATCGCCACCGAGTTGACCTCGGTGTCGTCGTCGGAGTTGAACGAGTCGTCGATGATGGTGACGTCGCGGTCGTCGATGTTGATGTTCTGCTCGATGTTCTGCACCGGCTTCTCGACGACGTACTCACGCGTGGTGTGGTGGATCTCCCGCACGGGGTCGTTGTCGTGGGACGACGATCTGTTGTCCCCGCCGCGGGCTCTTACCCCGCCGTTGTCGGCCATGATCAGCCGCGCGTCCCGGACATCCTGTCCCGAGACACCGCCGAGGCCGGCCTTGTCGAGCTCGCCTTGCGGGTTCTCGTCGAACGCCTTCTTGGCGTCGTCGTCTCCCAGCAGGTTCATCAGGAAGTCGATCAGTGTGGACAGCATGTCGGTCCTCCAGTGCAGGTCGTGAGTGGCCGGAGCAGCCCCGGCCACTCACGACTGCGGGGTCAGAAAGCGGGCAGGTCCAGTTCCTCGACGATGCCGTCGATCTCGGCGTCGAGGTCGATGTCGAAGTCCTGCTCCTGGTCGGACACGGCCGCCTGGTCGCTGTCCTGGTCCGAGATCTGGTCGACGTCCTGGTCCAGCTCCTGGTCGGCGTCCACGTCGACGTCGGACGACGCGTTGCCGCCGTTCCCGCCTCCCGCGTCCGCGTCGCCACCGTTACCGGTCACGCCACCGTTGCCGCCGACACCGAGGCCGGACCCACCGGCGGTGCTACCGAAGTTGACGTTGACCAGACCCTCCTGGTCGATGTCGCCACCCGCGCCACCGACGCCGAGGCCGCTGCCACCGTTGGCGCTGCCGCTGTCGCCACCGACGGCGGTGCCGCCGTTGCCCCCGTTGCCGCCCTCGGTCTGCGTGACCGTGTTCGTCTCCTGGGCCTGGTCGGCAGCCTGCTCGGCGCTCTGCGGGTTGACCTGGGCGGACTGCACCTGCTGCTCGGCCGCCTGGTTCGAGTCGAGGTCGAGGTCGGCGGTGAGGTCGGCGAGAAAGGCGTTGAGGTCGATGGGGTTGCTCATGACTTGCTCCTTCGTGTTGCCGCCGGCGGCGGTTCCGACCGGCTGACAACTACGAAGTTAGGTTCCGAGCAAGCCTCTGCCATCTGGGCCGAACCCGGTTCGTCTCCGCTGCGAACACAGGGATCGAGGGGTGCGGGAGGGCCTCACTAGGGGATCGCCCCCTTATTTGTCAACGCCGGTGAACCGCGCCATATGAGACGTACGTGTACATACGTCCGCTGCGTTTGCCATAAGGGGAGTCCGATGTCGTACCAGGTTGGGCTCGATCTCGGATCGACATTCACCACGGTGTCGACGTGTCAACCAGATCGAGCCGCGAGGCTTGAAGTTCTTGCGCCGTCAGTGGTTTTCCAAGCCGCTGACGGGGCGTTCCTCGTGGGGGAGGACGCGGAACGTCGTGCGCTGACCGATCCAGGCCGGGTCGCGCGCCAGTTCAAGGGCCGCATCGGCGACCCCACTCCGCTGCGAATCGGTGACGCCGCGTTGACGGCTGAGGCGATCGCGGCCCGATTCTCCGTGCGGTTGCTCAACTCCGTCGCCGAACGGTCGGGGGGACCGGCCACGCGCGTCGCGATGACGCACCCGGCGAGCTGGGGTCACTACCGGCTGGAGTCGTTGCGCACCGCGCTGTCCGCGTACGGCCTCGCTGACGCGCTGTTCGTGCCCGAACCGCAGGCGGCCGTCCGCGCACACGACGCGCTCACGCGCATGGATGAAGGTGCGGCGGTCGCCGTCTACGACCTGGGCGGCAAGACGTTCGACGCCGCGGTCGTGCGCAAACTCGCCGCCGACCGGTTCGTGCTGGCCGGGCCTCCCGAGGAGCTGGAGGTCGGCGGACTCGACTTCGACGAGGTCGTGTTCCAGCACGTCGTCGAGGCGCTGCGCCCCGGATGGGACGCGCTCGACCCGACCGACCCTGCCGTGCTGACGGCGGTCGCGGAGTTGCGCCGCTGCTGCACCGCGGCCAAGGAGATGCTGTCGGCCGACACCGAGGTGCTGATTCCCGTTGTCCTGCCGGGGATCGCGACGCAGGACGTCCGGCTGGGCCGCGCCGAGTTCGAGGCCATGATCAGGCCGGCGGTCGAGGAGACCGTCGCCGCGCTGGACCGTGCACTGCGGTCCGCGGGCACGCCGCCGCACGAGCTCGCCGCCGTGCTGCTGGTCGGTGGCTCGTCGCGGATTCCATTGGTGACGCAAGAGGTTTCGGCGCAGCTCGGCCGGGCCGTGTCGCCCGCGCCGAACGGCATGGTCGCGATCGGTGCCGCACTGGAGGCGCGCGGTCTCGAACCGGAGCCGGACGCCGTCGCCACCGCGATGTGGACGCGTCCACCGCTGCCCGAGGCGCCGAAGTCGTTGCGCCCCAAGCGGTCGTGGCGTGCGCTGACGCCGCTCGTCACCGCGGGCGTGCTCGCGCTGGCCGTCGCGGGCGGGTTGCTCGCGAACAACGTGCTGACCAAGAAGGCGGGTGCGGACGCCAAGCCGACGGCGCCCACCAGCACCTCGGTGATCACGGAGACGACCACCGAGCCGACTCCGACCACCGAGTACGTCCCGGACCAGCCGACGGCACCGGCCTCGCCACCGCGGATGAACACGCCGCCGCCCAAGCCGAAGACGACTCAGCCGACCACGTGGCCGACGACGACGGCCCCGACGACGACCAAGACCACCCAGCCGCCGCCCTCGACGACGAAGCCCACGACGAGCGGCACGACGAAGGCCGGTGCCCCGTGACACGACCCGCCTTACCTCCGAGACCCAGGCTTGACCGGTGGCAGCCCGCCGTGCGCCCGGCCAAGCCACGCACCGTCAAGATCGCTTTGCTGCTGTGGATCGTCGCTGTCGTGTTGCAGCTGGCGAGTTCGATGTTGACCCTGCTCGACCTCGACCAGCTGCGCACCGACCTGCTGGCCGAGGTGTCGCAGGGGTTCCCGGCCGAGTCACCGGTCATGAAGGACAGGGTGGTGGTCGCCGTGCTGGCGCTGCTGCTCGGTTCCGGTGTGCTGCTCGCGTTGCTGCAGCTGGGTTTCGCGAGCGCGATGAACAAGGGCAAGCGCTGGGCTCGCCTCGCGCTGGTGCCGCTCGCCGCGTTCGGCGTGGTGCACGCCGCGATCGTGTTCGGCGCGCTGTCCTCGCCGTTGCTGGCCGGCCTGCTGGCCGCGGCCGGTGTCGCGGTGAGCGCGGTCGTCACGTCCTTCCTGCCCGCCTCGCGGGTCTGGTTCGAGGGAGGCAGGGCATGAACGTGCTCGCCGTCGAACAAGCGTGGCGCGCCGGTGACACGGCCGCCGCGGCCGAGGCTGCCGACCGGATCCTGGCCACCGGCACGGACACCGACCACGTCGCGGCCGGCGTCGCGGCCGCCGCGGCTGCCGCTGACGGTTCGCTGCTCGACGCGGCGGCCAGGTGGCGGGTCATCTCCACGGCGCTGACCGGCGCACCCGCGGTCGCCGCCGCCGGACGGGCCGCGCTCGCCGCGTGCCTGGTCGGCGACGTCGACGCGGCCGACAAGGACCTCGCCGCCGCGCGGGACATGCTGTCCGGCGCGGCACCGCGCGGGCTGACCGTGTTCCTCGACGGCGTGGACGCCGCGATCGAGTCGGTGCGGGGCGGCTTCGGCCGCGCGGCACGCAGGCTCGCGGGTCTCGCGGTCGCCACGGTGCCCGCCGACGGCATGGCCGCCGAGCAGTGGGACGACCTCGCCGTCACCGTGCTCATCGCCGGTGGCGACGACCGGACCGCCCAGGAAGTGCTCGCGGCGTACGAGGACCGGCCGCCGACGCCCCGGCGCAGGCTGCTCACGGCGTGGCTGCACCTGCGCGCCGGACGGCTCGCCGAGGCGCGCGCCGAGATCGCGGCGGCCGGTGGCACACCGGTGCTGCGCCGCGACGCGGTGCTGGCCGCGGCGGTGACGATCGGCCTCGCGCGACGGGCCGGCGACGCGGACGCGTTGCGGGCCACGTGGCGCCGGGTCGCCCCGGTCGTGGCCGGTGCGGACGTCGAGGTGCTGCTGCTCGACGCGTGGGGCGAGCTCTCGGCCGGTGCCGCGAGCGTGTCCCGGTTCGACGGCGACACCGTCGTCGAGGCCATGACGTGCGCGATCGCCAACGCGGGCGTGCCGAGGTGGGCGGTGGAGTCCAACCACTGGTGGAAGCTGCACCGCGCTGTCGCGGCGAACGACCCCGATGCCGCCGCCCAGGCCGCGGCGTCGCTCGACGGCACGCCGCGGGGTGCGGCCGCGCGGGCGTGGGCGTCGGTGCTCGCCGGTGACGTGGACGCGAGCCACGTGACGAAGGTGGCGTCGTCGCTGGACGACGCGTGGGAGGCCATGGCGCTGTGCGGTGCGGCCGCGGCGCGGCTCACCGACTCCACCGCCGCGAAGGAGCTGCTGAGCACCGGCCGCGCGTTGCGTGCCAAGGTCGCCACCGACGACGCGGGGTCGACGGACGGCCTGTCCAAGCGCGAACGCGCGGTCGGGGAGTTGCTGATGGACGGCTTGACGCACAAGGAGATCGGGTCGCGGTTGTACATCTCGCCGAAGACGGTGGAGCAGCACGTGGCGCGGATTCGGCAGAAGCTCGCGGTGTCGAGTCGGGCGGAGCTCAT
>NZ_VOBR01000034.1:0-69130 GCF_007845675.1 Lentzea tibetensis | reverse complement strand
GCGGTCGGGGAGTTGCTGATGGACGGCTTGACGCACAAGGAGATCGGGTCGCGGTTGTACATCTCGCCGAAGACGGTGGAGCAGCACGTGGCGCGGATTCGGCAGAAGCTCGCGGTGTCGAGTCGGGCGGAGCTCATCGCGTCGTTGCGGTCGCGGCTAGCGAGTTAGTTGGCGGATGGCGCGCACTGCGGTGTCGATCTCGGGCGGGGTGTTCAAGCGTGAACGTGCGGTCGGGGAGTTGCTGATGGACGGCTTGACGCACAAGGAGATCGGGTCGCGGTTGTACATCTCGCCGAAGACGGTGGAGCAGCACGTGGCGCGGATTCGGCAGAAGCTCGCGGTGTCGAGTCGGGCGGAGCTCATCGCCTCGCTGCGGTCCCGCCTAGCGAGTTAGCTGCCGGATGGCGCGCAGCGCGGCGTCGATCTCGGACGGGGTGTTGAGGATGGACGTGCCGATGCGGGCGTAGGGGATGCGGTAGGCCGCCTTGGTGATCTGGATGCGTTTGGCGGCGAGGTGGTCGACCACCTTGTCGCTGGACACACCGTCCACGTCGAAGCACGTGATGCCCGCGGACAGCTCGGGATCTCGAGGGGTGTGCAACGTGATCCCCCTGGTCGACGCGAGGCCGTCGCGGAACCGGGTGCTCAGCTCGGTGATCCGCGCGGCGACCTGCGGACGGCCGAGCCGCTGGTGGAACGCCACGGCCGCGTGCACGGCGTAGAAGTGCTCGAACGCGTGGAAGCCGCCGAGGCCGAGCGCGGTGGTGGCGGTGCTGTTGTCGAGTCCGGGGATGGTCTGGCGGATGTGCTGGGACGCGTCGGGCCTGACCCACACCATGCCGGTGCCGCGCGGCCCGAACAGCCACTTGTGCGTGCCCGCGATGAAGACGTCCGCGCCCATCTGCGCGGCGTCCTCGTCCACCGCGGCGAGACCGTGCACGCCGTCGACGATCAGCAGGCACCGGTCGGCCTCGGCGCGTCCGCGGTTGGCGTCCGCGACGACCTGCGCGACCGTGCGGACCGGCATCTTCAGCCCGGTGCTCGACTGCACCCAGGTGATGCCGACCGCACGGGTCTGCGGCGTGATCGACGCGCGCAGGCGGGTCGCGATCTCGTCCTCGGTGGCCCTGGCCGACGACTCGTGGAGCGTGCCGATCCGCACCCGCGCGCCGGACCGCTCGGCGGCGAGCTGCGCCGACCGCTGGTGCCAGACGTGGTCCTGGTCGTTGAGCAGGATCTCCTGGTCCGGACGGATCTTGAGGCCCTGGTAGACGAGCCCGAGCCCGGTCGTCGTGTTCGGCACCTGCGCGATGTCGCCCGCCGCGCCGCCGACGTAGCTCGCCAGCGCCTCGCGCGGCCGGGTCCCCATGTCCGGCAGGAAGTCGTGCGAGTTCGCGTCGAGGTGGCGCTTCACCCGCTCGACCTCGTCGCGCACCTGGCGCGGGTTGGACGCCAGGTAGAACAGCCCGAGGTTCACCAGTCCCGGATCGAGGCGGAACTCGCGGCGGACGGCGCCCCAGTCCAGTCCGTACACCGACGACGAGGTGAGCAGGGACGTACCGGCGACGACGCCGGTCCCGACGAGGAAGTCACGACGATCCATGCCACTTACTGAACCGCTCTTCGAGCCGTTGCGACAGGGATCGTTCGGGTGCGAATCCAACGCCCGTTCGGAGTGCTTTGACTCCAACGGCACAGAGTTCACCCAGCAGGCCGACGCCGATCGACAGCGTCCGCGGCCCGGTCTGTCCTAACAGGATGCCGACACCTATCGAAATCGCCCACACGACAAGTGTCTGCCAGGTGTAGCGCTGCCACAGGTGACCGTCCTTTTCGAACAGTTTGATCGTAACGCCGCGCAGAATCCCGAACGCGAAGCCCACGACCAGCGGCAGCGCCGCGAAGCTCTGCGCGTCGTGCAGACCGATCGCCGTCAGCACGACGGCGGGCCCGGCGAGGTCGCGCACGTTCAGCGGTTCCCCCGTGAACCGCTTGACGACCACCGCGACGACGGCGGCCGCGATCAAGAACCACATCAGCATCTCGTTCCCCCTTGTTTATGGCATGGCCATGCTACATAAACTAGCAGGGGCATGCTACAAAAACGAGGTGCCACGAGTCGTAGATCCGGTCGCCCGCCGTCAGTCCATCGCCGAGGCGGTCTTTCGCGTCGTGCTCCGCGAGGGCGTTGAGCAGGCGTCCCTGCGCAACGTCGCCGAGGAGGCCGGGCTCGCCATCGGCTCCGTGCGGCACTACTTCGACAGCCACGACGACCTGATCGTCTTCGCGATGGACGCTCTGGCCGAGGGCATCGGCACCCGCCTGCTGGCGCACCTCGCCGAGCTCTCCTCGTCGGGCGACCGCCGGGCGGTCACCGAGCGGATGCTGTGCGAGGTGCTCCCGCTCGACGACCGCCGCCGCGACGAGGCCGTGCTGTGGCTGGCGTTCGCCACCGCCGCGCGCACCCGTCCGATGCTCGCGCCCCAGGCCGAGCAGCTGTACGACGGCCTGCGGTCACTGGTCCGGCGCATCCTCGAAGGTGCGCGCTCGTCCGGCAGGCTGGCCGCGTTTGCGGACGTTCCGCTGGAGACGCAACGGCTTTCGGCCTTGCTCGACGGGATCACCGTCGACGCCGTGCTGCACCCCGACCGGATGCCGCCCGAGCTGATGCTGACGTTGCTGCGCGGCCACCTCGACGGCCTCATGGCTTGACGGCGAGCACCACCCAGATCTTCAGCTCCGGGAAGGTGGGCGCGACGGCGACCACGTCGTCGCGCACCTCGGTGATCACCCAGCCCGCCCGCGTCAGCTCGTCGCGCAGCTCGTGCTCGGTCACCGCGAACGGCGCCACCTCCACGTCGGCGAGGCACGTGAGGTTGAGCAGCGCACCCGGTTTCGCCGCGCGGTGCAACGACTTCGCGAGCTCGCCGCGCCGGTGCTCCGGCACGGCGTGGAAGAGCGCGCTCGCCAGCACCGCGTCGAACTTCTCGGTGAACGGCAGATCCGTCGCGTCACCGACCAGGAACTCGACCTCGGGTGCCCGTTCCCTCGCCTGCGCGACGGCCGTGGGTGCGATGTCCGTTGCGGTGACCCGGAATCCTCGTGCGGCGAGGAACTTCGCGTTGTCGCCGGTGCCGCAGCCCGCGTCGAGCACCTCGCCGCGGAACCTGCCCTCGTCGGCCAGCCGCACGACGACCGGCTGGGGTGCGCCGATGTCCCACGGGACGCCGGTGTTCGGCACGCCGTCGACCAATGGCTGTCCCCGGTAGAAACCCTCGTAATCGATCATGTGTACGAGGGTCGGCCGCAGTGGTTGGATCTGCCAGTCGCTGCTCGGATTGTGGCGCTTTCCAGCGCTGGATAGCTTCGACTGGTGGAATCCATCGACCGGCAGATCGCGCACGCCCTGCAGATCGACGGGCGCGCGCCGTTCTCGCGCATCGCCGAGGTGCTCGAGGTGTCCGAGCACACCGTCGCCCGCCGGTACCGGAGGCTGCGCGCGGACGGCGCGGTGCGGGTGGCCGGGGTGCTGAACGGGGTGCTGCTCGGGCACCACTCGTGGACCATCCGGTTGCGCTGCACGCCCGACGCCGGTGTCGCGCTCGCCGCGGCGCTCGCTCGGCGGCCGGACACGTACTGGGTGCACCTGCTGTCCGGTGGCACCGCGATCTCCTGCTACCAGCAGGTCGCTTCGGCGGACGAGCTGCTGCTCGACAAGCTGCCGCGCACCAACCGGGTGCTCGACGTCCACGCTCACTCGGTGCTGCGGGGGTTCGCGTCGCCCGGCACCTGGAGCGGGTTGTCGTGCCTGTCGGCCGCGCAGGTCGCCGCGCTGCGGCCCGTCGCCGAGCCGGCAGTCGTCGAGATGTCCGAGCAGGACCACGTGCTGGTGTCGTTGCTCGCGCGGGACGGGCGGATGGGGTTCGCGGAGCTCGCCGGCCGGGCCGGGACGTCCGAGTCCACCGCCCGGCGGCGGGTCGAGGTGCTGCGGCGGAGCCGGGTGCTGGAGGTGTTGCTGGAGACCGATCCCCGCGCGTTCGGGTACCTGGCCGAGGCCAGGCTGTGGATGTCCGTGCGGCCGTCGGCGCTGGCCGAGGTGGGGGCGGCGCTGGCCACGCACCCCGAGGTCTACTACGCCGCCGCCACCACCGGGCAGGCGAACCTCGTCGCGTCGGTCGCGTGCCGGGACTCGCTCGACCTCTACCGGTACCTCACCGAGCGCGTGGGTGCGCTGGACCGGGTCACCGCCGTGGAGACCGCACCCGTGCTGCGGACGGTCAAACGCACCTGACGCGGTCGTACGCTCGGAGAGGTGATCGAGAGACTGGACCACCTGGTGCTGACGGTCGCCGACGTCGAGCGCACCGTCGAGTTCTACGAGCAGGTGCTGGGCATGCGTCCGGTGACCTTCGGCGACGGGCGCCGCGCGGTCGCGTTCGGCCAGCAGAAGATCAACCTGCATCCCGCGAGCGAACCGATCGACCCCAAGGCCGCGCACCCGACACCGGGCTCCGCCGACCTGTGCTTCGTCACGACCCAGCCCGTCGACGCCGTCCTCGCGCGCCTCGACGCCCGCGGTGTCGCGGTGGAGGAGGGCCCGGTGGAGCGGACCGGTGCGCTCGGCCCGATGACGTCCGTGTACTTCCGCGACCCCGACCGCAACCTGATCGAGGTGTCTCGCTATTGAGACGCGTCATGCTCGCGTAGCCCCGGCGTCACCATCGAGGCACGTCAAAAGCATGTGCTGAAGCCGTGGACCGTGCATCCTAGGATCACTCGAAGGTGTGAGGATGGGGGTGGCGCGTGCGCGCGCTGGCGTTGGGGCCCGTCGAGGTCTGGGTCGATGACCGGCAGGTGAACCTGGGCGGGCCGAAGCCGAGGACACTGCTCGCGGCGTTGTTGCTGCAGCCGAGGCAGGTCGTCCCCGTTGAACGGCTGATCGATCTCATCTGGGACGAGTCGCCGCCGCAGACCGCGGGCGCGCTCGTGCACACCTACGTCTCCTCACTGCGCCGAGCGTTGGACAAGGCGCTGGTCACGCGCGCGCCGGGCTACCTGCTCGACGTCAAGCCGGAGGACAGCGACATCGAGCTGTTCGGCCAGCTGCTCACCGGGGCCCGCGAGGCGGAGCGCGAGCACGGCCACGAAGAGGCGATGGCGAAATATCAACAGGCGCTCGGGCTGTGGCGCGGGCCAGCGCTGCACGGCGTCGAGGCGTCGTTCGCGCGCGGCAGGGCGGTGGCGCTCGAGGAGTCGCGGCTCGCCGCCGAGGAAGGGCTCGGGCGGTGCGAGCTGGCCGCGGACCGGGTCGAGGACGCGACCGCGCGGCTGTCGGCGCTGGCGAACGCGCACCCGTTGCGCGAGGAGACGCGTGAGCTGCTGATGCGCGCGCTGTACCGGGGAGGACGGCAGGCCGACGCGCTCGCCGTGTACCGGGACGCGCGCACCCACCTGCTCGACGAGCTCGGCATCGAGCCGGGGGAGAAGCTGCGCGACCTGCACACCCAGATCCTCAACGGCACGCTGGAGACGCCGTCGCCCGCGCCGAGGAAGGTGGTCACGCCGCCGCCCGTGCGGCCGGAGGAGGAGACGCACGTCGTCCCGCACCACCTGCCGCCCGACATCAGCGACTTCACCGGCCGCGAAGAGGCGCTCAAGCACGTGCTGGGGCACGCCGACTGCGAGAACACCGGCACGGCGACGCCGACCGTCGTGATCTCCGGGTTCGGCGGGGCGGGCAAGTCGGCGCTCGCCGTCCACGCGGCGCACCTGCTGCGCAAGGCCTACCCGGACGGGCAGCTGTTCGCCGACCTCCGCGGTGCCGGCCGCGACCTGGACACGCACGAGGTGCTGGGCCGGTTCCTCGGCCTGCTCGGCGTGCCGTCGCCCGCCCAGCCGGACGCCGCGGACGAGCGGCGGGAGCTGTACCGGCGCACGGTCGCCGACCGCAAGCTCGTGATCGTGCTGGACAACGCGCGCAACGAGCAGCAGGTGCGCGGGCTGCTGCCCGGCAACCCCAACTGCTTCGTGATCATCACCAGCCGCAGCAGGCTCACCGGCATCGAGGGCGCCTCGCCGCTGGAGCTGGACTTCCTCACGCAGGACGTGGCGGTCGAGATGCTGGCGCGCATCATCGGTGACGCCCGCGTCGAGGCGGAACCCGATGCGGCACAACGGATCTGCCAGCTGTGCGGCGGCGTGCCGCTCGCGCTCAGGGCCGCCGGGGCGAAGCTGCTCGCCCGGCCGCACTGGCCGTTGAAGACGCTGGCCAAGAGACTGAGCGACGAGCGAAGACGGCTCGACGAGCTGGCCGTCGGCGACCTCGCCATCCGGTCCAGCCTCCAGCTCAACTACGCCGAGCTGGACGAGCTGCACCGCCGCGCGTTCCACCTGCTGTCGCTGCTCGACCTGCCGGACTTCGGGTCCTGGGTCGCCGCGCCGCTGCTCGACGTGCCCGCCGACGACGCCGAGGACATCGTCGAGCACCTCGTCGACCTGCGGCTCGTCGACGTCATCGGCGTCGACCAGATCGGCCGCGTCCGGTACCGCTTCCACGACCTCGTGCAGCTGTTCGGCGCCGAGCAGGCCGCAGCCGAGGACGCGGACGCCGTCACCACCGCGGTGTCGCGCACGCTCGCGACGTGGATGGCGCTCGTCGAGGCGGGGTCGCAGTGCCTGCCGCGCGTCACGCTCGGCCTGCGGCCTCAGCTCGACCTCGAGGTGGAGGTCGACCCGCGGCTGGCCGAGGACGTCGAGGACGACCCGACCGGCTGGCTGCGCTCCGAGACCGCCGCCGTCGTGCGCGCCGTCGAACGGGCGCACGACCTGGGCGTCGACGAGATCACCACGACGCTGATCACCTCGCTGCTGTCGTCGCCGTTCGCCGCGCGCAACGAGTTCGGCGGCTGGCAGCGCACGCACGAGGTCGCGCTGCGGTCGGCCCGCTCGCGCGGCAACCGGCGCGCCGAGGCCGTGCTGCTCGCCGGGCTCGGCCAGCTGCGCTACGAGCAGGACGACTTCACCCTGGCGCTGGAGAACTTCCAGCAGGCCGCCGCGTTCGCCGAGGAGGTCGGCGACACGTCGACGCTCGCCGTCGCGCTGGTCGGCATGGGCACCGTGCGCCGCGACCTCGCCGAGTTCGACGAGGCCCGCGCACTGCTCGACCGCGCCGTCGAGCTCGGTGACGCGGGTGTCGTCGCGGCCGCGAGCTACGGCGTCGGCGCGATCCTGCGCGACAACGGCGATCTCTCCGCGGCCGCCGAGGCGTTCGAACGCTGCCTGCGGCTGTACCGGGAGCTGAACGACCAGCGCGGTGCGGCGCTTGCGTTGCGCGGGCTGAGCCTGTGCCACCGCGCGTCCGGCGAGCACGCCGAGGCCGTCGAGCTGAGCCGCCAGGCCGAGGAGATCCTCCGCGCGGCCGGTGACGAGCTGGGCGCGACGTACGCCGGGCAGTCGCTGGCGAAGGCGTTGTTCCGCGCGGGCATCACCGAGGGCGTCGCGGACCTGCTCGACGGGTGCCTCGAGGTGTGCACCCGTCAGCACGACCGGTTCGGCATCGCGCTCGTGACCCGCACGCGGGGCGAGTTCGCGCTGGCCGAAGGTCGTCTCGACGAGGCGGCGAAGCTGCTGGCCTCCTCGTTGGACCAGTGGACCGAGCTGGGCCTGCCGATCTGGCGCGCCCGCACCCTCCGCGACCTCGCCGCGGCGACGTCCGACGCCGCGACGTGGCAGGAGGCCGTCGATCTGTTCACTGCACTCAACAGTCGCGAAGTGCACGAACTCGCCGACCTGACCCCAGAGCGGTGGGCTGGGGCGGTACGTCTGCACGTTTGATCGCCGTCGGGGGCGGGTGTCCCCGACGGCAGGTCAGGCGGTGGGGGTGACGCGGACGTCGCGCGCGGTCAGGCCCGCACCGCACTCCACGCACTCGACCTTGGCTCGCACGTCACCGCCGCAGTCGCGGTGGTGCAGCTGGAACTGCTCGCCGTCCGCCGGCGCCATCCACCGCTCGCCCCACGTCCGCAGTGCGACGAGCACGGGGTAGAGGTCCATGCCCTTCTCGGTCAGCCGGTACTCGTGCCGGGTCCGGCCTTCGTGCGCGTACGGCACGCGCCGCAGCACGCCTTCGTCGACGAGCATGCCGAGCCGGTCGGCGAGCACGCTCCGGGAGATCTCCATCGCCGACTGGAAGTCCTCGAACCGGCGGGTCCCGAGGAACACCTGGCGCAGGAGCAGCAGCATCCACCGTTCGCCCAGCAGCGCCGCGGGGCGGGCGACGGTGCAGGGCAGGTCGGCGATCTGGGCGTGGCGCATCCCTTGAGAATACCCTTGCGTTCGGTTTTCGAACCCAGCTAGAGTTCTGATTCCGAACTCAGCTGGAGGTGTGTCGTGATCGTGCGAGAGCTCGACCGCTCCACCGCACCGTCCGCCGTCGAGGCGGTGTTCGAAGGACTGTCCGCGCGGAGCCGCTACCTGCGGTTCCACGCACCCGCGCCGCGCCTGACGTCCGCGATGCGCCGCGCGCTGACCGACGTCGACGGCCACGACCACGCGGCCGTGGCCGCGGTCAGCGGTGGCCGCTCCATCGGCATCGCCCGGCTCATCGCCACCGGATGCGGCCGCGCCGAGATCGCCGTGTCGGTCGCCGACGCGTGGCAGCGGCGCGGTGTCGGGCGCCGGTTGCTCACCGCGTTGGGGGACCTGGCTGCCCGGTTGCGCTACACCGAGCTGTACGGGGAGGTGCTGCCGGAGAACGACGTGATGCTCCGGCTCGTCCGGCGCGCGTTCCCCGGTGTGCGGCTGGTCAGGGAGGACGACGTCATGCGGGTGATCTACCCGATCGGCTGGGCCTCGCTCACCCTCACCCACGAGGACCTGCTCGCCGACCTGTTGCGCACCTAGGCGAAAGCCGAGGTCAGCGGCCCTGCAGGACGGCACGTGGGCGACTTGCAGACGGTTTGCAGATGACTTGGAGGTCGGTGCCGCAATCTAGTTCCTGTCAGGGAGAACAACGAGGGGAACTGAGGGAGCGGTAGGGGTGAGCACTTCACGAGTACCGGGACGGCTCACCAGTCGTGCCGAGATCATCGAACGTGCGGAGAGCTGGCTGCGGCGACCTGTCGCCTACGGCCAGAACAAGTTCCACGCGAACGAGTTCGGCATCTACCGCGCCGACTGCTCGGGCTACGTCTCGATGGCGTGGGGGATGCCCGGCAGGCCGGAGGACCGGCACGGGGGGCTCGACACGGTGGGGCTCGCGGGGGCGAGTGTCGAGATCAGCCAGGGGGAACTGGTGGCCGGTGATGTTCTCATCCGAACGGACGGCACGAACCTGACGAGGCACGTCGTGCTGTTCGGCGGATGGGCGGACGAGGCGGGGGAGAAGTACTGGGGTTACGAGCAGGCAGGGGGGACGCGCACAGCGCTGCGGCTCGTGACCTTCCCGTACGAGACCTCGCCCGAACTGTACGTGTCACGCAGGTATCTCAACGTCGTCGAAGAGGCGGCCTGAGGAACGACGGAGAGCGTCGGAGCAGCCACTGGGGGTGTTGCTCCGGCGCTCTTCCGCTGTGGTGAAACGAGAAAGGAGCAACCGTCGATACACCGCTCAGGTGAAGGCGGACATTCCTTGTCATCACTACAGGGAACTGACACCGAGGAAGTACGGTGGGTGCATGAAGAACTGGGGGATGCTGGCCGTCGCCGCGACGGCCATCACGTTCGGCTCGACGTTGGCGATGCCGGACGTGGCGGAAGCGGCGGAAGGTCAGCTGGGAGTCGCGTGCGGCTCCTACGCGGCGAACCGGCAGATCACGCGTGGCGAGATCCTCGCGCGCTCACGCACGTGGCTGACCGCCCGCGTCCCGTACAGCCAGACCGACTGCTTCGGCAACAAGCACGGCGCGTATCGCACGGACTGCTCGGGTTTCGTGTCGATGGCGTGGGGCCTGCGGGTCTCCTACACGACGCACATCCTCGAGCAGGTCGCACACCGGATCGACTGGGCGGACCTGCGCCCCGGTGACGCGCTGAACGACCGCCTCAACCACGTCGCGCTGTTCATCGGCTGGGCCGACACCGCGAAGACGCGCCCGATCGTCCGCGAGCAGGCCGGGCCGAACGGCTCGAAGCCCGTGCAGCGCGTGTGGTCGGCCGCGACCGCGAGGACGTACACGCCGTTGCGGTACAACAACCTCGTCGAGGGCACCGCGATCCCGGACAGCGCACCCGTCACCGTGGACGCCGCCGTCGTCCCGGCCGCGCTCGCAGGCCCGCAGGTGTCGAACACCGTCAACGGCTCGTTGGACGTCTACGCCCGCGCCGAGGACGGCACGCTGGTCCGCAACTTCCACAAGACGAGCCGCTGGAACGGCTGGCAGGCGCTCGGCACCGAGCGCTTCGCCGGTGACCCGACGGCGCTGGTCAACCCGGAGACCAAGGTCGTCGATCTGTACGTGCGCGGCACGGACGGCAAGATCTACCTCCGCTCCGGCGACAACGCGTGGGCCGCGCTCGGCGACACCACGCTGGCAGGCGACCCGGTGGTCGCGTGGAACGCCACGTCGAAGGCCAACGAGGTCTTCGCGCGTTCCTACGAGGGCAAGCTGATGAGGTTCTCCGGCACGGCGTGGACCGAGGTCGGCGCACGCGGTGTCGTCGGCAACCCGAGCGTCGTGTGGAACACCGAGACCAAGACCCTCGAGGTCTACGCCCGGTCTGCGGACGACAAGCTGCTCCGCGCGGTCGACAAGGACTGGGAGCAGGTCGGCGACGGCTCCATCACCAGCGACCCCTCGGCGGTCATGGCGGGCAAGAACGTCGAGATCTACGCGCGCGACGCCGACGGCGCCGTGGCGCAGATCGTCGCCGGTGCCTACAAGAAGATCGGCGGCAAGATCAAGGGCGCGCCGAGCGCGGTGTGGAACTCCGGCGCGAACGCCGTGGACCTCGTCGCGTGGGGCGAGTCCGGTCTCGTCGAGTACCAGCGCGTGGGTGCCGAGGCGTGGACGAAGCTCGGCACGCAGCTCACGTCCAAGGCGCCGACCGCGATCTACCACGCGCAGACCAAGACGCTCGAGGTGTTCGCCCGCGACAACGGCGGCCAGCAGACCCGCCGGTTCCTCAAGGAGAAGACGGGCTGGAGTCCCTGGTCGCAGCTCGGCGACCAGCCGCTGGCCCGCTGACACCTGCCACAAGGGCCACATTCGCACTGTGTTGCGAATGTGGCCCTTGTGGCGTTTCAGGGGTCAGCAGTGGGCGATGATGTCCCTGGCCGCTGCTTCGAGCTTCGCGTTGTCGACCGCCAAGGCGGCCGAACGCATCGCGTGGGCGGCGTCCGTGCACTTGCCGCCGCTGACGTTCGCCTTCTCGGCGGCCTTCTGACCGTCCTCGGCCTTCTTCTGCGCGTCCTGCGCCTTCGTCAGCGCGTCCTTGCTGTCGTCGACCTTCTTGGACGCGTCGACGAGCTGCTTGTCCTTCACCGCCAGCTGCTCGGAGACCTGCTGGGAGTGCTCCTTCTCGCCGAGGTAGAGCAGACCCAGCGTCCCGGCCGCGCCGAAGAACAGCACCAGCAGGATCGACAGGACCACGATGCCGGTCTTCTTCGGCTGGACCGGAACCACCGGTGGCTGCTGCTGGTGAACGGGCTGCTCGTACACCGGCTGCTCGTAGCCGGGCTGCGCCTGCGCCGGCTCAGGCGTGGACGGCAGGGTCGCGACCTGCGGCTGCGCAGGCTCGTGCGGCATCGTCATGTGAATCCCCCAGTTCCATCTATTCGCCAGTTAATTCGCCGCTGACCTGGAAACGTTACGTGTGAGCTGGGCAACTGCGTCGATGACGACGTCCCAGAACCGCGGTACGTCGAGCGAAACGGCCACCTTCGCATTCGGCGCCAGGCCCAGATATCCGTCGAGCTCCACGACGGTCGCACCGCGCGTGTGCACGCCCGCGGTCTCGATCGCGACGTGCGCGTCGACGCACGACACGAGCGTCGGATCGAGCACCCGCGCGACCGCGACCGGATCGTGCAGCGGGGGAGCCTCGAACCCGAAGAGCGTCCGGTAGGTCGACGCGAAGAACGTCATCAGCTCCGCGCACGTCTCGCCCAACGGGCCCAGCGCGGACATGCGCGCGACGACGTCCGGCGTCACCAGCGCCTGGTGCGTCACGTTCAACCCGCACATCGTGACCGGGACACCGCTGGAGAACACGATCTCCGCCGCCTCCGGGTCGACGTAGATGTTCGCCTCGGCGTACGGCGTGATGTTGCCGCGGCCGGTGGACCCGCCCATCAGCACGATCTCGCGGATGCCCGCGGTGCCGTACCGGCTGATCAGCAGCGCCACGTTGGTCAGCGCGCCGGTGGCGATGATCGTCGCGGGCAGCGACCGGTGCATCAGGTCCACGGCGTGCAGTGGCGACAGTGCGATGGTGGGCGGTCCGAACGCCGGTCCGTCGAGGCCCGACTCGCCGTGCACGTCGTCGGCGATCCGCAGCGGGCGGACCAGCGGTCGTGCGCAGCCCGCCGCGATCGGGACTGAGATGCCCGCGGCCGTGCAGACGCGCTGCGCGTTGAGGGTCACCTTGTCCAGTGTCTGGTTGCCGGCGACGGTCGTGATCGCGCGCAGGTCGAGTGTCGCCGCTGCCAGCATGATCGCGATTGCGTCGTCGTGGCCGGGGTCGCAGTCGAGCACCGTTGGGATGGGCATGTGCGTCAGTGTGGCTCGGGGTTGGGGTTTTCGTGGTGGGAGTGGGGAGGTGCTCGCTGATCACCAGAGGTCGCCACATCGAACCCCTCCCCACCCCCTGCCCTCCGGGGAAGTTTGCTCTGTTCATTCGGCCGCCGGTTTGTGCTCGGGGGCCGCGCCCGGTTGGCAATGCGGGGGTTGCTAGTGCGGCGGGCGCTCTTTTCTTTTGGTGTCTGCCGGTTTCGCCGTGCTCCGTTGGTGCCTGCCGGTTTTCGCTGAGGCTCTCTTGGTACCTGGTTGGGCGGCGCTCTCCTGGGTGCCTGCCGGTTGCGCTTCGGGGCGCGGTGTGAGTTCACGTCCATGAAACGCCCGAAAACGTTTTCGAGAAGCTCTTGACGAGGTCAGGGCACCTGCGACTAGCGTGTGGAAACCGCTTACCGGGGAGGTCGTGATGGCTCGCAAGCGCTACGCGGTCGTGGGCACTGGCTCGCGAGCGGAGCGGCACATCCACGCCATCGCGGTCGAGCACGCGGACACCTGCGAGCTCGTTGCCTTCGCCGACGTCAACAAGACCCGGATGGCCGTCCACAACGCCCGGCTCGTCGAACTGGGGGTCGAGCCGGTCCCGGAGTACGACGCGGACGACTTCCTGAAGATGCTCGAGGAGCAGCGGGTCGACGCGGTCGTCGTGACCACCGTCGACAAGCACCACGTCACCTACATCGTCGAGGCGCTGGACGCCGGGCGCGAGGTGGTGACGGAGAAGCCGATGACGACGGACGTGCCCAGCGCCGGCAAGATCATGGACGCGGTGCACCGCAACGACGGCAACGTCACCGTCACGTTCAACTACCGGTACAACCCGATCCACGAGCAGGTCAAGAAGCTGCTCGCCGACGGTGCGGTGGGGGAGATCGGCTCGGTCCACTTCGAGTGGCTGCTGGACACGCGGCACGGCGCGGACTACTTCCGCCGCTGGCACCGCGACAAGCAGAACTCCGGCGGGCTCATGGTGCACAAGGCGACGCACCACTTCGACCTGCTCAACTGGTGGGTCGGCAGCATCCCGGCCGTTGTGTACGCGCACGGCAGGTTGTTCTTCTACGGCGAGGAGAACGGCAAGCGGCACGGCTACTACAAGCCGTACGACCGGGTGCACGGCAACCCGGAAGCGGCCGACGATCCGTTCGCGATGCGGCTGGAGGAGAACGACTGGCTGCGCAAGCTGTACCTCGACGCGGAGCACGAGGACGGCTACCACCGCGACCAGAACCCGTTCGCGCCCGGTGTGTCCATTGAGGACGACATGTCGGTGATCGTGCGGTACGCCAGTGGCGCCAACCTCACCTACCACCTCACGGCGTACTCGCCGTGGGAGGGCTACCGGCTGATGGTCAACGGCAGCAAGGGCCGCCTCGAGCTCGAGGTGTGCGAGAACAGCTGGGTGTCCAGCCAGAACCCGACCGTGCACGGCGTGAACGCCAACCCCGAGGAGGGCTGGGCGAAGCTGACCGTCCAGCGGCTCTTCGAGCGGCGGGAGGAGATCCCGCTGGAGTACGACCGCGACGGGCACGGCGGCGCGGACAAGCGGATGGTCGGCGCGCTCTACGGCGAGGCGGGGCAGGACGACCCGCTCGGCAGGCGTGCCACGCACCGCGACGGCGCGTTGTCGCTGTTGACGGGGTTCGCGGCCAACCGCAGTTTCGAGACGGGAGAACCCGTTCGCGTGGTCGACGTACTCGACCTTCGTTGAGGGAGCTGACTTGAAGGCACACAAAGTTGTGGGCTTGCTGATCGGTGCGGCCTTGGTCGCGTCCGGCTGCGGAGGCGGCGGCGGGACGGCGAGCGGCGGACCGGCTGAGATCAAGTTCGTCTGGTGGGGCAACGACGACCGCGCCAAGCTCACCAACGAGGCCGTGAAGCTGTTCCAGGAGCGGAACTCGAACATCAAGGTCACCACCTCGTTCCAGAACTTCCAGACGTACTTCGAGAAGCTCTCGACGGAGATCGCGGGCGGCAACGCGCCGGACGTGATCCAGATGGACTACCGCTACCTCAACGAGTACGCGGGCCGCAACGTGCTGCTGGACCTCACACCCAACCTGGGCAAGGAGATCCGCACGGCCGACTGGAACCAGGGCTTCATCGGCAGCGGCAAGCTGAACAACAAGCAGGTGGCGATGCCGCTGGCGCAGAACGCGACGGCGATCGCGTACGACCCGAAGCTCTTCGCCGACGCGGGTGTCGAGGAGCCTGCCATCG
Source organism: Lentzea tibetensis (assembly GCF_007845675.1). GTDB lineage: Bacteria > Actinomycetota > Actinomycetes > Mycobacteriales > Pseudonocardiaceae > Lentzea > Lentzea tibetensis. The sequence goes on along the minus strand of NZ_VOBR01000034.1, from coordinate 54,182 downwards.
GCTGGACCTGGCAGGACTACAAGGACCGCGCGGGCAAGATCCAGGCCAAGAACGAGAACAAGATCGCCGGGTCGACGGACTTCGGCGGCACCGAGGACGTCTTCGAGACGTGGCTGCGCCAGCGCGGCAAGAAGCTCTACGCCGACGACGGCAAGCTCGGGTACACCAAGGACGACCTGAAGGCGTTCTGGCAGCTGTCCAAGGACTTCCGCGACGCCAAGGCGACCACGCCGCCCGAGCTGGTGACGACGCTCAACGCGGGTGCCGAGCAGTCGCCGCTGGGCAAGAAGCTGTCCGCGTCCGAGCACAGTTACGACAGCCTCTTCGGCGGCTACAACACGGTTCGCCCGAACGAGCTGAAGCTCGGCCCGTACCCCAGCGACAGCAAGGACTCGCTCGGGTCGTACCGCAAGCCGTCGCAGCTGATCAGCGTGTCCGCGCGCACCAAGGCCAAGGACGCGTCGATCAAGCTGGTCGACTTCCTGCTCAACGACCCGGACGCGGGCAAGATCCTCGGCGCGAACCGCGGCCTGCCGGCGAACCTGAAGGTCCGCGAGCAGGTCTCGCAGAACCTCACCGGCACGAACAAGGTGATCTTCGAGTACGAGAAGTCCGTCGACGCCAAGCTCGGTGACGCACCGGCCGCGCCCCCGAAGGGTGATGGCGCGATCTACAAGCTGATGCAGCGCACGCACGAGGAAGTCGTGTTCGGCAAGAAGTCCATCGACCAGGCGCTGGAAGACTTCTTCGGCGAGGCCGAGAGGGCTTTGAGCTAGTGGTGCTCACCGAGCGGGTTGCTCCCGCGCCGGTGAAGTCGGTCGCCGAGGGCGCGCCCCCTCGGCGGCCGAACAAGTCGCAGGGCGTCGCCTACCTGTTCCTGGCACCGTGGTTGCTCGGCGCGATCGGGCTGACCGTCGCACCGATGGTGGTGTCGCTGTACCTGTCGTTCACCGACTACGACCTGTTCAACACACCGAACTGGGTCGGCGTCGACAACTACGTCAAGCTGTTCTCCGACGACCCGCGCTACCTGCAGTCCGTCGGGGTGACGCTGCGGTACGTCGCGGTGTCCGTTCCGTTGAAGCTGCTCCTGGCCCTGGGCGTCGCACTGCTGCTGAACTCGTTGCGCGGCCTGGGTCAGGCGTTCTTCCGCAGTGCTTTCTACGCGCCGTCGTTGCTCGGTGCGTCCGTCGGGCTGGCGCTGGCCTGGCGCGCGATCTTCGACACCTGGGTCGACACCCCGGACATGGCGCTGACGACGATCATCCTGTTGTCCGCGTGGCAGTTCGGCGCGCCGATGGTGATCTTCCTGGCCGGGCTGCAGCAGATCCCGCGCGACATGCTCGACGCGGCCGAGGTGGACGGGGCCGGCTGGTGGCGGCGGCTGTTCAGCATCGTCCTGCCGATGCTGTCGCCGGTGATGTTCTTCAACCTGGTGCTGGAGACGATCCACGCGTTCCAGGCGTTCACGCAGGCATTCGTCGTCAGCGGCGGCCGCGGCGGGCCCGCCGACTCGACGTTGTTCTACACGCTCTACCTGTACGAGCGCGGGTTCACCGAGTTCCGGATGGGCTCGGCGTCCGCGATGGCGTGGGTGCTGCTGGTCGTCATCGCGGTGATCACCGCGGTCCTGTTCCGCACGTCGAGGTACTGGGTGTTCTACGGGGACGAACGGTGAAGCGCGCGCTCGCGCTGGTGCTGAGCATCGCGGCGCTCGCACTGGTGCTCTACCCGATCGTCTGGCTGGTCAGCGCGTCGCTGACCCCGGTGGAGGAGCTGGTCGCGAACCTGCGGGAGCTGTTCCCCGGCAGCATCACCGGTTCCGGCTACGCGCAGGCGCTGGACGGCGTCGGAGGGTCGACGTTCTGGACGTTCCTGACGAACTCGCTGGTCGTCTCGGGCGGCGCGGTGATCGGCAACGTGGTGTCCTGCGCGCTCGCCGCGTACGCGTTCGCGCGGCTGCGGTTCCGGCTGTCCGGCGCGCTGTTCGCGTTCTCGCTGCTGACGATCATGCTGCCCGCGCACGTCACGCTGATCCCGCAGTACATCGTGTTCCAGCAGCTGGAGTTCACCGACACGTTCGTGCCGCTGATCCTGCCGAAGATGCTGGCGACCGACGCGTTCTTCGTGTTCCTGATGGTGCAGTTCATGCGCGGCATCCCGTACGAGCTGGACGAGGCCGCGCGCATCGACGGCTGCGGCCCGGTCCGCAACTTCCGGTACGTGGTGCTGCCGCTGTCGCAGCCCGCGCTCGTGACGACGGCGATCTTCACGTTCATCTGGACGTGGAACGACTTCTTCTCGCAGCTGATCTACCTGTCCAGCACGGAGAAGTACACGATCCCGCTGGGACTGAGGCTCTTCATCGACCAGACCAGCTCGTCGTCCTACGGCGCGATGTTCGCGATGTCGGTGCTGTCGCTCGTCCCGATCGGACTGTTCTTCCTGGCGTTCCAGCGGTTCCTGGTCGCCGGTGTGGCCACCACGGGGCTCAAGGGATGATCAGGGACCGCCTGGAGGAGTTCTCCGAGACGCTCGTGCTGGGGCTTCTCGTCACGCTGACCGTCCTGCCGGTCGTGACCGCTCCGTCCGGGTTCGCCTCGGCGTGCGGGGTGCTCGGTTCGGGACGGTCGCCGCGCGCGTTCTTCGCGGAACTGAGAGAGCGGTGGCGTTCTCCCGGTCGCGAGCTCGCCGCGGGACTGTCGTTCCTGGGTGTTTCCGTCTTCTTGGGACTGGACGTCGTGCTGGCCGCGACAGTCCTGCCGGGACACCCGTTGCTCCGCCTGGCCGTCGTGCTCGTCTGTGTGGCCGGTGGCGCTTTGCTGCTGGCGGTTGCGGCGCGAGCGGGTGTACTGCGAACTGGTTGGCGCGCGGCATTGCGCTGGGAAGCGCCGCGACCGATGCTGATGGCCGTGCTGGTCGTCGCAGGAGTGCTCGTCTGGACGTTGCCCCCGCTCGCCGTGGTGATCGCCGGTCCGATCGCCCTCGCGACCGTCTCGGTGGTCCAGAGGTGAAGGTAGCGCTGGTGGGTGCGCGCGGTCATGGCGCGAACCACGTGGAGAACCTCGTGCGCCTCGGCCGCACGGGCAAGGTGACGTTCATCGGCGTGGTCGACGTGGCCGAGGTCGACGTCCCGGTCCCGGTGTACCCGACGCTCGACGACCTGCTCGCCGAGCAGCACCCGGAGATCGTCGTGGTCTCCTCGCCGCCGCACACGCACCGCGAGCTCGTGCTCGGCGCGTTCGAAGCGGGCTGCGACGTGCTCGTCGAAAAGCCCGCGTTGCTGAGCATCGCGGACTTCGCCGAGGTCAGCGCGCTCGCGGCGGAGAAGGGCCTGGTGTGCCAGGTCGGCTTCCAGTCGCAGGGCAAGGGCTCGTTCCGCAGGCTGTGCGAGCTGGTCGGGTCCGGCGCTCTCGGTGACATCCGCGGCATCGGCGCGGTCGGCAGGTGGGTGCGCGTGGACGCCTACTACGAGCGCGCCGAGTGGGCAGGGCAGCGCGGGCCGGACGGCACGCTGGTCAACCCGTACGCGCACGCCGTGCAGAACGCGTTGCTGCTCGCCGGGATCGAGGACCGCGACGACCTGGACATCGAGCTGGAGCTGTTCCGCTGCCGCTCGGCCAACACGGCGGACGACACGTCGTGCCTGCGGGTGACCGCCGAGGGCGCCCCGCCGATCGTCGTCGCGACCACGCTGTGCGCGGACGTGCCGCACCCGCCGTACGTGCTGGTGCACGGCAGCCTCGGGCGCGCGGTGTTCTGGTACGACGACGACCGGCTCGAGGTCAACGACCACGAGATGCACCTGGCCACGCCGGTCGACCTGCTGGAGAACCTGATCGAGCACCGGCAGAGCGGCGAGCCGCTGCTGTCGCCGCTCGCGTCTACCAGGGCGTTCACCGCGGTCGTCGAGGTGGTCGGCAAGGCGCAGGTCCCGTTCGTGGAGGCCCGTCGCGACGGCGAGCGCGTGGTGCTCGACGGCGTGGACGACATCGTGGTCCGAGCGGCCGAGAAACTGGCTACTTTCGCCGAGCTCGGGGCACGCTGGACCCGCTAGCCTTGGCCAATGCCGTTGCTCGGACCTGCGGATTCGCTTCCGCACGTGCCACGACGGGTGCTCGTGGCAGGCAACACGGGCTCGGGGAAGTCGACGCTCTCGCAGCGCGTCGCGGACCAGCTGGGCCTGCGCAACGTGGAGCTGGACGCGCTCTTCCACGGTCCACAGTGGACGCCGCGGCCGGAGTTCGCGGCGGACGTCGGCCGGTTGGTCGCCGAGCCCCGCTGGGTGACCCAGTGGCAGTACAAGGAGGTCCGGCCGCTGCTGCTGGCCCACGCGGACACGCTGGTGTGGCTGGATCACTCGTTCGGCTGCGTGATGACGAGGCTCGTCGTCCGCACCGTTCGCCGTCGCGCGGCCCGCGTGGAACTGTGGAACGGTAACTTCGAATCGCCGCTCTGGACGATGTTCACCGACCGCGAGCACATCCTGCGGTGGGGCTGGAAGACGTTCCGCCGCACGCGTGAGCGCATCCGTCGGGTCGTCGAGGACGGCCAGATCGTGGTGGTGCGGCTGCGGGGTCAGCGCGAGGTCGAGCAGTGGCTGGCCGGCCCGCTGAGCGTCGCGGCAGGCGCCGGTGAGGAGCGTGCGCGATGAGTCAGGCTGCACTGGTGCTCGGCGGAACCGGGATGCTCGCGTTCTGCGCGGCCGAGCTGTCCTCGCGGGGCTGGCACGTCGTCGTGCCGTCCCGGCGGGCGCCGTTGATGCCCGACTCCGGGCCTGGTAGAGCCGCCAGAGCCACCGTGCGGACCGGCAACAGGCCGACCTGGGTGCGGGCGGAGTGGGCCGAGCCCGCCGCGCTGGCCGAGGACGCCCAGTTCGCGCTCGGGCGGCCCGCCGATCTCCTGGTCGCGTGGGTGGACGCCGCCTACCGGGAGACCGTGCTGCGGGCCGTTGAACCGCTGCTCGCGCCCCATGCGCCCGTGGTCGAGGTGCACGCCGCCGCTCCCGTGCCGGATCCGCTGCTGGACGGGCACCCGACGCAGCAGGTGCTGCTGGGGCACTTCCAGCACGACGCGAATCGGCGCATCTCGGCCGGGGTGCTGGAGGCCGTCGAACGGGCGCTGGCCGGTCGGCCGCCGTCGCTGCACCAGGTCGACGAGTACTCGTACCGGTAATCAGCCGCTACAGTGGAACCACCGCCGCACCGCGTATCTCCGCCGTCGCACTGAGTGACGAAAGGTGCGGCACATTGCGTGTTCTGGGTGCGGTGCTCGTGGCGTTGCTGATGATGGCGACGCCCGCTCACGCCGCGATGATCTGGACCGGTGACCCCGCGCGCGGCACGGCCGTGTTCGGCAACATGAACTGCGACTCGCCGGGCAGCGTGACCGCGGTGACGGACCCCGCGAAGGGTCGGGTCTGGCGGTACACCAAGCCGGGCAGCAGCAACCGGTGCGAGAACCACGGGATCTCGGTCAACGGGAAGCGCTACGTCTTCAAGGGCGGCGAGACGTACTGGCTCGGCTGGCACAGCAAGCTGACCAACGCCGCCAACAACAACGCCACGTTCCAGTGGAAGTCCTACGGCAACCACAAGCAGAACTTCCCGGTCGTGCTGAAGATGATCAACGGCCGGATCCACATGCTGCACAGCCCGCTGGGCGGCTCGGACCGGCTGATCTGGTCGGCGCCGGTCAAGGCCGACGAGTGGCACCACTTCGCGATCGGCCTGTTCCTGTCACCGGACACGAACAAGGGCTGGGTCGAGATCTACTTCGACGGCCAGCAGCAGACGTTCACGAACAACACGAAGCGGTACGTCGCCCGCACGCTGGACGACATCAACGAGCCGAAGTGGGGGATCTACGGAGGCCGGGGGCAGAACATGACCAACTTCGTGGCCGACCTGCGGGTGGGCACGACCTACTCCGACGTCGCCTCGAGGTAGGACGACACCAGGTCCGTCAGGCCCTCCCGGTTGCGGGCGAACGCCGGGCGGGCCTGGTCGGTCCACCTGCCGGCGACCACCTCCTCGACGAAGTTCGCGACGACCTGAGGCGGCGGTACCGGTGCGATTCCACCCAAATGGGCGAGGACCTCACTGGATTCCGTCGGACGTGTCTCCACGGCGATCGCCCAGCCGGAGTGCTCGCTCCAGACGAGCATCAGATCCCTGCCGGGACGGCCGCTCAACCGTGGCGTCAGGGCTACGTATGCGGTCACCGTGTCGCTGACCTCGAAGGACGTGCCTTCGGCAGGCACGCCGACGGCCTCTGCGACAGCGTGGACGTAGCCGGCCAGCCCGTGACTCAGTGCAACTGTGCTGCCCGATGTGGTGTCCATGGGAGTAACCGTACGTGGGTTGGTGACCATGAACACCTACCGCGACTATCGGGAACATGCCCGGTACCCGTAGTGTTGCGCACGGTTGGTCGTGGTTTTTGTGTTCGTGTCACAGCACGCTCGCGGAAACGCAGTTGCGGGCGTCGCCTCTAAGTCTTGCTGGACAAGATCGAGAAGTCGTCGTCTGAGACCCGACCCGTGCTACCGCACAGTGTGGTGGCACGTCCAGCACGGCAAGGAGCAGAACATGGCAGACGGCACCGTCAAGTGGTTCAACTCGGAAAAGGGCTTCGGCTTCATCGCCCCGGACGACGGCGGCGCTGACGTCTTCGTCCACTACTCGGCCCTCAACGGCGGCGGCTACCGCAGCCTCGAGGAGAACCAGCGTGTGACCTTCGACATCACGCAGGGCCAGAAGGGCCCGCAGGCGACGAACGTCACGGCGGTCTGACACCCAGACGTCACACAGGGCCCGATCCTCGGTTGAGGATCGGGCCCTGTGCCGTTGTAACACCCGTTCGGAGTACCCCGATGTCCCCGGTACTGGGGGTAGTACATGGACATCAGACTGCACAAGATCCGCGCGCCCGGTCACGGCGCCCTCTTGACCACCGTCCTGCCGGTTTCCGCGAGCAGCTTGATGCCCGCGAGGTCGATCTCCTGGTAGACGACGAAGTCGAGGCCGAGCACGTCCTTGACCGTGGCCGGAAAGGTGACCTCGAACGCCTCGACGGCGGGCGGGCTCACCACGATCTCCGCCTGGAGCTCCTTGGTCAGGTCGTGGACGACCTCGCCCTTGTCGTCGACCAGCACCCACCGGTAGGTCGTCGGCTCGGGCACGCCGAAGCCGTGCTCGAACTCGCCGGTGATCGCGACGGTGCCGTCGGCGGCATCGGTGAAGACCACCTCGCCTTCGACGACGTGGGTCGGCACGTGGGCCAGGTTCTGCTCGAACCGCGCGGCAGCTTCACCGGGCGCCGCGTGCGCTGGAGCGGTCAGTGCGGTGGTGGCGACCAGGGTCGCCGCGAGTAGACGCAGCACAAAGGACATGCATCGTTCGTACCGCGCGTCGTTTCGGCCCGCACGAGCGCCGCTGTCACTCGTTCGTTTTCACTTTCACTGGGGGAAGACAAGACATGGACCACTTCAGACCCGTGCGCGGACTCGGGCTCGCCGCGTCCGTCCTCATCGGGCTCATCGCGATCGGGCAGATCGCGGACGTGCTCACCTCGTGGCACTCGTACACCGTCGTGCGCGACTACCTCGACGGCGTGGCCGGTGTCACGACCGCCGACCTGACCTCGGCCGACGAGTACACGGCGATCGTCTCGATCCCGCTGACCGTCCTGCACATCGCGGCCGGAGTCGTGTTCATCGTGTGGCTGTACCGCGCGCGGCTCAACGCCGAACGGGTCACCTACGCTGCCGAGCACCGGCGCGGCAAGGGCTGGGCGATCGGTTCCTGGTTCACGCCGGTCGTCAACTTCTGGTTCCCGAAGCAGATCATCGACGACGTCTGGCGCGCGAGCGACCCGATGCAGCAGCAGGTGCCGTTGCAGCAGCGGCAGAAGAGCGCGCTGGTGACCGTCTGGTGGATCGCCTTCCTCGTCATGCAGGCGATCGACCGCATCATCATGCGCATCTACCTGCGCCAGGAGATCTCGCCCCCGATGCTGTTCGACGCGGCGGTCGCGTCCACCGCGTCGGCGTTCTTCACGGTCGTCGCCGCGGTGCTGGCCGCCCAGATCGTGCAGCGCATCTCCGACTTCCAGACGGTGCCCTTCACGCCGCCTCCCGCGTCTGTTCCGGCGCACGACTACCGGGGCTACAACTGATGGCCACCGGGTGATGGCGGCAGCGCGCGCTCGTCGACGCAACATGACGGCCGCGGCCCGCGTCTGAGCAATCGAGGGGGATGCGATGGGGAAGTACAGACGATTGCACGGCAAGGCGCTGACCGTCGTCGTGGTCGGCACGATCACGGCGACGAGGACGGTCCCCTGGGCGGTCGCCGCCTGGGACCACGACGTCGGCACCGGGGCGCGAGCGGGTTTTCACTTCGTGGTGTACGCGGTGCTGTTGGCCGCCGCCGCGGTGACGTTCCTGGTGTGGCTCAGAGAGGTGCGTCGCAACGTCGCGCGGGCGGGCTGGCCGGCGGCGGACCGCTGGCCACCGAAGCGGGTCGTGGACGACGTGTGGCGCGCCAGTCACCCGGAGCGGCGCACCAGCGGGCTCGTGACCGCGTGGTGGGTGTCGCTGTTCGTCGCGGGCCTGCTCACCGGCGTCGGGCTGGCCTGGGAGCGCGGGCCGGTCGGCGCGCTGGTGGTCACCTTCGCCGCTGCCGCCGGGGCGACCGCGATCTTCCTGACGCTGTTCGTGGTCAGGCGGATCTCGCTCATGCAGGAGGACGCGGGCCTCGCACGAGCGAAGGCGTAGGCCATTGGGGTGGTGTGCGGCGTGGTGCGGCCCCGAGCGGCGCAGAATCGGGGATCGACGAAATGGAAGGAGCGCACCATGGTCGCCCGCCTTCTCGCGGTTCTCCTGCTCGTACTCGCCTTCGGCACGGCAGGCACGGCGCACGCCGTCGAAGGGGAGCTGGACCTGTCGGTCGATGCCGGAGACGCCGATCCGCGGATCTTCGCCTTCTTCAAGGGTCTCAACGACCCGGCTGACGGCAACGGCGAGCTCACCGCGCAGGTGAACGTCAGCGCCCTGGGTGGGAACGTCGCCTCGACCGACTGCTCGGTCAGCGGTGGGTCGGCGGCGTGCTCGTTCGGCCCGCTGGCCTCCGGTCAGTCGCAGACGCGGGCGGTGTCGGTGACGCCGACCGCGCCCGTCGTCGTCATCACCGCCACCGGCGCCGGGACGAGTCCGCTGGAGATCGTGACGGTGTGCGTCGTGGCGCTGCACGTCTGCACGTAGTCAGGGACGCAGGCCTCGCACGAGCAGCATGACCGACTCGCGCACCTGGGCGCGGCTGCGTTCGGGCTGGAACACCTGCCAGTCGAGCGCGATCACCAGCAGGGTCCCGAAGAGGGCTGCCGACGCGGTGCCGACCTCCACCCCCTCGGGGAGGTTGCCCTCGTCGGACAGCCGCTTCATCTGGCCGCGCACGATCGACACGATGTCGTCGCGCAGCAGCGACAGCGTGCCGTGCCACTGGCCCGGCGTCCGCCACAGCTCCGAGACGAGGAGCTGGCCGAACGCCGGGTACTCGGCCCAGAAGCCGAGCATCTCGTCGACCAGGTCCTCCAGTGACTCCTCGGCTGAGCGCAGACGACCGGCGAGCAGCTCGACCCCGTGCCGCAGCAGGGCCTCCACCAGCGCGTCCTTGGACGCGAAGTTGTAGTAGATCGTGCCCTTCGCGACACCGGCCTCGGCGGCGATCTCGTCGACGGTCACCGAGGCGGCACCCCGCTCGCCGACGAGCTTCAGCGCCGCGTCGAAGAGCTTCTGCTTGGTCGCCGTCGTCCGCGCGCTCACAGCACGAGCTCCGGCTTGAGTCGCGATGCTGTCCACACCCGTTGCTTGAAGGCCGCCACGGACGACAAGGCTAGGGCCCCGGCCAGCCACGCGACCAGGATCATCACGTCGTGCCACACGACGCCCATGTCGCCGCCGTACATCAGGTGGCGCAGGCCGTCGACCGCGTAGCCCATCGGCAGGCCGTAGTGCAGCGGGTAGAGCGGCACCGGGATCGTCTGCCACGGGAACGTGCCGCCCGCGCTGACCAGCTGCAGGATCAGCAGGATCAGGCCGAGGAACTTGCCGACCGCGCCGAACGCCGCGTTCAGTGCGTGCAGGATCGCGACGAACGTCAGCGACATCAGGCCGAGGAACGCGAACGTGCTCCACTCCGTCGGCAGGTCCAGCACCAGCGTGACCATCCCGAACATCACGGCGACCTGAGTCAGGCCCAGCAGCGCGGCGGGGAGCCAGCCGCCGAGTGCGACCCGCAGCGCCGACTGGCCGGCCGCGAGCGCACGCCGTGACAACGGCCGCAGCAGCAGGAACAGCACGAACGCGCCGATCCACGTCGCGAGGCCGAGGAAGAACGGGGCCAGGCCCGCGCCGTACGTGGACGCCTTGGTCTGCGACAGGCCGCGCACGGCCACCGGGTCGCCGATCGCCTGCGCGGTCGCGAGACGCGTGGGGTCGTCCGGGTTCGGGATCTGGTTCACGCCGCCGGTCAGCCCGTCGCGCAGCTGGGAGCTGCCGTCCGCGAGCTGCGTCGCGCCGTCCTTCAGCTTCGTCTGCGCCTCGACGGCCTTGCGCTCGCCGTCGCGCAGCTGGCCCGCGCCGTCGGTGAGCTTGCGGGCGCCGTCCTCGGCCCTGGTGACGCCGTCCGCGAGCCCCGGCATGGTCGCCGCGAGCTGCTCGTTGCCGTCCGCGACCTGGTCCGCGCCGTTCGCCAGCGCGCGCAGGTTGCCCGCCGCGCCCTGGACCTTCGCGTTGGTGTCGTCGATGGGCTTGCGCACCTGGCCGATCGACGTCATGACCTGCTGGATCTGCTGCTCGCTGAACCCGAGCAGCCGCAGCCTGGCCGCGACGTCGCCGCCCACCTGGTCGAGCCCGTTGACGAGCTGCTGCGCCTTCGCGGCGTAGTCCTCGACGGTCTTCGCGGCGGTCTCGTTGCCGTCGGCGACCTTCCGCGCGCCCTCGGCCAGCTGCCTGGTCTTCGACGGCAGCTGGTCCGTGCCGTTCTTGATCGTCTTCAAACCGCTCGACAGCGTGATCAGGTTGTCCGAGAGCTTCTGCGCGCCGTCCGCGAGCTGCTGCTGCGCGGGCACCATCTGGTTCTCGCCGTCGCGCACCTGCGCGCTGCCGTCCGCGAGCTTCGTGGCGCCGTCGGCGGCCTCGCTGGTCTTCTGCCGGATCGTGGAGAACCCGAGCAGCAGCTTGTCCGCCGCCTCCGCCGACACCTTGGACGACACCGCGCGCCGCACCTCCGACACCACCTGGTTGGCGATCGTGCTGCCCAGGTAGTTGTTGGCGTCGTTGGTGGTCAGCGTCAGCACGCCCTGGCGCGGCTTGAAGTCCGCGGGGGAGGTGAGCGCCTCGGAGAAGTCCGCGGGCAGCGTCAGCGCGAAGATGTACTCGCCCTTGCGGACGCCCTCGTCGGCGTTGTCGACGACCTTCCACTTGAACTTGTTGCCGTCGAGCAGCTCCTTGGCCACGTCCTGGCCCGCGTTCAGGTCCTTCGTGCCCTTGTCCTGCACGATCAGCGCGGCCGGGACCTGCTTGAGGTTCTCGTACGGGTTCTTGTTCGCGTACAGGTACAGCGAGGCGTAGAGCAGCGGCACGAGCGCGAGCGCCAGCACCGCGAGCTTCGGGAGCGCGCCGGACGTGACCCGGCGCAGTTCGTTGAGTGCCATCCGCAGGGCGGTCACAGGTTCTCCTCACCAAGGCGCGCGGCCGGGATGTCCAGGGCAGTGGCGGAAGTGTTCGAGCACAGCGCGACGACGGACCGTTCCTCGGTCACGTGCTGCTGCGCGAGCTTCAGCCATTCGCGCGGTTCGGGGTGGTATCGGTCGGGGCAGTCCAGGACGAGCGTGGTGACGCCGGGACGCGCGGCCGCGAGCTCGAGCATCAGCGCGCACCGCGTGGTGGGCGGGACGTGCTCGAACCGCTTGCGCGCGTGCTCGTCGGCGCCGCGTTCGACCAGCCAGTCGTGCACCGCCTTGCGCCCGGACGGCAGGCCGCACATGGCCAGCTCCTCGCCGACGACGGCGGCCAGCGACAGGCCCTCCTCGGGCTCGTTGACCTCGGGCGCGTCCACGAGCACGACCTGCTTGCGCAGCGCGCGGGCGTCGACGGAGACGGAGCCGGTGCTCGGGCGCATCCGGCCGGCGAGCACCAGGCCGAGCGCGGTGTGCCCGGAGCCGGGGTCGCCGGCGACGAGCGTCAGCTCACCCGCCCGCACGAGCAGCGAGGTCGGCCTGAGCAGGGGACCATGGGCCCCGTTGACGCCGACGCGCGTCGCCTGGATGTCCACCGTTCACCTTCCGTTTGAACTGACCGGTCAGTTCAAATTGTGGCGCAGGGGTGGGCGCATGGCAACTCGGACAAACGGCTATCGAAGGGCGTCGGCGGGACGTACTTCCCAGACGGTCCACAGCGGGCGGTAGCCCTGACGGGGCCAGAACACCGAGGACAGCGGGTTCGGCGGGTTGTAGTAGAGGTAGGTGCCGACCGTGCCCATCCGGTGCAGCTCCTGGTGCACGTGCGCCATCAGCTGCTGGCCGACGCCGGTGCCGCGCGCGCCGGGCAGCACGGACACGCAGTTCACGTAGCCCCAGCGGCCGTACGGCAGGCGAACCGACGCCGCCGTGCCCGGTTCGGACGTCACGATCGCGCACTCGGCCAGCGCGACCGGGATGCCGTCGCGCTCGGCCAGCCACACCGGGCCGCCCTGCGTCAGCCGTTCACCCATCGTGCGGCGCTTCAGCGCGGGCGCCTCCCGGCGGGTGACGGTCGAGCCGACGAACGACGAGTAGCGCAGCTCCTCCAGTGCCAGCTCGACGACCGGCTCCAGGTCGGCCGGGGTGGCGCGGCGGATCGTGAGGGTGCGGTCGGTGCGGGTGGGCGGCGGCGCGGTGCGGACGCTCAGCACGGACAGCGGCACCATGCCGTGGTCGAGGAACGCGCGCGTGGCCTCGGCGTCGCGGCTCGGCCAGTGCACGACGCACGACGAGTCCGGGTTCGAGGTGTCGAGCGCGTCCATCCGGTGCCGCCACGCGCGCAGCAGCGCGTCCATGGCCGCCCCGCCCGCGCTGCCGAGCAGCGGGACGAGCTCCCACACCTCGGTCGCCGACCACAGCCGGGTGATCGAGTGCTGCGGGTTGACCTGGTGGCTCAGCATCCCGGCGACGCGGCCGCCGTCGGGCAGCGCCGCGCTGAGCACGTCGCCTTCCGGTGGCTCCGCCGCGGGCGGCAGCAGGGGATCGAGGGAGGCGAAGCGCGCCGACTGCGTGGTGACCAGCCCGCGAGCCATGGACATGCGGGTCAGGTTACGGCGTGCGGCGCGTCCTGAAGATCGCGGTGCCGGGGAAGAGGCGTCCGCGCAGCGGGCTCCACTGGCCCCAGTTGCGGGTGTGCCCGGCCGGCCACTCGGGTTCGACCAGGTCGATCAACTCCAGACCCGCCGCGTGCAGCTGCCGGACGTAGTCGCCGAGCGTGCGGTGATGTTCGACATAGGTCGCGCGGCCCGCGTCGTCCACCTCTACATAGGGCGTGCGGTCGAAGTACGACTGCGTGACCGTCAGCCCGTTGGGGCCGGGGTCGTCCGGGAAGATCCAGCGCATCGGATGGGTGACCGCGAAGACCCACGGCGCGCCGGGGCGCAGCACGCGGGCCACCTCGGCCATGACCACGCCCGAATCGGCCACGAACGGCACCGCGCCGAACGCCGAGCACGCGGCGTCGAAGCTCGCGTCCGCGAACGGCAGCTGATCCGCGCTGGCCTGGACCAGCGGAACGGCGATGCCGGTCTCCTCGTTGTGCTCGCGGGCGTGGCGCAGCATGCCGCCGGAGATGTCGAGGGCCGTGACGTGCGCCCCTCGCGCGGCGAGCCAGCGGGCGCACGGCGCGGAGCCGCATCCCACCTCGAGAACGCGCCGACCTGCGGTTTCGCCCAGGAAGCCGACGGTTTCCTCGCGGAGGCCCTCCGGGCACCAGACGAAGTCCGCCTTGCCCAGGAACGTTCCGTGGGTAGCGTGGTAGTCGTCCGCGTCCGCGTCCCACCAGATCTTGTTCGCCGCTCGCGACTCGGCGGCGTCGGCCCCGCGCTTGGCGATGCCGGTCGTGCCGAGCGTTGCTTCGGCACTGACGTGCTGGTTGGACACACTGCTCCTAACAGGGGGCCAGTTTGCTCGCGCTGCGCGCAGCCGCGTACGATACCGCCCGCGTAGTGGGTTAGTGCTGCCCATGATCCAGAACTGTCGGATTTGAGTTCGCTGCGACGCTGCGCGCGCACCACTACCAGCCATTAATTCCAATCCGTACCGGAGCCATCTACCTAATGTCCACCGACACCACCACTGTCCCCGTTGCAGCTGCGCCCAAGCAGGTCGCGATCAACGACATCGGGACGGAGGAGGACTTCCTCGCAGCTATCGACAAGACGATCAAGTACTTCAACGATGGCGACATCGTTGAGGGCACCATCGTCAAGGTCGACCGGGACGAGGTCCTGCTCGACATCGGCTACAAGACCGAGGGCGTCATCCCCTCGCGTGAACTGTCGATCAAGCACGACGTCGACCCCAACGAGGTTGTCAAGGTCGGTGACGAGGTCGAGGCGCTTGTTCTCCAGAAGGAGGACAAGGAAGGCCGTCTGATCCTCTCCAAGAAGCGCGCTCAGTACGAGCGCGCGTGGGGCACCATCGAGGCCCTCAAGGAGAAGGACGAGCCCGTCAAGGGCACGGTCATCGAGGTCGTCAAGGGTGGTCTCATCCTCGACATCGGCCTCCGCGGCTTCCTCCCCGCCTCGCTCGTCGAGATGCGTCGCGTCCGCGACCTCCAGCCGTACGTCGGCCGCGAGCTCGAGGCGAAGATCATCGAGCTGGACAAGAACCGCAACAACGTGGTCCTGTCCCGCCGCGCGTGGCTCGAGCAGACCCAGTCCGAGGTCCGCAGCGAGTTCCTCAACCAGCTGCAGAAGGGCCAGGTCCGCAAGGGCGTCGTGTCCTCGATCGTCAACTTCGGTGCCTTCGTGGACCTGGGTGGCGTCGACGGTCTCGTCCACGTGTCGGAGCTGTCCTGGAAGCACATCGACCACCCGTCCGAGGTTGTCGAGGTCGGCCAGGAAGTCACCGTCGAGGTCCTCGACGTCGACATGGAGCGCGAGCGCGTGTCGCTGTCGCTCAAGGCGACGCAGGAAGACCCGTGGCGCCAGTTCGCCCGCACCCACGCGATCGGTCAGATCGTGCCGGGCAAGGTCACCAAGCTGGTTCCGTTCGGTGCGTTCGTCCGCGTGGACGAGGGCATCGAGGGCCTGGTCCACATCTCCGAGCTGGCCGAGCGCCACGTGGAGATCCCGGAGCAGGTCGTCCAGGTCGGCGACGACGTCATGGTCAAGGTCATCGACATCGACCTCGACCGCCGTCGCATCTCGCTGTCGCTCAAGCAGGCCAACGAGGGCTTCACGGTCGACACCGAGTTCGACCCGACCCAGTACGGCATGGCCGCCGAGTACGACGACCAGGGGAACTACATCTACCCCGAGGGCTTCGACCCGGAGACCCAGGAGTGGCAGGAGGGCTACGACAAGCAGCGCGAGGAGTGGGAGCGTCAGTACGCCGAGGCCCACACGCGCTACGAGGCCCACATGAAGCAGATCAAGAAGGCCGCCGAGGCCGAGGAAGAGGCGTCCGCCGAGGGTGCGGGCAACTACACCTCCGGTGGCGACGCGCCTTCCAGCTCCTCGGTCGGCGCCCCGGCGCAGTCCGGCGGCACGCTTGCCTCTGACGAGCAGCTCGCGGCTCTCCGCGAGAAGCTGTCGGGCGGCATGTGATCTAGCCTGATCATCGGGCCCCGCGTCCCCCTTCTTGGGGGGTGCGGGGCTCTTTGGTTTTTGGGAGGTGGGCGGGGAGGGGCTCGCTGATCACCTCACGGTTGCCACATCGAGATGTCCCCGTCAAGGCGGAAAAGCTGCCTTGACGGGGACATCTCGATGTGGCAAGGCTGCGCCTGATCAGTGAGCCCCTCCCCGCCCTCTGCCCTTCGGATGCTTGGGATCGTTTGGCTGCCGGTTGTGTTCGGGGGCCGCGCCCGGTTGGCAGTGCGGGGGTTGCTTGGTGCGGCGGGCGCTCCTTCTTTTGGTTCGCGCCGGTTCTCGCGGTGCTCGCTTGGTGCCCGCTGGTTGGGCCGTGGTCCCTAGTAGGCCTTCGTCAGGTTGACCTGCTGCGATCGATGATGGCGCCCGTCGCTGCTCGCCGCGTCTCCTGCCGGTGGGTGTGTGGCGGGCCTTGGATTCTGCGGGGTTGAGGGTTGGCGTTGTTGCGGGCCGGGAATTGTCGGTGCTGGCTGAGAGCATCGACTCGGGGGGTTCTCACGTGCGGGGGACGCCTGCGTGAGCACACCCACGCCCTCGCGCAAGATCGACTTGCTGTCACCTGGTGGTGTAAGTCCGTTGGCGTTGTGTACTTTCTCAAACCTATGCGTGGGAACAGGTTCGTGGTGCTGGGTCTCGGGTTGCTCGTGCTCTCGGGCTGTTCCGCCGCGCCCAAGGGGCAAGCGCCGCCGCCGCAGATCCCCCGGATCACCGCGCCCACCTCGGCTTCCCGCACACCGGTCATGGTCGATCGCGCGCTGCCGGACGACTGCGAGCTGGTCGTCACCGCCGACGCGATGAACCAGGCGCTGGGGCAGGAGTTGCCCGGCGAGCCGAAGCTCATCATCGGCATCCCCGAGCCGGGGATCGGGCGGGCCGGCAAGATCGATTGTTACTACGGCATCCCGCCTGGCAAGGCGTTGCAAGAAGCTGCCATCACCATCGGGCTGTCGTCCTACGTGGACGAACTCAGCGCCCGCACCCGCATCTCCGAGAGCATCGAAGCCGAGCGGAAGGACGGGGCGGTGGTCAAGGAGGTCGACGTCGGCAAGCAGAAGGGGGCGATGGTGTCCGGAAAGGACCAGCGGCTGCTCATCGGCTCGCTCGGCAAGTCGACGTTCGTCGTGCGGGCGCGGCCTGGGGTTGTGCCGGACGACAAGCTTCCCGGCATCCTGGCCACCCTCGCCCAGCAGTCGATGACGCCGCCCGTCTAAGTTCGAACCCATGCTGAGGGTGGGACTCACCGGGGGAATCGGGTCGGGCAAGTCGACGGTCGCGCGGGCGTTGGCCGAGTTGGGTGCCGTCGTCATCGACGCCGATCAGCTGGCACGTGAGGTGCTCGCGCCCGGCAGTGAAGGGCTGGCCGAGGTCGTCAAGGCGTTCGGTGACGACGTGCTGGCCGACGGGGCGCTGGACCGGGCCGCGCTGGCGGCCAAGGCGTTCGCGTCGGACGAGGCGCGCGAGACGTTGAACTCGATCACGCACCCGCGGATCGGTGCGCTCACCGCCGAGCGGATGGGGAGCGCCGCCGAGGACGCGATCGTGGTGCACGACGTGCCGTTGCTGGTGGAGAAGGGGATGGCGCCGCTCTACCACCTGGTGATCGTGGTGCACGCGGACGTCGAGCTGCGGGTGCGGCGGCTGGTCGGGTCGCGCGGGATGGACGAGGCGGACGCGCGGAGCCGGATCGCCGCTCAGGCGTCGGTCGAGCAGCGGCGAGCGGTGGCCGACGTGTGGCTCGACAATTCCGGCGACGTGCCGGACGTGACCGGGCTGTGGCGCGAGCGGCTGGTGCCGTTCGAGGAGAACGTCCGGAAGCAGCAGTACGCGGCTGGTGCGCCGGTCGTGGTGCCGTACGACGAGACGTGGCCCGAGCAGGCGCAACGGGTGGCGGCGAGGATCAAGCTGGCCGCCGGTGGACGCACCGTCGAGCACATCGGGTCGACTGCCGTGCCGGGGCTTGCGGCCAAGGACGTGCTCGACTTCCAGCTCGGGGTCGACTCGATGGAGACGGCCGATGCGCTGGCCGAGGTGCTGGCGCAGGCCGGGTTTCCGGCGGTGCCGGGCGGCTACACGGACACGCCGATGGGGCCCGGTAGCTGGGAGAAGCGGCTGCACGCCGGTGCGGACCCCGGACGGCGGGTCAACCTGCACGTCCGGGTCGAAGGCGGGCCGGGGTGGAACTGGGCGATCGACTTCCGCGACTGGGTGCGGGCCGACGCGGACGCGCGCGCTGAGTACGAGGCGCTGAAGCTCGGGCTCTCGAAGCGGTTCGCGCACGAGACGACCGGGTTCAACTACGGCGACGCCAAGGGGCCGTGGATGCAGGCCGCGATCCCCAGGGTCGCTGCCTACAGGGGCGGCCAGACGTCGTAGATGCCGCGGTAGGTCAGCCACGACGTGAGGTCGTGGCGGTGCTGGCTGAGCTCCTCGAGCGTGCGGTGCACGATGCGCAGCGCCTGGTCCGCGTCACCGGGGCGCAGCACGCGGCCGGCCACGGCCGCGGCGAACTCCTCGGAGCGCACGATGCGGGCCGTGGTGCCACCGGGGACGGCCAGGCCCAGGAGCAGGTCCGTGGTCTGCCAGTGGCGGTGGTCGCCCTGCACGCGGACCGCGGTCAGCACGCTCGGGCTGCTGCGGGCGTGCCGTGAGCGGGCGCGGTGGGTGGTCAGCCGCAGGCCCAGGTCCGGCATCAGCCAGGTGACCTCGGAGTCCGAGAACGGATCCTCCGGTGTCGGGCATTCCATCCGCAGACCCCACCGTTCGACGCGGCACGACGACAGCTGCCGGGTGCCACCGGAGGAATAGCTGCGGACGGCGGAGATGGTGTCCACGACGTCGACCAGCTGAGGTGAAGTAACCGCTCCCACGCCCGCCGAGGGTAGTCATAGATGTGCGCCTAGTTACACTCCGGGTCGATTCGTTACGTCACGGTCAGATGACGAACACACTCTGTGTGCTAACGCCAGGTGGTCGGGCAGCCCGATGCGGTGAGCCAGCGCACCACATCGTGGCCGTGCGCCGAGATACCTGAGACGGCCTGGTAGGTCGTCTCGAGCGCCCACTGCGCGCGTTCCGGGGTGACGATGTTCTGCTGGACCGCGCCGAGCAGCTCGTCGGTGTCGAGGACGGTGACGCTGCGGCCGGTGCGGACGATCAGGTCCAGGTAGAGGTCGATCGTCTTCCAGACCGTGCCCACGCCGGTGATCTCGACGACGTCGACGTAGAAGTCGTAGTCGCGCTCGTGGCCCTGGTGCCACGACTGGCGCGTGACGCGCACGCCGTGTTTCGGGACGAACCAGCTCTCGAACGCGCTGAGCTGCGGATGTCCTGCCACCGGGCGGTACATGTAGAGGCCGTGCGGTGTCACCCGGTACTCGTCGACGCCCCGCAGGTATCCCTTGGGATCGGTGTTGCTCTTGGCGTCCAGGTCGAAGTACTCGATCTTCGGCGGATGGATGTGTGCCACGATGCGCGATCCTGCCATCACCCGCGAATCCGGCCACTTAGGATGCGCCGCATGTTCGGGATCATTCGGCCGTGCCGCAACAGGTTGGGCGCGGAGCTGAAGGCCGCGTGGCTCGCCCACCTGTGCGGAATGTGCCTGTCGCTGAGGGACGAGCACGGTCACCTGTCGAGGCTCGTGACCAACTACGACGGCCTGTTGATCTCGGCGATGGTCGAGGCGCAGGCGGGCCCGTCGCGGCGGACGGCGGGGCCGTGCGCGTTGCGCGGCATGCGGTCAGCGGACGTGGCCGTCGGCGCCGGTGCCAGGCTCGCGGCGTCGGTGTCGCTGATCCTCGCGTCGCTGAAGATCCGCGACCACGTCGAGGACGGCGACGGCCTGGCGGGCAGGTTCTCCTGGGCCGGGCGCCAGGTCGCGCAGCGGTGGGCGGCCAAGGGGATGGCGACGTCGTCGGACCTCGGGTTCGACGCCTCGGTGATGGTCGACGCCGTGCGCAGGCAGCCGCTGGTCGAGGCCGCGGCCGGGCTGGGCAGCTCGGTGCTGGTGGTGACCGAGCCGACCGAGACCGCCACGGCGTTCGCGGTCGCGGAGACCGCGGTGCTCGCCGGACGGCCCGGCAACGTCGAGCCGTTGCGCGAGGTCGGCCGCCTCTTCGGGCGGGTGGCGCACCTGATCGACGCCGTGGAGGACCTGGAGTCCGACCGGGCGTCGGGGGCGTGGAACCCGTTGACCGCGACCGGCACCTCGCTGGACGAGGCGCGGCGGTTGTGCGACGACGCGCTGCTCGGGATCAAGCTGGCGTTGCGGGAGGCCGAGTTCACCGACGCGCGCCTGGTGCACGTGCTGCTGGTGCACGAGCTGGAGCAGGCGGTGCGGCGCGCGTTCGGCGAGGTGCACGCGCACGGGCCGGGACAGCAGCCGCCGCACTGGAACCAGGGGCAACCGCCGCAGTGGCAGCCGCCCGGTCCGCCGCAGTTCGGTCCGCCCGGTCCGGTGCCGCCGGGTCCGCCTGGTCCGCCGCAGTGGTCTGATCAGCCGCCGCCGGGACAGCCGCCTGGTCCGCCGCACCGCAGTGGCGGCGGGTGCTGCGGTTCGGACTGCTCCGAACCCGGCAGCGGGATCTGGGCGTACCCGCGGCTGAAGGCGCGCCCGGAGCCGCGCGGGTTCTTCGAGGGGTGCGGCACCTGGCTCTACATGTGCGGGACGTGCCAGTTCTGCTGCCGCGACCCGCGCCCCGGCCCGTGGAGCGACAAGCGCAAGGACGGCGACTGCACCGACTCGTGCGACTGCGGTGGCGGCGACTGCCGTTGCGGTGGTGGCAAGGGTGGTGGCGGCGGGTGCGACTCGTGCGACTGCTGTTGCTGCCCTTGTGACTGACGTCAGGCGGTCCGGCCACTTAGGATGCGCGGCATGTTCGGGATCATTCGGCCGTGCCGCAACAGGTTGGGGTCTGATCTCAAGGCCGCCTGGCTGGCTCATCTGTGCGGAATGTGCCTGTCCCTGAGGGACGAGCACGGTCACCTGTCGCGCCTGGTGACGAACTACGACGGCCTGCTGATCTCGGCTCTCGTCGAGGCCCAGGCCGGCCGGTCGCGACGGTCTGCGGGGCCGTGCGCGTTGCGCGGTATGCGAGGCGCGAGCGTCGCGATCGGGGACGGTGCCCGGCTGGCCGCGTCCACGTCGCTGATCCTCGCGTCGCTGAAGATCCGCGACCACGTGGAGGACGGAGACGGCGCCGCCGCGAAGCTCGGCTGGGCCGGGCGGAAGGTGGCCTCGCGCTGGTCCGCGCAGGGGTTCGCGACGTCGTCCTCGCTGGGTGTCGACGCCGCGGTGATGGTCGAGGCCGTGTCGCGGCAGTCCGACGTCGAGGCCGCTGCCGGCCTGGGCAGCTCGGTGCTGCTGGTGACGGCGCCGACCGAGGAGGCGACGGCCTACGCGGTGTCGCGGACCGCGGTGCTGGCCGGGCGTCCGGAGAACGAGGTGCCGCTGCGCGAGCTCGGCCGGTTGTTCGGGCGCGTCGCGCACCTGCTGGACGCGGTCGAGGACCTGAAGGCCGACGTCGCGGCCGGGCTCTACAACCCGCTGGTGGCGACCGGGACGTCGCTGGCCGAGGCGCGGCGGTTGTGCGACGACGCGGCCGTCGGCATCCGGCTCGCGTTGAAGGAGTGCGAGTTCGAGGACTCGCGGCTGGTGCACGCGCTGCTCGCGCACGAGGTGGACTCGGCGATCATCCGGGTGTTCGGCAAGCGGGACGCCACCGACGACTTCGACAGCGGCAGCGGGCTGTGGTCGTGGCCGTCGCTGCACTTCGAGCCGGAGCCGCGCGGGTGCTTGATGGGCTGCGTCGCGTTCACCTACATGTGCGGGACCTGCCAGTTCTGCTGCCGCGACCCGTGGCCGGGGCCGTGGAGCGACAAGCAGCGCGACAACCCCTGCCACTGCGACTGCTGCTCGGACTGCGGCGACTGCGACTGCTCGTGCTGCCCGTGTGACTGACCCTGACCAGGGCCGATCTGAAATTGTCAGACCCCCGGCGTACGGTCTTGGACGTGGCTTTCGCAACTGAGCTCCCGCCGGAGGAGACCACCGTCAAGGCTCACTCCGAGCACCGTCCCGTCGGCGACATCGAGCGCTCCACCGCGCAGTTCCGCGTGGTCAGCGACTACTCGCCGGCGGGTGACCAGCCGACGGCGATCGAGGACCTCGAACGCCGGATCCGGCGTGGCGAGAAGGACGTCGTGTTGCTGGGTGCCACGGGTACCGGCAAGTCGGCGACCACGGCGTGGCTGATCGAGAAGGTGCAGCGGCCGACGCTGGTGATGGCGCCGAACAAGACGCTGGCCGCGCAGCTCGCGAACGAGCTCAAGGAGTTCTTCCCGGAGAACGCGGTGGAGTACTTCGTGAGCTACTACGACTACTACCAGCCCGAGGCGTACATCCCGCAGACGGACACGTACATCGAGAAGGACTCGTCGATCAACGAGGACGTCGAGCGGCTGCGGCACTCGGCGACGATGTCGCTGCTCACCCGGCGGGACACGATCGTGGTCGCCTCGGTGTCGTGCATCTACGGCCTCGGCACGCCGCAGTCGTACCTCGACCGGTCGATCCCGCTGGAGGTCGGCGGCGAGGTCGACCGCGACACGTTCCTGCGCGCGCTGGTCGACGTGCAGTACACCCGCAACGACATGTCGTTCACGCGCGGCGGGTTCCGCGTGCGCGGCGACACGGTGGAGATCATCCCGTCGTACGAGGAGCTCGCCGTGCGCGTCGAGTTCTTCGGCGACGAGATCGACAAGCTGTACTACCTGCACCCGCTGACGGGTGACGTGGTGCGCGAGGTGTCGGAGCTGCGGATCTTCCCGGCGACGCACTACGTGGCGGGCCCGGAGCGCATGGAGCGCGCGATCCGCGACATCGAGGCCGAGCTGGAGTCCACGCTCGCGACGATGGAGCGCCAGGGCAAGCTGCTCGAGGCGCAGCGGCTGCGCATGCGCACGGCGTACGACATCGAGATGATGCGCCAGGTCGGCTTCTGCAACGGCATCGAGAACTACTCGCGCCACATCGACGGCCGCGGCGCGGGCACCGCGCCCGCGACGCTGCTCGACTACTTCCCGGACGACTTCCTGATGGTCATCGACGAGTCGCACGTGACGGTGCCGCAGATCGGCGGCATGTACGAGGGCGACGCGTCCCGCAAGCGCAACCTCGTCGAACACGGCTTCCGCCTGCCGTCCGCACTCGACAACCGCCCGCTCACGTGGGAGGAGTTCGCGGACCGCGTCGGCCAGACCGTGTACCTGTCCGCGACGCCCGGCCCGTACGAGATGGGCCAGACCGGCGGCGAGTTCGTCGAGCAGGTCATCCGCCCGACCGGCCTCGTCGACCCCGAGGTCGTCGTGAAGCCCACCGAGGGCCAGATCGACGACCTGGTCCACGAGATCCGCGTCCGCGCCGAACGCGACGAGCGCGTCCTGGTCACCACGCTGACCAAGAAGATGGCCGAGGACCTGACCGACTACCTGCTCGAGCTCGGCATCCGCGTCCGCTACCTGCACTCCGAGGTCGACACGCTGCGCCGCGTCGAACTGCTCAGGCAGCTGCGGCTCGGCGAGTACGACGTGCTGATCGGCATCAACCTGCTCCGCGAGGGCCTCGACCTGCCCGAGGTCTCCCTGGTGTCCATTTTGGACGCCGACAAGGAGGGCTTCCTCCGCTCGGGCACGTCCCTGGTCCAGACGATCGGCCGCGCGGCCCGCAACGTCTCCGGCCAGGTCCACATGTACGCCGACCGCATCACCGACTCGATGAAGCACGCCATCGACGAGACCAACCGCCGCCGCGAGAAGCAGGTCGCCTACAACCGCGAACGCGGCCTCGACCCGCAACCCCTCCGCAAGAAGATCACCGACATCCTCGAAGCCGTCTACGCCGAGGCCGAAGACGAGGTCGCCGTCGGCGGCTCCGGCCGCAACCAGTCCCGAGGCAAGAAGCCAACCGGCACCGAAGGCGGCCGCTCGGCAGGCGTCCTCCAGCCCCACGAGCGCGGCGGCATGGCCCGCTCCGAACTCGCCGACCTGGTCCAGCAACTCACCGACCAGATGATGAACGCCGCCCGCGACCTCCAGTTCGAACTCGCCGCCCGGCTGCGCGACGAGATCCAGGACCTGAAGAAGGAGCTGCGCGGCATGGATGCCGCAGGCGTGAAGTAGGCGCGTCCGGGGTGGGCGTGGCTGGGCCGGGGTTGGGGGCCGGGGAATGAGGTAAGAGCACTCGGCCGCCGGTTTGTGCTCGGGGGCCGCGCCCGTTTGGCAATGCGGGGTCGCCTGGGCGGCGGGCGCTCCTTGTGGCATCTGCCGGTTTGGTGTGGGCCGCGCCCGTTGGGTAGTGCGGTGCTTGCTGGTGCGGCGGGCGCTCTTTGGGTGTCTGTCGGTGGGGTTGTGGGCGGCGTCCGTTGGGCGGTGTGGTCCTCGCTGGCGCGGCGGGCGCTCCTCCGGATATCCGGCGGTTGGTTCGTGGTGGCGCGCCCGATGGGCAATGCGCGGGTCACCTCTGTGCCGGTGTGTTGCCTTGGTGCGTATGGCTTTACGGGCTTCGCCCGACACGACGCATGCCTTCGGCGTGCGTCGTACCGAGCCATCTGCCGCGGCAATGCGATGGTCGGATCCGCCGCCCGCCTTCCGCTGTCCTGGTCACTCGGGTTCGTGGTTGCCGGTCCGTGGCTGGACTTTCTCCTGCCCTCTTTCGACCGTGTGCTGCGTGAGGGCCCGGAATTGTCGGTGCTGGCTGCGAGCATGGATTCGGGGGGTTCTCGCGAGCGGGGACGCCTGCGTGAGCGCGGCCGCAAGCGATGATCCAGGCCGACAACCGGCCCGTCGACACGCCGAAACCACGGCGTTTCCCGCACACCTGCCGCCAGCCCGCTGCTCGCGCCAACCCGCGGCACCTGCTCGAGCCAAGGCCTCCGCGTGCCTGCTTGCGCATAGCCGTCGCGTGCCTGTTCGCACCAACTGGCCGCGTGCCCGTTCGCGCCAACCTGCAGCACCTGCTCGCGCCAAGCTCGCCGCGTGCCTGCTCGCGCCTAGCCTGCCGCGTGCCTGCTCGCGCCTAGCCTGCCGCGTGCCTGCTCGCGCCTAGCCTGCCGCGTGCCTGCTCGCGCCAAGCTCGCCGCGCGCCTGCTCGCCCTTAGCCTGCCGCGTGCCCGCCGCGCCAACTGGCCGCGTGCCGCTCGCGCCAACTGGCCGCTGTCCGTTCGCACCAAGCACATTTGCCGCCCGTTCGCGCCGAGCTCCTCGCCTTGCCCGCGCGCACCAACCGCCGTCCGCCCGTTCGCGCAAGCCCGTTGGCCTGACCGCACCACCCCAAGCCGCCAATGGAATTTCAGGTGGGGTGGGATTACGTGGTCTGGACCTTGACGAGGGGCTCTGAGCGCGACAGTGTCGATCGAGCGCACCCCGCCGCCTGCGCAACGAGGAATTCGTTGCTGTCGGCGGGAGGGTTCATGCGGCGCGGTCTGGCGTTGGGTGCGGCTGTTGTCACCCTGGTCGGTCTGATCAGCAGTCCGGGCACCGGAGCCGCCGCGCCCGAGGAGAGCGAGAGCGCCGGGCAGGCGAAGTCGGTCACGTTGATCAGTGGTGACCGGGTGCTCGTCCAAGGGAACCGAGTCACGGTCCTCCCCGCGCCCCAACGGGACGGCGTCGTGTTCCGGCAGACCAGGGACAAGCGCGGCCACATCACGGTCACCCCGCTGGATGCGCAAGCCCACGTGGAAACGGGCAAGCTCGACAAGCGGCTGTTCGACGTCACGGCGTTGATCGAGCAGCATCGGGACGACCAGTCGCGCGACACGTTGCCGCTCATCGTCGGCAGGGACCAAGCCCAACAACTCCCCAGCCTCAAAGCGGACAAGCAGAACCCCGGCAAGAACCAACTGAGCACGCTCTGGGGCCAGATCAAGAGCGACCCGAGCATCACCAAGGTCTGGCTCGACGGCGAGAAGAAGCTCGACGACGCCGAGAGTCACGCGCAGATCGGGGCGCCGCAGGTGTGGCGCAACGGGTTGACGGGCAAGGGTGTCACGGTTGCGGTGATCGACGGCGGCTACGACGCCACCCACCCGGACCTCGAAGGCAAAGTCCTCGAGGCGAGGGACTTCACGGGGCGGCCCGAGGGTGTGAAGGACATCTACGGGCACGGCACGCACGTGGCGGCGACGATCGCCGGCAAGGGTGTGTTCGGCGGGACCGCGCCGGACGCCCAACTGATCGTGGGCAAGGTGTGCGGCCAGGAGACGTGTGACGACTCCGCGATTCTCGAGGCCATGGAGTGGGCTGCGCCGCGTGCTCAGGTGGTCAACCTGAGTTTGGGCGGCGAGGCGACTGACGGCACGGATCCCCTGTCCCTTGCCGTCAACCGCCTCTCCGAGCAGCACGGCACCCTGTTCGTGATCGCGGCGGGCAACCAGGGCAGCGTGTTGTCGGTCGGGAGTCCGGCCACCGCCGACGCGGCGCTCGCGGTCGGCAGTGTCAACAAACGCGACTCGCTCAGCCGGTTCTCCAGTCGCGGGCCGCGTGTGGGGGACCTGGCGATCAAGCCGGAGATCGTGGCGCCCGGTGAAGGGATCGGGGCGGCGCGCGCGAGCGGAACCACGCTCGGTACGCCGATCGACGACGTGCACACGCGGGCCAGTGGTACGTCGATGGCCACACCGCACGTCGCCGGTGCGGCGGCGGTGCTCAAGCAGCAGCACCCCGACTGGGCGGCGCCGCAGCTCAAGGCCGCGCTCACCTCGTCGGCCAAGCACGTCGGGCGCACGGTGTACGAGGAAGGCAGTGGACGGCTCGACCTCGTTGCCGCGACGACGCAAACCGTGTACGCCATCCCCAACGCGCTGAACTTCGGCGTGCTGCGGTTCCCGCACACCGACCTGCCGCCGATCACGAAGACGCTGACCTACCACAACGTCACCGACCAGCCGGTCACCGTGCCGATCAAGGCTGACGACGAGGCGATCTCCTTCAGCGCCAACGAGATCACGATTCCGGCCAAGCAGAGCCAGCGCGTCGACGTCACGCTCACCCCGGCCAAGGCGAAGGTCGGCACGGGCAGCGTGCGCGTCACGGCCGGCAACGCGACGACCGCGGTCGGGTTCACGGCCGAGCCGGAGCAGTACGAGCTGACGATCAGCGTGCTCGACCGGGCGGGCCGGCCCAGCAGCGGCAGCCTGTCGGCCATCGCGCTCGACAGCGGTGACGACGTCGACGTGCCGCCGCTGGTCAACGGCACCGCGAAGGTGCGCGTGCTCAAGGGGCGGTACGCGGTCAACGCGTTGATCAGTGAGGAAGGCGCGCACACCTGGGCCAGCACGCCCGAGCTGCTGGTCGACCAGCCCAGGTCGATCGTGATCGACGCCAGGCAGGGCAAGAAGATCGGCGTCGGGCTGGACCGGCCGACCACGCGCAAGCACATCCAGATCGACGCGATCCACCGGACCGCGAGCGGTGCGACGGCGCAGGACGGCGTGCAGAGCAAGGGAACCGACGCGTTCTACGCCGTGCCCGCCAAGGCGGACACCGCGTACTTCAACTTCGGCGTCGACCAGGTGCACAACAGCGACGGCCACCAGTACTACGTCGCCGTACCGACGCTGGGCGCCATCCCGGAGAACCTCAGCCCGCGCGTGCGCGACCGCGACCTCGGGCAGGAACAGGTGCGCTACCGGGCGCAGGGGCAGCCGATGATCGGGTCGCGGTCGTCGGTGCCGATCTACGTGAAGAACCAGTTCGTCGCGTTCGGCGTCTCGCTCGACCTGCCGATCCCGGCGCGCCGGACCGAGCACTTCACGGCGCAGCCGGACGTCTCGTGGACGTTCGACTTCTTCCAGCGGCCGCAAGACCAGCCGAGCGTCGGGTTCGACGGGCACATCGGGCGCGAACGCCGGGTCTTCACGCCCGGCGAGCGCACCACGGGCAGCTGGAACGCCGTGGTGGCCGGCACGGACATCTCCTACCGGCCGTTCAACGGGCTGACCCGGCAGGGCGACAACGGCTACGTCCAGCACTGGCCGTTCGCGCCGGGTGAGTCGAACGCGTCCGACGAGTTCGTGTTCGGCGCGCCGTACATCAGCGCGCGCACCGCTCTGTCCACTGAGGACGGAAAGGTGCTGGCCGACACGTCCAGCGTGTTCGCCAGCTTCAAGCTGCCCGAGGCGCCGCAGCGGTACGTGCTCGACGTGGCAGCCAAGCGCAGTCCCCGCTGGACGCCGTACGCGCCGACCGCGACCTCCCGCTGGAAGTTCACGTCGGGACGCACCGCGGCCAAGGAGTACCTGGCGGTGCCGACGCTGCGGGTCACCGGCAACTTCGACGACTACAACCGGGCGCCCGCGTGCGGCGCCTTCCCGCTGACGATCACGGTCGCGCCGCAGAAGGGATCGACGGGCGCCGCCGCGGTCAAGAAGGTCACGGCCGAGCTGTCCGTCGACGACGGCGTCACCTGGAGGCCCGTGCTCGTGGCGGGCAGGGGCACCACGTGGCGCGCGCTGGCGTTGCATCCGAACAAAGCCGAGTTCGTGTCGCTCAGGGTGAAGGCGGTCGACACGGCGGGCAACGAGGTCGAGCAGACGACGATCAGGGCCTACGGGCTCACGCGCTGAAGGTTGTTCGCCATGTGGCTCAATACTCGAACGGTGTGTTCGTAGTCCTCCGAGGACAGTCCGGACATGAGCGTGCCGCGAATCCCCTCGACGCGGCGCAGCAGCGCGGCGCGGACTTTCTCGCCCTCTGGGGTGAGCTGGCCCCGCGCCGCCCACCCGCGCGCCTCCAGATCAGACATGATCGACGGTGTGGTGGATGCGGGTGCGTTCAGGGCCTGCCAGTGCCGTCTGGTGAGTCCGTCCTCAGTGATCACCCGATCGAACGCGGCGTCGATGAGACCGTCCAGGTGCTTCAGCCAGTACCCGATTGGTTGGTTCATGTCGACTCCTATAGATGTAAACTAACAACTACATGCACATGATTATGTATCGGAGCGGGAGTGAACGGCAACAGGGACGTCGAACTGGTCGAGCAGGCGATGGTGGCGATCAGGCGCAGCCAGACCCGCAGAGCGCTGGCCGAGTTGGCGAGTCCCGCGTACGACGTGCTGGACGTCGTCGAGGCAGCCGAGCACAACGGCGCTCAGGCGACCGTGTCGAGCGTCGCGACCTCGTTGAACGTCGACCAGCCACGAGCGAGCAAGCTCGTCACGCTCGCGGTCGACGGCGGGCTGGTGCGCCGCGTCGCGGACCAGGCGGACGGGCGGCGGGCACTGCTCGTCCGCACGCCGAGAGGGCGGGCGGTCTCCGCGGAGATCCACCGCAGCCGGCAGGCAGCGTTCGCGTCAGCCATGACGGACTGGTCCGACGACGAACGCGCCGAGTTCGCGCGGCTGCTGACGCGTTTCGTGACCGCGTTCGGCGCGCGATAATCGCCCGGTGACCCTCGACGAGTTGATCGCGTACTGCGCGGCGAAGCCCGGTGCCGAGGAGACCTATCCGTGGGGTGAAGCGGAACTGGTCTGCAAGGTCGGCGGCAAGGCGTTCGCGTTCATCGGGCTGACGGAAAATTCAGTCGGCCTCAAGTGCGGTGCGGATGCCGAGGAAGCGGGGGAGTGGCGCGACCGCTATCCGGACGACATAGCGGTGAGCGGCTACATCGGCCGGTACGGCTGGAACACCCTCCGGATCAAGGGTGCCGTGCCGGACGACGAACTGCTGGAGCTGGTGGACCTTTCGTACGAGTCCATCGTGTCCAAGCTCCCCAAGCGAAAGCGGCCGATGGTCTAGACATTGACAAGTGCGCGGAAGCGCGGCCACATTGGGACGCGCTTCGAGGTGCTCCCGCCGAGCCTCACTCGCCGGCCTGGGAGAAACTCATGCGCTGGAGCCGAATCGCCGCGCTCACCGTGCTGCTGCTCACCGTTCCCGCACCCGCGAACGCTGCGCCGCTACCCGCCGCGGGCGCAGGAAACGGCGCCACACCAACGAAAACCGTCACCCTGATCACCGGTGACGAGGTGTCGGTTTCCTACCAGGGATCGCGGCCGTTCGTCACCGTGCTGCCCGCTCCCGGCCGCGAGAAGATCACCGTGCTCACGCGGTACAGCAAGGATCGTCGGGGTGCTGACCACCTGATGGTCACGCCGGTCGACGCACTGGCCCCGCTGAACCAGGGCAGGCTGGACCGGCGGTTGTTCGACGTCGCGGAGCTGATTCGCCAGGGCCGCAAGGGCGATGAGCTGATCTACACGCGGACCACCGTCCTCGACGCCGTCTCCGTGCGCGCTGACCGCGGCCTGTGGGAGACGCTGAAGCATTCCGGAAAGGCCTGGCTGAACGGCAGGATCCGGCTCAGCGACGACGTGAGCAACGTCCAGATCGGCGCGCCGCGGGCGTGGGAGAGCGGGTACACCGGCAAGGGCGTCACGGTCGGCGTGCTCGACACCGGTTACGACGCAACGCATCCGGACCTCAAGGGCGTCGTCACCGATGCCAAGGACTTCACCGGCGAGGGCATCACCGACACGCACGGCCACGGCACGCACGTCGCCTCCACGATCGCCGGATCCGGTGCCGCGTCGGGCGGACGCCACAAGGGGGTCGCCCCGGACGCGCGGCTGGTCGTCGGCAAGGTTTGCGGCGAGGACTCGTGCGAGGAGTCCGCGGTGCTCGAAGGCATGGAGTGGGCCGCACAGCACGCGAAGGTCGTCAGCATGAGCCTCGGCGGCGACGCCACCGACGGAACCGACCCGCTGTCCGTGGCCGTCAACGAGCTCACCGCCCGGCACGGCGCGCTCTTCGTGGTGGCCGCGGGCAACAACGGCTGGGCGGGCACCGTCGGCACACCTGCCGCCGCCGACGCGGCGCTCGCGGTCGGCAGCGTCTCGAAGCAGGACGTGCTCAGCTCGTTCTCCAGCCAGGGGCCGCGCGTGGGCGACCACGCGGTGAAACCCGACATCACCGCACCCGGTGAGAACATCATCGCCGCTCGCGCGGCGGGCACCTCGCTGGGCGACCCGGTCGACGCGCTGCACACCTCGGCGAGCGGCACGTCGATGGCGACCCCGCACGTCTCCGGTGCGGCGGCGATCCTCGCGCAGCGGCAGCCCGCGTGGTCACCGGAGCAGCTGAAGGCCGGTCTGATGGGCACGGCCACGACGCTGGACGGCCCGTCGGTGTTCGAGCAGGGCGCCGGGCGCCTCGACGTCGCACGTGCCGTCACGACGACGGTCCAGGTCTCCCCGCCGAGCCTCAGCTTCGGACTCGTGAAGTACCCGTACACCAACGAGAAGCCGATCACGAAGACGCTGACCTACCGCAACGACGGCGACGCGCCGCGGACCCTGCCGCTCTCGCGCACCGGAACCGCGCCGATCACGTTCTCCGCCAACGAGATCACCGTGCCCGCGCACGGCGAGGCGAAGGTCGACGTCACGTTCACGCCCGCGGGCCTCACCGCGGCAGGCGGCTTCGGCGGCCGGATCACCCCGAACGTCGCGTTCGGCGGCACCGCGGAGGCCGAGTCCTACGAGCTCACCGTGAAGGTCATCGATCGCGACGGCAAACCGGCGGCCGGCGCGGACGAGGAGGACTTCCTCGACATCGCGCGGATCGACGACTACGACGAGCACGACGACATCGAGCTGGTGAACGGCGTCGCGAAGGTGCGCCTGCCCAAGGGGGTCTACGCCGTCGACTCGCTGACCACGACCAAGCGCGGAGACAAGCCCGTGCGCACCATGGCCTCGTCGCCGGACGTCGCGGTCGACCGCGCGGGCGTCGTGATCACGATCGACGCGCGGAAGGGCAAGAAGATCGAGGTGCTGCCCGACCAGAAGGGGCTCACCCGGCACGTCGCCGACGTGAACGTCGTGCACAGCGGCAAGACGACGGTCAACACCGGCCTGCGCGCCCGCGGTGCCGACGAGCTCTACGCCGTGCCGGTGAAGAGCGATCCGAAGACGTTCGGCTTCGGCGTCTACCAGGGGCTCGTCAAGGACGGCCTCGCCTACTACGTCGCCAAGCCCACCGCCGGTGCGGTGCCGAGTTCGCTGACGTATCGCGTGCACGCCAAGGACATGGCGCGCGACGACGCGAGGTACCGCGCGCAGGGCATCGCGGCGGCGGGCACCCGCTCGGCCGTGCCCGCGTACGTGCCCGGCCAGAGCGTGATCTTCGCGGCCGGGATCCCCGTTCCCTTGCCCGGCAGGCGAACCGAGTACTTCTCGGTCGGCGAGGACATCGAGTACTACCACTACCTGTGGCAGCACAAGATCGGCACACCGCTGCAGCTGGACGGCGAGATCAGGCTGCCGCTGACCATCTACCGCAAGGGCGAGCGCCGGGCGACGGACTGGAACTCCGCCGTGCACGGCAACGACATCTCGGGCCACGAGACGTTCAACGCCGTGCGCCGCTTCGAGAACACGATTGCCGTGCAGTCGTGGCCGTTCGCTCCGTCCGGCCAGGGGCAGACGGCGTGGGCGCTCAACGCGGGCCTCACCGTCAACGGCGGCACCTCACTGTCCACTGAGGATGGAAAGGTACTGGGTGCGGAGAACCGCCTGATCACGATGATGACGATGCCCGCGGAGCGCGCCCGGTACGTGCTGGACGTCAAGATGAGCCGGGCGCCGGAGTGGTCCACGCTCGCCACGACGGTGAGCACCACCTGGCGGTTCACCAGCGAGCGGACGACGGCGACCGAGTACGTGCCGCTGCTGACGCTGCGCACGAGCGGCAAGTTCGACGACTACAACCGCGCACCGGTCGCGTCGTCGTTCGGGCTGGACGTGATGACCGGTCAGCAGGCCGGCTCGGCGGGCAAGCGGATCATCGCGAAGGTGACCGTGGAGACGTCCGCCGACGACGGTGAGACGTGGACCTCGGCGCGCGCGTCCGGGCACACGGGCGACCGGTGGTCGTTCACGACGGCCAACCCGGCGGGCGCGAAGTTCATGTCCGTGCGGGTGACCGCGGTCGACTCGACCGGTGACTCGGTCGAGCAGACCACGATCCGCGCCTACGGCATCTTGTCCGCGGGAGGCTGAATGACGCCGAAGATGTTGCCTTCGGTGTCCTTGTAGTAGCCGACCTTGCCGACACCGGGCATGTCCGTGACGGGCAGCGCGACCGTGCCGCCCGCCTCGGCGATGGCCGCGTCGGTGGCGGCGATGTCGGTGACACCGGTGGTCATCACCCAGCCGTTCACGGGAGCGTCGGGGGCCGGCTCGGGCCCCCGGCGCGGCACCATGCCGCCGTCGACGCCGGGGCCGTCGTCCCCGGTCGTGACGAGCCAGTACGGCTGGTCGCCCCACTGCTCGAACTTCCAGCCGAAGACCGATTCGTAGAAGGTCCGCGCCCGCTCGGGATCAGCGGCGTGGATCTCGAAGTGCACTGGACGAGGCATCTTGGGAGGCTACTCCCGGACAGTGGTTGTCCGCATTGCGATCTACGGTGGGCCCCATGGGTTTCCAGGTGACGATGGACGCGGCCGACCCCGCGAAGCAGGCCGAATTCTGGGCGCAGGCACTCGGGTACGTGCTGCAGCCGCCGCCTCCCGGTTTCGACTCCTGGGAGGCGTTCCTCGACAAGATGAACGTGCCGCAGGAGGCGCGCAACTCCCGTTCGGCGATCGTCGACCCGGCGGGCGTCGGCTCGCGGGTCTTCTTCCAGCAGGTGCCCGAGGGCAAGACCGCGAAGAACCGCGTGCACATCGACGTGAACGCCAGCAACGGCACGCACGACCGCGCGCTCGTCGCCGCGCACGTGGCGAAGCTCGAAGGGCTTGGCGCCCAACGGGTCGAGGAGTTCGACGACCCGTTGGGCTACTGGATCACCATGCTCGATCCGGAGGGGAACGAGTTCTGCGTGCAGTGACCGCGCTAGCTGGTGATGTCCTTGCGCACGAACTTCTGCGCCGCGAGCAACGTGAAGACGCCGCCGTAGATGAGCGCGGAGCAGACGCCCTTCGTCATCTCCGACCAGTCGATCTCGGTCGACAACAGGTCGGCCCACGCCATGGCGTAGTGCGTCGGCAGGTAGTTGCGCAGGTCCTCCAGCGCGGTGATCTGGTCGAGGATCTGCGACAGGATCGACACCAGCACCGTGCCGCCGACCGCGCCGAGCGGCGCGTCGGTGGACACGGACAGGTACAGCGCCAGACCGGCCACCCAGAACAGGTTGATCGAGATGTAGCAGACCGCGAGCGCGACACCGAGCACGCCGTCGCCGAACGGTGCCGCCTCGCCGGTCGGGCTCACCACCTCGCCCGCGCCGTACCAGGTCACGCCCACCGCCAGCGCCACGGCCGGCAGCAACGCCAGTGCGAAGACGCTGAGGAGCCCCGACGCGACCGCCTTCTGGCGGAGCAGGCGGTGGCGGGGGATCGGGGCGGCCAGCAGGTACTTGAGGCTCGACCAGGACGCCTCGCTCGCGATCGTGTCGCCGAAGAACAGCGCCACGATCATCGGCAGCAGGAAGCTGCCCGACACGAACAGCGTCAGCACCACGAAGTTGATGCCGCTCGCCGTGGCCAGGTCGACGAACCCGCCGGAGCGGCGGTTCGGGTTGGACTGGCCGATCTCGAAGCTCAGCGCCAGCAGGAACGGCAGGAGCACCAGGAAACCCAGCACCAGCTGCGTGCGGCGGCGCCGGATCTGCCTGGCCAGCTCAACCCTCAGCTTGAGGGTGCGGTTCGCCCGGTAGCTCTTGGGTGAGCCGTCCTCCGCGACCTCGAGGTGGGTCTGGGCGGCCGCGTCGGTCAGGTCCTTGAGGGCGCCGGGATCGGTGTGGACGTCGTGCTCGTTCACCTGGCATCCCCCTTCTCGTCGTGTGAACGGCCCGTTCGCGCTGCTCGGGGCCGGGAATTGTCGGTGTCGCGTGGGATGCTGAAAGCAGGGGATCCCCCTGGCGGGGACGCTTGCGTCAGCGTTGCCGGGCGCGGGTTCGCGCTGTGCTCACTCACCGCCGACCAACTCCAGGAACGCGTCTTCCAGCCTGCGCCGCGGACCGGCCTGGTCCACCGCGATCCCCGCCGCCACCAAGGCCGACAGAGCGGTCGCGCGCGGCACGCCGTTCATCGACGCGTGCACGGCGTCCTCCTCGACGTGCACGTCGCGCACGCCCTCGATGTCGCCGAGCACCTTCGCCGCGAGCGTCGGCTGGTCGACCTTGAACGTGGCCTCGCCACCACCGGCGGCGACCTCGCCGACCTCGCCCGCCGCGACGAGCTTGCCCTTGTGCATCACGACGACGTGCGAGCAGGTCTGCTCGACCTCGGCCAGCAGGTGCGACGACACCAGCACCGTCCGGCCCGCCGCGGCGTAGCGGCGCAGCACCTCGCGCATCTGGTGGATCTGGGGCGGGTCGAGACCGTTGGTCGGCTCGTCCAGCACGAGCAGATCCGGCAGGCCGAGCATCGCCTGCGCGATCGCCAGCCGCTGCCGCATGCCCTGGCTGTACGTGCGCACGCGCCGGTGCACGGCGTCGCCGAGGCCGGCGATCTCCAGTGCCTCGTCGAGGTGCGCCTCGGACAGCGGGCGGCCGGTCGCGGCCCAGTACAGCTTCAGGTTCGCCGCACCGGACAGGTGCGGCAGGAAGCCGGAGCCCTCGACGAACGACCCGATCCGCGCCAGCACCGGCGCACCCGGCACCACCTTGTGCCCGAACACGCGGATGTGTCCCTCGGTCGGGTGGATCAGGCCCATCAGCATGCGCAACGTCGTGGTCTTGCCCGCGCCGTTCGGGCCGAGCAGGCCGAGCACCTGGCCGTGCTCCACGCGGAACGACAGGTCCTTCACCGCCGTCAGCCCACCGGGGTACGACTTCGTCAGCGACGAGATCACCAGTGGCACGGATGCCAGCGACGGATCCTCGTCGTGCGCGAGGCGACGGCGGAACATCGCGATCACCCCGGCGAGCGCCAGCACGGCCAGCGAGATCCCGATGCCCCACAGCGCGCCGACGGGCGCGCCCTCGGTGACGTTCGTGCCCGGCACCACCGGCACGGAGATCGTGTCGGCCGCCAGCGAGACCTGGTACGCGGCGGGCGCGGTGGCGTTCTGGAACGCCTGGTCCGTCGTCGACACGACGACCGCCAGCCGGTGCTCGCTCTCGACCGGGCGCACCGCGCCGGGCAGCGTCACGGACACGTCGGTCGGGTTGCCGTCCGCGGGCAGCGCCACCCTGATCGGCGCGACGGCCGAGCCGGGCAGCGTGCGCACGCCCTCGGCGCTCACGTCGTACAGCTTCACGAACAGCACCGCTTCCGGCGACTGCTGGTTCGGCGCGTTGGCGACGCGCAGCCGCACGGACGACGCACCCGTCAGCAGCATCTGCGAGTCCAGCGCGTCGGACGTGAACACCGCGGCCTGACCGGGCAGGTCGACCGACAGCCGCGACGAGATCGAGCTCGACCGGCTCAGCGCGGAGCCGAGTCCGGGCAGGCTCGACACCGCGGCCGGGTTGCCGCCTGCCGGGTTCACCACGAGCTGCGGACGCCCGGACAGCTTCAGGTCCCTGCGCTCGGTCTGCGCACCGCCGGACAGGCCGGGATAGCTGGGAGCGATGACGGTGCGCAGGGACGGCGTGCCGTTCGTGCGGAACGCGCCCTGCACCGCGTACTCGAAACCGGTGCCGGGGTCCGTGCCCTTGCCCGTCAGGTGGAACGACAGCCAGTCCGAGATCTGCTTGCGCAGCTGCGTGCCGGGGCTGCCGCCGTCGTGACCGCCCGCGTACCAGACGACCTTGACCTGGCCGCCCGCCTCGCTGATCTGCCGCGCGGTCGCGTCCGCCTGGTCGAGTCCGAACAGCGTGTCCTGCTCGCCCTGCACCAGCATCGTCGGCTTGGTGATCTTGTCGGCCACCTCGACGGGGGACGACTTGCGCAGCAGCTCCAGCGTCTGCGCCGACGCCTTGCCGGTGGTCGCGACCTCCGTGTACGCGGCGCACACCTCCGGGCGGAACCGGCCGCACGCGTCGGTCGGACGCGCGGGCTGGCGGTTCTGCCCCTGCTGACCGGCCTCCTGGGGTGCCTGTGTCGGCGTGGACACCTGCGCGTTGTCGTCGATCTGTCCCGGCTCCGGCGCCTCACCGGCCGGGCTCGCCGTGTCCGCGTTCGTCATGCCCGCGGAGAAGAAGATGCCCGCCCACGAGCGCTTGAACACGCCGTTGTCGGAGAACGCGTTCGCCGACGGCGTGGCGCCCTGCGGCTGCGCGAGCGCGGCTGAGTTCGGCAGCAGCGCCTGGCTCAGGTCGTTGTAGGTGATGACCGGGACGAGCGTGTCGACGCGCTGGTCGACGCCCGCGAGCAGCAACGCGAGCGCGCCGCCGTAGGACGCGCCGGTGACGCCGATGCGCGGGTCGCCCGGTGCGTCCTTCTGCACCTCGTCGCGGGTGGCCAGCCAGTCCAGCAGCTTCTGCGCGTCGCGGACCTCGTAGTCCAGCGAGTTCAGCGCGATCTGGCCGGTGCTGCGCCCGAAGCCGCGGGCGGAGTACGCGAGCACGACGAAGCCGTCGCGCGCGAGCTCCTCGGCCTGCGTCTTGACGCTGTTCTTGCTGCCGCCGAACCCGTGCGGCAGCAGAACCGCCGGCGCCGGGGTGCGTTGGGGCAGGTAGAGGGTGGTGTCGATCTGGACTGTCTGCGTGCTGTCCGGACCCTCGGGCACGTCGATGACGGCATCGCGGGTCGGCACCGGCACCGGGTCATCTCCGGTCCGCGTGAAGAACACGATGCCGGCCGCGAGGGCCAGGATCACGATCACAGCGGGGAGTGACCACCGGCCGCGCAGGCGGGGGAGGCGGGACACCTCGTTGACCTTATGCGCAGTTTGCTGAGAACGGGCTGTCAGCATCTCAGGCGGTGCGTCTGGTCACCCTCGGTGGCGCGAACTACCTGCGGTAAGAGACACTGTTCACGGCTAGTTGGAGGGGAGTACTCCCTCGCGGCGGTGTCGTCAGTACGGAGTTCCAACGTAGGAGCTCCCGGTGCCGTCGGTCGAAGGTTCGCTGACCAGCGAATTTCGGCGGAGGAGACCTCCGGAGTAATGGCGTGCCGCCTTTAGGTCCGGAGGTTGAATTGTGAACGTCCCCGCGTGGCTGTGGATCGCAACGATCGCAGGTCTGCTCGTACTGCTGGCTGTTGACCTCGTCATCGTCGATCGCAAACCCCACGAGGTGACGATCGGCGAAGCCGCCCGGTGGGTGGTCTTCTACGTCGCGATCGCGGGCCTGTTCGGTGTCGGGCTGTGGTTGCTCTTCGGCTCGCAGTACTCCACGGAGTTCTTCGCCGGGTACATCACGGAGTACTCGCTCAGCGTCGACAACCTGTTCATCTTCTTGATCATCATGACCACCTTCAAGGTGCCCGCGATCCACCAGCACAAGGTGCTGCTGATCGGCATCCTGCTGGCGCTGGTCATGCGCGGTGGCTTCATCGCGGCGGGTGCGGCGCTCATCTCCCAGTTCAGCTGGGTCTTCTACATCTTCGGCGCGTTCCTGATCTACACCGGCTGGCAGCTCGCCCGCGAGAACCACGACAACGACGACGAGGAAGAGTTCAAGGAGAACATCATGCTGCGCCTCGTGCGCAAGGTGTTCCCCGTGACCGACGACTTCCACGGCGCCAACTCGTTCATCAAGATCGACGGCAAGCGCTACGTCACGCCGATGTTCATCGTCATGGTCGCCATCGGCAGCACGGACCTGCTGTTCGCGCTCGACTCCATCCCGGCCATCTTCGGCCTCACCAAGGAGCCGTTCCTGGTCTTCACCGCGAACGCGTTCGCGCTGATGGGCCTGCGCCAGCTGTACTTCCTGCTCGGCGGACTGCTGTCGAAGCTCGTCTACCTGTCGGTCGGCCTGTCGGTCATCCTCGGCTTCATCGGCGTCAAGCTGATCCTCGAGGCGCTGCACACGAACCAGCTGTCGTTCCTCAACGACGGCCAGCCGCTGCACGTGCCGACGATCGGCATCGAGGTCTCCCTCAGCGTGATCATCGGAGTGCTGGCGATCACGACGATCGCCAGCCTCCTCAAGGTGAAGCGCGACCCGGAGGCCCAGAAGCACGTGGGCTCGAACGCCTAGATCACCCGCACGCCGTCCTGGTAGACGGCGCGGATCGCCTGGCGCAGGGTGCCGTCGACGACGTGCTGTTCGGCGTCACCCTCCACCAGAACGACATCGGCACGCTTGCCAGGGGCGAGCGTGCCGAGCTCGTTGTCGACCCCCAGCAGCTCGGCGGCGCTGAGCGTCGTCGCGTGCAACGCCTGTGCGGGCTTCATGCCGTTGCGCGCCATCAGCGTCAGCTCGTTGAGGTTGTCGCCGTGCGGGCCGACACCGGAGTCGGTGCCCATGGCGATCTTGACGCCGGCGTCCACTGCGGACCGGAACGACTCGGCGTGCTGCGCGGCAACGACGTGTGCCTTCGCGAGGACCACCTCGGACACCGGGACGCCCGCAGCGGCCTGCTCCAGCAGCATGCGCGGCGCCATCAGCGTCGGCACCAGCCAGGTGCCGCGCGCCAGCATCTCCTCGATGCCCCGGTCGTCGAGGAACACGCCGTGCTCGATCGAGCGCACGCCGTTGCGCACCGCGGTGAGGATGCCGTCGGCGCTCATCGCGTGCGACATCACGGCGATCCCGGCGGCCGCGGCCTCCTGGACGATCATCGCGATCTCGTCGTCGCGGAAGTGCGCGTGCCTGGGGTTGGAGCGCGGTGACATCACGCCGCCGCTCGACGCGATCTTGATGACGTCCGCACCCGCGCGCACCAGCTCGCGGATGACCTTGCGCAGCTCCTCGGGACCGTCCGCGACGGTGTTCGGGCGGCCGGGGTGCGGTGGGATCGACGCGACGTGCGCGCCGCACGCCATCCAGTCGTCGTTGTGCCCGCCGGTCTGCGACACCATGTTGATCGCGATCTGCATGCGCGGGCCTGCGACGAGCTTCCGTCGCACCGCCTCCGCGACACCGAGGTCGGCGCCGAGCGCGTCGCGGACGGTCGTGATGCCGCACTCGAGCGTCAAGCGCATGTTGCCGATTGCCTCGTAGAACGGCAGCGAGAACGGTGTGTTCAGCGAGTGCACGAGGTCGGGCGTGCCGAACATCAGGTGCACGTGGCAGTCGAAGAGTCCGGGCAGGACGGTGTGGCCGGTCGCGTCGACGACGACGTCGCCGTCCAGGCCGGTTCCGACGTCGACGATCCGGTCGTTCTCGACGACGACGTCGGCTTCGGCCGTGGGTGAGCCGGTGCCGTCGAACACTTTCCCGCCGGTGAAGAGGGTGCGCGTCATGAGGCGAAATCTATGTGATCAGTCAATAAACTGTCCTGAGCTTTGCTAACCAATTCGGGTAACGTGCTTGTTCGTGCGCCCCGCAGACCTGGAGCTCCTGACCACTCCCGGCACCGTCGACGTGTCCGGTGACGTGGTGCTGGTGAGCGTCGCAACGCCGGATTTCGCCTCGAACAGCTACCGGGGAGGGTTGCACCGCGTCCTGCCGGACGGCACCACGAAACAGTGGACGTTCGGCGATCGCGACTTCGCGCAGCGGATCTCGCCGGACGGCCGTCTGGTGGCCTTCCTTCGCACGTCAGGCAAGGGAAAGCCGCAGCTGCACGTCATGCCGCTCGACGGCGGTGACGCCCGGAGCGTGACCGATCTGCCGCTCGGCGCGGGCGCGCCGGTGTGGGCGCCGGACTCGCGCCGCATCGCGTTCACCGCGCGCATCCCGGAGGAGGGCCGCTACGGCACCTCCGACGACGGCCCGGAGGCCGAGGCGCCGCGCCGCATCACCAATCTCATGTACCGCGTGGACGACGTCGGCTTCCTCGGCGACCGCAGGCCGCGCCTGTTCGTGCTCGATCTGGCCGAGGATTCGGCTGAAGATTCGCTGAAGGAGCTCACCGACGGCGCGTTCGAGGTCGCCGACCCCGCGTGGACCGCGGACGGCTCAGAGATCGTCGTCGTCACCGACCGGGACCTCGGTGCCGTCGACACGCTGCACCACGACCTGTGGGCGATCCCGGCCGCGGGCGGCGAGCCCCGGCTCGTCGTGCGGGGCCCCGGCGACGCCGCGCACCCGGTCGTCTCCGGTGACTCGATCTTCTTCCTGGGCACCGAGTTCACCGGCATCCACGCCGTCGCCCGCAACGCGGGACTGTTCCGCGTGCCCGTCGCAGGTGGCGACGCGGTCCGGATGACCGACACCGAGACCGTGGACCTGGACAAGCTGTCCGGCCGTCCGGTGGTCACCTCGTCCGGTGTGCTCGTGGCGGCGCGGAACCGCGGCGCGGTCGAGCTGCGCCGGGTGCCTCTGGACGCCGCGGGCGTCGTGCTCGCCGACCTGCCGCTGCTCGAAGGTGCGCGTGCCCACGTGAAGTCCTTCGCCGCGTCGGGTGACACGACAGTCGCCTGTGTGTCCACTGAGGACAATCCGGGTGTGGTGTCCTTCGTGGGCACCTCGGTGCGCGCCTCGTTCTCGTCGGTGCCCGCGCGGCCGCTGGTCGAGCTGAACGGCACCGCGCCGGACGGCTACCCGGTGCACGGCTGGCTGGTGCTGCCCGAGGGCGAGGGCCCGCACCCCGTCGTGCTGGCCGTGCACGGCGGCCCGTTCATGTACCACGGCTGGGGTTTCTTCGACGAGGCGCAGGTCTACGCCGCCGCGGGCTACGCGGTCGTGCTGCCCAACCCGCGCGGCTCGGCGGGCTACGGCCAGGCGCACGGCCAGGCCGTGATCGCCAGGTACGGCACGGTCGACGCCGACGACGTGCTCGCCGTCCTGGACCTGGCGCTGGCGAACCCGGCCTGCGACGCGGACCGCGTCGGCGTGATGGGCGGCTCCTACGGCGGTTTCATGACGTCCTGGCTGGCGGCGCACCACGGCGAGCGCTTCCGCGCGGCGTGGAGCGAACGCGCGGTCAACGCGTGGGACTCGTTCTCCGGTTCGTCCGACATCGGCTGGTTCTTCACCGAGGCCTACATCGGCATCGACCGCGAGGCCCAGTACGCGATGTCGCCGCTGAGCTACGTCGAGAAGATCACCAAGCCGTTCGCGGTGGTGCACTCCGAGCAGGACTGGCGTTGCCCGCTGGAACAGGCGCAGCGCATGTTCGTCGCGTTGCGGCGCAACGGGGTCGACGCCGAGATGCTGGTGTTCCCCGGTGAGGGCCACGAGCTCACTCGGACCGGCCAGCCCCGGCACCGCAGGCAGCGCTTCGACGCCGTCCTCGAGTGGTGGTCGCGCCACCTGGCCTGAGTGTGGTCGCCGTGTGGTGCGTCCTTGGATCGTTGCCGCATGAAGCGGTGGGTGTGGTGGTTGATCGGTGGCGGTGCCGCCGGAGTGCTGGTGTGCGTGCCGCTCGGCATGTTCTCCGGATTCATGGGTGAGGTCGGGGCACCGGTGCTCGCCGTGCTCTGCGGCCTGGTCTTCGGCTTCGGCGTGCTCACGCTCGTCCAACGGGGCGGCGGCTGTGCGTTCGGAGTCGCGGTGCTGATCGGCGCGGCCGCCCCGGTGATGCTCGTGCTCGAGGCCCATCTCACCGTGCTCCGCACGTACGGCGTGGTGGAGGAGTGCCGCGTCGCGCACGCCGAGAAGAGGTGGAGCGAGGGAGTGCGGGGCAAGTCCGACAAGTACGTCGTCGACTACGCGATCGCGTGTCCCAGCGGCATCCTCGAGGAGACCGTCGACTACTTCGACCGCCTGGAGAGCGACGAGGTGGACGTGTACCAGCTCCCGCCGCTGCGGCCCGTCCTCGCGCGGAGCATGCACTCCGAGCCGTGGCTGCTGTGGAGTCCTCCGCTCGCGATGGCGGCGCTCGTCGGGGTCGGTCTTCTGGCGAGGCGCCGCGACACCGACCAGTCGAGCGGGGTCGCGCGATGACGCGGCCACGAGTGGCGTGGTTGATGATCGTCGGCGGTGCCGCCGGTGTGGTGGTGTTCGCTCCCCTCGGACTGTTCCCCGAGGGGATCGGCTGGTTCATCACGTGGATGGTGTTCACCATCATCGCCGGCCTGGTGTTCGGCGCCGGAGTCGTGGCACTCGTCGGCCGCGGCGGTTTCTGGATGATCTCGCTCGCGTTCGCGGTCGGCACCATCGCCCCGGCCATGATCTCCCAGGAGCTGCACAACGCCGTGATGACCACGTTCGGCGCGGTGGAGAAGTGCCACGTCATGGCGACCGAGGAGTACCACTGGGAGAAGGGGGCGCGCAGCGGGCACGGGTACGACTACGTGATCGCGTGCCCCAGCGGCACCGTCGAGGAGTCCGAGACCTAC
Organism: Lentzea tibetensis; assembly: GCF_007845675.1. Taxonomy (GTDB): domain Bacteria; phylum Actinomycetota; class Actinomycetes; order Mycobacteriales; family Pseudonocardiaceae; genus Lentzea; species Lentzea tibetensis. The sequence goes on along the minus strand of NZ_VOBR01000034.1, from coordinate 11,006 downwards.
AGCCACCGCCTGGAGAGCGACGAGGTGGACGTGTACCAGCTGCCACCGCTGCGGCCCGAGCTCGCGCGGAACGTGAACTACGAACCGTGGAACCTGTGGGGCTGCGTCATCGCGATGGTGGCGCTCGTCGGGGTCGGTGTCGTGTTCCGGCGCCGCTAGGTCTGCATCGCACTGGTGACCTGATCTGCCAGTGCGGACGCGGACAGGCGTTCGCCGAGGTGGAACAGGTAGCCGACCGGGGAGCTGCGAATCGTCTGGTCCCGCAATCGTTGCGGCACCTCGACGACACGGGTTGCGAGCGTTCCGCGCTCGCTCGTTTCCGTTGTCGTGTCCCGCACGTCGAGCGGCGCCTTCACCGTGGCAAGTGCGGTTGCCGGCTCCAGACCCATGTCCAGCAGCAGGTCCCGCAGGTCGTCCAGCTTGTCGGAGATCTTGCGCTCGACCTCGTAGTCGAGGTGTGCGCGGTAGACGGCGACATCACGGACGTCGCCGAGGCCGGTGACCGCCTCGAGCTGTGCCGCGACGTACTCGCGGAACCCGTTCAGCTCGCGCCGGTACCGCTTGCGCACCTCGATGATCTTCTCGACGGGGACGGACGCCATGTTCGCGGGGACGACGGTCTGGAAGGCCGCGACCACGAACCGGTCGATCGGGTCACCTGCCGTTGGCCTGGTGTCGTGACTGCTGCCGAGCAGCACCTCCGCGAGCCGTTCCATGGTCCAGCCGGAGAGGGCAGCGTGGGTCAGTGCCCGGTCGGTGACGGGATGCATCCGCTCCTCCCTGGCCACTTCCTCGGTGAGCGCGCACATGTATACGCCCGCGAGCTTCGGGTGCAGGCCGAGCCAGTCGCCACCATGTCCGCCCACTTCGTGGCCGAGGCCTGCATCGACGATCGCTTCGACCAGGTCACGCCGGATCTTGGTCAAGTGCACGTAGGAGTATCGGGGGTTCAGGTCGCGCGACGTGCCCGCCGAGCTGCCGCCGTCCGGATCGACCTGCCAGTCGTGCACGTCCTGGATGCCGTAGCGGTGACGCAATGCCTCGGCGTGGTGCACGACGAGGTCCAGGAAGTCGTCTCCGATCTTCATCGCGGCGAAGTACGGCTGGATGTTGAGCACCCACTTCAGCTCCCGGTCCAGTTCCACCGCCACGGCCGAGTCCCTCGCCGGATAGCCGTTGGGCAGCAGCCTGCCGAGCTTCGGCCAGTACAGCGCCGCGTACTTCAACCACGTGTCGTCGCGGACGTGGATGTACGGGTAGTACAGCGCAATCGGGTCCAACCGCTGCTCTGCACGGCCGTGGATGTGCACGTCACCATGGATCGTCCCGGCCTGGAGGACATTGCCGTGCACGGTTCCGGAGAACTCGTTCATCCCAGCAGTGTGTAGTTCAGCTCCTCGCACACGCGCGCCAACGGCAGATCCAGACCCGGATGGTCCAGCGGCAGCAACACGTCCGGAGCAGCGGGCAACCCGCTGGCACCGGGCGGGTCCCACAGGCACACCGCGGGGTCGCCGGAGTCCATGGACGAGCGGTACCAGAGCCCGTCCAGCTCCGGGTAGGCGGCGCGGATCGCGCGCGCCCACGCCTGCGTGATGTGCTTGGGGCCGCTGGAGATCTCCTGCGACGCGCCCACTCGCGTGGGCCACAGGCCCGCCAGGTCGAGCAGTCGCAACGTCCGGCGTGGTCGCAGGACCACGAGGAACGGTGAGCGCGTGCGGCGGTCGACCAGCGACGTCGACTGGAAGACCTCGGCCACGGACGTGCGCACGGACAGTCCGAAGTAGAGGACACCGTGCTCGTGGCTCTGCGTCGGCCCGCCGTCCTCGGCGGGCGGCTGGCAGTCGAACCGCGCGTGCGTGAGCGGGCCGGTGTAGCGGAACGTGTTCCAGCGCTGCGGGTGCAGCCCCTTGGCGGTGAACACGCGCACCAGGCGGGTCGCCCGGTGCACCGCCACCACGTCCTCGGTGCGGCGCAGGTGCGCCTGCAGGACGGCAGGGGCAGGCGGCTGGGGAAGCCGTGACATTCAGGTCCAGGTTGTCTCGTGTGCTCTAGACGGGTGTCCCGAGCATGGCGGCCAGGTCGGCCACGCGCCGCGGGTCTCCTCCGGCGAGGAGCCACTCACGCGGGGTGGCGGGCTTGCCGTCGACCAGCAGGTCCTCCTGTGCGGTGGTCATGAAGGCGGCTACGACGAGCGCGGGTTGGTCCACCGGAACGGCGGACAGCACGGTCTCCAGACCGGGCAGCACTCCACCGCCGGCGAACTGCCACGCGGGCAGGCGCCAGCTGCCCTTGTCCTTCCAGCCGACCAGCCTGCCGACACCGAGGCGGTGCCGGATGCGGCTCGTGTCGACCTGGAGCTGCCGGGCGGCCTCGGCGACGGTCAGCGCCGAGTCGCGCAGCACGGCGTGCGCGACGACCGTTCGGGCGCGCGGCTTCGCGTCCTGCGGGCGTGCGGGGGTCAGGTCGAGCCCCACGTCGGTCAGCGCTTCGGCCTGGTCCGGCGTGAAGTAGCTGGCCGGGTCGGGGTGCGGCGGAGCCAGTCTCTTCGCGGCATCGCTCACGAGAGAGAGGAACTCGTCGGGGGTCACCTGAAGGCCGGCCTTGGCCAGCACCGTCTCCAGCGCGGGGCTCATGCGCACAGAGTATCCCGTGCGTGCGCTTTTGTGCGCCCCCTTCACCCGAAATGACCTGAGGTTCGACGGTGTGCGCACAAGCAACGACGCTACGTGAAGTTTTCCGAGCGGGGATCCGCCGGAGGTCGTGACGTAAACCTCATCCGAGCGCTCGCTACGATTCGGCGTCCGAACGGCTCACACGGGGGTGCACGATGCAGACGCTGGCGCGATTGGACCTTCGCGGTCGGCTCATCGCGGCAGGCTGGCTCGTCACCATGATCGGCACCTTGGTGTTCATCATGAGCCGCCCGCTCGACTTCTCGCTCGACCTGCGCGTGTACCGCGTCGGCGGCGAGGCGTGGCTGAAGGGCTTCCCGCTCTACGTCGACGGGTTCGCCAAGCCGCTGGGCGGGCCGGACCTCCCGTTCACCTACCCGCCGGTCGCCGCGGTGATCTTCAGCCTGCTGGCGCTCGTGCCGCTCGCGGTCGCCGTGTTCGCCGTGGCGTTCGTGAACCTGGCCGCGCTGACGACGCTGTGCCTCATCGCCGCCTCGCGCGTGTGCGGGTGGGGTCCGCAGGCCGTGCAGTGGGGGCTCGGGGTCGCGGCCGTGACGTCGATCTTCGACCCGCTGCGCGAGACGCTGTGGTTCGGCCAGATCAACCTGATGCTCGGCGTGCTGGTCATGGCGGACTGCCTGCTCGCGCGCACCCGCTGGCCGAGGGGCGCGCTCATCGGCCTCGCCGCCGCGATCAAGCTGACGCCGGCGTTCTTCGCGCTGTACTTCGTGGCCAAGCGCGAGTGGCGGCCGGTGGTCGTCGCGATCGGCTCGTTCCTCTTCTTCGGCGTGCTCGGCTTCCTGATCGCGCCGTCGGACGCGAGCAAGTACTGGCTGGGCGCGCTGCTCGACCCGAGTCGCGTCGGCAGGCTCACCTACACCGCGAACCAGTCGCTGCGCGGCCTGGTCGCCCGGCTCGGGCTCGACGGTTCCGCGCAGGTGCTGACGTGGGTCGTGCTGTCGCTGCTCGTCGTGGTCGTGACGTACCTAGTTGCGGTGTGGGCGCGCGGGATCGGTGACGACCTCGTCGCGTTCCTCGCGGTCGCCACCGGCGGGCTGCTGATCTCCCCGGTGTCGTGGGGCCACCACTGGGTGTGGATCGCGCCCGCGCTGGTGCTGCTCGCCCGGCCGGGGCTGCGCCGCGGCCGGGCGTTCTGGGCGGGCTTCCTGCCGCTGACGCTGGTGTTCGCGCTCGGGCCGCACTGGTGGTTCCCCAACGACAACGACGTCGAGCGCAACTGGGCGTGGTGGCAGCAGGTGATCGGCAACGCCTACGTGTGGGCGGGTCTCGGCGTGCTCGTCACGCTGGCGCTGCTTGCCCGTGCCCAGCGGCGGAATGCCCTGTCAGCGACCGCAGGCGGAAGCTGAACAACAGCAGCACGACACCCCACATGATCGCGAAGACGCCGATCGTGACGACGAGCGCGAGCGCACCGCTGCCCGGACTGGCGAACAGGATGATGCCCAGCACCACCGAGAGCACGCCGGTCAGGACGTAGAACCACTCGTTCGTGACGACCTTGCGCATCCGGATCGCCGCCGCGATCTGGATGACCCCGGCGACGATCGCCCAGACGGCGATGACGATCAGCAGTGCCCCGACGGTCAGTCCGGGCCAGGCGATCGCGCCGATTCCGGCGATCACGCCGATCGCGCCGAAGACCCCCTGCATCACCCGGTCAGCGGTCGGCCATTCGCGCTGGGTGAACGACATGTACAGGGCCGTGACGCCGTCGACCAGTGCGTAGGCGCCCCACAGGAGCACCAGTGCGAGCAGTGTGATCCCCGGCCAGACCAGCGCCATCACGCCGAACAGGATGGCCAGAGCGCCTCTGAGCGCGAACAATCCCCAGCGTTGTGCGAGCGTTTCCAGCAGCATCGTGCACCTCCTGCTCCGGATCGTGGCCGGGGTGCGGGAGGTCGGCAACCTGGGATGATGGGCCGGTGCTGATCCGACGGCCGGTGCTGGACGAGATCGTCGCGGGCACCGTGACCCTGGCGTTCCGCCGGTGGCGGCGCCCGACGGTGCGCGGGCTCGACGTTGCAGACCGCGGTGGGCGTGCTGGCGATCGACGCGGTGGACGTCGTGTCGTCCGTGTCATCAGTGGAGGCTTCGGCCGCGGGCTACTCCTCGGTGGCCGATCTGATGTCCTTTGTGGACTCGCGTGAGGGTTCGCTGTACCGGATCCGGTTGCGGTACCTGGGCGAGGATCCGCGCGTCGCGCTTCGGTCCGATGTGGACGTGCGGCGGTTGAAGGCGAAAGGGCTCACGGAGAGCCTGGAAACCGGTTACCGCCTCTCCCCGCGAGGAGAGGCGGTGCTCCGGAGTACTACCGCTGACCGGTGATGATGGAGACCGCGAGGTCCTGCGTCGCCTCGTCGACGTCGCCGACCTGGAAGCCGCGGTTGGCCGCGTGCCGCACCAGCTCGGGCTCCGGCGGCAGGCCGTACTTCTTCAGGTAGTGCGGCACCGCGCCCGCCCAGATCCACGTGCCGTCGGTGCGGAAGTTCAGCGGGACGTCCTGCTCACCGGGGTTGAACTCGTCCACGTCGAGGTTCCGCGCGGCCAGCACGACCGGAGCGGACTCGAGGTAGGCGATCAGCCCGTCGACCAGGTGCGGCTCGACCGGCTGCCGGTTGACCACGATGCGGCCCTCGTCGTTCTTGCCGTCGTACACCTTGGCGGTGCGCAGCGGCGCGTCCGACGGCGGTTGCTCGGCGGCCTGGTACTCCTGCGGTTCGGGTTGGGGCAGCGGTGGCAGCCCGATCCGCTGCCGCCACCAGTCCGGAATCCGCTCGTCCGGCCGCGGGAACGTCTGCAGCTCGTCGCGGAAGCCGATGGGCGGCGGCGTGTTGCGCCACCGCGGCTCCTCCTCGGCGTTGAAGTCGACCGTGAACGCCGCAGGCGCCTCGATCTCGTACACCGCACTGAGCCACGTCCCCCGATCCTGCTGGTACATGCCCTGCCGAAGCTGGCCGAAGAGCTGCACGACGTCCATCGGAGGCCGCACCGGCCGCATCTGGCCATCCGGTCCGGCGAACGCGAGGTCGACCTCGATGTGCCTGCCTGCCGCGCGGTACTCCGCACGCACTCTCGTCCAGTCCGGCGGTAGTGCGGGCAGCATCGCGCGACCGATCTGCCTCACGAGTTGCTGCTGGTCCTCGTCGCTCAGCGGTGTCGCCGGCTGACTCATGCTCTCCTCGCCCCTTCGTATCCCCCCAGACGTTGAGCCGATCTTAACCGCCGGGCCCCGTGTGCGCGGGGCGGTTGACTCAGGTCACGCTCGGGGCGAGCCAGGCTCAGTCCGCTTCCGGGAGTGCGTCGACGACCTCGCGCAAGCCGACCGGCAGGTGAGCCTTCGCCGTGTCGTCGCCCGTCTCCTCGATCTCGACGCGGTGGTACGTCCCCGCGACCCACCAGTAGACGGCGGTCCCGAAGGGGTCGCGCGCCTCGTCGTGCATCGACTTCGCGATGCGGCTGAACGGGACGAGGAAGTCGATCACGTCGCGGGTGCGCACCTCGTGCAGCAGCACGGCGCTGTACTGGGGGACCGCGACGATCGTGCCGTGCGGAGCGTCGCCAGGAGTGAAGCGGTCCAGCGACAGGAGGATCGTCGTCACGTAGGGGTTGCCGTCCTGCGCGACGACTCGCGTGACGACGCCGTTCGGCAGTGTGTGATCCCGAACGTCCAGGTTCGCCAGTTCCTGAGTGATCGTCTGCTTGATCGCCCGGCGGTTGATCTCGTCCACCGCGGCGCCGAGCTTCGCCGTCTGCGCGTAGGTCAGCGGTGAGACGCGGGTCTCGTGGTCGACCACGATCGCGGCGTCGAAGTTCTGGTCGTACGGCAGGACCAGGGCCTCGGTCGGCGGGGTGTCCTCGTGCGGCTTCAGCTGGACCCGGAGCTGGTCAGGAGAGACGTCGTTGCCCGCCTGCGCGTCGGCGAGGTCGGCGCGCAACGTGCCGAGCCAGCTCTCGACGAGTGCGGGCCACTGCTCTGCCGGCGTCGTGGCGGCGGTCTTCGCGAGCGAGTCGAGCGAGATGCGCGCCCTGCCGTCCGGTACCGGCACCAGGAGTTCACCGCGTTCCGCGTCGAGCGATGCCTCCGGCGCGAGCAGAGGCAGCTTCTCCTGCACGGCTTCGATCAGCGCGGGTGGGGCGGTCATGCCGTTCCTCCGTCGATCAGGTGGGCGAGACCCGCTTCCTCGAGCTTGCGGTCGCGGTCGAACTCGAGAAACCTGAGCGTCTCGTCACGTCCACCGGCCTGCCAGCGTTCGAGCACCTCTTCGTAGAACGGCAACGCGCGGTTGAACGCTTCGTGTTCGTTGCAGTAGTCGATGATCTGCCGCAGCGGCTCTTCCGGGGACCCGGTGTCGAGGATGACGCGCCACGCCGGCGCCATCATCCAGTAGTGCGGCGGCCGTCGGCGTTCGACGGGCCGTTGCAACGACTTCTCGGCGGCGCTGGCGAACGTCTCGACGGTCCAGTGCTCGAACTCCGGCAGAGCGGCTTTGACCGCGAACTCCTGCAGGACCTGTCCCGCTTCGGCCGACCAGAGGTCCACGCGACGCGGGCCACCCTGCACCTCGTCCATCCTGAGCCCGAACGTCAGCGCCCACTTGAACCTGTCTCGGACGGGCGGTTCGACCGCGGCCTGGAACCAGCCCTCGTCGGAGAACGAGCTCCGCTCGAACCCGATCCACCGCACGGTCCAGTCCCACGGCTCCTGGACCAGCGCCGTCAGGTCACCCCGGCCCCGCAGCCTCCACCGGCCGGGGAGCGATGGTGCCAGCTCCCTCGCGAGTTCGTGCCAGCGGTCGACGAGTTTCATGCGCCCCACCTTAACGAGAGTCGACCTTGGGGAGTTTGCCCTGGTCGGCCAGCTGGTGGTTGATCGTTTCCGGGGTCTTCACGGGGTCCAGCCGGTCGTTGACCTTCGTCGCCCACGAGTTGCTGATGACGTCCTGGCCGGTCTTCAGGTCCCACACGTGGGCGGTCTCCCACTGCAGTCGGCCGCTTTCGTCGCGGAACTGTCGTTCCAGAATGAGGTCTGGCCGGATCGAGTCCTTGGTGCCGCGCGGCACCAGGTCGCCTTCGGCATCCCACGACGTCTCGACGCGGATCCGGTAGCCGGACTCGGGGTCGATGAGATCGTTCATGTCCTGTTCGACCCGCTTCTCGAACCGGTTGTGCGTCTCGGTGCCCTTGAACATCTCCTCCGGCAGACCCTTTTCGTTGATGGGTCGGTCGTACCGCTTCTTGAGGTCGTCCCAGTTGCCGTCGACCTCGTCCCACGCTTCGCGCGAGTACTGGTCGAACCTCTCACGCACCTGATCACGGATCTGGTCGACCTGTTCCTGGATGCGTGCTCGGTCCGCCGGGTCGGCCTTGTCCCAGTCCGGGTCGTTCTTGGGCGTCTCCGGCTTGTCCTTGGCGTCAGTGCTGTCGCTGTCGCTCTTCGGCTCGTCGCCGCGGTCTTTGGCGTCGGCGCCGTCGGTGTTCTTGTCGCTGCCGGGTGCGTAGCCGTCGTCGCTGGCTTTGGTTTTGCTGCCGTCGGGGTGGTGGGTTTCCCATTCGCCGTTGGGCGGGATCTTCGGCTGCCTGGTGCCGTCGGGAGTGATGTCGACGTCGCTGGTGAAGACGCGGCCGTTGGCGTCGGTCCAGGCGGGTTTGGTGGGCGCCACGACGGGGGCGTCGAGGTGTCTGGACAGTTGTTGGGCGAAGTCGTTGCTGGCGGCGTCGCAGCCGATGAGGCGGACGGGTTTGCTGCCGTCGTAGCCGGAGCGGCGGAGCATGTCGGCGTATTCGGCGGGGGTGTAGTCGTGGCCGCCGATGCGGGCTCTGCCGTCGGGGGTGATGTGGACGTCGGCGGTGAAGAAGCGCGGGTCGTTGGGGACGCGGTGCGGGAGGTCGCCCATGTCGGGGTCGCCGCCGTGGTGGCTGACGCCGGCCGGGGTGGGTTCGGCGTGCCGGGCGTGGGCCTCGGCGGGGTCCGGGCGCGGCTCGTCGGCGTGGGTGTGGGGGGTGTCGCTGTTGGGGTCGTGGCTGTTGGGGGTGTCGGTGTCCGGCTTGTCGTGGTGGCCGGGCGTGTCGGGGTCGTGGTGAGGGCTGTCCGGGCCGTGACTGTCCGGGGCGTGGCTGTCGGGCCGGTTGCCGTCGGGGCTGTGGCCGGGCCGGTCGGGGGTGTGGCCTGGGCGGTCTGGTGCGTGGCTCGGGGTGTCCGGGTGCGCCGAGCCGGGACGAGTGCCGTCCGGGCGGGTGCCGTCGGGACGGGATCCGTCGGGGCGGGATCCGTCGGGGCGGGTGCCATCCGGGCGGTTGTGGGGTTGGCTGGGTGCGTCGGGTCGCTGGCCGGGATGGGTGGTGGGGCTGTCGCCGCGGGATCGCGCGCTGTCGGGGCGGTTGTGCGGGGCTGGGGTGTCCGGGCGGGAGGGGCTGTTGGGGTGTCCGCCGGGGGCGTCGGTGCGGGGGCGGGAGGCGTCCGGGCGTGTTCCGTCGGGCCTGGATCCAGGGCCGTCGGGCCTGGTGGCGGGGGTGTCCGGGCGGCCGCCGGGGCCGTGTGCGCTGGGCGAGTTGGGGCCGTGTGTGCTCGGGCCGCCGGTGTGCGGCGTGCCCGCGGCGGGGCCGCCGGTGTGGGGTGCGCCCATGCCGGGGCTGCCGGTGTGCGGTGGGGTGAAGCCCGGCTGCTGGGTGTGCGGCGCGTTCGGGCCGCCATGCGGTGCGCTGGTGCCGGGGCTGGGGGCGTCGGCGTGGGTGGGGGTGGTCGCGGACTGCGGGCGCATCGGCCCGTCCGGACGCGCGCCCGGCGCGTCGGGGCGGGCGCCAGGGCCGGACTGTGGCGAGCCGCCGCCAGGACCGCCGTGCGGCGTGCCGGCGGCTGGGCCGCTGTGCGGTGCGTTGGGCGCTGAGGGGGCTCCGGTGTGCGGTGCGCCTGCGGAGGGAGCCGTGGGCGAGCCGGTGTGCGGTGCACCCGCGGAAGGTGCCGATGGTGAGCCGGTGTGCGGTGCGCCAGTGGGAGGAGCGGTCGGTGTGCCGGTGTGCGGGGTGCCCGCGTTCGGGCCTCCTGCGTGGGGTGAGCCGGGTGCCGATGGCGAGCCGGTGGCCGGGCCGCCGTGTGGTGTGCCTGCGCTCGGGGAGTGCGGTGTACCCGCGTTCGGTGCGGCAGGTGATCCGGTGTGCGGCGCACCCGCGCCGGGACCGGTGTGGGGCGTGCCTGCGGCGGGTGTGCCGGTGTGCGGCGCGCCCGCGGCAGGTGCTGAGGGGGAGTGCGGCGCGCCGGTGTTCTGGGTGCCGCCGTGCGGCGCCGACGGCGCTGCTGGTGTCGAAGGTGCGTGTGGCGTTGAGGACGCTGCGGGTGCGTGCGGTGCCGAGGAGGTCGACGGTGCGTGGGGTGCCGATGGTGTGCTGGGGGTGCCGCTGTGCGGGCGGGCGCCCGAAGGCGATGTGTCGGGGGTGCGGGGGCTGGGGGTGCCGGAGCCGAGGTCGCCTCGGCTGCCGGGGGTGCCGGTCCAGCCGCCACCGGCGCCGGGGCGGGCTCCGCCTGCGGTCGGGGCGCCGCCGGCCGAGGGTGCGCCGCCTGCTGGGGCCGCGCCGGCGGGGCCTGCGGCCGGGGTGCCTGCTGGGCTCTGTTGTCCGGCGGGTGAGGAGCTGGCGGGGCTGGTGTCGCGCGGGCCTGCCGCGTGGGTGGGTGCCTCGGGGGCGGCGACGCCTGCCTGCTGGGTCTGGCCGGTGTTGCGCGGGGCGGCTGGGGCGTCGGGCTGGGCGCCGGGGCCGTGTGCGCTCGGCGACCCGCCCGCCGATGGGGAGCCCGCGGACGGGGCACCGGAGTGCGCACCGGCCGAAGGTGCGCCGGTGGAGCTGGGCGACGGGCCGCTCGGGGACGGGCTGTGCGACGGGGCACCCGATGGGCCGTCCGCGCTGGGCGCGTGCGACGGGCTGGGTGCGCCGGCCGCGGACGGCGAGTTCGGCGCGTGCGACGGGGCCGACGGGGCGCCCGACGACGGAGATCCCGGCGAGTGCGCGCCCGGAGACGACGGCGAGCCAGAAGGCGACCCCGACGGCGAACTCGAGGACGGCGAAGTCGGTGACCCAGGCGAGCTCGGTGAGCCAGGCGAACCTGGCGTGCTCGGTGACCCAGGCGAGCTGGGCGAACCTGGCGTGCTGGGTGATCCCGGCGAGCCAGGTGTGCTGGGTGACCCAGGTGAGCCGGGTGTGGTGGAGCCTGGTCCGTCCGGTGAGGACGTCGAGGGTGAGTTGGGGGACGACGGTGCGTCCGGGGTGGAGGTCGAAGGTGAGCCGCTGGTGTGGGTGGAGCCGGCGTTGGGCGACAGGTCG
>NZ_VOBR01000033.1 GCF_007845675.1 Lentzea tibetensis | reverse complement strand
ACAGAGCGTCCAGACCCCACTGCTCCACCGGGTCCAGCATCATCCGGAACGGCTGGCAGATGATCCCGTACGCATCCGTCGGCATCGACACCGAACGAGCCGCATCCACCGCCGTCTGCAGACGACCGTGCAACCCGTCCAGCGACGACGCGTGTGCGTCGAGTGCATCAGCGGTGACACCGAAACCAGCCATGATCTGCACGACGCAGCGGGGAACGATCCGGTTCCCCTAACCCGGAAGTTGCGCGGAAGATCGCAGCGGGAACACGACGTAGTGGTACAGAACGAAGTTCCACACCAGGCCGACGGACATGCCTGCGAGTTTCGCGCCGAGCACACCGAAGCCGGGAACGGCGGAGATCACCAACGGCTGCACGACCCACAGGCCGACGCCGGTGACCAGCACGAACAGCAGCAGCTGCCGCACGACGGAACCGGACGAGCGGAACGTGAAGCCGCGGTTCAGGCAGAAGCTGGTGGCCATGCCGCACGACGTCGACACGAAGTTGGCCAGCACCACCGGCAGGAACCCCACCAAGAGCAGGTACAGGCTCAAATCCACAACCGTGTTGAGGACTCCGACGAGGCCGAACCTGACCAGTCGCACGAAGTCCTCCCATCGGGCAGCTACAGGATCTGCACCACGTTCACCGGCAGACCGGGCGTCGTCGACAGGTCCAGCGGCGACGGCTTCGCACCCGCTGCCACCAGGTGAGCGCCCAGCGCGGCAATCATGGCACCGTTGTCTGTGCACAACCTGGGAGAAGGAACGCGCAGCTCAACGCCAGCGGAAGCGCACCGCTCCGCGGCCAGACCGGACAGTCGCGAGTTCGCCGCGACACCACCGGAGATCACCAGCGTGTCGACGCGCAGATCGCGACAAGCCCGCAGCGCCTTCGACGTCAGCACGTCCGCGACGGCCTCCTGGAACGACGCCGCGACGTCGGCCAGCGGCACCTCCTCGCCCGCCGCCTCGCAGCGCTCGACCCAGCGCGCGACCGAGGTCTTCAAGCCGGAGAACGAGAAGTCGTACTTCGAGTCGCGAGGACCGGTCAGGCCGCGCGGGAACGCGATGGCGCAGCCGTTGCCGGTGCGCGCCAGCTTGTCGATGGGCGGGCCGCCGGGGTACGGCAGGTCCAGCAGCCGGGCGACCTTGTCGTAGGCCTCGCCCGCCGCGTCGTCCACGGTGGAGCCGATCTCGGTGATCGACGACGCCAGGCCGTTCTCGATCAGCAGCAGCTGCGAGTGGCCGCCGGACACCAGCAGGGCCAGGCAGCGCGACGGCAACGGGCCGTGCTGCAGCGTGTCCGCCGCGACGTGGCCGGCGAGGTGGTTCACGCCGTACAACGGCTTGCCGAGAGCCGCCGCGAACGCCTTCGCGGCGGAGACGCCGACCAGCAGAGCGCCGGCGAGGCCGGGGCCCGCGGTCACCGCGATGGAGTGCACGTCGGACAGTTCGACGCCCGACTTGTCCAGTGCGCGTCGCATGGTCGGCGCCATCGCCTCGAGGTGCGCGCGGGACGCGACCTCGGGCACGACGCCGCCGAAGCGGGCGTGCTCCTCGACGCTGGAGGCGACCTCGTCGGCGAGCAGCTCGAGCGAGCCGTCCGGGCCGAGCCGGACGATGCCGACGCCCGTCTCGTCGCACGAGCTCTCGATTCCGAGGATGAGCCGGTCAGTCACGGTTCGCGGGCCTTCCCATCGTGTACGCGTCGGCACCCGACGGCTGGTAGTAGCGGCGGCGCAGGCCGAGTTGCTCGAAGCCGTGCGCCAGGTACATCGCGATCGCCGGGGTGTTGTCCGTGCGCACCTCCAGGTACACCGGGACACCAGCGGCGTCGACCTGGGCCAGCAACGTCCGCAGCAGCGTGCGGCCGACACCGCGGCCCTGCCAGGCGGACACCACGGCGATCGTGTGGATGCTGCCCTCGTACTCGGACACGGCGAGCCCGGCGTACCCGATCAGCGCGTCGTCGACGTACGCGCCGACGTAGAAGTTGCCGTTGTCGAGCTCGCTGCGGAACGCGTTCTCGCTCCACGGGTCGTCACCGTGGAACAGCTCGTGCTCGATCTCGACGCACCGGGCCACGTCGGCATGACGCAGCGGCGCGATCGTCACGGTCGGGGCCGTCACGCGCGGGTCACCCGCTTGCGGCCGACCGGCTCGACGGCGTCGGGGCGGCGCAGGTAGAGGGGCGTCAGCGGGGCGGGCCGCGCCTGGGCGAGCACCTCGGCGGACGCGGCCGTCACGAGGCTGACCGGCGACGGGTGCTTGACGTCCAGCACGGGCAGGCCGAGCACGTCGGCGTAGAGCTGCGCGCCCTCGCCGACGGCCTGGTGCACGCCGAGCGACGGCAGCTTCGCGGCCAGGTCGGCAGGACGTTCCACGTGCGGGCCGTCGACCCGGCGGCCGAGCGCGTCGTACGCGGCCCAGTACACCTCGCGGCGACGGGCGTCCGTCGCGACCAGCAGCGGGTGACCGCCCGAAGATCCGCTTGCGGGGTCGAGCATCAGGGCCAGGGCGTCCAGCGCCAGCGCGTCGGGCGTCGGCACCGGGTACACCGGGCGGTTCAGCGCCTGCCCGAGCGCGCCGGCGGTCGCGAGACCGACGCGCAGGCCGGTGAACGGGCCGGGCCCTGAGCCGCACACGATGGCGTCGAGCTCGGCGAACGTCCGGCCTGCCTCGGCGAGGCACGCCTGGATGTGCGGGGTGAGCAGCTCGCCGTGCGCCTTCGCGTTCACCGTCACGCGCTGGGCGAGCAGCGTGAGCGAATCGGGCAGCAGTTCGACCACACCGGCGGTGACGGCGGGGGTGGCGGTGTCAACAGCGAGCACTAGCACGGTCGTCAAGGGTACGGGTCCCGGAGAAGTGGGTCGCGACACACTCCTGATGCGGCCACGAAGCCCGCCAGCCACAGTTGGCGAATGCTGGCTGAACCGAGCGCGAAGGAAGCACTTCGTTTCGGCGACAGGTCTCTGACCTACGCCGAACTGCACCGCGCCGCAGGCACTCTCGCCGCGACGCTGAGGGGCAAGCGCCGGGTCGCGGTCTGGGCCACGAACAGCATCGAGACCTGCGTGGCCGTGGTCGCCGGGCTCATGGCGGGCGTCCCGGTCGTGCCGCTCAACCCCAAGATCGGCGAGCGCGAGTTGGAGCACATCCTCAACGACTCCCAGCCCGACGAGGTCCTGCGCGAACCGGCGATCGAGCTCGGCGAGCCCGCGAGCTTCGACGAGCCGGACGACGAGGCCCCGGCGCTGGTCATCTACACCTCCGGCACCACAGGGCCGCCCAAGGGCGTGGTCCTCCCCCGCCGCAGCCTCAAGTCCAACCTGGACGCGCTCGCGGCCGCGTGGGAGTGGACCGCGGACGACGTGCTGGTGCACGGCCTGCCGCTGTTCCACGTGCACGGGCTGGGCATCGGGATCATCGGGCCGCTGCGCCGCGGCAACACCGTGCGCCACCTGGGCAAGTTCTCCGTGGAAGCCGCCGCGAACGAGCTGGCGAACGGCGCCACGATGATGTTCGGCGTCCCGACGATGTACCACCGGATCGCGGACGAGGTCGAGCGGAACCCACTGGTGGCCGAGGCGTTCGGCAAGGCTCGTCTGCTGGTCTCCGGCTCGGCCGCGCTGCCGGCGACGGACCACGAGCGCATCGCGAAGGCGACCGGGCAGCGCGTCGTCGAGCGGTACGGGATGAGCGAGACGCTGATGAACATCAGCGTGCGCGCGTCCGGCGACCGCAGGCCGGGCACGGTCGGGCTGCCGCTCGACGGCGTGCAGGTCCGGCTGGTCGACGAAGCGGGAACCGACGTCGGTTTCGACGCCATCGGCGAGATCGAGGTGCGCGGGCCGAACCTGTTCCTCGAGTACCTGAACCGGCCGGACGCGACCGAGGCCGCGTTCCGCGACGGCTGGTTCCGCACCGGCGACATGGCCGTGCGCGAGCACGACGGCTACCTGCGCATCGTCGGGCGCCGCGCGACCGACCTGATCAAGAGCGGTGGCTACAAGATCGGTGCGGGCGAGATCGAGAACGCGCTGCTGGAGCACCCGGACGTCGCCGAGGTCGCGGTGACCGGTGAGCCCGACGACGACCTCGGCGAGCGGATCGTCGCGTGGGTGGTGCCGTCCGGCGAGGCGCCCGACCCGGCCGTGCTGAGCGACCACGTCGCGAAGCTGCTGTCCCCGCACAAGCGACCGCGCGTCGTGCGCTACCTGGAAGCGTTGCCGCGCAACGAGATGGGGAAGGTGCTCAAGCGTGCCCTCGGCACCTGACCCGCTCGACTGGGCCGGCTACCGGGAGCAGCTCGAGCGGGCGCGGGACCGCACCGGGCACGCCGAGTCCGTGGCGTTCGACGTGCGCCGGTTCGGCGACGTCGACGCGGTGGTGATCGAGTTCGACTTCGGGTTCCTCGGCGGCTCCGTCGGCAGCGCGGCCGGTGACGTGATCGAGCGGGCGTTCCACGAGGCCCGCGCGCGACGGCTGCCGGTCGTCTCGCTGATCGCGACCGGCGGCAGCCGCATGCAGGAGGGTGTGGTGTCGCTGAAGCAACTGCACCGGATCGCCGCGGTGTGCGCGGAGCACTCGGCGGCCGGACTAGCCCGCGTGTCCGTGCTGCGGGATCCGACGACGGGCGGGCTGTGGGCGTCGCTCGGCGCGAGCGCGGACGTCGTGCTGGCGGTGCCGGGCGCGCAGGTCGGGTTCGCGGGCAGCAGGGTGCGTCCCGAGGACGGGCCGGAGTACACGGCCGAGGGCCAGTTCGCGGCCGGGACCGTCGATGCCGTGGTGACGCGGGAAGAACTGGGTGTGCTGCTCGGGCTGCTCACCTCGGCGAGCGCTGAACCGGCTCCGGTGCCGCGGGCGCTCGGGCGGCAGGACCTGCCACCGGACGGCTGGACCGCGGTGCGGCGGACCCGTGCGCCGGAACGACCGCGTGCGCAGGCGTACCTGGACGACTACTTCGACGTGACGTTCCCGTTGAGCGGTGACCGCGCGGGTGGTCGGGACGCGGGAGTGTTGTGCGGCATCGGCCGGCACGACGGCCGGAGCATCGCCTACGTGGCGCAGGCCGGGACGGCGACGACACCGGCGGGATTCCGCACGGCGGCGCGGATCATCGGCTTGGCTGACCGGCTCGGACTGCCGGTGCTGACCTTTGTGGACACTCCCGGCGCGGCCAACGACGCGGCGGCGGAACGGGCGGGAGCGGGTGCGGCGATCGCGGAGGTGTTCACGGCGATCGCACGAGCACGGGTGCCGATCACGACGCTGGTGATCGGTGAGGGCGGGTCCGGCGGGGCTCTCGCGCTAGCCTCGCCGGACCGCACCTGGATCACTCCGGACGCCTACTTCTCCGTGACCGCACCGGAACTGGCCGCGTCGATCCTCAGGCGCGACGACGTACCCGTTCTGGCTGACCAGTTGAAGCTGCGTCCTCAGGACCTCGTCGAGCTCGGCGTGGTCCGTGGAATCGCGGGGTGAATCAGCCCGCGGAGTTGCCGTTGCAGGCGACGTAGGACGGCGCGTGGTCGACCGTGAAGATCTCCAGCGGGCCGTTCCACTGCCACGGCAGCAGACACGCGTTGTTGGCGATGCTGATGTCAGCGTCGCTGTGGCCGGTCGAGTTGTCGTTGCACGCGGCGTAGCCGGGCGCGTGACCCTCGTGCAGCAGCGAGAACGGGCCGTTCCACTGCCACGGTGCCGCGCACACGTTGTCGGCGATGCTGATTCCGCCGCCGTGGCCACCGGCCGAGGCGGGAGCGGCTGCCACGAGCATGGCGCCACCGATGACTGCGGTCGCAAGGAGAGTCTTCTTGATCATGCGAGAGTCATCGGCCCGTCACGCTCTGTCCTTAATGGACTTCACTCGATGCGCTAGAGAAGATCACACAGGTAGGTCACGCAGGCGCCACTCGCCGTGCGGGATCAGCTGAGCTGTGCGAACGTCGTCGGCTTGGCGCTCGAGGCGGATCAGCAAATGATCTTCCGACAGGCGCTCCGCCACGCCCTCGCCCCACTCGACGGCGACGACGGCGTCCACCAGATCCGTGTCCAGATCCAGGTCGTCCAACTCGTCCAGGTGACCCCCGAGCCGGTACGCGTCGACGTGCACCAGCGAGATGCCCCTGCCCTCGGCCGCGGGCCCGTGCACGCGGGCGATCACGAACGTCGGCGAGCTGACCCTGCCCTCGACGCCGAGGCCCGCGGCGAGGCCGCGCACCAGTGCCGTCTTGCCCGCGCCGAGCGGTCCGGCGAGCAGCACGAGATCTCCCGCGCGCACGACGCCACCCAGCTTCCGCCCGAACTCCTCCGTGTCCTCCACGAGGGGGAGCTCCACGGTCTTCACGCTCGTCGCCACCACTTCTTCCGGCTCTCTCCACGATCGCGGGCGCACCGCTCGATCAGCCCGACCAGGTGGTCGGTCACGAGGTCCGCCTGTTCCATCATCGCCATGTGCCCGGCACCGGGCACCCGCACGAGCTCGCCGTGCGGCATCTCCTCCGCCATGCGCTCGGCGTGCGAGAACGGCGTCAGCTTGTCCGCGTCGCCGCTGATCACCAGCACCTCGCAATGCCGGAGGCCGGCGAGCGCCTTGTAGCGGTTGTGCGTGCCCAGTGTCTCCAGGAACTCGGTGAGCACCTTCACCGAGGTCTTGTTGATCATCTGCTCCATCAGGTCCACGAGGGACGGAGCGACGCTCTTGTCGCCGAACGCGAGCGCCCTGATCCCGCTCCAGGTCAGGGTTTTCGCCTTGCCGCGCACCCATTCGACGAGGCCGGGCTGGATGCCGGCGAGCCGTCCGACGCCCAGCGTCACGGGGTTGTACCGCGACAGCACGGACTTCGGGAGTCCCGCGCCGCCGACCGCACCCGCCGCCGTGCTGACGAGTGCGACGCCGCGCACCCGCTGCTCGAACAGCTCAGGACGTAACTCGGCGAGCGCCATGATCGTCATGCCGCCCATGGAGTGCCCGACGAGCACGAGCGGCCCCTCCGGCACGACCGCGCGGATCACCGCGTCCAGGTCGTGCGCGAGCTGCTCGATGGTGCTCGACTCAGGCGTCGCGCGGCCCGAGCGGCCGTGGCTGCGCTGGTCGTAGAGGACCTGGTGGACGCGCGGGTCGTCCAGTTCCGCGAGGTCGCGGCGCTGGAAGTGCCAGCAGCGGCGGTCGAGCGCGAAGCCGTGCACCAGCACGACCGTCAGGTCCGGTTCGCCACCGTCGACCGGGTCGATCTCCTCGACGGAGATCGGCACGCCGTCGTCCGCGGCGACCGTGGACTCGCGGTCCGGCCGCAGCTGCCCCAGCGGTTCGGAGGCGAGGCCGTCCGCCACCGTCCGGCGCTGGTGCTGCACCTTCGCCGTCTGCGCGACAGCAGCACCCGCGACGGCGGCACCGAGCACGCCGCCCGCCCACCCGACGACCTTCCACACCGGCTTCACGTGAAGACCCTCCGGACCCTCGGCCGGTACATCCCGGTGACGATCTCGTAGTCGATCGTCCCCGTCAGCTCCGCCCATTCCCTCGCGGTCGGCTCCCCCTTCGTCCCAGGTCCGAAGAGGATCACCTCCGCCCCCTCCTGGATCTCGTCGTCCCCGCAGTTCACGACGATCTGGTCCATGCAGACACGCCCCACCACCGGGCGCCGCTCGCCGCCGAGCAGCACCTCCATCCGTCCGGAGAGCGCTCGCGGCACACCGTCCGCGTAGCCCGCGGGTACAAGCGCGAGCGTCGTGTCCTGCTGGGCCGTCCATGTCATTCCGTAGGAGACGGATTCGCCCGCGGGGATACGTTTCGTGAGCGCCACGCACGCCTTGAAGGTCATGACGGGGCGCAGGTCGTGGTCCGTCGGCACCGGGTTCAGCCCGTAGATCGCGATGCCCGGCCGCACGAGGTCGTGGTGCAGATCGGGGCGCGTCAGCAGCGCCGCCGAGTTCGCGATGTGCCGCATGGGGTGCAGGCCCGCCTCACGCGCCACGTCGTAGGCGTCGTCGAAGCGCTTGGCCTGCAGGTCGATCGACGGGTGGCCGATGTCGTCCGCGCACGCGAGATGCGACCAGACCGCGACGACCTCGTGCTTCTTGGCCGCCTGGACGAGCTCGGGCCACTCCTTGGGCTGGCAGCCGTTGCGGGACAGTCCGGTGTCGACCTTCAGGTGGATCCTGGGGCGGCTGCCGCTCAGCGCCGCCGCCTCTTCCACCCGGCGCAGGTCGCTGAGCGAGGCGACGGACATGTCGACGTCCGCGGCGATGCCTGCGGCCAGGTCCTCCTCCGGAGCGTCCAGCCAGGCCAGCATGGGGGCCCGGATGCCGGCCACGCGCAGGTTCAGCGCCTCGGCGGTGGAGCAGGCGCCCAGCCAGGTCGCCCCGGCCTCCAGCGCGGCCTTGGCCACCTCGAGCGCGCCGTGCCCGTAGCCGTCCGCCTTGACCACGGCCATGGTCGCGGCGCGCGGGGCCTCGGCCGCCAGCAGGGCGACGTTGTGCCGCAGCGCTCCTAGGTCGATGACAGCTTCTGCACGGGACATAACCCGCTCATGGTGTCACAGGGGTCCGACACTCCTGCGTGCCTCTGAGGTGCACGTCATGCCGGAGGCCGCGCCCATCACACCCGTCTGCGCCGGGCCGTGCTCACGCAGAGGTCGCCGCCCAGGGGAACCCTGGATTCAATTCTGCCAGCCGGCACCGACAATTCCAGAGCTCTGTCCACAATCCGCAGGTCAGCTGCCGCGCACCTGGCGGATCGCGTCCGGGATCGCGGACATCAGAGCCGAGGCGGGCGCGGGAGCCCCACGAGCCGCCAGCTCCGCGGCCAGCACGTGCGCGTAGGCCGCCCAACCGGCGGCCAGCCACGGATCCACTCCGGCCGCGAGCAGCGCGCCGATGATCCCGGACAGCACGTCCCCCGACCCGGCGGTGGCGGGCCAGCTGGACGTGGCGGAGTTCACCAGTACCCGCCCGTCCGGCGCCGCGACGACGGTCCGATTGCCCTTCAGCAGCACGACGGCGTTGAACTGCTCGGCGGCCTTCGCGGCGGCGGCAACACGATCAGCCCCAACGGGCCCGGCGAGCCGTTCGAACTCGCGGTCGTGCGGCGTGAGCACCAGAGGCGTGTCCGGATCACGGGCGTCCCACAGCGAGGAGTCCTGCGCCAGCAACGTGATCGCGTCCGCGTCGGCGATCACCGGCACGCCCGCGTCGAGCACGTGCCGCACCACGTCAGCCGAAGCGTGCGTGGTCCCCAGACCGGGACCGACCACCCAGGACTGAACGCGTCCCGCGTCGCCGATCGACCCGGTGCACACGGTCTCCGGCCACCGCGCGCGGATCGCGTCGGCCGCGTGCCCCGCGTACCGGACCATGCCCGACGTCGACAGCACCGCCGCACCGGTCGACAGCACAGCGGCACCCGGATAGGTGGCGCTGCCGGCGGCCACACCGGTGACGCCCTGCGTGTACTTGTCGTCACCGGGCCCCGGCACCGGCCACGAGATGTCGGAACTGTCCAGCAGCACGAAGTCCGGGTCGACCGGTCGCAGTCCGATGTCGACGAGCCGGACGTCACCGCACTCCGCCAGCGCGTGCACCGGCTTGAGGCAGCCGAACGTGACGGTCGTGTGCGCCCGCACCGCGGGCCCGGTGATCTCGCCGGTGTCCGGGTCGACGCCGCTCGGCAGGTCGACGGCCAGGATCGGAGCCCGCACGGAACCCACGAGAGCGGCGGCGTCGGGACGCAGCGGACCGCGTGCCGACAAACCGACGATGCCGTCGATGACGAGGTCCGGCGCGCCGACGTCCAACGTCACCCGACCACCGGCGCGGCGAAATGCCGCGAGGCCCTCGGGATGCGCCTTGGCCGGATTCAGCAGAACCGCGTTGACGGCAACGCCCCGCCTGCGCAGGAAGTACCCGGCCCACAGGGCGTCGCCACCGTTGTTGCCCGCGCCGACGAGCAAAGTGACGCGGCGCTTGCCGCGCAGCAGAGCCAAAGCGGTCGTCGCGACACCGAACGCGGCCCGCCGCATCAAGGAGCCCGGCGGAACGACCGCCATGAGCTCTTCTTCAGCGGCTTTGACCCGTTCGGTGCTCCAGACCCCGCGCACCTACTCGACCGTAACGGACTTCGCCAGGTTGCGGGGCTTGTCGACGTCGTAGCCGCGGCTGCGGGCGATCTCGGCGGCCAGCACCTGCAGCGGCACCGTCGAGATGAGCGGCTGCAGCAGGGTCGGGACGGCCGGGATCTCGATCAGGTGGTCGGCGAACGGGCGGACCGTCTCGTCGCCCTCCTCGGCGATCACGATCGTGCGCGCGCCGCGGGCCTGGATCTCGCTGATGTTCGACACCAGCTTCGAGTGCAGCACCGCGCGGCCCTTCGGCGACGGCATCACGACGACGACCGGGAGGCCCTCCTCGATCAGCGCGATCGGACCGTGCTTGAGCTCGCCGGCGGCGAAGCCCTCGGCGTGCATGTACGCGAGCTCCTTGAGCTTCAGCGCACCCTCCAGCGCCACCGGGTAACCCACGTGGCGGCCGAGGAACAGCACGGCCTTCGAGTCGGCCAGCTCACGGCCGAGCGCGCGGACCTGCTCGACGGTGCCGAGCACGCGCTGCACGGCCTCGGGCATGGCCTCGAGCTCGTGGAACTCGCGGGCGACCTCGTCCGGGTACTTGGTGCCGCGGGCCTGCGCCAGCGCCAGGCCGACGAGGTAGTTCGCGGCGATCTGCGCGAGGAACGCCTTGGTCGACGCGACACCGATCTCCGGGCCGGCGTGCGTGTAGAGCACCGCGTCCGACTCGCGCGGGATCTGCGCGCCGTTGGTGTTGCACACCGCCAGCACGCGGGCCTTCTGCGAACGGGCGTGCCGCACGGCCTCCAGCGTGTCCGCGGTCTCACCGGACTGCGACACGGCGACGACGAGCGTGTCGCGGTCGAGCACCGGGTCGCGGTAGCGGAACTCGGACGCGAGCTCGACCTCGACGGGGAGGCGCGTCCAGTGCTCGATCGCGTACTTCGCGACGAGACCGGAGTGGTAGGCGGAACCACAGGCGACGACGAAGACCTTGTCGACGTCGCGCAGGTCCTGGTCGGAGAGACGCTGCTCGTCGAGGACGATGCGGCCGTTGTTGAAGTGGCCGCGCAGCGTGTTCGCCAGCGCCTCCGGCTGCTCCTCGATCTCCTTGAGCATGAAGTACTCGTGGCCGCCCTTCTCGGCGGCGCTGAGGTCCCAGTTCACCGTGAACGGCTTGGCCTGCGCTGCCTCGCCGACGAAGTCCGTGACGTCGTAGCCGTCGCGGGTGATCACGACCATCTGGTCCTGGCCGAGCTCGACGGCCTCGCGGGTGTGCTCGATGAACGCGGACACGTCGCTCGCGACGAAGTGCTCGCCCTCGCCGACGCCCACGACGAGCGGGGAGGAACGGCGTGCGGCGACGACCTGGTCCGGCTCGTCGGCGTGCGTCACGACGAGCGTGAACGCGCCCTCCAGCCGCCGGGCGACGAGGCGCACGCTGGCGGGCAGGTCGCCCTTCGTCTCACCGTCGCCGTACGCGAAGGCCACGAGGTGCGCGACCGTCTCGGAGTCCGTGTCCGACGCCATCTCGACGCCGGCCGCCTCGAGCTCGGCACGCAGGGCGACGAAGTTCTCGATGATGCCGTTGTGCACCACGGCGACCCGTCCGGTCGCGTCGCGGTGCGGGTGCGAGTTGCGGTCGATCGGCGCGCCGTGCGTCGCCCACCGGGTGTGGCCCATGCCGACGGTGCCCGCGAAGGACTCGCGGCCGACCTCGTCCAGCCTGGCCTCGAGGTTGGCCAGGCGCCCGGC
Organism: Lentzea tibetensis; assembly: GCF_007845675.1. Classification (GTDB taxonomy): domain Bacteria; phylum Actinomycetota; class Actinomycetes; order Mycobacteriales; family Pseudonocardiaceae; genus Lentzea; species Lentzea tibetensis. The sequence goes on along the minus strand of NZ_VOBR01000033.1, from coordinate 90,628 downwards.
CTTGCGTTCGACTGCGAGGCCGCCGTCGGCGACCACCGCGACGCCCGCCGAGTCGTACCCCCGGTACTCGAGACGCCTCAACCCGTCGAGTACGACGTCGAGCGCCGACCGGTGTCCCACGTATCCCACGATTCCGCACACGGGTGACAGGGTAGCTAGACCACAGCGCGAAACCGAAAGCGCCGCTTGATCGAATCCGTGCAGGTCAGGCCCGGTTTTGGTGTAGACCAATCGCGAGTGTGTCGAGGCTCGCAGCATCGACTACCGTTCAGCCATGGCTCGCCGCGTGATCGAACTGACCGCTCGTGAGGCTTTCCTCCAGCTCAGCAGGCCCGGAACCCACGAGGTGCTGCGCGGAGACCTGGCGCTGGTCGGCCTGCCCGGCGTGGTGTTCACGCCGCGCGAGGGGCTCGGGCTGCCCGCCGTCGCGTTCGGACACGGCTGGCTCCAGCCGGTGCACCGCTACCGGGGCCTGCTGCGTCACCTGGCGTCCTGGGGCATCGTCGCCGCGGCGCCCGCGACCGAGCGCGGACCACTGCTCTCGGCCCGCCTGCTGTCGTCGAACCTGGCCACGACGCTGGACGTCTGCGCTGGTGTGCGGCTCGGTGACGGTGAGATCAGCGTCGACCCGGACCGCCTCGCGGTCGCCGGGCACGGCATGGGCGGCGGCGCGGCCGTGCACACCGCGGCCGGTTCGGACCGCGTGCGCGCCGTTGTGACTTTGGCCGCAACGGAGACGCACCCGTCCGCTGTGGACGTCGCGCGCACGGTGACGGCACCCGGTCTGCACCTCGCGGCGGCCGAGGACCGCATCGCACCGCCGGTCGCGCACGCCGAGGCCATCGCGTCCGCGTGGGCGGGCCCGGTGCAGCTGCGGATGCTGGACAAGGCGTCGCACCTCGGGTTCGCCGAGGGCAGGCACTGGAGCGAGCTGCTGCTGGACGGCCGCGCCGAGCGCGCCGCGCAGACGCACGCCAAGGCCTTCACGACGGCGTTCCTGCTGCGTCACCTCGCCGGTGACCGCAGCTACGACGCGTTGCTGGACAACGACGTCAAGCACGCCGCGCTGGCGTACCAGCGCGGCCCGCTCAAGGTCCGGCCCAGCCGAGGCTGAGCCGGGTCAAGACAGCCAGGTCTGGCCGCTCAGGTCGTCGTCATCGTCGTCCCGCGGGGCGGGTCGGCGATGAGCCGCCGGTCGAGCGGGCGGAGGCGGCGGAGGAGCGACCGGCGGCGGAGGTGGAGACGCGGCAGCCCGCAGCGGGGCCTGCTCGTCCTCGTCCTCCGGCCCGAACGCCATCTCGCCGACGGAGCGGTCCTTCTGCTCCCACTGGGGCTTCTTCGGCTTCTCACCCGGCTTGGCGACTTCCTCGGACTGCTTCTTCAGCTCGGCCTGCGCGGCCGCGAACTTCTCCTCGCGGGCGCGCGCCTCCGCGGCCAGCCGGTCCTGGTCGGCCTTGAGCGCCGCGGACGTCTCGACGTTCGCCCGCCGGGTGGCGGCCGTGTTCTCGTCGAACAGGGCCTGCACCCGAGGATCGGTCTCGATGATCGCCATGATCAGTGGCCTCCCCGGTCATCGCCCAGCACGCCCTGCACGCGGCTCAGCGCGCTGTCGTCGTCGAACAGCGACCCGGTGGTGCGCCACTGGCTCGGGCCGCGCTCGGTGTCGCCGCCCTGACCGCCCTGGGCACCGCCGCCGGCAGGCGGGGCACCGCCCATCATCCCGCCGCCCATCATGCCGCCGGGAGAGCCACCGGGACCGGACTGCTGGCCGTGACCGTCCTGCATGGACGGCAGCGTCGCCTGGCCCGCCTGACCGGCCTCGGACGTGCTGGTGCCGAACTGGCTGCCGCTGTCGGCCGCGTTGGCCTGCTCGCTGTGCCACGCGCTGTCGCCGCCGACCGCGCTGGACGAGCCGCCGACGGAACCGCCGAGCACCGACTCACCGCTGGGCGACGAGCCGGCCATCGAGACGCCCGACGTGGCCGTCGAGTCGGAGGACGCCGCGTACACCGGGCCATCGGCGCGCGAAGAACCGTCGCCGACGTTCGGCATGATCCCGTTGTCCTCGATGTAGCCGCGGCCACCCTCGCCGGGGAACGCACGCGGCTCATCGCCGACGTTCGGCATGATGCCGTTGTCCTCGATGTAGTCGCGGCCGCCCTCACCAGGCGGGTTCCACGGGTTGTCGCCCTCGGCGGGCAGCGTGGTGATCTCGTCCGGCGCGGGCATCGGTGCCGGGAACGCGTCGTCCGGCAGGCCGGTGTCCGCCTCCAGCGGCGGCAGGTCGTCCGTGCCGGGACGGCCACCGGCGGACTCGCCGTCAGTTCCCGCGTCGGGGTTCTCGTCCTCGCCGAACTCCACGCCGATCTGGTCCGGCGAGCCGTCGCCGTCGTCGATCGTGAGGTTGATCTCACCGCTGTCCGGGTTCACCTCGGCGGTGAAGTTGATCCCGTCCTGCTCGATGTGGATCTTGCCGTCCGCACCGACCTCGACCGGGATCGCCGCGCCCGCACCACCGGCGCCACCGGGCGTGTTGCCGGGGGTGCCGCCGGGTGCCTGGGAACCGGCCGTGGTGGGCGAGTTCGCCGCCGGACCGCCCGCCTGGGAGCCCTGCACGCTGCTCGCCAGGTTGCCGATCGCAGCCGCGCCGTTCTGACCCATCAGCGCCTTGGCGGCCTCGGGGTTCTTGCTGAAGTCGAGGTCGTAGGTCTTCGGGTCGCCCTTGGGCGTGTCGATGGTCATCTTCACGTGCCCGTTCGAGTCGGGCTCCGTGATCTTGATCGTGTTGTCGCCGCTCTTGACCGTGACGGTCTCGAGCTCCTTCTCCGGCTTCGGCACGTCGGGCTTGCCGTCGCCGTCGAGGTCGTCGGGCTTGCCGTCGCCATCGGTGTCACCGGGGACGTCCGGCTTGCCGTCGCCGTCCTTGTCGAGCGGGTTCTCCGGCGGCTTCGGCATCTCCGGGCCACCACCAGGCCCACCACCAGGCCCACCGCCGGGGCCACCACCAGGCCCACCGCCGGGGCCACCACCGGGGCCACCGCCCGGCTGCTTGGGCTTCTCCTTGCCACCGGGCTGCTCGGTGAACGAGGGCGGGTCGCCGACCTGGCCGAAGGGCTTGTCCTTGATCTGCCCGTCGAGCGCGCCGAACATCGTGTCGTAGTCGGCCTTGACGCCGTCCTGCACGGCCTTGCAGTAGCCGTCGAAGGCCTGCTTCTTGGAGTCGAACTCCCCGCACAGGCCCTTCAGCTTCTGCTTGGCCTCGTCGATGACCTTCTGCCGCGCGTTCCAGATCCAGCTGTCCCAGCCGAGTCCGGCGAGCACGCCGAGCGGGCCGCCGAAGAACGCGCCGACGACGATGCCCTTGACCCAGCCGGGGCCGTCCATGGCGCCGTACAGCCAGTCGAGGATGCCCGCGTCGTTCTCGAAGACGTCGCCGCCCGCCTGTCGAATGGCCGTCTCGGCCTCTTCGACAGTCATGCCGCCGCACTTCTCGTTGTACTGGTCGTGGACGTGCTGCGCGAACTCCTTGACCTTCTTCTGCATCGCCGAGGCAGCGCCGGTGATCGTGCCGGGCGCCTTCTGCGAGTCGTCGATGAAGCCGGTCGCGGCACCGTTGAACTTGTCGTTGTAGGCGCGGCCCGCGTTGGCGGCGTCGCCCGACCACGACCCGAGCCCGCCCCACGCGCGGGTCATCCCGTTCTGGTGGTTGTCGAGCTCCGCGCCCGCCTTGTTGATCTTCTCGGCGTCCTCGCGGAACTTGCCGAAGTCGATCTCGCGGACCTCGTCGTAGTTCTTGTAGATGTAGCCCTTGAGGTCCGGCGCCTGGCCGTTGTGCCCGCAGAGCGGCGCGGCCTTCTGGTAGATGGGGATGAACTTCTCGAAGAAGCGCAGTCCGGGCGCACCCGCGTCGAGCAGCTCGTCGGACGTCTTGAAGTCACCGGTCTCGTTGAGCACCTTCTGGGTGCTGCCGAGCTCGCGCTCCTCGCCCGCCTTCTTGACGAGCTTGTCGGCGTCGCCGCCCTCCACCGTCCACTTGCCGTGCTGCATCTCCTTGCCGATGACGTACGCCTCGCTGGCGCCACCGGTCACCGGCGCGAGCAGGATGCCGCCCGCGTGGCTCCAGAAGCCGGGGTCGTCCGGCACTTCGACGCCGTTGGCCTGGGCGTAGCGCTTGACCTCGTCCTCGCTGCCGCCCGCACCGGCGAGCGCGCGAACGAGCTGCTTCTTGGTGTCACCCGTGACGTTGGGGTCGTCGAGGAGCTTCTTGATCTCGTTCTGGTCGGCCACGGCGCTATCCCTTGAACTGCTGCGAGGTGTCGGCCTCGTTCTGCTCGTACGACTTCGCGACGTCCTTCAGACGCAGCGCGATGTTGGTCGCCTCTTTGCCGTACGTCTCTACGCTGGCCTGGAGCCGGTCGAAGTAGCTCTTGTACTTGGCCTCGGTGCCGCGGAACTTGCGCCCGACCTGCCCGGCTCCCACGCCCGGTGTCAGAGAGCTCTTCAACGCGGTGATGTCCCCACCATGGTCCTCGTACTGTCCGGCGACCTTCGTCAGCTCACCGGGCGATACGCCGAAACCAGCCATTCCTCGCCTCCCCTAGTCCCCGATGTGACGCAATACGGCCGTATCGGGTTCCGCCAAAGAGTGCCAGTTCCGCCCATCCGGTGACCGGAGCTCCGGCAGGTCGGTTGCCTTAGTAAACAGCCCGGTGGTGATCAGCGCTGAAGATCACCACCGGGCTGTTTACTACTTGGTCAGTGAACCGAGGAGACCACGCCTGCGAGGCGCTGCGCGGCGGACTCGGCCTGCTCGTGGCTCGTCGCCTCGACCATCACCCGCACGAGCTGCTCGGTGCCGGACGGGCGGAGCAGCACGCGACCGGTGTCGCCCAGCTCGGCCTCGACGGACGCGACGGCCTCGCTCACCGAGGTGGCTTTCGCCACGGCGGCCTTGTCCGAGACCTTCACGTTGATCAGGACCTGCGGCAGCCTGCGCATGACGCCTGCCAGCTCGGCCAGCGACTTGCCGGTCTCCGCCATGCGCGCCATCAGGCGCAGCGCGGTGAGCAGGCCGTCGCCGGTGGTGGCGTGGGCGGGCAGCACGACGTGGCCGGACTGCTCGCCGCCGAGCGAGAAGCCACCCGCCTTGAGGTCCTGGAGCACGTACCGGTCGCCGACCGCGGTGGTCCGCAGCGTGATCCCGGCCTCGCGCATGGCGATGTGCAGGCCGAGGTTGCTCATGACGGTGGCGACGAGGGTGTCCTCGTACAGCTCACCGGAGTCGCGCATCGCGACCGCGAGGATCGCCATGATCTGGTCGCCGTCGATCTCGGCGCCGTCCGCGTCGACCGCGAGGCAGCGGTCCGCGTCGCCGTCGTGCGCGATGCCCAGGTCAGCGCCGTGCTCGCGGACCGCGGCGGCGATCACGTCGAGGTGCGTGGAACCGCACGCGTCGTTGATGTTCAGGCCGTCCGGGTTCGCGTTGATCGCGATGACCTCGGCGCCCGCGCGGCGGTAGGCGTCCGGCGCGGCGACGGAGGCGGCACCGTTCGCGCAGTCGACGACGACCTTGATCCCGTCGAGGCTGTGCGGCGTGACCTTGATCAGGTGCTCGACGTACTGGCTCTCGGCGTCCGTGATGTCGCGCACGCGGCCGATGCCGGAGCCGGTGGGGCGCACGAAACCGGAGCCCATCTTCTGCTCGATCTCGTCCTCGACCTCGTCGGGCAGCTTGTGCCCGCCCGCGGCGAAGAGCTTCACGCCGTTGTCCGGCATGGGGTTGTGCGACGCGGAGATCATCACGCCGACGTCCGCGTTCAGCGCGGCCACCAGGTACGCGACGGCCGGGGTCGGCAGCGCGCCGACGCGCAGCACGTCCGCTCCGGCCGAGGTCAAGCCCGCTGTCACGGCCGCGTCCAGCATCTCGCCACTCGCCCGCGGGTCGCGACCGACGACCGCGACCGGGCGGTGCGTGCTGTCGTGCTCCGCGAGCACCCTTGCCGCTGCGGCGGCGACGGACAGTGCGAGTTCCGGGGTGAGGTCTCCGTTCGCGAGACCACGCACCCCGTCGGTGCCGAACAGGCGAGCCATGAATCCTCCGAAATGGACAGCCGGTGGGCTGGAAAACACTGCGGGAGCAGCAGTTCGAGTTGAACTGGCTGCTCCCGCAGGTATGACTGAACTGACCGAGGGTCAGCGCTTGGAGTACTGAGGCGCCTTGCGGGCCTTCTTCAGACCGTACTTCTTGCGCTCCTTGACCCGCGGGTCACGGGTGAGGAAGCCGGCCTTCTTGAGCGCCGGGCGGTCCTCGGAGTCGACGGCGATCAGCGCACGCGCGATGGCGAGACGCAGCGCACCGGCCTGGCCGGTGATGCCGCCGCCACGCAGGTTCGCGATGACGTCGAAGGTCTCGGGCTTCTCCGTGGTGACGAGCGGCTCCTTGATGAGCTGCTGGTGCACCTTGTTCGGGAAGTACTCCTCGAGCGCCTTGCCGTTCAGCGTGAACTTGCCGGTGCCGGGCACGAGGCGGACGCGAACGACGGCCTCCTTGCGACGGCCGACGGTCTGCGCCAGGTGAGCGGCACCGTTCAGGGAAGGACGGACCACGGCGGGAGCCTCGACCTCAACCTCGGCCTCGACCTCGACGTCGGCCGCGGGAGCCTCGGTCTCGGTCTCGACCGCGGGAGCCTCGACGACCTCGGCCGTGACCTCAGGGGTCTCGTTCTCAGGGGTGGTCACAGCAACTTCCTCGGTGTTCTCGTCGCTCACTGGGCGATCTTCTTGATCTCGAAAGCCTGCGGCTGCTGGGCCGCGTGCGGGTGGTTCGGTCCGCTGTAGACCTTCAGCTTGGAGCCGATGACGCGGCCGAGACGGTTCTTCGGGAGCATGCCCTTGACCGCCTTCTCGACCAGGCGGTCCGGACGCGTGTCCAGGACCTCGCCGAAGGACTGCTTGCGCAGGCCACCGGGGTGGCCGCTGTGGCGGTACACGAACTCCTGGTCGCGCTTGCCGCCGGTCAACGCCACCTTGTCCGCGTTGACGATGATGACGAAGTCACCGGTGTCAACGTGGGGGGCGTAGGTCGGCTTGTGCTTGCCGCGCAGCAGCGTCGCGGCCTGGGTGGCGAGCCGGCCGAGCACCACGTCCTGGGCGTCGATCACGTGCCAGGTGCGGGTCACCTCACCGGGCTTCGGGCTGTACGTGCGCACGGGTCTACCTCGTCGTCACTTGCGTTGGGGTCATCTCGGCGGTTGCACCGAGCCAAACCTTGGACGGACCAAGTGATGGGACCGGAACACTCGCGGCACATGGGCGCCAGCTACCGCACAACAACGTAAGAAGATACCGGTTGGGTCATCCGCGGGTCAAAACGGCCCCCTCGGACACCGGTACTGGGAACGTACGCGAGCCCCGGACCACGTGGTTCCGGGGCTCGCGAAGGGTCGAGCTACCGCGCGGGGGGATCAGCCCCAGCGGCGGGCGTTCTGCTGCTCTGCACCCTGGTAGGCGTCAGCGGCCTGCTGCACGGCGACACCGATGGAGTTCAGCACCTGCTGGAGGTCGCCGGCGGCCTGGGCCCACTTGTTCTGAGCCTCCTGGTACATCTCGGCGCTCTCGCCGGTGTAGCCCGCGAGCACCTTGTCGACGCGACCCTTCAGGTCGCTGAGCTCGCTCTCGATCTTGCCAGCCGAGCCCGTGATCTCGCCGGACGCGGCGGCGAGCTCACCGAAGGTGACAGTGATTTCCCCACTCATGGTATTTCTCCCCTAGCTTTGCGAAAGTCAGATGTGAAGTGAGATGCGAACGAAAGCGAGAATCAGCCGAGACGGTTCATGATGGAGTTCATGGAGCCGCCCTGCTCCTCTTCCGTCTGCTTCATCGTCGTCGAGGTGCCGGAGATGCCGTCGGCGATCGTGAGAAGCGCTTCCTGCAGCTTCTGCGCGTCGGTGTTGTACCGCTCCATGAGCGTGGAGAACGCCTGCTGCGCCTGGCCCTTCCAGCTGCCGCTGACCGTGTCGACGGTGCCGCGAACCGAGTTCAGGGTGCCCTGCACGTTGTCGTTGACGTTGCGAATGTCGGTGACGAGCTGGTCGAGCTCTTCCGGCGTCGCCGCGAAACCACTAGCCATTGGGAGAATCCCCCTTCATCGGTACATCAGGTCGCACTGCTTGGTTCGTACGCCTCTTACGACGAGGACCCTGCCACGTCGGTTCCGCCCTGTCGCGACTTCTTCCCAAGTAGTTGCTCTAGTGAACGGTGCCGGGTGACGAGAACCCTCAGTAGAGGATTCGCGACTGCGAAAAGTCCTCGTCATCGTCACTCACATGGGGAAGCTGACCACTCGGACCAGCGACTGCGGCGGAACCGAGAGTGGTCGGCTTCGGAAGCGGTTCAGGAACCACGGGTGGTGGCTTAAGCAAATCCGCGGCCTCCGGAAGGTGTTCGACCGGCAAACCACGATCGGCGCGGAACCCGGTGGCGGAACCACGCAGGTCCGGCGACGTGGCCGCGTGCGCGTCCACCGAGAGCTGCCTGCTCTTGGCCCGATCAGCCAGGTCTTTCGTGCGTTTGCGAAGCGCACCGTTCGCGGCTCCGGCCTCGGCGGCGGCACGACTCGCACGCGTGACGGCCGCGCCGACCTCGGAACGGAACTGGGCGATCGATTCAGCGGCGGACATGGTTCCCTCCAGCCGTTTCAGCCCGTCACGGTCATCGTGCGGACGATTTGCTCACAGGCGGAACGCACTCGCTCCCGGCCCGACTCGGACGCCTGACAGCCAACACTGACCTGCGCGGTTCCCTTGAGCAACACATACCAGTCGACCGTCGCCGACGGGACCTGCTCGCGAAAGCGCACGACGTCCTTACCGACGAATGCGGCGTTCTCGTCGAAATCCGATACGGACTCGCCGCTCTCCTTGAAGCCCTTGCGCAGTTCCTCAATCGCGCGCGAGCGATCGGCCGAACTGTCGTAGGTGAGCTTTTGCTCCTGCACAGCAATGCGATCGAGTCCGGAATCACGCTGCATCGGTTGCAAAAGCACCCGTCGCTTTTGCACATCGCCCCCGGTCTGCTCCCAATCGGCAGGCATGGTGAAGCTGTAGTCGTACTGCGAAATCGGCTTGCCCCGGTCACGCAGGAGGAAATAAGCGGTGGTTCCCCCGGCCACGAGCGCGAGCACGACGGCCAGCGTGACGTACAGCGGCTTGCGGCTCTTCTTGCGGATCGGCTGGTGCGGTACCTGCGGAAACTGCGCGGGCGGCGTGATCCGGCGGGTGATCTTCCGCGTCGTGTCGGTGCTCGGCGGCGGCTGCGGCGGCAAGGCCCCGGTTCGCACGGGATCGAGGCTCACCGCGCGCAGAGCGCCGCGCGCGACGACCGTCTCCGGCTGGTCGATGCTCGTCGGCAGAACACCGGTGTGCTCGTGCACGAGCCGCGCGACGAGCGGAATCCGGCTCGATCCGCCGACCAGGAACACCCCGGCCAGTTGCCGGGGATCGAGGCCCGCATCGCGGACGGACGTGGTGACGAGCGCCACGGCTCGGCTGAGCGGAGCCGTGATCATCCTCTCGAGATCGGTCCGCGTCACGTGCGCGTCGGGGAACGGCGGCGGCATCGGCACATCGGTGTAAGCGTGCCGGGAGAGCGTCTCCTTCGCGCCGCGCACGTCCTGGCGCAGCACCCGGCGCTTGCGGCGGTCGGCCATCTCCCGGCCCTCGACGAGCTGCCGCCACGCCTCCCCGTCGTGCGGGGACACCATCGCGCCCACGTGCTCAAGCAACGCCTGGTCGACGTCCGCACCGCCGAAGCTCGGGTCGCCCTTCGCCGCGAGCACGCGGAAGCGTCTGCCACTGCGCGCCACGACGCTCGCATCGACCGTGCCACCGCCGAGGTCGAGCACCGCGAGCGTGGCGCCGTCCGGCAGCGCGTGGCTGGCCGAGTGGAACACCGCCGCCGCGACGGGTTCCGGAACGAGCACGACTTCGCGCCCGAGTCCGCGCGCGGACTGCATGAGAACGCGCGAACGCACCGTGCCCCAGTCCGCGGGGTGGGTCAGCACGAGCAGGTCGACCGGCATCCCGCCGGCGACCCGGCGTGCCTCGTCGACCGCACGGGTGAGCACCGCGCGCACGACGTCCACGACCGCGAGGACGCTGCTGCCGAGCAGCAGCTCACCCTCGTCGATGCGGCGCTTGGGGTGCGGCTCGTAGCGGGCCGGGTCGACCGCGGCCTGGCGCTCGGCTTCCTGCCCGACGAAGAGCGTCCCGTCGGCGGCGGCGAAGACGGCGGACGGCACCAGCGGCTGGCCGTCGAACACGACCACCTGCGGCTCCCGGCCGTGCACCGAGATCGCGACACATGTGCTGGACGTGCCGAAGTCGACCGCGACGTGCAGGCTCATGCACCTTCCCCTCGTTCAGGCAGCACATGCATACCTGATCAGACCCGAGCGCGCGCCCGCTTCAGCACCGTCCACACCGCCGGACCGTGTGAACCAGGTGTGAGCGGTCTGTGAGCGACGCCTGACAAAGTAGTCCTCGCCGGTGAGACGGCGGAGGCCTCTGGGGGAAGCCGACACCGACTCGGCCACCGCGACTTCTCCCTCTTGATCGCGGCGGAACCGGTTGCCTGGGGGGCAAGGCACGCTGTCGGGCCCGCAGCTGGACACTGCGGGCCTGACGCGTGTCAGACGGACGACAAAGCCTTGGCACGCACGATACGGAGGCGCTCCTCGTGTTCGACGGCGCCGACGCCCCCGTACTTGACGAGCGTCTCGTCGACCAGGCGGACGACCTCGTCACGCCTGTCGAGCAACAGGAACGCCTCGGCCTTGGTGGCGAGCGCGCCGAGTGCGCCGATGCCCTCGTTGACCTGGTCGAAGATCTGCGCGGCGCGTTCGGCGTGCACGAGAGCTGTCGTGCCGTCGCCGCACGCGGCGGCCACGCGACCGGCCATCGTGGTGACGTAGGCGATGGCTCGCAGATCATCCATGCCGTCCACCAGTTCCACTGCTCTGTCCGACGCCACGCGGGCCCGTTCGGGATCCCCGTTCGCCATGGCGTAGAGGGCTATTCGGTACTGCACCTGGGATTCGGGGCCAGCCCCCAAGCGGGACGCCAGCTCAAGCGACTCGTCGAAGATCGGCACCGCCTCGGCGTAGCGATCGCTGTCGGCCAGCATCGACGCCAGCTCGCGCAGTGCGGACAGGTAGATCTGCTCGTTGCCGCTGACGCGTGCGGCGTCGACGGCTCGTTCCGCGAGGGACAGGGCCGGTTTGCCGGTGTGGACGCGGGTGAAGTGGGCCTGGGCGGCGAGCACGGAGGCGAGCTCGGCGTGATGGCCCAGCTCCGCGAACGCGTCCGCGCACTCGCCGATCGACGCCAGCAGTGCGTCGTCCACGCCGAGTCTGGCCATCTGGAGCAGCCTGCTGTTGGCGAAGACCCACGAGCCGCGGAGGTCACCGACGGCCCTGGCCGCGACGCTGAGCTCGCCCAGCGTGGCGATCACGTGGTCCAGCGGGTAGAAGACGTCGAGGTGCCGCATCGCGCGTTCCACCAAGCCTGCCGCGAGGTCGACCCAGCCCTCCCGCAGGCACAGGCGCGCACCTCGGTCCAGCAGCAGCTGTTCGGCCAGCAGCCAGGCAGGGCCGTTGGCCGTCAGGCGGGCCACCTCGTCCGCGGGCAGCACCTCCTGCAGCTCGAACGGCGGGGGCTCGACCTCGTCGATGATGACTTCCAGCTGTTCCCACGCCCGGTGGGTCAGCGCGCACAACGCCTCCACGTACCGGCGCTTCGCCGCGGTCTGCTCGGCCGGGTCCTCCGCCTCCGCCAACTCGCTCGCGTAGACGGCCAGCAGGTCGTGCAGCCGGTAGCGGGGCTCACCGGTGGCATCGACGCCCACCTCGTCCAGCAGGTTCGCCTCGACCAGCTGCTCCACCAGGCGATCACCGTCCCGCTGGCCGGTCAGCGCGGTGACCACCCAGCTCGCGACGTCCGCCGCGCCGAGCACGCCGAGCCTGCGGAACGCACTCGCCGCGTCCGGCGGCAGTGCCTCGTAGCTCGGTCCGAAGGTCGCCCTGACCTCCATGTCGCGGGTCGCCAGCTCGTCCAGCCTGCGGCGTTCGTCGGCGAGCCTGGTGGCCAGCGCGGACAGCGGCAGCGACGACCTGGCGGTCAGCCGGGCACCGACCACGCGCAACGCCAGTGGCAGGCCACCGCACAGCTCGGCGAGCACGGTCGCGGCCTCGTGTTCCCGCGCGATCCGGTCCGCGCCGACCATCCTGGTCAACAGGGACAACGCCTCGCCGGTGTCGAACGGCGGCAGGCGCAGTCCCCGCACCCCGCTCAGACCGCCGAGCTGGCGCCTGCTGCTGACCAGCACGGCACTGCGCGCGGTACCGGGCAACAACGGTTCCACCTGCTCCGCCGAAGCAGCGTCGTCGAGCACGATCAGCACCGCCCGATCCGCGACTCGGGTCCGGAACGCCGCGGCGCGGGCCGCTAGACCGTCCGGCAGAGCCGACACGCTCTCGCCCAGTGCCGTCAGCAGGTCACCCAGCACTTCGGCCGGATCACGCGGAGCCCGGCCCGCGCCGTCCAGGCGCACGAAGAGCTGGCCGTCGGGGAAAGCGTCGCGCAGGCGGTGTGCGGTGCGAACGGTGAACGCGCTCTTGCCCGCACCCGGCGCGCCGCTGACGACCACGATCGGCACCGCCTGCCCCGCTGTCAGCAGGTCGCGGACCTGGTCGAACAGCTTGTCCCTGCCGACGAAGTCACCGGTGTCCGGCGGCAGCTGGCACAGCACCTTCCACCCGGACGGCACGGGCACGTCACCGCTCAGCAGCTGCTGGTGCAGTTCGCGCAACGCGGGTGACGGGTCGATGCCGAGGTCCTCGGCCAGCAGCCCGCTGACCTCGCGGTACGCGGCGAGAGCCTCGGCCTGCTGGCCGGACCGGTGCAGCGCCAGCATCAGCTGAACCCAGAACCTCTCGCGGAACGGGTGCTCCTGGGTCAGGCCGCGCAGCTCCGGCACCAGCTCACCCGCGAGACCGGCGGCGAGGTCGGCCTCCATCCCCTGCTCGACGACGACCAGTCGTTCTTCGAGCAGCGGTGCGACGTCGTCGCGGTGCAGCGCGTCGGACGCCACGTTCCCCAGCGCGGGGCCGGTCCACAGCGCGAGTGCGTCCGCGTACCGGTGCCGCGCGGCCAGTGACCGGAACCGCGTCAGATCGAGTTGGTCAGGCGTGACCTCGACGACGTAGCCGCCGGTCGCGGTGCGCACGCAGTTCGCGTCACCGAGCGCCTGACGCAGCCGCGTCACCACCATCTGCAGCGTCGTCTTCGCCCGGTCCGGGCTCGGCGGCTCACCGTCCCACAGGCGGTCGATCAGCTCGTCGACGGACACGAAACGGTTGGCGCGCAACAACAACGTGGCGAGCAGTGTGCGCCCGCGTCCAGCAGGGACGATCACCGGACGGCCGTCCACGAGGACCTCCAACGGTCCTAGGACGCGGTACTCGACTCGCACTGATCCCCCCAAACGGTCGCAGCGCCGCGAGTGTAGGCGGGTGGCGACGTAGCCGCGTCATCGATGTGTGAGCGGCAAGTGAGCGGGCTGCGGCAGAGTGTCAATCACCGGGACGACGGTGACATTGAAACTGGGGGATGCCACCGCCGTCACACCGTCCGCGACCTCTCCCTCTTGATCGCGGCCGGTGAACCGGTACTGGGGGGCTGGTAGCAACACCCCTGCTACCACCAAAAGAACGGGGCCCGCAGCCTTCCGGCTGCGGGCCCCGTTCGATTTCCGGGCTAGTCGGGCTGGATCCAGGCGTACTGGATGCGCTGCTGCCCGTGCTTGCGGGTCACCAGCGTGCCCCGGCCAGGAGGCTGCGGCGACGCCTTGAGGTTGCCGACGATGTTGCCTTCCTCCTTGGAACCGGAACCGACGAAGATCGGTGCCGAGATCTCCTTCAGCTTGCCGAGGACCGGGTCGAACATCGCGCGCGACGCGCCACCCATGCGGCGGGTCACGACGATGTGCAGACCGACGTCCTTCGCCTGCGGGATGAACTCGGACAGCGGCTGCAGCGGGTTCGGCGCACCCTGCGGGGCCACGAGGTCGTAGTCGTCGACGACGACGAAGACCTCAGGGCCCTTCCACCACGACCTGTTCCTGAGCTCTTCCTGCGTGACGTTCGGGCCGGGCAGCCGGCCGTTCAGGGAGCTGCGGACGTCCTTGACCATGTCGCCGAGCTGCGCGGACGACACCGCGTAGGCCAGCAGGTGGTCGGTGTCGATGAAACCGAGCATCGTGCGGCGGTAGTCGACCAGCAGGATCAACGCCTCCTGCGAGGTGTAGCTGGTCATGATGCCGCGCACGATCGTGCGCAGGATGTTCGTCTTGCCGGACTCGCCGTCGGCCAGCGTGTAGAAGTGCGGGTCTGCATCGAAGTCCAGGTAGACCGGGGCCAGCTCGTCCTCGTTGACGCCGACCGGGACCAGGTGGCCGCGGTTCGGCCGCTGGGCCTGGACCTGCTGCATGAACTGGTCGTACGGCATGAGGTCCGGCAGCATCCGCACCGCGGGCGCGTGCTTGCCGCGCCACGCCGCGTTGAGCTTGGCGGCCAGGTCCTGCACACCGGCCGAGATCGTCTGCGGGTCCTGGATCGTGTCGATGCGGGGCAGGCCGGCGAGGAAGTGCAGCCGGTCCGCCGTGAGGCCGCGGCCGGGACGGCCGGCGGGCACGTTGACGGCGACCTTGCGGTCGATCTCCGACTCGCTCGGGTCACCGAGGCGCAGCTCGAAGCGCGTCCCCAGGAGGTCCTTCATCGCGGGACGGATCTCGGCCCACCGGTTGGCGGCCACGATCACGTGGACGCCGTACGACAGGCCCTGTGCGGCCAGCGCCTGCACCTGCGGCTCGACGGCCTCGAACTCCTGGCGGAAGTTCATCCAGCCGTCGACGATCAGGAACGCGTCGCCGAAGTCGTCGTCGGTGATCTTGCCCGCGCGCTTGCGGTTGCGGAACTCGACCATCGAGTCGATGCCCTGCTCGCGCCAGCGGAGCTCGCGCTCGGTGATGAGGCCCTGGAGCTCGGCCACCATGCGGCGGACCTTGTCGACGTCGAGACGTCCGGCGAAGCCACCGACGTGCGGCAGCGCTTCCATCGCGGCGAGCGTGCCACCGCCGAGGTCGATGCAGTAGAACTGCGCCTCCTGCGGCGTGTGCGTGAGCGACATCGAGGCGATGATCGACCGCAGCATCGTCGACTTGCCGGACTGCGGACCACCCACGACCGCGCCGTGACCGGACGCACCGGCGAAGTCCGCGACCAGCAGGTCGCGCTTCTGCTCGAACGGCTTGTCGACGATGCCGACCGGGATGACCAGCTTGCCGTTGTACGGGTTGCCCGGGACGGTCAGGCCGCGGTCCTCGGTGACGTCCAGCGGCACCAGGATCGTGTCCATCGTCGGAGGCTCGTTGAGCGGCGGCAGCCACACCTCGTGCGCGGGAGGGCCCTGGCCGACGAGCCTGTCGACGATCAGGTCGAGCTGGGTCGGCTCGTTGCCCTCCTCCTTCTTCTCCTCCTTGACGACCGGCTCGATCGGCCGCTCCGGCTCCTTCGGGATCTCGATGTAGTCGGGAACGAAGAAGCGGGGCCGCTTGTCGCTGCGGACCGCGACGGACTCACCGGCGGACTGCATGCCGGACGGCCGGTAGGCACCCGAGACGTAGAGCGCCTTGAACCTGGTCAGCGGCATGCCCTGCACGCTCAGGTAACCCGAGCCGGGGATCGGCGGCAGCTCGTACGCGTCGGGCACGCCGATCGCCGCACGGGACTCCGCCGCGTTGAACGTCTTCAGACCGATCCGGTACGAGAGGAACGTGTCCAGACCGCGCAGCTTGCCTTCCTCGAGCCGCTGCGACGCGAGGAGCATGTGCATCTGCAGCGACCGGCCGACACGACCGATCTGGAGGAAGATGTCGATGAAGTCCGGCTTCGCCGTCAGCATCTCGGAGAACTCGTCGATGCAGATGAAGAGCGCGGGCAGCGGGTCGAGCGGGGCGCCGTTCTCACGGGCCTTCTCGTAGTCCCACACGTTCTTGTAGTTGCCCTTCGCCAGCACTTCCTGGCGTCGGTTCACCTCACCCGCGATGGCGTCCTTCATGCGGTCGACGAGCGTCAGGTCGCCTGCGAGGTTGGTGATCGTCGCGGCGACGTGCGGTGCCTTGTCCAGACCGAGGAACGTCGCACCACCCTTGAAGTCGACGAGGATCATGTTGAGCGCGGTCGACGAGTGCGACGCGAGCAGGCCCAGCACGAGCGTGCGGAGGAACTCGGACTTACCGGAACCGGTCGCACCGATGCACAGGCCGTGCGGGCCCATGCCCTCCTCGGCGGCTTCCTTGATGTCCAGCTCGACCTGCTGGCCGTGCTCGCCGATGCCGAACGGGATGCGGTAGCGGTCGCGCTTCGGCCTCGGCCGCCACGCCTGCTGGACGTCGAACGACAGCGGGTCGCCCTGGATGCCCATGAACTCGAGCAGCGGCGGGTTGTTGCTCATCGCGAGCGGGTCCTCGTCCAGACCGCCCGCCTCGCCGGCGGCGCCCATCCGGTACGGGGAGATCCGCCTGGCGAGCGCCTCCATCTCGACGATGCTCAGCGCGTCCGGGCCGCCGAACCACTCGACACCGCTCGCGGAGCGGGCACCGAGCTTGCCGTCCTCGATCACCAGGCGCAGGCCGCGCCGGGCGGTCAGGTTGCCGAGGCACTCGGACAGGTCGAGCAGCGTGACGCCGACCAGGCCCTCCTCCAGGATGATCTGCTCTTCCCTGGAGATGTCGCCGTCGTCGATGACGATCACGATGTGCGGCTGGTCCGCGGGCGGCGGCGCGTTGCGGGTGAACCGCTGCCGGTCGCGCAGGTACTCGTCGAGCATGGCCTCGATCTCGGCGAGCGAGTTCGCCATCATGCGGCGCTGGCCGATGCCGTCGACGTCCGACGGGTGCTGCACGTGCGGCAGCCACTTCGCCCACTCCCACAGCTGCTTCGTCCGGCCCGCGGAGACGACCGCGATCAGCAGGTCGTCCGGCGAGTGGAACGTGGCGAGCTGGGCGAGCAGCGCGCGAGCCAGGTTGCGGCGGTCCTCGATCTCACCGATCAGGCCGACGGCGGCGAAACCGCGCAGCGCGATGGAGATGGGGAGCTCGGGCACCAGCGAGTGGGCGCGCACGAAACGGCGCAGCGCCAGCGTCGCGATGGGCTCCAGCTCCTCGACCGGGCCGGTCTGCGGCGGCACGAGTCTGGTGGCGAGCCGCTGCGAGCCGCGACCGGCGCGCAGGTGGCAGAAGTCCGGGTCGTTCTGACGTCGTTCCCACATGCGCCGCGTCGTGGCGAGCGACCAGAGCATCTGCGGGTCCGGGTGGACCCACTCGCGCTCGGCGCGCTGCTCGTCCGCGGCTTCGCGGGCGCGGTCGCGCATCTGGCCGAGGTACCGCAGGTAGTCCTTGCGGTCCTCGTTCATCTCGGCTTTCTTCTGGCCCTTGCCCGAGCCCATGCCACCGGCCATCATGCCGACGGTCGAGATGAGCATCATGCCCGGCATGATCATCGCGGCCGGGTTGCGCCCACTCGTGGTGAACATCATGGCCATCATGCCGACGGACGCCACGATCATGACGACGGGCATCGCCTTCATCATCACGTTGCCGGGAATGACCCTGGGCACCTCGGGTGGCGGTTCGAGGTGTACCTCACCACCAGGGGGCCGGGGAGCAGCAAGGCGTGCCGTTCGCTTGAACTGCAGCGTGCTCAACTGACAGGCACCTCTTCGACTCTTCGTTACGCCACCAGTAGCAACCGACACTATGGCGCATCCGCTCACGGCGCGAAGGTGGGTCGGGAAAAAACCCAGTCGAACGTGTTCCGCGAACAGCCCGTGCGGAAGCCGTCGGTGCGGCCATACTAGGCCCGCCTGGCTAGCGTCCGAGTGGACCAATAGGGTCGGGGAAACACGTATTGACGCTGATCTGACTTAGGGGGCCGCTGGTGGCGACCGGTACGACGGTGTTCAGCCGGGTGACGGTGGTAGCACCACGAACGCGTATCGACGTCGCGCTGCCTGCCGACGTGGCGGTGGCCGATCTCCTGCCGATGCTGCTGGACATGGCGCGCGAGGCGACGCCGGACGGCGGCGTCCGGCACGGCGGGTGGTGCCTGGCCAAGCTGGGCGACAGCCCGCTCGACCCGGCGCGCACGCTCGCGTCGCTCGGCGTCGTCGACGGCGAGCTGCTGCAGTTGCGGCGCCGCAACGAGAACCCGCCGCCTCCGCTGTACGACGACGTGGTCGACGCGATCGCCGAGTCCAACCCGGACAGCTTCCGGCCGTGGACGAAGGAGACCGCGCGTCGCTTCGGTCACATCGCGGGCGCGCTGGCGCTGATCGCTTCCGCCGTCGCGGTCTTCCTGTCCGGCCCGGTGTTCAACGGTCAGGGCAGCGCGCTCGCGGCCGCGATCACCGCCGGTCTCACCGCGGTCGCGGCTCTCGCGGCCGGTGCGACCGTGGCACGTGCTTACGCCGCAGCGGACACGGGCGTGCTGATCGCCGCCGCCGGTGCGCTGCCGATGTCGTTCGTCGCGGGCTTCTACATCGTCCCGGACGAGTGGGGCCGCCCGAACCTGCTGCTCGGCTTCGTGCTGATGATGATCTTCGCGTGGGCCGGGATCCTGCTGATCGGCCACGGTGTCACGGTGTTCGTGGCCGCCGCGACCGGCGCGACCATCGCCGCCATCGCGTTCCTCTTCGCGACGCTGATCGCGCACCCGGTCGTCGGCATCGCCGCCGCGACCGGTGCCGTCGCGCTCGCCGCGATGTCCGCGCTGCCGCGGTTGACGCTCCAGCTGGCGAAGCTGCCGATGCCGACCGTGCCCGGTAGTGCCGAGGACCTCAAGGAGGACACCGGCTTCCCGGAGTACGCGGTCATCGAGAAGCGCACCGCGATCGCGCACGAGTACATGACCGGCATGATCATCGGTACCGGCGTGACCGCCGCGATCTGCGCGATCATCGCCGCCGGTGACGGCACGGTCTGGGGCCCGATCTACGGCGTCGTCGTCGCGCTCGTGCTGATGCTGCGCGGTCGTGCGTACGCGAACGGCGCACAGGCCGTCGCGCTGCTGGCGAGCGGAATGCTCGCCGCGGCGGGCATCCTGATCGGCTGGCTGGCCGAGGCGTCCGAGCTGAACCGCGTGCTGTTCGTGTTCGGCGCGCTGCTGGTGCTCGGCGCGGGTGCGCTGGTGCTCGGTGTGATCTTCCCCAACCAGAAGTTCTCGCCGCCGCTGCGCCGCACGGTCGACATCCTCGAGGCCATCCTCATCGCCGCGGTGCTGCCGCTGGCGCTCGCGGTCATGGACCTCTACCTCGTCTTCCGAGGACTCATCGCGGCATGAGCACCTTCAAGCGCGTCGCGGCTGGTTCCGCTGCCGCACTGATGTTGCTGACGGGCCCGCTGTCCGCGGGCCCCGTCTCGGCGCAGCCGTCGTCGGCACCACCGTCGTCGGCACCGCCGTCGTCGCCGCCTGCCAAGTCCGCGCGCCCGGACTCGCAGCCGCCGCCGTTGCCCGCGGGCACGACGCTGCCCCCGGCGGGCACGGTCGGCACTCCGGCGCCGGACGTGGACTACGTCCGCAACAACAAGGGCTGCATCGAGCCGAACAAGCAGGGCACGACGGTCAACACCCGCCCGTACGGGCAGCTGCGGCTGAACCTCGAGCAGGCGCACCGGTTCGCGACCGGCAAGGGCATCAAGGTCGCCGTGATCGACACCGGCGTGAACAAGCACCCGCGGCTCGCGGACCGCGTCACCGCCGGCGGTGACTACGTCGGCAAGAACGACGGCAACGGCACGAACGACTGCGACGGCCACGGCACCGAGGTCGCGGGCGTCATCGCCGCGGCCGAGGACAGCGAGACCGACTTCGTCGGCGCCGCACCGGAGTCGAACATCCTCGCGATCCGGCAGACCAGCGACCGCTTCGAGTTCAAGGGCAACGCGACCCAGGAGGCTCGGCAGACCGCCGGCAAGATCAAGACGCTGGCGCAGGCGATCGTCACCGCGGCGAACGCGGACGCCCGCGTCATCAACATCTCGCTGACGAACTGCGGTACGCCCAAGGCGTTCTCCGCGGACGACCTGACGCTCCAGGCGGCCATCAAGTACGCGGTCGACGTCAAGAACGTGGTGATCGTCACCGCGGCAGGCAACCTCAGCGAGGGCCAGGGCTGCAGCGCGCAGAACGACAACCCGGACCCGAACAACGTCAAGGTCGTCGCGTCCCCGCCGTGGTTCGCGGACGACGTGCTGTCCGTCGCGTCCATCAACGAGAGCGGTGGCGTCTCGGACTTCAGCGTGTGGGGCCCGTGGGTCAGCATCGCCGGTCCTGGCGAGGGCATCGTCACGCTCGACCCGCGCGGCACCGGGCTCACCAACGCGAACCTCAACCCGGAGAACGGCGCACTGGCCCCGATCCGCGGCACGAGCTTCGCTTCCCCTTACGTGGCAGGCGTCGCGGCTCTCGTGCGGGAGCGGTTCCCGGACCTCAACGCGCGTCAGGTCATGTACCGGTTGAAGGCGACCGCGCAGCACCCCGGCAACGCCACGGGGCGCGACAACAAGGTCGGGCACGGGATGGTCAACCCGGTCTCGGCGCTCACCGCCGTGATCCCGTCCGAGAAGGCGGGCGCGACGCCGCCGAAGATCACGCCGCTGACCACCCAGGTCAACCCGCCGGTGCAGAAGAACTGGAAGCCCATGGTGGTGGCGCTGGCCGGTACCGGGATCGGGGTTTCCATGCTGCTGCTCACGTTGTTCGTGATGCACACCGTGAACCGCAACCGGGGTCGCCGGCCGGGCGTGGCCCGCACCGGGTAGCCCGACCGGCCTCACAAGGCCAGCACATCTCGCAAGCCAGAACAGGGGTCCCCCGCGCAGGGGACCCCTGTTTTTCACTCTGCCAGAAGGGACCGACAATTCTGGTCGGCCGCCGCGAGTTGTCCACAATTCGCAGGTCAGAACCGCACGCGGCGAGCGGCTAGTCCTCGCCGATGACCTTGGGGCTGGCCTTCTTGGGCTTGCCGAGCAGGTCGTCCACGGAGCCGGTGAGCTGCTGCTTGCGCTTGTGCTCCTTGTCGCCGCCCTGCTGCTGCCCCATGCCGCCACCCATCATGGGCGCCATCCCGCCCATCATCCCGCCGCCCGCACCAGCCCCGCTGCCACCGGCGGGAGCTCCGGCGGCCGCGGCGGCAGGCCGGGCAGCGGGCTCGGCAGGAGCCGGTTCCTGCACCGCGGTGGACCCGCCGGGCTGCATGGGCGGCTCGGGGGCCGAAGACCCGCCACCGCCGAGCGCGCTGCTGATCGAGCCTCCACCGCCGGACACACCGCCACCCCCGCCTGCACCAGCCGCGACGGTCTTGGGAGCTTCAGCGGGCTTCTCAGGCCCCTTCTCGGCCACCTTCGAAGCAGCAGGCGCCGTGTACGACCAGTTCTGCTCGGGATACCGGTGCTTCATGGACACGGCACCGAAGCCGCCGTCCTCTCCGGACAGCCCGTCGCACAGCTTCAGGAACGCCTCGAGCACATCGCGCACGGACTCGAACAGCTCGCGCACCGGCGGCCGCAGCTCTTCCAGGTGCCGCACGACGGCCTGGTCGCCGTCCAACGGCAAAGCGGCGGCACCGGACACGGAGTCGGCCGCGTCGGACAGCACACCGGCCATGTCGCGCACGATGTCGCGCACGGTGTCCGCCGTCTCCTCCAACGCGTCGGCCATGGCGTTCATCGCGTCGGACATGTCACCACCGGCGAGCCCGACGGAGCGCATGTGCTCGACGAAGGAGTCCGCGTCCCGGCCTTGCCACGCGGCGTCGACGGAGCCGAGCGGCCCGGACACGTGCTTGGTGACGGTCTCCGTGACGCGGGCGGCCTTGCGCCAGCGCTCGGCTTCCTCGTGCAGGTCGTTCCAGTCGCCGACGGCCGGGTCGAAGTACTCCTCGACCAGATCGGCGACGCCGACCCTGCGGCTCAGCCGGGAGAGGAAGTCGAGCTGCGCACCGTGCTCGGCCGCGATCTGCCTGCCGCTCACCGGTGATCGGCCTTCTTGATCACGTGCAGCGTCTCGTCGTCGTGGTGGCCGTAGTGCTCCGCCACGGCGTGCAGGCCCTTCGCCGCCGACTCGAGCACCTCGCACGCGCGGCCGAGCTGCCCGTTGAGCAGTTCGGCCGCACGGGCGTAGCCACGTGCGCTGCCGAGCGTCCGGCCGACCTCGCCGAACGACTCCGGCCGCAGGGGCGAGACCTTCATGGCGTCACGCACCCGGCGCAGGTCCTCCGCCGCGTGGTCGACTCTGTCCGCATAGGACTCGAGCCACCTCGGGTCGACCTCGATCCGCCCGGTACCCACCACGGTCACATCCCCCTTCGCCGTTCAGCCCCTGTGACGGTGCCGAGCGCACAGGGGTTCCACTCACCCGCCCGCTTGCTGGTTCTTCGGCGGCACCGCCGCGTCGGACGGTGTCGGGATCCAGTCGTAGCTGCGGCTCGCGTCGTTGCGGTTGAGCTGCGGGCCGTTCGGCAGCAGCCGCAGGATCGACTCCGGTGCGGGAACGATCTCGGCGACGTCGCCGAGTCCCAGTGCACCAGCTGTGCCCTTGTCCGGCACGCCGTACTTCACGCCGCGACCGGTGACGATGTGGATCGGGCCCTTGCCGAAGTCGCTCGTGGACTGGCTGCCGCGCACGAGCGCCGCCTTGCCCGCGGGCATGATGAACCGGTCCACGACCTCGCCGGTCGAACCGACCTGGTTCAGCTCAACGGGAACCGAGTCCTTGGGACCCGGCAGCGCGGCACCGATCGTCACCTTGGTGTGCTCGGACCGGTTGGCTTCCTTGACGTTGTCCGCGTGCCAGCCGAGGCAGACGACCTTGTTGTTGGCGTTCGCTTCCAGCACGGTCGGGACCTGGGCCGGGTACTCGTCGAGCTTGAGCGGCTTCTTCGGCTCGGAGTGGTTGGCCACCGCGTTCGCGGTCAGCGTCTGCGGCTTGGTGTTCGTGCCCACGTTGGTGAACTGGATGAGGTCACCGACGGCGGGCGTCACGGTCTGCAGACCGTCCTCCAGCACCACCATGAACTCGACGGCACCGGTGCGGTTGACCTGGACGACCTCGCCGACCTTGGCCTTGACGCCCTCGAGGTAGCTCGCGTCCGACCCCTGCTTGGGGATCGTCGGCGCCTTCAGCGGCGCGACCTCGGGGATCGCGTTGAGCAGGCCGTTGCTGATCGCGCGCGGACGCTTGCCGCTCAGCCGCAGCGCCGCCTTGACCGCGTCCTTGTTCAGGTCCACCTGCGCGCGCACCGTGCTCGACGAGATCGACTTCAGGTTCGCGGGCGTCTTGTAGACCAGGTACGCCTTCTTGTCCGACTCGACCAGCAGCGCGTTGTCGCCGTCCAGCAGCTGGTCGCCGCCGTTGACGCCGGCGATCACCGTGGTCTTGATCTCGTTCTTGATGGACTGGTCCTTGCGGGCCTCGTCCAGGTCGAGCTCGTCGCACACCGACCAGTCGGCGCCGATCCGGTTGCTCGGACCGGGCAGCACGTCGGGCGCGTCGGGGATGCCGGTGAGCCTGCCCTTGGGCAGCTTCGACAGCGCCTGCTCGCTCACGACCTTCGGTGTTCCGCCCGCGACGGCGACCTGACCGTCGGTCGACCCACCGGGCGCCGCACCGCCGTCCGTCGTACCCGCGGCGCCGCCCTGGTCGGGGTTGGTGCGCGAGTACCAGAGCAGGCGTGCCGACGCGAGGTTCGTCATCGGGACGAGCTGGTTCGGGGACGAGTTCACCACGTAGACCTGGCCGGTCTCCTTGCTGATGGCGATCTGCGTGTCCTTGTCCAGCGCGGGCTGCGGCTTGAAGAAGCCGAAGACGAGGAACCCGAGCAGGCCGATGATGCCCAGCAGCACACCGACCGCTGTCGCGCGCGAGTGGTTGCGCATCGGGTCGTGCAGCATGACCGCGTCTCTGCGGACGAGCGCGGACTGCATCCGCCGCAGGACGAATCGGTAGGCCTGGACCTGTGACTTGGTGGTGGGTGTTGATGCCATTCTCGGCTCGCTGCTCTCCCAGTCGCGGTACGGTTCGGCAGGATAGCCGGACGCAGGTTGCTCCGTGGGCCGGTTCGCCAAGCCCACCGACCGTCGAGGGGAAAGAGACCACAACGGATGTCCGTGACCACTCCACATCCGCCCCGGCCGAACCCAGGAATGCAACGGCCCCCTGGTCCCGGTGGTCCCCCACCGGGTCCGACGCCTCCGCCGCGGCCGGTCGGGCGTGTCCGCCGCAGAGCCGTTGGTGCCAGCCTGGGCGCGTTGCCGGTCTCGAACCTCGTCGTGATCGAGGTCGGCGTCGCCATCGGTCTCATCCTCCTCACGATCGGCGGCGTGAAGAACGTCGTGATGCTGTCGATCGCGGGCGCTGTGTTGTTGATCGCACTGATCCTCGCGTTCACCCGATCGCGTGGTCGTTGGCTGACCCAGTGGATCGGCCTGACGGCTCGCTACAACTTCCGCAGCCACGGCAGGACGGCCAAGCGCGCCGCACCGCCGGATTCGGCGCCCGGTGACGACGAGACGTCGGTCATCGGCCCCGACGACCCGCGCGTGGCGCTGCTGCGCCTCGCGATCCCGGACCTGGTGATCGCGAAGGGCCAGGACCACGAACGCCGCCCGCTCGGCCTCGCCTGGCACGACGGCGTGTGGACCGCCGTGCTGCTGGTCGACCCGACGCCGCCGCTGATCAGCCCGGTCGGTGCCGCGCCGTCGCTCCCGCTCGGTGCGCTCGCGCCGTGCCTGGAGGACCGCGGTGTCGTGCTGGACGCGATCTCGGTGATCTGGCACTGCTACCCCGGCAGCGCGGCGCTCCCGCCGACCTCGCCCGCGTTGAACTCGTACCTCGAGGTGCTCGGCCCGCTGCCCGCCGCGGCGCGCCGCACCACGTGGATCACAGTCCGCCTCGACCCGAAGCGCTGCGCCACCGCGATCAGGGAGCGCGGCGGCGGCGTGGTCGGCGCGCACCGCGCGCTCATCGGCGCGCTTTCCCGCGTCCGCAACGCGTTGGAGTCCGCGGGCGTCACGATCCGCCCGCTCGACTCGGACGAACTGCTGCGCGCCGCGATCTCCGCGTCCGAGCTCACCGCGGTCGCCGGCTCCACGAACCCCGTCTCGCTGCGGGAGAAGTGGTCGGGCGTCACCGCGGGTGGCGTCGGTCACGCGAGCTACGCGATCACCGGCTGGCCGTCGAAGGGCTTGCGCAGCAACCTGAACGCGCTCACCGGCGTGCGCGCGCTGTCGTCGACGCTCGCGATGTCGATCTCGCCGTCGCGCGAGGACGGCCAGGTCTCGCTGCGCGGCCTCGTGCGGGTCAGCGCCCGCACGCCGAGCGAGCTGGAGCGCGCGGACGACCAGCTGGAGAAGCTGGGCGACAAGCTGGACATCACGCTGACCCCGTTGCGGGGCCAGCAGCTCGCAGGGCTCGCCGCGACCCTGCCGCTCGGAGGTATGGCATGAGCTCGGCCCGGCTGATGGACAACCAGGGACGGAACAACGTCGCCCCGGAGTTCCTGGTCTCACCGTCGCTTTTGGACGTGGTGAGCCCCAGCGGTGACCGCGGCGGCATGATGCTCGGCGCGGGCATGCAGGGCGAGCCGCTGACGATCTCGGTGTTGCGCCCGCAGCCGACCAGGATGGTCGTCGTCGGCGGCCTGTACCTGGCGCGGCAGATCGCGTTGCGCGCCATGGCCACCGGCGCGTGGATCATCATCGCGACCGGGCGTCCGCAGGCGTGGCAGCCGGTCGTGCGGGCGGCGGGCCAGGGCCCGGACGGCCGTCCGTCGCCGCTGGTGCAGCTGCGCAGGCTCACCCCGGCCGACCTGCCGAGGCCGACCGAGGACATGCCGCTGCTCGTCGTGCACGACGGCGGGCACGTGCCGCAGGAGCTGTTCCCGCCGCGGTCGCCGTGGCAGACCACGATGTACGTGCTGCCCTACCTGCACCCGCAGGCGTCGAGCACGTCGAACAACGCGGATCTCGTTCTGCTGCAACGCCTTCCGCACGGTCAGGCGCAGCTCGCGTCGCAGATCTGGCGGCTGCCGCCGCCGATGGCGCAGCAGCTGACCACGTTGAAGGACGACCAGGTGATCGCACTCGGGCAGGACCTGTGGCGGCCGCTGAGGCTCGTCACGACTCCGGGTGAGCAGCAGATCCTCGGAGCGGTGCGCAGAGGCGACTGAACCTCCTAAATGCACCTTGTGCCCCCGGACATCCGTCTGGGGGCACATTTTTATATGCGCGTCCAGGGGCCCAGCGAAGTAACCCATTCACAGGGCGACCAAAAACTGTTGAGCCAACGTTCGTCGGTTATTTCGTGGACCTTCTTGCGCCGTACCCCTTCAGCGAACTATCAAAACCTCACCTGCATCACCCTGCGACGAGGGAGCACCCTGTTATGAGGGAAGTTCGCGCATCATGGGCTAGGAGAGTGGCTGGAATCGGTGTGGCGGCGGGCGTTGCGCTCGCGGTCTCCACCGTCTCCGCCACCGCTGCCCCCGAGGGGGAGATTCGCGGCCTCGGGGCGTCAAATGCGATCAAGGACAACTACATCGTCGTGATGAAGGACGTCAGCACCGCGAGTGTCGACAGCCTCAGCACGAAGCACGGCGCGAAGGTCAAGCACCGCTACACCGCCGCTCTGCGCGGGTTCTCCGCGACGATGTCCGAGAAGCAGGCCAAGCAGATGGCCGCCGAGCCCGGCGTCGCGTACGTCGAGCAGGACGGCGAGGTGAAGATCTCCGACACGCAGACGCCGACGCCGTCGTGGGGCCTCGACCGCATCGACCAGCGCGCGCTGCCGCTCGACAACTCCTACACCTACCCGAACAAGGGTGCGGGCGTCACCGCGTACATCATCGACACCGGTATCCGGTTCTCGCACAGCGAGTTCGGCGGCCGGGCCACCAGTGGTCGTGACACCGTCGACAACGACGACGACTCGACCGACTGCCAGGGCCACGGCACCCACGTCTCGGGCACCGTCGGTGGCACCAAGTACGGCGTCGCCAAGGAGGTCAAGCTCGTCGGCGTGCGCGTGCTGAACTGCTCGGGCTCGGGCTCGTTCGCGGGTGTCATCGCGGGCATCGACTGGGTGACCGCGAACGCCGTGAAGCCGGCCGTCGCGAACATGTCGCTGGGTGGTGGCGCCAACGCCACCGTCGACCAGGCCGTGCAGCGCTCCATCGCCTCCGGTGTCGTCTACGGCCTCGCCGCGGGCAACGACAACGGCGGCAACGCCTGCAACACCTCGCCCGCGCGCACGCCGGAGGGCATCACCGTCGGCTCCACGGACCGCACGGACGGCCGTTCGTCGTTCTCGAACATCGGCACCTGCGTCGACATCTTCGCGCCCGGCCGCGACATCACGTCGTCCTGGCTGACCGACGACAACGCCACCAACACGATCAGCGGCACCTCGATGGCCACGCCGCACGTCGTGGGCGCGTCGGCCGTCTACCTGTCGTCGAACCCGACCGCCACGCCGCAGCAGGTCCGCGACGCGCTGGTCGAGAACGCCACCAGCGACGTCGTCACCAACCCCGGTGCGGGCTCGCCGAACAAGCTGCTGCACATCACCGGCACCGGCGGCGGCAACCCGCCCGGTGACTGCCCGGCGGCCACGAACGACAACAACGTGAACATCCCGGACTCGGGCACCGTGTCCAGCACCATCGCGGTGACCACCTGCGCCGGCAAGGCCGGTGCGGCCGCGAAGGTGACCGTCGCGATCAAGCACACCTACCGCGGTGACCTGGTGATCGACCTGATCGCCCCGTCCGGCGCGGTGAAGCAGCTGAAGGTCGCGAACGGCGGCGACAGCGCGGACGACGTCAACCAGACCTGGACCGTCAACGTCTCGACCGAGAACGCCAACGGCAACTGGCAGTTGCGCGTCCGTGACGCCTACGCCCAGGACACCGGCTTCATCGACTCCTGGACGCTCGACCTCTAGATCTCCAGATCAGTCTCACCCTCGAGGAGCCCCCGTTCCCCCAGACGGGGGCTCCCGCCTTTCTGCGATCGCATGGATCAGCCAGTCGAACGCCGGTGCCGCGCTCTCCGGCTCCGGCCAACCGTTGATCACGGCCAGCAGCCGCAGGTAGCGCTCCCGGCGCGGGTCGTTCGCATCCTCCAGCCACTCCAGCAGCCCGTGCGGGCACCGGGCCCTGACGGCCGCGACGACCGGGTCGGCCTCGGGTGCGGCAGGCGCGATGCCGGCGGCCACGGCCTGAGCGACCCTCTCCCGGATCTCACCGCCCAGATCGCGGCGTAGCGCAGATCCGTCGTGCTGGTCCGCCAGTCGCCTCATGAGGGCCTGGAAACCTGGGTCCTGCGCGAGCTCGGCCAACTCGACCCACGCCTCGACCTGCTCAGCGCTCGGTTCATCCGGCAGTTCCGGTGTCATCGTGCGGGCGATTCCCGCAAACGCTTCCCTCCCGCCGAACGCGACTCCGAGGAACTCGTCGACGAGCCGCGTGCGTTCGTCCGCGGAAAGCCTGGCCAGCCTGTGCACGAATGCCATCTCCTCGGGTGTCGAGGCCCCGCGCTTGACCGTCGCCAGCAACACCGCGCGCCGCAGCAGCAGCACGCGGATCTGCACGTCCAACGCTTCGGCGTGGGCCGCGGCGACGTCGGGTACCGAGATCTCCCTGTCCACGACCTTCCTGATCGTGGCGAGGTCCAGTCCCAGCTCGCGCAACGTCCGGGCGAGCTCGAGGCGGGCGACGGCGTCAGCGGTGTAGCGGCGGTAGCCGGCGGGGCTGCGGTCGGCGGGCGGCACGATCCCGCGATCCGAGTACAACCGGACGGTCTTGACCGGCAGTCCGGTCAGCCGGGCCAGGTCACCGATCGAGTGGAGCGCGTCGCCGTGCATGCACCCACCCTCAACCCTCCCCCTGCGGGAGACTCAAGCCCCGGTCAGAGCGTGCGCACCCGGCGGGTCAGCTCGGAGCGGGCGGCGAGGTCCGCGTCGGCCGGGTAGTCGACCCGGACGAGGCACAGGCCGTGCGGCGGGGCGACGGTCACCTGGCTGGACCGCTCGTGCAGCGACAGCAGCGTGGCGGGCCAGGAGGCCGGCTTGCGGCCCTCACCGACCGCCAGGAGCGCGCCGACGAGCGAGCGCACCATCGAGTGGCAGAACGCGTCCGCGGAGACGTGCGCGGTCAGCACGTCGCCGTCCCGCCGCCACTCCAGGCGCTGCAGCTCGCGGATCGTCGTGGCGCCCTCGCGGCGTTTGCAGAACGCGCAGAAGTCGTGTTCCCCCAGCAGCAGCGCGGAAGCCTCGTTGATCGCGTCCAGCGACAGCTTCCGGGGCCAGGAGAGGGTGTCCAGGCGGCGCAGCGGGTGCGCGCCGTGGACGGCGTCGGTCACCCGGTACTCGTAGTGCCTGCGCAGAGCGGAGAAGCGGGCGTCGAACTCGGGCGGCACGACGCGCGCGGAGAACACCCGGACGTCGGCGGGCAGCGCGCGGGCCAGCCGGTGCGGGAAC
Source organism: Lentzea tibetensis (assembly GCF_007845675.1). Lineage (GTDB taxonomy): Bacteria > Actinomycetota > Actinomycetes > Mycobacteriales > Pseudonocardiaceae > Lentzea > Lentzea tibetensis. Next base: position 60,981 of record NZ_VOBR01000033.1, on the reverse strand, counting down.
TTCTCGAAGTCCACGGTGGACGGCAGGTCGGCGTGCGCGACCTGGCCGGAGGCGTGCACTCCGGCGTCGGTGCGGCCGGCGACGGTCAGCTGCACGTCCTCGCGCAGCACCATCGACAGCGTGTCCTCGAGGACACCGCAGACCGTGCGGCGTTCGGGCTGCCTGGCCCAGCCGGAGAAGTCCGTGCCGTCGTAGGCCAGGTCGAAGCGCACACGAACGAGCCCGCCGTCCCCAGGGGGAACGACGGGCTCGTCAGCAGTACGAGTCAGGACTCGTCCTTCTTGGCCTCGGCGGCCTCGTCGGACTTCTCCTCGGCCTCGACGGCCTCGGCGGTCGGCTCGCCGTCAACCTCGACGGCGTCCTCGACCTTGTCCTCGACGACCTCGGCAGCCGGAGCGGCCTTGGTCTCGTCCTTGGCGAACTTGGTCTTCTTCGCGGCCTCGGCCTCGGTGGAGACCAGCTTCTGCGACACCAGCTCGATGATGGCCATGGGGGCGTTGTCGCCCTTGCGCGCCAGCGTCTTCGTGATGCGGGTGTAGCCGCCGCTGCGGTCGCTGAAGAAGGGACCGATCTCGGCGATCAGCTTGTGCACGACGTCCTTGTCGCGGATCACCTTCATGATCTCGCGACGGTTGTGCAGGTCACCGACCTTCGCCTTGCTGATCAGCTTCTCGGCGTAGGGCCGCAGCCGCTTGGCCTTGGCCTCAGTCGTCTTGATCTTGCCGTGCTCGAACAGCGCAGTGGCCAGGTTGGCCAGCAGCAGCCGCTCGTGAGCCGGCGACCCGCCGAGGCGGGGACCCTTGGTAGGGGTGGGCATCGCGTGCTCCTAGATAACTGAAAGAGATCCTCTGCTCTGGCTAGAGCCTCAGAGCTGCTCGGTCTCCGCGTAGTCCTGACCGTCGTCGTGGTGGTCCAGACCGCTGTCTGCACCCCACGCCTCGGACGGGTGGTAGTCCGAAGCGGCGGCGGAGGGGTCGAACCCAGGAGGGCTGTCCTTGAGCGCCAAGCCGAGGCCGACGAGCTTCATCTTGACCTCGTCGATCGACTTCGCACCGAAGTTGCGGATGTCCAGCAGGTCCGCCTCGCTGCGCGAAACCAGCTCGCCGACGGTGTGGATGCCTTCCCGCTTGAGGCAGTTGTAGGAACGGACCGTGAGGTCCAGATCCTCAATAGGCATCGCGAACGCGGCGATGGTGTCGGCTTCGGCAGGCGACGGGCCGATCTCGATGCCCTCGGCGTCGATGTTCAGCTCGCGAGCGAGGCCGAACAGCTCAACCAGGGTCTTGCCCGCGGAGGCAACAGCGTCCCTCGGCGTGATGGACGGCTTCGTCTCCACGTCGAGGATCAGCTTGTCGAAGTCGGTCCGCTGCTCGACACGAGTCGCCTCGACCTTGTACGTCACCTTCATGACGGGCGAGTAGATCGAGTCAACGGGGATGCGGCCGATCTCGGCACCGGCCTGCTTGTTCTGGACGGCGGGGACGTAGCCGCGACCGCGCTCGACGACGAGCTCGATCTCCAGCTTGCCCTTCCCGTTCAGGGTGGCGATGTGCAGGTCCGGGTTGTGCACGGTGACACCGGCCGGAGGCACGATGTCGCCCGCGGTCACCACGCCGGGGCCCTGCTTGCGCAGGTACATGGTCACCGGCTCGTCCTCTTCGGACGAGACGACGAGCTCCTTGAGGTTCAGGATGACGTCGGTGACGTCCTCCTTCACACCCGGAACCGTGGTGAACTCGTGCAGCACGCCGTCGATCCGGATGCTCGTGACAGCAGCACCGGGGATGGACGACAGCAGCGTGCGGCGGATCGAGTTGCCGAGGGTGTAACCGAAACCCGGCTCCAGCGGTTCGATGACGAACCGGGAACGGGTGTCGGAGACCGCTTCCTCGCCGAGCGAGGGGCGCTGGGAAATCAGCACTGGGTTCTTCCTCTCCTAAACGACGCCCACTATTTGACGCCGTCAAGACGCCGGCGCGGAGACCGGCAAACGCGTTCGGCACATCCTGAGTGCCGACGCGGGACCCGATCGGAGGGGCAGTCCACAAGGGACCGCCCCTCCGAGAGGATCACTTCGAGTAGAGCTCGACGATGAGCTGCTCGGTGACAGGCGTGTCGATCTGCGCGCGCTCGGGCAGCTGGTGCACGAGGATGCGCAGGTTCGAGGGAACGACCTGCAGCCAAGCCGGAATCGGACGGTCACCGAAGGACGCGCGAGCAGCCTCGAAGGGCAGCGTCGGCATGGACTTCGGCTTGACGTCGATGATGTCGAACTTCGACACCTGGTAGCTCGGGATGTTCACCTTGTGGCCGTTGACCAGGAAGTGACCGTGAGCGACCAGCTGACGAGCCTGGCGACGCGTGCGGGCGAGGCCCGCGCGGTACACCACGTTGTCGAGGCGAGCCTCGAGGATCTGGAGCAGGTTCTCGCCGGTCTTGCCCGGACGGCGAACCGCTTCCTTGTAGTAGCGGACGAACTGCTTCTCAAGGACGCCGTAGGTGTAGCGAGCCTTCTGCTTCTCCTGGAGCTGCAGCAGGTACTCGGACTCCTTGACCCGGCCGCGGCCGTGCTGGCCGGGCGGGTAGGGGCGGCGCTCGAACGCCTGGTCCCCACCGACGAGGTCAACCTTGAGGCGACGCGAGATGCGCGTCGCAGGTCCCGTGTAACGAGCCATGTGTGCTTACTCCTCCCCGTGCCTCAGACCCGGCGCCGCTTGGGCGGGCGGCAGCCGTTGTGGGGCTGCGGGGTCACGTCCTGGATGGTGCCGACCTCGAGACCGGCGGCCTGCAGCGAACGGATCGCGGTCTCACGGCCGGAGCCGGGACCCTTGACGAACACGTCCACCTTGCGCACGCCGTGCTCGGCGGCCTTGCGGGCGGCGTTCTCGGCAGCCATCTGCGCCGCGAACGGCGTGGACTTGCGCGAGCCCTTGAAGCCCACGTGGCCTGCGGACGCCCAGCTGATCACGTTGCCCATCGGGTCGGTGATCGACACGATGGTGTTGTTGAACGTGCTCTTGATGTGCGCCTGGCCGTGCGAGATGTTCTTCTTTTCCTTGCGCCGGACCTTCTTGACCCCGGCGCCCGTGCGGGACTTGGGTGGCATTGCTTGATGAACTCCTAAGTCGATGGGTGCGACGAGGTCTTACTTCTTGCCGGCCTTCTTCTTGCCGGCCACGGTCTTCTTCGGACCCTTGCGGGTACGCGCATTGGTCTTGGTGCGCTGACCGCGGACGGGCAGGTTGCGACGGTGGCGAAGACCCTCGTAGCAGCCGATCTCCATCTTGCGACGGATGTCGGCCTGAACCTCACGACGGAGGTCACCCTCGACCTTGAAGTTGTTCTCGATGTAGTCCCGCAGCTTGGCGAGGTCGTCGTCACTCAGGTCCTTGACGCGCAGGTCAGGGGAGATCTGGGTGGCGGTGAGCAGCTCCTTGGAGCGCGTGCGACCGATACCGAAGATGTAGGTGAGCGCGATCTCCATCCGCTTTTCGCGGGGAAGATCGACGCCAGCGAGTCGTGCCATACGGCAATAGCTCCTGTCGATGTTCTTCCAGGTCTGCTCCTCGCCCACTTCCGGGACTGACTCGCTGTGTCGTTCCGGCTGCTTTCACAACCGGTGTCCCGGCCCCGGCCTGGAATCCGGGGGTGTCCCCGGCGTGCTCAGAGCACGCCGGGTAGGTGCGAGGAGGTATCTGTTCTGCGTCGGCAGAGACCTGTCGACGAGTGCAGAAGGGGGATGATCAGCCCTGACGCTGCTTGTGACGCAGGTTCTCGCAGATCACCATGACCCGACCGTGACGGCGGATCACCTTGCACTTGTCGCAGATCTTCTTGACGCTCGGCTGAACCTTCACGCCTGAGATCTCCTGCTGGTGGAGGTCACTTGTAGCGGTAGACGATGCGCCCGCGGGACAGGTCGTAGGGCGAGAGCTCCACGACAACCCGGTCCTCAGGGAGGATGCGGATGTAGTGCTGTCGCATCTTGCCGCTGATGTGCGCGAGCACCTTGTGACCGTTCTCCAACTCGACTCGGAACATCGCGTTGGGGAGCGGCTCGACTACGCGGCCCTCGACCTCAATGGCCCCGTCCTTCTTGCCCATGTCCTCCGCGTTTCGTGACGGTGATATCAACGTGGGCGCGCGTGTGACCCCGACTCCGAAGACATGACGGAACCGGCGCGACAGGTGCGCCACCCGACCAGTGTACGCAGTCGGGCTCCGCAACCCAAATCGGGGGCCCAATGTCAAGGAGGGGAGCTCGCACGCGGCGAACTCCCCTCCTTGTGAGTGACGTGGGTTACTCCTCGGGGGCGGTCAACACCCAGGGACCCTCTTCGGTGATGGCGACGCTGTGCTCCCAGTGGGCGGCACGGGTTCCGTCGGCCGTGACGACCGTCCAGCCGTCCTCGAGCTCCACGGAGTCGTCGGTGCCGAGTGACAGCATCGGCTCGATGGCGATCGCCATGCCGGGCTTGAGGCGCGGCCCCTTGCCGGGCTTGCCGTAGTTCGGCAGGAACGGGTCCATGTGCATCTTGGTGCCGATGCCGTGGCCGCCGTAGTCCGCGACGATGCCGTACTCGACGCCGTCGCGCTCGGACGCCTCGACGGCCGCGGTCTCGATGGCGAACGAGATGTCGGTCAGCCTGCCGCCGGCCAGTGCGGCCTTGATGCCGGCGAGCATCGACTCGCGGGTCGCGTCGGAGAGCTTCTGGTCCGCGGGCGACAGCGTGCCGACGCCGACGCTGACGGCGGAGTCGCCGTGCCAGCCGTCGAGGATGGCGCCGCAGTCGATCGAGATCAGGTCGCCCTCGGCGAGCACCTGCTTGGAGCTGGGGATGCCGTGGACGATCTGCTCGTTGACGGACGCGCAGATGCTCGCCGGGAAGCCGTTGTAGCCCTTGAACGACGGGATGGCCCCGGCGTCGCGGATCGTCTGCTCGGCGAGCTCGTCCAGCTCCGCCGTGGTGACGCCGACCTTGACGTGGTCGACGACCGCGGCGAGCGTGCGCGCCACGACCAGCCCTGCGGCGCGCATCGCCTCGAGCTGGGCGCGGGTCTTGATCTCGATCATGCGTTCACGGCCGCCTGGGACAACCGCGCGGAGTCGGTCGAGAAGTCCACCACTGCTCACTTCTCGCCCAGCTCGCGCAGCGCCTTGAGCGCGCGCTCGCTGATCTCGTCGATCTCACCGACGGCGTCGATGGTGAGCACCTTGTCCGCGTAGTAGTCGAGCAGCGGCGCCGTCTCGTTGCGGTAGACCTGCTGGCGGTGCCGGATGACCTCTTCCTTGTCATCCGTCCGCCCACGTGCGAGCAACCGCTCGACGACGACGTCCTCGTCGACGCGGAACTCGATCACCGCGTCCAGCGCGTGGTCCTGTGCGGCCAGGATCTCGCCGAGCACGTTCGCCTGTGCGACGTTGCGCGGGAACCCGTCGAGCAGGAAGCCGTTGTCGGTGTCCGCCTCGGCGAGCCGCTCGCGCACCATCTCGTTGGTGATCGCGTCCGGCACGAGCGCACCGGCGTCGAGGATGTCCTGCACCTCTCGGCCGAGCTCGGTCTGCTGGCTGATGTGGGACCGGAAGAGGTCGCCCGTCGAGATGTGCGGCACGCCGAGCTTGCTGCTCAGCACTTCGGCCTGGGTGCCCTTGCCCGCGCCTGGCGGGCCAACGAGAACGAGTCGCACTAGCGGAGGAACCCTTCGTAATTGCGCTGCATGAGCTGGCTCTCGATCTGCTTCACGGTGTCGAGACCGACGCCGACCATGATCAGAACCGCGGTACCACCGAACGGGAAGTTCTGGTTCTGGCCGTCACCGGTCAGGTCCAGGAACAGGTTCGGCAGGATCGCCACAATGCCCAGGTAGAGCGAGCCGGGCAGCGTGATGCGCCCGAGCACGAACTTCAGGTACTCGGCAGTGGGACGACCGGGACGGATGCCGGGGATGAACCCGCCGAACTTCTTCATCTCGTCAGCACGCTCGTCCGGGTTGAACGTGATGCCGACGTAGAAGTACGTGAAGAAGACGATCAGCAGGAAGTACGCCGAGATGTGGACCCAGCTGGACTGCTTGACCAGGTAGGTCTGCACGAACGTCGCGAACCAGTTGGGCTCGGCGGCGTTCGACTGCGTGAGGCGGACGATCAGGTCCGGCAGGTACAGCAGCGAAGAAGCGAAGATGACCGGGATGACACCGGCCTGGTTCACCTTGAGAGGCAGGTAGGTCGAGGTGCCGCCGTACATGCGGCGGCCGATCATGCGCTTGGCGTACTGCACCGGGATGCGACGCTGCGCCTGCTCGACGTAGATGACGCTGGCGATGATGACGAGAGCGGCGATCACGACGAGCGTGAAGGTCACGCCACCCTTGGCGAGGATGTTCTGGCCCTCGGGCACGATCCGGGCGGCGATACCGGTGAAGATCAGCAACGACATGCCGTTGCCGATGCCCTTCTCCGTGATGAGCTCGCCGAGCCACATGATCACGCTGGTGCCGGCCGTCATCGTGACGACGAGGACGACCAGGTTGAACACGCTCTGGTCCGGAATGACCGGCACGGAGCAGTCACCGAAGAGCTGGCCGCGCACCGCGAGAGCGATGAGGCCGGTGGACTGCAGGATCGCGAGACCGATGGTCAGGTAACGCGTGTACTGCGTCAACTTGCCCTGACCGGCCTGGCCTTCCTTCTTCAGCTGCTCGAACCGCGGGATGACCACGGTGAGCAGCTGGATGATGATGCTCGCGGTGATGTAGGGCATGATGCCCAGCGCGAAGATCGAGAGGTTCAGCAGCGCGCCGCCGCTGAAGAGGTTGATCAGCGAGTAAACGCCTTCGCCCTCGACCTGGCTCACACACTCCTTGACGTTCTTGAAGGACACGCCCGGCGCGGGCATGGTCGCACCAAGCCGGTACACAATCACGATCCCGAGCGTGAAAAGGATCTTCTTGCGTAGATCCGGCGTCGCGAGAGCCGAGCGGAATGCGCCGAGCACGCGAACCTCCTGAACGTTGCCGGCCCGCTGGGAGCCGACATCATGCGGTAGATGGCGATCGAGGTAGGTAGCCACGACCGAGCGACCCGGAGGACATCCGGGTTCAGCCCGCGACTTTAACAGTCCACGGGCACCTGTTCGCACCCAGTCGTCAATCACAGGTTGTAGACCGTTGATCTCTGACCCACCAGCTAGGCCGAACGGGCTAGAAACCGTCTTGCACAGCCACACTACGCAGCCGTTTCGCTATCCGCGAACGTTTCGGCCAAACGCTTGGCAACCCGCTGCCAGACCGCCCACCGACGACCGTCGAATGACCAACTCGACAGCCCCGAACGGCCACCCACTTCGCGCTGAGCGCGCACCACGCGGGCACTGAGACAGCCGACACACGGCCACCGACCCGACGACTCGCCGAGCCCGCACTGACGACTCGCCGAGACCTCGCTTGGGGAGCTGGCGCAGCGCTCCGGACTCGGGGGCTGGGTGTGCTCGCGCAGGCGTCCCCTGTGTCTGAGAACCCCCCGACTCGATGCTGCCAGGCGGCACCGACAATCCCCGGCCCTCACAGCCGCACCAACCCCAACTCGGGTGCGGGAGCCTGCATCTCCTGCGGCGCAGCAGGGGGGAAGGCGTGGAAGCGGAATGCCCGGCGCGGCGGAACGCGAGCCTCAGGGTGCGGGAGCGTGCAGCTCGCGCGGCTCGGTAGGGGGAAACCTGCGGAAGCGGATGCTCGCATGGCAGAACGCGAGCCACGGGCACGGGGCACGTGCAGTTGGTGCGGCGCAGCATGGGACTCGGTGTGGAAGCGGAATGCTCACGCAGGCGTCCCCGCACAAGAGAACCCCCCGAGTCGATGCTCTCAGCCAGCACCGACACTCCCCGCCCCTGAACCGCACCAACCCACTACTTCAGGCAGCGAAGCGATGCTCGCGTGGCCGAGCACGGCACTGGGGTGCGCCAGTGGGCAACTCCTGCGGCACAACGTGGCTCCCGCGAGCGAAGCGAAGCCAGCGCGCCAGGGGACCCACCTCCCAACCGGCAGAAGCGAGGGCGGGCCACACCCCAACCGGCACGAACCAAGCGAGCACCAGCCAAACCGGCGCGAACCAAGCGAGCACAGCGAAAACCGGCAGATACCAAAAGAAAAGAGCGCCCGCCGCACTCCCAACCCACGCACCGCCAACCGGGCGCGGCCCCCGAGCACAAACCGGCAGCCAAATGATCCCAAGCATCCGAAGGGCAGGGGGTGGGGAGGTCCTCGCTGATCAGGCGCAGCCTGGCCATAGTTCTGAGTCCCCGTCAAGGCAGCTTTTCCGCCTTGACGGGGACTCAGAACTATGGCGACCTCTGGTGATCAGCGAGGACCTCCCCACCCCACCACCAAAAGCCCACAAAACGGCCCAGCACAAGCAGAAGGGCCCTGGAGCGCAAAGCTCCAGGGCCCTTCTCAGACGAAAAGATCAGAGCACGGTGGTGGTGCCACCGGCGCCGGCGATCTTCTCCACGGCGGAGCCGGAGAACTTGTTGGCGACGACGTCCAGCTTCACGCCGGCGATGTCACCGTCTCCGAGAACCTTGACGGGCTCGCCCTTGCGGACGAGACCGGCCAGCACCAGGGCCGCGATGTCGACCGAACCACCCTCGGGGAAGGTGGCCGCGATGTCGCCGACGTTGACGACCTGGTACTCGGTGCGGAACGGGTTCTTGAAGCCCTTGAGCTTCGGGAGCCGCATGTGCAGCGGCATCTGGCCACCCTCGAAGCGCGGCGAGACGTTCTTGCGAGCGCCCGTGCCCTTCGTACCGCGGCCAGCCGTCTTGCCCTTGGAGCCTTCACCACGACCAACGCGGGTCTTGGCGGTCTTGGCTCCGGGGGCGGGACGCAGGTCGTGGATCTTGATGGTCACGACTTGACCTCCTCGACCTCGACCAGGTGACGCACGGTGTGAATCAGACCGAGCACCTGGGGAGAGTCATCACGCACAACCGACTGGCGGATCTTGCGGAGCCCGAGGGTCCGCAGCGACTCGCGGTGGTTGCGCTTCGTACCGATGCCGCTCTTCACCTGAGTGATCTTGAGCTGTGCCATGTCACGCCCCCTGGCCCGCGCGAGCGCGGATCATGCCGGCGGGTGCGACGTCCTCGAGGGGCAGGCCACGGCGGGCCGCGACCTCCTCGGGACGCTGCAGACCCTTCAGGGCCGCAACGGTGGCGTGCACGATGTTGATCGCGTTGTCGCTACCCAGCGACTTCGAGAGAACGTCGTGAACGCCGGCGCACTCCAGCACGGCGCGGACAGCGCCACCGGCGATGACACCCGTACCGGCCGAGGCCGGACGGAGCAGCACCACACCGGCTGCCTTCTCACCCTGGATGGGGTGCGGGATGGTGCCGCCGATGCGAGGAACGCGGAAGAAGTTCTTCTTCGCCTCCTCGACACCCTTGGCGATGGCCGCGGGAACTTCCTTGGCCTTGCCGTAGCCGACGCCCACCATGCCGTCACCGTCACCAACGACCACGAGGGCCGTGAAGCTGAAGCGACGACCACCCTTGACCACCTTGGACACGCGGTTGATCGCAACCACGCGCTCGAGGTGGGGGGTCTTCTCCTGGGCCGCGCCGCCGCGGCCGCCATCGCGACGGTCGCGGCGCTCTCCGCGCTCGCCCCCGCCGCCTTCGCGACGCGTGCGTCCTGGCATCAGGCGTCCCTCTCAATTCCAGTGATGTGCATTGTCAGAACTCCAGCCCCGCCTCGCGAGCAGCGTCCGCCAGAGCGGCGATCCGGCCGTGGTACGCGTTGCCACCGCGGTCGAAGACGACCGCCGAGACACCGGCGTCCTTGGCGCGGGCCGCGGCCAGCTGACCGACCTTGGTCGCGCGGGCCTTCTTGTCGCCGTCCAGCGCGCGGACGTCCGCCTCCATGGAGGAAGCAGCCGCCAGGGTGTGCCCCTTCAGGTCGTCGATGATCTGCACGGTGATGTGCTTCGACGAACGGTGCACGACCATGCGCGGACGCTCGGCGGTCCCGTTGACCTTCTTGCGAAGGCGGAAGTGGCGACGGGCCTTGGCGACACGGCGAGTGGTCGAGATGTCCTTGCCCACAGGCTTGCGCTTGGTTGCAGTCTCGCTCATGTCACTTACCCGTCTTTCCGACCTTGCGGCGGATCTTCTCGCCCGAGTACCGCACACCCTTGCCCTTGTAGGGGTCGGGCTTCCGCAGCTTGCGGATGTTGGCGGCGACCTCACCGACCAGCTGCTTGTCGATGCCGGCGACGGAGAAGCGGGTCGGGGTCTCCACTGCGAAGGTGATGCCCTCAGGGGCGTCGACCTTCACCGGGTGGCTGAAACCGAGCGCGAACTCGAGGGAGTTGCCCTTGAGCGCGACGCGGTAACCAACGCCGTGGATTTCCAACTTCTTCTCGTAACCCTGGGTCACGCCGACGACCATGTTGTGCACCAGGGTGCGCGACAGGCCGTGGAGCGCGCGACTGCGACGCTCGTCGTTCGGACGCTTGACCTCGAGGGTCCCGTCTTCCGCCTTCTCGACGAAGATCGGCTCAGCGACGACCAGGCTCAGGGTGCCCTTCGGGCCCTTGATGCTGATGTCCTGGCCTGCGATGTTCACGTCGACCCCTGAGGGGACGACGATCGCCATCTTTCCGATGCGCGACATGCCTAGTCCCCCTTCCTCACCAGACGTAGGCGAGGACTTCTCCGCCCACGCCTGACTTGTTGGCCTGGCGGTCGGTCATGAGACCACCAGAGGTCGAAATGATCGCGACGCCCAGCCCACCGAGAACTCGCGGCAGGTTCGTGGACTTCGCGTACACGCGCAGGCCGGGCTTGGACACCCGGCGCAGGCCTGCAATGCTGCGCTCCCGGTTCGGGCCGAACTTCAGCTCGATCACCAGGTTCTTGGCCACATCGCCCTGCTCGTCGCGGTAGGAGCTGATGTAGCCCTCGCGCTTGAGGATCTCGGCGATGTTCGCCTTCAACTTGGAGTGCGGCATCACGACCTTGTCGTGGTATGCCGAGTTCGCGTTCCGCAGACGCGTCAACATGTCTGCGATCGGGTCGGTCATCGTCATGGTGACCTGGTCAACCTTTCTCGCTGCGGTTCCGTGTCCCAGGGTCCGAATCGGTCGTGGGGTGGCCTACAGCGAAGCTGTTCACTCTTGGAAACTGGAACTACCAGCTGGACTTGCTGACACCGGGGAGCTCACCGCGGTGAGCCATCTCCCGGAGGCAGATCCGGCAGAGGCCGAACTTGCGGAACACCGAGTGCGGACGCCCGCAGCGCTGGCACCGGGTGTAACCGCGAACCTTGAACTTCGGCTTCTTCGCGGCCTTGTTGATCAACGCCTTCTTGGCCATCGACTCAGTTCTCCTTGAACGGGAAGCCCAGGAGCTTCAGCAGCGCCCGGCCCTCCTCGTCGTTCGTGGCGGTGGTGACGACGGTGATGTCCATGCCGCGGGGACGGTCAATCGCGTCCGGGTCGATCTCGTGGAACATCGACTGCTCGTTCAGACCGAACGTGTAGTTGCCGTTGCCGTCGAACTGCTTGCCCGACAGGCCGCGGAAGTCGCGGATACGGGGCAACGCGATCGTCAGCAGACGGTCGAGGAACTCCCACATGCGGTCGCCGCGCAGCGTGACGCGCGCACCGATCGGCATGCCCTCACGCAGCTTGAACTGAGCGATGGACTTGCGGGCCTTGCGGACCTCGGGACGCTGACCGGTGATGATCGAGAGGTCCTTGACGGCGCCCTCGATCAGCTTGCCGTCACGGGCGGCGTCGCCGACACCCATGTTGACGACGACCTTCACCACGCCGGGGATCTGCATCACGTTGGCGTAGTTGAACTGCTCGTTCAACTGGCCGGTGATCTCGGCGCGGTAGCGGGTCTTCAGCCGCGGGATGATCTTCTCAGAAGTGGTCATGATCAGATGTCCTTCCCGTTACGACGGGAAATGCGGACCCGCTTGCCCTCGTCGTTGCTCCGGTAACCAACACGCGACGGCTTGCCGTCCGAGTCGACCACCATCACGTTGGAGACGTGGATGGGCGCTTCCTGGGTCACGATGCCACCGGACTGCGCGCCACGCTGGGTCTGCGTGATCCGGGTGTGCTTCTTGATCCGGTTGACGCCCTCGACCAGCACCTTGTTGGTGTCGGGGTAGGCCATGATGACCTTGCCCTTGGCGCCCTTGTCCTTGCCGGCGATGACGACGACCGTGTCGCCCTTCTTCACCTTCATGGTCAGAGCACCTCCGGTGCGAGCGAGATGATCTTCATGAACTTCTTGTCGCGAAGCTCGCGACCGACCGGGCCGAAGATGCGCGTTCCGCGCGGCTCGTTGTCGGGCTTGATGAGCACCGCAGCGTTCTCGTCGAAACGGATGTAGGAACCGTCGGGACGACGGCGCTCCTTCACCGTGCGGACGATGACCGCCTTGACGACGTCGCCCTTCTTCACGCCTGCGCCGGGGATCGCGTCCTTGACGGTGGCGACGATGATGTCGCCGATCCCGGCATAGCGGCGGCCCGAGCCACCGAGAACACGGATGCAAAGGATTTCCTTCGCACCGGTGTTGTCGGCGACGCGAAGCCGCGACTCCTGCTGAATCACTTACTTGCTCCTGACCATTCCTGGCCCGCCAGATTGCCGACCTGACGGGCTCGGTCTTGAAAAGACTGGGACTACTTGGCCTTCTCGAGGATCTCGACGAGCCGCCAGCGCTTGGTCGCCGACAGCGGTCGGGTCTCCATCAGCAGAACGCGGTCGCCGACACCAGCGGAGTTCTCCTCGTCGTGCACCTTCACCTTGGTGGTGGAGCGCATGACCTTGGAGTAACGCGGGTGCTTCTTGCGGTCCTCGAGCGCGACCACGATCGTCTTGTCCATCTTGTCGGACACGACGAGGCCCTCACGGACCTTGCGGTCGTTGCGCTTCTCGGTCTGAACTTCGTTGCTTTCGGTCATGCCGCACCCTCACCAGTGGATTCCGGCGAAACGGAGAGCCCGAGCTCCCGCTCCCGCATCACGGTGTAGATCCGGGCGATGTCATGCCGGACCGTGCGCAGCCGCCGGTTGTTGTCGAGCTGCCCGGTGGCCATCTGGAAACGAAGGTTGAAGAGCTCTTCCTTCGACTCCTTCAAGCGCAGCACGAGCTCTTCCTCGGTGAGCTCACGCAGCTCGGAAGCGGTGGTACCCGCTGCCATCAGAACTCACCACCCTCACGCGTAACGATGCGGCACTTCATCGGGAGCTTGTGGATCGCGCGGCGGAGCGCCTCGCGAGCGACCTGCTCGTTGGGGAACGTCATCTCGAACATGACGCGACCCGGCTTGACGTTGGCCACCCACCACTCCGGCGAACCCTTACCGGAACCCATGCGGGTCTCGGCGGGCTTCTTCGTGAGCGGACGGTCCGGGAAGATGTTGATCCAGACCTTGCCGCCACGGCGGATGTGGCGAGTGATGGCGATACGAGCGGACTCGATCTGCCTGTTGGTCACGTAGGCCGGCTCCAGTGCCTGGATGCCGAACTCGCCGAACGTAACCCTCGTGCCGCCCTTGGCAGCACCCGAACGCTTCGGGTGGTGCTGCTTGCGGTGCTTGACCCTGCGCGGGATGAGCATGACTCAGCTCTCCGTCTTCTCTGCAGCAGCCGGGGCCTCGCTGACCTGTGCGTCAGCGGCGGCACGGCCGGCCTCGGTGCTCGTCGCGGTGGTGCCGCTGGCACCAGAACGACGGGCCCGGTTCGGACGCTCGCCACGGTCGCGCCGCGGTGCACGCTCGGCCGCCGGGGCGGCGTCGCGCTCACGCTTGGCGGAGATGCCGCCGACCACGTCGCCCTTGTAGATCCACACCTTGACGCCGATACGGCCGAACGTCGTGCGGGCCTCGAAGAAGCCGTAGTCGATGTCCGCACGCAGCGTGTGCAGCGGCACGCGGCCGTCGCGGTAGTGCTCCGAGCGGGACATCTCGGCACCGCCGAGGCGGCCACCGCACTGCACGCGGATGCCCTTCACCTGCGGCGAACGCATGGCCGACTGAATGGCCTTGCGCATCGCGCGGCGGAAGGCAACGCGGTTGGACAGCTGCTCGGCAACGCCCTGCGCGACGAGCTGCGCGTCCGCCTCGGAGTTCTTGACCTCGAGGATGTTCAGCTGGACCTGCTTCTTGGTGAGCTTCTCCAGCTCACCGCGGATGCGGTCCGCCTCGGCACCGCGACGGCCGATGACGATGCCCGGCCGGGCGGTGTGGATGTCGACGCGCACCCGGTCACGGGTCCGCTCGATCTCCACCTTGGAAATGCCGGCACGCTCCATGCCCTTGCCGAGCAGCTTGCGGATCTTGACATCCTCAGCCACGTACTCGGCGTACTGCTTGTCGGCGTACCAGCGGGACTTCCAGTCGGTGGTGATCCCCAGCCGGAAGCCGTGCGGGTTGATCTTCTGGCCCACTACCGGGTTCCCTTCGCGCTGGTCTTCTTCGGACGAGACTCCACCTCAATGGTGATGTGGCTCGTCCGCTTGCGGATCCGGTACGCGCGGCCCTGGGCACGCGGGCGGAAACGCTTGAGGGTCGGACCCTCGTCCACGTAGGCCACCGCGACCCAGAGGGTCTCGGGGTCCAGGGACAGGTTGTTCTCGGCGTTGGCCATGGCGCTGGCGAGCACCTTCGCGACCGGCTCACTTGCTGCCTGCGGCGCGAACTGGAGCACGGCCAGGGCCTCGCGGGCGTTACGTCCCCTGATGAGCTCGACGACGCGGCGCACCTTCATGGGCGTGTCGCGGACGTAGCGAGCCCGAGCCACGGCGCGCGGAAACTCCTGCGCCTCAGCTTCGTTACGGGCGTTCATCGCTGCTTCCCCTTGCTCTTCCTAGTTCGGCGCCTTAGCGGCGGCGAGACTTCCGGTCGTCCTTGATGTGGCCCTTGAAGGTCCGGGTCGGGGCGAATTCGCCCAACTTGTGCCCGACCATCGCTTCGGTCACGAACACCGGGACGTGCTTGCGGCCGTCGTGCACCGCGATGGTGTGACCCAGCATGTCCGGGATGATCGTGGACCGGCGGGACCACGTCTTGATGACCGTCTTCTTGCCCGACTCGTTGAGAACGTCCACCTTCTTGAGCAGGTGGTCGTCCACGAAGGGGCCCTTTTTAAGGCTGCGAGGCATCCTTCACTCCCTCCCTGCTCAGCGCTTCTTACCGGTGCGACGACGCCGGACGATGAGCTTGTCGCTTGGCTTGCGGCGGCGGGTACGACCCTCGGGCTTACCAGCCGGGTTGACCGGGTGGCGACCACCGGAGGTCTTGCCCTCACCACCACCATGCGGGTGGTCGACGGGGTTCATGGCGACACCGCGGACGGTGGGCTTCTTGCCCTTCCACCGCATGCGGCCCGCCTTGCCCCAGTTGATGTTCTGGTGCTCGGCGTTGCCGACCTCGCCGACCGTGGCGCGGCAGCGCACGTCCACGTTGCGGATCTCGCCCGAGGGCATCCGCAGCTGGGCGTACGGGCCGTCCTTGGCGACGAGCTGCACGCTCGCACCGGCAGAACGGGCGATCTTCGCGCCGCCGCCGGGGCGGAGCTCGATCGCGTGGATCACGGTGCCGACCGGGATGTTGCGCAGCGGCAGGTTGTTACCCGGCTTGATGTCGGCCTTGGGGCCGTTCTCAACCGTGTCACCCTGACGGAGCTTCTCCGGTGCGACGATGTAGCGCTTCTCGCCGTCCGCGTAGTGCAGCAGCGCGATGCGCGCGGTCCGGTTGGGGTCGTACTCGATGTGAGCGACCTTGGCCGGCACGCCGTCCTTGTCGTTGCGACGGAAGTCGATCAAGCGGTAAGCCCGCTTGTGACCGCCACCCTTGTGCCGCGTGGTGATCTTGCCCGACGCGTTGCGGCCACCACGGCCGTGCAGCGGGACGATCAGCGACTTCTCCGGCGTCGACCGAGTGATCTCGGCGAAGTCGGAGACGCTCGCACCGCGACGACCGGGAGTCGTCGGCTTGTACTTGCGAATGCCCATCTCTACGCAGTCCTCGTCGTCATCAGGCGGCCGGGCCGCCGAAGATCTCGATCGACTTGCTGTCCGCAGACAGCGTGACGATCGCGCGCTTCGTGTCCTTGCGCTTGCCGAAACCGCTCTTGGTCCGCTTGCGCTTCCCCTGGCGGTTGAGGGTGTTCACGCTGACGACCTTGACGCCGAAGACCTTCTCGACAGCGATCTTGATCTGGGTCTTGTTCGCGCTCGGCGACACCATGAAGGTGTACTTGTTCTCCTCGAGCAGCCCGTAGGACTTCTCGGAGATCACCGGCGCGAGCAGGATGTCCCTGTGGTCGGGGATCACTTCGCAGCCTCCTCGTCCACCGCGGTCGCCGTGGCCTCAGCGGAGCCGGCGCCGTTCTGCGCCTTGCTCGCGAGGAACACGTCGAGCGAGTCCTTGGTGAACACCACGTCGTCGTTGACCAGCACGTCGTAGGTGTTGAGCTGGTCGGGGGCGATCACGTGCACGTGCGGAAGGTTCCGCACGCTGACCCACGCGACCTCGTCGGTGCGGTTGAGCACCACGAGAACGCGACGAGCCTGGGTGACCGACTCGAGCACCTTGCGCGCGGTCTTGGTCGACGGGGTGTCCCCGTCCACCAGGCCGGACACGACGTGCACCTGGTTGGCGCGCGCCCGGTCGGAGAGGGCACCGCGCAGGGCGGCGGCCTTCATCTTCTTGGGCGTCCGCTGGCTGTAGTCACGCGGCTGAGGGCCGTGGACGACGCCACCACCGGCGAACTGCGGCGCACGGGTCGAGCCCTGACGGGCGCGGCCGGTGCCCTTCTGGCGGTACGGCTTCTTGCCACCGCCGGACACCTCGCCGCGGGTCTTGGTCGAGTGCGTGCCCTGGCGAGCCGCGGCCAGCTGGGCCACGACGACCTGGTGCAGCAGCGCGACGTTCGCCTGCGCGTCGAAGACGGAGGCGGGCAGCTCGACGCTGCCGTCGGTGCCACCGTTCGGGGTGCGGATCTCAACAGTCGACATCAGGCACCGCCCTTCGCAGCAGTCTTGACGAACACCAGACCGCCCTTGGGACCGGGAACAGCGCCCTTGATGAGCAGCAGGCCGGCCTCGGCGTCGATCTTGTGCACCTTCAGGTTCTGGGTCGTGACACGCACGTGGCCCATGCGGCCCGCCATGCGCAGGCCCTTGAAGACCCGGCCCGGCGTGGCGCAGCCGCCGATGGAACCCGGCGAGCGGTGCTTGCGCTGGGTGCCGTGGCTCGCGCCGAGACCGTGGAAGCCGTGGCGCTTCATGACGCCCGCGGTGCCCTTGCCCTTGCTGGTGCCGGTGATGTCGACAACAGCGCCGGCCTCGAACACCTCAGCGGTGATCTCCTGGCCGACCGTGTACTCGCTCGCGTTCAGCGTGCGCAGCTCCACCAGGTGACGGCGAGGCGTGACGCCTGCCTTGGTGAAGTGACCGGCGACGGGCTTGTTGACCTTACGAGGGTCAATGGCGCCGTACGCCAGCTGCACGGCCGCGTAGCCGTCCTTCTCGGTGGTGCGAACCTGGGTGACGACGTTCGGCTCAGCCCTCACGACGGTGACCGGAACGATCCGGTTGTTCTCGTCGAAGACCTGAGTCATGCCGAGCTTGGTGCCCAGGATGCCCTTGATCTGCCTGTCAGACATAGGTCTCGTTACTCTCCGCGCCCAACGCTTACTGGATGTTGACGTCGACGCTGGCCGGCAGGTCGATGCGCATGAGCGCGTCAACCGTCTTCGGCGTCGGGTCGAGGATGTCGATCAGCCGCTTGTGCGTACGCATCTCGAAGTGCTCGCGCGAGTCCTTGTACTTGTGCGGCGAGCGGATGACGCAGTACACGTTTTTCTCGGTGGGCAGCGGCACAGGCCCGACAACCCGAGCGCCGGTGCGCGTCACGGTCTCAACGATCTTGCGCGCGGACGCGTCGATCGCCTCGTGGTCGTAGGCCTTGAGCCGGATGCGGATCTTTTGTCCCGCCATAGTGGCTTGCCGTTCCTCTGCTTCTCGTACCGCTGCGGTGCGGTGCCTGGATGAGACCTGCCGGTCTCTGGCGCGCTCCGCCCCTGTTTAAGTGTCACGGTGCCCGGTCCACGCGGTCGGGCGTGTCGCGCCCGATGCACATACCGGTCCCACTCAAGGTTTCCCCGGTGGGATGGGCCGTTCTAATTGCCCTTGCACCCTGATGCCCGCCCGCAAACGGGACGTTCACTAACAGGGCGCGGACCGCTCGTAGCGGGGCGGCCGAATCGGTGGTACTGAATCGGCCGCCCCGTCGAGCAACCCGTTAAGGATGCCACACGCGTGTGTGGCGCTCCAAATCGGGGTGGAAAAGTTAGAGCTAGATCACTTGATGATCTTGGTGACCGAGCCGGCGCCGACCGTGCGGCCACCCTCGCGGATCGCGAAGCGGAGGCCCTCGTCCATGGCGATCGGCTGGATCAGCTTGACGTCCATACCGGTGGTGTCACCCGGCATGACCATCTCGGTGCCCTCGGGCAGCGTCACAACGCCGGTCACGTCCGTCGTCCGGAAGTAGAACTGGGGACGGTAGTTGTTGAAGAACGGCGTGTGGCGGCCACCCTCGTCCTTGGACAGGATGTAGACCTGCGCCGTGAACTCGGTGTGCGGGGTCGTGGTGCCCGGCTTGACGATGACCATGCCGCGCTCCACCTCCTCGCGCTTGATGCCACGGAGCAGCAGGGCGGCGTTGTCGCCCGCGCGGCCCTCGTCGAGGAACTTCTTGAACATCTCGATCGAGGTGACCGTCGTCTTCTTCGAGGTCTCCTTGATGCCGACGATCTCGACCTCTTCGTTGACCTTGACGATGCCGCGCTCGATGCGACCGGTCACCACGGTGCCGCGGCCGGTGATCGTGAAGACGTCCTCGACGGGCATGAGGAAGGCCTTCTCGGTGTCGCGCTCCGGCTCCGGGATGGCCGAGTCAACGGCCGCCATGAGCTCGAGAACCGACTTGCCCCAGGTCTCGTCGCCCTCCAGCGCCTTCAGCGCGGAGACGCGGACGACGGGGAGGTCGTCGCCGGGGAACTCGTACTCGGAGAGCAGCTCGCGGACCTCGAGCTCGACGAGCTCCAGGATCTCCTCGTCGTCCACCATGTCGGCCTTGTTCAGGGCGACAACGATGTAGGGGACGCCGACCTGGCGGGCCAGGAGGACGTGCTCCTTCGTCTGCGGCATCGGACCGTCGGTCGCCGCGACCACCAGGATGGCGCCGTCCATCTGCGCCGCACCGGTGATCATGTTCTTGATGTAGTCGGCGTGACCGGGGCAGTCAACGTGCGCGTAGTGACGGTTCTCCGTCTGGTACTCGATGTGCGCGATCGAGATCGTGATGCCGCGCTGCTTCTCTTCCGGCGCCTTGTCGATCTGGTCGAACGCGAACGAAGCGTTCACATCGGGGTACGCGTCGTGCAGAACCTTGGAGATCGCCGCGGTCAGCGTGGTCTTGCCATGGTCGATGTGACCGATGGTGCCGATGTTGACGTGCGGCTTCGTCCGCTCGAACTTCGCCTTCGCCACTGGATTGTCCTCCTGGACTTCTTTTTGCTGGTCCGGCGGGCGAGTGGTCACCCGCCGGACTACACGTCAGGGTCGGAAAGTGCGGACCCCAGGGAGAACCCCCGGAGAGCCCGCGGTGGAACTGCGGTGCTCCGGTGTGGGGTTACTCCCCAGTCGCCTTCGCGATGATCTCCTTCGCGACGTTCGCGGGAACCTCGGCGTAGGAGTCGAACACCATCGAGTAGTTGGCGCGACCCTGGGTCTTCGACCGCAGGTCACCCACGTACCCGAACATTTCCGACAGCGGGACCAGCGCCTTGACGACACGGGTACCGCTGCGCTCCTCCATGGCCTGGATCTGGCCACGGCGGGAGTTCAGGTCGCCGATCACTTCACCCATGTAGTCCTCGGGCGTCGTGACCTCGACGGCCATGATCGGCTCGAGGATCGCCGGGGAAGCCAGACGAGCAGCTTCCTTCAGCGCCATGGAACCGGCGATCTTGAACGCCATCTCCGACGAGTCGACCTCGTGGTAGGCGCCATCGAGCAGCGTGACCTTGACACCGACGAGCGGGTAGCCCGCCAGCACGCCGTACTGCATCGCGTCCTGGGCACCGGCGTCGACCGACGGGATGTACTCCCTCGGGATGCGACCACCGGTGACGCCGTTGACGAACTCGTAGAGAGCGCCGTCCTCGGTCTTCGGCAGCGGCTCGACGGTGACGAGCACCTTCGCGAACTGGCCGGAGCCACCGGTCTGCTTCTTGTGGGTGTAGGAGTACTTCTCCACCGCCTTGCGGATGGTCTCCCGGTACGCCACCTGAGGCTTGCCGATGTTGGCCTCGACCTTGAACTCGCGGCGCATGCGGTCCACCAGGATGTCCAGGTGGAGCTCGCCCATGCCGGCGATGATCGTCTGGCCGGTCTCCTCGTCGAGGTTGACCCGGAACGTCGGGTCCTCCTCGGCGAGCTTCTGGATCGCGGTGCCCAGCTTCTCCTGGTCCGCCTTCGTCTTGGGCTCGATGGCCACCTGGATGACGGGCTCGGGGAAGGTCATCGACTCGAGCACGATCGGGTGCTGCGGGTCGCACAAGGTCTCACCGGTCGTGGTGTCCTTGAGACCGATCACGGCGTAGATGTGGCCCGCGATGGCCTCGGTGACCGGGTTCTCCTTGTTGGCGTGCATCTGGAAGATCTTCCCGATGCGCTCCTTGCGGTCCTTCGTCGCGTTGATGACCTGGGTGCCCGAGTCGATGCGACCCGAGTAGACCCGGATGTAGGTCAGCTTGCCGAAGAACGGGTGCGACGCGATCTTGAAGGCGAGCGCGGAGAACGGCTCGTCCATCTTGGGCGCGCGGAAGGCCGGCGTCTCGCCGTCCTGCAGCGTGCCCTCGACCGGCGGCAGGTCGAGCGGCGCCGGCAGGTAGTCGATGACCGCGTCGAGCATGGGCTGGACGCCCTTGTTCTTGAACGCGGAGCCGCACAGGATCGGGTACGCGGTGCCCTCGGCGACGATCTTGCGCAGACCGGCCTTGATCTCGGCGACGGTCAGGTCGCCTTCCTCGAGGAACTTCTCCATGAGGGTGTCGTCGGTCTCGGCGACAGCCTCGAGGAGCGCCTCGCGGTACTCGGCGGCCTTGTCGGCGAGGTCGGCCGGGATCTCCTCGACCGTGTAGTCCTCACCCTTCTGGACCTCGCCGCGCCACGTGAGAGCACGCATCTCGACCAGGTCGACGCAACCGATGAAGTCGCTCTCCGAGCCGATCGGGATCTGGATCGGGAGCGGCTTCGCGCCGAGGCGCTCGGAGATCGTCCGCACGGTGAAGTAGAAGTCCGCGCCGAGCTTGTCCATCTTGTTGACGAAGCAGATGCGCGGGACGTCGTACTTGGTCGCCTGCCGCCAGACCTGCTCGGACTGGGGCTCGACGCCCTCCTTGCCGTCGAAAACGGCGACGGCGCCGTCGAGGACGCGCAGGTTGCGCTCGACCTCGACGGTGAAGTCGACGTGGCCGGGCGTGTCGATGATGTTGATCTGGTGGTTCTTCCAGAAGCAGGTCGTCGCGGCCGACGTGATCGTGATGCCGCGCTCCTGCTCCTGCTCCATCCAGTCCATCACGGCAGCGCCGTCGTGGACCTCGCCGATCTTGTAGCTGATCCCCGTGTAGAAGAGGATCCGCTCAGTCGTCGTGGTCTTGCCCGCGTCGATGTGGGCCATGATCCCGATGTTGCGGACCTTGGCAAGATCAGTGAGCACGTCCTGTGCCACGGGTCTTTCCCCTGTCTTGAGCTAGCTGGTGGCTGGCTCACTAGGGCTGGGAGAGCCCGGCCTGTGTCCAGGCCGGGCGTCAGATCACCAGCGGTAGTGGGCGAAGGCCTTGTTCGACTCGGCCATCTTGTGCGTGTCCTCGCGACGCTTGACGCTCGCGCCGAGGCCGTTGCTCGCGTCGAGCAGCTCGTTCATCAGACGCTCGACCATGGTCTTCTCACGGCGCTGCCGGGAGAAGGTGATCAGCCAGCGCAGCGCCAGCGTGGTGGCACGGCCGGGCTTCACCTCGATCGGCACCTGGTAGGTCGCACCACCGACGCGGCGGCTCTTGACCTCGAGCGACGGCTTCACGTTGTCCAGCGCGCGCTTCAGCGTGACGACCGGGTCGGTGCCGGTCTTCTCGCGAGCACCCTCGAGGGCTTCGTAAACGATCTTCTCCGCCACGGAGCGCTTACCGTCGACCAGCACCTTGTTGATGAGCTGGGTCACGAGCGGCGAGCTGTAGACCGGGTCGGAGATAAGCGGCCGCTTCGGGGCCGGTCCCTTGCGGGGCATCAGCTCTTCTCCTTCTTCGCGCCGTAGCGGCTGCGAGCCTGCTTGCGGTTCTTGACGCCCTGGGTGTCGAGAGAGCCGCGGATGATCTTGTAGCGAACACCCGGCAGGTCCTTCACACGACCGCCGCGCACGAGCACCATCGAGTGCTCCTGGAGGTTGTGGCCCTCACCGGGGATGTAGGCCGTGACCTCGATGCCGCTGGTCAGCTTCACGCGAGCGACCTTGCGCAGTGCGGAGTTCGGCTTCTTGGGCGTGGTGGTGTAGACGCGGGTGCAGACACCGCGCCGCTGCGGGGACCCCTTGAGGGCCGCCGTCTTCTGCTTGGCCACCTTGTCCTGGCGGCCCTTTCGGACCAGCTGCTGGATCGTTGGCATTCGCCGGCTGCTTCTTCCGTCTGGCGACCCGCCTGGTGGCGGGCCTGTGTTTCCTGATCCCTCTCTGCACCCGAGGTCGGGCGTGTCGCCCGTTCCCAAGGTCCGCAAGAAACACCTTCATGTCCCTGCGAGTGGAGGACACCGCTGTCTCGTGAACACCTGATGCGGGCGCACGGGCACGCGGAGCGGCCCGACATGGGTCGGGCACGAGTAGCAAAGATACCCGTCCACGTCTACCTGGGTCAAAACGGGGGTACCACACCGCCGGATGCAGTACACAGGTGCGGCCAGACCAAGATCGACCAAAGGTGCACCTGTTGTCCGACCCACGCGTGGAAGCCGTCGAGGAGGCCGGTCGCAAGGCCGAACAGCGCCTCGCCGGTTATCAGAACATGAAAGAAGAGATGGCGCAGCTGCGAGCGGCGGCCTCGTCGCCCGACAGAGCTGTGACGGTCGTCGCGGGGCCCGGCGGGTCGATCCTGAACGTCGAGTTCCGCCCCGAGGCGATGCGACTTTCGCCACAGGCGCTCGGCCGCTCGGTGATGACGACGCTGCAGCTGGCCGTCGCGCAGTCGGCCCGGCAGTCCGCGGAGATCGTGCAGCGGTTCACCGGCGACCAGATCGACATCGCCGCGCGGGTCAACAAGGTCCAGGAAGAGATCTTCGGCCCGGCGCCCGAGTTGCCGCCTCCCCCGCCGCCGCAGGCGAACGGCTCGTTCCTCCAGCAGGCCCGGTCCCAGCACCCGCAGCACCCGCCTCAGGCGCCGCCGCGGATGCAGCCGCCACCTCCGCCGCCCGCACCGCGTCCGCAGCGGCCGGGTCCGCCGCCGAGGGTGGATGACGACGACGAGGGCTTCGGCTCGATCCTGCGCTGACTGGGGAGAACTGCGATGACTTTCGGTGTGAACGCACAAGAGATCATGACGTGCGGCAAGGAGGTGAGCGGGCTCGCGGACCAGGCCGAGAAGATCAAGGCCGCCGCCGAGTCCGCCATCGTGCCCGAGCAGTCCTGGGGGCTGCTGGGCCAGGCGCTCACGTACTCCGACTACGTGGAGCTGACCACCGCCTTCATGGACCACATGGACAAGATGATCGAGAAGATGGGCGAGGTCGGCGACAAGCTCTCGCTCAGCGGTGAGCACTACCTGAACGTCGACGACGCGATGAAGACCGCGCTCGACCAGATCGGCGACCGGCTGAGCTCGGCCGCGGCGCCGCCGAGGGTGAGTGGCTGACGTGGCGGACGAGGACGAGAAGAAGGTCAACAACGCCGACGAGGCGCGGGACGACAACTACTGGACCAGCGAGGACGGCGGCGACGGCTTCCTCAAGGGCGAGGGCGTCGTCGGCACTCTCAAGGAGAGCGGTCTCTACGAGGACGGCGCGAAGGCGTGGAAGGCGCTCGGCAACCTCACCAGCGGCAACCCGGCCGACGTGCAGGAGGCCGTCGGCGACATCCAGGGCTTCGTGTCGGAGCTGCCGATCGCGGGCATGATCACCGACCCGCTGCACACCCTGCTCACGTTCGGGCTCGGGTTCCTCATCGACCTGATCAAGCCGCTGGACGACGCGCTGAAGCTCGTCACCGGCGACGAGGAGCAGCTGGGCAACGCGGCCGAGAAGTTCGAGCAGGTCGCGAAGGACCTCAAGGGCATGGGCGAGCAGTTCGCCGGCACGGTGGAGACCGGTCTCCAGTCGTGGCACGGCGAGGCGTCCGGTGCCAGCAGGGAGCGGTTGAGCGAGTTCGCCGAGGGCATCGTCGAGACCGGCGGCGAGGCGGAGAGCATCGTCGCGCTGCTCAACGGCAGCAAGGCGCTCATGAAGGCCGCCTACGACCTCGTGATGGGCCTCATCGCGTCGCTGATCGAGTGGCTGATCATCACCTGGCTGGCCGCGCAGGCGGCGGCGATCCCGACGTGCGGTGCCTCCGAGGTCGCGGCCGCGGGCGCGACGACCGTCGAGGTCGGCGTCGCCACGTCGCGGGTCGCCACCGTCGTCCAGAAGGTGACCGGCATCCTGCAGAAGATCAGCAAGGTGTTCAAGGTCCTCAGCGGGCGGCTGGCCGGTCCGAAGTGGTGGCGCACCACCGCCGGGAAGTTCGCCGGCAAGGACGCCATGGCCGCGTGGAACAAGACGCCCGGCTGGGGTCCGGCGGCGAAGCAGTTCGGCAAGGACGCGCTCAGCAACGCGGGCACGAGCCTGGCCGACAGCGCGAAGAGCGGCGGCAAGGACGTCATCGGCATGATGACCGACGACCCGCCGGACGCGTCCGAAGTCGACCGCAAGCTGTCCATCTGAGCGAGAGGTCCCGTGTCCGTGAGCGAACAGGTGCCCGAGCCTGCTAAGACCATCCGCATGGTGAGGATCGGCGGCGTCGCGGCGGTAGCGGTCTTGGGCATGGCGCTGGCCGGGTGCACCAGCACACCGGGCAACATCGGCGAGTGCGGCAAGTACACCGACATGGCGCGCAACCGGAGCGAGATCGCGCTGGTGGACTGCTCGTCCCCGGACGCGATGTACAAGCTCGTCGACACGGTGAGCGGCCGCAGCCCGGCGTGCCCGCGCGGCGACTACGTGGAGGACACGTCCATCCGCAACCGCAAGACGGAACGCCGGACGCGGAAGTGCTTCGTGCTCAACGTCAAGGAAGGCGAGTGCCTGAACGCGGTCGGCGAGTCGTACGTGCGCGCGCAGTGCGGCGGCACGTCCAGGCGGGTCAGCAAGGTCGTGAACGGGCAGTTCGACGCCAAGCTGTGCGGCGCGGGCGATGACACGCGGGAGTACTCGCGGCCCGCGCTGACGATCTGCATCAGCAGATGAGCGACCTCGTCGCCGCGATGGCCGCGCTGACCGGTTCGGACGCCGAGCCGGAGGTGCTGGGCACCCACGACGACGTGGTGGTCGTGCGGGTCGGCGACGTGGTGGCCAAGGCGCACGCGCTCGGCACGGACGCGGGCCCGCTGACCGAGCGCATGCGCATCGCCGGTTCGTTGCCCGGCGTGATGCTGCCGCCGATCGCACCCTCGCCGGTGCGCGTCGGCGACCGGCTGGTGACGGTGTGGCCGCACGGCACGCCGGTGAGCCAGGCCGACCCCGACGCGGCGCCGTGGGAGGAGAGCGCGGCGCTGCTGGCGAGGCTGCACGCGACGCCGTGCGACGGCCCGGTGTCGACGGCCCCGGACCGCATCCTGCGTGCGGTGCACGAGCTGCCACCCGACGCGCCGGGCGCGGACGTGGTGCTGCGCGCGTTCGCCACGCTGCCCCCGCTCGACCTGCCCGGTCGCGCGCTGATCCACGGCGACTACCACCTGGGCCAGCTGGTGCACCGGGGCGAGTGGCTGCTCATCGACGTCGACGACCTGGGCGTCGGCGCGCCCGCGTGGGACCTGGCGCGGCCCGCGGCGCTGTTCGCGGCGGGCATCCTGCCGGGTGATCTGTGGACGCGGTTCCTGGACGCGTACCTCTCAGCGGGCGGAACCGGCCTGCCGGGGGAACCATGGGCGGTCCTGGACGTCCCAGCTCGTGCGTTCGTCGTCCAGATGGCCGCACGGGCGATCGTCATGCGGACGGAAGCGCAAGATGCCCTGGTCGAGGCGTGTGACCGGATCGTCTCGACGCACGAACACATGGCACACGGCTAATATCGTTTTTGTCCGGTCCCTTTCAGGAGGCTCACACGATGCAGTGTCCTAAGTGTCATGCGAACATGCGCACGTTCGACCGCATGGGCGTTCACATCGAGCAGTGCGACGGCTGCCGCGGGGTCTTCCTCGACTACGGCGAGCTGGAGTCCATCACCCGCCTCGAGGCCCAGATGCAGGCCCCGCCGCCCGCGCCGGCGCCGCCGCCCGCTGCCCACTACCCGGCCCAGCCCGCGTGGGGCGCCGCACCGCCGCCCGTGGTCTACGGCGGCCACTACGGCCACCGCAAGCACCGCGGTCTCGGCGGACTGTTCTTCTCCTCGTGACGGTTGGCCCCGGATCCCTGCTCCGGGGCACCTCACGTTGACTACTACCGAAAAACAGGGTGATAATCGGTAGTCAGCGGGAGGAGGAGTCATGTCCGTTGCAACCGAGGCCGCGCAGATCCGTGATCTGTTCTCCGCGATCGAGGAGATCGAGGAAGTAGCTTCGTCGATGGCCGCAGACGACGAACGCCGCCAGAAGCTGGTCGGCGTCGTGAAGCGCACCCTCAGCCAAGCCCCACCGGTGCGCCCAGTCGTGGCGAGCGAGTTGCTAGACCTGACCGAGAAGACCGTGAAAGCGTGGGCGCGCGAGGGCGTGCTCCAGATCCACAGCCAAGAACCCCGAATGCTCCTCGACACCGTGCGCCTCCACGAGGTGCTTCACCTGGTGTCAGACCTGCGCCGCGCGGGCAAGAACCGCGGCCTGCTGGACGAGGTCCACCGCCGCCTGAGCGACCAGTCCCTGCTGGACCGCCCAGACCTGGCCACCTCGCTAGACGAAATGCGCAGCGGCAAAGGACGCGTGGTCCGCTCAGCTTGATCCAAGTCGTAGAAACCCACACCGCCAGCTCCCAGGCCGCAGGCCTCCGCGGCCGCGCCCGCGTCTCCTACGAGCGCTTCCTGGACGAGCTGGCCCACTCCGGCTGCGCCGCACTCGGCTACCGCGTGACCGGCCCGGAACCCCTACCCCGCCTCTGCGTGAAGCACCTGCGCGGCCCTGACCGCGTGGTGGTCGCCTTCCCCTCCCCCGACGTCGTCTGGGTCCTTCTCGTCGGCCCCCACGACGACGACCCCGGCCGCAACCTCTACGACGTGCTCTACGAGATGGCCGGTGTGCGCCCGAAGCTCTCTGAGAAGCGCACCAAGCCCCCGTGCTGCTCCGATCTCGGCGCCCCACCACTGGCCGATGCCGACCTGGTCGACGACCTCGTCGCCCGCGCCCGCGCACTGGCCCGCGCCCGCCGCCGCTACCCGGACTGACGGCCCCGCCGCCGCTTCTCGGACACCGCACCGCCACCGCTCTAAGCCTCGCACCGCAGGGGGTGCTGCTCCCAGGTGGAAACCACCGCGCCCCGCACACCCACGCCAGCCCGCCGGGCTGCGCGTGGTTGGCCGCAGGTGCTCGCCGACGCCTAGTTGGCCGAGGTGTGCTCGCTGAGGCATGGCTGGCCGAGGTGTGCTCGCCGAGGCCGAGGCGCGGGCTCATTCAGGCCGGAGCGTCGAGTCGAGCGCATGGGCGCAGCAGCCGGGCTGGCCGCCTGACGTGGGCTCGCCGAGCCACACTGCGCGACTCGAACCTGGGCTGGCCGCGCTCACGCAGGCGTCCCCCGCACGTGAGAACCCCCCGATTCCATGCTCCCAGCCCGCACCGACAATTCCGCGCCCGCAGAAGCGAAGGCGTGCACATCGAAACCGGCAGACGCCAAGAGAGCACGAACCAACCGGCACGAACCAAAGAGCCCGACGAAACCGGCACGAACCAAGAGAGCACAGCGAAAACCGGCAGATACCAAAAGATAAAGAGCGCCCGCCGCACTCCCAACCCACGCACTGCCAACCGGGCGCGGCCCCCGAGCCCAAACCGGCAGCCAAATGATCCCAAGCATCCGAAGGGCCGGGGGTGGGGAGGTCCTCGCTGATCAGGCGCAGCCTTGCCCGATTTCTGAGTCCCCGTCAAGGCACGCTTTTCGCCTTGACGGGGACTCAGAAATCGGGCGACCGTGAGGTGATCAGCGAGGACCTCCCCACCCCACCACGAAAACCCCAAGCACAAACGAAACGGCCCCCGGAGCGGGAGGCTCCGGGGGCCGTTTCAACTACCCAACAATCAACGGTAGTCGCGACCGAAGTCGTAGTCGTCCAGCGGGACGGCAGCACCAGTGCCGGTGCCGAAGACGTCGGGCGTGTAGTACCCGTCGTCGTACGAGGGGATGGCGTACGCCGCGGCGCGCGCTTCCTCGGTCGGCTGGACCTGGATGTTGCGGTACCGGTTGATGCCCGTACCAGCCGGGATCAACTTACCGATGATCACGTTCTCCTTCAGGCCGATCAGCTTGTCGGACCGGCCGTTGATGGCGGCGTCGGTCAGGACACGCGTGGTCTCCTGGAAGGAGGCGGCGGACAGCCACGAGTCGGTGGCCAGCGACGCCTTCGTGATACCCATCAGCACCGGACGGCCGGCCGCGGGCTCGCCGCCCTCGGCGACGACGGCGCGGTTGCCCGACTCGAAGTCCGACCGCTCGACGAGGGAGCCGGGGAGGAACTCCGTGGCGCCCGAGTCGATGATCGTGACCCGGCGGAGCATCTGCCGGACGATGACCTCGATGTGCTTGTCGTGGATGGCCACACCCTGGGCGCGGTACACCTTCTGGACTTCCTGCACGAGGTGCAGCTGCGCCTCGCGCGGGCCCATGACACGCAGGACCTCGTGCGGGTCAGGAGTACCTTCCAGCAGCTGCTGGCCGACGGACACGTGGTCGCCGTCCTGCAGCGGGCCGGTGGTGGTGTTGGCGAGTCGCTGACGCTTCGACAGCTTCTCGAACACGATCTCCTCGGAACCGTCGTCCGGGATGAGCGTGATCTTCCAGAAGCGGTCGCCGTCCTCGATGCGCACCCGGCCGTCGACGTCCGCGATGGGCGCCTTGCCCTTCGGCACACGAGCCTCGAAGAGCTCCTGGACACGGGGCAGACCGGTCGTGATGTCGTCACCGGCCACACCACCCTGGTGGAACGTGCGCATCGTCAGCTGCGTACCGGGCTCACCGATCGACTGGGCGGCGACGATGCCGACGGCCTCGCCGACGTCGACCAGCTGGCCGGTCGCCATCGAACGGCCGTAGCACGACGCACACACACCGACGGCGGACTCGCAGGTCAGCACCGAGCGGACCTTGACGCGGATGACGCCGGCCTCGACGAGGCGCTCCAGGGCGGGGTCGCCCAGGTCGTCGCCGCGGTTGAGGACCAGGTTGCCCTGCGCGTCCAGGATGTCGTCCGCCACGGTCCGGGCGTAGACCGAGGTCTGCGCGAACTCGTGCAGGCCGACCTTGTCGCCGTACTGCTCGCCGACCGTCATGTTCACGCCGCGCGTGGTGCCGCAGTCGACCTCGCGGATGATGACGTCCTGCGAGACGTCCACCAGACGACGGGTCAGGTAACCCGAGTCGGCGGTACGAAGCGCGGTGTCGGCCAGACCCTTGCGGGCACCGTGGGTCGCGATGAAGTACTCCAGCACCGACAGGCCCTCGCGGAACGAGTGCTTGATCGGCCGCGGGATGTACTCACCCTTCGGGTTGGTCACCAGACCACGCATACCCGCGAGGGAGCGGACCTGGGTCATGTTGCCAGCCGCGCCGGACTTCACGATCATGCGGATCGGGTTGTCCTCGGGGAAGTTGGCCTCCATGACCTCGGCGACCTCTTCGGTGGCCTTGGTCCACACCTTGACCAGCTCGTTGTTGCGCTCCGTGTTGGAGAGCTGACCGCGCTGGTAGCGCTTCTCAACGGCGTCCGCGAGCTTCTCGTGCTCCTCGAGGATGCCCTGCTTGGCCTCCGGGACGAGCACGTCCGAGATCGCGACGGTCACGCCGGAACGGGTGGCCCAGTAGAAACCGGCGTCCTTCAGCTTGTCCAGCGTCCGGGCGACGGTGACCATCGGGTACCGCTCGGCGAGGTCGTTGATGATCACGGCCTGCCGCTTCTTGGGCATGACCTCGTTGATGAAGGCGTAGTCCTGCGGAAGGATCTCGTTGAACAGCACGCGACCCAGGGTCGTGTGCGCGAGCCACGCCTGACCGGGCTCCCAGCCCTCGGGCTCTTCACCCTTCGGCGGGTTCTTGTCCGTGACGCGGATCTTGACCATCGACTGCAGGCCCAGGACCTTGCGGTCGAACGCCATGAGCGCCTCGGCCGGCGAGGAGTAGGCCTGGCCTTCGCCGAGGTCGTTCTCCTTGTGCCGAGTGAGGTGGTACAGACCCGTCACCATGTCCAGACGCGGCATGGCCAGCGGCTTGCCGGACGCCGGGGACAGGATGTTGTTCGAGGACAGCATCAGCACACGAGCCTCGGCCTGCGCCTCGGCGGACAGCGGCAGGTGGACTGCCATCTGGTCACCGTCGAAGTCGGCGTTGAACGCCTCACAGACGAGCGGGTGCAGCTGGATGGCCTTGCCCTCGACCAGCTGCGGCTCGAACGCCTGGATGCCCAGACGGTGCAGCGTGGGTGCGCGGTTCAGCAGCACGGGGTGCTCGGTGATGACCTCTTCCAGCACGTCCCACACGGCCGGGCGCGCACGCTCGACCATCCGCTTGGCGGACTTGATGTTCTGCGCGTGGTTGAGGTCGACCAGCCGCTTCATCACGAACGGCTTGAAGAGCTCCAGCGCCATCTGCTTGGGCAGACCGCACTGGTGCAGCTTGAGCTGCGGGCCGACCACGATGACCGAACGGCCGGAGTAGTCGACGCGCTTGCCGAGCAGGTTCTGGCGGAACCGGCCCTGCTTGCCCTTCAGCAGGTCGGACAGCGACTTCAACGGCCGGTTACCCGGACCCGTCACCGGGCGACCGCGGCGGCCGTTGTCGAACAGCGCGTCGACGGCCTCCTGCAGCATCCGCTTCTCGTTGTTGACGATGATCTCGGGCGCGCCGAGGTCGATCAGTCGCTTGAGGCGGTTGTTGCGGTTGATCACGCGGCGGTACAGGTCGTTCAGGTCGGAGGTCGCGAAGCGGCCACCGTCCAGCTGCACCATCGGACGCAGGTCCGGCGGGATGACCGGAACGCAGTCGAGCACCATGCCCTGCGGGTTGTTGCGGGTCGCCTGGAAGGCGGCAACGACCTTGAGGCGCTTGAGCGCGCGCAGCTTCTTCTGGCCCTTACCGCTGCGGATCGTCTCGCGCAGGATGTCGGCCTCGGCGTCGACGTCGTAGTCACCCAGGAGCTTCTGGATGGCCTCGGCGCCCATGGCGCCCTCGAAGTAGTCGCCGTAGCGGTCGTACAGCTCGCGGTAGAGCAGCTCATCGGCGATGAGCTGGCCCTTCTCGAGCTTGGTGAGGGTGCTCCAGATCTCGTCGAGCCGGTCCAGCTCACGCTGGGCGCGGTCGCGGAGCTGGCGCATCTCGCGCTCGCCGCCCTCCTTCACCTTGCGGCGGACGTCGGACTTGGCGCCCTCCGCCTCCAGCTCGGCGAGGTCGGCCTCGAGCTTCTGCGCACGGGCCTCGACGTCGGCGTCGCGCTTGTTCTCGACGCGCTTGCGCTCGACCTGCATCTCGCTGTCCAGCGTGGGCAGGTCGTTGTGACGCAGCTCGGTGTTGACGCCCACGATGACGTAGGCAGCGAAGTAAATGATCTTCTCGAGGTCCTTGGGGGCCAGGTCGAGCAGGTAGCCCAACCGGCTGGGAACACCCTTGAAGTACCAGATGTGCGTGACCGGCGCGGCGAGCTCGATGTGGCCCATCCGCTCGCGGCGCACCTTCGCACGCGTCACCTCGACGCCGCAGCGCTCACAGATGATGCCCTTGAAGCGCACGCGCTTGTACTTGCCGCAGTAGCACTCCCAGTCCCTGGTGGGACCGAAGATCTTCTCGCAGAACAAGCCGTCCTTCTCAGGCTTGAGCGTGCGGTAGTTGATGGTCTCGGGCTTCTTGACCTCGCCGAAGGACCACTGACGGATGTCATCCGCGGTCGCGAGACCGATGCGGAGCTCATCGAAGAAGTTGACGTCGAGCACGTCTACTCTCTTCCCCTTTTTAGATCGGTGGCTAAAGAGCTGGTGGAGTGGTCACCAGGGGCGCGGGAGGCACCCCCGGTGACCGGCGAGACCTAGTTGACGACGTCGTCGACAGAGGGCGACTCGGACCTCGACAGGTTGATGCCGAGGTTCGCGGCCGCACGCTCCAGGTCCTCATCGTCGCCGTCGCGCATCTCGATCGCAGCGCCGTCCGAAGACAGCACCTCGACGTTGAGGCACAGCGACTGCAGCTCCTTGAGCAGCACCTTGAAGGACTCCGGGATACCGGGTTCCGGGATGTTCTCGCCCTTGACGATGGCCTCGTAGACCTTCACGCGGCCGAGCACGTCGTCGGACTTGATCGTGAGCAGCTCCTGCAGGGTGTATGCGGCGCCGTACGCCTGCATCGCCCAGCACTCCATCTCACCGAAACGCTGACCACCGAACTGCGCCTTACCACCCAGCGGCTGCTGCGTGATCATCGAGTACGGGCCGGTCGAACGCGCGTGGATCTTGTCGTCGACCAGGTGCAGCAGCTTCAGGATGTACATGTAGCCGACCGACACCGGGAAGGGGTACGGCTCGCCGCTGCGCCCGTCGAAGAGCTGCGCCTTGCCGTTCTCCTTGACCATCCGCTCGCCGTCGCGGTTCGGGACCGTCGAGCCCAGCAGGCCCGTGATCTCCTCCTCGCGCGCACCGTCGAAGACGGGGGTCGCGGTGTTCGTGCCGGGGTCGACCTCGTACAGCTCCTCGGGCAGGTTCTTCGCCCAGTCCGGGTCGCCGTTGATGCTCCAGCCCTGCTTGGCGATCCACCCGAGGTGGGTCTCCAGCACCTGGCCGATGTTCATACGACGCGGCACACCGTGCGTGTTCAGCACGATGTCGACCGGCGTGCCGTCCTCGAGGAACGGCATGTCCTCGACGGGGAGGATCTTGCCGATGACGCCCTTGTTGCCGTGGCGGCCGGCGAGCTTGTCGCCGTCCTGGATCTTGCGCTTCTGGGCGACGTAGACGCGGACGAGCTCGTTCACGCCCGGAGGCAGCTCGTCGTCGTCCTCGCGGCTGAAGACGCGGATGCCGATGACCTTGCCGTACTCGCCGTGCGGCACCTTCAGCGAGGTGTCGCGCACCTCGCGCGCCTTCTCACCGAAGATCGCGCGGAGCAGGCGCTCCTCCGGGGTCAGCTCGGTCTCGCCCTTGGGCGTGACCTTGCCGACCAGGATGTCGCCCGGCTGGACCTCGGCACCGATGCGGATGATGCCGCGCTCGTCCAGGTCCGCCAGCACCTCTTCGGAGACGTTCGGGATGTCCCGAGTGATCTCCTCGGCGCCGAGCTTCGTGTCGCGGGCGTCGATCTCGTGCTCCTCGATGTGGATCGAGGTGAGAACGTCGTCCTGCACGAGGCGCTGCGACAGGATGATCGCGTCCTCGTAGTTGTGGCCTTCCCACGGCATGATCGCCACGAGCAGGTTCTTGCCGAGCGCCATCTCGGCGTTCTCGGTGCAAGGACCGTCGGCAAGAACCTGACCGACCTCGATCCGGTCGCCCTCGTTGACGATGGGCTTCTGGTTGATGCAGGTGCCCTGGTTCGACCGGCGGAACTTGTGCAGGCCGTAGGTCTGGCGCGAGCCGTCGTCCGCCATGACCGTGATGTAGTCGGCGGAGACCTCCTCGACCGCACCCGTCTTCTTGGCGACGACGACGTCACCGGCGTCGACGGCGGCGCGCAGCTCCATGCCGGTACCCACGAGCGGGGCCTCGGAGCGGAGCAGCGGCACGGCCTGACGCTGCATGTTCGCACCCATGAGAGCGCGGTTCGCGTCGTCGTGCTCGAGGAACGGGATCATGGCGGTCGCGGCCGACACCATCTGGCGCGGCGAGACGTCCATGTAGTCCACGTTGTTCGGGACGATGAACTCGACCTCGCCGCCCTTCTTGCGGACGAGGACCTTCTCCTCGAGGAAGTTGCCGTCGAGGTCGGTCGGCGAGTTCGCCTGCGCCTTGACGTAACGGTCCTCTTCGTCGGCCGTCAGGTAGTCGATCTGGTCGGTGACCCGGCCGTCGACGACCTTGCGGTACGGCGTCTCGATGAAGCCGAACGGGTTGACCCGCGCGTAGGAGGAGAGCGAACCGATCAGGCCGATGTTCGGGCCTTCCGGCGTCTCGATCGGGCACATGCGGCCGTAGTGCGACGGGTGGACGTCGCGGACCTCCATGCCGGCCCGCTCACGGGACAGACCACCCGGACCCAGCGCCGACAGGCGGCGCTTGTGGGTCAGACCCGCGAGGGGGTTGGTCTGGTCCATGAACTGCGACAGCTGGGAGGTTCCGAAGAACTCCTTGATCGCGGCGACGACCGGGCGGATGTTGATCAGGGTCTGCGGCGTGATCGCCTCGACGTCCTGGGTGGTCATCCGCTCGCGGACCACGCGCTCCATGCGGGAGAGGCCGACCCGGATCTGGTTCTGGATCAGCTCGCCGACGGTGCGCAGGCGGCGGTTGCCGAAGTGGTCGATGTCGTCGACCTCGACCGGCACCTCCATGTCGCCCGGCTGCATCGACGTCTCACCCGCGTGCAGGCGAACGAGGTACTCGATCGTCGTGACGATGTCGTCCTCGGTCAGCACGCCGGTGTTGATCTCGATGCCCAGGCCGAGCTTCTTGTTGACCTTGTACCGGCCGACCTTCGCGAGGTCGTAGCGCTTGTCCTTGAAGAACAGGTTCTCCAGCAGGGCCTGCGCCGACTCCTTCGTCGGCGGCTCACCCGGACGCAGCTTGCGGTAGATGTCGAGCAACGCCTCGTCGGTACCTGCGGTGTGGTCCTTCTCGAGCGTCGTCAGCAACGTCTCGCTGAACGCGAATCGCTCGCGAATCTGCTCCGTGGTCCAGCCCAGTGCCTTCAGCAGCACGGTGACCGGCTGACGGCGCTTGCGGTCGATGCGGACACCAACCGTGTCGCGCTTGTCGACGTCGAACTCCAGCCAGGCACCCCGGGACGGGATGATCTTGACGCTGAAGACGTCCTTGTCGGTCGTCTTGTCCACCGCGGTGTCGTAGTAGACGCCGGGGGAACGAACGAGCTGGGAGACCACTACCCGCTCGGTGCCGTTGATGATGAACGTTCCCTTGTCCGTCATCATCGGGAAGTCACCCATGAACACCGTCTGGCTCTTGATCTCGCCAGTGGTGTGGTTGGTGAACTCGGCCGTGACGAACAGCGGAGCCGCGTACGTCATGTCCTTGTCCTTGCACTCTTCGGTCGAGGCCTTGACCTCGTCGAAGCGCGGGTCGGAGAAGGACAGTGACATGGAGCCGGAGAAATCCTCGATCGGCGAGATCTCGTTGAGGACCTCTTCGAGGCCACTCGTGGGAGCCTCGTCGCCGGCGTCGACGCGGCGCTGGAACCACGCCTCGTTGCCGGTGAGCCACTCAAAGGACTGGATCTGCAGGTCAAGCAGGTTGGGCGTCGTCAGCGGCTCGTGAATCTTCGCGAACGAGACCCGCTTGGGCGCTCCAGGGATCCCCGACGTGGAGTTGGTCGCAGCAGTGGCCTTGGTCGCGCGAGAGATCGCCAAGATGCGTCCTTCCAGGGACAGGTAGCTGGCTAGAGCGAACTAGCACGGCTGTCAAGGGTGCGGCGATGCCCAGCTATCCACGCTCTCGGCGAAGGGCAAGCGGAAAATGGGCAGCGCAAAGGGGCAGTCTAGCCACGCGCACGGCGACTGTCGAGAGGCACCTGGAAGGACCTTTCTCGTGTTCACCGACAGAGTGACCCCCTATGAGCGCGCAGTCAAGATGCCACGCGCCGATCACCCCTGTGGACGAAGCCTCGTTTACCAGGAGTAACGGGTTTTGACCTGCGGAAACACGAGTGCGCCGGATTTGGTGAAAGGTTGGCGCTCTTCAAGCGGATGTACAGAGCGCCACGAGTTCAGGCCGTGAAAGTGTGATCGACGTCACGCGTGTCGCCTACTTGCACTGCCTCATCTGCTCGGTCTGCTCAGCCGTCTGACCGAACATCACCAGGTTGTCGATCTTCCAGCGGCCGTCGGACTTCAGGGCGCTGGCCTGCAGCATCGCGGTGCCGCCGCCGGTCTGGTTGTCCGTCGTGCGGGTCGTGACCTGGTCGACGAAGACCAGCACGTTCGCGCGGTCGTCCCTGAGCGTGGTCACGCCGCTCGCCACGACCTTCACGGTCACGACCAGCTTCTGCTGCGGCGCGAGCGTCTTCACCGGTCCGAACACGGCGTTGTACTGGCACTTCGCGGCACCCGTGAGCAGCTCGTTCGCCGCCTTCTCGGTGGCGTCGACGTCCGCGAAGTTGTACGAGAAGGCCTTCTCGATCCCCTCGCGCACCTGGCCGTTGACCTCGGCGGTCGCCGCGGAGTCCACGAGCGCCATGTCGACGGTCGCGTTGTCGCGCGTCTGGAAGAAGACGCCGAGCCCCACGAGCAGCAGCGCGACGACGACCAGCGCGGCGGGCAGCACCCAGTTCGGCCTGGACTCGTCGGCGGTCGTCTCCTCCGCGGCGTCCTCGACCTGCTCGACGGCGACCGGCTCCGTCTCCTCGGCCACGACGTCCTCGACCACCGGCTCGGCGACCTGCGCCTGCTCGGCGACCTCGGCGACCTCGGGCTCTGCGGGCGCACCACCGGGACGCTTGGTCAGGCCGGCCACCTTGGGGCGGCCGCCTGCGGGCGGCGTGGGAACGGGGCGACGACGGATGGGGGGCACGTGCGTTTCCAATCCTCGGTGAAGAAAGCTTCGCTCAGACGCCGCCGGCCCGCAGCGGGCCGAGCTGGCTGAGCTTCCAGCCGTCCTCGGTGCGGGTCAGCTCCGTGACGTACCGGTTGACCTTGCGGACGGCCTCGCCGCCCTCCGGCGTCACGGTGCTCTCCACCACGGCGATGACCTTGGCCTTGCCGGACCGGTCGTCCAGCTCGGTCACCGCCGCGCCGAGCACCTTCGAAGTCGTGATGGTCTTGGCGTCGACGAGCTGCTTCTTCCGCGACTCGCGATCCTTGTCGATCTCCGACCGCAGTTCACCGGTCGACGAGCTCAGCCAGCGGTTCAGGTCCTCGTCGACCTTGCGGTAGTCGAGCGTGAGGAAGTTGTTGATGCCCACCTGGCCCGCCATCAGCGCTTCGTCGCGCTGCCCTGCGTACCCGGCGGTGTCGCCGTGCGCGTTGCCGTACCAGGACACCCCGGCCCACGCGGCGTACCCGAACGCGACCACCGCCAGTACGGCGGCGATCGTGGTGGCGAGTCGGACGTTCACGAGACAAGCTCCTCTAGCTGGGCAGAACTACTAGCTGGGCAGACCCAGCAGCTGACCGAAGGTGGTCAGCAGCGGGGGCTCGGCGGCCTGCGCAGGCTCCTGCCCCGGCTGGGTCGTGGCGTTCCCGACCGGGGTCGACGGCGTGCCACCGTACGGGGCGTTCTGCGAGCCGCGGACCGCGGTCGCACTTCCGCGCGCGAGCGCGCAGTAGGCCTGCGTGTTCAGCGCCACCGGCGACGTGTCGGTGCCGTGACGGACCTGGGTGCCCTCGTAGCCGACCGTGCACGGAGGCGGGTCGAACACGTTCAGCGCGAGGCCGAAGTGGGCGGAGCCGTCACCGGGCGCGACGGTGAAGCCACCACCCACGACCAGTGGGTACGTCACCGCGATCTGCTCCAGACCATCGCGGCGGGTGACCAGGATGTTCGAGGTGGTCAACAGGTTCGCGAACACCACGCCCAGGTTCGGGCCGCTCTCCCGCAGCAGGCCGGACACCTGCTCGGACACCGGCGGCACCGCGGCGATCAGCCTGCGCAGGTCGCCGTCGGACATCTTGAGCTGCTCGGCGACGAGCTTGAGGTCCGCGCTGAACGACCTGATCGCGCCGCCTTGAGCGGCCTGCGTGGTGAGCACGACCCTGCCGTCGCGCAGCAGCGCGGTGGTCTGCGGCAGGTGGTCGCGCGCGGCCTGCGTGAACGCCTGGGTGTTGTCCAGCAGCACCTGGAGATCGCCACCGGTGCCGTTGAACGCGTTGTGCAGCTCGTCGACGACGGTCTTCAGCGAGTCCGTCGGCACGGACTTCGCGAACGCGTCCAGGTTCGTCAGCAGGTTGTCGACGGGCGGCGGCGTTCGCGTCGCGCTGCGCGGGATCACCGACCCGGCCTCGAGGTACGGGCCGTCACCGCTGCGCGGCCTGAGATCGACGAACTGCTCGCCGACCGCGGACCGGTTGGCGACGACGGCCTCGGTGTCCTTCGCGATGCGCGGCGCGTCCGGGTCGATCTCCAGGTCGACGTCGATGCCGTCGGCGGTGAGCCGCAGCTGGCCGACCCGGCCGACGGTGACGCCGCGGTAGGTGACCTCGGCGTTGGAGAAGATGCCGCCGGAGTCCGCGAGCTGCATCGTCACCGTGTACTTCGACGACTGGAACAGGCCCACGTAGTTGGCGCTGACGTAGCTCACGCCGAGCAGCGCGATCAGCACGAACGCGGTGATCTGGAGCTTCACCCCACGCGTGATCACTTCTTGCCACCTCCCAGCAGCCCGCCCAGCACGTCACCGAGACCGGTGCTGCCGTTCTGCCCCGGCAGGGGCAGGGGCAGGGGCAGGTTCGGCAGCGGCAACGGGGTGCTGGGCGGCAGGATCCCGTCCAGCGGCGACTGCCTCGACCGGCTCAGGTTGTCCAGCACCGTGCCGAGGTTGAGGTCGAGGTCGGCGTAGAGGTTCGTGTAGTCACCCTTGATGCCGTCGACCGCGGCGTCCGGGAACGGGTAGGTCAGCAGCAGCTCGAACGCCTTGGGCAGGTTCTGCCCGGACTCGGCGAGCTTCTGCAGCGTCGGCCGCAGCGCCTTGAGGTTCGCGACCAGGTCGTCGCGGCTCTTGTTGACCGTGTCGACCGCGACCTCGGACAGCTTGTCGAGCGACTGGAGCAGCGTCACGAGCTGCGTGCGCTGCTCGCTCAGCACCGCGAGACCGGGACCGAGGTCCGTGATGGCCGTGCCGAGCTGCTGGTTCTGCGCGGCGAGCGTGCCGCCGAGCCGGTTGAGGCCGTCGAGCGCGCGGACGATCTCGCCCTTGTGCGCGTCCAGCTCGCCGACGAACGTGTCGAGGTTCTTGAGCAGCGAGCGGATCTCCTGCTCGTTGCCGTCGAGGGCGGTGTTCAGCTCCTTGGTGATGTTCTGCAGCTGCGCCACGCCACCACCGTTGAGGAGCAGCGACAACGCGCCGAAGACCTCTTCGACCTCGGGGTTGCGGTTGGTCCGCTCGACCGGGATGACGGCGTCGTTCGCGAGCGCGCCCGCGGCGTCCTTTGGCTTGCCGAGCTCGACGTACTTCTCACCGAGCAGCGCGGACTGGCGCAGCTTGGCGAAAGCGTTTGCCGGCAGCTTGACGTCGCCGTTCACCAGGACGGTGACCTCGGCGGTCCAGCCGTCGGGCGCGAGGTCGATCCGCTCGACGCGGCCGACGGGGACGTCGTTGACCTTCACGCCGGCCTGCGGCACGAGGTCGAGCACGTCCTTGAAGCGCACCTTGACGCGGTACGGGTCGTCTCCGACGTCCGCGCCGCCGGGCAGCGGCATGTTGTAGACGCCGTCGAACCCGCCGGAACCGCATCCGGCCACCAGCAGCGCGAGCACAACGATCAGTCGCTTCACTTGGTCGGCACCCCCGCCTGCGGAAGGGGCAGCGGAACCTTGCCCGCGGACAGGTCACCGACGATCTGCGCCGGCGTCGGCAGCTTGTCCTTGCCGCTCAGGATCGGCTCCAGCTGCTGGCAGGTCTGCGCGAGCAGCGGCGGCACGTTGTTCGGCGTCGCCTGCTGCACGAGCTTGCAGATCAGCACGATCGGCGGCTGGTTGAGCTCGTTGATGTCCGCGCGCGTG
Source organism: Lentzea tibetensis (assembly GCF_007845675.1). Classification (GTDB taxonomy): domain Bacteria; phylum Actinomycetota; class Actinomycetes; order Mycobacteriales; family Pseudonocardiaceae; genus Lentzea; species Lentzea tibetensis. The sequence continues at coordinate 20,661 of NZ_VOBR01000033.1, read as the reverse complement.
TCGAGCGTGCCGGACGACGCGTTGTAGGAGTTCTGCAGGTTGCCCAGCGCGAGCGGCGCGACGTCGAGCGTCTCGGCGAGCGCGGCGCGCTGGTTGACCAGCACCTGCGTGATCGACGCGAGCTTGTCCACGTTCGACTTGAGCACGTCGCGGTTGTCCTTGATGAACCCCTGCACCACGCCGAGCGCGGTGGCCAGCTCCTTCAGCGCGGCACCCAGGTCCTCGCGGTCGTCGGCGAGGAACCCGGCGACGGTCGCGAGCTGGTTGTTGAAGTCGCGCACCTGACTGTCGTTCGCCGCGAGCATCGCGGTGAACTTCTGCAGGTTGTCGACAGTGGCGAACAGGTCTTCCTTGGACCCGGACAGGGTCCGCGTCGCCTGGCCGAGGTTCTTGATGGTGTCGTTGAGCGCCTGGCCGTTGCCGTCGAGGTTCTTGGCGGCCGAGTTCAGCAGGTCTGCGAGGGCACCGTCGGCGTTGGCGCCGTTCGGGCCGAGCGCGGTGGTCAGCTTGTCCAGCGACGCGTACAGCTCGTCGAGCTCGACCGGCGTCGCGGTGCGCTCGCGCGGGATCACCGCGTTGTCGCCGATCGTCGGCCCGCCGGTGTAGACCGGGGCCAGCTGCACGTACCGGTCGCTGACGACGCTGGGCGCGACGACGACGGCCTGCGCCTGCGACGGGATCCGCACCGACCGGTCGACGCTGAACACGACCTTGACCGTCTTGCCCTCGGGGACGACGTCCTCGATCGTGCCGACCCGCACGCCGAGCACCCGCACGTCCGAGCCGGGGTACACGCCGACGGCCGCGGCGAAGTGCGCGGTGATCTTGCGGCTGTTGGCGCCAGCGAAGATCCACCACATCGCGAACGACGCGACCAGCGCGATGACGCACGCGATGGCGATCGCGCGGCCGATGTCCTTGCCGACCCTGGTGGTCGCGGTCATCGGGTCACCCCCGGCGGCAGGCAGCCTTCCTCGTTGAACCCGACGACGCCGAGGTTCACCGACGGCGGGAGCAGGCCGCAGATGTAGGTGTCGAACCAGCGCCCGTTGCCCAGGGTGTTCGCGAACACCCGGTAGAACGGCGCCATCAGCCCGAGGCTGCGGTCGAGCTTGTCCTGGTTGCGCTGCAACATCGTGGTGACCCGCTCCAACTGCTGGAGTGCCGGCTTGAGCTGCTCGGAGTTGTCGTTGACCAGCCCTTGCAACTCGCGGGACAGGTTCTGGGTGCCGACGAGCAGCGCGTGGATCGCGTCACGGCGCTTGCGCAGCTCGCCGAGCAGGACGTTGCCGTCGCTCAGCAGCTTCTCGAACTGCTCGTTGCGGTCGGACAGCGTCTTGGTGATCTGCCTCGTGTTGTCCAGCAGCTTCGCCAGCTGCTCGTCGCGCGAGGAGATCGTCTTGGACAGCGCGGACAGGCCGTCCAGCGCGCCGCGGACGTGTTCCGGCGAGTCCTTGAACGTCTCGGCGAGCACGGTGAAGCTGTCCGCGAGCTGCTTGGTGTCGATCTGGCCGACCGTGGTGGCCAGTCCGTTGAAGGCCTCGTTCACGTCGTACGGCGCGAGCGTGCGGTCCTTCGGGATCGGCTGGCTCGGGCTGAGCGGCGTGAGCCCCTGCGGGTCGAGCGCGAGGAACTTCTGGCCCAGCAACGTCTTGATGCGGATCGCCGCGGTGGTGCGGTCGCCGAGCCAGGCGTCCTTGACCTTGAAGGTCACCTTCACCTTGTCGCCGTTGAGCGCCACCTTGGTCACCTTGCCGACCTTGACGCCCGCGACGCGGACCTCGTTGCCGGGCACCAGACCGGCGGCCTCGCTGAAGTCGGCCGCGTAGCTCGTGCCGCTGCCGACGATCGGCAGGTCGTCCGAGTAGAAGGCGGCGAGCAGCAGCAACGCGATGAGCGTGAGGCTGATCGCGCCGACGGCGATGGGGTTTCGCTTGTTCATCGACGGCACCTCTGCTGGGTGACCGGCAGAGCCGTGATCGGGATCGGGTCGTTGATCACCGGTGGGACGGCGATCTTTCCGCTGCCCTCGCAGAGGAAGAAGTTGAACCACGAGCCGTAGGTCGCGGTGCGGGTGATCGTCTCCAGCTTGTTCGGCAACCGCTGGAGCACGCCTTCGACGATCTGCTCGTTGTCGCCCAGGTTCTTGGAGACCAGGCCGAGCGCCGCGATGTCGTCCTTCAACGGCTGGCGGCCCTGCTCCAGCAGGCCCGCGGTCGCGTTGGTGAGGTCGCCGATGCCGGTGATGGCCTCGCCGATCGCGTCCTTGTCCTGCGCGAGCCCGGAGACGAGCTGCTGCAACGTGATCACCAGGTTGTTGAGGTCGTCGCCGCGCGAGTTCACCGTGTCCAGCACGGTGTTGAGGTTGGTGACGACCTCGCCGATCACCTTGTCCTTGCCCGCGAGCGTGGAGGTGAGCGACGCGGTGTGCTTCAGCAGGCTGTCGATCGTGCCGCCCTCGCCCTGGAGCACCTGGATGATCTCGAAGCTGAGCTTGTTGACGTCCTCCGGCGACAGCGCCTGGAACAGCGGCTTGAAGCCGTTGAACAGCACCGTGAGATCCAGCGCGGGCTTGGTGCGGTCCAGCGGGATCACCCCGCCCTCGGGCAGGACGCCGGTCTTGCCGGTGCCGTACTCCAGCGCGATGTAGCGCTGGCCGACGAGGTTGCGGTACTTGATCGTCGCGGTGACGGACTCGGGCAGCTTGCGGTCGCCGTCGATGGAGAACGCGACCTCGGCGAGGCGCCGGTCGACGACCTTGATGCCGTCGACCTGGCCGACCCGGACACCGGCGATGCGGACGTCGTCGCCCTCGTTGAGCGCGGTCACGTCGGTGAAGCGGGCCGAGTAGTCCGTGGCGCTGCTCAGGTTCACGTTCGCGATGGTCACCGCGAGCAACGTGGTCGCGAGGATCGTGACGACGGCGAACGCGATCAGCTTGAGCAGCGGGGAGAGAACACCCTTCACTTGACCGTCACCTCCGTCCCCCGTGCGAGCGGGCCGAGCAGGAGTGCCGACCAGCTGGGCATCTGCTGGTACTCGACGCCGACCTGCGGGCCGAACAGCGCGGCGATCAACGCCTGCTCCTCCGGTGAGTTCGCGAGGCTCCGCGCGTCCATGAACGACGACGTGCTCGTGTTCAGGCCGTTCGCGGGCGGCAGAATGCCGTCGTTCGCGACGCGCGCGGGCGGTGGCGCGGACGAGCCGTCCTGCACCGGACCGTCCGGCGGGTACTGCGGGAACGGGTCCGGCCTCGGCACGAGGTCGAAGCAACGGGGTCCGCGCTTGTCCGCGTACTCGGGTTCGTCCTTGTTCGGCAGGTACTTGCCGCGGTTCTGGGTGATCTCCAGCGTGATGTGCAGGCCCGGCTCGGCCGTGCCCTCACCGAACGCCTTGCTGATCACCGGCTCGAAGTCGGCGAGCCCCTTGAGCAGGCACGGGTACTCGGGCGCGTACTTGGCCAGCAGCTCCAGCGTCGGGCGCGCGGAGTCGTTGAGCTGAATCAGGTTGTTCTTGTTCACGGCGAGGAAGCTCGTGAGGTCCTGCGACGTGGTCGTCATCGTCCCGTAGAGCGCGAGCAGGTTCTGCTTCTGCTCGACCAGGGTCTTGCTGGTGACGGTCATGTCGTTGAGCGCCTGGATCAGGTCCGGCGCCGCGTCGCTGTAGACGTTCGAGACGTCCGCGAGCTTGGTGATGTTCTCCTTGAGCAGCGGCAGCTGCGGGTTCAGCTCACCGAGGTAGGAGTCGAGGCTCACCAGGGTCTGGCCGAGCGGCTTGCCCCGGCCGTCGAGCGCCTGCGACAGCGCGGTGAGCGTCGTGGCGAGCTTCTCCGGCTGGATCGACTGGAGCACCGGCATCAGGTCGTCGAGCACGCGTTCCAGCTCGATCGCGCTGCTGGACCTGTCCTGCTCGATGACGTCGCCCTCGCCGAGCTTCCCGTTCTTCTCCTGCGGCAGCACGAGGTTCACGTACCGCTCACCGAACAAGGTCTTCGGCAGCAGGCGCGCGGAGACGTTCTGCGGGATCAGGCCGACCTTGTCCGGTTCGAGCGCGAGCTCCAGCTCGGCGCCCTCGCCCCGGGTGCGCACGGCCTTGACGGTGCCGACGATCAGCCCGCGCACCTTGACGTCGCTCGCGGTCTGCAGCTGGTTGCCGATGTGGTCGGTCTTCAGCGTGACCTTGACGTAGTCGCCGAACGCGTCGCGGTAGATCGCGACCGTCAGGGTCAGGAACATGGCGATCGCCAGGAGGAAGGCGATACCGAGAATCCGGTGCCTCATCCGGCGATCCTCACCGTCGTGGTCGCGCCCCAGATCGCGAGGCTGAGGAAGAAGTCGAGCACCGCGGTGGTGACGATCGCGGTCCGCACGGCGCGGCCGACGGCGACACCGACGCCCGCGGGGCCGCCGCTGGCGCGGTAGCCGTAGTAGCAGTGGGTCATGATGATCACGACGGCGAAGACGAGCACCTTGGCGAACGACCAGAGCACGTCGATCGGAGGTAGGAACAGGTTGAAGTAGTGGTCGTACGTTCCCGCCGACTGCCCGTAGAACTCGACCGTGATCAGCCGCGCCGCGAGGTAGCTGGTGAGCAGGCCGATCACGTACAGCGGGATGATCGCGACGAAACCGGCGATGATCCGCGTGGTGACGAGGAACGGCAGGCTGGGGATGCCCATGACCTCCAGCGCGTCGATCTCCTCGGAGATCCGCATCGCGCCGAGCTGCGCGGTGAAGCCGGAACCGACCGTCGCGCTCAGTGCGAGGCCCGCGACCAGCGGCGCGATCTCACGGGTGTTGAAGTACGCGCTGACGAAGCCGGCGAACGCGGACGTGCCGATCTGGTTGAGGGCGGTGAAGCCCTGCAGACCGACGACCGTGCCGGTGAACACCGACAGGCCGACCATCACGCCGATCGTGCCGCCGATGACCGCGAGCGCGCCGCTGCCGAAGCTCACCTCGGCGAGCAGCCGCAGCGTCTCCTTGCCGTAGCGCCTGATCGCGCGGGGCGTCCACGCCAGCGCCTTGATGTAGAAGGCGAGCTGGTCGCCGAAGTCGTCCAGCGTCTGAGTTGCCCTGTTCGCCATCAGCTCCCCTTCGCGGGCACGACCTGCAGGTAGATCGTGGTGAGGACGAAGTTGACGAAGAACAGCAGCAGGAACGTGATGACGACGGCCTGGTTGACCGCGTCACCGACGCCCTTCGGGCCGCCCGCGGGGTTGAGGCCGCGGTAGGCGGCGACGATGCCCGCGATGAACCCGAAGATCAGCGCCTTGAGCTCGGAGATCCACAGGTCCGGCAGCTGCGCGAGTGCCGAGAAGCTGGCGAGGTACGCGCCGGGCGTGCCGTCCTGCATGACCACGTTGAAGAAGTAGCCGCCGAGCACGCCGACGACGCTGACCATGCCGTTGAGCAGCACGGCCACCAGCATCGTGGCGAGCACGCGGGGCACCACGAGCCGGTGGATCGGCGAGACGCCGAGCACCTCCATGGCGTCGATCTCCTCGCGGATCTTGCGCGACCCGATGTCCGCGCAGATCGCACTGCCGCCCGCGCCCGCGATGAGCAGCGCCGTCACGATCGGGCTGGCCTGCTGGATGATGGCGAGCACGCTGGCCGCGCCGGTGAACGACTGGGCGCCGATCTGACGGGTCAGGCTGCCCAGCTGCAGCGCGATGACCGCGCCGAACGGGATGGAGACGAGTGCGGTCGGCAGCACCGTGACGCTGACGATGAACCAGCTCTGCTGGATGAACTCCTTGAGCTGGAACGGCCTGCGGAAGGTGGTGCGCACGACGTCGATGCCGAGCTGGCACAGGTTGCCGGTCTCGCGGAGCGCGGCCGCGCCGGGGAAGGCCTGGGTCGTCACAGGACACCGCCCTGTCGCGGCCAGGGGCTGGGCGCGCCGGCGTGGACGCGGTAGTGCGCCTGCTCGTCCGGGGTGAGGCTGGCGATGATGCCCTGCTGCGCCTCGTAGGGCAGGTCGTGCAGGATCTGCATGACACGGTCCTTGCGACGGCGCACCGCGTCGCGTTTCGGCAGGCCGGGTGTGGGTTCGATCTGCGGGACGACGCCGCGCATGTCCTCGTCGGGCGACCCGTCGGAGTGCCCCGCGTCGGCGTGCGCCTGCTCGGCGGCCATCGTGGCCGTGTCCTTCTCCTCGGACATGCCGATCGGCCCGAGGCGACGCCCGTTCAGGAACTGCTCGACAACCGGCTCGTCGCTGGTGAGCAGCACCTCACGCGGCCCGAACATGATCAGCTCGCGCCGGAACAGCATGCCGAGGTTGTCCGGCACGGTCCGTGCGATGTTGATGTTGTGCGTGACGATGAGGATCGTCGCGTCGATCTGCGCGTTGAGGTCGATCAGCAGCTGGCTGAGGTACGCGGTGCGCACCGGGTCCAGCCCGGAGTCGGGTTCGTCGCACAGGATGATCTCGGGGTCGAGCACCAGCGCCCGCGCCAGCCCGGCGCGCTTGCGCATGCCGCCGGAGATCTCACCGGGGAGCTTGTTCTCCGCGCCGACGAGTCCGACCATCTCCATCTTCTCGAGGACGATCCGGCGAACCTCGGCCTCGGTCTTCTTGGTGTGCTCGCGCAGCGGGAACGCGATGTTGTCGTACAGGTTCATCGACCCGAACAACGCGCCGTCCTGGAACAGCACCCCGAACATCTTCCGGATCTCGTAGAGCTTGTGCTCCGAGCACCGGACGAGGTCCGTACCGTTGATGATGATCTTGCCCTTTTCGGGCTTCAGCAGGCCGACCAGGCACTTCAGGAACACGGACTTGCCGGTTCCCGATGGGCCGAGCATCACGCTGACCTCTCCTGGCGGGAGCGTCAGGGTCACGTCACCCCAGATGGTCTGCTTGCCGAAGGACTTCGTCAGACCTTCGACGACCACCTCGACACCCATCCGCTACCTCCACACGCAACCCACGAGGACGCCGGGGCGGCCGGCGCCATACAGGTGCAACGAGGTTGACCTTTTCGGGTTACTCACCAGTTGGCCTAATGAGGTATCGAACGGGTAACACGGCTGGTTCGTAAAAGTGCAAATCGGACAGGGCGGACGCTCGTTGTCGCCGGACAGCAAAGGGCCGCGCACCCCCGTTGGATGCGCGGCCCTTCGAACTGACTGTGAAGCGCTAGATCACTTGAGCGAGATCTTGGCGCCGGCAGCCTCGAGCTTCTCCTTGGCGGCGTCGGCGACGTCCTTCGCCACGTTCTCCAGGAGCGGCTTCGGAGCGGCCTCGACCAGCTCCTTGGCCTCCTTCAGGCCCAGGCCCGAGACGACCTCGCGGACGACCTTGATGACCTGGATCTTCTTCTCGCCCGCGGACTCGAGGACGACGGTGAAGTCGGTCTGCTCCTCGACCTCGGCGGCGGCGGCCGGGCCGGCAACGGCGGCAACGGCGACCGGAGCAGCGGCGGTGACCTCGAAGGTCTCCTCGAACTGCTTCACGAAGTCGGACAGCTCCAGGAGGGTCATCTCCTTGAAAGCGTCGAGCAGCTCGTCGGTGCTGAGCTTCGCCATGATGGCGTTCCTTTCTAATTACCCGCTAACGCGGGGATGTTTGCGGGTGATCAGCTTTCGGCGGGAGCGTCGGCCTCGGCGGCGGCAGGCGCCTCCGCGGCCTTCTTCTCCTGCAGGGCAGCAACCAGGCGAGCGACCTGGGAGGCCGGGGCGTTGAACAGACCCGCGGCCTTGGCCAGGTTGCCCTTCATCGCGCCCGCCAGCTTGGCGAGCAGCACCTCACGGGTCTCGAGGTCCGCGATCGCGGAGACCTCTTCGACCGAGAGCGGGCGGCCATCCATGTAGCCGCCCTTGATGATCAGGGCCTTGTTGTCCTTCGCGAAGTCGCGCAGCGCCTTGGCGGCGTCGACCGGCTCGCCATCGACGAACGCGATGGCGGTGGGGCCGGCGAGCAGTGCCTCGAGGCCCTGGATGCCGGCGTCCTCAGCAGCACGCTTGACCAGCGTGTTCTTCGCGACGGTGTACGTGGTGCCCGCGCCGAGAGCGCGACGCAGCGTGGTGAGCTGCGCCATGGAGAGGCCGCGGTACTCGGTAACGACTGCGGCCGAGCTGCCGCGGAACTTGTCCGCGAGCTCGGCGACCGCCGTAACCTTGCTGGGCTTCGCCATGATCGCCTCCTCTCTGGGCTGGGGTGACCGCCGAGCGAGAAGGTCCCGAAACAACAAAAACGCCCTCGCGCAGAAACAGCACGGGGCGTCACTAGGACTTGCCTCGTCCTCCCTGCGCGGGCCGCCCGTGTTGCAACGGGGCCTTCGTTCTCCTGACGGAGACGACCAGCGGTCTTCGGTAGAACCGTGACTCATCGTACGCAACGTGTGTCCGGCAATCCAAATCGGCATGATGTGACCTGTGACTGACGAGCCTGGCAAGGAGCTCACGCCCCGCGCCGATGCCCCGCCGCCGATCGACCCTGAGCAGCTCAGGCAGTTCCAGGAGTTCCAGCGCTTCCAGGAGTTCCAGCGGTACCAGGAGGGCCAGGGCGGAACACCGCCCGCCGCGCCCCCACCTCCGCCGCCTGCCTACAAGAGGAAGCCGATCTGGCTGATCCTGTTGGGCAGCAAGCTGTTCCGCCGCCTGATCTACATGGGGTTCGCGGCGATCCTGGCGTTCTGGGCGTACGACCACTACTTCGGCGGCGACGACCAGGGCAACGTCGCCGTGGACAGTGGTGGCCTTACGCAGAACCCGCTCCGGCCACCGACTCCGTTCGGCCTGCAGGGCACGGTCGGCATGCTCTACAAGCACGTCGCGCACGGGGACGCGGACAGCGCGTGCCAGCTGTTCACCGACGACGCCAAGAAGCAGTTCGCACAGGTGCTCGGCGCCGCTGACTGCCCGGCGGCCGTGCGCGCGTTGAAGCAGCAGGTCACCAGCATCAGCGCGTACGAGCGGTCCGGTGACTCACCACCGGTCACGCCGTCCTCGGACTCGACGAAGCTGAGCGCGTGCGACCTCACGGTGAGCGGCGGTCCGCGGCTCGGTGAGCTGGGGCTGCAGAAGCAGGGCGTCGGCTGGGCGATCAGCTCCTACGCGCCGAGCGCCTGCGGCTGACTTTCCAGGCAGCGCAACGAAAACGCCCGCCCCCCAGGAAGTGGGAGGCGGGCGTTCTCAGCTCAGTGGAACGAGATCAGACGGCCTCGTCGGAGAGCAGGTTGCGGGTGCGGTTCGGGTCGACCGGGATGCCAGGCCCCATGGTGGTGGAGACGGTGACCTTCTTCACGTACCGGCCCTTGGCGGCGGACGGCTTGGCCCTGAGGACCTCGTCCAGCGCCGCGGCGTAGTTCTCGACCAGCTTCTCCGGGTCGAACGACACCTTGCCGATGACCAGGTGGAGGTTCGCCTGCTTGTCGACGCGGAAGTTGATCTTTCCGCCCTTGATGTCGTTGACGGCCTTGGCGACCTCGGGGGTCACGGTGCCGGTCTTCGGGTTCGGCATCAGGCCACGCGGGCCGAGGATGCGGGCGATGCGGCCGACCTTCGCCATCTGGTCGGGCGTCGCGATGGCGGCGTCGAAGTCGAGCCAGCCACCCTGGATGCGTTCGATGAGGTCCTCGGAGCCAACGGCGTCCGCACCGGCGGCCTCGGCCTCTGCGGCCTTGTCACCGGTTGCGAAGACGATCACGCGGGCGGTCTTGCCCGTACCGTGCGGCAGGTTCACGGTGCCGCGGACCATCTGGTCGGCCTTGCGAGGGTCGACGCCCAGGCGGATCGCAACCTCGACGGTCGCGTCCAGCTTCACCTTGGAGGTCTCCTTGGCGAGCTTGGCGGCCTCCAGCGGCGAGTACAGCCGCTCCCGGTCCACCAGCTCTGCGGCCTGCTTGTAGGCCTTGCTGCGCTTCATAACTTCTGTCCTAACTACACATGGATCAGTAGTGGTACGAGCCGCGCTGGGCTCTGCCACGCTTGCTTGGAGTTCGGTCAGCCCTCGACCGTGATGCCCATGGAACGGGCGGTGCCGGCGATGATCTTCGCGGCCTGGTCGATGTCGTTCGCGTTCAGGTCGACCATCTTGGTCTGCGCGATCTGACGGACCTGCTCCATGGTCACCTTGGCGACCTTGAGGCGGTGCGGCTCGCCAGAGCCCTTCTCGACACCAGCAGCGGCGAGGATGAGCCTCGCGGCCGGCGGGGTCTTGAGCTTGAAGTCGAACGACCGGTCCTCGTACACGGAGATCTCGACCGGCACGACAGTGCCACGCTGCGACTCGGTCGCGGCGTTGTAGGCCTTGCAGAACTCCATGATGTTGACGCCGTGCTGACCAAGCGCAGGACCAACGGGCGGAGCGGGGTTGGCCGCACCGGCCTTGATCTGCAGCTTGATGATCGCTGACAGCTTCTTCTTCTTGGGAGGCATCTCAATACTTCCTGTTATTGCAGTGTCCGCGCGCGGCCCTGCCAGCCGCAGCGTGGCCGATCGATCCCCGCCAGGGGATCGCTCAGATCTTGGAGACCTGGCTGAACGACAGCTCGACCGGAGTCTCCCGGCCGAAGATCGACACCAGGACCTTCAGCTTCTGGCCGTCCGCGTTGACCTCGCTGATCGTCGCGGGCAGCGTGGCGAACGGGCCGTCCATGACGGTGACCGACTCGCCGACCTCGAAGTCGACCTCGATGGTCGGCTTCGGTGCGGTGGTGGTGGCCTTCTTGCCCTCGGCCGGCTTCTGCTCACCCTGCGGGAGCAGGAACTTCAGCACCTCGTCGATGGTCAACGGGGAGGGCTTGGAGGTCGCACCGACGAAGCCGGTGACACCCGGCGTGTTGCGCACCGCGCTCCACGAGGCGTCCGTCAGCTCCATGCGGACCAGGATGTAGCCGGGCAGCACCTTGCGCTGCACCTGCTTGCGCTGGCCGTTCTTGATCTCGGTGACTTCCTCGGTCGGCACCTCGACCTGGAAGATGAAGTCCTCCATGTCGAGCGTGTGGATGCGCGTCTCGAGGTTCGTCTTGACCTTGTTCTCGTAACCGGCGTACGAGTGCACGACGTACCAGTCGCCGGGTGCGTGGCGCAGCGCCTGACGCATCTCCTCGGCCGGGTCGGCGATCTCTTCGTCGATCGGGGTCTCGTCGATCGCGAGAACGTCGACCTCGTCAGCGTCCTCGGCGTCAACGGCCGCGACCTCGTCGGTCGCACCGTCGGCGTCGGCGTCGTCGCTGTCCGTGGCCTCCGACTCTGCCGCCTCAGCCGCCGCGACGGCGTCTTCGAACGCCTGCTCGTCGTCGGTGAGTTCGGTCAGCTCCTTGGCGTCAACGCCGTTCTCGGAGGTCACTGTGGATCTCGCTTCCTTATTGCAGCGGCAGCTGTTCGGCTCAGCCGAACACCTTGAACACGGCCGCGCCGAAGCCGAGGTCGAGTGCCCACACCAGCGCCACCATGAAGACGACGAAGACCAGCACGACACCCGTGTACGTGACCAGCTGCTTGCGCGTCGGCCAGATGACCTTCCGCAGCTCGCCGACGACCTCACGGAGGAAGCGGAAGAGCTGGGCGATCAGCGACGGGCGCTTCTCCTGGTTGTCACGAGCCTTGGTCGGACGGCCCTTCTTCTCGCCGTCGTCCGACGCGTCGGACTTGGCGCTCTTCGACTCAGCGCTGTCCTTGCGGGCGGCAGGACGGGACGATGCGCGACGCTCACGTCGCGCCGCAGCGGTAACCGGCCGGGACGCGCCCTCGCGCTCCTCCGGCTGGTCCTGCTCGCGGCCCTCGCTCATGCCGTCCTCCGCTCAACAATGCGCTTCGACGCAGGGGCGACAGGACTTGAACCTGCAACCTGCGGTTTTGGAGACCGCTGCTCTGCCAGTTGAGCTACACCCCTTTGGGATCTCTGGATCCCCTGGCTTTTGGACGAACTGCGCCGCCCTCACGTGGCCCGTGAGGTGCGTTCCCGTCGTCCCAAGACCGGAAGTCTACGGCATGCCCGCCCGCACACTCCAATCAGGCCCGTCGTAGGGGTTGTCCCAACCTCTTCGACGCTCCCGAACACAGCTTGCCACATCCCGGTGTGCGGTCTCATTCAGGTCACTCCGGTAACCGCCGTCAACAGATGACCGATCCACGGGTCAAAGACCGTCGCCCGAGGAGAACCATGACCTACTACCCGCCTCAGCAGCCCATGACCGGCTACCCGATGGCACCTCCGCCGCCGCCCGCGCAGAACGGGATGGGCATCGCGTCGTTCGTGCTCGGCCTGCTGGGCCTGCTCACCAGCTTCATCCCGGTCGTGGGCATCGTCGCGTGGCCGATGGTGATCATCGGCCTGGTGCTCGGCTTCGTCGCGCTCGGCAAGGCGGGCCGGGGCATGGCGACGAACAGGGGCATGGCGGTCGCCGGCATCGTGCTGTCCGCGCTCGGGCTCGTCGTCTGCGTGATCTGGGTCGTGCTGTTCGGCAAGGCCGCGAACGACGTCAAGGAGGAGGCCGAGCGCGAGGTGACGATCGTCTACGAGCTCTCCGGCGAGGCCAAGGACGTCACCGTGACTTACACCACGTTCGGCGACACCACGACCACACCGCAGCAGGAGGCCGTGACTTCTCTGCCGTGGCAGAAGGACTTCAAGACCAAGGGGCTGCTCAAGGGCGGCTCGATGTCCGCGTCGACGGGCGTCGACGGCGGCTCGCTGACGTGCAAGGTCACCGTCGACGGCGTGGTGAAGAAGACCGAGACCGCGACCGGTCAGTTCGCGATCGTCACCTGCACCGGCTTCTAAGACCCTAGGACACCCGCACGCGGGCGAAAGCGCCCGTCAGCACGGACTTCCCCTCGAAGGCGGCGCTGATGTTGACCTTGACGGTGCCGTCTTCGAAGTCCTTGGTGACCTTCGCGGTCACCTCGACGAGCGCGCCCTCGTCGTCGTTCGGCACGACGACCGGCCTGCCGAACCGCGAGCCGTACTCGACGATGCGGCCGGGGTCGCCGGTCCACTCCGCGACGACGCGCGAGGCGACGGCCATCGTCAGCATGCCGTGCGCGATGACGTCCGGGAGCCCGACGTCCTTCGCGACCTTCTCGTTCCAGTGGATCGGGTTGAAGTCCAGCGAGGCGCCCGCGTAGCGCACCAGATCAGCCCGCGTGATCCGCACCGACAGCGGGGGCAGCTCGTCTCCGACCTTCACGCGTCTTCTCCCCTGACAACCAGCATCGAACGGGCGGTCGTGACGGCCTCGCCGTCCTCGGTGGTGATCTCCGTGCGCACGACGACCATGTCGTTGCCCATGCGCTGGGTGATGGAGTCGATGTGGGCGATGCTGACCAGCCGGTCGCCCGCGGTGATCGGGCGGTGGTGGACGAAGTTCTGGTCGCCGTGCACGACCCGGCTGTAGTCGAGCTCCAGCTCCGGGTCGAACATCATCGTCTCGTTGGACTTCATCGACACCACGATCGCGAACGTCGGCGGAGCGATGACGTCCCGGTGCCCCAACGCCTTCGCGGCTTCCGGGTCGCGGTGCGCCGGGCTCGTGGCCCCGGTCGCGTCGGCGAACTCGCGGATCTTCTCGCGGCTCACCTCGTAGACGGGTGACGGCGGGTACGTGCGTCCGGTGAAGGCTTCGTCCAGTGCCACCGGGGCAGATTACGCGACGAGGCCGCCCCGGTTCCGGGACGGCCTCGTCGTGAGAGCTGGTGCTACGCGCTCAGCGGGTTTCCTTGTGCGCGCGGTGCGTCTTGCAGTTCGGGCAGAACTTCTTGATCTCCAGGCGGTCCGGGTCGTTGCGCCGGTTCTTCCTGGTGATGTAGTTCCGGTGCTTGCACTCCTCGCACGCGAGGGTGATCTTCGGGCGTACGTCGGTTGCAGCCACGGTCCTTGCCTTCCTGAGAGCGCGTTTGCCCCGATTACCCAGTCCGGGCTTACCGTCTGGCGGGGATCCTGCTGAGTAGCGGTGGCCGGACTTGAACCGGCGACACAGCGATTATGAGCCGCTTGCTCTACCAACTGAGCTACACCGCTTTACTACACAACACAGCCGCGATGCTAGTGCACCGCGGCGAGTCGTGGAGCCCCTTTACGGAATCGAACCGTAGACCTTCTCCTTACCATGGAGACGCTCTGCCGACTGAGCTAAAGGGGCTTGCTCTCGGAGCGATGTGAACTTTACACAACCCCGCGCCGGAGACGAAATCCGGGGGTCCTGTTAGTGGACCAAGGTGAGGACCGTCTCATCACGGGCTCCCCTGACCTGCACCGTTCGCGCGCGCAGCCACGCCTCGAAGCGGTCCTCGGACAGCGGCCGCGAGATCAGGTAGCCCTGCGCCACGTCGCAGCCCATCCCGACCAGCTGGTCGCGCGCGGCGTCGTCCTCGACGCCCTCCGCGACGACCGTGAGGCCGAGCGAGTGGCCGAGCTCGACGATGGACCGCACGACGGCCATGTCGCCGAGGTCCGTGCCCATGCCGAGCACGAACGACTTGTCGATCTTGACCTCGTCGACCGGCAGCTGGCGCAGGTACGCGAGCGACGAGTAGCCGGTGCCGAAGTCGTCGACGGCCAGCGTGACACCGATCGCGTGCAGGCGCCGCAGCACCGGCAGCGCGCGCTCCGGGTCCGCCATGACGCCGGACTCGGTGAGCTCGAACGTCAGCAGCCCGGACGGCACGTCGTGGCGCGCGAGCGCGTCCGCGACGCGGTTCGGGAAGTCCTCGTCGGCCAGCGTCCGCACGGACAGGTTGACCGCGATGGACATCCGCAGCCCGCGGTCGAGCCAGCGGCGCACGCGTTCCAGCGCGCGGTCCATGACGAAGTCGGTGAGCACATCGACCAGGCCGGTCGCCTCGACAGCCGGCACGAACTCGTCCGGGTCGACGCGGCCGAACTCGGGGTGCTTCCAGCGCACCAGCGCCTCCGCGCCCACGACCTGACGTGAGGGCAGCGCGACCTTCGGCTGGTAGTGCACCGAGACCTGGCCGGTCTCCAGCGCCTGGCGGAACTGGGTGACGAGCTGGAAACGGCGCAGGAAGATCTGGCCCATGCTCGGCGCGTACGCCCGCACCGGGTCGTTCTCGCTGGTCGCGCGCACCGCGACGTCCGCGCGCTGGAGCAGCGCGTCCGCGTCCGGGTCCTCGACCTCGCAGTCGACCTCGGACGCGTAACCGACGACGGCGTGCGCCTCGACGGTGAGCCGGTCGACCGGGTACGGCACGGACAGGCCGGCGCGGAGCCGTTCGGCCATCTCGTGCGCCTGCGCGGCGCGGTTGTCGTCGAGGAACGCGGCGAAGGCGCCGCCTTCCAGGCGGGCGAGCGGCACGTCCGGGCCGAGCGCGTCGCGGAGCCGGCGGCCCGCCGCGACGACCATGCGGTTGCCCCAGACCTGGCCGAGCGCGTCGGAGACGGTCGACAGCACGTCGAGGTCTATCCGCAGGACGACGGCCTTCTCGGAGTGCCGCAGCGGTTCGGCGCAGGCCTCGCGGAAGCCGGGCCGGTTGAGCAGGCCGGTCAGCGGGTCGTGGTAGGCGTCGTGGCGCAGCCTGGCGAGCAGGCGGCGGTTGTCGACGGCGGTCGCGAGGTGCGACGCGAGCGTGCGGAGCAGCTGGATGTCGGCCTTGCCGAACCCGCGCCAGCGGCTGAGCCGGTCGTGCGCCTCGACGGCGCCGAGCAGCTGGGTCGCGCCGCGGAGCGGGACGACCAGCGCCTCCTGCGCGTCGCGGCGGATGAGCGCCTCGCTGACGTCCTCGGTCGCGTCGGCGACCCGGTAGTACCGGACGTGCGTGCCGGGGAGCTGCAGGATCGGGTCCTCGCGCACCACGCGCGGGTCGACGGTGCGCATCTCCGCGGGCAGCGGCTCGCCCGCGACGAGCGTGATCATCGCTTCCTGCGGGTCGGTGCGCAGGCGCAGCACGACCCGGTTGGCGTTGAGCTGCTCGCGGATGCGTTCCGCGATGAGCTGCCACTCGTCTTCCTCGGCGCCCGCCGTGATGTCGTCCTCGGGCTGCCGCGGTCCGGCGCCGTGCTGACCTGAACGGGCGACGCGGAGGCTGACCTCGCTCAACGCCTCCAGGTCGCGCTGTTCGCGCAGCAAGGCTGAGTAGGCGAGATAGGTGGCGATGATCCCGGCGAAGACGAGCAGGATCAGCAGCCCGCCCCACTGGGTCGTCGCGGCGATCTGGTGGCCGACGAGGCCTGCCGAGGTGTTCAGCAGCGCCACGACCAGCGTCTGGAGCACGAGCCGGAGGCTGTTGCCGACCCGCATGGACTTGCCCATCAGGCGCAGCGCGCACAGCCCGAGCAGGCTGGCCAGCAGCGGCACCGTGATGGTTCCGACGAACGCACCGGCCCAGAAGGGTCCGCCGTGCGCGCGGGCGAACCTGTTCACCGTCTCGGCGACCGCGAAGGCCACCGAGATCTCCATGAACATCAGGCCCGCGTTGTAGACGGCGCGGTCGAGGATGCGTCTGCCGAGCAGCGTGCCGACGCCGGCTACGACGTGCGCGGCGAGCACCACTTCGAACGGCGCGATCAGCAGGCCCAGCACCAGCGGGATCTCGGTGAACGAGATCGTCCACGCGACGCCGCTGCGGACGTCGACGTTGATGGCGAGCTGCTCCGCGAGGAGGAACCCGATCACGAGGAGCGGCCCAACCCAGAACAGCGACTGGTCGTCGCGGTCGGGGAGCCAGGCGGCGACCATTCCGGCGCTGAGCACACCCGCGAGCAGCAATGTCACCGCGAATGCGCTGAACGCGCGATTGGTCGACTTGGCCGACCTGGCGGCCGAGTCCGACACGGGGGTCGACGCTCGGTCGGTCATCCAGCCTCCTCGTCGGCCTGGGTCTCAGGCGTGACTGAGGGGTCCCGAACTTCTGACCAGGACCCCTCCAGGGGCACTAGGGTACCCCGCTCGGGGGACAAAATGGCAGGTCGAAGAGTCAGATACCACTTCCCGTGACGTCGATTCACCCACTCGTGGCTACACGCTGAGCTGACCGCGCAACACGGTGACCGCCGTACCGGCGAGCCGCACACGATCATCTTCGAGCGTCATGCGCACTCGGCCGCCCCGAGCGGAGGCTTGCTCGGCCAGCAGGTCAGCGGTGCCCAGCCGAGGAGCCCAATAGGACGCGAGCGTGCAGTGGGCCGAACCTGTCACCGGATCCTCGGGGATCCCGTAGTTCGGGTAGAAGCACCGGCTGACGATGTCCTCTGGTCCATCATTTGGGGCCGTAACAATTACTCCACGTGACGAAAATTGTGTCACCCCTTGGACGTCCGGTCGCAGTGAGCGGACTTCCTCGGCGTTCGCGGCCTCGACGAGGTAGTCGCTGACGCCCCGCGCGACGGCCTTGATCGTGATGCCCGGCAAGGCTTTCGCCATTCCTGGCGGCACGTCGACAGGTTCGGGCGGATCGGCGGGGAAGTCCATCTCGATCCAGCCGTCCTTCGGGGTGCACGTGAGGATGCCGCTACGCGTGGTGAACCTGATGTCACCGCCGAGCACGTGCGCGGTGGCCAGGGTGGCGTGCCCGCACAGGTCGACCTCGGCGACGGGCGTGAACCAGCGCAGCGGCGCGGGATCCTCGTCCGGCGCCACGAACGCGGTCTCCGCGTGCTTCATCTCGGCGGCGACGGCCTGCATCCACGCGTCGTCGCGCGGTTCTGTCAGCAGGACGACACCTGCGGGGTTGCCCGCGAAGGGCCGGTCGGTGAACGCGTCGACGACGAAGATCTCCACACGCCCCATTTTTGTCAGACCTTGGGTGTAGGCATAGATCCATGGACGACGTGTTCGGCTACACGGAGTACGACGCGGACTCGATCGCACCCACGTGGAACGCGCGCAGGGTGCACTTCCTGCGCTGGCGCGCGGGCTGGAACCTCAGCACCCTGCTCGTCGAGTGGGAGCGAAGACTCACCGGCGTCGACGACCCGGACACGGCGGCGATCGTGACGCTGCCGAGCCTGGAGACGCCGTCGATCCCCGCCTTGATCAGGCACCACTTCGCGCCGCTCATCGTCATCGCGTCCCGCCCGGCCTGGCGGAGCGGGCCGACCGGCGCACCGGACGTCGCGATCAGGCCGGTGACGCACGCGGATCTGGACGTGGCGGTCGAGCTGAACATGGAGACGGTGCGCTACGACGCCCAGTTCGGCGTGGTGACCGAGCGGGAGAACTCGGCGGAGCTGCTGCGCGCGTCCATCGCGGCGATGCTCGACCGCGACCACGAGTGCGTCTGGTTCGCGACGCTCGACGACATCCCGGTCGGCATGTTGTACGTGGACATGCCGCCGCACTCCGACTGGATGGCGCAGTACATGGCGGTCGCGCCCTTCGCGTACATCGGGATGCTGGGCGTGCGCGACGGGCTGCGCGGGCGCGGGGTGGGCGCGTCGCTGGTCGCGCACGCGCACAAGGTGCTGGACGAGGCGGGCGTGCAGACGACGCTGCTGCACCACGCGTACCCGAACCCGCGGTCGACCCCGTTCTGGTACTCGCAGGGTTACCAACCGGTCTGGACCATGTGGGTCAGAAGGCCCGCTTTGCGTTCATCCGGCGTGGCGCCATGACCCGAACGGCGTAGTAGTCCATGCTGGGCAGCGTTCGCAGGTGTGAAGAACTCAAGAGACCACGTACTTGTGGAACGATTCCGGCCTCTTTTTCGACAAAGGGGTTAGGAAACGAACACCACCTGGGGGGTCGAGATGGAACTCAGCGGAAGAGCGAGGGCGATGCTGCGGGCTGTCGCGGCAGGCCGCGCCGAGGTCACCGGCGGTATCGAGCCGGACATGTACGTCGACGGATTGCCCTGTTGCGATCAGATGGCGACGCACGACCTCGTCCACGCGGGACTGCTGCGCCCGGCGCGACCGGCACGGCTCGGACAGCGCGTCGGAGCCGAGCTCACCGACGACGGCAGGGCCGCGCTCGCGGCCAGCTGACGACACGCGCACACCCGGTTGATCGAACAGACGTTCGACATGGGTTATGCTGTGCGCGCGATCACCCGCACGCAGAAGAGAGGAAGCTTCTGCGCGCGGGTGTTCGCGGTCCTGGTACGCCCCTGTCTGCGGAAAGCGCAGACCGAAGCGCCGCGAAGTGCTTTCTGGGGGCCAAGCCCCCAGACCCCAGCCGGGCGCTGCGCCCCGGACCCCGCTTCGGCCTCCGCTCCGCTCGGCCGCCTACGAGGTACCGGTGAGCCCGGTCGTTCTCACCAGGCCGTTCCGGCCACCTGCCTGGTCGCGGCGTTGAGCCGGTTCCAGACGTTCACCGCCGAGATCGACACGACCAGCGCGCCGAGCTCCAGCTCGCTGTAGTGCTTCGCGGCCTCGTTCCAGACGTCGTCCGGCACCGGGTCCGCCTTGTCGGCCAGCCTCGTCACGGACTCGGCGAGCGCGAGAGCGGCCCGCTCGGCGTCCGTGAAGTAGGGCGCCTCCCGCCAGGCGGCGACGGTGAAGACGCGTTCGGTCGACTCGCCCTCCTTGTGCAGTGAGCGGGCGTGCATGTCGACGCAGACGCTGCATCCGTTGATCTGGCTGGCACGCAGGTGCACCAGCTCGAGCACCGCCTTCGGGACGCCCGCGTCCTCGGCCGCCTTAGACAGGGCGATGAGCGCCTTCATCGCACCGGGAACGACCATCGCCGGGTTGCCCATCCGTGCTTCCACGTTGTCCTCCGTCACATCTCTGCTTCCTCGTTGGTCAGAGCTATGACCCAGCAGCGATGGAGGATGTGACCGTGGACGAGAAGAATCTTCTGGCCCTTCAGTTCGAGTCGCACCGGAACCACCTCAAAGCGGTGGCGTACCGGATGCTCGGCTCGCTGGCGGAGGCCGACGACGCGGTGCAGGAGGCGTGGCTGCGGCTGTCCCGTTCGGACAGCGACGAGATCGACAACCTGGGCGGCTGGCTGACCACGGTCGTCGCGCGGGTGTGCCTGAACATGCTGCGCTCGCGCCGGGAAGAGCCGCTCGACCTGCGCGTGCCGGACCCGATCATCACGCAGGGTCCCGAGCACGAGGCGGAGCTGGCGGACTCCGTCGGCCTCGCGTTGCTCGTCGTGCTCGACACGCTGGCGCCGGCCGAGCGGCTGGCGTTCGTGCTGCACGACATGTTCGCGGTGCCGTTCGACGAGATCGCCCCGATGGTCGGCCGCACGCCGACCGCCGCCCGTCAGCTGGCGAGCCGCGCGCGCCGCCGCATCCAGGGCACCGCGGTGCCCGAGCCGGATCTCGGCAGGCAGCGCGAGGTCGTCGACGCGTTCCTCGCGGCCTCACGCGGCGGCGACTTCGACGCGCTCGTGGCCGTGCTGCACCCGGACGTCGTACTGCGCGCCGACACGGGCACCGTCCGCGAGGTCACCGGCGCGGTGGCCGTGGCGGAGAACGCGCTCATGTTCCGGCAGCTGGCGGCCATCGCCCAGCCGGTGCTGGTCAACGGCACCGCGGGCCTGCTAACGGCACCGGACGGAAAGCCGATCTCGGTGATGGGCCTGACGATCGTGGACGGCCGGATCGTCGAGATCGACATCCTGGCCGACCCGGACCGCCTCGCCCAGCTCGACCTGACGTTCCTCGACTAGGTGTGATGTCCAGGGAGGTTGGTCAGCCGGGTGATGGGTGGCTTGCCTCCGATGGCTGAGTGGGCTCGGTGGTGATTGTAGAAGTGCAGCCAGCTGGGCAGGGCTGCTCGTCGTTCGGTTTCTGAGTG
>NZ_VOBR01000032.1 GCF_007845675.1 Lentzea tibetensis | reverse complement strand
ACAGAGCGTCCAGACCCCACTGCTCCACCGGGTCCAGCATCATCCGGAACGGCTGGCAGATGATCCCGTACGCATCCGTCGGCATCGACACCGAACGAGCCGCATCCACCGCCGTCTGCAGACGACCCTGCAGGCCCTCGAGAGCCTTGGCGTGCGCGTCCAGCGCCTCCGCGGTGACACCGAAACCACCGGCAGTCATCGGTCTTCCCCCTCAGGTGCGCAGAGCTGAGCGATCAGGTCAGTACGGACTCGCCACCGAAGTCGTCATCGTCGTCCCTGGGAGGACGGCGGCGCGGCGGCGCGGCAGGAGGTGGCGGGGTGCGGGTGATCGCCTGCTCCTCCTCGTCGGCGTTGAAACGAGGGCCCGCGGGAGCCGGCGGGACGGGGTCGTCGGACGGAGGCGCCGGGAAGTTCTTCTTGGCCTCGTTGAACAGCACGTTGGCCGTCTCGTCCTGGGTGCCGATGGTGTCGGCCATCGCTTCCTGCAGCAGCTCGGGGATGCGCGACTGGGCGCGCTGCAGGCACTTCATGATCTCGCCGCTGACCTCCGCCATCCGCTTGTCGCGGGCGGTCTCGGCGATCACCAGGTTCTGCAGGATGCCGTTCGAGCCGATGGTGAGCTCGATGGAACCGTCGGACGACCGCTCGCTGATGGTCATGCCCTGCACGCGCGTCGCCATCTCCTGGTAGCGGTTGGCGCGTTCTTTGACGTTCCGTTCCCAGTCGGAAACCATTCGCTCGGACTCGGCGATGTCCTCGGGCACCGTGGTGTCCCTCCCCGTACGCGGCGGTACGCACTCGTTCTTCAGGATGACGCAGCGCTTCGCCAACGGGTTCCGAGTGAAGCGCAAATCGTCCGGACAGACCAACGGCGTTCCCCTGAGCGCATCAGGGGAACGCCGCGGTTGAAAGAAGAGGTCAGCTGACGCCGAGCAGGTCGACGACGAAGATGAGGGTCTCGTTCGGCTTGATCACGCCACCGGCGCCGTGCGCGCCGTAGCCCAGGTGCGGCGGGATGACGAGCTGACGGCGGCCGCCGACCTTCATGCCCGCGACGCCCTGGTCCCAGCCCGCGATGACGCGGCCGCCACCGAGCGGGAAGTCGAACGGCTCGCGGCGGTCCCACGACGCGTCGAACTGCTCGCCGGTGGAGTGCGACACACCGACGTAGTGGACCGTGACGTGCTGGCCGGGCTCGGCCGTGGCGCCGTCACCAACGGTGATGTCCGTGACGACCAGCTCGGCGGGCGGCGGCCCGTCGATCGGGGCGATCTCGGGCTTCTGCGCGGCCATGCGATGTCCTCCTCGAGTCGGAATTGCTCCGCGCGAGTCAATCATGCCGACGCGGGAGCGGCCGATTGGCCTACGTCTACTGGCTCTTGTTGCCGCACCCACGGTCTGTTGATCTATGAAGGCCCCCTTCCTGACGGGGGCGCACAACTGAAGGAGAATGATCATGGCGGAAACCCTGCACCGCCTGCGGTCATGGCTCGGCGTGCTGCTGGTGGCGATGGTGCTACCAGCGGCGAGCGTCAGCGTGGCCTCAGCTGATCAGCCCGACGGTGAGGTCGGCACCCAGATCGTCGGTGGCACGCGCGCGAGCACGTCCACCTACCCGTGGGTCGTCTACCTCGCGACCTCCAGCGGATTCCAGTACTGCGGCGGCACGCTGGTCGCTCCCAACAAGGTCGTCACGGCCGCGCACTGCACCGAGGGCGACTCGCCGTCGGCCGTGCGCGTCGTCGCGGGCCGGGACGACAAGAACTCCACCGCGGGCACCGTCGCGAAGGTCACGAAGATCTGGATCCACCCGAGCTACCAGGACGTGACGATCGGCAACGACGTCTCGGTGCTCACGCTGGACCGCAACCTGTCGCAGCGCACGATCCCGTTCGCCACCTCGGCGGACAGCGCCCTGTACGCGGCGGGCACCAGCTCCCGCATCCTCGGCTGGGGCACCACCTCGTCCGGTGGTTCGGCCAGCCGCTACCTGCTCACGGCAACGGTGCCGCTGACCAGCAACTCCACCTGCAAGACGGCGTACGGCACGGACTTCAACGCCACGCACATGGTGTGCGCGGGCTACTCGCAGGGCGGCACGGACACCTGTCAGGGTGACTCCGGCGGCCCGCTCGTCGCGGGCGGCAAGCTGATCGGCATCACCTCGTGGGGCGAGGGTTGCGCGGACGCCGGTTACCCCGGCGTGTACTCACGCGTCTCGACCTACGCGACCGCGATCCAGCAGCAGATCAACTCCTGAGTGACCGCGCGGGCGTCTTCGGACGCCCGCGCAACCCTTTCGGGTGATCCGTCCGTCCTGGTGACATGACCGGAAGATGGGTACTGGCCGGAACCGCCCTGGCCATCGTCGTCGGCGTCACCGCCGCGAACCCCTTTGGCGATGAACAGGCTCCGCCGCAGCCGATCGCGGACACCGGCCCGGTGCGCCTCATCGCGTTCGACTCGTGCGACGCCGCCCTCACCGAGCTCCGCCGCGCCGCGCTGCCCCACGTCACCGCGTACGGCTTCGGCGGCGCCCCGTACATGACCGCCGAGGCGGACGCCAGGGTGTCGGCGGCCGACTCGGCGGGCAAGGCGGCCACGCCGCCCATGCAGGCACCGCAGGAGCACTCGTCGACCAACACCCACGAGCAGGGCGTCGACGAGCCGGACCTGGTGAAGACCGACGGCCAGCGGATCGTCTCGATCACCGACGGCAAGCTGCGCGTCATCGACGTGAAGTCGAAGAAGGTCACCGGCACGCTCGACTTCCCCGCGCAGGCCACCCAGCTGCTGATGCACGGCGACCGCGCGCTGGTCGTCAGCTCCGGCGGCTACATCTACGACCGGCCGGGCATCGCGAAGCCCGTTCCGCCGGACGGGCAGCAGTTCTTCGACGGCACGCAGCTGATGCTCGTCGACCTCGCGGGCCCGCCGCGGATCATGGGCACGCTGAAGACCGAGGGCGTCTACGTCGACGCCCGGCAGACCGACGGCACCGCGCGCGTCGTCATCCGCTCCACGCCGCGGATCCCGTTCATCTACCCGGACGGCACCATCGACGAGCTGGGCGCGATCCGGAAGAACCGCGAGATCCTCGGCTCGGCGCCGATCGACACGTGGCTGCCGCGCTACGAGCTGGAGCTCGAGGGCAAGAAGTCCAGCGGCACCCTCGTCGACTGCGCGAAGGTCAGCCACCCGGTCATCCACACGGCGACGTCGATGCTCACCGTGCTGTCCTTCGACCTGCCGCGCGAGCTGGGCACCGGCCAGCCCGTCTCGATCGTCGCGGACGGCGACACCGTCTACGGCTCCGGCAAGAACCTGTACGTCGCGGACGACCACCGGCTGGCGCGGCAGATCATGCCGCAGCGGCCGAACATCGTGCCGACGCCCGCGGTCACCGCGATCCACCAGTTCGACACCAGCAAGCCGGGACCGCCCGTGCACGTGGCGTCCGGCGAGGTGAAGGGCACGCTGCTCAACCAGTACGCGCTGTCCGAGCACGACGGTCACCTGCGCGTCGCGACGACCACCGGCAACGAGTTCACCTGCTGCTGGCGCGCTGACCAGCCGCAGTCGTCGCAACAGGCACTGACGCAGAGCAGCGTCACCGTGCTCGCCCGGCAGGGCAACACCCTCGCCGAGACCGGCCGCGTCGACGGACTCGGCAAGGGCGAACGCATCCGCGGCGTCCGGTTCGCCGGGGACATCGGCTACGTCGTCACGTTCCGGCAGACCGACCCGCTCTACACGCTCGATCTCAAGGATCCGAAGCAGCCGAAGACCGTCGGCGAGCTGAAGATCACCGGCTACTCCGCCTACCTGCACCCGATCGGCGGCGGCAAGCTCATCGGCATCGGCCAGGAGGCGACCGACCAGGGCCGCGCGACCGGCACTCAGGTGTCGCTGTTCGACGTCAGCAACCTGGCCGCACCGCGCAGGCTCGCGCAGCACCACCTGCCGAACTCCAACTCCGAGGCCGAGTTCGACCCGCACGCGTTCCTCTACTGGCCCGCCAACGGGATGCTCGTCATCCCGATCATGTCGTTCGACCGCGCCAGCACGTCGGGGCCGGTGTCCGGCTCGCTGGTGCTGCGCGTGCGCGACGGCGCGTTCACCGAGGTCGGCACGCTGCAGCAGCGGGCGTCCGGCTTCGACAACGGCGCGCGGCGCGCGATCGTCATCGGCGACCAGCTGTGGACCGTGTCGTCGATCGGTGCCAGCGCCAACGCGATGGACGGGCTGGCCGAGCAGGCGTGGATCCCGTTCAGCTGACCCGAGGCTGAGCCTGTGGCGAGAGCAGGCGGTGCGCGAGAACCGTGCCGCCTGCCATCGCCGCCGGGATCACGACCAGCGCCGCCAGCGGGATCAGGCACAGCAGGTAGGTGGGCACGGCGAACCCCAGCACCACCGCGCGGCGACTGGCCAGCGCGCGGCGGCGGTCCTTGAGCGAACGGCCGCGCCGGATGAACGGGACGCCCGTGAGCTCGATGCTGAGGAGGTAGGCGTTGACGCTCACCGCGATCACCGGGATGACGGTCTGCCCGATGAACGGGATGAACCCCATGAAGAAGAGGGGAATCGTGAAGAGCAGGGACAGACCGATGAGCAGCACCGCGTCGCGGATGCCGATGACGAAGCAGCGCCACCACCCGGCCTGCTCGGCCTCGGGCACGCCGCCGAGCTCGTCCTCGACCTGCTCGGCGATGTACTCGTAGAACGGGCCGCCGATGATGAGGCTGACCGCGGTGAACAGCAGCACGCTCAACCCGAGCGCCGCCACGACGAACGACACGCCGACGGCGACCTGCACGGCGACGCGCAGACCCTCCGACCAGTCGGACGCGAAGCCCGTCGCCCACGCCGAGAGCTCGTTGATGTTCGACGCCAGCAGCACGATGCCGCCGATCATCAGCACGGCCGTGAGCAGCGCGGGGAGCATGCCGACCAGGACCCTGCGGGGAGAGCTGAACACGAGCTGGAAGCCGCGCAGCAGCAGGCGCGAGCCGGATCCGAAGTCCCGCAGTACCTTGATCACCGCAGGAGCATAACCACGCACCGTGTCCGGCAATCCAACCGTTGGCTTCTTCCGGTTCGGCCTGCGGTGAACCACCCTAGGGAGTGGGCGGAGTGCACACAGGTCGTTCGGACAGGCATGATCGGGTGCAACCCCTGCTCGCCGAAACGGGAGGCGGAGCGAGTTGAGCACACCAGCGAAGAACGCCGTCGTGGTCCCCGACGGTCCGCTGCCCATGCTGCCGCCGGCCATCTGGGAGTCGAGAGAGATCCGCGACGCGGTCGCCGCCGAGTCGCCGGGAGCGGTCGTCGCGATCGCCCGCAAGGCGCACGGCCTGCGGCAGGACGAGCTGGGCACGCTCGCCGGCTTCTCCCAGTCCGCGATCTCCCGGCTCGAGTCGGGCAGCAACATCGCCTACGACATGCGCGTGCTCAGGACGTTGCAGCGGCTGCTCGGCATCCCCGCGCACCTGCTGGGCCTCACCGACCGCACGATCCCGATCCGCTCCGGTGAGGCGCGCAGGCTCACCAGCGGCGTGCCCGAGTTCGCCGGGCTGGACACCGTCGCGAAGGATCTCGTCGTCGGCATGGAGGGCAAGGCGCTGATGGCGTTGTGCGCCTCGGCCGTGTTCGGCGCCGCCACGCCCGGCGGCAGCGTGTCCGACGACGCGATCACCCAGCTGCTGGTGCTGCGCCGCATCGTCAACGACGCGCACAACTTCCGCGGCACCGGCGCTCTCATGCCCGCCGTGCGGTCGATGTACGACTTCATCGACGTGCTCCGCCGGTCCGCGCGCGGCGACCTGCGCCGCAAGCTGCTGGGCGTCGGCGCGATGTACGCCGAGTTCTACGGCTGGCTGCACGAGGAGATCGGCGACATGCGCGGCGCGTGCCAGTGGACGAGCCGCGCGCTCGAACAGGGCCAGGCCGCGGACGACCGCGACGTCGTCGCGTACTGCTACGTGCGGATGAGCCAGCTGGCCGAGGTCGACGGCGACGACGACCGCGTCATCGGGCTGGCGCGCGCCGCGCAGCGCGAGACCGGCGCGAGCGAGGTGGTCCGCTCGATGGCGCTCAAGCAGGAGGCACGCGGACTGGCGCGCGCGGGCAGCGACCTGTGCATGAACCGGCTGGAGCTGTCGACGCAGCTGGTGCTGCGCGCCGAGCGGCCGCCGTCGGACCAGTACTGGATCGGCTACTGCTACACCGAGCACCACGTCGCGATGCAACGCGCCTCGTGCTGGATCGACCTGGAGGGCTACCGCCAGGCGATCCGGGAGTACGAGGACGTGCAGCAGCGCTGGGGCCAGATCTGTCAGTGGGAGCAGGGCGTCCACACGGCCAAGCTGGCCTACGCGCACGCCGCTCGCGGTGACTCGGAAATCGCCGCGGGGCTCGGTTTCGCGGCGCTCGATCTCTACCGCGCGACGGGTTCATTGCTGATCGTCAACGAGCTGAAAAGGCTCGAGCCCTACGCTCAGTCTGTGCAAATTGCAGAGCTCACGGAGGCTGTCACCCACATGCGCTAGCGAAGTATGCGGATTCCGCATACGCAACCCGCAATTCGTATGGAACCCTCCCAGTTTTCCGGCCCGCACCTCACGATCTAGGTGTGATCGACCTAGCCGACCGCACGCCGCGAACCGGACTTCCTGAATCGACTCAGGGGGCGCCGGAGGAGTTCTGCGCCGCCGTGGCCCAGCAGAGCTGCGGGCCGTACCGGCTGCAGTTCTACGCGACCCCGCACGCCGTCGTGTGCGTGGTGGACGACGCCGAGGTGAACTCATGAGCACGCAGGAACGTACAGAGGCGCGCCTGCCGGTGCTCCTGGTCCGCAAGCGGGCCGGCGTGGTCGGGGAGACCCAGCGCACCTGCCACCTCGTCCCGATGCCCGACGACGGCAGGCCGCCGCTCGCGCTGACGGCGTACTGCGGCGAACTGATCCACCGGGGTGAGGCCGAGCTGCTCACCCAACCGTCCGGCATGCCCTGCGTGGGCTGCCTCTTCCGCGTCCCGATGCCCCGAAGTGGTGAGCTGCACCAGAGTGACTGGCCCCTCTGACTTGCCGCGGCCGTTCCGGCCGCCTTACCTGGTGGCATGACAGTCCAGGTGACAGGAGCGGGGCCGAGGATCTTCACGACCTCGGTCTCCGCGAGCGGGTACGACTTCGTGGCCGACGAGCCGGCTTCCTGCGGTGGCGACGACCTGGGGCCGACGCCGTACGACCTGCTGCTGGCCGCGCTCGGGACGTGCACGTCCATGACGTTGCGGCTGTACGCGCGCAAGCGCGGCTACCCGCTCGACGAGGTCGGCGTCGCGCTCGAGCACGACCGGATCCACGCCGAGGACTGCGCGGACTGCGACACCAAGTCCGGGTACGTCACCCGGATCCGGGTGCGGATCACGCTCACCGGCGACCTCACCGACGAGCAGCGCGCCGACCTGCTCCGCATCGCCGGTCGCTGCCCGGTGCACCGCACCCTGACCGCCGAGATCAAGATCGAGACCACTCTCGACTAGCTGTCCGTCAGGGCCACCCCCGGTCCGTCGGGGTGGCCCTGACGGCGTTTCAGCCGGGTTCGGCGATGCAGGCGGTGCCGACGCGCCGGAAGCCGACGCGCTCGTAGACCTGGGCGATCGTCTCGCTGCCCGCGGACACGAACACGATCTTCGCGCCGCGGTCGAGCGCGTCGTGGGCGAGCGCGGCCGTGATCGCGCCGCCGAGCCCCTGCCTGCGTGCCGCCGGCAGCGTGCCGACGCCCGCGATCTCCACGACGTCACCGGCGCGCTGCGCCGTCCCCACCGCCACGACGCCGTGTCCGGGCAGCTCAGCGGCAGCGTGCCGGTTCATGCTCGGCTCGGGTGCGGCGCCGGTCAGCTCCGCGTCGCGCTCGGCGGTGCCCAGCTCGCCCTTCTCGGTGCCCGGCACCGAGAACGCCAGTCGTCCCACCACGCCGAGCACCTCGGGCGCCTCGTCGAGCACCCGCACCCGCTCGTCGTCGGCCGGTGGCAGCAGGTGCGGGTCGAGCACGAGCAACGGGGCGCGCAGCACGCTCAGCCCGGCCTGCTCGGCTGCCTCCAGGAGGCCCGGCGTGGTCTCGTGCACCCACTCGAACGCCTCGGGCACGCCCAGTTCGCGTTGGCGTGCACGCATCTCGGCGACGTCGTCGACCGTCGGCTCACCGCCGGGGAACCTCGGTCGCGCGTAGAGCGGCCAGCCGCCCTCGTGCGCCTGGACGAAGAGCACGAGCGAACCGTGTTCCTCGACTCGGGCGCTGTGGCGCGGAACGGCGTCGTAGAACTCTTCCAGGGTCTCCCACACGGGCGATCACGGTACGTAGGTTGGGGCGGGTGACGCATCGGAATTTGGCGCTCGGCCGAGGAGATCGGGCTGGAGCCGGGGGAGTTCGACGAGTCGGGCGGCGACTTCCTCGTGTTGCACGCTTCCGCACCGGACGACGTGAAATGGGTGTTGCGAGCACCGAGGCGTCCTTCGGTGGCGGCGCGGGTGCCCGTCGAGGGCGCTCTGCTCGACCTGATCGCGGACCGGCTGCCCGTCGCGGTGCCGCGCTGGACCGTGCGCACTCCTGACTTCGTCGCGTACGAGCGGCTACCCGGCGCGGCCGCCGATCCGTTGCCGCAACGCTACTTCGACGACGTCGGCCGCTTCCTGGCCGCACTGCACGCGGTGCCGGTCGACGAGGTGGCCGCGACCGGGCTGGAGATCCGGTCGGCCGCCGCCATCCGCGAGACGATCGCTCGCAAGGTGCACCGGGCGCGCGCTGAGCTCGGCATCTCCACCGCGTTGTGGGAGCACTGGCAGCGCTGGCTGGCCGACGACAGCACGTGGCCGCCGCGGTCCGTGCTCGCGCACGCCGACGTGATCCCGTCGCACACCCTGGTCGCGGACGGCCGCGTCGTCGGTCTGCTGGACTGGAGCGACGCGCTGGTCGGCGACCCGGCGGCCGACTTCCGCAGGCTGCGCAAGGCGTTCGGGCCCTCAGCGCTGGACGAGCTGATCGCGTCCTACGAACGGCACGGTGGTCAGGTGTGGCCCGGCATGCGCGCGCACGTCGAGGAACGGGTGCGGATGGGCCCGGTGGACAGCGGCCTGTACGGCATCGACTCGGGCCAGGAACGTCACGTGGCGGCCGCGCGGGAACAGCTCCGCGCGATGGCCTAGGACAGAATGTCCGTCATGCGTGCCATCGTCGCGGTCCTGCTGCTCGCACTGGTCGCCTGCGGCAGCCAGGAGGACCGGTTCGTGCGCCCCGGCGTGCCGAGGACCTCGCCGTCCGGCAACTACGTGGCGCACACGGAGAGCGTCAGCGGCAAGACCGTCCTGCTGATCACCAACCCGGCGGGCGACGAGCTGTACCGCGACTCGCTGGAGTACTGGACGTCCGAGCGCAACGACGGCGTCGGCGTGCTGTGGCTGTCGGACCGCGACCAGTTGTGGCTCCTGGTACCGGGTTCGACGCACCAGCGCGTCGAACCCGACGCCCAGGGCGCCTGGCACCGCGTCGCGGACAGCGAGCTGCCGGAGGAGATCAAGCGACTGGGCTAGCTTTGCGCAGCTCGCTGTCGAACTCGGCACCCAGCAGCACGGCGATGTTCGAGATCCACAGCCACACCAGGAAGACGATGACACCGCCGAGCGAACCGTAGGTCTTGTTGTACGTGGCGAAGTTCGCGACGTAGACGGCGAACCCGGCCGTCGCGATCGCCCACAGCAGGATCGCGAGCACGCTGCCCGGCGTGATCCAGCGGAACTTCGGCTGCTCGACGTCCGGTGCGAGCCAGTAGAGCACGGCGATCGCGAGGGTCACCAGCAGCGCGATCACCGGCCACTTGGCGATGTCCCACGCCGTGACGACGGTGTCACCGAGCCCGATGGCGCTGCCAACGGCGTCCGCGACCCCGCCGGTGACCACGAGCGCGCCGATCGTCAGCGCCAGCACCGCGACCATGCCGAGCGTGAGCACCACCTGCAGCGGAATGGTCTTCCAGAACGGCCTTTTCTCCTCGACGTCGTACAAGGCGTTGCAGGCGCGGACGAACGCGCCGAGGTAGCCGGATGCGGTCCACAGCGCGAGCACCAGCCCCAGTATCGCGAGCGGCCCGGCCAGGTGCTGGCTCTGCTGCAGGTCCTCGATGGCGGTCTTGATCAGCTGCCCGGCTTCGCCCGGCGCGACCTGGTCGACGTACTTCACCAGCTCGCGCGTCGCGGAGTCGCCGAGCAGGCCCAGCACCGACGTGAGCACGATGATGCCGGGGAACACCGACAGCACGCCGTAGTAAGTGAGCGCAGCCGCCCAGTCCGTCAGGTGGTCGTCGTTGAACCCCTTGACGGTCCGCCGGAGGACGCCCCACCAAGTCCGCCTCGGCAGCTCGGTGGGGCGGTCCGCCTCAGTCACCTGCGGGCACGGCGCCAGTTGAGGGAACGCCTGGCCGCGCCGATCCCGGCGAGGTGCAGCGCGACGAGCAGCAGTCCGAGCGTCACGAGCGTGCCCGTACCGATCGGGCCGAGCGACGCGCCTGCGAGGTCGAGGATCAGCGCTAGCCCGAACACGACCGCGGCAACGATGGCCATCATGTGAACCTCCTGTTGTCGCTGGTCGGATACCCGCTGGCGCCCGGCGCAACCGGGCCGTTCGGAGCAATCGGGTCCACTGTGGTGCCCCCGTGCGGCATGATCCGGCGATGGACGTCTCGCGCTGGGTGGCCGCCGCGGTGCCCTGGTGGGTCACCCGCGTCGTGCTCGTCGCGGGCTGGCTGGCGGCCGTGATCGTCGCGGTGTCGTCGTCCACCGTCACCTGCACCCCGGACGTCCCGTGCTCGCCGGACACGGTGTTCGCGATGGCACTCGTGCTGCTGCTCGCGACGCCCGTCCTGCTGTTCTGGATGCCGGTGACGGGGTGCCTCGCGGGTGTGGGTTTCGCGGTGCTGGACCTGTTGTTCGACGACCTGCCGGTGGCGCAGGTGGCCTTCGGGCTGCACGGTTTCTGCTGCGCGGTGGTGGCCTTGTGGATCCTGCGGTCCCGTGCGACGCAACGGCAGATCGCCGGCGGTTCCGCGGTGCGCTTGTCCGGTGACCTGCCGTGGGGCGTGTCGCCGTTGATGGCGCTGCTGTGCTTCGCCGCCGCCGCGTGGGCGTTCCTGTCCTACGACGCGGCCGCGGCGTCGATCGAGTCGCACGTGCTGGCCGCCACGCGGGTCGAGGGCCAGATCGTCGAGGTACGCCCGACCGGTCTGACCGTGGAACTGCCCGACCGCCAGCGCGTTCCCGTTGCGGCGGTGGCAGACCAGTACCACGTCGGCGACCGCGTGCCGCTGCTCGCCGATGACACGTGGGTGCGCCTGGTCGCCGAACCGGAGGACGCGACGTGGCGCCTCACCCTCGGTTCCGCCTTGTGCCTGGCCGTTTTCCTGCTCGTGGTGCGCACGTGGCACCGCCGCTCGCTGTGGTCGCGGCCGCTGCCCTCGCTTCCGCTGGCCGTGGAATCCGTTGGGGCGCACCGAGTTCTGCTGTCGTCGTCCGGCGGCGCCTTCGCGCTGCTCCGCGTCGACGCCGACGTGCCGTCCGCGCCACCGCGGTTCACCGACGCCGCTCACTTCGGCCGCGTGTGGCGCGGCGAGGAACCACCACCACCCGAGCCGGACCTGCCCGTGGTGACGGTGGCGGGGGAGCTGTGCCACGGCGGCCGGGTGGTCCTGCTGCTCGGCGACGAGGTCCTGCTCTCGTCCGTGCTGCGACCGTTCCGCCGCGCACTGGACCACTCGCTGCCCGGCACGCCGGTGTCCGCGGGCTCACCGGGCACCGTGCCGCGCGTGATCCGCTGGGGCCTCACCGAAGGCCTGCTCCTGCTGGGACTGGCCGTGCTGTTCTGGTTCTACGCGGTACCCGTTGGCGCGCTTTGCCTCGCGGGCGCGTGGATGCGTCTGCAGCCCCAGATGCGCCTGGAGCACACGGTTCTGGTGCTGCGCGTGGGTTTGTACGTGTACCGAGTGCCGTGGCCGCAGCTGCACGGCGTCCGGCTGGCGGGTGACCGCCTCGTGCTGGCCTACGGGCCTTCCGGTGACCTGGTGACCGTGCCTTCCTTGCCGGGGCTGGGGTCGGAGCTGATGGGCCTGCGCGCGCGTGCGCTGATCGCGGACGGTTCCGCCGCGGTCACGCGCACGCTCGGCCCGGTACCGATCGCCGTGCTCGCGTACCTCGTCGTAGGCTGGTTCCTGTGAGCGGTTTCTCGTACACCTCCCGCGACGGCACCGTGGTGATCCTCCACCACGGCCGCGCAGCCACCACGCTGCGCGGCATGCGGGCGGCCGAGTTCCTCGCCGAGGTCGAGACCGACCCGCAGCTCGTGATGGCCCGCTGGACGGGAAACTACAAGCGCGGCAACGAACGCACCGCCCGCAACCACCCGCGCAATCAGCGCTGAGCCAGCGCCTCCAGCAGTCGGTCCACATCGGACTCGTTCGTGTACGGCGCGATACCTGCTCTGACCCCGCCCTTGTCGCCGAGGCCGAGCCACCGCGAGGCCTCGATGGCGTAGAAGTGGCTGGCAGGTGCGTTGACGTTGTGCGCGGCCAGCCTGCGGTACACCTCCTGCGGCTCTTCGCCTTCCGCGGTGAAGAGCACGGTGGGGGTGCGGTCCCGTTCTGGTGATCCGTAGATCTTGATGTCGGGGATTTCCCTCAGCCCGGCTTCCAGTCGGTCCCTCAACGCGTTCTCGTGCGCTTCGAGCGCGTCCATGCCGAGGCTTTCGAGGAAGTCGACCGCCGCCGTCGTGCCGGCCAGCAGCTCGTACGGCAACGTGCCGAGCTCGAACCGTTCCGGCACCTCGTTGGTCGACGGCAGGAGCTTGTCGGGGTGCAGCTGCTCCAGCGTTTCGGCTTTGGCCGCCAGCACACCCAGGTGCGGGCCCAGGAACTTGTAGGGCGAGCAGGCGTAGAAGTCGGCGCCCATAGCTTCCACATCCACTTTTGCGTGCGGGGTGAGGTGCACGCCGTCCACGTACACCAGGGCGTTGGCTTCGTGCGCTTTCCGCGTGATGGCCTCGATGTCCGGTTTGGTGCCCAGGAGGTTCGACGCCCCGGTGACCGCCACCAGTCTGGTTCGGTCGGTCAGCAGGTCCGTTATGTCCTTCGTGTGCAGTTCGGCGGTGTCCTTGTCGAACGCGGCCCAGCGGACTGTCGCTCCCACCGCCTCGGCCGCCTGGACCCACGGCCGGATGTTGGCGTCGTGGTCGAGCCTGGTGACGATCACTTCGTCTTGCGCTGTCCAATTTCTGGCCAGCGTTCTCGCGAAGTCGTACGTCAACTGGGTCATGCTCCGCCCGAAGACGACCGTTTCCGCGTTGAGGAATCCCGCCATCGTGCGGCGGGCGGTCGCGACGATCTCCTCGGCCCGCTGCTCCGCCCGTGTGATGGAGCCGCGGTTGGCGATCGCCGCCGTCAACGCGCTGGTCACGGCCTCGGCGACCACGTCGGGCGTTTGCGATCCTCCGGGGCCGTCGAAGTGGCTCGCGCCTTCGTTCAGCGCTGGAAAGTGACTGCGTACAGCTGCAACGTCATAGTCCACGTGGCTGATACTGGCAGTTGAGTCGATCGGTGGTAGTCGCCCAATTAAGTATCCACATACTCTCAGTTGTCTGGACCGCTTGTGAGACAACGGGGAGTACACGTGGCCCAACGGAACAGTGCGCAAGAAGAACCCGCCGGCCTCCGTTGGGTGAAGAGCTCAGCCAGCGGCAACGAGCAAGGTGCCTGCGTCGAACTGGCCACGACGGGCGAGGTCGTGTTCGTCCGCGACTCAAAGGTCAGAGACGGTGGGCGCCTCACGTTCGAATGGTCCGCTTGGGCGTCGTTCATCGCCTCCAGCAAGGCTCGATGATTTCCCTATACAACGCCGGGACCGTTGCGTTCGAGCCACATGGCCACCCGCTGCGTGATAAATTGCCGGTAGGCGATAGGGTCTGAGCAACTTGCCATGTGGCAGGACGCTTGCTGTCGGACGACGAGGAGATCCCATGCCGCGGGGAGGCACCCCAGTGAGTCAGCTCCGGCGTTTGCGCGCGGAGTTGAAAACCCTGCGCGAGGACCTGGGGCAGACCCAGAAAGACGTGGCAGACGCGCTGGAGTGGTCCTCGTCGAAGGTGATCAGGATCGAGAACGGCCCGGTCGGCATTTCGATCACCGACCTCAAGGCGTTGCTCTTCCACTACAAGGTGACGGACGACCAGCGGGTCGACGACCTTCTCGAGCTGGCTCGCGGCAGCAAGCAGCCGGCGTGGTGGCACCGGTTCAAGGACGTTTACAGCGCCAAGTTCCTCACGTTCCTGGGGCTGGAGTCGTCGGCGATCCGGATCCGGCAGTTCCAGCAGATGCTCGTGCCCGGTCTGCTGCAGTCGCCCGAGTACATGCGCGCACTGCTGAAGTCCTACGGCAACTCGCCGGAAGTGATCGAGCGCGGCGCGGCGGTGCGTTCGGAGCGGCAGCGCGTCGTCATGGTCGAGAACAACGTTGAGACGTACTTCATCGTCGACGAGTCGGTGTTGCACCGGCTGATCGGCGACGAGTGGGTGATGCGCGGGCAGTTGTTGCACCTCAAGGAGCTCGCGGGCAAGCCGAACGTCAGCATTCAGGTCGTGCCGTTCACCGCGGGCGTGCACCGCGGGCTCGCCTCGTCGTTCGAGATCTTCCAGCTGAGCGAGCAGGAGGACGACTACGCGATGGTCGTCGAGCTGCCCTACCAGGACCGCTTGATCGAAGAGAGCAACGAGGAGACCAAGGACTACGTCGCCATCTTCGCCGAGCTGGAGAAGGTCGCGCTGTCGCCGGAGGACTCGCTCGTGCTCATCGATCGCCTCCTGGGGAAGTTGCCTGGCTGAACGCCAGGTAGCGAAAGCCAACTTCATCTATGGCTGGGGGCACTGTGCCTGTTACCCTAGTGCCATGTGGCAGATTGCTATCTGCTGCACGTGGCGAGGGAGGGGACATGGCCACGAACATCATTGAACCCAGTCGTAGCCCTTCGCGCGGTAAGTGGCAGGGCTACAGAACGATCTTCTCAGTGGACGCCATCGGGTCCACCAAGTGGACCAACGGAGAGAAGGAGATCGGCCGCGGGCTGATGTACCGCGTGGTCGGCGACGCGTTCGAGTCGTGCGGCATCAAGCCGCACTACTGCGACCCGCTGGTCGACCGGGGAGACGGCATCCTCGCGCTGATCCGCCCGCTCGACGAGGTGCCCAAGAGCCTCGTGCTCGGCAGCCTCATCCCGAAACTCCGCGAGCTCCTGGCCGGCCAGGTCGAGGGCGAGCTGCGCTCACCGCTGCGCCTGCGGGCGGTGCTGCACGCGGGCGAGGTGCACGACGACGGCTGGGGCCCGTTCGGCGAGGCACTCGACTCGGCGTTCCGGCTGCTGGAGTCCAGAGAGGTCAAGCGGTTCGACGTCCACATGGGCTCGCCGCTGCTGCTCGTGATCTCCGACGACATCTACCGGTCGGTCGTGCTGCAGTACTTCCCCGAGTCCGCTTTGCGGTTCACGCCCATCCGTCGCAGAGACGTCGGCAACGGCAATGTTTACCGCGGCTGGGTGCTCGCCTGAGCCTGCCTGATGGCGGCCCGCTAACTGGCAATTGCGCGCAATAAGTGAAATGCGGGCGATTTGCAACCAGCAGTGGCTGGTCCGAGGTGTGGAAAAGATTCAATCGGTGGCTGACGCGGCTGGGTGCTCACCCAGGGCCGGAGAAACCGGGTCAGGATCAGTTTCATGACCGGAACCTGTTCCCGCGGATCGAACGACGGATCCAGGCTGGTCCGCCCGAACAACCCGTCGACCAGCCCCTGAATCCAACTGGCCGCGGTCAACGGCGCGACAGAGACATCAACGAGCCCAGCCGCAGCCGCCCGCTGAATCAATGAGGCCAACCCGTCCTGAATCGTCAACTCGTTGCGCACGACCACCGCGGCCCGGCCATCAGGAGTGTCGAGTGGCTCAGTCAGGTGATCGACGACTGCCAGCACCCCGGCCACGGGTCGTCCAGAGACCGAGCGCTCGGTTTATTGACATGGAACGCGCGAAGGGACTACACATCCGATGACTGGAGTGCCGCCGCCGACTCCGTGAGAGGAGCGGTCGATGCCGAGCACACCCTTTTCCCGCCGCACGCTGTTCGCAGGAACCGCCGCAGGCGCAATCGCCCTGACCGCGACCGGGCAGGCGCACGCTGCAGCCATAGGCGTTGACGATCGTGTCAACTGGGGGACATACCTCGGAGGACTCGACCCCGTCTGGGCCAGCGTGCCGACGACCTTCTACCAGGGGCCGTTCCTCGGCAACGGCGGTCTGGGTGCGGCGGTCTACCGGATCAGCAACAAGCTCGCGTTCAAGCTCGGTGACACCAGAGTCCGCGATCACCAGGGGACGGGCGGCACGAACTTCGGCAACGCGCGGCTGCCCATCGGGCACCTGACGCTCAACACCACCGGCAACGTCACGGACGTCGACCTGCGCCTCAGCCTGCACAACGCCGAGCTCACCGGCACCGTCACCACGGCCAGCGGCGTGCTGAACATCAGCGCGTACGTCCACGCGGAGCAGGACGTGCTCGTGGTGACCGCGACCGTCAAGTCGGGCAACGAGAAGGTCGCCTGGACGTTCACGCCGTCGAAGGCGCGCAGCCCGCGACTCGACTTCAAGCCCGCGCCGAGCGGGTTGAAGACCAACCCCGACCCGAAGGTCAGCGGCACCACGTGCACGCAGGACCTCGCGGCGGGTGGGCAGACCGTCACCAAGTGGCAGATCAACGGCGACACGATGTACGCCACGGTCGCGCACACGTTCCCGGACAAGACGGCCAACGCCAAGGCCACGCAGACGCTCGCCGCGGCCACGAGCAACGCCCAGCTGAGGAAC
Source organism: Lentzea tibetensis (assembly GCF_007845675.1). GTDB lineage: Bacteria > Actinomycetota > Actinomycetes > Mycobacteriales > Pseudonocardiaceae > Lentzea > Lentzea tibetensis. The sequence continues at coordinate 96,658 of NZ_VOBR01000032.1, read as the reverse complement.
GAGCACGTCCGGTGGTGGAACTCCTTCTACCCCAAGAGTTTCGTGTCGGTGGCGGACACCAGGCTGGAGAGCTTCTACTGGATCCAGCTGTACAAGCTGGCCAGCGCCACGCGCAGGGACCGGCCGGTGCTCGGCACGTGCGGGCCGTGGCTGGAGCCGACGCCGTGGCCCGGCACGTGGTGGAACCTCAACGTGCAGCTGGAGTACTGGATCCTCAACGCCACCAACCACCAGGAGCTGGACTCGCTGAGCTACTCGCTCGACAGGTCCCGCGACGCGCTGGTCGCGAACGTGCCGAGCCAGTACCGAAGTGACTCGATGGGCATCGCCCGCACCACCCAGGAAGACCTCAAGGGCGGGGTCGCGCAACCGGGTGCGGACGGTGACCCGGAGTGCGGGAACCTGCTGTGGGCGTTGCACAACGCGTGGCTCGGCTACCGGCACAGCATGGACGACGACGCGCTGCGGAACTTCGTCTTCCCGTTGCTGCGCAAGGCGGTCAACTACCACCTGCACTTCCTCACCAAGGACTCGAAGGGCGTCTACCACCTGCCGAAGACGTTCTCGCCGGAGTACGCGTCCTCAAAGGACTGCAACTACGACCTCGCGCTGCTGCACTGGGGCTGCACGGCACTCATCCAGGCCAACCAGCGGCTGAACCTCAACGACCCGCTCGTCCCCAAGTGGCGCGACGTGCTCGACAACCTCACGAAACCGCCGCAGGACAGCACGTCCGGGTACTGGATCGGCGCGGACGTCAAGTTCAACAAGTCGCACCGGCACTACTCGCACCTGCTGTGGTTCTACCCGCTGTACGAGCACGACGTGACGACGAACGCCGCGCACCGCGACGCGCTCACCAAGTCCGTCAAGCACTGGCTCAGTTTCACCGGCGCGCAGCAGGGCTACACGTTCACCGGGTCCGGCTCGATGTACGCGCTGCTCGGCGACGGTGACAAGGCGCGCGGGCAGCTGGTCACGCTGCTGGACAAGTACGTCCAGCCCAACACGATGTACAAGGAGTCCGGGCCGGTCATCGAGACGCCGCTGTCCGGCGCGCAGACGATGCACGACATGCTGGTGCAGAGCTGGGGCGGCATCGTGCGGATCTTCCCGGCCGCACCGGCGGCGTGGGCGAGCGTGACGCTGCACAACGTCAAGACCGAAGGTGCGTTCCGGATCTCCGCGGTGCGCAAGGCGGGCAAGACGGTGTTCGTGCGGGTGAAGAGCGAGGCGGGCGAGCCGCTGCGGCTGCACCCCGGCAACCTGCCCGGCCCGGTCGAGGTCAGGGAGCTGCCGAGCGGCAACCAGGTGAGCTTCCAGCAGAACGCCGACGGCACGCTCACCATCCCGTTGGCGCGCAACCAGGACGTCGTGATCTCCACGAAGGGCGCGAACCCCGACCTCGTCATCGAACCGGCGGGCGCCAACACCAAGCGCTACTGGGGCATGCCCTAGGGGAGGTACCAGAGCAGCAGGTCGCTGGTGACAGGCGGGAAGAGCGCCTCCATCAGCTCGGCGTGCGGGCCTGGGTAGCAGTCCGAGTGACGCTGCCTCAGGCCCGCCATGCCGTGCGGCCCGAACAGCAGCGGCGCCAGCAGGTCCGGCGCCACGCCCGCCCCGCCCTGGGAGTACGGCCCCTGCAGCGTGCCGCCCGGCCGCACGGGGCCGACTTCGCCGTCCTGCCAAGCGAAACGCACGTGCGACCGGAAGAACGACACCAGCACGTCGGTGTCGTCGAACCCGGCCAGCCGGCGAGCCAGCAACGGCCGCAGGTGTTCCAGCAGGGCCGCGGCCGACGGGATGCGGAAGTAGAACTCCTGCAGCTGACCGGAAGGCGGCCCGAGGAACGCGTCCAGCGCCAGGCCGGGCCGCGCGTCGACGGTCGCGGGCGCCAGGCTCAGCAACGACATCGCGGCGTCCGAGTCGAGCGCGACGAACTCGTGCATGGTGTCCTCGGCCATGCGGGCGCACCCCACGACCTGATCGGCGCGGGTCGCGACGTGCAGCGAGGACCCCGGCTGCGCGATGACCCATCGCCAGCACGCCGCCGACCGCGGCACGCGCAGCTCGACGCCCGACTGCGCGATGTCCTGCAACCGCACCAGATCCGGGATGTCGGAGAGCCGGGCCTCCCGCACCAGGTCCTCGCCGGTCGGAACCGACTGCACCGGACGCGGCAACGGCATCGGCGTCGAGTACGAGTAGCCGAACTGCCGGTAGAAGTAGGGAATGCCGATCATCACCTGGAGCAGGTGACCGCGGTCGGCGGAGCGCTGGTGCGCCCAGTCCATCAACGCGCGCACCAGGCCGCGTCCCTCGTACTCGACATCCGTCGCCACCAGTTCCACCTGCCCGGTGGGGATCTCGACGCCGCCGAGCACGACGGTCTCGTCCAGCAGGGTCGCGGTCGACACCACGCGGTCGCCGTCCACCGCGACCGCACACGCCTCCCAGCCCGCGTCCGGATCCTCGACGACGAGGCGATGGTCGGCTGCGTCCTCGGGTTCACCGCGGGCCGTCAGCAGCGCGGCGATCTGGTCGAGGTCGGACGGGCGCGCGGTGCGAATCTCCACCACGGCAGTGTTTCCAGGACGGTGGTTGTCCGCAATCGGATTTACGGTCGGAGGCATGGACTGGCACAAGGAACTCGTGGACCAGCTCGACTGGCACTGGCAGCACCAGCTGCGGGCGCGGCTGGAGGGCATGACCGACGACGAGTACTTCTGGCAACCCGTTCCAGGCGCGTGGAACGTCCACCGCGACGGCGGGATCGACTGGGAGTACCCGCAACCGGAGCCCGCGCCGTTCACCACGATCGCGTGGCGGATGGCGCACGTCATCGTGGGCGTGTTCGGCGCCCGCAGCGCCTCGCACTTCGGTGGCCCGCCCGCCGACTACCTCACCTGGCCGTACGCGAAGAGCGCCGACGAGGCGTTGAAGCAGCTCGACGACGCGTACCAGACGTGGATCGACGGCGTGCGCACCGCGGACCTGGACCGGCCGTGCGGTGAGGCCGAGGGACCGTACGCCGAGTACCCCTTCGCGACGCTGGTGCTGCACATCAACCGCGAGGCGATCCACCACCTGGCCGAGGTCTCGTTGCTGCGCGACCTGTACCTGCGCGCGGATCAGCTCACGGGTGCGGGCTCCGGCCGGTTGTCGTAGGCGTCGCGGGCGTCGAGGATCTCCAGCAGGTGCTCCTCGGACCAGCTGCGGATGCCCGACATCAGGTCCGCGACGCTGTGCCCGAGCGGGCTGAGCGAGTACTCGACGCGCGGCGGGACGGTCGGGTAGACGGTCCGCACCACCATGCCGTCGCGTTCCAGCGTGCGCAGGCCCTGCGTGAGGCTCTTCTGGGTGATGCCGTCGAGACGGCGGCGCAGCTCGCCGAACCGCAGCGTGCCGTGTCGCAGCGTGTCGACGAGCAGCGCCGCCCACTTGTTGGCGATGGCCTCGAGCACCGTCCGCGACGGGCAGGTGCGCAGGTAGCAGTCGACCTTGCTCAGGGTGGTATCCACAAGGTACCTATATACCCTGAAAGTGCCTACTTTCCAATATGCAGCGCTCACCGCAGGATGGCTCCTGAAGGAACAACAGGAGGAGATCATCGTGCGAGTCATCACCCAGAACACCGTCGGCGACGCGGCTGTGCTGCAGGTAGCGGACGTCGACAAGCCGAGGCCGCAGGCCGGGCAAGTGCTCATCAAGGTCGGGGCAGCGGGGGTGAACCCGGTCGACGTCGCCGTCCGCGCCGGATGGTTCCCGCTGCTCGGCGAGCCGCCGTTCACGCTCGGCTGGGACGTCGCGGGCACCGTCGAGGAGGTCGGCGCCGGGGTCACCGAGTTCGCGCCCGGTGACGAGGTGCTCGGACTCATCAGCTTCCCCGAGGCCGGCAACGCTTACGCGGAGTACACCGTCGCCAAGGCCGACGAGCTGATCAAGAGGCCCGCCTCGCTGAGCGTCGAGGAAGCGGCCGGACTGCCGTGCGTCGGGCTCACCTCGTGGCAGGCGCTGGTCGGCCTGGCCGGGCTCGAAGCCGGTCAGCGGGTGCTGATCCACGCCGCGGCGGGAGGCGTCGGGCACCTGGCGGTGCAGGTCGCGAAGGCGCGCGGCGCCCACGTCATCGGCACGGCCAGCGCGGCCAAGCACGACTTCGTGCGCGGCCTCGGTGCCGATGAGCTGATCGACTACCGGACGCAGGACTTCGGTGACGTCGACCCGGTGGACGTCGTGTTCGACCTCGTCGGCGGCGAGTACGCGGAGCGGTCGGCCAAGGTGCTCAAGCCCGGTGGAGTGCTGGTCACCGCGATCGGCGGCAACCCCGGCCTCACCGAGGAAAGGGCCGCTGAGCTGGGCATCCGGTTCCACGTCGTGTCCGTCCGCCCGTCGGCGGTCGACCTCGCGCAGGTCGTCGGACTGAAGGTGCACGTCGAGCAGGTGCTGCCGCTCGCGGACGTCGTCAAGGCGCACGAGCTCATCGCGTCCGGGCGGACCAGCGGAAAGATCATCCTGGTGCCGTGACCTGAAGTTCACGAGGAAGTGATCGACAAACATGGGATGTCACCCGATCGTGTGAATCATGCGATGGACACCCCTGCCGCTTGTCCTCGGTCTGCTCGTCGCGGTCGGCCTACTCGGGTCGACCGCGACGGCGGCCACACCGCTCACCGTTGCCCAGGCGATCAGCCCGCAGACCGGCGCTTCCGCGACCGTTCGCGGCTACGTCGTCGGGCAACCGACCGCGACGAACACCGTCGTGCGGTCGAACTTCCCCAACGACTACGCGCTCGCGCTGGCCGACACGGCGAGCGAGACGAACACGTCGAAGATGATCTACGTCCAGATCGCGTCGAGCTTCCGCGCGGCGTACGGGCTGCAGACCAACCCCGCCCTGCTGGGGAAGCAGCTCGACGTCACCGGCTCGCGCTCGGCGTACTTCTCGCACGCGGGCCTGACGTCGACCACGGCGTTCGCCAAGGTCGGCACGCCGCCACCGACCACGACGACGACCACCACCACGACCACCACGCCACCGACCGACGACTACTACGCCCCGGCCATCGGCAAGTCCGGTGACCAGCTGCGCGACGCGCTGCACCAGATCATCAGCACCAACGCGAAGCTGAGCTACGACCAGGTGTGGGACGCGCTCAAGGACACCGACCAGGACCCGAGCAACCAGGCCAACGTCATCCTGCTGTACAGCGGCCGCTCGCAGAGCAAGTCCACCAACGGCGGCAACGCGAACGACTGGAACCGCGAGCACGTCTGGGCCAAGTCGCACGGCGACTTCGGCACCGCGACCGGGCCGGGCACCGACATCCACCACCTGCGTCCCGAGGATGTCTCGGTCAACGCCAACCGCGGCAACAAGGACTTCGACCTCGGCGGTTCCGTCGCGGCCGAGGCGCCCGGCAACAAAACCGACGCCGACTCCTGGGAGCCGCGTGCTGCCGTCAAGGGCGACGTCGCGCGCATGCTCTTCTACATGGCCGTGCGCTACGAGGGCGGCGACGGGTTCGCGGACCTGGAGCTGAACAACAACGTCAACAACGGCTCCGCCCCGTACATGGGCAGGCTGTCCCTGCTGCTCCAGTGGAACAGCGCGGACCCGCCGGACGCGTTCGAGCAGCGCCGCAACAAGGTGATCTTCGACAGCTACCAGCACAACCGGAACCCGTTCATCGACCACCCGGAGTGGGCTGCCTCTATCTGGGGCTGATCCTGTCCAGGAAGGCGCGCTGCGCGGAGACCACCTTCGCGCGCGCGTCTTCCAGCCCGAACCAGGCGACCCGGTCGAGCTCCGGGAAGGTCTTGATCTTCCCGGAGCCCTTGGGCCACTCCATGTCGAACGTGCCGAGCACGACCTTCTCCAGGTCGATGTCGCCTTCGAGCGCCCACACCGTCACGACCTTGCCGGACTGCTTGACCTCGCCGAGGTCCACGAGCTCGCCTGCGGGCACCGGCAGGCCCAGCTCCTCCTCGAACTCCCGCCGCGCGGCCTGCTCCGCCGTCTCCTCGTCGGTGTACTCGCCCTTCGGGATCGTCCACGCGCCGTCGTCCTTGCGCGCCCAGAACGGCCCGCCCATGTGCCCCAGCAGGATCTGGACCTCGGGGTTTCTCCTGAACAGGAGTATTCCGGCGCTGCGTCGCATACTCACAGCATGTCGGACTGGGTCTTGCACTTCGACCTGGACCAGTTCATCGCCGCGGTCGAGGTCGGTCGACGGCCGGAGCTGCGCGGCCTGCCCGTGGTCGTCGGCGGCAACGGCGACCCCACCGCGCGCGCCGTCGTCGCGACCGCGTCCTACGAGGCGCGCGCGTTCGGCGTGCACTCGGGCATGCCGCTGCGCACGGCGTTGAAGCGCTGCCCGGACGCCGTGTTCCTGCCCGCCGACAACGCCGTCTACGAAGAGGCCTCCTCTCGGGTGATGGCGGTGCTGCGCGAGTTCCCGGTCGTCGTCGAGGTCATCGGCTGGGACGAGGCGTTCGTCGGAGCCCACGTCGACGACCCCGAGTCGCTGGCCGCGCAGCTGCGGCAGGCGGTGCTCGACGAGACCGGACTCGACTCGTCCGTCGGCATCGGCGACAACAAGCTGCGCGCCAAGCTCGCGACCGGCTTCGCCAAGCCGGCCGGGATCTTCCGGCTCACGATCGCCAACTGGGTGCCGGTGATGGCGACGCTGCCCACGCGGGCGCTGTGGGGGATCGGCAGCCGGACGTCCGCCAAGCTGGCCGACATGGGCATCGCGACCGTCGCCGATCTCGCGCGAGCCCCCGAGCCGGACCTGGCCGCCCGGTTCGGACCGCGGATGGGGCCCTATTTCCGTTCGCTCGCACTGGGTGCGGGCGACACCACCGTGACCGCGACGCCCTACGTGCCCCGCTCGCGCAGCCACGAGACCACGTTCCAGGAGAACCTCACTTCCCGGTCCGACATCGACGAACAAGTTGTCCTGCTGGCCAGACGGGTTTCTGAGGAAGTTCTGGCCGAAGGAAGGCTCTGCGCGAGGGTCGGCGTGAAGGTCCGCTTCGCGCCGTTCTTCACGCAAACCCGCAGCATGACGCTGTCTGAACCGACACAGGACGGTGCCGTTATCGAGCGCGCCGCACTCGCCGTCGTCGATCGTTTCGAGCACACGAGGCCGGTTCGGCTGCTCGGAGTTCGAGCGGAGTTTGTGACGGATGTCGAACCGCCGGAGCCTTCTTCGACGTATCGGTAAGTAGAAGTTCTCTTACCGCCTGAGGAGAAGGTCATGAGCACCATCACCGCCATCAGCCACCGTGACCGCGCCGTTCTCCGCGCCGTCGCCGCCGGTCGTTGCCAGCTCTCCGGTCGCTTCCTGCTCGTCGACGGAATGGGGTGCTGCGACCAGTTCGTCGGACCACGACTGACAGAAGCCGGACTGATCAGTTCCGACCCCGGTGTCGCCAGCTTGACCGAGACCGGCCGCGCGCTGCTCGAAGCCGCGTGAAGAACACCGGCCGCGATCCCTAGCGGGTCGCCGCGCGAGACCTGAAGCACCGCTGCACCGGGACGCCCGGCGTGTGCGGGTGAGTTGCGCCTGCCGCCGTGCATCCGCGTGCCGCTTCGTGATCGCCCGTCATCGCCGGCAGGATGCGCTCTGACCGCGTCCACTCGGTGATGCTCCGGCAGCCGATCCGCCAGTGGTACCAACATCTTCAGGCCCGCGCCGGGCCTGTGCGCCATCGCTTCCGCGACCGCGTGGTTGAGCGTCACCACCGGGTTGTCGCCGAACTTCTCCAGCAACCGGTGCAGCGCGAGTATCTGGGGCCAGTCGGTGTCCTCCGCTCGTTCCGCCTCGTCGTGCAGTGCCGCGATTGCGGCCCGCGCCTCGCGCCTGGTCGCTGGAGACGTCGGAGCCGGGCGCCCGGCTCCGACACGGGGTCATCGCCTGGTGGTGACCACGTACCGGTAGCTGTTCTCGAAGCGGTACGAGCCGTCCGGGCGGCGGAACGGTTCGGAGGCTTCCGCCAGTGTCTCCGCGACCGCGGCTTCGCCCGAGTGCTCGATGGCCAGGTAGTACGAACCGGCGGTGAGCAGCGCGCGCACCAGAGTCCGCCGATCCGGCGCCTCCCACGGCACGTCGATCTCGCCCGTCGAGTCCACGGTCAGACCGGCTTCCACCGCAAGCGACTCGAGCACGCCGGGCTCGCCCACCGGAGGTGACGGGCGAGGCGCCCACTCCGGCGGTTGCAGCGGGCGCACGGCCTTTCCGAGCACCAGCACGTCGTTGCGGTGCACCTCGGTCCAGTTGCTCAGCACGACCGTGCCACCCACGCGCGTGACACGACGCGCCTCGGCTAAGGCGACGCCGAAGTCCGCTGCCATGTGGAAGGCGTTGAAACCGGTCACCAGGTCGAAGGTCTCGTCCTCCCACGGCAACGACTCCATCGCGCCCACGCGGAAGTCGCCGGGCACGACGCGGCGCGCGATGGCGACCATGGCCTCGGCCGCGTCGAGACCGCTGACCGCAGCACCGCGCGCGGCGGCTAATCGGCAGAACTCCCCGCTGCCGCAACCGATGTCGAGCACCGCGGAACCGGCACGCACGGTTCGCGCGACCAACTCCCACACCGGCATCGACATGTGCGCGTACAGCTCAGCCCTCGCCTCGGCCCGCGCTCCCCAGCGCGGGCCGTGCACCTCTGCGGTCGTGCTTCCCCTCATGACTCGAAGCTACCGCGCACCCCTGACAAAAACGCCGCGAAGGTGAGGAGACCAGGATGAATCCGCCGCAGCAGTGCGATGTCCGCGCGTGGTTCCTCGCGATGCGCGAACACCTTCGCGAGTGCTGGATCGTCCACCTGGAACTGTTCGTACTCGACGCCCATGGCCGCCGCGATCTCGCGCGGCGTCAGTTCGTCACCCGCCAGCGCGAGCGACGTGCCCACCAGATCGGGTGAAGCGAAGACGGATGCGGCGATCGCGCCGATGTCGTCGACCGCGATCAGCTGGTAGCGGGTGTCCGGGTCGAGCAGGTGCGTCAGCTTCGTCATCCCGGGCGAGTGCAGGCCGTCCATGAACGTCCCCGGCCGCAGCACCGTCGAGGGCTGGCCGAGCGAGCGGATGTGCTCCTCGACCTCCCACTTGCTGTCGAACGACGGAACCCCCGTCTGCGACGTGGAGGCCATCAGCGAGGCGTACACGAGGTGCTCCACGCCTGCCCTCGAAGCCGCGTCGGCCACGTTCTTGCCCCACCGCGTCTCGACGGAGGTGTCGTAGCCCTGCGGCGCGCGCGGGTCGTGCGGCGCGGGCTGGACGCTGAACACGCCGTACGCGCCCGCCATCGCTCGGTCGAGTGAGCCGGGATCATCCAGGTCGGCGACAACCGTCTCCGCGCCCGTGACCTGCGCGGACGGGTTGCGGGTCAGCGCCCGGACCTGCCAGCCGCGCGCGACCAGATGCCGAGCCGTCGCGCCGCCCTGCTTGCCGGTCGCGCCGGTGACCACGATCGTCTTCATTCGTCTGCCCCCAGATAGTTTTCTACAAAACTACCTCAAACTCGGTGGCGGGTGTCGTGACAATGGGGTGCATGGGTGCGCTGGACAGGGTGTTGCGCGAGGTCGGGGACGAGACGCTCGATCGGCTGGCCGCGTTGCCGGGTGCCGACCTGGCGACGTTGCTGCTGGCCGTCATGCGCAAGCGCGCGAACAACCTGACCGCACCGGACGTGCTGCGCCGCTACCGCACCGACCGCTTCGTCACGCCCGCGCAGGTGCCGTTCCGCGACATCAGACGCGCCGAGAACGCCTTGCTGGACGCGCTGCCCGACGACGTGGAACTGCTGCAGCTGGCACCGGTCGTCCCGCTCGGCACGCACTCCGTGATGTCCACTGTGGACCAGAACAACGTGGTGTCGACCATCCGCGGCACGGAGGTCGCCGCCGACCCGACCAACGCGCTCGCGCTGGAGGCGGCCGTCCGCAGGCGTGCCGGTCAGGACCTCGTCGAGCTCGCTTCGGTGCAACGCGTGGTGCGCGCGCAGGTGGTCGACGGCGCGGCCAGGTTCGCGCACTTCACGCTGTTCGGTCGGGTGTCAGCCGGGCGCGACACGGGGAACAGGGAGTTCGAGCGCGCGAACCTCGTGGCGCACATGCGGTTCCTGGCGCAGGTGTGCGCGCCCGCCGAGTTCCGGGTCACCTGCTTCGACCCGCGGTTCCGCTGGGCGCTCGACCTTCCGGACGTCGTCGAGGACCCGACCAGGCAGACCGGGTACTACGAAGGTCTGTGCTTCAAGGTGTTCCGCGACGGCGTCGAGGTCGGTGACGGCGGGTTCGTCGACTGGTCGCGTCACCTGCTCGCCGACCGCAAGGAGCGCATGCTGATCAGCGGTGTCGGTGTTGACCGGCTAGCGCTGGGCGTACCGGGCGCGTAGCTCCTCGGTGCGTTCGGCCGGCCACGGGCAGCGGACCTCGCCGAACGACGCCGCGAAGAACAGCTCCAGCTGCACCTGCCAGACGGCGAGCATCGTCGGCAACAACTCCTTGTCCCGCACGGACTGCGTCAACGTCACCGAGGTCCCAGAGGCCGGGTCCTGCCGGAACTCCCACCGCACGCGTCCCGCGACGACGTCCGAGTGCAGCCACTCGTACTCCAGCACGTGCGGCGCGTCGGCGACCGTCACGGCACCCGGCCGCACGTACCCGTTGGTGGCGCGCACAGGCGGCTCACCGCCGACCACGACAGCGGAGTCCTCCACGAGCAGCGCCCACATGTCCGCGACGGGCTTCCACACGAGGTCGCGTTCGAAGCGCACGCCCTCAGGAGTCACAGCGCCCTCGCCGAGACCGAACTTCTCGACGTACGCCTCCATCGGCCCGAGCCAGTCGGACGGCGGGGTGAACTCCACATCGGAGAGTCGAGCGACGAGCGTGTCCAGGCAGACGTCCCAGCCGATCGCGTTGCGGCCCGCCGAGAGCCCGCCGTCGCCGAGCACCTGCGTCATCAGCAACCGGCAGCCGTCGCCGTCCGGCACGATCTCGAACCGCAGCACGTCGTGGTTCCAGCGAAACGCGAACACGCGCGGCTCGTCGAACGTCAGCACCTCGCCGGAGCTGACGTCGTCGACCGGGGCCTCGTCGGGGAACGTGAACGTCATGCGGGTGCCCTCGATCGACACCGCGGCCGGGAACCAGTGCTTCAGCTCGCCCGGATCGGTGATCGCGCGCCACACCTTCGCGGGCGGATGCGCCAGGCGCCGCTCGAACCGGAGCACGGGTTTGCCGTCGACGGTCAGGAGTTCCGCGTCCACTTCAGTCCATCTCCTCGAGGTGTCGTTCGAGTGCGTCGAAGCTGGCCTCCCACATCCGCCGGTACGGCGCGAGCCACGTGTCGATCTCCGCGAGCGGGCGCGGGTTCAGCCGGTACCACCGGCGTTGCGCGTCGACCCGCACCTCGACGAGCCCGGCCTCGCGCAGCAGCTTGAGGTGCTTCGACACCGTCGGCTGGGTCAGCGCCAGTCGAGAGACCAGGTCGTTCACCGGCCGTTCGCCCGAGCGCAGCAGGTCGAGGATCTCCCGCCGGCTCGGGTCGGCCAGCACCGCGAACGTAGATGCCATATTGGCAATATAGCCGCTACGGCATATTAAGGCGAACCGCCACCTCGGTGTCCCAGTTGTTCAGGTCCGGCTCGACCATCGGGTGGGTGAAGTAGGACTCGGTCCGGCAGCCCCACACCCGGCCGCTGACGTCGAAGTCCAGGTCCTGCGACAGCAGCTCGTCCCACACCGCGACCAGCCCGTCCGGGTGGCCGTGGTGGGTCTCCGTCGCGTACTGGCCCGCGGGCAGGGTGGAGCAGAACAGGTCGCCGTCGACCTCGATCGGTTCGGTGATCGGGATGCCCGCCTCGACCTCGATGTCACCTTCCATGTCGATCACCAGGTAGCGGAAGAACGGCGCGCCCGCGATGGGCACACCACGCGCGTTGAGCAGGCCGAACAGTTCCGGCAGCCGGTCCGCGATCTTGCTGAACGTGGTCATCGTGACCGTGCCCCGGACGGCGACGTACGGCTGCTCGGGACGCGTCTCGATCTTCATCAGGTCCTCCCTCGGAGTGGCTTCACCCATTACTACGAGACGACGACCCCAAACTCATCGGCAACTCGAACAACGGGAACAGGTGCACGCCGAGGTAGGTCGACGTGCCGGTGATCAGGCCGTCCGAGATCTCGACGACGACCAGCGCGAACGGCTCGCCGTCCTGGTACTGCCCGAACGCCGGGCAGCCGTTGGCCGCGGTCAGGACGACCTGGGCGTTCTCGCAGGCCCTGTTCGGCGACATGAGCAGCGCCGCGCGGATGGTCTCGCGGCCGCGCAGCCAGTACGCGAACGGCGGCATCGTCATCGTCGCGTCCTCGTGCAGCAGCGACACGAGCGTCTCCACGTCGTACCGCTCGAACGCGCTCACGTACCGCGCGAACAGGTCCCGGTCGGACTCCTTCAACGGCCCCAGCGGTTTCGGCGCCTTCATCGTCGCTCGCGCGCGTTGCAGCGCGCTGTTCACCGATGCCGTCGTCGTGTCCAGCAGCTCGGCGACCTCGTCGGCCTTCCAGCACAGCACGTCGCGCAGGATCAGCACCGCGCGTTGCTTCGGCGCGAGGTGCTGGAGCGCCGCGACGAACGCGAGCCGGATCGTCTCCCGGTCGACCGCGGTGTCCGCCGGGTCCGGGATCGGTTGCACCCACGCGGTTTCCGGCAGCGGTTCGCCGATGTCACCGCCGCTGCTCGGGGGCGTCAGGTCCATCGCGACCGCCCGGCGCTGCGCGCTGCGGAGCATGTCGACGCAGACGTTCGTGGCGATCTTGTACAGCCAGGCGCGTTCGGTGCCCTTGGTGCCGTCGAAGGTGTGCCAGCCTCGGACGAGGGTCTCCTGCACCGCGTCCTCGGCCTCGAAGCCGCTGCCGAGCATGCGGTAGCAGTAGCCCGTCAGTTCGGCCCGATACCTGTCGTCCATGCCGGGAATTGTCGGTGTCGCATGTGATGCTGGCCGTGTGGTCTTCAACTTCGACGCTGAGCTGTGGATATGGGACGCGCGCCGCCATGACGCCTGGACGTTCGTGAGTCTGCCCGAGGGCGCGTCCGAGGAGATTCGCGAGCTGGCCGGTCCGCCGCGCGGGTTCGGGTCCGTGCGCGTGCGGGTGTCGGTGGGCGGCACCGCCTGGGCGACCTCGATCTTTCCGGACAAGGCGAGCGGTCGTTACGTGCTGCCCGTCAAACGCGCGGTGCGGACGGCCGAGAAGCTCGAGGCCGGTGACGTCGCGACCGTGTCCGTCGAGGTGGTGGTGTGACCGATCTCGTCTGGTACGTGAGCTACGGGTCGAACATGCACGCGGACCGGTTCGCCTGCTACCTCGAGGGAGGTGTTCCGGAGGGCGGGAACCGGCGCTATCCGGGGTGCCGTGACCCCACTCCGCCGCGGGCGGCCCGAGGCTGCTCGGCGCCCGGCGGGGTCTACTTCGCGACCACGTCGCCGGTGTGGGGCGGTGGGCGCGCTTTCTACGACCCCGGCTTACCCGGCGTCATGCACGGGCGCGCATACCTGGTCACCGCGGCGCAGTTCTCCGACGTGTGCGCGCAGGAGATGTACCGCGAGCCCGGTGTCGACCTCGATCTGGGCGAGGTGCTGGAGACCGGGCGGGCTCGGCTGGGGGAGGGGCGCTATGAGACGTTGGTGCGCCTCGGCGACGACTCCTGCCCGATGCTCACCTTCACCGCGCCCTGGTCGTTCGGCGACGAACCGCTCGTCGCGCCCTCCCTGCCGTACCTGCGCATGCTCGGGCGCGGGCTGATGGCGGCGCACGGGTGGAGCGCGCGAGAGGCGGCGGACCACCTCGCCTGGCTGCCCGGTGCTGCCGGTGCGTGGACGGCGGACGAGCTGGCGGAGGTGCTGTGAAATGCGTGGACGCTCCGTCCGCGGTGCTGGCAGCATCTGCGGAATGGGGGCACTACGAGTGATCAAGGGAGATGCGACGAGTCCGCAGGCCAAGGGGCCGAAGATCATCGCGCACGTCTGCAACGACCTCGGCGGCTGGGGCAAAGGTTTCGTGGTCGCCGTGTCGAAGCGGTGGCCTGAGCCGGAACGCGCCTACCGCGACTGGCACCGCGAGCGCGCGCACAACCACTTCGGGCTCGGCGGTACGCAGCTCGTGCAGGTCCGGCCGGACACGTGGGTGGCGAACATGGTCGGGCAGCACGGCATGAGGACCGGCAGCAAAGGCCCGCCGATCCGCTACGACGCGCTCGCGCGGTGTTTGGGTGTGCTCGCCGACCACGCCGTGCGGCTGGAGGCGAGCGTGCACATGCCGCGCATCGGGTGCGGTCTCGCGGGTGGACGGTGGGAGCTCGTCGAGCCGCTCATCGCGGACACCCTGCTGGCCCGTTCCGTGCCCACGACCGTGTACGACCACTGAGGTTCGGCCCCAGGTCCGATCCGGGATGCGTCGCACGCGCCTAGCGTCGATCACCATGAACAGGGTCATCGGTGGCGCATTGGTCGTGGGACCGTTGGTGTGGCTGGCGGGACTGGTGGTGCGGCACCTCGGCGTCGAGACGGCGGGCTTCTCGCCGGAGCAACGTGCCGCGTACTCGCAGCAACCCTTTGCGGCGCCTGAACAACTCGCGGCGTACGCGCACAACCCCGGCCTGGTGACGGCCGGGTACGCGTTGTTCGCCGCCGGTGTGGTCCTGATGTTCCCCGCGGTCGTGGCGTTCGCGCGGATGGTCGCGGTCCGGTCGCCGTGGCTCGCCGGGCTGGGCGGGACGGCGTTCGTGGCCGGCCTGTTCGCGCGGTGGTACTTCTCGGGCGTCGACCTGACGGCGTTCCGGCTCGTCGACACGCTCGGGCTGTCGCGCGCGACGGACATCGTCATGGGCAACTACGTGGAGCTGTCCTACGGGCTGTGGCGCGTCCCGGTTTCCGCGTCGGCGGGTTCGATCGTGGGTGGGGTGCTGCTCGCCATCGGTGCCTACCGGGCCGGTGTGCTCGGGCTGGTGCGGTGTGCGTTGCTGGTGTCGTACGCATGGGTGTTCATGGGGGTGCTCAAGGAAAGCGACCTGCTGACCGTGCTGCACGGTGGTGTGGCGGCGTGTCTGGTGTTCGTGCCGATCGGCGTGTCGATGCTGCGGCGCGACTACGTTGGAGAGCGTGCACCCGCGGCTCGTTGACGACGAAACCCTGGCCGGCTCTTCGGTTGTCGCCAACTGCGCGATGAACCGCGAACGCGGGCTCAGCAGCTATCAGCGCGAGCTGGGCATCGACGTGCTCGCGTCGGCCGGACGCAGTTGGGTCGACCTGTGCTGCGGCTCGGGCAAGGCGTTGCTGGAGGCCGCCGGTCGCGTGGAGAACGTGACCGGTGTCGACCTCGTCGGCCACTTCCACTCGGCGCCACCGCCCGGTGTCCGCTTCGTGACGGCGTCGGTGGACACGTGGGAGCTCGACGGGCCGGTCGACCTCGTGACGTGCGTGCACGGCGTGCACTACGTCGGCGACAAGCTCGGTCTGCTCGAACGCGCGGCGTCGTGGCTCGCGCCCGGCGGGCTGCTCGTGGCGAACTTCGAGGCGGTGAGCATCCGGCTGGGCGACGGGCTCGCCGCCGGACGCAGACTGACGAAAGCGTTGCGCGAAGCCGGGTTCAGCTACGACGGGCGGCGGCACCGGGTCCGTTTCACCGGGCCCGGCCGGCCGCGGCTGCCGTTCACCTACCTCGGCGCGGACGACCAGGCCGGCCCGAACTACACCGGACAGCCCGCGGTGCACTCGTACTACGACTGAGCCCAGGGACCGACTCCGCTGATCCGGTTGACCTTGATGTGGGTGATGAAACCGGGCGGCGGGTTGTCCATCGGCGGGAACTTCACGTCCGGGCCGAGGTAGGTGTGCGCGAGCTCCTGCAGCATCTCGGGCGCACCACCCTCGGTGATCGTGGCCGTGCCGTACACGACGAGGTACTCGTGCAGCCCGTACTCGTTGAGCTTGTCGGTCTCGATGGACAGCGCGACGCGGCTGTCGTTGCGCATGTTGCGGATCTTGCGCTGCTCCGCGAGGTGGCACGCGACGATCTCGTCGCCGTCGAGGCCGACCCAGACGATCGTCACCTGCGGGTTGCCGTTGGGCTCGAGGGTGACCAGGTGGGCGAGCCTGTTGGACTCCAACAGTTCGCGGGCGCTGTCGGGGATGGCGGTCATGCCGCCGAAGTTACGCCTCGCCGATCAGGTTCGCCTTGAGAGCGGTGAGGAACGAACGCCACGCCTGCGCTTCGACTGGAATGTGGCTGGTCGGGGCCTTGCTGTCGCGGATGCCGACGCCGTGGCCGACCTCGACGCAGTCCATGGCGTTCGCGCTGTAGCTGCTCTTGCGCCAGGTGGTCATCGGCGCCTCCTCAGGTCGCGAGCTCGGTGATCCTCCTTCGCGATTGTTCCGCATCCAAGGCGGTCCGATCGAGTGACGCCAAGACCTTCTTGTAGCCGTCGACGGAGTTCGACTCCTCGATGAACAGGCTGGAGTTCTCGCTCTCCAGGAACACCACTGGCTCGATCTTGTCGAACTTCATCGTGATGAACGGTCCCGCCAGCCCGGCGTGTGCGCCGACCTCGGTGGGCATCATTCGGATGGTGATGTACGGCCGCACCGACAGCCGGAGCAGGTGATGCAGCTGTGCGGACATCAGTTGCGCGCCGCCAGCCGGGAGGCGGAGGGCGAACTCATGGACGTAGAAGGTGCACTTGAGCTGTCGCCTGAACACCTCTTGCATGGCCAGACGCGCGGCCACTCGATCTTCGACCTCCGCAGCAGGCGCGGTTGCGCTCGCGAGGGTGATGGCGCGCATGTAGTCCGGGATCTGCAGGAGTCCTGGCACCAGCAGTGGCGACCAGCTGATGAACTCGGTCGCGGCGTTGAGGTGCTCGATGAACGTGCGCGGCATGATCGGGAGGCTGGCGCCGTGCTGTTGCCACCACCCTCGCACGTTCAGTTCGCGGAAGATCGTGACCAGGTGGTCGCGCTCCAGTGGGGGAGTTCGGCAGATGCCCAGCAGGAAACCGAGTTCGAGCTCGGTCGAGCCGCCCTTGCCGTTCACGAGGTCGGAGAGCTTGGCCTCGTCCCAGTCCAGCAACTGGCAGGCGGCGCGCGAGGTCAACCCGGCCGCCGCCAGAGTCGCGCGGACACCGTCACCGAACTCCCGTCCGCGCACCGTGGAGATTCGCCTTGGCATGGTGGAAAAGCTAGGGCGTGGCTTCACCTCCGCTCCATCGTTCGGGCCCAAGACAACCCGAACAGGCGTCTGTTTGGAAGGCTTCCGTGTTCCAGCATTGAGTGCATGACTCCGAGCGGAAGGTGTTGCAGCCGTGGCCGGTGACGTGCTGACCGACGACCTGTTGCGACTGTCGCTGCAGCGACTGTCCCAAGAGGTCCGCAAGGACGTTCCCGAGCTGGGGCCGGCGCTCGCCAGGCACATGCTCGGCACGTGCGGGCTGATCCCGGCGCACGAACGTGCCGAGCGCTACGCCGAGCTCGGCCAGTTCCTCCTCGATCTCGGCAACCTCTACCTGGCGGAGCGCGCGAACCTGCTCGAGGAAGGGTAGGACTGCCAGACCCGGGTTTCGCCGGATCTGGTTGCGCGCACGGAGTTCTTGCAGGCTCAGTGCCATGAGAACAGTGCTGATCACCGGTGGCGGCAGCGGCATGGGACTGGCCACCGCCCGCCTTCTGCTCGACAACGGCGACCGCGTCGTGCTCGCCGGACGCGACGCGGAACGCCTGTCGTCCGCCGCCAAGACGCTCGACGCGGGCGACCGCGTGCTGACCGTGCCTACGGACGTGGCGCGGGAAGATGACCTCGACAACCTGATGGCGCAGGTGCCCGGCAAGCTGGCCGGGGTGTTCGCGAACGCCGGTGTCTTCGACGGCGCCGTGTTCGAGACGAACGTGTTCGGCGTCTACCACACCGTGCGGAAAGCGGTGCCGCTGCTGGAGTCCGATGCCTCGATCGTGCTGAACGCGTCGTGGCTGGGGCACCGGGGGATGGCGATCGCGCCGCTGTACGCGGCGAGCAAGGCCGCGGTGGCGGGCATGGCGCGCACGCTGGCGGCAGAGCTGGCGCCGGTCCGGGTGAACTCGGTCAGTCCGGGCTTCATCGTGACGGACATGTTCCGCGCCAACGTGCCGACCGAGGAGTTCGCCGAGGCGTTGCGCGCGCAGGTTCCGGTGCGGCGGCTGGGCACGCCTGAGGAGGTCGCGGCGGTCGTGGCTTTCCTGCTGTCACCAGGTGCTTCCTACGTGACCGCGCAGGATCTCGTCGTCGACGGCGGAATGCTCGGCGCCGTTCCGGCAGTATGAAGTGATGACCGAACTGGGTGAGTTCCTCCGCGCACGCAGGGCCAAGCTGAACCCGGCGGACTTCGGCCTGCCCGGCGCCCGTCGCAGGGTGCCCGGCCTGCGGCGCGAGGAGCTCGCCCAGCTGGCGGGTATCAGCGCGGACTACTACACGCGCCTCGAACAGGGCCGCGCGACGAACGCGTCACCGTCGATACTCGACGCGCTCGGCCGGGTGCTGGGCCTGGACGCGGACGAGCGCGCGCACCTGACGCGGCTCGCTCACCCCGCCCGCGGACCGGTGCCGCAGGTGAAGGTGCGCCCGGCGTTGCGCTGGCTGCTGGACTCGCTGGAGAACGTGCCCGCGTTCGTGCTCGGCAGGCGGATGGACCTGCTGGCGTGGAACAGCCTGGCGGGCGCGTTGCTGCCGGACGCGCTGGCGCACGGCAACCTGATGCGCTTCATGTTCCTGGACCCGTTGGCGCGCAGCCTGTTCTCGCCGTGGGAGGAGTGCGCTCGCGAGAACGTCGCGTACCTGCGGCTGGACGCCGGGCACCACCCGGACGACCCCGCGCTGATGGCGCTCGTGGGTGAGCTGTCCATCAAGAGCGCCGACTTCCGGCGCTGGTGGGCCGAGCACCCGGTGCGGCGCAAGGCACCGGGGTTCAAGCGCGTCAGCCACCCGATGCTCGGCGAGCTGGAGGTGGCGACCGAGACGATGACCCTGCCGGACGGCGCGGTGCTGGTGACCTACACGCCCGAGCCGGGTTCGCCGTCGGCCGACGCCCTGCGGTTGCTGAGGACCCTGTCCGCTTCCTCGATGACGCTCGGCGACGCCGCCGGAGCCCAGGACCGGAACAGCTCGACGAAGTAGTCGCCGTACTTGTCGGCGATCTCCTGCGAGTGCTCGTACACGTCCAGCTCGTTGACGATGCTGAGGTCGATGAGGTCCCTGGTGTCGGCTTCGCCGAGCAGTTCGGTGCCACCGGTGAACCGGTTCGTGAGGACGCGGGTCGTCGCCAGCTCCGGCCACGTCACGTCGCGGTCGCACGCGCAGTAGCGGTAGATGAGGGTCTCCGCGGTTTCGCCGACCAGGTCGCGGATCTCGTCGCGCTCCGCCAGCTTCACGTCGAACCCGGCGGTGCCGTAGACGGCGTGCAGGAGACCCGCTTGCTGGACGTGCTCGGCGCAGCCCAGTTCCTTCAGCCGGTCGCGGATGCGGACCAGGTGCGCGTGGAGCGTGCCGCCGGGGTGGTCGATGTCCTTGGCGCCGTGGGCTTCGAGCCATGCCGTCATGTCGTGGTCTCCCATGCCTTCTTGCTGCGGTGCCGATCCAGGTCGCCCGCGGGCGCGGTGGTCCACCTGTCCTGCCGGGTCGCGGTGTGCCCGTCCGGGACGCTCGCGCAGTCCTCGAGGTGCGGGTGCTGCCGGACGATCTCGCCGAGGTAGGCGAGCCGCAGGTCGTCCGCCTCGTAGCGGCGCTCGTCCAGCACGTCGAACACGCCCTCGTCGTGCAGGACCCACAACGGTTTCCTGGTCCCGTCGACGATCGCCGCGGTGGTGAGCGCCCAGCTGTCCGGCCCGACCGGGAACGGAAAACCCGGTTCGAGCTCGCCGACGAGCCGCCAGCCGTCGGCGGGGTGCTCGGCGACCGGCAGCCACGCCCTGGCCTGGCGCCTGCTCTCGGCCTCCCACGGCCACTGGCCGTTCTTGTCCGGCCAGACCAGTTGCCGCACAGGCACTTCCTGGTGGTAGACGCGGTAGAGCGTGCCGAACAGCGGGTCGTGCCAGTCCGGGTGAACCGGGCGAAACCGCGTCTCGAAGCCGTCGATCACGCCGCGGAACGGTTCGTCGTCGGCGGGCTGTCCCACCTCGACGGACGCGTTGAGCCACTGCTGCATGTGCTGCCCGTCGAGCCCGAACATCACGATCTCGGGCCTGCGGAACGTGTGCCACAGGCCGACCGTGTACGCGAACTCGAACTCGCCGCCACCGACGCGCAGAACGCTCCAGCCGTGCTCGCGGATGTGGCCCACGATGGCGGCGTCCCGGCCAGGGGGCAGGTCTTCGCAGATCACGCACGTACAGGGCGGCACAGTTCGGACCTTAGTCAGGGTCTGGGCGGTTGCGCTGCGACTTCGGCCATGGCGTTGACCACGTTCGCGTCCCTTGAACGGGCCGAGGTGGAACAACCACCAAAAGGTGAGGGAAGGTCCGCGGAACCGCCATTAGGCTGACCGCATGGGGGAGTACGTACTACCGCTCGACGCCGAAGAAGCCGACCTGGCCACCGCAGGGGGCAAGGGCGCGTCGCTGGCCAAGCTCACGCGAGCGGGCCTCCCGGTCCCACCCGGCTTCCACATCACCACGCACGCCTACCGCGACCGCGAGACGAACCCGGCAGCGGTGGAGCACGCGATCAGAGACGCCTACCAGGGCGGCCCGGTGGCCGTCCGCTCGTCGGCAACGGCGGAAGACCTCCCCGACCTGAGCTTCGCGGGCCAGCACGACAGCTACCTGAACGTCACCGGCGCGGACGAGGTCGTGGCAGCGGTCAAGCGCTGCTGGGCTTCGCTGCACACCGAGCGGGCCGTCGAGTACCGCGAGCGCAACGGCATCGACGACGCGCACATGGCGGTCGTGGTGCAGGAGATGGTCCCGGCCGACGCGGCGGGTGTCGTGTTCACCGCCAACCCGGACACCGGAGCCACCGGCGAGACGGTGGTCAACGCCGGGTGGGGGCTCGGCGAGAGCCTGGTCAGCGGACACGTGACCCCGGACGTCTACGTCGTCAGGAACGGCGAGGAAGTCCGTCGTCAGGTCAACGACAGGCCGGTGCTCACCCGAGCGCGAACGGCTGAGCTCGCCGAGCTGGGCGAGCGCATCGAGCGTCTCCACGGGACGCACATGGACATCGAGTGGACCCTCCACAACGGACGGTTCCAGATCGTCCAGGCCAGGCCCATCACGAACTTCCAGGAGCGGTGGAACGACACCACCCTGGGTGACTTCCTGTGGACCAGCGTCAACCTCGGCGAAGCCGTGCCGAGC
Source organism: Lentzea tibetensis (assembly GCF_007845675.1). GTDB lineage: Bacteria > Actinomycetota > Actinomycetes > Mycobacteriales > Pseudonocardiaceae > Lentzea > Lentzea tibetensis. The sequence goes on along the minus strand of NZ_VOBR01000032.1, from coordinate 75,272 downwards.
GTCATGACACCGATGACGTGGTCGCTGGTCAGGGTGTTGTCGCAGCAGGTGAAGATCGGCGGGTTCCCGGTCACCGGCAACATCGGCGGACGCTTCTACCTCAACCTCACCGTGTCGTCCTCGCTCGGGACCAGCAACACCGAGCTGCTCGGCCGGGTTCCCGAGCAGATCACGCCGCCGAAGCTGCCGGTGAGCAAGGTCAGCGTCATCACGTCGCTGCTGAAGTCCGCGCCGCCGCTCGCCAAGCAGGCCATCGCCTACCGCAGGCACCTCGACGACATGCTCGCCGAGACGCCGAAGAAGTGCGACGCGCTGCGAAAGAAGATCAAAGAGGCGACGAGCGAGGGCCAACTGGAGCAGCTCTGGCGGTCCGACGTGGAGGACCTGCTCCTCACCACGGCCAGGACGTTGGACGCAGGCGCCCGGACGGTCGCGCACCCCAAGGTCGCGGACCAGCTGAAGGAGCTGGTCGGCGAAGAGGACGCGATCACGCTGCTCACCGGACTCGGTGAGCTGGCCAGCCTCGGCCCGCTGATCGGGCTCGCCGAGCTGCGGCGCGGTGAGCTGGACCGGGACGCGTTCCTGCGCACCTGGGGACATCGCGGTCCGGACGAGTTCGAGGTGTCCGCGCCGCGACCAGGCGAGGACCCGCGGTGGGTCGACCGTCAGCTCGCCGCGGACCCCGAAGAACTGCTGCGACGGCAGGGCAAGACGCGCGACGAAGCCTGGCAGCGGCTGAAGGCAGCGCATCCCGGCAAGGCTGACAAGATCGCCAAGCAGCTCGACAAGGCGGCGGAGACGGCCAGGGCCAGGGAAGGCGCGCGGTCCGAGATGGTCCGCACGTTCTGGGTGTTCCGCGACTTCGTTCGCAGGGCGATGGAGCTGACGAACAACGACGACCTGTTCTTCCTCACGATCGACGAGCTGGTCGACTTCCTCACAACCAACCGCAAGCCTGACACCAGGTCCCGGAAAGCCGCGTACGAGCGGTACCAGGCGCTGCCGGTCTACCCGACTTTCATCCGCGGCCGATTCGATCCCGAGGCCTGGGCGAACGATCCCGCGAGCCGGAAGGACTTCTACGACGAGTCCGCGGAGCAGCAACCGGAAAGCGACGTCATCAAGGGTTTCCCCGGCATGTCCGGCGTCGTCGAGGGCACGGTCCGTGTTCTGTCCACAGTGGACGAAGGGTTGGAACCGGGTGAGATCCTGGTGACCGCGGTGACCAACGTCGGCTGGACGCCGCTGTTCCCGCGGGCGGCGGCGGTCGTCACGGACGTCGGCGCACCGCTGAGCCACGCGGCGATCGTCGCGCGGGAGCTGGGCATACCGGCCGTTGTGGGTTGCGGCAACGCCACGAGCAGGCTGTCCACCGGCGATCGGGTTCGGGTTGACGGATCGCGTGGAACGGTCACGATCCTCACCTAGGATCCACTGCCGTGACAGTTTCCGGGGTTCTGCGGACGCTGGCGCGCCTGAGCGCGTCCGAGCAACCGCAGCGCGTCCAGCTCGACCTCACCAAGACCGCGGGGCTCGTGTGGCTCGGCGAACACGAGCCGTCGTGGCGCGCGTTGACGCTGTCGCAGGAGCTGCCGCGGTGGACGCCCGTGCCGTGGACGGCGCGGCCCGGCCAGCGGGACGCCGTCGACCGGCTGGCGAGCTTCGACGCGCTGCACCAGGAAGACCGGTTGCTGCGGCTGGGTTTCGCGTTCCTCGCCGGGCCTGCGCAGATCGGCGGGCAGCGGCGGCGGGTGTGCCTGCCGCTGGTCTCGCGGCCGATCCGGCTGCACCACGCGGGCGGGCGGAGCTACGCCTACCACGTCGCCGGTGACGTCGCGATGTTCCCGCTGCTGGAGGACTGGGCGAAGTCCGCCGAGCTGGAGGCATCGCTGTCGTCCACCCGCGAGTGGGTCAGCAGGGTGCTGCACGCCTCCGGGTTCGGGGACGTGCCCGTCGTGGAGGAGATGGACCCGAGGAGCCTGATCTTCGGTGACCGGCTGGTCGCCGTGATGGGCTGCGGCGTGCACGCGGGTGAGCCCGTGGTCAGCACGGAGCACGGAGCAGCCCTGTACACCTGGGCGACGAAGCAGCACATCGACAAGACCGCGCTGGGAGCGCTGTACGACACGCTGGAGCCCGTCGAGGAGGACGACGCCGAGCTCAACGCGGCGCTGCCGCTGAGCCCCAGCCAGCAGGCCGCGGTGCGGACGGCGCGCGCGGCGAAGATCACCGTGGTCGGTGGGCCTCCCGGCAGCGGCAAGACGCACACCCTCGCCGCGCTCGCGCTGGACGCCGTCGCCGCCGGACGTTCGGTGCTGCTGGCGAGCCGCACCCGCAACGCGGCGGACGTGCTCGGCGCCGCGCTGCGCAAGGCGGGCGGACCGGTGCCGATCCTGTTCGGTGACTCCGAGCTGCGGCAGGAGATGGCGCGGGAGCTCAGCGACGGGCTCAGCGCGACGACCAAGCGCGGCGAGCTGGACGAGCTCGACCGCGTGCGGACGGCGGCGAACGCCGCGGTCACCAGGGTCGAACGCGCCGCGGGGAAGGCACTGCGCGACGAGGAGCTCGCCGAACAGGCGCGCAAGCAGCAGACGCTGATGCCCGCGCACCGCGAGGTGGCGCCGGGTGCGTTCGGCGCCGACACGGACTTCGAGCGGCTGCACGAGCTGCTGTGCACGCGCACCGGCCTGCTCGCGAACCTGCGGACCCGCTGGGCGCTCTCCCGAGCGCGCTCACTCACCGACGCGGGCAAGGACGTCAGCCGCGAGGACCTCGAAGCCGCGATCAAGGCGGCTGAGCAGTCCGCCGCGCACGTCCGGATCGCGGCCAACGACGGGACGAAGCTCACGGAGCTCAGAGACCTGCTGGCCGAGGAGGACGCCGGCAGCCACCGGGAGACGGCCGCGTGGCTGAGGACGCTCGCGGTGAGCAGGCGTGGTGCGGGTCCGCGCCGGGCGGTCGCGGCACTCGCGACGGCGCTGCGGTCCGGCCGCGCCGCCCGCCGCCGCGCGCTCGCGGACATCAAACCCGAGGACCTGCTGGAGGCGCTGCCGCTGTGGGTGGGCACGCTGGCGGACGTCGAGGACATCCTGCCCCCGGTGCCCGGCATGTTCGACCTCGTGATCATCGACGAGGCGAGCCACGTCGACCAGCCGCTGGCCGCGCCCGCGCTGCTGCGCGGCAAACGCGCCGTGATCGGTGGTGACCCGCGGCAGCTGCGGCACGTGTCGTTCGTCAGCGACGACGCCGTGCGCGACGCGCTGAAAGCCGAAGGCACGCAAGCGCTTTCCGACCGCCTGGACGTGCCGAAGGTGAGCCTCTTCGACGCCGCGGCGACGACCGCGGGCGTGCACTGGCTGACCGAGCACCACCGCTGCGCGCCGCACCTGATCGGCTTCGCCGCGACCCGGTTCTACGAGGGCAGGATCGCGCTGCTCACCACGCACCCGTCGATCGCGGACGTCGACTGCATCGACACCGAGCGCGTCGAGGGCAGCCGCGACAAGAAGGGCGTCAACGCGGTCGAGGTCGATGCCGTGCTCGCCCACCTGAAGAAGCGCATCTCCAGCGGCGTGCGCTCGATCGGCGTGGTCACGCCGTTCCGCGCGCAGGCCGACGCGCTGGAGGAGGCGCTGCTCGACCAGCTCAGCCTCGACGAGATCACGACCGGTGGCGTGCGCGTCGGCACCGTGCACGGCGTGCAGGGCTCGGAGTTCGACGAGGTCGTGATCAGCCTCGCGCTGGCCGACGCGGACCGGCCGAACGTGTGGCGCTTCGCCAACGACCGCAACCTGCTGGCCGTGCTCACCACGCGCGCCCGCAGGCTGGTGCACGTGATCACCTCGGCGACGGAGCCGCCTGGGCTGGTGGGTGAGTACCTGCGGCACGCGGCCGTCCCACCGACCGAGACCGCGGGCACCGAACCGTCGGACGAGTGGACCACACGGCTTGCCGCCGAACTGACCACCGCGGGCCTCACCGTGCGGACGGGTTACCCGGTCGGGCAGTGGCGCGTCGACCTGGTCGTGGGCGAGCGCGAGGCGGCCGTCGCGCTGGAGACCAGGCCGCACGTGGACGGCTCGCGTGCGCATCTGGCCAGGTGGCGGGCGTTGCGCGGAGCGGGTTGGCTGGTGCACGACGCGTTCGCCAGCAGGTTCGGACATGATCCCGTCAAGGCTGCGGTGCAACTGGCTCAGGAGCTCCCAAGCAGTGGGAACCCTGTCCAGCTAGGGAGATGACCGGTAAACTGGGCGGCCGAGGTCGAGAGGCGCTGCAACGGACCGGGTGGTCCGCCACGCTCGACCTGGGTCTTTCCAGCTGCAAGGGCGCCTCCCACAACGGGAGGTGACGGATGCGCAAGCTTCGGGAACTGCTCGACCAGCGGATCGCCGTGCTGGACGGTGCATGGGGCACGATGCTGCAGGGCGCCGGGCTCAGCCCGGACGACTACCACGTGCCGGACCACACGCACGACACCGCCGGTGATCCGGACCTGCTGAACATCACGCGGCCGGACGTCATCCTCGACGTGCACCGCCAGTACCTCGCCGCGGGCGCGGACATCACCACGACGAACACGTTCACCGCGACGTCGATCGGCCAGGCCGACTACGGCCTCGAGTCGCGCGTCCGCGAGATGAACCTGCGCGGCGCGCAGCTCGCCAGGCAGGCCGCCGACGAGTTCGGCGACCGGTTCGTCGCGGGCTCCATCGGACCGCTGAACGTCACGCTGTCGCTGTCGCCGCGCGTCGAGGACCCGGCCTACCGCGCCGTGACGTTCGAGCAGGTCTTCGACTCGTACGCGGAGCAGATCTCGGCGCTCGCCGAGGGCGGCGTCGACCTGCTCCTGATCGAGACGATCTTCGACACGCTGAACTGCAAGGCCGCCATCGCCGCCGCGCGCGAAGTGGCACCCGAGCTGCCGCTGTGGATCTCGGTGACGATCGTCGACCTGAGCGGCCGGACGCTCTCCGGCCAGACCGTCGAGGCGTTCTGGCGGTCCATCGAGCACGCGAAGCCGCTGGTCGTGGGCGTGAACTGCTCGCTGGGTGCCGAGGAGATGCGCCCGCACGTCGCCGACCTCGCGCGGCTGGCCGACACCTACGTCGCCTGCCACCCCAACGCCGGCCTGCCCAACGCGTTCGGCGGCTACGACGAGACCCCGGACGAGACCGCGAAGCTGCTCGCGGACTTCGCGGGCCAGGGCATGGTCAACATCGTCGGTGGCTGCTGCGGCACGACGCCCGCGCACATCGAGCAGATCGCGCTGGCCGCCAAGGACTACACGCCTCGTGTGGTGGCAGAACCGCTGGCGCGCACCAGGTTCAGCGGGCTGGAGCCGTTCGAGATCGGCCCGGACACCGGCTTCGTGATGATCGGCGAGCGCACGAACGTCACGGGCTCGGCGAAGTTCCGCAGGCTGATCGAGTCCGACGACTACCAGACCGCGGCGGACGTCGCGCTGGAGCAGGTGCGCGGCGGCGCGAACCTGCTGGACGTCAACATGGACGCCGACCTGCTCGACAGCGTGCGGGCGATGACCACGTTCCTCAACCTGATCGCGACCGAGCCCGAGATCGCGCGCATCCCGATCATGGTCGACAGCTCCCGGTGGAGCGTGCTCGAGGCCGGGCTGAAGTGCGTGCAGGGCAAGGGAGTCGTCAACTCGATCAGCCTCAAGGAGGGGCCGGAGCCGTTCCTGGAGCAGGCGCGGCGCATCCGCTCGTACGGCGCTGGCGTCGTCGTGATGGCGTTCGACGAGAAGGGCCAGGCCGACACCTGCGAGCGCAAGGTCGAGATCTGCGCGCGCGCCTACGACCTGCTCACCTCGCAGGCGGGATTCCCCGCCGAGGACATCATCTTCGACCCCAACGTGCTCGCCGTCGCCACCGGCATCGACGAGCACAACGGGTACGCCAAGGCGTTCATCGACGCGATCCCGCTGATCAAGCAGCGATGTCCCGGCGTGCGGATCAGCGGCGGCATCTCGAACCTGTCGTTCTCCTTCCGCGGCAACGACATCGTCCGCGAGGCGATGCACTCCGCGTTCCTGCTGTACGCGGTGCGCGCGGGCCTGGACATGGGCATCGTCAACGCCGGCCAGCTCGCGGTCTACCAGGACATCCCCGCAGACCTGCTGGAGCTCGTCGAGGACGTGCTGTTCGACCGCCGCCCGGACGCGACCGAGCGTCTCGTCGAGTTCGCGTCGAGGGTCAGCGGCCGCGGCAAGAAGCGCGAGATCGACCTCTCGTGGCGCGAGGGGGACGTCTCGTCGCGGCTCGCACACGCACTGGTGCACGGCATCGTGGACTTCATCGAGGCCGACGCCGAGGAGGCGCGGCTGGAGATGGCGCGCCCGCTCGACGTGATCGAGGGTCCGCTGATGGACGGCATGAAGATCGTCGGCGACCTGTTCGGCGCGGGCAAGATGTTCCTGCCGCAGGTGGTGAAGAGCGCCCGCGTGATGAAGCGCGCGGTGGCGCACCTCGAGCAGTACATGTCGAAGGCCGAGGGGCACCGCAACGGCAAGGTCGTGCTCGCGACCGTCAAGGGCGACGTGCACGACATCGGCAAGAACATCGTCGGCGTTGTACTGGGCTGCAACAACTACGAGGTGATCGACCTCGGCGTGATGGTGCCCGCGTCCGTCGTGCTGGACACGGCGGTCGCCGAAGGTGCTGACGCCGTGGGGCTTTCCGGCCTGATCACGCCGTCGCTGGACGAGATGGTGTCGGTGGCGGGGGAGATGCAGCGGCGCGGCCTGAAGCTGCCGCTGCTGATCGGTGGCGCCACGACGTCGCGCCAGCACACCGCCGTCCGCATCGCTCCGGCCTACGACGGGTCGATCGTGCACGTGCTGGACGCGTCCCGCGTCGTCGGCGTGGTGTCCGATCTGCTGGATCCCACCCGCGGCCCGGACCTCGACTCGCGCAACCGCGTCGAGCAGGAGACGTTGCGGGAGCAGCACTCCTCACGTCAGCAACGGCCGTTGCTCGCCGTGGAAGCCGCGCGCGCGAACCGCGAGGTCGTCTCGTTCGACGCCCTGCCGACGCCGGACTTCACCGGAGTGCGCGTGCTGCACCCGGACCTGGCCGAGCTGCGCGCGATGATCGACTGGCAGTTCTTCTTCCTGGCGTGGGAGCTGAAGGGCAAGTACCCGGCGATCCTGCAGCAGCCCGCCGCGCGCGAGCTGTTCGACGACGCGCAGACGTTGTTCGACCAGATCATGCCGTCGCTGTCGGCCGTCGGCGCGTACGGCTTCTGGCCCGCGCACTCCGAAGGCGACGACATCATCGTGGACGGCAGGCGGTTGCCGATGCTGCGCCAGCAGACGTCGAAGCCGCTGGAGCGCCCGAACCGCTGCCTGTCGGACTACATCGCGCCGGCCGACGACTTCCTGGGCGGCTTCGCCGTCGCGATCCACGGCGCGGAAACGCTTGCGGCTGCTTACGACGCCGACAACGACCCGTACCGGTCGATCATGGTGAAGGCACTGGCCGACCGGCTCGCCGAGGCGTTCGCCGAGTACATCCACCTGGAGGCGCGGCGGGCGTGGTTCGAGCCCGGCGCGACGCCCGACCTGGCAGACCTGCACGCGGAACGGTTCCGCGGCATCCGCCCCGCGCTCGGCTACCCGGCGTCGCCCGACCACAGCGAGAAGCGGGAGCTGTTCGACCTGCTGGACGCCGAACGGCTGGGCATGGCGCTGACGACGTCCTTCGCGATGACACCCGCCGCGAGCGTGAGCGGGCTGATCTTCGCGCATCCGGCTTCGCGGTACTTCACCGTGGGGCGGATCGGCCGCGACCAGGTCACCGACTACGCCGAGCGGCGCGGGATGCCGCTGGACGAGGTCGAGCGCTGGCTGCGGCCGAACCTGGCCTACGAGCCGAGCTGATCGCGGCGGGCCCTCCAGACCGTGGCTAGCTCTTCTCCTTGAGCTTGCGCCAGCCGCCCGCGCGGTTGTTCGCGATGATGTGCTGGAACATGGCCTGGAGGGCGCCGGCGTTGATCGTCTCGCCCTGCCTGAACGCCACCGTGCGCGCCGTCTTGTTGTCGTGGCCCGCGGTGATGATGCCCTCGGGGTCGGGGATGATCGCGCCGTCGTACAGGAACACGTTGACGTGGGTCTTCGCCGCGAGCAGGGCGCAGATGTTGCCCTGGAGCACGAAGTACGGGCGGTTCGTGAACTTGATGGTCTCCTCGACCTCGGGGTCTGCGGCGTGGACCAGGTCGCGGACCTCCCGGCAGATGGCCTGCTGCCACTGCGGGAGCGCGTCGATGTAGGCGTCTACGCGCGGGTCGGCGGTGTACGTCATGGCTGGTCCTCCACGGCTCGGTTCACTCTGCACCGGTACGTAGAAGCCGGCCACCGGATCTCGACATCACCCCGGCGGCGGCGACCACGTGCATGTTGAAGGCGATCACGACCGTATGGCGGGTACTCGGTCGCATGGGGGTGGAACAGCCGAAACGGCTCGAGCGGCGGCCAGCAGGTCGGTCTCGCGGCCGTGCCTCGCCACCACCTGCAGGCCGACCGGGCAGCCGTGCTCGTCGAACCCCGCCGGGATGCTGATCGCGGGGTGGCCGCTGAGGTTGAACGCCCACGTCAGGCTCGTGCTCATCCGCTGCCCCGGCCCTTCGTGGCCGTGCGGCGGGCAGGGCGTCGTCGGCGTGAGGAGCAGGTCCGCGTCCGCGAAGAGCTCGGCCAGGCGCCGGTTGTTCTCGTCGCGCACGGTCGTCGGCTCGTGGGCGCGTGCGGCGAACCACGCCGGTTCCGGGTCGAGCAGGCTGAAATCCGTGTCTTCTGGCGCCAGTGCTCGCGCACGGGCTCTCGCTGTGGCCGCTTGTACCGGGTCGGTGTCCGCGAAGCCGAGGTCCGCGGACCAGACGGCCTTGGGGCTGCTCGTCGGCTCACCGAGGTCGCGGCCGAGCACGACCTCCAGGTAGCGGGCCGCGTCGTCCGGGTGCCGAGCCAGCGGGCCTGCCGCGGCGAGGTCGTTCTCCGCCCGATCGGGCAGTGCGCCAGCGGTCACCTTCAGTCCGAGGACTCCGCACCACGCGGCCGGGATGCGCAGCGATCCCGCGCCGTCGACACCCGTCGCGAGCGGCACCACGCCCGCCGCGACCGCTGCCGCCGAGCCAGCCGAGGAACCGCCGGGTGTGCGGTCGGGGCACCAGGGGTTGCGGGTGGGGCCCTGGTCGTTGCGTCCCCAGGTCTGCCACGGCGTCGACGGGCCGGGCACCGTTGTCGTGCCGAGCGGGACGCATCCCGCTCGCACGAGTCGTTCGCGCTGGAGCTTTCGTTCGCCCTGCTTGACCCCGATCGGCACTCCGGCCAGTGGCAGGTGCTCGCCTCGGGCGATCCGGCGGTCGATCTCATTCGCTTGGTGCAGCGCGCTTTCGCGGTCGACGTGGTGGAACGCGCGCAGCTCCGGTTCGACCTTCTGCAGGCGCTCCAACGCTTTTCGCGTTACCTCGACCGCTGTCGTGGCGCCGCTGTTGACCGTCGCGGCGATGTCCACCGCGTTCAGATCGCGGACTCCCGCCCGAATGCGCAAGGTGGTGCCCGTCAGCCCACCGGCAGCGGCCGGGGCGGCACCGGGGTGGCGACCACGATGGACGTGGTGGTCTGCCCGTACATGAGGAACCGGTCGAGCACCTCTTCGAGCTTGTCGACGGCCGCCGCGTGCACCTTGATCAGGAAGCAGTCCTCACCCGTGATGCGGTGACATTCGCTGACCTGGGGGAGTGCCGCGGCGAGCTCCGCGATCTTGGGCAGCTGTCCGGGGGCCGGGCGGACCCTGGCGAACGCGGTCACCGGCAGGCCGAGCGCGACGGGATCGACCTCCATCCGGTAGCCGGTGATGACGCCTGCCCGTTCGAGCCGTTGGACCCGTTCGGTGACCGCCGGTGCGCTCATGCCCACGCGGCGGGCGAGCGCGGACATCGTGATGCGCGGATCGGCGTGCAACTCGCTGAGCAGCCGCCGGTTGACCTCGTCGAGCAGCGCGTTCGCACCGCTGAAGGCGGAAGTGCCGTTCTGTCGTTGTTCTGCAGGCAACTCGATGCTCCTACCTTCAGATGGCCATGTACTTCGCTCTCTGCTCCTACAAGCATGACACCAGAACATTCGGAGAGAGGAAACTCGCATGGCAAGTCGCATCGTCTCGCTTCCCATCGACTGCGCCGACCCGGAGTTGCTGGCGGCGTTCTGGGCCCAGGTGCTCGGCTGGCCGATCACCAAACGCGGTGGTTACGGGGTCACCATCGGGCCGTCGGCAGGCCCGTTCGAGATCGACTTTCGGGTCGTGCCGGACGCCGGGAAGGTGGTGAAGAACCGGCTGCACCTGGACATCAACCCCACCGACCGCGACCAGGAAGCCGAGCTGACGCGGTTGCGGGCGCTCGGCGCCGTGCCCGTCGACGTCGGCCAGGGCGACGTCAGCTGGCACGTGCTCGCGGATCCGGAGGGCAACGAGTTCTGCCTGTGCCGCGCCAGGGTCGACCCCTGACGAACGTCGTGGCTGCTCGCGGTCCCAGAATGGGCACGTGAAATGGACACGCGCGGTGCACCACCTGACGGAGCTCACGGAGAAGTGCGCCGGGCTGGACGGTTCGTTCTTCCGCTTCCAGGTGGTCGAACTGTGGGCCGTCGGCGACCTGCTCGACGTTCCGCGCGACCTCGACGGCATCGAGGTCGCGCTGGTGACCGACCTGCCGGTCGACGAGGTGCCGTGGCTCACCGAGCCCGTCGGCGCGGAGCACTGGGCGAACGCCACCCGCTTGTCGCGCAACCCGATCACGCCGTTCTGGCGGTCGGCGGGCGCACCGGTGTGGAACCACCGCATCGAACGCCCCGCGCTGGTCTGGAGCGCGGCCGACGGCATCGCCGAGGAAGCGCTGGTCGCGCTGTCCGACGGCGCGGGTGAACTGGTCCGCCAGGCCGCGCCGTCACCCGAGGAGCTGCACAAGCGCGTCGAGGACGAGTTCGCGGTGAGCCTCGCCGCGCTGCGCCGGGAGAACCAGGCCTACACCGACCACCGCTGGAGCCCCGGCAAGCTCACCCCGTACTCCGACGCGCTCTGGCGCACCACCACCGGGTACCTCGACCTGCTGGACGTGGTAGCAACTACCAATAAAGGTTGAATCCTGGAAAATCTTTGACAGGATCCGCGCGGCACCGCCAAGATCGCCCGAATGCGATTACTGGCATTGAGCATCGCTCTGATCGCGACTGCGGCCTCGACAGCTACAGGAGCGTCCGCTGCCCCGGCGACCGGACAGGTCGTCGCGTGGGGCAGCAACTACTACGGTCAGTCCACGCCGCCCGCCACCACGGCGGACGGCGTCACCATGGTCTCCGCGGGCCTCGCACACGGTCTGGCGCTCAAGAACGGCGTGCCGATCCACTGGGGCGACTCGTCCGAGGACAAGGCGTTCGTGCCGATCGACCTGCGCCGCGGCGGCGTCACCGAGGTCGCCGCGGGCAACCACCAGAGCCTCGCGATCAAGAACGGCAAGGTCTGGTCGTGGGGCCGGTACACCGGGCCCGGCCAGGTGCTGGCGCCGCCGCCCGAGACGCAGTCCGGCATCACCCACGTCGCCGCGGGCTACCTGCACAACCTCGCGCTCGACACCGACGGCAAGGTCATCGCGTGGGGCATGGGGAACCACGGCGAGCTCAAGGTTCCGCTCGAGGCGCAGTCGGGTGTGGACGCGATCTCCGCCGGCATGTACTTCAGCGTGGCGCTGAAGGACGGCGAGGTGCTGTGCTGGGGGCCGAACAACTTCGGTGAGTGCGACGTCCCGGAGGAAGCGAAGTCCGGCGTCACGTCCGTGTCGGCGGGCGCGTCGTTCACGGTCGCCGTCAAGAACGGGCGGGTCATCGGCTGGGGCAACAACGCCTACCACCAGCTCGACATGCCCATCGAGGTCGACGACCACGTGGTCGCGGTGAGCGCGGGCTCGCAACACAGCCTGGCGCTCAAGGACAACGGCGAGGTCATCGCCTGGTGGCACAACCACTCCGGGCAGAGCGACGTACCGGTCACCGCGAAGTCCGGCGTGACGGCCATTTCCGCGGGCGGGTACTTCAACGCCGTTCTCAAGTAGCTAGTTCAGGCGGTCCGGCTCGCTCCTGACGGGCGGGACCGCCTCCATGATGAACCGGAACCCGCTGATCGGGACCCCTTTCGGCGTCTCGGGCAGGTACTCGCTGTAGATCTCCACCGGTGTGCCGTCCTCGGCGTAGAGGTCCGGGTGCCGGCCGAGGGTGAAGAACGTCATCCCGTCGCGGTGGTGGGCCACCTCGACCGGTGTCTCGTTGTGGAAGCGGATGACGATCGTTGTGCCGGGCAGGGCGGTGTACTCCGTCGCCCACGGCTCGAAGCACAGCCAGAGCGACTGTTGGTCCGCGCGTAACACCAGGTTCGTCGACATGACCCGATCGTGCGGTCTCCACCGCGCTGGAGGTCAAGTCCTGCAGCTGGCCTGTGCGAGCTCGATTGTCAGTGGGTCGACGGTTTTGACCTTGAGGCCTCGGTGTGGATCAGCAAATGCGGGAGAGTGGTTCATGGGCGGTTGCGTACAGAGTCGCTTGAATACAGTCAGGTCTTCATGTGATACCCAGTGCGTGACCGATTGCCCACCCTGCGTCAAACCTAGCTTGGGCGGCGATGTGAAACCGTGCCGAACTCTCCTCAAGATGGTCTCGAATTCATAACCGTGTAACGCATATGCCTTCGCGGTCGATTTAGCGTGCGCCAGCTCCCGGAACGCCACCGCTTCAGATTCGCCTGGTTGGTTGATCTGGGTAGACCTTGGTTCGAAGGTGGTGTTCGGGTGACGTCGGAGAACTCTGAACAAGAACTCCTCATCGATGCGGTGATCGGACCTGCTAGTGAGGCGTATTACTCCGATCGTGTGCGCTCGAGTAGTGCTGCTCGCGTGCGAGCGCAGGCTGCGCAGTCGACCATCACAGTTTTTTCGGGTGGCCTTGTGGCAGCGTTCACCTTCACCGCATTGGCGGAAAGGCCGCCACTTATCCGTGTAGCAGGTCTCGCTGCGGTTGTGTTGTGGCTATGCGCGGGCATCCTCTACTTGAGAGCGGTAGCGGTCCCAGTGCGCGCCTGGACAGATACCAGCCATGTAAAGAACCGTCTCGACCTAATTAATCTGGTCCTCAAGAAGGCGCAAAACGAGGCTGAGCAGATCGATAGCCGGCAGAAGTGGGCGAATATTGCAGTTGTAGGCGCCGTCTTACTGACGATGCTTACCTTCGCGCTGTTTCTATTTAGCTCATCTGGCCGGACTGGTCGCGGTGATGTGCTCGTCAGTGCGAAGTACGTAGTGGAGTTGCAAAAGCTGTGTCCGTTGTTGACCGAGAGACTGGTGGGCGACATCAACAAGGAATCTCTCGTCACTCAATTTGTGGAGATCGAGTTGACCCAGTCTGGGTGCGCAGCCGAGAAGTTTGCGCTGCACATTCCGAAGGGTGAAATCCTAGCTGTCAGCTTAGAAGGTGAATAGAAGTGGATCCGGTTGTGCACGTCCTGCCGCTTGTCATCGACAAGGTGGATGAGGGGTGGTGCGAGGAGCTACAGAGGTTCACTGCTCGTTCTGTCGAAAGTGCTCGTCAGGTAGGTGGTGAACTCGACCTGGTTGTTCTCATCGGTGGGAGTACCCCTGACTCCAGCATTTACATCGCTGGCAACCAGTTGATAGACGCCGTCCAGGAGGGGTGTCTTGATGCTGGGGCCGCCGACTTTCCGCTTGTAGTGCCAGTGCCTGGGCTAGGAGACATGCGCTCGATTCCGTCACGCCACATGCTCGTCGATACTCTCGTGCGAAGATGGCACGAGGTAGATCAGGGTGTGTGGGCCGGAGAACAGGAAGATGTCATCGAGGCTCTCGAGCACAAGATTTTCCCCGACTACCTCGCGTGGCAACGACCAGTCGTCGCGGAGTTGCCGGACTGGCACCAGGGAGTGTTACCGGGAGAAGGGTCGCTCACGGTCAAGACGGGAAACCATCAGATCGGGCTCGTGGTGGTCAACTCGATCTTCCGCGGAGTTGGCCCGGAACTAAGCCTCGACCACGTCGTGCTGGCCGGCGAACAACTGCAGCACGCTGTTGGCGAGTCTTGGAAGGAGTGGGCCAACTCCAACGCACTCACTTTGATTGTCTCGGGTTTATCAGCTCCTCCTCCGAGGCTGTTGGATGCCCGGTCGTCGACTCTACTGATCTCAGGTGGGAATGCGAGGCTCGAACCATCGCCTAAACGGAGAGGCTGGTTTGTAGCTGATCCTAAAAAGCCTGTTTGCATGAAGATCGGCTTCGATCACAAGGGTGTACCGGTGGTGCAGGACTCGGCTAAACGGGCTGGAAAGTCTGCCATCCCGCTGTCGTCGCTTTCCTTTCACAATTCCTTGGCTATTGCGCCCGCGCCCGTTGATGCCCTCGTGGAGGATTGCGACGCTGCGCAGGTGTTGTCGGACTTCTATCGCCAGGTTGAGTCCGGTCAGATGATCGCTGTCTTGGTATCCGGCCTCCCCGGAGGTGGGGCGGTGGTCGACCTTGACACGCTCAGTAGACAGCTCGCGGTGGACGTGTTCGGCCAGGTTCCACAGCCGGAGCCGAGTATGGACGAGATTTGGTCCGCAGCGCAGGCCCACCTGCCCGCCAACCGCTTGGAGAATACGCTCAACGGTTTGCGGGGTGATGTGGACTCACTCTATCCCGACCTTCACCGGGTACTGAGCAGCCCGTGGTGGCGGGTCTACGACTTCTCCGCGTCTGGCGCTATCAAAGTGCTCGCCGAGGGCAAGCTGACGCCCGTGATACTGACGAGCGCGCTGACGAAGAAGCCGGGAGACCGGCAAAATGCCTGCGAGGTCACCGCGATGAACGGCTGCTTCGATGGCAGCTCGATCTCTGTTGACTTCAGCGTGCCTGCCGCAGATACGCCATCGGCGCGAGCGCTGTGGTTCAACCGCTTGCGAGCGGAGATCGTTTACCACCCGGTGGTGTTCTTCGC
This sequence comes from Lentzea tibetensis, assembly GCF_007845675.1. GTDB lineage: Bacteria > Actinomycetota > Actinomycetes > Mycobacteriales > Pseudonocardiaceae > Lentzea > Lentzea tibetensis. The sequence continues at coordinate 60,235 of NZ_VOBR01000032.1, read as the reverse complement.
CGAGTCGGCCCACAGCGTCGCATTGTGGCGAGTCCTATCGTCGTTGAACCTCCCGTCAGGCTCAGGCAGTTACCCTCGCTTTATCGTTGCTCCCGAAGCGGGTTCCTCCGAGCGCGCCCGCATCCACCACAGCGGATTACGTCACATCTGTGAGTCGCCCACCTCCTTTGCAGATGCGCGGCTTCGGCCGGGCAACCAGAGACTTGAGCAGGGCAAAAGACGGCTAGCCGAGTCACTGGCTGTTCGCGACGCGGCGACAGGAATGTCCCTGGTATCGACCATGATCGACAAGTTGGCTAAGGGGTCAAAAGGATTCCTTAAAGGCAGTGAGCCCGAGTGGGGAGACATCACCGGGAATTACGCTGCCCGGCTCTCGGTGTCGGACCGTGTGCTCGACGAGACGCGCAAGTTCGGCGGAGAAAGTCGAAGCATCGTCATCCTGCGCGGAGCCGCTGGCTCAGCAAGACGACGACATTGATGCAATGTGCATATCGCCTCCATCAGGAGGGGAGCGTCGTCGGCTGGGTGGATCGATCGGCTACTAAATCATTGGAGATGATCCTTGCTGAAGCCCTCGAACTCGAGCTCGACGCGATATTCGTCGATGATGTTGACATCTTCGGTAGCCGTGCCGCATCTCTACTGCGGGAGTTGACCAGAGGTGGCAAGACGGTGGTGGTTGCCGCAGTACGCAATACAAAGCTCGATTTTGTGCCCAGCACCCTTCGGGCGGCCGATGTTTCTGCTGATGACCCTCTATCCGACGACGACCTGAGATCGCTCATCAAGGTGCTCAAGACGCATGGCCTTCTTGGTGTGCTCAAGCAGCATCGATGGCCTTTCAGGCGTCTCGAAGAATTGCGCCGCATGTGTGAACATAGTCTGCTCGTTGCCATGATTCAGGTGGTGACAGGGCAATTATTTGAGGATAAGGTTCGCAGCGAGTTCGAGCAACTAGATGATGGTCAGGCATTGGTCTATGCGACGATTTGTGTTCTTGAGTCAGCCGAGGTGTTCAAAAGGCGTGGCGTCGATTCTGTGGATCTGTTGCAGATCGTGTCGCCCGGAGCTCCGAGCGCTCGAATGGAACGCGCTATAGCCTCACTGATTCATATGCGCTTGGTTGTACGGGGCTCCAATGGCATGATCCGCTGCAGGCAGCGGACGATCGCCGACACTGTGATCAAAGTGGTACTCAAAAAGCGCACGTCATTGTTGGGTGAAGTCATGAAGTCGCTGATCCGTTTTTACGCGGGCTATGCGGGGCATATAGATGACAGTAACAATCCCTATCGGCGAACTATGGTGCGTCTTCTCAATCATGCCCTGATGATCGAATTTCGACTACCGGATGACACGGTCAGGGAAATATATGATTCGGTGCAAGAATTCTTGGACTACGACTTCCACTACTGGTTGCAGCGCGGTGAGTTTGAACTTCAGCGCAACCATCTTGGAATTGCTGCAAACTATTTCCAGTCCGCGCGTGGGTGCGGTGGTGAAGGTGATTATAAAGTTGAAACCGGTTGGGCGTCCGTGACCTTGAGGAGGTCGGCAGAGGATTCGAGCGATTCGGATAAACGTCAAGCCGCGATAGCTGCATTGAAGGCGCTCGACGATGTCTGCCGAACGCGGGGAACCTCTTCTGAGCATAGTTTTGTGGTGATGGCTAGAGCCGGTACAGAATGGTTGGAGACTGTATACAAATTCCTGCTTGAGCGCGACTTCTCTGTTTCTGTCAGTACTATCAAGGGGGTGATTGAACTCGGTCGTAAGATCAGTCTCGACAGCTTCCAGTTCGATCGAGCTGTTCGCGAGTACGAGCCCCGGCTAAGCAGGCTGATTGAGCGCAACCGGGGCGTACCCACCTAGTTCGATTCGTCACCAGCCGCGGGTGCGCCACTCCGCGAGGTTCGACCGCTCCTTGCCGAGCGTCGAGTCGTCCCCGTGACCGGGGTAGAACCACGTGTCGTCGGGCAGCGTGCCGAAGATCCGGTCCTCCACGTCGTTGATGAGCGACGCGAAGTTGTCGGCCGACGTGGTCTTGCCCACACCCCCCGGAAAGAGTGAATCTCCGGTGAACAGGTGCGGGTGCCCGGCCGGGTCCCGGTAGAGCAGCGCGATCGACCCCGGCGTGTGCCCGCGCAGGTGGATGATCGACAACTGGGCTTCGCCCACGTCAACGGTGTCGCCGTGCTCCACGAGGAAGTCCGGCGGAACGGGCAGGACGGGGGCGTCGAGCGGGTGTGCGGCGGTGTTCGAACCGTGTGCTCCGGCCACCGCGCCCAACGCCTGCCAGTGATCGGCGTGCTGGTGGGTGGTCACGATCGTGCGCAGTCGCGGGCGCTGCGGCTCGAAGCCGAGCAGATCGCCGATCCGCTCCGGGTCGTTGGCCGCGTCGATGAGCAACGCCTCGTTGGTCGTACGGCAAACGAGCAGGTAGGCGTTGTTGTCCATCGGACCGACGGAGATCTTCGTGATGGTCAGCGCGTCCAGAACACGGCGGGCGGCGGGGCCGCCTGGATCCACGTGACCGGTGTAGTCCTCGAGTACGTCCACGGTGGCAGACGGTAGTCGGAACCGGGGTGAGGAGGCACACCCTTCAGGTTGCATAAAGGTTGCCTTCTTAGGGTAGACAACGATCAACAACCGGCAACCTCGAACAGGTCCCCCCATCTCGTGATTCCAGCTCAGCGAACCGAACCGTCCCAACGGTCCGCCCGCAGGGTCAGCTGGGACGTCCTCCGGGTCGTCGCGATCGCGTGCGTGCTGCTGCACCACGCGACGCAGACCAGCATCAGCAGTCACCCGCAGCTCGGCGCGCCACCGTTCGTCTTCCCGCTCTCCATGGGAGCCAGCACGCTGATGGTCATCTCGGCCTTCTTCGCGTGCACGTCCCTCGAAGGCGGACGTTCGGGACGGTTTCTCCGCAGAAGACTCGCCAGGCTGCTGCCCGCGTACATGGCGGCGGTCGTGCTCACGTTCTCCGTCCAGCGCTGGGTCGCGCCGGACGGCTGGAGCCAGCTCGACGGGCGTGACCTGGTCTACAACCTGCTGCTGGTGCCGCAGTGGTTCCCGGACGTCAACATCGTCGACTTCGCGTACTGGACGGTTCCGGTGCAGGTCGCGGCGTTCATCGCGGGCGCCGTGCTGGTCGGATTCCTGCGCGGGCGGGGGCTCAGGGCGCTGCTGTGGGCGTTGATCGTCACGCCGTTGCTGCTCAGCCCGCTGGTCAGCCACTCATCGGTGCTGTTCACGGTCTACAACGGGTTCGCGCTGCACCGCGCGCAGCTGTTCGCCGCCGGCGTCGCGATCTACCTGTGGTCCAAGGACCGGCTCGGTGCGAAGCACCTGGTCGCGCTGCTGGTCGCGGCGTTGCTGGCGCAGGGTTTCCACACGAACGAGACCGCGTCGACGGTCGGGTTCGGCGTGCTGCTCGCGCTCGTCTGCGCGGCCGCCAAGGGGCCGGACTGGGGGCGTTCGCGCGTCATCACCTGGCTCGCCGGGATCTCCTACGGCGTGTACCTGGTGCACGAGCAGATCGGCACGGTCGTGATGGACCGGCTCGCCGCGCACGGCTTCGGGTCGTGGTCGCTGCTGGCGGGCTTCCTGACCTCGGCCGTCGTGCTCGGCTGGCTGCTCACGAAGTACGTCGAACGCCCCGCGTACCGGCTGTTGACTCAGCCCCAGGAAGGCAGGTCCGGCAGGTCGCCGCGCAGGCCTTCGCCGCGCGTCCGGCCGGTCAGCCAGCCCAGGACGTCCGCGGACGACCCGGCGACGGCCGCGCTCGCCGGGCTGTTGAACGTCCACCTGCGCTGACGGCCGTCGGGGAACGTCGCCTCGACGTCGAACGACGGGCCCCGGCCGGCGAACCGCTCGACCGAGTCGTCGATCAACTTCTCGGCGAGCTCGTCCGGCAGGTCGGCGAACGTGACGCCGAGGTCGAGGTCGACCATGTGGATCCACAGCTCGCACAGGCGCAGCCACGGGACGAGGTCCGCCCTCATCGGCTGGCCGCGCGGTGTGGCGACCTCGGCCTGCCACGCCGACGCGGGCAGCTCGCGGCACGCGGTGGTGAAGCGGGCGCACGCCGAGTCCAGGTCCGCGCGCAGCAGCTGCAGCAGCCTGCCCGAGCCCTCCTCGATGTCCGCGTCCCGGTCCGCGCGGCTCGCGTAGGCCTGGTGCTCCACCCCGGTTCGAGCCCACGTGAGTAGGTTGACCAGCGCGTCCGCGTTGCGGGCGAGGTGCGTGACCACGTGCGCGCGGCTCCAGCCGGGCAGCAGTGACGGCCTGCGGACGGCGACCTGGTCGATGGCCTCCACCAGCTCGTACAGCACACCTGTCGCGTGCTCGACCGCGTCGACGATGCGTTTGGGCACGCCGCGCGGCGCGGGTACGGAGGTGTGCTGGGTGGACGAAGTGGATGTCATGTGCTGCCTCTCCCCGACGTTGAGGCTGGAAAGCAACCAGCCTAGGAGGGATCAATACCGGCCGGTAGAGCTCGCGCCGTCCGTTTTTGTCGGACCTCCCACCTAGCATGGTCGGTGGCCCGGTCGCGTCGTCTGGATGCGTGCTAGTAGTCTTTCGAACGCTTGTTCGGGCCGCAAGATCGCAGCCGAAGGGACCCCAGTGGCAGACCGTCTTGTCGTTCGCGGTGCCCGCGAACACAACCTGCGCGGCGTTGATCTCGACCTGCCTCGGGACAGCCTCATCGTCTTCACCGGGCTGTCCGGCTCGGGCAAGTCGAGCCTCGCGTTCGACACGATCTTCGCGGAGGGGCAGCGCCGCTACGTCGAGTCGTTGTCGGCGTACGCGCGCCAGTTCCTCGGCCAGATGGACAAGCCGGACGTCGACTTCATCGAGGGACTGTCGCCCGCGGTCTCGATCGACCAGAAGTCCACCAGCCGCAACCCGCGTTCGACGGTCGGCACCATCACCGAGGTCTACGACTACCTGCGCCTGCTGTACGCCCGTGCGGGCAAGCCGCACTGCCCGACCTGCGGCGAGGCGATCAGCAAGCAGACGCCGCAGCAGATCGTCGACCAGGTGCTGGCCATGGAGCAGGGCACCAAGTTCCAGGTGCTCGCGCCGGTCATCCGCGGCCGCAAGGGCGAGTACCTCGACCTGTTCTCGACGCTCCAGTCGCAGGGCTACTCGCGCGCCAAGGTCGACGGCGTCGTCCACGCGCTGGGCGAGGTGCCGAAGCTCAAGAAGCAGGAGAAGCACCACATCGCGGTCGTCATCGACCGGCTGAGCGTCAAGGCGTCGTCGAAGCAGCGGCTCACCGACTCGGTCGAGACCGCGCTCCGCCTGGCGGACGGCCTGGTGGAGCTGGAGTTCGTCGACCTGCCGGAGAACGACCCGCACCGCGTGCGCGGCTTCTCCGAGAACCTGGCCTGCCCGAACGGCCACCCGCTGGCGATCGAGGACCTGGAGCCCAGGAGCTTCTCGTTCAACTCGCCGTACGGCGCATGCCCGGTGTGCACCGGTATCGGCGTGCGCAAGGAGGTCGACCCGGAGCTGGTCGTCCCGGACGACGAGCTGTCGCTCGAAGAGGGCGCCATCGCGCCGTGGGCCGGCGGGCAGACCGCCGAGTACTTCACGCGGTTGCTGCAGTCGCTGGGCGAGGCGATCGGCTACCGGATGGACACGCAGTGGCGGCTGCTGCCCGCCAAGGCGCAGAAGGCGATCCTGCACGGCATCGACGAGCAGGTGCACGTCCGCTACAAGAACCGGTACGGCCGCGAGCGCTCCTACTACGCCAACTACGAGGGCGTCATCCCGTTCCTCGAACGGCGCCAGGAGCAGACCGAGTCGGACTACATGCGGGAGAAGTACGAGGGCTACATGCGCGAGGTGCCGTGCCCCTCGTGCTCAGGCACCCGGCTCAAGCCCGAGATCCTCGCGGTGACGCTGCACCACGGCCGCAAGGGCGACAAGTCCATCGCCGAGGTCTGCGCGATGAGCGTCGCCGAGTGCTCGGACTTCCTCGACGGCCTCAAGCTCGGCAAGCGCGAGTCGATGATCGCGGGCGCCGTGCTCAAGGAGATCCAGGCGCGCCTGCACTTCCTGCTCGACGTCGGGCTCGACTACCTGTCGCTGGACCGGGCGTCGGGCACGCTGTCCGGCGGCGAGGCGCAGCGCATCCGGCTCGCGACGCAGATCGGCTCCGGCCTGGTCGGCGTGCTGTACGTGCTGGACGAGCCGTCGATCGGCCTGCACCAGCGCGACAACCACCGGCTCATCGAGACGCTGACCAGGCTGCGCGACCTGGGCAACACGCTGATCGTCGTCGAGCACGACGAGGACACCATCCGCACGTCCGACTGGGTCGTCGACATCGGCCCCGGCGCGGGTGAGCACGGCGGCAAGGTCGTGCACAGCGGCCCGTACAAGAAGCTGCTGACGAACAAGGACTCGATCACCGGCGCGTACCTGTCCGGGCGCAAGCAGATCCCGATGCCGTCGTCGCGCCGCAAGATCGACAAGAAGCGGCAGCTCACGGTGGTCGGCGCGCGCGAGCACAACCTGCGCGGCATCGACGTGTCGTTCCCGCTCGGGAGCCTCGTGGCCGTGACGGGCGTGTCCGGCTCGGGCAAGTCCACCCTGGTCAACGACATCCTCGCGACCGTGCTGGCGAACAAGCTCAACGGCGCGCGCCAGGTGCCCGGCAGGCACACCCGCATCCGCGGCATCGACGAGGTCGACAAGCTGGTGCAGGTCGACCAGTCACCGATCGGGCGGACGCCCCGGTCCAACCCGGCGACCTACACGGGCGTGTTCGACCACATCCGCAAGCTCTTCGCGGCGACGACCGAGTCGAAGGTCCGCGGCTACCAGCCGGGCCGGTTCTCGTTCAACGTCAAGGGCGGCCGCTGCGAGGCGTGCGCGGGCGACGGCACCATCAAGATCGAGATGAATTTCCTGCCGGACGTCTACGTGCCCTGCGAGGTCTGCAAGGGCGCGCGGTACAACCGCGAGACGCTCGAGGTGCACTACAAGGGGAAGACCATCTCCGAGGTGCTGGACATGCCGATCGAAGAGGCGGCGACGTTCTTCGAGCCGATCAACGCGATCCACCGGCACCTGCGGACCCTCGTGGACGTCGGGCTCGGGTACGTGCGGCTCGGGCAGCCGGCACCCACGTTGTCCGGTGGTGAGGCCCAGCGCGTGAAGCTGGCTTCGGAACTGCAGAAGCGGTCCACCGGCAAGACCGTGTACATCCTCGACGAGCCGACCACCGGGTTGCACTTCGAGGACATCCGGAAGCTGCTCGGGGTGATCAACGGGCTGGTCGACAAGGGCAACACGGTGATCGTCATCGAGCACAACCTCGATGTCATCAAGACTTCCGACTGGATCGTGGACATGGGGCCTGAGGGCGGGTCTGGTGGCGGGATGATCGTCGCCGAGGGGACGCCCGAGGAGGTGGCTGCCGTGGAGTCGAGTTACACCGGGCAGTTCCTGCGGCACGTGCTGGGTGAGGATGTCGAAGTAGCGGGCTGATTGAGGTTGGGGCTGGGGCCGGGCCGGGGGAAAGATCTGTTCAGGACGGTCCGGCCGGCGGTTTCGTAGTTGGGCCGCGCCCGTTTGGCAGTGCGGGGGTTGCTAGTGCGGCGGGCGCTCCTTCTTTTGGTTCGTGCCGGTTTCGTTGTGCCCGCCTTCCGTTGGGTCGTGTCTTTCCTCGCTTCGGTATGTTGCCTCGCGTGGAACAACAGGTCGTGGAGATCTACACCGACGGTGCGTGCAGCCCCAACCCCGGTCCCGGTGGCTGGGGTGCTGTCCTTCGGTACGGCGAGTACGAGAAGGACCTCTACGGAGGTGAGCCCTCGACCACGACCAACAACCGGATGGAGCTCATGGCTCCCATCCAGGCGTTGGAGAGCCTCACCAGGCCCTCGACCGTGCGCATCTACACGGACAGCACGTACGTCCGGAACGGCATCCTCAGCTGGCTCGCCAACTGGAAGCGCAACGGCTGGATGACCAGTGCCAAGCAGCCGGTGAAGAACGCCGACCTGTGGCGGCGGCTCGAAGAGGCGACCGGGACGCACGACGTCGAGTGGCACTGGGTCAAGGGGCACGCCGGGCACCCCGAGAACGAGCGGGCCGACCGGCTCGCCGTGAAGGGGTCCCAGGAGGCCAACCCGAAGTACCAGGAGAAGCAACCCGCCGCGGCGAAGGTCAAGGCCGCGCCCAAGGTCAAGCGCGAGCTGACCGGAAGCTGCCAGGCCACGACCAAGGCTGGTAAGCCGTGCCCGATCGGGGCCAGCGACTCGGGGTACTGCCACGTCCACGACCCGGCGTTGCAGTGCGGTGCGCGCAAGAAGAACGGCGAGCCGTGCGGGGTCGCCACCGGTGGCGGACGTTGCGCCGTTCATCAGTAACCAAGACGAGGGATACTGTGTAAGTGGCACTCAACACCTACCGCTTTCGGAGCGTGTGGCACGTCGACGCGGCGCCGTCGTTCGTGTTCGACGTGCTGGCCGACATCGGCAGTTATCCCGTCTGGTGGCCCGAGGTGAAGGGCGCGACCGAGGTGCACGACGAGTGCGCTGAGCTGCGGTGCCGGTCGGTGCTGCCGTTCGACCTGGTGTTCCAGGCCAACCACAGCACGCGCGACCGGCAGGCCGGGTTGTTGCGGGCTCGGCTCACCGGCGACCTCGAGGGGTACGCGAGCTGGGAGCTGACGGGGCGGGCCGGGGGTACCGAGTTGTTGTTCGACCAGGAGGTCGAGGCGCGCAAGCCGGTGCTGCGCCGGACCGCGCTGGTGGCCCGGCCGTTGTTCCGGGCCAACCACGAGATGATGATGCGCAGCGGTGAGCGCGGGCTGCGCGAGTACCTAACCGTGCGCGCCGCCACCTGACAGGTGGCGCACGACGCGGGCCAGCTGGTCCGCGTAGCGGCGGGCGAACTCGGGTGACTCGGGGTCCTCGCCGGTGATCTGGCGCGCGACCTGGGGGAGCACCAGCGGGGCGCTCGCGGCGGCCATCAGCACCAGCATGAGGAACGCCGGGTCGATGTCCGGCGGGAGCTCGCCCGCAGCCTGGCGTTCGGCCAAGCGGGCCACCTGGCCCCGCATGAACTCGGCGTCGCCCGACTCCGGTGTGCCGTCGGCCAGGTTCGCCCACACCATCAGCTTGCCCTGGGCGCGTTGCTCGGCCGTGGTCATCACGAAGCTCGCGACGACGTCGGCCAGCGGCTGGTCCGGGTCCATCATCTCGCCGCCGCGCTGGTGCCACGCGCGGGCGATCTCGTTGTACAGGCCTTCCTTGCCGCCGAAGTAGTACGAGATCAGCTGCTTGTTCACGCCGGCGCGGTCCGCGATGTCGCTGATGCGGGTCGCGGCGTAGCCCTTCGCGCCGAACTCGGCGATCGCCGCCTCGACGATCCGCGCCTTCGTGCGCTCGGGATCCCGCTTGCGCTCGCCTGGCGCGGGGGAGCGGCGTGTCTGGTGATCCACGATCCACAGGTTAGTGCAGCCCGTTAATCAACCATAGGGTTGACTTAATCAACCGATGGGTTGATAGTGGTCTCATGACGAGACGAGTTGCGGTGATCGGTGGCGGACTTGGCGGGCTCTGCCTGGCGCAGGGGCTGAAGAAGGCGGGCGTGCCCGTCGCGGTGTACGAGCGGGACCGGTCGCGGACCGACCGGCTGCAGGGGTACCGCCTGCACATCAACCCGCACGGCGCGCGGGCGTTGCACGACTGCCTGCCCGCGGAGAACTGGCGGACGTTCCTCGACACGCACGGCAGCAGCGGTGGCGCGGGGTTCAGCTTCGCGGATGAGAAGCTGCGCAACCTCCTCACGATCGAGCCCGCAGAGGGGCACTACTCGGTCAGCCGGATCACGCTGCGGCAGATCCTGCTCGACGGGCTGGGCGACGTGGTCCGGTTCGACCGGAGGTTCGAGCGCTACGAGCGGACCGCGAACGGCATCACGCTGCACTTCGCCGACGGCACAACGGAAACGTGCGACGTGCTCGTCGGCGCGGACGGGCTGAACTCCAGGGTGCGGGCGCAGTACCTGCCGCACGCCGAGGTCGTCGACACCGGCGTGGTCGCGATCGCGGGCAAGCTGTTCCTCGACGAGGCGGGCTGGCTGCCGGAGGACCTCAAGGTGCGGGCGCACTCGATCATCGCGCCGAAGGACTGCGGGATGTTCCTCGCGCCGCACGACGGGCAGGGCGTCAGCGAACGGGACGGCGCGCTGTTCGACAACACGCGGCCGTACCTGATGTGGGCGTACGCGGCGGCTGATCTGTCCGTTGTGGATGGCGTGGACCAGCGCGCCCTGGTGGCGGACCGGATCAGGGGCTGGCACCCGCACCTGGCGCGGATCGTGCGCGAGTCGCACGTGGACGCCGTGTCGTGGTGGCCGATCCACACGTCGGTGCCCGTCGACCCGTGGCCGAGCTCCACTGTCACGCTGCTCGGCGACGCGATCCACAGCATGACGCCGATGCGCGGCATCGGGGCGAACACGGCGCTGCGGGACGCCCGGCTGCTCGTCCACGCGCTGACCGAGGACTGTGAGGTCGTTCACGCGATCGGGCGATACGAGGAGCGGATGAGGGAGTACGGGTTCGCCGCCGTTCGCGACTCGCTGCGCAGCGCGAAGCAGTTCGCGAAGGGCAACGCCGCAGCTAGGACCATGTTCAAGGCGGTGCTGAGGTTCGCTGAGGCGGTGCCGCCGGTGAAGCGCAAGATGTTCGCCGGCCACGGCCTCGACTGAAGATCGAAAATTGCCGTGAACCTTCTCGGAGGGCTGTCCGTGTCATGGGCATCTCCCGGCCAGCTCGGGCCGGAACCCTTCAGGAGGAACAATGACCCGCACGCGTGTTGCGGTCCTCGCGGCAGCTACCGCGATCGGGCTGATCTCGCTGTCCGCTTGTGGCGCAAAGGAATCAGGCGCCCCGGTCACGCCCGCCGCCCAGCAGGGGCAGGTCGCCGCGGTGAACGTGGCGGAGATCAAGGACCTCGGTCCTGTTGCGACGGACGAGAAGGGTTTCACCCTCTACCGCTTCGACAAGGACACGGCCAACCCGACGGTGTCCACTTGCGAGGGTGAGTGCGCGGCGGCCTGGCCGCCTGCCACGGTGCCGTCCGAGGACGTGGCGGTCAACGGCGTCGACAAGGCGCTCGTGAGCACGATCGTCCGCAAGGACGGCAGCCGCCAGCTCGTCATCGCGGGCTGGCCGCAGTACCGCTTCGCGAAGGACACCGCGCCGGGTGAGGCCAAGGGCCAGAAGGTCGGCGGCGTCTGGTGGGCGACCACCCCGCAGGGCAGCCGCGCGGACCAGGACGAGGCCGTCGCCGCGACCGGTGTCGTGAGCGGGCTCGGCACGGTCGTCACCGGGCCGGACGGCAAGACGCTCTACCGCTTCGACAAGGACACGACGAACCCGAGCGTCTCCAACTGCGAGGGTGACTGCGCGACCGCGTGGCCGCCGCTGCTCGTCACCGCGGAGAAGCCGAAGGTCGAAGGCGTGGACCCGAAGCTCGTCGGCACCCTCACCCGCAAGGACGGCAGCCGTCAGCTGACCATCGCCGGCTGGGCGCAGTACTACTTCGCCAAGGACACCAAGCCGGGCGAGGCGAAGGGCCAGGGCGTGCAGGGGACCTGGTTCGCCACCGCGCTCGACGGCAAGAAGGCGCAGGAGAACAAGGGGATCGAGCTCACCACGTCGACCGTCGGCGACCTGGGCGTGCTGGCGACCGACAAGGACGGCATGACGCTCTACCGGTTCGACAAGGATGAGAAGGGCAAGACCAACTGCGTCGGCGACTGCGCCGCGAAGTGGCCGCCCGCTCTCGTCGCCGGTGACAACTTCGAGGTCCAGGGCGTCGACAAGAAGCTCGTCGGCACGATCACCCGCCCGGACGGCACCAAGCAGCTGACGATCGACGGCTGGCCGCAGTACCGCTTCGCCGGCGACAAGCTGTGCGGTGAGGCCAACGGCCAGGGCGTCGGCGGCACCTGGTGGGCCACCAAGCCGGACGGCACCCGCGCAGGCAAGTAGCACCAACGCCATGAGGGGAGCTTTCCCAGCGGTCAACGCCGGGAAAGCTCCCCTCATGTCATTTCAGGACAGGCGGAGCAGGATTGCCTGTTCGGGTTCGATGACCGGGAGTTGGATGCCCACCTCGGTCAGAACCGAACCCGGCAGCACCACCGGATCCCACGACACGGCGGCACGCTGGTGCAGCCGCGGCCGTCCGGCCGGAGCGTCGAACGACACCCGGTAGGACCGCGCGGGATCAAGACCGGGGAGCAGCACGCGGGCCGGCTTGTTCCCGATCGGCGTCGCTAGCTGGGCATAGCAGAAGAAGGCCTCCGAACGGTCTTCAGCCACGACACCGTGCACCCACGCCGACGGGTCCGGGTGGTCGGTGTGCACCACGGAACCCGTGTGCACCAACGAACGCACGCCCTTGTAGTACTCGATCGCCGCGACGAGCCCCGCGCGGTCCTCCGACGTCGCCGAGCTGATGTCCCACTCGATCCCGAAGTGCCCGAACAACGCCGTCGCGACGCGGAACGACAGGTCGTGCACGCGCCCGGTCGTGTGCGACCTGGTCGGCCCGACGTGCGCGCCCATCAGCTCGGGCGGCAGGAAGACACCGGTCCAGCGCTGGATCATCTGGCGTTCCAGCGCGTCGTTGCAGTCCGACGTCCACACCCGGTCCGTGCGCTCCAGCACACCGAGGTCGATGCGCGCACCACCGGACGAACAGCTCTCGATCTCGACGTTGGGGTGCCGCGCCCGCAGCTCGTCGAGCAGCCGGTAGAACGCGAGCGTCTGCTCGTGCACCCGTGAGCCGATGAGATCGCGGTTGTGGTCCCACTTCACGAACGAGATGTCGTGCTCGGACAGCACCGTGTCCAGCCGTTCGAGGATGTACGCGAACGCACCGGGGTGCGCGATGTTCAGCACCTGCTGGTTGCGCCAGGACGGTGGCAGGACGCCCTGGCGCGGACCGAGCACCCAGTCCGGGTGGGCCCGGAACAGGTCGGAGTCGGGGTTGATCATCTCCGGTTCGAACCAGAGACCGAACTCCATGCCGAGCTCGCGCACGTGCTTGATCAGCGGGTTGAGGCCCTCCGGCCACACCGTCTCGTCGACGTACCAGTCGCCGAGCCCGGCGTGGTCGTCGCGGCGGTGCCGGAACCAGCCGTCGTCCAGCACGAACCGCTCGACACCCGCCGCGGCGGCGGTGTCCGCGAGCGACGCGAGCCGGTCGAGATCGTGGTCGAAGTACACGGCCTCCCAGGTGTTCAGCACGACCGGACGCGGCTTGTCCGGACGGCCCTGGCGCAGCCAGCGGTGGAACGCCGCGCTGATCCCGTCGATGCCGTCGGGGGAGTAGGCCGCGAACAGCCACGGCGTCGTGTACTCCTCACCAGGCCCGAGCGTCACCTCGCCGGGCAGCAGCAGCTCGCCGCCACCCAGTACCGGGTTCGACTCGGGGAAGTGCTCCGCGTACGTGACGTGGTTCCCGCTCCACGCCACGTGCAACGCCCACACCTCGCCGGTGCGGAACCCGAACCCGGCGGTGCCGGCGAGCAGCCCGATCGTCGCGTCGTGCCCGGTGCGGCCCCGCCTGCTCTCCCGGACCCAGGTGCCGTGGTCGAACGAACGCCGCTGCGGCTGGCGTTCCCGGCAGTGCCTCCCGGTGAAGTCGAGCAGTTCCGTCGCTCGTGCGGGCACCGGGAGCGCGGCTTCCAGTGCGTCGACGCTGTAGGGGCTGTCGCCGTCGTTGCGGACCGTGTGGCGCGTTCGCAGGAGCCCGGACGGCGTCAGCTCCAGCGTGCCCGTCACGGTGATGCCCGCGGCGGCATCCCGTGCGGTGTAGTGCAGCGACCGGTCGGAGGTTTCGACCTCGTCGACGGTCAGCGCCGGGGCGAAGTGCTCGCCCGAGCGGTGACCGCGCAACGCGGGACGACCCGAGTGTCCGGCCGCCGCTTCCGGTAAGAGCGACAGCGGCACCGCCGAGTCCGGTGAGTTGTGCGGCACCGGCGCTCGAATTGCCTGGACCAGTGCGGTGAGCGACTCCTGGTCGAGATCGCCCAGCGCCCGCCCCCAGTGCGCGATCACGGGGGCGCCGTTGCCCCCGATGTCGACCACGATGCTGGAGACGCTGTCGTGCAGGTGCACGACCTCCGTGTTGCTCATGTAGTCCCTCGTCTACAGATCAAACACAAACGAACATTGCTGCGATCGTCCGATGTCTCATGTCACGGTGTCAAGCCGCACATACCTGTCGAATCTGGACAGATTGGGCGCAACTGTGTTTGATCTTGAGTACTTCTACATGACCAGGCTGAGCAACCCGGCGACGATGAAACCCACCACGGACAAGATCGTCTCCAGTACGGTCCAGGTCTGCAACGTCTCCTTGACCGACAGCCCGAAGTACCGCGAGACGATCCAGAACCCACCGTCGTTGACGTGCGACGCGATGATCGAACCAGACGCGATCGCCATGACCACGAGCGCCAGCTGCGGCTGCGAGTAGTTGAGGTCCGCGAGCACCGGGGCGACGATGCCCGCCGTCGTCACGATGGCCACGGTCGCCGATCCTTGAGCGATTCGGATGACGCAGCTGATGACGTACGACAGCGCGATCACCGGCAGTCCGAGATCGGACAGCTCGGTCGCGAGGGCCTTGCCGACACCTGTCGCCGAGAGCACCGCGCCGAAGAACCCGCCTGCGCCGACGACGAGCAGGATCATCGCCACCGGCCGCAGCGACGCGCCGGACAGCTCGGCGATCTGGTCGCGGGTCATGCCGCGGCGGAACCCGAGCAGCCAGAACGCGAGCAGCACCGCGATCGTCAGCGCCACCGCGGGCGTGCCGAAGAACGTCGTGACGCCCAGCAGCGCGGAACCCTTGGGCAGCAGGATGCTGCCGAACGTGCCGGACAGGATCAGCACCAGCGGCAACCCGATGATCGCCAGGACCAGCCCCAGCGGGGGCGCCTCCCGGCCGTTCGTCGACGCGTCGACGCGCGCCTTCTCGGCCGCTTCCAGCATCTCCTCCGGCACCGGCACGACGATCTTCTTGCCGATCCACGACGAGTAGAGCACGCCACCGACCAGCCAGGCCGGGATCGCGACCGCGAGACCCATGATGATGATCCAGCCGAGCGACACCTTGAGCAGGCCGGCCGCGGCGACCGGACCGGGGTGCGGCGGCATGAACGCGTGCATCACGGACAGGCCCGCGAGCAGCGGCATGCTGTACAGCACGATCGACTTGCCGCTCTGCTTCGCCGCCACGTACACCAGCGGTGCCAGCACGAAGATGCCGATGTCGAAGAACACCGGCACGCCGAAGATCAGACCGGCCAGGCCCATGGCGAGAGGTGCCCGCTTCTCACCGAACGCCCGCAGCAGCTTCTCCGTCAGCACCTGCGCGCCGCCGGACGCCTCGAGTATCGCGCCGAGCAGCGTGCCCAGCCCGATGATCGCGGCGATGTGCCCGAGGATGCCGCCGAAACCCTTCTCCAGCAGCGAGTCCGATGCCTTCTGCGCCGAGCCGACCAGCGTCTCCGTCGGCAGGCCCGACGCGAGCGCGACGAGCAGGCCGACGACGAGCAGCGAGATGAACGGCTCGACCTTGAACTTGATGATCAGCAGCAGCAGCACCGCGATGCTGAGCGCCGCGAGGGTCAGCAGACCCCCGGTGGTGTGTTGCAACCAGTCGATCACGGGCGGCTCCTGAGTGAGTGGCCCGGCAGGGCGCCGGTGGCGGTTCCGTCGTCGATCACCGGAACACCGTTCACGAGCACGAACGGGATGCCGGTTGCCTGCTGCCGAGGCTCGTCGAAGGTCGCGGTGTCCGTGACGTTCGCGGGGTCGAACAGCACCAGGTCGGCCGCGAAGCCAGCGCGGACCAGACCCCGGTCGGTGAGCCGCAAACGCTTCGCGGCGCGGGAGGTGAGGTGCGAGACGCACTCCTCGAGGCCCAGCACGCCGAGCTCGCGGACGTAGCGCGCGAGGTAGCGCGGGAACGTGCCCCACGCGCGCGGGTGCGGCCGGTCGCCGACGAGCAGCCCGTCGCTGCCACCCGTGTGCGCCGGGTGCTTCATGATCGCCTGCACGTTGCTCTCGTGCCCGACGTGCATGAGGCAGGAGGTGCCCAGCCGCTCGTCCAGCAACACGTCGAAGTACAGGTCGGCAGGGGGTTTCTGGGCGATGTCCGCGGACGTGGCGACGCTGTTGCCGACGAGGTGCGAGTTGTCCGCGTTGCGCACGCCGTTGATCTCGATCGAGTCCCAGTCGACCGGCACGCCGTGGCAGCCGTCCGAGCCGATCTCCTCGATCTCCACCCTGATCCGTTCGCGGGTGTCCACATCGGACAACCGGCGCAGCGTCGCCTCCGGCCCGCCCTCGGTCGCCCAGCTCGGCAGCAGCGCGGACAGGTAGGTGGCGCCCGGCAGGTACGGGTAGGTGTCGAGGCTGATGTCCGCGCCACCGGAGATCGCCTCGTCCAGCAGCGCCAGCAGCTCCGGCGCGCGGCCCTTGTTCACCGGGAAGTTCATCGTCGCGTGCGCGAGGTGCAGGGGGCAGCCGGAGCGCGTCGAGACGTCCACCATCTCGGCGTACGCCTCCAGCGCGCCCGCGCCGTAGCTGCGGTGGTGCGGGCTGTAGAACCCGCCGAGCTCGCCGACCACCCGGCACAGCTCGACCAGCTCACTGGTCTCGGCGTACATGCCGGGCGTGTAGGTGAGCCCGGACGACATGCCGCACGCGCCCTCGCGGATCGACTGGGCCAGCACTTCCTTCATGCGGTCCAGTTCGGACGGTGTGGCCGGCCGGTCGTCCCAGCCGACGCACAGCATCCGCAGCGTGCCCTGCGGAACGAGGTACGCGGCGTTCACCGCGATACCCCGGTCGAGCCGGTCGAGGTACTCGCCGACCGAGCGCCAGTTCCAGTCGAAGCCGGGCGGGTCGTCGTTCCACCCGGCGAGCTGGCCGCGCAACGTCGCCAGCACCTCGTCGTTCACCGGCGCGTAGGACAGGCCGTCCTGGCCGAGCACCTCGGTCGTGACGCCCTGCGACACCTTCGCCAGGTGGTCCGGCTCGGCCAGCACCCGCAGGTCGGAGTGCGAGTGCATGTCGATGAACCCCGGCGCCAGCACCAGGCCGTCCGCGTCGATCGTGCGCGTGCCGGTGAGGCCGTCGCCGATCTCCGCGATCCTGCCCTCGTGGACACCGACGTCCGCCCGGTAGCTCGGCGTGCCGGTGCCGTCGGCGATGCGTGCCCCTCGGATGACGATGTCCACTTCGCCGCCCCCTAGAAGTAAGTGCGGATCAGGTCGACGACTGTCGTGCCGTCGACGACGGGGATGAGCTGCCACTTGTCGAAGACCGTGCAGGGGTGGGAGAGCCCCAGCTGGATCCAGTCGCCCACGCGGACCGTCGCCTCCGCGCCCAGCGCCATGAACGCGTGCTGGTCGTTCAGCGCGGTGATCCTCGCGTCGGTGAGCGGAACGGTCGCGCCGTCGCGCCTGCGCAGCACCTGCGGCTCCGGCAGGCCCTCGTCGAACGACGCGTCGCGTTTGCCGATCGTCAGCAGCGCCAGGTCGCGCTGCGGCCGTGAGGTCACCTGCGCCCACGCCTTGAGCGCCGGGCGGAACGGCGCGGCGTCCGCGATCCGGCCGAACGGCGAGATGCCGCGGTAGAAGCCGTCGTCGTGGGTGACGTACGCGCCGCTGCGCAGCACCGGCACCACCGGCAGGCCGTTCGGCCACGGCTGCGTGATCGTGCTGGCGACCTGGTCGAAGTACGCGCTGCCGCCCGCCGTGACGATCACCTGCTCCAGCTCGTCGAACAGGCCGTCGTCGGCGAGCCGGAGCGCGAGCGCCCGCAGTTCCGTCAAGTAGCGATCCACAATGGACTGGGACGACTCGGACGCGTCGTGCGCCAGCGCGCCCTCGTAGCCTCCGACGCCCGCGAGGCGCAGCTGCGGGTACTGGGTGACCTTGCGCGCGACGGCGAGCGCGGTGTCGACGTCACGCGCGCCGGTTCGTCCGCCGGGTGCGCCGAGCTCGACGAGCACGTCGATCGGGCGGCCGGGGGAGATCTCCTGCAGCGTCTCGGCCATCAGCGAGACGCCGGCCTCCGAGTCGACCCAGCAGGAGAACTCGAAGCTCGTGTCGTGGTCCAGCTCGGCGGCCACCCAGCGCAGCGCGGCCGGGTCGAGCAGCTGGTTGGCGAGCAGCACCCGACTCACCCCGAACGCCCGGTACACGCGCAGCTGGCTCGCGTTCGCGGCCGTGATGCCCCACGCGCCGTGTTCGAGCTGCCGCTGGAACAGCTGCGGCGCCATCGTCGTCTTGCCGTGCGGCGCCAGCTCGACGCCGTGCGCGGCGCACCACTTCGCCATCGTTGTCAGGTTGTGGTCGAGGGCCGCCGCGTCGAGCACGACCAGCGGGCCGACGAACTCGTCGGCGAACAGGTCGAGACGCTGACCGGCGGTCTCGCGGATGCTCTGGCCGAACGCGTCCGACGGCAGGCCCTTGAAGCGCCAGCCGACGCGTTCGTCTCCGATCGCGGCTACTGCGGACGAGTTGATCCCGACTTGTTGCATATTTTGCAACTCCCATTGCGCGATGTGATGTTGGAGTGTGTAGCATTCAGGTGCTCCGCCGTCAACGGAACGAGTACTGGAGAACGCATGCGGTTCGAGCAGGTTGGCGGCGTGGTGTGTCTCGGCGAGACCATGGTGGTGATGGTCCCGGCAGAACCCGGTCCCGTGCACGAGGTGCGCACGTGGCATCGCGCGATCGGGGGAGCCGAGTCGAACGTCGCCTGCCACCTCGCCCGTCTCGGTGTGCAGTCGAGCTGGGTCAGCGCGGTCGGTGACGACGCGTTCGGCCGGGCCGTGCTCGACACCGTCGGCGCTGCGGGCGTCGACGTCTCCCTCGTGCGGATCGACCCGACCAGGCCGACCGGCCTCTACGTCAAGGAAGCGTCCGCCGCGGGCAGCGCCGTCCGGTACTACCGGCGCGGGTCGGCGGCCTCCGGCATGGGTCTGGAGATGATCGACCGGCTCAGTCTCGGCTCGGTGCGGTTGGTGCACGTCAGTGGAATTACCCCGGCGCTGTCCGACACATGCCTGGCGATGCTGCGCGAGTTGCTGCGCAGACCGCGCCACGGTTTCCAGATCTCGTTCGACCTCAACTGGCGGCCCGCGCTGTGGGCCGACCGCGATCCGTCCGTGCTGCGCGAGCTCGCCGACATGGCCGACGTGGTGCTGGCAGGCGCCGACGAGGCCGAGATCGTCTGGGGCACCGGGGATCCCGCGCGGCTGCGCGCCTACCTGCCCGGCCCGCGCAGCATCGTCGTCAAGCAGGGATCCGCGGGCGCCACGCTCGTCGAGGACGGCTGCTCCCACTTCGAACCCGCGCTGCGGGTCGACGTGGTCGAGCCCGTGGGCGCGGGCGACGCGTTCGCGGCCGGTTTCCTCGCCGCCACACTCGCCGGGTGCTCCTCGCGCACCCGGTTGCGCGCCGGGCACCTGCAGGCCGCGGCCGCACTGTTGACCACTGAAGACGTGGGCTCACCGCTGCCCGCCCACGTCACGGACCCGTTGCTGGAAGCGGATCCGGAAGTGTGGGCCGCCGCCCGCCTGGAGGTTTCATGAGTCAAAGCCTCGACCGCGCGTTGACGCTGGTCAGTCAGCTCGCCACGGGGCCGAAGACGCTCGACGAGCTGTCGGGCGTCATCGGTGTGCACAAGTCGACCACCTTGCGGCTGCTGCGCACCCTGGAGACGCACCGGTTCGTGCAACGCGACGGCGTGCACCACTACCGGCTCGGCACCGCGTTGTTCGACCTCGCCAACCGCGCTCTCGAGGAGCGCGACGTGCGACGTTCGTCCGAGAACGCACTGCGGGAGCTCAACGCGCGCTTCGGTTACACGGTGCACCTCGCGTCCTACGAGGACGGTGAGGTGATCTACATCGACAAGTACGACAGCACCCACCCGATGCGCATGTACTCGCGCATCGGCCGCCGCGCGCCGCTGCACTGCACGGCCGTGGCGAAGGTCCTGCTCGCCGACCTGGCGCCCGCCGCGTTGCAGAAGGTCATGGCGGGCATGGAGTTCCCCCGCCTGACCGCGAACACGATCTCCGGTCCGGAGGAGTACCTGGCCGTCCTCGCCGAGGTGCGGAAGAAGGGCTACGCCGTCGACAACGCCGAGCACGAGGACTTCATCCACTGCATCGCGGCGCCGATCCGCGGTGCGCGCGGCGAGGTGCTCGCCGCGGTTTCCATGTCCGTGCCGAAGGTCCTGCTCGATTTCGACGGGCTCATCGGCCACCTGCCCGACCTGCTCGCCACCGCGCAGGAGGCATCGGTTGAGTGTGGTTACGCGCCACCACGTTGATTAGGGGAGTTTGTCTTGTCCAAGACCGAGATCCGCACCGACGACGCGCCCAAGCCGCCGGCGAACTTCTCGCAGGGCGTCCGCAAGGGCAACATCCTGCAGGTGGCCGGCCAGGTGGCGTTCGACGCCGCCACCGGCACCGTCGTGGGCACGACCGTCGCCGAGCAGACGCGGCAGACGTTCAAGAACATCGAGACCGTGCTGAAGGCGGGCGGCGCGTCGCTGGACGACGTCGTGATGCTGCGCGTGTTCCTCACCGACGTGTCGCAGTTCGGTGAGATGAACGGCGTGTGGGACGAGATCTTCACCGGTCCCGCCGCGCCGGCTCGCACGACCATCTACGTCGGCCTGCCCGCGGGCCTGCTCGTCGAGATCGACGCGCTGGCCGTGCTGGACTAGCTGGGAAACGCCGAAGGGGGGAGCTTCCGCGGAAGCTCCCCCCTTCTTCACGCCCTGTTGGCTAGACCGTGTGGGAGACCCACACCTTGGCGTAGCTCTCGCCGTAGAGCACGAGCTGGCCGTTGTCCTCGACGATGATCCGCGTGCCCGACGTGCCACCGGTTCCGGTCGCCCACAGCGGGCGGCCGTTCTCGTCGTACAGCACGAAGTTGCCGTCGTGCTGCATGAACACCAGCTTGGAGCCCTGGTTGTTCGTCGCGGTGGCGAACTTCGGGGTGCCGTTGTTGTACAGCACCAGGTTGTCGTCGTTCTGCAGGATCAGGAAGTGCTGGCCGTTGGGCGACGTGATGCGCTCGTCGGCCTCCAGGCTGTCACCGGGGACCAGGCGGTCCGGGCCGGAGACGAGGTCGGGCTCACCGTTGACGTGCAGGAGCTTGTTCGGCGAGCCGACGGGGTCGACGACCACGTTCTTGGTGGCGGAGTTGGTGATGTGGTCCGACACCTGCTGCGGCGTGGCAGCGGGGTTGTCGGCCAGGTACAGCGCCGCCGCGCCGACCACGTGCGGCGTCGCCATCGACGTGCCGCTGATGGTCAGGTAGCCGTTGTTGTTCCACGACGACGTGATGTCGACGCCCGGCGCGAACAGGTCGGTGCAGGCGCCGTAGTTGGAGAAGGACGCGCGCTTGTCCTGGTTGTCCGTCGCGTTGACGGTGATCGCCTCGGCGACGCGGGCCGGCGAGTAGTTGCAGGCGTCCAGGCCGAAGTTCATGGACGCCACCGCGTAGGTGACGCCGGAGGCGATCGAGTTGCGCACCGCGGTGTCGACGGCCGCGATGGCGCTGCCACCGAGGCTCATGTTCGCGACGGCCGGCTTGACGGCGTTCGCGGTGACCCAGTCGATGCCGGCGATGACGCCTGCCCAGTCACCACCGCCGCTGCAGTTGAGCACCTTGACGGCGTGCAGCTTCACGGCCTTCGCCAGGCCGACGGACGAACCGCCGACGGTGCCGGCGACGTGCGTGCCGTGGCCGTTGCAGTCCGTGTTGTTGGTGTCGACGCCGTTGAAGTTCCAGGTCGCCCGGCCGCTGAACTCGGGGTGGTCGACCTTGATGCCGGTGTCGATGATGTACGCGTGCACGTTGCTCGCGGTGCCGCGGTAGCCGTAGGTGTTCGTCGGGTTCTTGGACCGCTGGTCCACCCGGTCGAGACCCCAGCTGGGCGTCGGTGTCTGCTTGTCGGCGGCCAGCTGGACCGTCTGGTTCTGCTCGACGGACTTGACCGCCGGGTCGGCTGCGAGCTTCGCGGCGGCATCCGCCGTCATCTTGCCGGCGAAGCCGTGCAGCGCGCTGCTGTACCTGTGCTCGATCTTGGCGTCCACCTTCGCCGCGAGCGCGTCCGCGGTCTGCGGGCCGTCCTTCAGCACGACGATGTAGCTGCCGTCGATCGCGGTGCTCTTGGCCTCAGCCGGCGCCGCGAACGCGGGAACGGTCGCGAAGGCGGTCAGCGCGATCGCGATCGCACCCGCACCGGCGAGCCGTCTGTGAAAACTCCCCATCAGGGATCCCCCATCGTGTAGTGATCTACCGCGCGTGAGGGTATGGGGAAAGCGCTTCCGCATC
Organism: Lentzea tibetensis; assembly: GCF_007845675.1. Taxonomy (GTDB): domain Bacteria; phylum Actinomycetota; class Actinomycetes; order Mycobacteriales; family Pseudonocardiaceae; genus Lentzea; species Lentzea tibetensis. The sequence goes on along the minus strand of NZ_VOBR01000032.1, from coordinate 37,813 downwards.
ACTGGTTTTCGAAAAGATCGTCCAGGAGGCCCAACCGTGAAGTGGTACGCCGACAACCCGACCCGCTTCGGCCTGCAAGTGATCTTCGATCTCGTCGCGCTCGGCTGGGCGGCGCTGTGGATCTGGATCGCCGTGACGGCGCACGACGCGGTGCTGGACCTGCGCGCGCCGGGCGACGGGCTGGTGAACGCGGGATCCGGCATCAGGGACGCGTTCACCGGTGCCGCGGACAAGGCCCGCGGGGTGCCGCTGGTGGGTGATGATCTGTCCGGCGCTCTGGGTGGAGGCACCCGAGCGGGGGAGACGTTGATCGGTGCGGGGAACGCGCAGATCTCTGTGGTGCAGGACACGGCGTTCTGGCTCCAGGTGGCGCTGATCGCGTTGCCGCTCGCGTTCCTCCTGATCACCTGGTTGCCGCTGCGGCTGCGGTTCGCACTGCGCGCGGGCGCGGCGCGACGGCTGCAGGTCGCCGGGTTCTCGGACCTGCTGGCCCTGCGCGCGTTGAGCTCGTTGCCCGCTCGTCAGCTGGCGCGGTTCTCCGACGACCCCGCGGAGGCGTGGCGGCGCGGGGACGACGAGGTGATCGCGGCGCTCGCGCGCCGCGAACTGTCCGCTCTGGGCTTGCGCTAGTAAACGGGACCGGTGAACTTCTCGCCGGGGCCCTGGCCCGGCTCGTCCGGCACGGCGGAGGTCTCGCGGAACGCGCGCTGCACGGACTGCAGGCCGTCCTTCAGCGGAGCGGCGTGCGGCCCGAGGTACTCGGACGCGGCGGTCACGAGCCCGGCGAGCGCGGTGATGAGCCTGCGGGCCTCGTCGAGGTCGCGGCGGGGCGAGTTGTCGGGGTCCGGGTCGGCGAGCCCCAGGCGTTCCGCTGAGGCCGAGAGCAGCATCACCGCGGCCCGGCTGATCACCTCGATGCTGGGGACGTCGCCGAGGTCGCGCACGCTGTCTTCCTGCTGGTCGGTCACGCGCACCATTCAAGCAAGCGGCTCCGACCACCCGGCGATTCGGGGGTTGACAAGTCCGTCTGCTACTATTTCCGGCGCGACCAGCCCTCGTTAGTGCGGGGGCGGCAAGTGGAGCCCCGCTCCCACCCGCGACCACCGTTTTCAGGTGGCCGGGTCCGGTCCATCCCACTAGGGGACACGTGTCCTTGTGCGGTGTGCGATCGGTCGGAAGCGGGCCCCTCGTCAGTGATGACGTGGGGCTCTTGTCTTTTGGCGCACAACGAGTCGCAAAGGACGTGAATGACAAGTCCCTCGAACCGAGGTGCTCCCGTCAGCACCGAGCCGCGCATCAACGACCGCATTCGGGTGCCGGAGGTCCGTCTTGTCGGGCCGAATGGTGAGCAGGTCGGGATCGTTCGCATCGAGGACGCGCTCCGACTCGCGCAGGAAGCGGATCTGGACCTCGTCGAGGTCGCCGCGCAGGCTCGACCGCCGGTCTGCAAGCTCATGGACTACGGCAAGTTCAAGTACGAGACCGCGCAGAAGGCTCGCGAGTCGCGTCGGAACCAGCAGCTGACGGTCATCAAGGAGCAGAAGCTCCGCCCGAAGATCGACCCGCACGACTACCTGACGAAGAAGGGCCACGTGGCCCGCTTCCTCTCGCACGGGAACAAGGTCAAGGTGACCATCATGTTCCGCGGTCGCGAGCAGTCGCGCCCCGAGCTCGGTTACCGCCTCTTGCAGAGGCTGGCGGAGGACGTCGCGGAGCTGGGCTTCGTGGAGTCGAACCCCAAGCAGGACGGCCGCAACATGATCATGGTGTTGGCGCCGCACAAGAACATCAAGGCGCGTCCGGTCAAGCAGGAAGAGGACCAGGTCTCGGACACCGAGACCGACACCGCTTCCGAAGAGTAAGGACGCATGGCCGCCCCCGACCCGGTGGCAGCACGAGACGAGGACGGAAATGCCGAAGAACAAGACGCACAGCGGGACCTCGAAGCGGTTCAAGGTCACCGGCAGCGGCAAGCTGGTTCGTGAGAAGGCCGGCAAGCGCCACATCCTGGAGAAGAAGTCCAGCCGTGTGACGCGGCGTTTGAGCGGTACGGCCGAGGTCACCCCGCACGACGCTCCGCGCATCAAGAAGCTGCTCGGTCTCTGACCAGCGATCCCCTTTAGCAATCCGGGCCCCCGACGCCCTTGAGATCGACAGGATGGACCCGTGGCACGCGTCAAGCGGGCTGTGAATGCCCAGAAGAAGCGCCGTACCACCCTTGAGCTGGCCAGCGGTTACCGCGGCCAGCGCTCGAGGCTGTACCGCAAGGCCAAGGAGCAGGTGCTCCACTCGCTCAACTACGCGTACCGCGACCGTCGTGCGCGCAAGGGTGACTTCCGCAAGCTCTGGATCCAGCGCATCAACGCCGGTGCGCGCCAGAACGGCATCACCTACAACCGCTTCATCCAGGGCCTGAAGCTCGCGGGTGTCGAGGTCGACCGCAAGATCCTCGCGGACCTCGCCGTCACCGACGCCAACGCGTTCTCCGCGCTGGTCGAGATCGCGCGCAACGCCCTCCCGACCGACGTGAACGCGCCGGTCGAGGACAAGGCCTGAGCGGGAACTCCCGCGCCCGACGACCCGAGGCGGCTCCGTTCACCGAACGGACCCCTCGGGTCGTTGCTGCTCGCCACCTGACGCGGCGTCAGGGCAGGGATCGCGCGGACCGCTTCCTCGCCGAAGGCGCACAGGCCGTGCGCGAGGCGCTGGCGTGGCCGGGTCACGTGCACGAGCTGTTCGTCACCTCCGCCGCGGCCGAGCGCAACGCCGACCTGATCAACGCCGCGATCGACGCCGGTGTCCGGATCAGCGAGGTGTCCGAGAAAGCCGCCGCAGGCCTCTCGGAAACCGTGACGCCCCAAGGGCTCGTCGCCGTGTGCGACACCGTGCCGCAGCCGCTGGCTGTCGCGCTGGGCGGCGCTCCTCGGCTCGTCGCCGTGCTTCTCGGCGTGACTGATCCGGGTAATGCCGGCACCGTGGTTCGTGTTGCCGACGCCGCTGGTGCTGACGCGGTGATTTTTGCTGGTGACACCGTTGATCCGCACAACGGCAAGTGTGTGCGTGCTTCCACCGGGTCGTTGTTCCACCTGCCCATTGCGCGTTCGCGTGACGCCGACGAGGTGTTCGCCGCCTGTCGTGCTGCTGGGCTTCGGCTGGTCGCTGCTGATGGGTACGCCGAGCACGACCTTGATGCCGCCTCGTTGAACGGGGATCTTGAGCAGCCCACTGCTTGGGTGTTCGGCAGTGAGGCGCACGGGTTGCCTGACGCTGTTGTGTCTAGTTTGGACACTTCTATGCGGGTGCCCATCTACGGTGGGGCCGAGAGTCTCAATCTGGCTACCGCTGCTGCGGTTTGTCTCTACGCGTCTGCTCGTAGTCAGCGGTCTGTTCGTTAGGTGTTTGGTGTGCGGGGGGCGGGGAGGGTCTCGCTGATCACCTCACGGTCGCCACATCGAAAAGCCCCTGTCAAGGCGGAAAAGCTGCCTTGACAGGGGCTTTTCGATGTGGCAAGGCTGCGCCTGATCAGCGAGACCCTCCCCGCCCCGGCCGTCCGGATGCTTGGGATCGTTCGGCTTGCCGGTTTGTGCTCGGGGGCCGCGCCCGGTTGGCAGTGCGTGGGTTGGGAGTGCGGCGGGCGCTCCTTTCTTTTGGCATCTGCCGGTTTTCGCTGGGCTCCCTTGGCATCTGCCGGTTTCGTCGGGCTCTCTTGGTATCTGCCGGTTTGGGCCGTGCTCGCTTGGGCCGTGCGGTCAGGTTGGCAGGTCAGGGCTCGTGAGTGATTAGGAGGCCTATGGCACTCCTAATCACTCACGAGCTCTGACCTGCTGTGGTTGATGGCGGTGCCTGTCGCTGGCGGGCTGGGCGGTGCTCCCTTGGTGCCTGCGTGTTCGGTCGTGTCCGCCGCGCCTCGTGCCGGTAGGTGTGTGGCGGGCCTTGGATTCTGCGGGGTTTGGGGGTTGGCCATGCTGCGGGGCCGGGAATGTCGGTGCTGGCTGGGAGCATCGATTCCGGGGGTCTCGCGTGCGGGGACGCCTGCGTCAGCGATGGCAGGCGGCCCCTCAGCGGCGCGTCAGTGGGACAGGGCTGCGGTCAGCGAGCGCACCAGCGGGTCTGTCCCCGCCGCCTTGTGCTGTTGCTTCAACGCCTCCGACAGGATGGACAGCACGTCCCCGGTCTGCGTCGAGTCGTCGGGCAGCAGAGACGCGGCGCGTCTGGCCTCGGCTTCGGCGCCCTCGGGGTCTGAGGCGTCCAGCAGCAGGCGCGCCCCACGAGTCACGAGGAACACTTGCCACGGCCGGTCTGCCAGCGCGGCTGCGAGTGACTCGGCGGTGCGGTTCTCCTTCATCGCCGAGGCGAAGTCGCCCGCACGGCCGTGCATGAACGCCCGGATCGCCGCGATCTCGGCGGTGTGCCGCTGTTGTGCCGACGTGTCCGTGACGCCGGGTAGTAGGCGCGAGGCCTCGGCTAGAGCGGCGTGTGTGGCCGCTTCCTCCTCGGCGGGTAGGACGCCCGCTGCCTCGATCCACGAGCTGACTGCCTCGGCCACCTCGGATGCTGTTTCCCAGTCGCGGGCGGCTGCGGCGTACACCGAGGCGGCGGTTGCGCCGTCGCCTGCTCGGTGCAGGACGTTGGCCAGTGCGTCCTGGGTGAAGGCGCGGCGCGGGTGGTCGTCCGGGGACAGCAAGGAAAGTGAGGTGCGCAGGTGGCGTTCGGCTGAGGGGAACTCTCCCAGGCGGCGGCAGACCTGGCCCAGGCGGAAGGTCACCTGCAGGGCCAGATCCTCCTGGTCGGCGGGTACCAGGCGCAGGGCTTCCTCGAGGATCTCGGCTGCCTCGACGAAGCGTTCCGAGCGCAGGTAGCCCGCGCCCAGGATGTGGCACGACTTCACGGTGTGCACGGGAGTCAGGTGGACGCGTGACGCGGCCACGGTGGTGCGCAGAGGGCCCAGGTGTTCGGCCTCCTGTTCCAGTTCCTCGATCGCCAGCGACCACAGGAACAGGGCCTCGGCGCCCGCCGCGCCGGTGAACGACGACGCGAAGGACTGGCCGGTGGTCATCGCTGACTTCACCTGGCCGGTGACGGTCTGCAGGCGCAGCAGGATGCGTTGGGCGTCGAACCACACGCTCGGGGGTGCGGCCGACGTGCTCAGCACCTGCGAAACCAGAGTGGTGGCGGCGTCCAGGTCCTGTTGGCGGGCCAAGTGCTCGGCGCGGTCGACCAGTACGCGCATGCGCAGGGACGGCACGTCCAGTGAGAAAGCCAGGTCCAGCATCGACGACGCTGCCGCGTGGTCGTGGTGGGCGTCGAGCAGTTCGACCAGTGCCAAGGCGGCCAAGGTCTTGGTGGTGTCCGAGGTCGCCGACTCCAGGCAGGTGCGGGCGATGGCCAGGCCGTCCGGCAGCCACACGGAAACCCTGGCGCGGTAACGGCAGGCCAGGTCGGGGGACAGGCGGTCCAGCTCGGCCTCGAACAGCGGGTAGTCGAACTCGGCGTTGCCGGAGATCATGCGGCGGATCGACGTCTGCGCGGCCAGTTCCTGCGGCAGCAGGGCGTCCATGTCCGACGGCAGCGACTCCAGGAGGCGGCGGCCGGTGACGAAGTCGCCCGCGTCGTAGGCCTCGACCATGCCCTGGGCGATCTCCACCGGGTCGCCGGACTCGACCGGCTCCGGTGCGAACACCGGCGCGGCTACCGGGACGGCGAGCTCCACGTGCACGGAGTCCTTGCGCGCCAACGATTCCAGGGTGCGGGACGTGCACGCGGTGCTGGCGTTGCGGGCGTCGAAGGCCGAGGCCAGCGCCAGCGCGCGGGCGCGCAGCTGGTCCAGCAGGTCGGCTGTGGGGACGGCGCCGGTCAGCGGCACGTCGAACGCGAAGTCCGGGGCGATGCGGGACAGCAGCACGGACGCGGAGATGGCGAACTGCATCTCGGCCGACGGGCTCACCGAGCCGTGCACGCGGTGCAGGTTGCGCTGCAGGATCTCGATGCCGCGCGCGATGTTCCCGGTGACGGCGCAGAACTCGAGGTGCTCGTTCAGGTAGCCGGTGGTCGTGTCGTCCTTGATCAGCCGGTACGCCGTCAGGTGCGCGGAAGCGGCGCCCGCGAGGTCGCCCGTCTCCAGCAGCGCGGGCAGCACGGCGGTCAGGATGCCCTGCGGCTGCGTGGCGCAGCCCTGGTCGGAACCCAGTACCGGCTGCGCGTGCGCGACGGCCTCCGCGTGGCGGCCCTGGTTCACCAGGTGCGTCACCTGCTCCTCGACGACGCACGCCGCGCAGTCGCTCATCGGGCCGGACTCCGTTGCCAGGTAACGGCCGAAGTGCTCGGCGAACGCCTCGGCGTCACCCACGTGGAAGGCCTGGTCGGCCCGTGCGCCGTGGATGGGCTGCATCGAGTAGCCGTGCTGCTGGTAGCGCGTGGCCAGCTGGATGATCACGGACTCGATCTGCGCGAGGCTGAACCTGGGGTCGCGGCGCAGGCCGCCGGGGACCCACTTGTGGGCCCAGTCGAACGTGTGGCGGTCGTAGTCGTCGAACGACGTGGGGTCGCGCTGCTCGGCGGCCATGCACCAGGCGAACGGCGCCAGCATCAGGTCGTAGCGGTCGAGGTCGTAGCAGGACCGGATCAGCTGGATCCGGCACGACACCCCGAGCGGCAGGTGGTCCGTCGCGTCGGCCGCGCGCGCGGCGCGTTCCAGCGCCTCGTGGCGCGCCATGCCCGACGGCATCTCGTACGCCTCGGCGAAGAGTCTCTCGGCGTCCTTCTTCTCGTCGCTCACGATCAGCGTCCCCCCACGGCGCGGTCCAGCAGTTCCAGGAACGAGCGGTTCAAGGCGGCGGTGTCCTTCGGCCGCATCGGACGACGAGCCTGGAGCACCGCGTGCACGTACAAGCTTTCCAGGGTCAGCTCGACCAGCGCCGGATCGGTCAGCCGGGCGAGCCGCTGCACGAGCGGGTTGCGGCAGTTCAGCACCAGCTGCTCGCTGCGCCCCGACTCCTCGGACATCAACTGGGACAACAACTCCGCCCACAGCGGGTCGGCCTCGGCACCCACCTCGGACGTGTCCTTGCGGCGCTGCTGCTCGGCGTTGCTGATGAGCAGCGCGGGCAGCGACACCGGGTCGAAGTCGCGCGGCACCGCGTCGCAGTCGTGCCGCTCCAGCGCGCCGGCACCCATGACGAGCCGCGACCGCAACGCGGCCAGGAACTCCGGTTCCGGATCGCCGAGCGCGGCCAGCAGCTCGGACGGCGCGGCCCGGCGCGCGGCGGACGGCCCGAGCCGGTCCAGCAGCTCGACGTCGTAGGCGTAGCCCGCGTTGACCAGCCCGAGGCCCTGAGCGGCGGCGACCGGCGCGAGCTGGTGGTACTCGTCGACGTCCGGGATGTAGAGCACGGTGCCGTGCTTGCGCTGGAACTGCTTCAGCGGCATCGGCCCGTCGGTGGTCTCGAACGGCAGCCACCGCTCGACCAGCCGCAGCATGTCGTCGTCCACCCGCGCCAGCGACTTGATGCCCAGGTGGTGCGCCTCCAGCAGCTGGCCCGCGCGCCGCGGCTCGGTCGCGTCGAGCCGGATCAACCAGTCGCGGACCTGGTCGCCCAGCTCCTCGCGCACCGCGAGCAGCGTCTCGTCCTGGTACAGCGACTCGCGCGAAGCGGTCGGCCGCAGCGCGGTCACGTCGACCACGCACCGCACGAAGTACGCCCAGTCCGGCAGCAGGCCCTCGACGTTGTCACCGACGAGCATCCGCTTCAGGTACACCTTGTGCGTCTGCCGCGTCCCCGGATGCACTCCGGCGGGCAGCACGAACGCCACGCCGGTCAGCCCGACTGCGGGCACCTCGATCGGCACCGCCTCGAACGCCTTGAACCCCAGCGCCCGCTCGCCGTACGCGATCAGGTCCTGCTCGTCGTCCTCCCACGGCAACGTCCCGGTCGTCACCACCGAGCCCGCCACCGAGATCCGCGCGGGCAGCAGGTCGCCGTACTCCGACACCAGCGGCCGCACGATGTCCGCCTCGAGCCAGTGCTCGGCGCCGCGCGCGGGCGTCAGCTCGATCGACGTGCCGACCGGAACCTCTTCGGAGAGAACCGAAACCGAGTAGTTCCCCTCCGCGTCGGCACTCCAGCGCACCGGCGCGCCACCGCGGGCGGACCGCGTCACCAGCGTGATCCGGGACGCCACCAGGAAGCACGACAGCATGCCCACGCCGAACTGGCCGAGGAAGCCTTCGCGCGCGAAACCGAGCTCGTCTCGCTTCGACGTGCGTCCCAGCACGGACAGCAGCTCGTGGACCTCGGTCTCGGTCAGCCCGATCCCGGTGTCCGTGATGCGCAGCGTCTCGCCGAACGTGATCTCGACGTCCGCGGGAGCCCCGGGATCGAGCTCCCGGCGCGCGGTGATCGCGTCCACGGCGTTCTGCAGCAGTTCGCGGACGTAGACGCGCGGACTGCTGTACAGGTGGTGACTGAGCAGGTCGATGATGCCGCGGAGATCGACGCGGAAGGTGTGCCCCATGGTGACGTCCAGTCTAGGGAGCCGACGGGCCGCCGATCATGCCTTTTAGAGGAACGGGCGGAGGAGGTCAATACCTCCTCCTCTAGGATCAGTCCGTTTGCAACGAGATGTCCGCGACGGGAGCTGTCCACCAACCATGTCCGGAGCCAACGACCCGTACGACCCGAAAGAGGTAGCGGCGCTCTCGCCGGAGAACCTCGACGCGGCCGTGCAGAAGGCGCGTGAGGCGTTCGCCGCCGCGATCGACCTGGACGCACTCGCCGCCGCGAAGCCGGGCCACCTCGGTGACCGCTCGCCCGTCCTGCTCGCCCGCAGGGAGATCGGCGCGCTGCCACCCAAGGCCAAGGCCGAGGCCGGCAAGAGGGTCAACGAAGCGCAGTCCGCCGTCAAGACCGCGTTCGACGAGCGCTTCGCCGTGCTGCAGGTCGAGCGCGACGAGCGCGTCCTGCGCGAGGAGAGCGTCGACGTCTCGCTGCCGTGGGATCGCACCCCGCGCGGCGCGCGCCACCCGATCACCACGCTCGCCGAGCGCATCGGTGACGTCTTCGTGGCCATGGGCTACGAGATCGCCGAAGGCCCCGAGCTCGAGACCGAGTGGTTCAACTTCGACGCGCTGAACTTCGGCAAGGACCACCCCGCGCGCTCGATGCAGGACACGTTCTACATCGCGCCCGAGAACTCCAGCCTGGTGCTGCGGACCCACACGTCGCCTGTCCAGGCGCGCACGCTGCTGGACCGCGAGCTGCCGGTGTACGTCGTCTGCCCCGGCCGCACGTTCCGCACCGACGAGCTCGACGCCACGCACACCCCGGTGTTCCACCAGGTCGAGGGCCTCGCCGTCGACAAGGGCCTCACGATGGCGCACCTCAAGGGCACGCTCGACGCGTTCGCCCGCGCCATGTTCGGCGAGAACTCCACGACGCGCCTGCGTCCCAGCTTCTTCCCCTTCACCGAGCCGTCGGCCGAGGTCGACGTGTGGTTCCCGGAGAAGAAGGGCGGCGCCGGCTGGGTCGAGTGGGGTGGCTGCGGCATGGTCAACCCCAACGTCCTGCGCGCGTGCGGCGTCGACCCGGACGTCTACTCCGGCTTCGCCTTCGGCATGGGTCTGGAGCGCACTCTGCAGTTCCGCAACGGCCTGCCGGACATGCGGGACATGGTCGAGGGCGACGTCCGCTTCACCCAGCCATTCGGAACGGAGGCCTGACCGGTGCGTATTCCGGTTTCCTGGCTGGTCGAGCACCTCGAGTTCGACGAGACACCCACGCCCGAGCAGCTCTCGGACGCCTTCACCCGGATCGGCATCGAGGTCGAGGAGGTCACGCCGCTCGGGCCGGTGACCGGCCCGATCGTCGCGGGCCGAGTGATGGAGATCGAAGAGCTCGCCGAGTTCAAGAAGCCCATCCGCTACGTCAAGGTCGAGGTCGGCCCGGACCAGGTCAACAACGTCATCTGCGGTGCCACGAACTTCGTCGAGGGCGACACCGTGGTGGTCGCGCTGCCCGGCGCCGTGCTGCCCGGCGACTTCACGATCACCGCGCGCAAGACGTACGGCCGCACCAGCGAGGGCATGATCTGCGCCGCCGACGAGCTCGGCATCGGCGACGATCACTCGGGCATCCTCGTGCTGCCCAGCGGCACCGCGCAGCCCGGTGACGACGCCATCGAGCTGCTCGACCTCACCGACACGGTCATCGAGGTCGCCCCGACGCCGGACCGCGGTTACGCGTTCTCGGTGCGCGGGCTGGCCCGCGAGATCGCGTGCGCGCTGGAGACGCCGTTCGGCGACCCCGGTGGCGCCGAGATCCCCGAGGCCGAGGGCGAGGTGTGGCCCGTCCACATCGAGGACCGCACGGGCTGCTCCCGCTTCGTGGCCCGCCGCGTGACGGGTGTCGACCCGACCGCGCCGACGCCGTGGTGGATGCGCCGCAGGCTCATGCTCGCCGGCATCCGCTCGATCTCGCTGCCCGTCGACATCACGAACTACGTGATGCTCGAGCTGGGCCAGCCGCTGCACGCGTTCGACGCCGCCGCGCTGCAGGGCGGGCTCGTCGTCCGCCGCGCGACCGCGGGGGAGAAGCTCACGACGCTGGACGACACGGTCCGCGAGCTCGACCCGGACGACATCGTGATCTCCGACGACAGCGGCGTGGTCTCGCTCGCCGGTGTCATGGGCGGCGCGTCGACCGAGGTCCGCGACGAGAGCTCGGACATCCTGCTGGAGGCCGCGAACTGGGACCCCGCGTCCATCGCGCGGACCGTCCGCAGGCACAAGCTGCCGTCCGAGGCCGCCAAGCGCTTCGAGCGCACGGTCGACCCGGCGCTGGCCCCGGTCGCGCTGGAGCGGGCCGCGAAGCTGCTCAACCACTACGGCGACGGCAGCATCAAGCCCGGCCGCACGGACGTCGGCGTGCCCGAGCTGCCGCTACCGGTCTCGATGCCGATCGACCTGCCGGACCGCGTCGCGGGCGTGCGCTACGCCCGTGGCGTCACGGCTCGGCGCCTCGGCCAGATCGGCTGCCAGGTCGCGGTCACCACGTCCGACGACGGCCAGACCATCGTCACGGCCGTGCCGCCGACCTGGCGCGCGGACCTCGTGCAGCCCGCAGACCTGGTGGAGGAGGTGCTGCGGCTGGAGGGGTACGACACGATCCCGTCCGTCCTGCCGCCCGCGCCTCCCGGCCGCGGCTTGAGCGAGCAGCAGCGCCGCCGCCGCACCGTGTGGCGCGCGCTGGCCGAGAACGGGTTCATCGAGGTGAAGCCGTTCCCGTTCATCAACCCGGCGGTGTTCGACGCGTTCGGGCTGTCCGCGGACGACGTCCGCCGCAACGCCGTCGGCGTGCTGAACCCGCTGGAAGCGGACAAGAACGTCCTCGCGACCACGCTGCTGCCCGCGCTGCTGGAGACGCTGCTGCGCAACCTGGCGCGCGGCGCGAAGGACGTGGCGCTCTACAACATCGCTCAGGTGACGCTGCCGCGCACGCAGCAGATCCCGGTGCCCGCGCTGGGCGTCGACAGGGCGCCGACCAAGGCCGAGATCGCGTCGCTGGAAGCCGCGCTGCCGGTGCAGCCGCTGCACGTGGCCGGTGTGCTCACCGGGCACCGCGAGCTGGCCGGTTGGTGGGGCAAGGGTCGTCAGGCCGACTGGGCGGACGCCGTCGAGGCCGCGCGCCTCGTGGGCCAGGCGTACGGCGTCACGCTGCGCGTCGTCGCGTCGGACCTCCTGCCGTGGCACCCCGGCCGCTGCGCCGAGCTGCGCGTCGGCGACTGGCCCGTCGGCCACGCCGGTGAGCTGCACCCGAAGGTCGTCGAGGCGCTGGGCCTGCCCAAACGCACCGTCGCGTTCGAGCTGGACCTGGACGCGCTGCCGCTCGACGACCACCGCCCCGCCCCGACCGTGTCGGCGTACCCGCCGGTGCTGCTGGACGTGGCGCTCGTCGTGGACGCCTCCGTGCCGGTCGCGTCCGTGTCCGAGGTGCTCGGTGGCGGTGCCGGTGAGCTGCTGGAGGACATCCGGCTGTTCGACGTCTACACCGGCGAGCAGGTCGGCGATGGCAAGCGCTCGCTGGCGTACTCCCTGCGCTTCCGCGCACCGGACCGCACGTTGACGGTGGAGGAGGCGACGGTCGCGCGCGACGCCGCTGTCGCAGCCGCCGCCGAGGCGTTCGGAGCGGCTCTCCGCTCCTGATGGTTTCCTGAAGAGGAGCCCGCGATTCTGCTGAGTCGCGGGCTCTTTTCGTGTCACTGGGTGGGACGCCGGCGGTTGATTCCTGAAGCGGAGCTGAAGCCTGTGACCGGGGGCGGAATCAGCTGAGACAGGTTCACTCGGTTGGTACAACCAGTTACCGTCGAGTTTGGAATCAAACGTGCTGGTGGTGGCGCTGAGTAGCTGTCAAGGTGCCGAAGGTCCCGACTTCTGAGGGTATCTCGGCGCCCACTAGCCGCTTGCGCCCCCGTTGAAGGTTCTCCAATATTGGCGTCGCGGCCCGCTGGGGCCGAGGGGCGAAGCGATGAACCGTCGGGCGAGAATGGTCGCCGGTCCGGCGGGGAGCTAGAGGCGAACCCACCGCCTGGAGCAACAAAGTATGGAGTTGCGCCATGCGAAGTTTGGGTCCCCGGCTGGAGATCGCCGTCTCGTTGACGATCCTGATGGTGGGAGCGGCCGTCGTGGCCGCGATGCACCTCACCTGGCCGGCGCCTCAGCTGCCCGCGATGGCCTACTCGGTCAGCAGCGGTGAGTCGGGCCTCGGCGACCTCAAGCCGTTCGAGATCAACGACATCTCCGGCGCCGCGGTCGAGCTCCGGCCGGGTGCCGAGGGCAGCAGACTGGTCCGGCTGACCAACCCGAACAGCGTCGACATCATCGTCAAGCAGCTCTCCGCAGTCCCCGGCCAGCCGGTCGACGAGGCCCAGCAGCGCGTGCTGGAGTGCCCGCCCGGCGTGCTGACCGTCGAACCGATGACCACGCCGATGCTGATCCCGCAGGGCGGCACCGTCGAGGTCGAGATGGTCGTGCGCATCGCCAAGGACGTGCCGCTCGAGTGCACCGACCTGGTGTTCCCGCTGACCTACTCGGGGCAGGCGATGCGCGGCTAGGGTCGCGCGTTCAGCGCTCGGCTTTGAGGATCGCGTCGAGCATGCCGGGGTAGAGGGCGTCGAGGTCCGTGCGGCGCACCGTCGTGATGCGCGACGTCCCGTCCGGCCGCACGTGGATCACGCCCGCCTCGCGCAGGGTGCGCAGGTGGTGCGTGCGCGTCGACTTGGTGATCGGCAGGTCGATCGCCCCGCACGCGACGCCCGTGCCGATCCGGTCCAGCTCGCGCACCATCCTCAGCCGCATCGGGTCGGCGAGCGCGTGCAGCACCGCTTCGATGCGGATCTCGTCGCGCAGGGGGTGGGGCAGGACGTCGCTCATGGGGTCCATAGTACGAGATTTGTCGTAGTTCGATGAATCTCGTAGTACGGTGACTGTCGAACCAAGCTTCCGACTGGGGAGAGACATGTCGCCACGCACCTACCTGCTCGCCTTCGGCGCGTTCGCCGTCGGCACGAGCGGGTACATCGTCACGGGCGTCCTACCTGCGGTGAGCCGGGAGCTCGCCGTTTCGCCCGCCGCCGCGGGCCAGCTCGTCACCGCCTTCGCCGTCGCCTACGCGCTCGCGGCGCCGCTGTTCGCGGCGCTGACCGGGCGCTGGGAACGGCGGCGGCTGCTCGTGGTCGCACTGCTGGTCAGCGCGCTGGGCAACGCGTTCGCGGTGATCGCGCCGACCTACGAGCTGCTGCTCGCGTCACGGGTGCTCAGCGCGTTCGGCGCGGCCATGTTCACGCCGGCCGCCACCGCGGTGGCCGCCGTGATCAACCCGCCCGAGCGGCGGGGGCGGGCGGTCGCGATCGTTTTCGGCGGCCTCACGTTCGCGCTGGTCATCGGGGTGCCCGCGGGCAACGTGCTGGGCGGGCCCATCGGGTACCACGGGGTGTTCGCGCTGGTCGCGGCCGTGTCGGTGCTCGCCGCCGTCAGCGTGCTGGCCGGGGTGCCGCGGATGGCCGCACCGCCCGTGGTCGGCCTGCGCGAGCGGTTCGCCGTCGCGGGCGACCGGCAGGTGCGGCTCGTGCTCGGCATGACCGTGCTCGCGTGCCTCGCCGCGTTCGCCGTCTTCACCTACATCGCGCCGCTGCTGACCGCGGTCGCCGACGTGCACGGCTCGACGATCAGCCTCCTGCTGCTCGTCTACGGCGTCGGCGGCGCGCTCGGCAACGCGCTCGGCGGCCGGGCGACCGACCGCTACGGCAGCCGCGGCCCGCTGCTGGTGATCTTCAGCGTGTTCACCGTCGTGCTGGCCACGTTGCCGCTCACCGCGACCACCGCGTGGTCCGCGGGCGCGGTGATGTTCGTGTGGGGCCTGTTCACCTGGTCGGTCAACCCGCCGATCCAGAACTGGCTGATCGAGCTCGCCCCGGAGAGCAGCGGATTGTTGTTGTCCCTCAACGCTTCCGCCATCTACCTCGGGGTGGGGCTGTCCGGTGTGTTCGGTGGGCTGGTGGTCAGCTCCGCGGGACTGGTGGCACTGCCGCCGATCGCCGCCGCGATCGCGGTGCTGGCGTTCGGGTTGCTGATCATGGCGAGCCGCCGCCCGCAGCCCGTTCCGGTGGGGTGACGCACGTCGCCGAGGTGAATGCGTTGCGCGATCGATCGCGGACCGGGTACGGTGGAGATGCCTGCGGATGTTGGCCCAGCCTCCCGCGGCAGTTCTCCAAGGCTCAGAACCCCGATCTTCCGGCGTTCGCCTTCACCTCGGCCTCGTGCCGAACCTGTCCGGAAAGGACACCGACCAACCATGACCGCAACCCTGTTCAAAGAACCCGAAACCGAGGTGCTGGTGCCTGTCTCCGGCATCCTCGACATCAACGGCACCAACGCTTTCGTCCGCGTGTCCGGCTACCTGCCCGGCCCCAAGGACGCGTTCGTGCCGCAGCACCTCGTCCGCCGCTACGACCTGCGCCGAGGTGACGTCGTCTCCGGCGCCGCCGGGCAGCCGGGCGGCAAGCAGAAGGCCGCTCCGCTCGTCCGCCTCGACTCCGTCAACGGCGGTGAGCCGGGCCGCCACCGTCCCGAGTTCACCGACCTGGTGCCCGTGCACCCGACCGAACGGCTGCGCCTCGAGACCGGCCCGCACGACCTGACCACCCGCGTCGTCGACCTGATGATGCCCGTCGGCAAGGGCCAGCGCGCGTTGATCGTCGCGCCGCCCAAGGCGGGCAAGACCGTTGTGCTGCAGTCGATCGCGCACGCCATCAGCAAGAACAACCCCGAGTGCCACCTCATCGTGGCGCTCGTCGGTGAGCGTCCAGAGGAGGTCACCGACATCCAGCGCACCGTGCCGGGCGAGATCTTCGCCTCGACGTTCGACCGCTCGCCCGCCGACCACATCGCGGTCGCCGAGCTCGCCGTCGAACGGGCCAAGCGCCTGGTCGAGGAAGGCCGCGACGTCGTGGTCCTGCTCGACTCGCTGACCCGCCTCGGCCGCGCCTACAACCTGGCCGCACCCGCGTCCGGCCGCATCCTGTCCGGTGGCATCGACTCGACGACCCTGTTGCCGCCCAAGCGGTTCCTCGGCGCCGCGCGCAACATCGAGGACGGTGGCTCGCTCACCATCTTCGCGACCGCGCTGGTCGAGACCGGCTCGGTCGGCGACACGCTGATCTTCGAGGAGTACAAGGGCACCGGCAACGCCGAGCTCAAGCTCGACCGCAAGCTCGCGGGCAAGCAGGTCTACCCCGCGGTCGACGTGGAGCAGTCCGGCACCCGCAAGGACGACCTGCTGCTGTCGCCGGAAGAGCTCGCCGTGATGCGCAGGCTGCGCCGCGCACTGGCCGGCCGCGACGTCGAGGTGCTGCTCGACGGTCTGCGCAAGACCCGCACCAACATCGAGTTCCTGACGCAGCTCGCCGCCTAGAGGTTCTTGAGCGCCTCGCGTCGGGACAGCCCGGACAGCTCCGGGTGCCGCTCCACGAAGTCCTTCACCCATTCGGGTTCAGTTTTCGCGTACTCCCGCAGGGCCCAGCCGATGGCCTTGCGCAAGAAGAAGTCACGGTCCGTGATATTCGCTTCGATGCTCTCCGTGAGCAAAACGGTGTCCGTCGCCGCCTTCGAGGCGAGCTGACAGATGATCGACGTCCGGCGCCGCCACTTGTCGTCGTCGGTCGACCAGACGCGCATGACCGGCTTCACCACGTCCGGCTCCGAGCGCACCAGCGGCCCGATCCGCCGGTTGGCGATCTCGTCCACGTAGTCCCACCACGCGCCGGTGACGATCAGCTCGTCGTAGAGCGGGAGCAACGCCGAGCTCTGCCACGCGGCATACCTCCGCTGGCCGCTGAGGTCCAGTGCGACGTACCGCTCCTCGCGGAACCCGGCCTCCCGCCACAGCACGAGAATCGTGTCGACCCAGTCGGTTTCGGACGCGATGACGTGCTCGGCGAACACCGCTTTCGTCAACGCGGCCCGCTGCGGCCTGGCCACGCCCCGGTAGGGCATGTCCGACTTCATGTACGCCTGCATGTCCGGCGCCTTGTCCGGGTTCGCCAGCTCCGCGAGCCCGGCGCGCACAGCGGCGATCAGCGACGACTTGGGGGTCACGTCCGCACCGTATAGGTGTACTTTGGGCCGTGCCGCCGCTGGAAACGTTTGCAGTGGAGGTGTTGATGTCCGGTTCACGTCGTGACTTCCTGAAGGTGTCCGGCCTGGTGGCCGCGGGCCTCCTCGCGACACCGGGCGTGGCGCTCGCCGCCGACCCGTGGGACGCGGTCCCCGGCATCCTGGCCAGGATCAAGCCCCCGACGTTCCCTGACAGGGACTTCCTCGTCACCGCCTACGGCGCCAAGCCGGACGGTTCGACGGACAACGCGGCCGCGTTCCGCAAGGCGATCCAGGCGTGCACCGAGGCGGGCGGCGGCCGGGTGGTGGTGCGCGGCGGCGTGTTCGTCACCGGCGGCATCACCCTCCAGAGCAACGTGAACCTCTTCGTCGACAAGGGCGCCACGATCAGGTTCCACACCGACCCGAAGAAGTACCTCCCGGTCGTCCCGACCCGCTGGCAGGGCATCGAATGCCTGAACTACCAGGCCTTCCTCTACGCCAACAACGCCACCAACATCGCCGTCACCGGCGCGGGCACGCTCGACGGCCAGGGCCAGACGTGGAAGCCGTGGGGCGGGGGCGGCGGGTCGTGGACCCAGCTGCAGAAGTGGGGCGCCGACAACACTCCGGTCGCCCAGCGCCGCCTCGGTGAGGGCCACAAGCTGCGCCCCAACCTGATCCAGTTCGTGGAGTGCACGAACATCCTGATCAGCGGCATCACCATCGAACGCCCACCGATGTGGAGCGTCCACCCGGTGAAGTCCCGCAACATCACCGTCTCCGGCATCACGGTCAACTCACGAGGTGGCGGCGGCAACAACGACGGCGTCGACCCCGAGTGCTGCACCGACGTCCACATCACCGACTGCACCTTCAACACCGGCGACGACTGCATCGCCATCAAGTCGGGCCGCGACGTCGACGGCCGCCGGGTCAACATGCCGTCGCAGAACATCGTCGTCGAGAACTCCACCTTCGTGTTCTCGAACCGCGGCGCGATCTGCATCGGCTCCGAGGCGTCCGGCGGTGCCCGCAACGTCTACGCCCGCAACTGCCGCGTGAACCCGGCCAATGCTGCTGACCAGCTGTGGTACGTGGTGTTCATCAAGACGTCCAAGTACCGGGGCGGCACGATCGACGGCGTGCACTTCCGCGACATCACCGCGAACAAGCTCACCAAGTCCCCGGTGTTCATCACCCTCAACTACTCGGGCTCCGGCAACTCCGGCCCGGTGTCGAACCCGACGGTCCGCAACATCACCGTCGACCGGCTGACCGTGGCGGGCTCCAAGGAATACGCGGTAGAGGTGGACGGCTTGGCCGCCTCGAAGGTCAGCGACGTCGTGGTCTCCAGCAGCACGTTCACCGCGATCTCCCGCGGTGCCAACAAGATCTCCAACGCCCAGAACGTCACGTTCCCCAACACGAAGATCAACGGCAAGCCCGCCTGACGTCTGGGCTCGTTTCTTTGATGGTGGGGCGGGGACCGCGCCCGCCGGGCAGTGCGGGGGTTGGGAGTGCGGCGGGCGCTCCTTCTGTGGCTCGGCCGCCGGACTGCGGGGGCTCTTTCGCTCGGCGAAGCCGAAGGCGAGCACCGAGAGGCGCCGAAGGCGCAACAAACCAGTGGGTGGTGGGGTCTCCGTACGGCGCAGGCGAAGCCCTGCTGCATTTTGAGAGTGGGGTCAAGACACGTTTTTCGTCTTGACCCCACTCTCAAAATGTGGCTGCCTCTGGTGCGTCGTACGGAGACCCCACCACCAAGGCGACCCACTACGAAAAGAAGGCACGGGCCTCCGGTGGTGCCGGGGTCCGGGGCGGAGCCCCGGCCGCCGGAGGCCAACACCGCAATCAGCTGTGCCGCACGCCGGTACGCAGCTCGGCGAGCACGGACAACCGATCCTCAGCGTGGATCCGCTGCGTCGTCACCCGATCGGGATAGCAACGCATGAACATGTTGGTGAAGTGCGTGCCGTAGTGGATGACGTCATCCCCGGCGGGCTCGTCCAACGGGCGCACCACGGCTTCGAAGTTGGGCTCGTGGAAGTAGGCCATGGTGAACCGCTCGCGGGTGTTGAGCAGCACCTTGTGCGGCGTGGAGAGCAGGGCACCCCCGGTGAGGAACTGCATGATGTCGCCGGGGAACACGGTGAGCACGTTCGGCACGGGCTTGACGAAGGTCCAGCCCTCGGCCTCCTGGAAGCAACCCGCGGCGCTCTCGTCGGGCAGCCAGTTGCGGGGGCGCTCCTCGCCCTCGATCGGCGGGCGGACGTAGAGGCCGCCGACATCGTCTTGGGCAGCGAGCACGAGCATGCCGTAGTCGGTGTGGGCGCCGATGCCGCGGTCGGAGTCCTCCTTGACCTCCGGGAAGCGGAGGACGCGCATGTGGTGCCAGCCGTCGACCGTCAGGCGGGTGAAGGTGTCGATGTCGAGGCCGAAGCCGAGCGCGGTGAGCTGCAGGATCTTCTCGCCGTGCTCGCCGAGCGAGTCCATGAAGGTCTGCATGGCCTGGTGGTACGACTCCGACGGCCACGGGACCGGGCCGTGGCACGGCCACTTGTCGACGACGCGCGAGTCGTCGAGTGGGACGTCCTTGCAGACGGTGAAGATCTCCGAGTAGTCGGCCACGCCGTCGGTGACCTCCTCGCCGGACGCGATGTAGCCGGCGTAGGTGAGGTCGCTGACCAGTCTGGACTTCTCCTCGAACGGTAAGTCGTGGAAGAAGCTTCTGCTCGCCTGCATGGCGGCTTCGGTCTTCTGGTCCTGCACCGCGTCCGTCGCGATCTGCAGAATCCCATCGGCCTGCCATGCTTCGATGAGCTGGCGGCCCAGCGCGATGTCGCTGTCCGAACCTGTGACGGTGTCGGGCAGACGGAAGGTGCGAAGTTCGGTCATGGCCGCACTAACGTCGTTGCCTCGGAACAGGTTCATAATTCGTTTCAAGGTGGAATCGTTCTCGTCTTAGTAGGCTGGCGACCATGACGTCGTACGACTACGACCTGATCGTGATCGGATCCGGTCCGGGCGGTCAGAAGGCCGCGATCGCGGGTGCCAAGCTGGGCAAACGCGTTGCCATCATCGACAAGTCGGACATGGTCGGCGGTGTCTGCGCCAACACGGGAACCATTCCAAGCAAGACACTTCGCGAAGCTGTGCTCTTCCTGACCGGGATGAGCCAGCGGGAGCTGTACGGCGCCAGCTACCGGGTGAAGCAGGACATCACGATCTCCGACCTGATGTCCCGCACCCAGCACGTGGTGGGCCGCGAGGTCCAGGTCGTGCGAGCGCAGCTGCACCGCAACCAGGTCGACCTCATCACCGGCATGGGCCGGTTCGTCGACCCGCACACGATCTCGGTCGAGGGCGCGCACCGCGGTGACCACACGCGCATCACCGGCGAGTTCGTCGTGATCGCCACCGGGACCACGCCCGCGCGGCCGTCGCAGGTGGACTTCGACGAGGAGCGGATTCTCGACTCGGACGAGGTCTTCGCGCTCGAGGAGATCCCGTCCTCGCTGGTGGTCGTGGGTGCCGGCGTGATCGGCATCGAGTACGCGTCGATGTTCGCCGCGCTCGGCAGCCGGGTCACGGTCGTCGAGCAGCGCGAGAAGATGCTGGAGTTCTGCGACCCCGAGATCGTCGAGTCGCTCAAGTTCCACCTGCGCGACCAGGCGGTGACGTTCCGCTTCGGCGAGAAGGTCGTGAACGTCGCCGTCGGCGACAAGCAGACCGTCACGACACTGGCGAGCGGCAAGCGGATCCCCGCCGCCGCGGTCATGTACTCGGCCGGACGACAGGGCACGACCGACCGCCTCGACCTGGCGAACGCCGGCCTGGAAGCGGACAACCGCGGCCGGCTCTCGGTGGACGAGCACTACCGCACGCCCGTCGAGCACATCTACGCGGTCGGCGACGTGATCGGGTTTCCCGCGCTCGCCGCCACGTCCATGGACCAGGGCAGGCTGGCCGCCTACCACGCGTTCGGCGAACCCGCGCGCGAGCTGGCGGCCCTGCAGCCCATCGGGATCTACACGATCCCCGAGATCTCGTACGTCGGCGCGACCGAGGCCGAGCTGACGTCGTCCGCCGTGCCGTACGAGGTCGGCATCGCGCGCTACCGCGAGCTGGCGCGCGGCCAGATCGTCGGTGACGCCTACGGCATGCTGAAGCTTCTGGTGTCCACTGTGGATCGCAAGTTGTTGGGAGTGCACGTGTTCGGCACCGGTGCGACCGATCTGGTCCACATCGGACAGGCCGTGATGGGCTGCGGCGGCACGGTCGACTACCTCGTCGACACGGTGTTCAACTACCCGACGCTGTCCGAGGCGTACAAGGTGGCGGCACTCGACGCGACGAACAAGATCCGCGCGCTGGACCGCTTCAACACCTAGGACCCCAGCAGGCCGCTGTCGTGCGCCACGATGGCGGCCTGCACCCGGTTCGCGCAGTCGAGCTTCGGCAGGATGCGGCTGATGTGCGCCTTCACCGTGCCCGCGCCCATGAACAGCTCGGCGGCGATCTCGGCGTTCGACATGCCGGCGCCGACCAGTCGCAGCACGCCGCGTTCGGTGTCGGTCAGCTGTCGCACCAACTCCCGCGCGTTCGACGAGCCGGACGGTGCGGCGAGGTGCTGCTCGACCAACCGGCGGGTGATCTGCGGCGCGAGGATCAGCTCGCCGGACGCGGCGACGCGCACGGCGTGGATCAGGTCGGCCGGGGGAGTGTCCTTCAGCAGGAACCCGGTGGCGCCGGCGCGCATCGCGGACGCCACGTAGGAGTCCTCGCCGAACGTGGTCAGCATGACGACGTGCACGCCGAGCCGCACGATCTCCGCGGCGGCGGTCAAACCGTCCCCACCGGGCATCCGGATGTCGAGCAACGCCACATCGGCTTCGCGGCAAGCGGAAACGGCAGCTCGTCCGTCAGCGACCTCGGCGACGACGGTGATGTCGTCCGCGGTGTCCAGGATCAGCCGAATCCCGGCGCGCATCAGCGCCTCGTCGTCGGCGATCAGGACCCGGATCATCCGGGACAGCCTACGGTGCCGCGACGACGTCCTTGCGCGCCAGCTTCCCGTCCTGGAAGCACAACTTGTACTCCTGGCCCTGGTCACCGTCGTTCTGCCGGTACCGCAGGCAGCCCTCCGCGTCCGCGGTGCCGATGCCGTACTGCTCGGTGATCGTGGTCTCCTCGGTGCCGAGCTGCAGCTGCACGAAGGTGCCCGCGTCCATGGCTCCACCGCCCACCGCGCTGACCACCAGGATCACCACGAGACTGCCGAGCACCGGCACACCGACCATCGCGCCGAGGCAACCCGAGGCGACCACGCGGGGCAACGTCAGCGACTCGGCGACGATCGGTACCGGCGGCACCTCCGGCACGGCGTCGCCCGTCACCGCCGCGTCGGCGAGCGCGGCCGGGTGCAGCGGCAGGTCGGCCGCGATCCGAAAACCGCCCTCCGGCGCTGGGCCCGCGACGAAGCGGCCGCCGATCAGCCCGACGCGTTCCTCCAGCCCGATGAGCCCGCGCCGGGTGCCCTTGCCCTTCGGCGCGTCGGTGGTGCTGTTGACCACCAGCACCTCCGCGCGTCCGTCCGAGACGGTCACCGACACGCGAGCGCGTGCGTCCGGGGCGTGCTTGTGGACGTTGGTGAGGCCCTCCCTGACCACGCGGTGGATCGCGCGCCGCGACCGGGGGTCGGCGTCGGCGACGTCGTCGCCGTGCCACTCCAGCCGGACCGAGATGCCCGCCGCGCAGGACGACTCGACCAGTCGCAGCACGTCCTCGCGGGTGCCCGCGTTCTCGTCGAGCGTCTCCGGTTCGGTGTTCGCGCGCAGCACGCCGAGGATCTCGCGCAGCTCGGCCATCGCGACGGACGAGGTCGTCCTGACCAGCTCGGCCTGCTCGTGCAGCTCGGGCGCCTGCTTGGAGGTCATGAGCTCGAGCGCGCCGGCGTGGATGGAGATCAGGCTGAGCCGGTGGCCGAGCATGTCGTGCATCTCGCCCGCGATGTGCGAGCGCTCCTCGGTGCGCGCCTTGGACGCGGTGAGCGCCTGCGCGCGTTCGAGGTACTCGTTGCGCTCCTGCAGCAGCCGGGTCAACGGCTTGCGCTGCCCGAGCAGCATGCCCGCCAGCGCGGGCAACAACAGCAGGAAGATCAGGCCGAACACGGTGCCGCCCACGACATCGGCCCGTGTCAGCGGCGTCGGCACGATCAGGTAGTTGACGCTGCTGAACACCACCTGCCCGACGCCGGTCCCGAGCACCGTCAGCCACAGCCTGCCGCGCGGGGTGATCAGCCGCGCGGCGGTGAAGATGACGAACGTCGTGGTGGTGATCGCCCAGAAGTTGGTGCTGGCGTACAGCAGCGTGGTGGCCAGCATCGCGAGCACCGGCTTGCGCCGGGCGAGCGGGACGAGTGCCGCCGCGCAGATCGCGGTCACGACCGCCATCGCCGGGTGCGTGCTGATCGGCAGCGGGACGCCGAGCGGAAGCAGGCCGACCAGCAACGCCAGCACGGCCAGCACGAGCTCGCCGGGTCTGATCTTCTGCCGCACCAGGTCTCCGTCCGTCACGCGGTCATCTCACCCTCCGCCGCCCGCGTTCGACAGCGCCGACCGGCCCGCACAGCATGGCCGATCGGCCACGATGCGCGGGCCGGTCGGGTCATGTCCGTTTGCTGCCGTGCACGGAGCAAACGCCTCTGACGGCGATCAGGGCAGCGGCACGCCGAGCGTCTTGAGCAGCTCCCTGCCGATCGGCACGCGCTTCGCGGCGTGCGCGTCGGTCGGCAGGTCCATCTGCAGCGCGAACGTCCACAGTCGACCGTCCTGCTCGAACCAGCCGACCCACCAGCCGAACTTCTGCTCGAACTGCCACCCGGTCTTGGCGTAGAGGCCCGGCTCCTGCTGGATGATCTCGCGCAGCTCACCGGTGTGCCCGATCGGCAGCCGGTCCTGCGCCAGCCGCGCCAGGAACCGGGTCTGCTCCTCCGGCGAGATCTTCAACGGGCCCTGCAGCCAGAACTGGTCGATCACCGGACCGACGCGCTCGTTGCCGTAGCCGAGCCGGTCCACCCAGCCCGTCATGCGCTCCAGGCCGACGCGCCGCGCGACCTGCTGGTAGATCCCCGCGTTGGAGATCTTGATCGCTTCGCGCATCGACATGTCGTGCTCCCACGACGGGAACGGCTGCGGTGTGCGATCCCACGGGATCACCTCGTCCACCGACGACACCGCGCCGGTCTCCAGCGCGATCAGGGTGTTCACGATCTTGAACGTCGACGCGGGGATCGCCCGCTCACGGCCGCGGCACAGGTCCACATAGGTGTACCTCTGCGCCTGGACGTCGTAGAGCACGAACGTGCCCTTCGTGCCTTCACGCTGGAAAACGGACTGGAGGTCGTCGCGGACGACGGTGCGCGCCGAAGCGGCCGCTGACGGCACCGCAACCCCTCCCGCCAGCAAGAACAGGATCATCAACAAACGGAACACGGAGACTCCACGCGGTCAGATTGAGTAAACTTGCACGGTGGTGCATAATCATCCGCATGACGGTGAGGATCGCGGTCGCGGGCGCGAGCGGCTACGCGGGCGGAGAGCTCCTCCGGCTGCTGCTGGCGCACCCGGACGTGGAGATCGGCGCGTTGACCGCGGGCGGGAACGCGGGCAGCCCGCTGCTCGCCCACCAGCCGCACCTGCTGCCTCTCGCGGACCGGGTGCTGACCGAGACGACCGTCGAGGAGCTGAAGGGACACGACGTCGTGTTCCTCGCGCTGCCCCACGGTCACTCGGCTGAGCTCGCCGCGCAACTCGGTGACGACATCGTCGTCATCGACTGCGGTGCCGACCACCGCCTGACGTCCGAGGACGCCTGGAACCGCTGGTACGGCGGAACTTACGCGGGTAGCTGGCCCTACGGCCTGCCCGAACTTCCCGGTCAGCGCGAGAAGCTGCGCGATGCCAGGCGCATCGCCGTTCCCGGCTGCTACCCGACGGTGTCCAGCCTCGCGCTGGCCCCGGCTCTCGACCACATCGAGGACGAGGTCGTGGTCGTCGCCGTCTCCGGCACCTCCGGTGCGGGCAAGGCGCCCAAGGCGCACCTGCTCGGCTCCGAGGTCATGGGCTCCGCCAGCGCGTACGGCGTCGGTGGTGCTCACCGGCACACCCCGGAGATCGCCCAGAACCTCAGCGCGGCCGCCGGCCGGAAGATCGACGTGTCGTTCACGCCCGTGCTCGCCCCCATGTCACGTGGAATTCTTGCCACCTGCTCTGCAACGTTGAAAACCACCGACGATGTTGAGTCCGTCTACAAGAAGGCCTACGCGGACGAGCCCTTCGTGCACGTCCTGCCGGAAGGCCTCTGGCCGACGACCAACGCGGTGCTCGGCTCGAACGCCGTCCAGCTGCAGGTCACGGTCGACACCGACCTCAACCGGCTGGTCGTCGTGGCCGCCGTCGACAACCTCACCAAGGGCACGGCCGGCGCCGCCGTCCAGTGCATGAACCTCGCTCTCGGCCTGCCGGAGACCACCGGCCTCTCGACTGTTGGAGTCGCACCGTGAACCGCAACAAGGGCGTGACGGGTCCCAAGGGCTTCCGGGCCGCCGGCGTCGCCGCCGGGATCAAGGAGTCCGGTGCGCTCGACCTCACGCTCGTCGTCAACGACGGCCCGAACGACGCGGCCGCAGGCGTCTTCACCACCAACGTGGTCAAGGCCGCGCCCGTGCTCTGGTCGCAGCAGGTGATCGCGTCGCGCCGCCTCGGCGCGGTGGTGCTGAACTCGGGCGGCGCCAACGCGTGCACCGGCCCGGAGGGCTTCCAGGACACCCACGCCACCGCCGAGAAGGTCGCCGAGGTCCTGAACATCGGCGCGATCGACGTCGCGGTGTGCTCCACCGGCCTGATCGGTGAACGCCTGCCGATGGACGCGGTCAGGTTCGGTGTCGAGAAGGCCGCGAAGGAGCTCGCCGACACCGTCGACGCCGGGCTCAACGCCGCGACCGGCGTGATGACCACGGACTCCCGTCCCAAGCAGTCGTGGGACTCGCACCCGGACGGCTGGTCGGTCGGCGGGTTCGTGAAGGGCGCGGGCATGCTCGCGCCGAACATGGCCACGATGCTGTCCGTCATCACCACCGACGCCGTGATCGACGGCGCCGCGCTCGACGCCGCGTTGCGGCAGGCGACCTCCAGGACGTTCGACCGGCTCGACGTCGACGGCGGCACGTCGACCAACGACACCGTGCTCGTGCTGGCGTCCGGCGCATCCGGCGTGACCCCGTCCGCCGAGGACTTCGTCGCGCTGCTCACGAAGGTCGCGGGCGATCTCGTGAAGCAGCTGCAGGGCGACGCGGAGGGTGTCACCAAGGAGGTCAGCATCGTCGTGCGCGGTGCGGCCACCGAGGCCGAGGCCGTGCACGTCGGCCGCACGGTCGCCGAGGACAACCTGGTCAAGACCGCGCTCTTCGGCTCGGACCCGAACTGGGGCCGCATCGCCATGGCACTCGGCCGCGCCGACGCGGTGATCGACCCGGACAAGCTGGGCATCGCGATCAACGGGATCACCTTGTGCGCCAACGGGACACGGGCGCAGGACCGGTCGCTCGCCGACCTCACCGGCCGCGACATCGAGGTCGTCATCGACCTCAACGTCGGCGCCTCCGAGGCCACCGTGCTGACCACCGACCTGTCCCACGCCTACGTCGAAGAGAACAGCGCCTACAGCTCATGAACGCTCAGGAGAAGGCCGGAGTCCTCGTCGAAGCGCTGCCGTGGCTGCAGCGGTTCCGCGGCTCGCTCGTCGTCGTCAAGTACGGCGGCAACGCCATGGTCGACGACGAGCTGAAGAAGGCGTTCGCCGAGGACATGGTGTTCCTGCGGCTCGCCGGGCTGCACCCGGTCGTGGTGCACGGCGGCGGCCCGCAGATCAAGTCCATGCTCGACCGGCTGGGCATCGAGAGCGAGTTCCGCGCCGGCCTGCGGGTCACCACGCCCGAGGCGATGGACGTCGTGCGCATGGTGCTCGTCGGCCAGGTCGGGCGCGAGCTCGTCGGCCTGATCAACCAGCACGGTCCTTACGCCGTCGGCATCTCCGGTGAGGACGCGCACCTGTTCACCGCGACGAAGCGCGGTGCGGTGATCGACGGCGAGGAGGTCGACCTCGGCCTCGTCGGCGACATCACCGAGGTGAACCCGGACGCGGTGCTGGACATCGTGCGCGCCGGCCGCATCCCGGTCGTCTCGACGGTCGCGCCGGACATCGACGGCGTGCCGCACAACGTCAACGCGGACACTGCGGCCGGTGCTCTCGCCGTCGCTCTGGGCGCCGAGAAGCTGGTCGTGCTCACCGATGTCGAAGGCCTCTACTCGAACTGGCCGGACAAGTCGTCTCTGCTGCACCAGATCCGCGCCGAGGAGCTGGAGAAGCTCCTGCCGGAGCTGGACAGCGGCATGATCCCGAAGATGGAGGCGTGCCTGCGCGCCGTGCGCGGCGGTGTTCCTCGTGCGCACGTGATCGACGGCCGTCTCGCGCACTCCGTGCTGCTCGAAGTCTTCACGTCCGAAGGTGTCGGAACGATGGTGTTGGGGGACAACCTGTGACCCGGTGGCAGAAGTCCATGATGGACAACTACGGCACGCCGTCGCTCGCGTTGGAACGCGGCGAGGGCGCGTACGTGTGGGACACCGACGGCAACCGATACCTGGACCTGCTGACCGGCATCGCGGTCAACGCGCTCGGCCACGCCCACCCGGCGATCGTCGAGGCGGTCACCAGGCAGATCTCCACGATCGGCCACACCTCGAACCTGTACGTCAACGAGCCCGCGCTGGCGCTGGCCGAGCGGCTGCTCGACCTGTCCGGTGTGGACGGTGACGGCCGGGTCTTCTTCTGCAACTCCGGCGCGGAGGCCAACGAGGCCGCGCTGAAGATGTCCCGCCGCACCGGCCGCACCAAGATCGTCGCGACCGACGGCGCGTTCCACGGCCGCACGATGGGTGCGCTCAGCCTCACCGGCCAGCCCGGCAAGAAGACGCCGTTCGAGCCGCTCGTCCCCGGCGTCGTGCACATCCCGTTCGGCGACGTCGACGCGCTCGAAGCGGCCATCGACGACGACACGGCGGCGTTCTTCGTCGAGCCGATCCAGGGCGAGCAGGGCGTTGTGGTGCCTCCCGCGGGTTACCTGCAGGCGGCCCGCGCGATCACCCAGCAGCACGGCGCGCTGCTGGTGCTGGACGAGGTGCAGACCGGCATCGGCAGGCTGGGCACGTGGTTCGCCTTCCAGCAGGCGGGGATCGTGCCGGACGTCATGACGCTCGCCAAGGGCATCGGCGGCGGGCTGCCGCTCGGCGCCACCATCGGTTTCGGCGACGCGGCCCACCTGTTCGAGCCCGGTCACCACGGCACGACGTTCGGCGGCAACCCCGTCTGCTGCGCGGCCGCACTCGCCGTGCTCGACACGATCGCCGCGGAAGGCTTGCTGGAGCACGCTTCCGCGGTCGGCAAGGAGATCGCGACCGGAGTGGAGGCACTCGGTCACCCGCAGATCTCCGGGGTCCGGGGTGCCGGCCTGCTGCTCGGCATCACTTTGCGAGAGGCGGTCTCGGCGAAGGCCGCGGCGGCCGCGCAGCAGGCCGGATACCTGATCAACCCGATCCAGCCCGACGTCATCCGCCTCGCGCCGCCGCTGGTGCTGGACGAGGCCGACGCCCACCGGTTCGTTGCTGATCTGCCGTCTTTCTTTGCCAAGATCGATGCTACGGAGGAGTCATGAGCCCCAGGCACTTCCTCCGCGACGACGACCTGACGCCGGACGAGCAGTCGGCGGTGCTGGACCTCGCGGACACGTTCAAGGCCGATCGGTTCGGTCACAAGCCGCTGGCGGGCCCCAAGGCCATCGCGGTGATCTTCGAGAAGAACTCGACCCGCACCCGCCTGTCGTTCGAGGTCGGCATCGCCCAGCTCGGCGGCAACCCGGTCATCATCGACGGCCGCTCCATGCAGCTCGGCCGTGAGGAGACCATCGAGGACACCTCGCGCATCCTGTCCGGCTACGTCGACGCGGTCGTGTGGCGGACGTTCGCGCAGGCCCGCATGGACGCCATGGCGAGCGTGTCGCGCGTCCCGGTCGTCAACGCGCTGACCGACGAGTTCCACCCGTGCCAGGTGCTCGCGGACCTGCAGACGATCCGCCGCCGCCACGGCGAGCTCGCCGGGCTGACGCTGACCTACCTCGGCGACGGCGCGAACAACATGTCGCACTCGTTGCTGCTCGGCGGTGCGACGGCCGGCATGAACGTCCGCATCGGCGCGCCCGCCGGCTTCGTGCCGAACCCGACGTTCCTCGACGACGCCAAGCAGCGCGCGGCGGAGACCGGCGGTTCGGTCGAGCTGATCACCGACCCGCGGCGGGCGGTCGACGGCGCGGACGTGCTCGTCACCGACACGTGGACGTCGATGGGCCAGGAGAACGACGGCAAGGACCGGGTCGGCCCGTTCCGGCCGTACCAGGTCAACACCGCGCTGCTCGAGTCGACCGGCGTGGACTCCACGGTCCTGCACTGCCTGCCCGCGCACCGCGGCTGGGAGATCACCGACGAGGTGCTCGACGGGCCGCAGTCGCTCGTGTGGGACGAGGCCGAGAACCGGTTGCACGCGCAGAAAGCGCTGCTGGTGTGGCTGTTGGAGAATTCCTGATGACCCGCACCGCGCGTCAGGGACGCATCGTCGAGATGGTCAGCCAGCGAGCCGTCCGCAGCCAGTCGGAGCTCGCGAAGCTCCTCGCCGCGGAAGGCATCGAGGTCACCCAGGCGACGCTGTCGCGCGATCTCGACGAACTGGGCGCGGTGAAGCTGCGCGGCGCCGACGGTGGCGCGCCGATCTACGTGATCCCCGAGGACGGCAGCCCGGTCCGCGGGGTGCAGGGCGGGACGACGCGGCTCGTCCGGCTGCTGAACGAACTGCTGGTGGCGACCGACTTCTCCGGCAACCTGGCCGTGCTGCGCACCCCGCCGGGTGCGGCGCAGTTCCTCGCCAGCGCGCTGGACCGGGCGGCGCTGAACGACATCGTCGGCACCATCGCCGGTGACGACACCATCCTCGTCGTGGCGAGGGAACCGCTCACCGGAGCGGAGCTGGCCGAGCGGATCACCGCGATGGCCGCGGGCAACGAGTTCAAGGAGAACGGTCATGAGTGATCGGATCGTCCTTGCCTATTCCGGGGGCTTGGACACGTCCGTCGGCATCGGGTGGATCGCAGAAGAAACCGGCGCCGAAGTAGTCGCTGTCGCGGTCGACGTCGGCCAGGGCGGCGAGGACATGGAGGCGATCCGCAAGCGCGCGCTGGACTGCGGCGCCGTCGAGGCGGTCGTCGCCGACGCGCGCGACGAGTTCGCCGAGGACTACTGCCTGCCCGCGCTGCAGGCCAACGCGCTCTACCAGGACCGCTACCCGCTGGTCTCGGCGCTGTCCCGGCCGGTGATCGCGAAGCACCTCGTCGAGGCCGCGAAGTACCACGGCGCGTCGACCGTCGCGCACGGCTGCACCGGCAAGGGCAACGACCAGGTCCGCTTCGAGGTCGGCATCGGCGCTCTCGCACCGGATCTCAAGGTCATCGCGCCGGTCCGCGACTACGCGTGGACCCGCGAGAAGGCCATCCTGTGGGCCGAGGAGCGCGGCCTCCCGATCGACGTCAGCAAGAAGTCCCCGTACTCGGTCGACCAGAACGTGTGGGGCCGCGCGGTCGAGACCGGCTTCCTCGAGGACATCTGGAACGCGCCGATCGAGGACGTCTACTCGTACACGCAGAACCCGGCCGAGCCGCGCGACCCCGACGAGCTCGTGATCACGTTCGACAAGGGCGTTCCGGTCGCGATCGACGGCGAGACCGTCACGTGCCTCCAGGCGATCCAGGAGCTGAACCGCCGCGCGGGCGCGCAGGGCGTCGGCAGGCTGGACCTGGTCGAGGACCGGTTGGTCGGCATCAAGTCGCGCGAGGTCTACGAGGCGCCCGGCGCGATCGCGCTGATCACCGCGCACGAGGAGCTGGAGAACGTCACGCTGGAGCGCGACCTGGCCCGCTTCAAGCGCCAGGTGTCGCAGCGCTGGAGCGAGCTGGTGTACGACGGTCTGTGGTTCTCGCCGCTGAAGTACGCGCTGGACGACTTCATCGCGAACTCGCAGCAGCACGTGTCCGGTGAGGTGCGGATGGTCCTGCACGCGGGGCGCGCGGTCGTCACCGGGCGGCGTTCCGAGCAGTCGTTGTACGACTTCAACCTGGCCACATACGACGAGGGTGACGCGTTCGACCAGACGCTGGCCAAGGGCTTCGTGCAGCTCTGGGGCCTGCCGTCCAAGATCGCAGCGAAGAGGGATGCGCAAAAGTGAGTTCTTTGTGGGGTGGCCGGTTCGCTTCGGGTCCTGCCGAGGCGATGGCCCGACTGTCCTTGTCCACGCACTTCGACTGGCGGCTCGCGCCGTACGACATCGCGGGATCCCGTGCGCACGCACGCGTCCTGAAGTCGGCGGGCCTGCTCACGGACGAGGAGCTGTCCGGGATGATCAAGGCGCTGGACGAGCTGGAGGCCGACGTGGCCTCCGGCGAGTTCACGCCGGTGCTCGAAGACGAGGACGTGCACACCGCGCTGGAGCGCGGCCTGATCGACCGCGCCGGTCCTGAACTGGGCGGCAAGCTGCGCGCCGGTCGTTCGCGCAACGACCAGGTGGCGACGCTGTTCCGGATGTGGCTGCGCGACGCGGCCCGCCGGGTCTCCGCCGGTGTGCTCGACGTGGTGGACGCGCTCGCCGCGCAGTCCGCCACGCACATGGGTGCCGTGATGCCGGGCCGCACGCACCTGCAGTCCGCGCAGCCCGTGCTGCTCGCGCACCACCTGCTGGCGCACGCGCAGTCGTTGCTGCGGGACGTCGACCGGCTGCGCGACTGGGACAAGCGGGCGGCTCTTTCGCCCTACGGCTCCGGCGCGCTGGCCGGGTCGTCGCTCGGCCTCGACCCGGCGGCCGTGGCCGCTGACCTGGGCTTCGACGGTCCGGTGGAGAACTCGATCGACGGCACCGCGTCGCGCGACTTCGCCGCCGAGATCGCGTTCGTGCTGTCGATGATCGGCGTGAACCTGTCCCGGATCGCCGAAGAAGTGATCATCTGGACGACGGCGGAGTTCCGCTTCGCCGTGCTGGACGACGCGTGGGCGACCGGCAGCTCGATCATGCCGCAGAAGAAGAACCCGGACGTCGCCGAGCTGGCGCGCGGCAAGTCCGGGCGGCTCATCGGCAACCTGACCGGGCTGCTGGCGACGTTGAAGGCGCAGCCGCTGGCCTACAACCGCGACCTGCAGGAGGACAAGGAGCCGCTGTTCGACTCGGTCGAGCAGCTGGAGCTGCTGCTCCCCGCGTTCGCCGGCATGGTGGCGACCCTCAGGTTCGACACCGACCGCATGGCCGCGCTCGCTCCCGCCGGTTTCACGCTGGCGACCGACATCGCGGAATGGCTTGTGCGCCAAGGGGTTCCGTTCCGCGTGGCGCACGAGGCGGCGGGCTCCTGCGTCCGGGCGGCCGAGTCGCGCGGCGTCGGTTTGGAGGACCTGTCCGACGAGGAATTCGCGGGCATCTCTCCGGCCCTCACGCCTGACGTGCGTACTGTGCTGACCGTGGAAGGATCCATAGCTTCACGAAACGCCCACGGCGGTACCGCTCCCGACCGAGTGTCGGAGCAGCTGGACCGGCTCGTCGCCCGAGCTCGCACAGCGCGTGAGTTCTAGACCGCTGACGAGGGAGGAGCTCGCCGTCGATCCACTGGACGCGGCGCGGCTCCTCCTCGGCGCGCACCTGGAAGCGGACGGTGTGCGCGTGCGGATCGTCGAGGTCGAGGCGTACCGCGGCGGTGACGACCCGGCGTCGCACTGCTACCGCGGCCGCACCTCGCGCAACGACGTGATGTTCGGCCCGGCCGGGCACCTGTACGTCTACTTCGTCTACGGCATGCACTTCTGCGCGAACGTCGTTGCGGCGACCGACGGCGTGCCCGGTGCCGTGCTGCTGCGCGCGGGCGAGGTGCTCGAAGGCCTCCCGCTCGCGCACGAACGACGCCCGGCCGCGCGGTCGGACGCCGAGCTGGCCAGGGGACCGGCCAGGCTGTGCAGCGTCCTCGGACTCGATCGCAAGTACAACGGCATCGACCTGACCTCGCCGGATTCGCCGGTGCGCCTGTTCGCCGGCGATCACGCGGGTGAGGTGCACTCCGGCCCCAGGGTCGGTGTCGCCGTCGCGATGGACGTGCCG
Source organism: Lentzea tibetensis (assembly GCF_007845675.1). GTDB lineage: Bacteria > Actinomycetota > Actinomycetes > Mycobacteriales > Pseudonocardiaceae > Lentzea > Lentzea tibetensis. Next base: position 4,878 of record NZ_VOBR01000032.1, on the reverse strand, counting down.
TGGCGGTTCTGGATCGACTCGCCCGCCGTGTCGCCGTACCGCAAAGGCGGGAAGCGCCGAGCGACGGCCTGAGTTCCCCTTCACCATGTGACGGGGTTCAAGGCGTGAAAACCTGGCCCAGCGGGCTCGCCCCGATCAGCTGGCGCGCCAGGTGGTTCGACGCGGGCATGACCACCCCGGCCTGCACGTCGCGCCACCTCCGTTCGAACGGCAGTGCCCTGGCGTACGCCGCACCACCGGCGACGTCGACCAGCCGCTGCACCACGCGCACCGCGTTGTTCGTCGCCGCGTACTTGACCAGCACGCACCGCGCGATGCCGTCCTGCGTGCCCAGCTCGAACAGCCTGCCGCCGTCGACCTCCTCGGCGTGCCGGAAGATCAACGCGCGCGACGATTCCAGCAGCGCCGTGCACTCGCCGAACGCGTCCCTGACGAGCGGGTCGTCCTCAGCCCTGGTTGCCACCCACTCGAGCGCACCCGCCGCGATCCCCGTGTAGACGGCGGCGAACGCCGGCATCGCCCACGCCCACACCGTCTCGAACACGCGCCGGTCGAAGTGCCCGGCGGGCAGCGAGTGCACCACGTCCTCCTCGCGCACGAACACGTCGTCGAGCTCGACGTCGTTGCTGCGGGTGGCGCGCATGCCGAGCGTGTCCCACACGTCGTGGACGCGCACGCCGGGCTGGTCCAGCGCGATCCGGCAGATCAGCAACGTGTCGTCGTGGCGGGCCGTGATCGTGCAATGCGTCGCGACGGAAGTGTTGGTGGCGAAGGACTTCCGGCCGTTGACCCGGTATCCGCCCTCGGTCTTGTCCGCTCTGGTCCGCGCGTCCGTGACGAGGTTCGTCAGCCCCATCTCGCTGGTGACCGACGCCCACACGAGCTTGTTCTCCGCGGCGAGGCGGAGCAGATCGGCCAGGCGCGGGTTGCCGGTGCGGCGCCACACGCTCGCCCACTGCCCGAGCGGCGACACGTGCATCGTGTACGCCAGCGCCGTCGAGCCGCAGCCCATCGCCAGGCGTTCCAGCACGGCCAGGATTTCTCGTTGTGCGGCACCGAGACCGCCGAGCTCCTCCGGCACGGACAACCGGAGGAACCCGGCTTCTCGCAGGTCGTCGTAGTTCTCGTGCGGGAACGTGTTGTCCCGATCGTGCCGCGCCGCTCGTTCCGCGAACCGGTCGGCCAGCCGTCCCGCCACGTCGAGGATCTCGGTCATGACCCCAGAGTGCCGGAGTCAGCTGATCGTGGTGCGGCGGTACCAGGCGCGGCGGTACTCGACCGGCAGCGCCAATCGAGTGATCAGGCCCGTGAGCACGGCACCGACGACCAGCCAGAGGATCGCGGCCAGGCCCTCGTTGAGCAGCACGGCGACCTTCTCGCTGCCCGGCACGAACAGGTCGCTCAGCCCGAGGTTCACGCCACCGGCGAAGCCCGAGATGAACTGGGCGAACCCGTTGGCCATGTTGGCGCCCGCCACCACCAGGAAGATGTGTGCGGCCAGCACGATCGCGAACACCCAGCAGATGACGTCGATGACGGCGCACACCATCCGCACCACGCGTATCTTGCTGTCCACGCGATCGGCGCGTTCGACGATCTCCTCGCGTTCCACCACGGGGTCGGGCTGTTGCGGCATAACCTCCGTCCGGCGCTCGACCGGACGATCTTCGCGCGGGTAGGTCATCTCAAGTCCTTCCACCGGGTCCCCTGGCCCTGGCCTACCCGTGCGCGATCAGGACGAAACAAAGGGGAGTGATGATCGAGAACCTGTGCAGGGAGCTCGCGTCGGTGGGGCCCGACGGGTGGGAGCGCATCGAACTGCGATCCAGCGTCAGTCCGGCGCACTCCGTCGCCAGTGTGAGATCGGGTGGCCGGAGCCGGGGCGACCGGCGGTTCGACCAGCTCGTGCCGGAGCTGCTGAAGATCACCGACCGCGCCCGCGTCGACCTGACCCTCGACGCCGACGGCAGGTACGAGTTGCTTGTGGCGCACGGGGTCGCGGAAACGAAGATGTTCGAGCGGAACCTGCACCACGTCGTGCTGGACCCGCACCACCGCCCGGTCCCGCCGCGCGAACCCGACCCCGATCTGGTGATCCCCGACGAGGTGCTGCGCCTCGACGCGAGCCTCGACCTCGGGGACGACATCGACGAGGTGGAGGTCGTGCCACCGGACCTCATCGTGAGCTACCTGGCGACGGAGGCGCAGTCGGAGGCCGAGCGCGCGGCGAACCCCGCGGAGTGGGGCGCACCCTGCTTCTACCAAGGTCCACCGGACGTGGTGCGGCGGATGTGGTGGAACCCGCGCTGGATCCCGATCGGTGACTTCGAGGACGGCAGGCAGCTGGCGATCGACCTCGACCCCGGTCCGGCGGGAGTCGTCGGTCAGGTCCTCGAGCTCGACTACCGCATCGCGCGGTACGTGGGGCCGTCGCTGCAGGACTACCTCGAGCGGCGCGACCTGCCGGTACCCGAGACCCTCGACCACATGGGCCACCTCAGGAGGAGGGACCTCGCCGAGTCGGTCGCGTCGTTCCCCGACCGCGACTGGCTCCAGCAACTCCAGCTCAACGACGTGGCGGACGCCGACCTGAGCCCGTTGGCGAGCGTGCCGCTGCTGCGCGAGCTGAAGATCGACCGCGGTGGCGCGCTGCGGATCGGCGACCTGGCGCGGTGCCCGCTCGAACGACTGGAGCTGAACGTCACCGAGGTCGACCTCGGTGCGCTCGAAGGACACCCGACGCTGACGTCCCTCACGGTCACCGGGGGAGCGGAGGTGCGCCTGCCGCACCTGCCCGCGTTGAAGGTGCTCGACGTCGGCGACGCGGTGCTCGACGTGGCCGAGTTGCCGCCGCTGTCGTTCCTCACCCTGAACCCGGCGCAGTGGGCGTCGACCACGGCGAAGCCCGCGGTGGCCGGGGTGCGCGGCGAGCTGTCCGTGCCGGAGCTGGCCCGGTGGGCGGCGCGCCGGACGGGCGGACCGGTGCGGCTGAACCGGGTTGAAAGCCGTTTGAGCTGGTAGGGGAGAATCGGACCCGTGAGCGAGCACATCCTTGACGAACTGTCCTGGCGCGGCCTGATCGCGCACTCCACCGACCTCGACGCACTCCGCGAGGATCTGGACGCCGGCCCGCTCACCCTCTATTGCGGCTTCGACCCGACCGCGCCGTCGCTGCACGCGGGCAACCTGGTGCCGCTGCTGATGCTGACCAGGTTCCAGCGCGCCGGGCACCGTCCCGTGGTGCTCGCGGGCGGCGCGACGGGCATGATCGGCGACCCGCGCGACACCGGTGAGCGCACGCTGAACTCGCTCGACACGGTCGCCGAGTGGGCGGACCGCATCCGCGGCCAGCTGGAGCGGTTCGTGCACTTCGACGAGTCGGAGACGGGCGCGGTCATCGCGAACAACCTGGACTGGACCGGTCAGGTGCCGGTGCTCGAGTTCCTGCGCGACGTCGGCAAGCACTTCTCGATCAACGTGATGCTGTCGCGCGAGACGGTGAAGCGGCGGCTCGAGAGCGACGGCATGTCGTACACCGAGTTCAGCTACCTGCTCCTCCAGTCGAACGACTACCTCCAGCTGCACCGCAGGTACGGCACGTCGTTGCAGGTCGGTGGCTCCGATCAGTGGGGCAACATCATCGGCGGCGTCGACCTGGTCCGCCGCGTCGAGGGCGCGTCGGTGCACGCGCTGACCGCACCGCTGGTGACGGACGCCGAGGGGCGCAAGTTCGGCAAGTCCACCGGTGGCGGCAACGTGTGGCTCGACCCGGAGATGACCTCGCCGTACGCCTGGTACCAGTACTTCGTGAACGTCGGCGACGCGGACGTGCTGCGCTACCTGCGGCTGTTCACGTTCCTCACGCGTGAGGAGATCGAGGCGCTGGAGCAGGAGACGGCCGAGAAGCCGCACCTGCGTTCCGCGCAGAAGCGGCTGGCGCTGGAGTTCACGAACATCGTGCACGGCGAGCGCGCGACCGAGCAGGTGATCACGGCGTCGCAGGCCCTGTTCGGGCGGGCGGAGCTGCGTGACCTGGACGCGTCGACGCTGGACGCGGCGCTGGCGGAGGCCCCGACGGGGACGGTCCGCATGTCCGACGAGCCGACGATCGTCGACCTGCTGGTGACGTCCGGGCTGGCCGACAGCCGCGGGTCCGCGCGGCGCACGGTCAACGAGGGCGGCGCGTACGTGAACAACGCGAAGGTGACCGACGAGGAGTGGAAGCCGGCCAAGGAGGACCTCCTCCACGGCAAGTGGCTCGTGCTGCGCCGCGGCAAGCGGAACAACGCAGGCGTGCAGGTAGAGCTCTGACCTGCGGTTTCAGTGTCCGAAGGGCCGTCGATCCCGAGTGGGTCGGCGGCCCTTCGTCGTCGCGATCAAGTTTCTTGGTGTGATCGCGGTCACACTGTGCAGGCAAGTAGGGGTGAGATACGTTGTTGGCAGGCCCTGGATGGGGCTGCTGACCTGCGGTTTCATAACCGCAGGGGACTGCTGCGCCCCCGATTTGACCCTGTGTTGGCGTGCGTGTAACTTTCTCCATGTCAGCACGGAACGGGCCGGGAAAACCGGAACGGAGTGCGGCGGAGGTCACGAACCAAGCTCCCATCTAGCGTGGTAGAGTGGGTGACCGCGAGACCGTGAAGACCCAGCAGGTAGCTCGTCTTGAGTTCGAAGCCATGGGCGTCCGGTTTCAACACAAAGCTTTATGACACACAAGCCTCGGATCGAGCCGCGTTTGCGGTGAGTGATGATGAGCGCGTGTTCTTTGAGAACTCAACAGCGTGCCGAAACACAGCCAGTAATATGAACCTCGTCAAGAGGTTCCTTTGAGTAATTTAGATTGATGCCAGACATATTCCGTCTGGAGCGATCAAACCA
>NZ_VOBR01000031.1 GCF_007845675.1 Lentzea tibetensis | reverse complement strand
TACACCTCGGCGTACTCACGGCGCAGCGCCATCAGACCGGGCATCTCGTGCTCGGCCAGCCGGATCTCCTTGCGGCCGAACTCGGCCTGCGAGAGGTCAGCAACCGCGAAGTCGACGCCGTTGCGAACTTGGAGGTCGGTCACGGAAATCCTCTTTCTACACGGGGACAGCGGCGAATCGGGAACGAACGTCCAGGCCGTACGCGTCGAGCAGGCGGGTGGAGAACTCGGTGGGATCCAGCGCGTACTCCTGCGTACCGGTGGTCTCCAGCGCCAGCACGGCCAGACCGCATCCCAGCTGCGCGGCCTGCTCGTGGTCGAGATCCCAGGTCAGGCCGGCCAGGAAACCGGCGCGGAACGCGTCGCCGACACCGGTGGGGTCCGCTCGGCGGAGCTCCGGAGCGGCGGGCACGTGGATCGGCGGTGCCTGCGCCGACGAGATCCGCACACCGTTGGGCCCCAGCGTGGTCAGCCAGGTGCCGACCCTGGTCAACACCTCCTCGCGGGTCCAGCCTGTCTTCTCCAACAGCAGACCGCTCTCGTACTCGTTGGTGAACAACAGCTTCGCACCGTCCACAAGGGACCGGATAGCGGCGCCGTCGAGCCGCGCGAGCTGCTGCGAGGGGTCCGCCGCGAAGCGCAGGCCACGGGCCCGGCACTCGGCGGTGTGCCGGAGCATCGCCTCCGGGTCGTTGGGCGCGACCACCACGAGGTCCGCCCGGACGGAGTCCAGTGAGATCGTGCGCGCCTCGGTCATCGCGCCCGCGTAGAAGGAGGCGATCTGGTTCTGCACCTCGTCGGTGGTGCAGAGGAACCGGGCCGTGTGCCGCGACGTGGACACGTGCACCGACTCGGTGTCCACGCCGTGTCGTTCCAGCCACGACCGGTAGTCCGCGAAGTCGGCGCCCACCGCGCCGATCAACGCGGGCCGCAGTCCCAGCACACCCAGCCCGAACGCGATGTTCGCCGCGACTCCACCCCGGTGCACCACCAACTCGTCCACCAGGAACGAGAGGGACACGTTGTCCAGTTGCCCGGCGACGAACTGGTCGGCGAACCGGCCGGGGAAGACCATCAGGTGATCGGTCGCGATCGATCCGGTGACAGCGATCCTCATGCAGCTCGCACCCCTTCGCACTCGGAGAAACGTCGAATCAGGTCAGCGGTCCTGCCCGCGCCGTCCTCTGCCCGGACACGTGCGGCGAGCGCTCCGGCCCGATGCAGGTACGCGGGCTCGGTCACCGCCGCGCTGATCAGGTCACCGAGCCCTTCGGCCGTCAGCTCGCGCAGCGGCTGCCAGCCCGGACTGACACCGGCGCGCAGCACCGTGCGTGCCCAGAACGGCTGGTCCACCAGCAGCGGCGTGCCCACGACGGGCTTGCCCGCGCGCACCCCGGCCGCCGTCGTACCCGCGCCGCAGTGGTGCACCAGCGCGGCCATCCGGGGGAAGAGCCAGCCGTGCGGTACCTCGTCCACGGTCAGCACGTCGTCGGAGTCGACGGACAGCTCAGCCCAGCCGCGCTGCACGACCGCGCGCACGCCTGCCCGGCGGACCGCGCGGAGCACCAGCTCCGGCAACCGCTCGCCGACCATGCTGCCGAACCCGACGTAGACGGGAGGCGGTCCGCCTGCGAGGAACGCGGTCAGCTCGGGTGACGGCTGCCAGCCGGGTTCGGCCACCGGCCACCAGTTGCCCACCACCTCCGCACCCCGCCGCCAGTCCGCGGGACGCGGCGACAACGCCGGGCTGTACCCGTGCAGCACCGGGCCGGTGCCGGAGATGATCCGGCGGCGGATCGCACCGAGACCGGCCGGGCGCAGGCCGAGTGAGCGGGCGAAGTCCTTGAGAGCGCCGTCGAACGGCGTGGGCAGCCGGAGCTCGGCACCCGCCAGCGCCCGGTTGCCCCAGCGGCCGAGCGAGCCGGACAGCCCCAGCATCGACGGCAGCACGAACTCTTCCGTTGGCAGGGACGGGCACAGCTCCACCGGGACCGCCCTGATCCCCCTCGCCTGTGCCACGAGGTGGCCGTGTGCGAGCGCCATTCGTTGCAGGAGCAGGACATCCGCTCCCTCCGTCGCCTGGAGGATGCCGGCGCCGATGTCCGCGGCGACCGCGGCGGCGAGGTCGACGGCAGCCTTGATCCCGGTCCCGGCCGAAGTCAGCCCGGCCCGCATGTCTCCTGGTATCAGCCGGAACTCGAGCCCGCAGCCGCGCACGAGCTTCTCGAACGGCTGCTGCGTCGCGATCGCGACGTCGTGTCCCTCCGCGCGCAGCCGGACGGCCAGCCCGGTCAGCGGCGCGACGTCACCACGCGATCCGACCGCGACGATGACGATCTTCATCGCGGCCTCGTGGCGTACACCAGGTAGTCGCCTGGCGGCACGTCCTCGGCGCCGGCTTCACGCAGGTCGGCGGACTCGGTCAGCAGCGAGGACGCCTGGGAGGACGTGCGGAACCCCTGGGCGCCGAGCAGCGCGAGCACGTCCGCCAGCCTGCCGTCCCGGTCGTGCACCTCCACCACGACCTGGTCGACGCGCGGCCAGTTCGCGGCACCGACGCCGCGCAGCACATCCAGTTCCGCGCCCTCGACGTCGATCTTCAGCAGGTCGATCCGGTCGAGGTCGGACCGCCGCTCGAGCACCGCGGACAGCGTGTCCACGTCGACCCGCACCTCTTCGGAGCCGGCGGCGTGCTCGCCGAACAGCACCCGTTGCATCTCCAGCAGCAACTCCTTGCCCTCCGGCCTGTTCGTGGAGTTGCACGACAGCGCGGGGTGGTACGTGAAGACGGCCTCCTCGCGGCGGGCGCCCAGCGCCAGCGCGTGGACCTCCACGTCCGGCACGCCGTGCAGATCGAGGTTGCGCCGCAACGCTTCCACGACCGCGGGCATCGGTTCGAACGCGAGCACCCGAGCGCTGGGGCACTCCTGCTTCACGAACAGGCTGAAGAGCCCGATGTTGGCGCCGACGTCGAGCACCACGGCGTCCGGGGCGAGCCGCACCCCGTGCCGGAGGTAGGTGCGCAGCTCGAAGATCTCCTCGTAGGTGAAGTGCGCCTGGGTGAGGCCCTGGTGGTTGAAGTCGCTGGTGGTGTAGCAGCAGAACTCGTCACGCACCTGCACGAGTGTGCTCATGTCCGGTCCTTTCGCATCAGCCATTCCCGCACGACCCGTGACGTCTGGGCGGCATGGTCTTCCATGAAGGTGAAGTGGTTCCCCGGCACGTCCACGACGTCGCAGTCGAACTCCCAGTCCGACCGCCAGTCGTGCGCGGCCGCCTCCGCGGAGATCGGCTCGGTCGCGCGCACCAGCAGGGTCGGCGTGGAAGTCTGGGCGGGCTTCCAGTCCCAGAAGTAGTCCCAGTAGCGGGCCATGGCGGTCGGCCACTCGTCGCCTGCGCCCATGATCAGGTCCCGGCGCGCGACGAGCCCGTCCAGCACGCCCTGTTCGTAGCCCGGAATCGCGGCGGCGGCCTGCGGCAGGTAGACGTCCAGCAGCACCAGCCCGTCCGCGGCGTGACCGCGCTTCTCCAGCCGGTGCACCACCTCGTGCGCCACGAACGCGCCGGAGGAGTAGCCACCGACGACGAACGGTTGCCCGTTCGCGAGCCGCACCGCCGCCATGGCCAGCGACTCGACGGCGACGTCGAGGTCGGCGGGCAGCAGCTCGCCCGGCCGGAACCCCGGCTCCGGCAGGACGGACACGTCGTGGCTCGCGAAACCGGAGGCGAACCGGGTGAACTGCTGCGCTCCCGCGAACCCGACGATCGCGGGCAGCAGGATCAGGTGCGGCCCGCCGTCGCCGCGGGCGAGGCGCACCGGGCGTGGCGCGTGGTCCAGGTCGAGCGGGTTGTCGAACGCGGGCCGGAATCGCGCGAGCTGGGTGAGCACGTTCATGAACTCGCGACCGCGGCCGTCGAGGCACGCGTCCACGTACAGCGACTCGACGCTGTGCGGACTCGGTGCGGACGACTCGGCCCCGGTCTCCAGGTGCGCGGCCAGCTCTCTCGGTGTGGCGAAGCGGTAGGTGAGGTCGGCGGGCAGCTCGCGCCCGGTGGCCTCGGTGAGCATCGTGCGCAGCTCGACCGCGGTCATCGAGTCGAAGCCGAGCTCGAGGAACTCCCGGTCCGCGTCCACCGCGTCCGTGTCGGGGTGGCCGAGCACGGCCGCGATCGAGGCCAGCACGAGATCGGCCACCTCGGGTGCCGCGACCGCGTCCGGTGCCGGCGAGGCAGGCCGGGTGACCGGCGCCCCGAGCCAGAACCGCTGCCGCTGGAACGCGTACGTCGGCAGGTCGATCCGGCGCGCCCCGCCGCACGACGCGGTCAGGTCGACCGGCACACCGTGCACGTGCAGCTCCGCCAGCGCGGTGAGCGCCGTGGTGAGCTCGGGACGGTCCGCTCGCAGCAGCGGCACGAACACCGCGTCCGCGCAATCCCCACCCAGTGCGGACAGCACCGCGTCCGGGCCGATCTCGAGGAACGTGGTGATGCCCGAACCGGCGAGCGTCTGGACGGCGGTCGAGAACCGCACGGTCGCGCGCACCTGGGTCACCCAGTACTCCGGGTCGTCCGGCCGCAGCCGCTCGCCGGTCACCGTAGACAGGATCGGGATGACCGGGTCGCGGAACTCCAGCCCGTGCACGACCTCGCGGAACTCCGCGAGCATCGGCTCCATCAGACCGGAGTGGAACGCGTGGCTCACCGGCAGGCGCTTGACCTTGCGTCCCAACGACTTCCAGTGGTCGGCACAGCGCAGCACCGACGCGGAGTCACCGGAGACGACCGTGGCCTCGGGGCCGTTGACCGCGGCGATGTCGACGCCGTCCGGCAGCGCCGCGGCCACCTCGGCCTCCGCCGCCCGGATCGCGACCATCGCGCCACCGGCGGGAAGTCCCTGCATGAGCCTGCCGCGCGCCACCACGAGCTTCGCGGCATCGGCCAGCGACAGCATGCCCGCGACGTGCGCGGCCGCGATCTCGCCGATCGAGTGCCCGGCCAGCACCTCCGGCTCCACGCCCCACGACCGGACCAGCGCGAACAGGGCGACCTCCACGGCGAACAGCGCGGGCTGGGCGTGCCCCGTCTGCTCCAGCGCCGCGGCGTCATCGCCCCACATCACCTCGCGCACCGGCACCGGCTCCAGCTGCGCGCACACCTCGTCGAACGCCGCCGCGAACACAGCGGACTCTTCGTACAGTTCCCGTCCCATGCCCAGTCGCTGAGCGCCCTGGCCGGTGAACAGGAAGGCGAGCCCGCCGCTCCTCGCCGTGCCGCGCACCACGCCAGGCGCCCCGGTGGCGATCGCGTCGAGTCCGCGCAGCAGTTCCGCGTGGTCCTCGGCCACCACGGCGGCCCGGTGTTCCAGCGCGGCGCGCGTGGTCGCCAGCGACAGCGCCAGGTCCGCGAGGTCCGGATTCTCCTGCTCCACGAACGCCTTCAGCTCAGCGGCCTGCGCCCGCACCGCCTCGGCCGACCGCCCCGAGACCACGACGGGGAGTGCGGTCGATGACGTCTCGCGGGTGCTGTCGACCGCGGGTGCCGGAGGCTCTTCGAGGATCACGTGCGCGTTGGTGCCGGAGACACCGAACGCCGAGACACCCGCCCGGCGCGGCGTCGTCCCGCGCGGCCACTCGACCGGCTCGGTCAGCAACCGGACCGCGCCCCGCGACCAGTCCACGTGCGGCGACGGCTCGTCGACGTGCAGCGTGCGCGGCAGGCTCTCGTGGCGCAAGGCCATGACCATCTTGATCACGCCGCTGACGCCGGCCGCGGCCTGTGCGTGGCCGATGTTGGACTTCACCGACCCGAGGTGCAGCGGCTCGGTGCGGTCCTGGCCGTAGGTGGCGAGCAGCGCCTGCGCCTCGATCGGGTCGCCCAGCTTCGTACCGGTGCCGTGCGCCTCCACCGCGTCCACTTCGGACGGTGTGAGCCGCGCACTCGCCAGTGCCTGCCTGATGACCCGCTCCTGGGCGCGGCCGTTCGGCGCGGCGAGTCCGTTGGACTCACCGTCCGAGTTCACCGCGCTGCCGCGCAGGACCGCCAGCACGGGATGGCCGTCGCGCAGCGCGTCGGACAGCCGTTCGACGAGCAGCACGCCGACGCCTTCGGCCCATCCGGTCCCGTCGGCGGCGGCCGCGAACGCCTTGCACCGGCCGTCCGGAGCCAGCCCGCGTTGCCTGCTGAACTCCACGAACGCGGCCGGGGTCGACATGACCGCCGCGCCGCCCGCGATCGCGCGGGTGCACTCGCCCGCCCGCAGCGCCTGCGCCGCCAGGTGCAGCGCCACGAGCGAGGACGAGCAGGCGGTGTCGACGGTGAGCGAAGGTCCTTCCAGCCCGAAGGTGTACGCGATCCGGCCGGACAGGACGCTGCCCGAGTTGCCGGTCATCAGGTACCCGTTGTCCGTGCCCGCGCCCGCGAGCAGGTGGTAGTCCTGGCCTGTGGTGCCGACGAACACTCCGGTCCGGCTGCCGCGCGCCGACCGGGGGTTGATGCCCGCGCGTTCGAACGCCTCCCACGTCGTCTCCAGCAACAACCGCTGCTGCGGGTCCATCGCCAGCGCCTCGCGCGGGCTGATGCCGAAGTGGTCGGCGTCGAAGTCCCCGACAGCGTCGAGGAAACCACCTTCGCGCACGTACGACGTGCCGGGCCTGCCGTCCGGGTCGTACAGCGAGTCCACGTCCCAGCCGCGGTCGGCGGGGAACGCCGTCAGCACGTCGGTCCCGTCGGAGACGATCCGCCACAGGTCCTCCGGCGAGGACACGCCGCCCGGATAGCGGCACGCCATCGCGACGATCGCGATCGGCTCGTCCGTCGCGACGACGTCGACGATCTCGGTCTCGCGATCACCGGACAGGAACTCCGCGAGCGCGGCAGGCGTCGGGTTGTCGAAGACGACCGTCGCCGGGAGGCTCAGCCCCGTCTCGGCGGCGATCCGGTTGCGCAACTCCACCGCCATCAGCGAGTCGAAGCCCGCGTCGCGGAACGCCCGGTCGGTGTCGACCGCGTCGGGCGAGGCATGCCCGAGCACCGCGGCCGCCTGCGCCCGCACGAGGTCGAGCAGCGCCCGTCCGTGCATCTTGACCACCGGTGCGTCGCTCTGCGGCGCGGGCGGCACGATCTCGTCGAACAACGTGCTGGCGCGCACGGACGTGAACGTCGGCAGGAACACCGACAGGTCGACGTCCACGACGCCGACGAAAGTCTCGTCGTGCGACAGCGCCTGGTGCAGCGCGGTCAGTGCGAGCCGCGGTGGCATGGGCGGCATTCCCCTGCGCCGCAGCACTTCCTCCGCCGTCGCGTCGACCCGGCCGCCACCGCCCCACGGACCCCAGGCCACCGACGTGCCGCGGGCGCCGCGTTGCCTGCGGAGCTCCACCAGCGCGTCGAGGTGCGCGTTGGCCGCGGCGTAGGCACCCTGGTCGCCACTCCCCCACACGCCCGCCATCGACGAGAACACCACGAACGCGTCCAGGTCACCGGCCAGCTCGTCCAGGTGGATCGCGCCGGAGACCTTGGCGTGCAAGGCTTCCGCGATCGCCGCCTGGTCCGAGCCGCGAGGTATCGCCGCGGCGGCGTGGAACACGGCCGTCACGTCGTGGTCCGCCAGCAGCGCCGCGACCGCGTCCCGGTCGCCGACGTCCGCCGCCACCACGCTGACCGGGACACCCAGGTCCGCGACCAGTTCGCGCGCACCGGGCGCGTCGAGTCCGCGCCTGCTCGCGAGCACGAGGCGTTCGGCGCCCTGCTCGGCCAGCCACCTCGCGACCTGCGCACCGACACCGCTCGTGCCGCCAGTGACGAGCACGGTGCCGCGAGGTGTCCAGTCCTGCCTGGGGTTCGCACCGAGCGGAGCCCGCACGAGCCTGCGCGCGTAGACGCCGGACGGCCGCACCGCGACCTGGTCCTCGCCGTAGGCCCCGGACAGGACCGCGGCCAGCCGTTCCCTGGTCTTCGTGCCGGACGTCGCGGGCAGGTCGATCAGCCCGCCCCACCGCCGCGGGTGTTCGAGCGCGGCGACCCGGCCGAACCCCCACAGCTGAGCCTGTTCGGCACTGGTGACCTGGTCCGAGGTCCCCACCGCGACGGCTCCGCTGGTGACGCACCACAGCGGCGCGTCGATCGTGCGGAGGAGATCAGCCGTGCCCGAGACGTCCAGCAGTGACAGCACGCCGGCGATCGGTTCGCCGGTGTCCACCCGTTCGGCGCCGACGACCACCCGGTGGTCGATGTCCGGCAGCCAGTGCAGGTCCACGTCGTTGTCCGGCACCACGACCAGCCACGTGCCTTCCGGCGTGCCGGTGCGTTCCGTCAGCTGCTTCCAGCTCACACCGAAGCGCCATCCGTCCACAACGGACCGATCGTCGCGCCGCACCGTGGGCCAGAACCGCTCGTGTTCGAACGGGTAGGTCGGCAGGTCGACGAACCGCCCGGTGAGCACCGAGCGCCAGTCGACGACGGCGCCGTGCACGTGCGCCTCGGCGAGCGCGGCGAGGAAGCGGTCCAGGCCGCCGTCGTCGCGGCGCAGCGTGCCGCACGCCGGGGCGTCGATCTCCGGCACGAGCACAGGATGCGGACTGGCCTCGACGAAGAGCCCGAAGCCCTGGTCGGTCAGCGTGGCCACAGCCGGGCCGAACTCCACGGTCTCCCGCAGGTTGCGGTACCAGTACGCGGCGTCCAGCTCGGCGGTGTTCAGCCACTGCCCGGTGACCGTCGAGAAGAACGGCACCTCGGACGACCGCGGGCGCACGTCGGCCAGCGCGGACACGATCTCCGCTTCGAGTGCCTCCACCTGGGCGGAGTGCGACGCGTAGTCGACCGGGATCCTCTTGGCGCGCACGCCGACGTCCGCGCAGCGCGACAGCAACGCGTCCAGTGCGTCGTTCGCGCCGGAGACGACGGTGGCGGACGGACCGTTGACGGCCGCGATGGACAGTCCCCCGGTCAGCGGCACCTCGTCGCGTGGCAGCGCCACCGACACCATGCCGCCCTGCCCGCACACCGAGGTCAGCGCCTTGGCGCGCAGCCGCACGATGCGCGCGCCGTCGGCGAGCGACAGCGCCCCGGCCACGACCGCCGCCGCGATCTCGCCCTGCGAGTGGCCGACGACGGCGTCCGGTTCGACGCCCGCCGAGCGCCACAGGCGGGCCAGCGACACCATCACCGCGAACAACGCGGGCTGGACGACGTCGACGCGACGCAGAGCGTCCTCATCGGCGAGCACGGCGGTCAGGTCCATCCCGAGCGCGGCGCCGCACTCCGCCAGCTGTGCGGCGAAGAAGGGTGACTCCTCCGCCAGTCGCACGGCCATGCCCGCCCACTGCGCGCCCTGGCCGGGGAAGACGAAGGCGACCTTGCCCGCGCGGGCGATCCCCTTGACCACACCGGGAACCGCTTCACCTCGGCCGTAGGCGGCGAGCGCCCCCGGATCGGTGAACGCGACCCGGTGCTCCAGGCCCGCTCGTGAGGTCGCCAGGGTGAACGCGATGTCAGCCGGGTCAGCGTCGACCTCGGCCAGCCGCGCCGCCAGCTCCCGCAGCGCCTCAGGCGTGCGCGCCGACAACAGCCACGGCTGCGCGGCAGCCGGCGTCTTCACATCACCGGGTGTGCCGTCGACGACACCTTCCAAGATCACGTGAGCGTTGGTGCCGCTGATGCCGAACGCGGAGACCGCCGCGCGGCGAGGCCGGTCGTGCGCGGGCCACGGGGTCTCGGCGGTGAGCAGCTCCACGGACCCCGCCGACCACTCCACGTGCGGGGACGGCGAGTCGACGTGCAGCGACCGGGGCAGCACACCGTGCCGCAGCGCGAGCACCGTCTTCACGATGCCCGCGATCCCGGCCGCGCCCTGGGTGTGGCCGATGTTGGACTTCACCGAACCCAGCAACAGCGGTGTGGTGCGGTCGCGGCCGTAGGTCGCGAGCAGCGCCTCGGCCTCGATCGGATCGCCCAGCTTGGTGCCGGTGCCGTGCGCCTCCACCGCGTCGACGTCCGAAGTGGACAGACCGGCGGCCGCGAGCGCCTTGCGGATCACCCGTTGCTGAGCCGGGCCGTTGGGCGCGGTGAGGCCGTTGGAGGCGCCGTCGGAGTTGACCGCGGACCCGCGCAGCACGGCGAGCACCGGGTGACCGTGCCGCTGGGCGTCGGACAGCCGCGCCAGCACCAGCACGCCACCGCCCTCGCCCCACGCCGTGCCGTCGGCGGCGGCGGCGAACGGCTTGCAGCGGCCGTCCGGCGCCAACGCGCGCTGACGGCTGAACTCCACGAAGGTCGTCGGGGTGGCCAGCACGGCCGCCGAGCCGACGAGTGCGAGCGAGCACTCGCCCGTCCGCAGCGACTGGGCCGCCATGTGCAGCGCCACGAGCGCGGACGAGCAGGCCGTGTCGACCGTGACCGACGGACCCTCCAGCCCGAAGGCGTAGGACACCCGGCCGGATGCCACGCTCGCCGCGTTGCCGGTGATCAGGAAGCCGTCCGCGGCCTCGGCGCTGCCGGCGAGCAGACCGCCGTAGTCGCCGCCGCTCCCGCCGACGAACACACCGACCTGGCTGCCGCGCAACGACTTCGGGTCGACGCCCGCTCGTTCGAACGCCTCCCACGACATCTCGAGCAGCAGTCGTTGCTGCGGGTCCATGCCGGTGGCCTCGCGGGGCGAGATGCCGAAGAACGCCGCGTCGAACGCGGCCGCGTCGTCGAGGAAGCAGGCTGCGCCGACGTAGCTGGTGCCCGCGCGGTCCTGCTCGGGGTCGTACAGCCGCTCGGTGTCCCAGCCCCGGTCGGCAGGCAGGCCGGACAGCACGTCGCGGCCGTCCGCGAGCACCCGCCACAGCTCTTCGGGAGAGCCGATCCCGCCGCCGAACCGGCAGCTCATCGACACGATCACCACGGGGTCGTCGTCCGCGACCGCCGCCACCGGAACGTCTGGTTCACCGACGTCGCCGTGCAGGTGATCGGCGAGCGCGACCGGGTTCGGGTGGTCGAAGACCAGTGTCGCGGGCAGTTTCAGCCCGGTCGCGGCGCTGAGGTGGTTGCGCAGCTCGAGCGCGGTCACGGAGTCGAACCCGAGCTCGGCGAACGCCCGTGTCGGCTCGACGGCAGCCGTTCCCTCGTGTCCCAGCACGATGGCGGCCTGGGTGCGCACGAGCTCCAGCAGTTCCGCGCGGGACAGGGACTTCTGCTGCCGCGGCTCCAGCTCGCGCAGCGCCGCCTCGATCTCCGGGAGGCCGAGCAGGAGCCGGTTGAACCGGGGCGCGTCGACCGCTCCACCCGCCCTGGCCCACTCGACGTCCACCACCGCGACGAACGCGTCGTCGTGGTCGAGAAGTGGTTGCAGCGCTTCGAGTGCGACGCGCGGCTCGAGGGTGCGGACACCGAGGCGCCGCAGCCTGCCGTCCACGATGCCGTCGCCGAGGCCACCCGCCCAGTGCCCCCACGCCACCGAGGTCGCGGGGAGCCCGCGGGCCCGCCGGTGGTGCGCGAGCGCGTCGAGGTAGGCGTTGCCGGGCGCGTAGTTCGCTTGCCCGATGTCGCCCGCGGTGCCCGCCAGCGAGGAGAACAGCACGAACGCGGTCAGGTCGGCGTCCGCGGTGAGCTCGTGCAGGTTGCGCGCCGCCTCGGCCTTCACCCGCAGCACGCGGTCCATCTGCTCGCGGGTCAGGTCGTCGACCAGCGCGTCGTCGAGCATCGCCGCGGTGTGCATGACCGCGCGCAACGGGAGCTCGTCGGGAACCAGCGCGAGCACGTCGGCGAGCGAACCCGCGTCGGCCAGGTCGCAGGCGACCAGGGTGACCCGTGAGCCGAGCTCGGTCAGCTCGGCCTCCAGTTCGGCAGCGCCGGGCGCGTCCGGACCGCGTTTGCTCAACAGGAGCAGGTGCGGCGCGCCGTTCCTGGCGAGCCAGCGGGCCACGTGCGCGCCGATGGCGCCGGTGCCACCGGTGACGAGCGCCGTGCCCTCCGGCCGCCACGCGCGGTGTCCCGGCCTGCCGTTCAACGGTGCGCGCACCAGCCTGCGCGCGTGCGTTCCGTTGGCGCGCAACGCGATCTGGTCCTCACCGGTCCCGGTGAGCACGGCGGCGAGGCGGGCACCGGTCGTGTCGTCGAACGTGCCCGGCAGGTCGATGAGGCCGCCCCAGCGGTGCGCGTGGGCGACCCGCACGATCGCACCGAGACCCCAGACCATCGCCTGGTCCGGATGCTCGACGAGGTCGTCCTGCCCGGTGCTCATGGCGCCCGTGGTCGCGCACCACACGGGCAGTTCGCGGTCTCCCACGGCCTGCACGAGGTTCAGCGTCTGCGCCAGGCCGAGCGGCAGCGCGCCGGTGCGGTCCTCGGACATCGCCAGCAGTGACACGACGCCGGTCGAGTCGGGCAGCAGCACGGCGAACGTCTCGCGGTCCGCGGTCGGCCCGACCTCGACCCGGCGCACCTCGGCGCCGTGCGCCTCCAGCGCGGCCTGCACCGGCGCGGCCAGTTCCGCGCCTGAGGCGGGTACGAGCAGCAGCCACGTGCCGTCCAACCGGGCGGGTGCGTCCTCGACGCGGGTCCAGGTGAGGGTGTGGCGCCACGAGTCGGCCAGCGCCTTGTCGTCGCGCACGGGTGCCGGTCCTTCGAGCCAGTACCGCTGGCGCTGGAACGCGTACGTGGGCAGGTCGACGCGGCGTGCTTCGGGGAAGGCGGGTGTCCAGTCGACGTCGACACCCAGCACGTGGGCGTCGGCCACCGAGCGCAGGAACCGATCCATGTCGCCCTCGCCGCGCCGCAGCGTGCCGACCGCGGACAGCTCCTCCGGCAGCACCGGGAGCGAGGTCGGGTGGGCGCTGGGCTCGACGAACACGTCGAAGCCCTCGGCGGTCAGCTCGGTGATCGCCTGGTGGAAACCGACCGGCAGGCGCATGTTGCGGTACCAGTACGCGGCGTCGGTCTCGGCGGTCTCCACCCAGCGGCCGGTGACCGTCGAGAAGAACGGGATCTTCGGCACCTGCGGGGTGATGCCCTCCAGGCAGTCGAGCAGTTCGGCTTCGAGGTCCTCGACCAGCGCCGAGTGCGACGGGACGCTCGCGGGGACGCGGCGCGCCCGCACTCCGTCCGCCGCGCACCGGGCGAGCAACGCGGCCACGGCGTCCTCGGTACCGGACAGGATGGTGGCGGCCGGGCCGTTGATCGCGCCGATCGCCAGGCCGTCGGTGAGCTCGACGCGGTCGTGCGGGAGCGCGACGGAGACGAGCGCGCCGCGGCCGACGACGCGCGTCATCAGCTTGCTGCGCAACGCGATGACGCGCATGGCGTCTTCCAGTGACAGCGCGCCGGACACGCACGCGGCGGCGATCTCGCCCTGGGAGTGGCCGACGACCGCGCCCGGCGTGACGCCGAACGAGCGCCACAGTTCGGTCAGCGACACCATCACCGCGAACAGCGCGGGCTGCACGACGTCGATCCGCTCCAGCGCGGCCTCGTCGGACAACGCGTCGAGCAGATCCCAGTCCACGAAGGAGCGCAGCACCTCCGCGCACTCGTTCATCCGGCGCGCGAACACCTCGGACGTGCCGAGCAGGTCGACGGCCATGCCTGTCCACTGCGCACCTTGGCCGGGGTACACGAACACCGGGTTCGAGCACCGCGCGAGCCCCGGCAGGTGGAGTCCACCTGCCACCGCGTCGAGTCCGCTCACCAGCTCGTCGCGGTCCGCACCGAGCACGACCGCGCGATGCCGGAGCCGCGCACGACCGGTCGCGAGCGAGCAGGCGACGTCGGCGGGATGGAGCTCAAGACGTGTGACCAGGTGGTCCCGCATCCGGCCCGCCTGCGCCCGGACCACGTCGGCGGTCTGGCCGGTGATGATCAGTGGCACCGGGCCGGAAGTCGTGGTCTTCGGTGGTTCCTCGGCCTGCGGGGCTTGTTCCAGCACGACGTGCGCGTTGGTTCCGCTCACGCTGAACGACGACACGGCGGCGCGGCGCGGCCGGTCCACGTCGGGCCAGGGCGTCGCCGAGGTGAGCAGCTCGACCGACCCGGCCGACCAGTCGACGTGTGGTGACGGCTCGTCCACGTGCAAGGTCTTCGGCAGCACACCCCGTTGCATGGCCATGATCATCTTGATGACGCCACCCACACCGGCCGCCGCCTGGGCGTGCCCGATGTTGGACTTCAGCGACCCCAGCAGCAACGGTGTGCGGCGGCCCTGGCCGTAGGTGGCCAGCAGCGCCTCGGCCTCGATCGGGTCGCCCAGCTTGGTGCCGGTGCCGTGCGCTTCGACGGCGTCCACTTCGGATGGTGTGAGTCCGGCCCCGGTCAGCGCCTGCCGGATGACCCGCTGCTGCGCGGGCCCGCTCGGCGCGGTGAGCCGGGTGCTCGCACCGTCCTGGTTGACCGCGCTGCCGCGCAGCAGCGCGAGCACCGGGTGACCGTGCCGCTGGGCGTCGGACAGTCGTTCCAGCAGCACGATGCCCGCGCCCTCGCCCCAGCCGACCCCGTCGGCCGCGGCGGCGAACGCCTTGCTGCGCCCGTTCGGCGCGAGTGCCCGCTGCCTGCTGAGCTCCACGAAGGGCATCGGCGTCGACATCACCGTGACGCCGCCCGCCAGCGCGAGCGTGCACTCGCCGGACCGCAACGCGGCGGCGGCCCAGTGCAGTGCGACCAGGGAGGACGAGCACGCGGTGTCGATGGTGATGGCGGGCCCCTCGAGGCCCAGCGCGTAGGCGACCCGGCCGGTGGCGACGCTGCCCGCGCTGCCGTTGCCGACGTGGCCCTCGAACCCGTCGGGGGCCTGCTGGAAGCGGGCGGCGTAGTCGTTGTAGACGACACCCGCGAAGACGCCGGTCCGGCTGCCCCGCAACGACGCCGGGTCGATGCCCGCGCGTTCGATCGCCTCCCAGGAGATCTCCAGCAGCAGTCGCTGCTGCGGGTCGACGGTGAGCGCCTCGCGCGGGCTGATGCCGAACAGCTCGGCGTCGAACTGGTCGGCGTCGTGCAGGAAGCCGCCCTCGCGCACGTAGCTGTGGCCCGTGCGGTCCGGGTCGGGGTCGAAGAGCGACTCGACCGGCCAGCCCCGGTTGCCCGGCATCGGCGTGACCGCGTCCCTGCCGTCGGCGAGCAGCTGCCACAGGTCCTCGGGGGACGCGACGTCGCCGGGGAACCGGCAGCCCATGCCGACGATCGCGATCGGGTCGTGGTCGGTCGCCTCGCGCAGTTGCTGCCGGGTCTGCCTCAGCTCCGCGGTCATCCGCTTGAGGTAGTCGATGTACTGCTGCTCGCTCGGCATGATCAGGCAACTCCCCGGTCGGTGATGCCGAGCTCGCGCTCGACGAGTGCCAGTACGTCCTGCGCGGTCACGGCGTCGTCGAGCTCCGTGCGGTTCTCTCCCGGCAGCTCTTCGCTCAGCTGTTTCGCCAGCGCACGGGGCGTCGAGTGGGAGAACAGCAGGGTCGACGGCAGCCGCAGGCCGGTGGCCGCGGCCAGGTGGTTGCGCAGCTCGACCGCGGTGAGCGAGTCGAACCCGCTGTCCAGGAACCCCTGGTCGGCGTCGATGTCGGCCGGCGCGCGGTAGCCGAGCACGTCGGCGGCCTTGGTGCGCACCAGCGTGAGCAGCACCCGCCTGCGCCCGTTCTCGTCCTTGCCGTCCAGCGCCTGACGCAACACCGCCGCGGTGTCCTCAATGGACTTCGGAGGAACCCGGACGAGTCCGCGCATCAGCGGTGGCAACGCCCGCCCGCGCAGGGCGAGCGGGTCCAGCCGGACCGGCACGAGCACCGCCTCCCCCGCCGCGCAGGCCGCGTCGAACAACGCGAGCCCGTCGGCGGTCGGCAGCTCCGCGACGCCGGAGTGCTCGATCCGCGCCAGGTCGGTGCCGATCACGCCGCTGGTCAGCTTGCTGCGCTGCTGCCAGAGGCCCCAGCCGAGCGACGTCGCGGGCAATCCCTGCGCGGCGCGGTGTTGTGCCAGCGCGTCCAGGAAGGCGTTGGCGGCGGCGTAGTTGCCCTGTCCCGGCGAGCCGAACGTCGAGGCAGCCGAGGAGAACAGCACGAACGCGTCCAGGTCCTTCGTCAGCTCGTGCAGGTTCAGCGCGGCGTCGATCTTGGGCCGCAGCACCGCGTCGACCTGGTCCGGGGTCAGCGACTCGAGCACGCCGTCGTCCAGCACGCCCGCGGCGTGCACGACACCGCGCAGCGGACGATCCTCGGGGATGCCGTCCAGCAGGGCGGCCACCGCCCTCCGGTCGGCGACGTCGCACGTCGCGATCCGCACGTCGGCGCCGAGCTCGGTCAGCTCGGCGGCGAGCTCCGCTCCAGCACCACTGCGGCCGGCCAGCACCAGGTGCCGGACACCTCGTTCGGTCACCAGGTGCCTGGCGACGAGACCGCCGAGCGTGCCCGCACCACCCGTGATCAGCACCGTGCCTTCCGGGTCCCACACGGGCTCGGCGGAGATCCTGGGCATCCGGGCGAGCCTCGGCACGGAGAGGACTCCGTCGCGCAGCGCGAACTGCGTCTCGTCCGAGGACCCCAGCACGGGGAGGTGCCGTTCCAACGCGGCCGGGTCGTCGGCGTCCACGAGCACGAACCGGCCGGGGTGCTCGGACTGCGCCGACCTGACCAGTCCCCACACGGCGGCGTTGACCAGGTCGAGCACCTCCTCACCCGGCGACGCGGCGAGCGCGCGGGAGGTGACCACGGCGAGCTTGCCGGGACGGTCCTCCGCGAGCCACGAGCGCAGGCTCCCCAGCACGTCGCACACGACTTCGTGCGCGGTGGCTCCGGTGCCGGTCAGCGTCAGGCACTCGACCGGAGCGGCCGGGCCGGGCACGCCGTCGAACGGCACCCAGTCGATGCGGAACAGGGAGTCCTGGGGGCCTGTGTGGATCTGGGCCGGGGTCACCGGTCGCGCGGTGAGGCCCGCGATCGACAGCACCGGCCTGCCCGTCTGGTCCGCGAGGTGCACGGACACCTCGTCACCGGAGCGGACGATCCGCGCCCGCAGCTCGGTCGCTCCCTCGTTGTGCAGCGCGAGCCCTCGCCAGGCGAACGGCAGTGCGGCGCCATCGGTCTGGTTGTCGAGCACGAGCGGGTGCAGTGCCGCGTCCAGCAGCACGGGGTGCAGGAAGTGCTTCCCCGCACGGAGTTCTCCGGGCAGCGTCACGGTCGCGAAGATCTCGCCGTCGCGCTGCCACACCTCGCGCAGGCCCCGGAACGCGGGACCGTAGTCGATGCCGATGCCACCGAAGAGCTCGTAGAGTTGTTCGGTGGCAACAGGGTGAGCGCCTGCGGGCGGCCAGGTGCCGTCAACACCGACCGCGGCCCGCCCGTGGCCGAACGCCGCCGTGGCGTGCAGCTGCCACGGTTCGTCCTGCCTTCGGGAGTAGATCGAGGCGGATCGGCCACCGTCGACGACGACGTGCAGCGCCACCGGCTCGGCGTCCAGCAGCACCAGCGGGGCGGTGAGGGTGAGCTCCTCGACCAGGTCGCAACCCGCCCTGGTGGCGACGTGCGCGGCCAGGTCGACGAACACCGCGCCGGGCACGACGACCGAGCCGAAGACGGCGTGGTCGACCAGCCAGGGGACGGTGCGCGAGGAGACCGATCCGGTGAAGAGCATGCTGTCGGTACCGGGCAGTGAGGTGCACGCGGCCAGCAGGGGGTGGCCGACATCCTCCAGGCCCGCGGCGGCCACATCACCCGCAACGGCGGGTGCGTCGAGCCAGAACCGCTGCCGCTGGAACGGATACGTCGGCAGATCCACCCGACGCGCCCCCGCCGTCAGCGAACTCCAGTCGACCGCGACACCGTGCGCATGCGCCTCACCCAACGACAACGCGAACCGCTCGAGACCACCCTCACCGCGACGCAGAGAACCAACACCGACGACGTCGTCGCGCAAGTCGGGCACCAGCAACGGATGCGGGCTCATCTCCACGAAGAGCCCGAAACCCTCGTCCGGCAAAGTCGTCATCGCCTGGTCGAACCGCACCGGCTGCCGCAGGTTGCGGTACCAGTACTCCGCGTCCAGCTCGGTGCCGACGAGCCACTTCTGATCCGTGGTGGAGTAGAACGGAACCTGCGACTCACTGGGGATGACACCCGCGGCGATCGCGAGCAGTTCCTCACGGATCTCCTCGACGTGCCCGGAGTGGCCGGCGAAGTCGACACCCGGCAGCTGCCACCGCGGCACTCCCGCCTCGGACAACACCATCCCGAAGCCGGCCATGGCATCGGCGTCACCCGAGACCGTGACCGACGCCGGGCCGTTGACCGCAGCGACCCAGAGCCTGTCCTCCCACCCCGCCAGCAAACCCAGCACCTCGTCGTACGGCGCCAGCACCGACAACATCGCGCCCCGGCCCGCCAGCGTCCGTCCGATCAACTCACTGCGCAGCCGCACGATCCGCGCCGCATCCTCGAGCGACAACGCGCCAGCCACACACGCCGCGGCGATCTCACCCTGACTGTGACCAACCACAGCCGACGGCTCCACACCGAAAGACCGCCACAACGCCGCCAGCGACACCATCACCGAGAACAACGCGGGTTGCACGACCTCAACCCTGTTCAAAGCCTCCTCATCGGCCAGCACCTCATCGAGGTTCCAGCCCAATGCCGCACCGCACTCCGCGAGCCGAGCCGCGAACACCGGCGACTCCTCGGCCAGCGCCAGCGCCATGCCCGGCCACTGCGAACCCTGACCGGGGAACACGAACGCCACCTTGTTCTCCGGACGGGCGACGCCGCGCACCAGCCCCGGCGCGTTGTCACCCGCCACCAGCGCGTCCAGCGCCCGGTCGAACGTCGTCCGCTCGGTGCCGACGATCACGGCGCGGTGCTTGAACCGGGCGCGGCCGGTGGCCAGCGTGTGACCGACCTCGGCCACGCCGAGCTTTGCCACGTGTTCCCGCAGCCGCACGGCCTGCTCGCGCAGCGCGTTCCCGGTGCGCCCGCTGAGCACCCACGGCGTCAGCGTGCCGTGGAGCTCGTCGGGCTCCTCGGCCTTTCGAGGAGCCTCCTCGAGGATGAGGTGGGCATTGGTTCCGCTGAGCCCGAAGGACGACACCGCGGCACGACGCGGTTGTCCGGTGTCCGGCCAGGGTTTCGTGGCGGTGAGCAGCTCCACCGCGCCTGCCGACCAGTCGACGTGCGGTGACGGCTCGTCGGCGTGCAACGTCTTCGGCAGCGTCCCGTGCCGCAGCGCCATCACCATCTTGATCACGCTCGCGACCCCGGCCGCGGCCTGGGTGTGCCCGATGTTCGACTTCACCGAGCCGAGGTGCACGGGGGTGGTGCGCCCCGTGCCGTAGGTGGCCAGGATCGCTTGTGCCTCAATGGGGTCACCGAGCTTCGTGCCGGTGCCGTGCGCCTCCACCACATCGATCTGGTCAGCGGTGAGCCGGGCGTTGCGCAGCGCCTGCCGGATGACCCGGCGCTGCGACGGGCCGTTGGGTGCCGTGAGCCCGTTGGACGCGCCGTCCTGGTTGACCGCGCTGCCCCGGATCACCGCGAGCACCGGGTGCCCGTTGCGTTCGGCGTCCGACAGCCGTTCCAGCAGCAGGACTCCACCGCCCTCGGCGAACCCCGCGCCGTCCGCCGCGGCGGCGAACGCCTTGCTGCGGCCGTCGCCGGCCAGGCCGCCCTGCCTGTTGTACTCGGTGAACACGCCCGGTGTCGCGAGCACGGCCGCGCCACCCGCGAGCGCCAGCTCCGACTCCTCGCGGAGCAGCGACTGGCAGGCGAGGTGCACGGCGACGAGCGACGACGAACACGCCGTGTCCACGGTGATCGCGGGTCCCTCGAAGCCACCGAAGTAGGCGACGCGGCCGGTCGCCACGCTGCTCGTGGTTCCGGTCGCGACGTGCGCCTCGGTCGTGGACCGGCTGGTGCGCAGCTGGCCGGCGTAGTCGTTGTGGATGACGCCCGCGAACACACCGGTCCGGCTGCCGCGCAACGACTCCGGGTCGATCCCGGCTCTTTCGACCGACTCCCAGGCCATCTCCAGCAGCAGTCGCTGCTGAGGGTCCATCGTGGATGCTTCGCGCGGGGAGATGCCGAAGAACTCGGCGTCGAAGCGGTCCGCGTCGTGGAAGAACCCACCGACCTCCGGGCCGTCCTCGTCGTACACGGTCGCGAGGTCCCAGCCGCGGTCTTTCGGGAACGCCGACAGGGCGTCCGTGCCCGATGCGACGATGTCCCACAGGTCCTCGGGGGTCCAGGCGCCGCCGGGCAGGCGGCAGGACATGCCGATGATCGCGACGGGTTCGGTCGCGCCGTCCTCCAGCTCGCGCAGCTTGCGTCGGGTCTCCCGCAGGTTCGCGGTCACCCACCTGAGGTTCTCCACCAGGTCTTGCTCTGTCGCCACGGAAAACACCTCCACACCGGTTCAGTTCTTGCCGAACTCCCGCTGAATCAGGTCGAGCAGGTCGTCGGCCGATGCCGACTCGATCTCTTCGACGTCCTCGGCCGCGGTCCATTGCGCCAGGAGGTTTCGCAGGACCAGCGCGATCGTGTCGTGGTCCTCACCGCCCGCGCTGAGCGCCGCCAGCTCGTCGCTCAACTGGTTCAGGCCGGCGAGCACCGACGCCGGGGTCGGCCTGTCGTCGAGGACGAGCTCGTCGCGCAGTCGATCCACCACGCCAGCGGGCGTCGGGTGGTCGAACAGCACCGACGCGGGCAGCTTGCAGCCCGTCGCGGCCTCGAGGCGGTTGCGCAGGTCCACCGACATCACCGAGTCGAAACCGATGTCGTGGAACGGGGTCCGCGCACCGACCGCGCTGATCGAGCGGTGCCCGAGCACCGCGGCGGCGTGACCGCGCACGAGGTCGAGCAGGATCCCGTCCCGCTCGGCACCCTTCGCTTTCGCCAGTCGCACGCGCAGCGCGTCGTCGCCGGGCACCTCGGACACCCCGAACTCCGGGATCTCCCTGAGCAGCGGGTTGGGCCTGGCCGACCCGGCCTCCGCGACGCACGCCCAGTCCAGGTCCGCGACCGCGACGAACACCTCGTCGTGGTCGAGCACCCGGCGCAGCGCCGCGGTGGCCACTTCCGGACGCAGCGGCGTGACACCGAGGCGTTGCAACCGTTCCTCGATGACGCCCTCGCCGATGCCGCCACCCGCCCAGTGGCCCCACGCCACCGAGGTGGCGGGCAGACCGCGGCTGCGGCGGTGCAGCGCGAGCGCGTCCAGGAACGCGTTGCCCGGCGCGTAGTTCGCCTGGCCGACGTCACCCGCGCTGCCCGCGAGTGAGGAGAACAGCACGAACGCGGAGAGGTCGTGACCGGCCGTCAGCTCGTGCAGGTGCCAGGCGGTGTGCGCCTTCACCCGCAGCACGCGGTCCATCTGCCCGGCGGTCAGCTCGTCCACCAGCGCGTCGTCCAGCATCGCCGCGGTGTGCATGACCGCCCGCAGCGGGAACTCGGGCGGGATGCCGTCGAGCAGGCCGGCCACCGCGGAGGGATCAGCGAGATCACAGGACACCACGCTGACCCGCGCGCCGAGCTCGGTCAGCTCGTGGACGAGCTCGGGAGCACCGGGGGCGTCCATCCCGCGCAGACTCGCGAGCAGCAGGTGCTCGGCGCCGTTGCGCGCCAGCCACCTCGCCACGTGAGCGCCGAGCTTTCCGGTGCCACCGGTCACCAGCACCGTGCCCTCGGGCGTCCACTCGCGCACCGCGGGCCGGTCGGCGAGCGGCGCGCGCACCAGTCGCCGGGCGAACACGCCGGACGGCCGCACCGCCACCTCGTCCTCGCCGCGCTGGGTAAGCAGCGCGCCCACCTGTCCGGCGACCTGCTCGGTGACGTCCTGCGGGAGGTCGATGAGGCCGCCCCACGACCGCGGTTGTGCCTGGCGCAGCACAGAACCGAGTCCCCACATGAGGGCCTGTGCGGGGCTGTCGACGGTGTCGGCGGGGCCGGTGCCGACCGCGCCCTGCGTCAGGCACCACAGCGGGGCCGCGCAGCCCGCGTCCCGCAGTCCTTGCGCCAGCGCCACGTTGAGCGCCAGCGGTGCGGGAACGCCGTCGTACGTGCGTTCGGACAGTGCGAGCAGGGACACCACGCCCTGCGGTGTGCCGTGGCCGCGGATCTCGTCGGCGAGCACCGCGCGGTCGGCCGAGTCCACGAAGATCGGCACGACGTCGCGCAAAGCCTGCGCGGTCACGCGCACAGCCGGATGATCCGCCTGCTCCGACGGCACGAGCAGCAGCCAGGTTCCTTGTGCCGCCGCAGGTTCGACCGAGACCGGGCGCCACGCCATCGTGTACCGCAACCGGTCCTCGGGCGACGTGGCGGCCGAGATGCTGGGCTCCAGCCAGTAGCGTTCGCGCTGGAACGCGTACGTGGGCAGCGGCACGCGGCGGGCTCCGGTGAACAGCGGCGCCCAGTCGACGTCGACGCCGTGCACGTGCGCCTCACCGAGCGAGACGCCGAACCGCTCGAGTCCGCCCTCGTCCCGGCGCAGCGTGCCGACCGTCACCACGTCGTCCCCGGTGATCGGCAGCACGGGGTGCGCGCTGGACTCGACGAACACCTCGAAACCCTGGTCCCGCAACGAGGTCACGGCCTGGTCGAACTCGACCGTCCGGCGCAGGTTGCGGTACCAGTAGCCGGCGTCCAGCGCGTCCGCCCACTCGCCGGTGACCGTCGAGAAGAACGGCACCGCGGGCCGGAGCGGGGTGATCGGTGCCAGCAGCTCCGCCAGCTCCTCTTCCAGCTCCTCCACGTGTGCGGAGTGCGAGGCGTAGTCCACCGGCACCATCCGAGCCCGGACGCCTTCGGCGAGGTAGCTCTCCAGCAGTTCTTCGAGTGCTTCGGTGGAGCCGGACACCACGGTCGACGACGGGCCGTTGACGGCGGCGATCGACAGGCCCTCGGTGATCCGGACCTGGTCGCGTGGCAGTGGTACGGACAGCATGCCGCCGCGTCCGGCGATCCGCCTGAGTGCCTTGGCGCGCAACGTGACCACGCGCGCGGCGTCGGTGAGCGACAACGCGCCCGCGACGCAGGCCGCGGCGATCTCACCCTGGCTGTGGCCGACCACGGCGTCCGGTTCGACGCCGTGCGCCCGCCACAGCTCGGCCAGCGACACCATCACCGCGAACAAGGCGGGCTGCACGACGTCGACCCGCTCCAGCGCGGCCTCGTCGGCCAGCACGTCGTACAGGTCCCAGTCGACGAACTCACCGATCGCCGCCGCGCATTCCGCGAGCTTCGCCGCGAACACCGCCGACTCGTCAGCCAGTCGCACCGCCATGCCCGCCCACTGCGAGCCCTGGCCGGGGAAGACGAAGGCGATCTTGCCGCGGACCGCCGCGGTACCCGTGACGAGTCCGGCGACCGGCTGGTCACCGGCCAGCCCCTCGAGCGCCTGCACCAGTTCGTCCCGGTCGCGGCCGACGGCCACGGCCCGGTGCTCGAGCGTCGCGCGGGTGGACACCAGCGACCAGCCGATGTCGTCGACGGACAGACCGGGGTTCGCCAGCACGTGCGCACGCAGCCGTCCGGCCTGCTCGCGCACCGCGCGTTCGTCGCGCGCCGACAACACCCACGGGGTGCCGTGCGGCGAGCTGTCCCGGCTGTCCGACAGCTGTGGGGCCTCTTCCGGGGCTTCGAGGATGAGGTGGGAGTTCGTGCCGCTGATGCCGAACGACGAGATGCCCGCCCGGCGCGGATGACCGTTCGGCTGCCACGCAACGTCCTCGGTCAGCAGCCGGACCGCACCGTCCACCCACTGCACGTGCGGTGTGGGCTCGTCGACGTGCAGCGTCCTCGGCAGCACGCCGTTGCGCAGCGCCATCACCATCTTGATCACCGCCGCGACGCCCGCGGCCGCCTGGGTGTGCCCGATGTTCGACTTGACCGAACCGAGCCACAGCGGCCGGTCGCGGTCCTGGCCGTACGTCGCGAGCAGCGCCTGCGCCTCGATGGGGTCGCCGAGCGCGGTGCCGGTGCCGTGCGCCTCCACCACGTCGATGTCGGAGGGAGCAAGGTCCGCGTTCGCGAGCGCCCTGCGGATCACCCGCTGCTGCGACGGCCCGTTCGGCGCGGTGAGCCCGTTGGACGCACCGTCCTGGTTGACCGCGCTGCCGCGCAGCACGGCGAGCACCTCGTGGCCGTTGCGGCGGGCGTCGGAGAGTCGTTCGAGCAGCACGACGCCGGCGCCCTCGGCCGCGCCGAAACCGTTGGCCGCGCCCGCGAACGCCTTGCAGCGGCCGTCGGCGGCCAGTCCGCCCTGCTTGCTGAACTCGACGAACGCGCCGGGTGTCGCCATCACGGTCACGCCGCCCGCCAGCGCGAGCGTGCACTCGCCCGCCCGCAGCGCCTGTGCCGCGAGGTGCATCGCGACCAGCGAGGAGGAACAGGCCGTGTCGACCGTGACCGCAGGGCCCTCCAGCCCGAACACGTAGGAGACGCGGCCGGAGATGACGCTGGTCGTGTTGCCGGTGAGCAGGTGCCCGTCGGCGACGTCGTGGCGCTCGTGCAGGCGGGGGCCGTAGTCCTGCGGCACGGCGCCGACGAACACGCCGGTCTGGCTGCCGCGCAACGACATCGGGTCGATGCCGGACCGTTCGAGTGCCTCCCACGACGTTTCCAGCAGCATCCGTTGCTGCGGGTCCATCGCGACGGCCTCGCGCGGCGAGATGCGGAACAGTCCCGCGTCGAACCGGTCGGCGTCCAGCACGAAGCCGCCCTCGCCGGTGTTCGAGTCGAACGAGGTCCAGCCGCGGTTCGACGGGAACGGCGAGATGGCGTCCACACCGCCTGCGACCAGCCGCCACAGGTCCTCGGCCGAGGTAACACCGCCGGGCAGCCTGCAGGCCATCCCGACGATCACGATCGGATCGTCGGCGGCGGCAGCCGTCACCGCGACAGGCTCGACAGCTTGCCGGGTCCCGGCCAGCTCGTGTCCGATGTGGACGGCCAGCTCGGCGGGGGTCGGGTGGTCGAAGATCAGCGTCGCCGGGAGCTTGAGCCCGGTGGCGACACCGAGCCGGTTGCGCAGCTCGACCGAGGTCAGCGAGTCGAAGCCCAGTTCCTTGAACGGCCGGTCGGCGGGCACGGCAGCGGTGCCCGCGTGGCCGAGCACGGTCGCGGCGTGTGCGCACACCAGCTCGACCAGTGCCCGTTCGCGGTCGGCGCCGGAGAGCGCGGTGAACCGGTCGCCCATCGGCGCACTCGTCACGATCCGCCGGGCAGGCGCACCGGTCAGCGCCCGCAGCGCCGGTGGCGCGCCCGCGTTGCGCAGGGCGGCGAGGTCGAACCGGGCCGCGACGGACACGGGTTCCGCCGAGCGGGTCGCCGCGTCGAACAGGGCCAGTGCGTCGGCCGGTTTCATCGGCAGGATGCCCGAGCGGGCCATCCGGCTCAGGTCGGCGTGGTCCAGGTGTGCGGTCAGTCCGGTCCGCACGTCCCAGTGGCCCCAGGCCATCGACGTCCCGGCCAGGCCGTTCGCGCGGCGGTGCCGGGCGAGCGCGTCGAGCAGCGAGTTGGCGGCGGCGTAGGCCGCCTGGCCGGAACCGCCGAACACACCGGCCACCGAGGAGAAGAGGATGAACTCGGCCAGGTCGTCGTGCTGGGTGAGCTCGTGCAGGGTGATCGCGGCGTCCGCCTTGGCGCGCAACACGTGCGCCACCCGGTCCGGGGTGAGCGAGGTGAGCAGGCCGTCGTCCAGCACCCCCGCCGCGTGCACGACGCCGGTCAGCGGGTGCGCGGCCGGGATCCGGGCCAGCAGTGCCGCGAGCGCGGCGCGGTCGGTGACGTCGCAGGCCGCGACGGTGACCTCGGCACCGGCCGCGGTGAGCTCCGCGGCGACGTCGGCAGTGCCGCTGCGACCGGCGAGTACGAGGTGGCGGACTCCGCGTTCGACGACCAGGTGCCGGGCGACGAGACCACCGAGCGTGCCGGTGCCGCCGGTGACCAGCACCGTGCCGTCCGGGTCCATCGTGCGCGGCACGGTGAACACGAGCTTGCCGATGTGCCTGGCCTGGCTGAGGAAGCGCAACGCCTCCGGCGCTTGGCGAATGTCCCATTCGGACGTCGGGATCGGCTTGAGCGCACCCTGCGCGAACAGCTCCAGCACCTCGTTCAGCATCGCGTGGATGCGTTCCGGTCCGGCTTCGATCAGGTCATACGCCTGGTAAGCGACGCCCGGATGTGCGGCGGCGATCTCGTCCGCGTCGCGGACGTCGGTCTTGCCCATCTCGGCGAACCGCCCGCCGTTCGGCTGCAGCCGCAACGAGGCGTCGACGAACTCCTTGGCCAGCGAGCAGAGCACGACGTCCACGCCGTTGCCCGCCGTGGCGTCGAGGAACTTCCGCTCGAAGCCGAGGTCGCGTGAAGAGGCGATGTGCTCGTCGTCGAAGCCCTCGGCGCGCAGGGTGTCCCACTTGGGAGGGCTCGCCGTCGCGAAGACCTCCGCGCCGAGGTGCCGGGCGATCTGCAGTGCCGCCATGCCTACGCCGCCGGTGGCGGAGTGGATCAGCACGGATTCCCCCGCGCGCAGGCGGGCCAGGTCGACCAGGCCGTGGTAGGCCGTCAGGAAGGCGATCGGCACGGCCGCGGCCTCGGTGTACGACCAGGAGTCCGGCATCCTGGTCACCCACCGGTGGTCGACCGCGACGGTCGGCGCGAAACCACCGGCGAGCAGTCCCATCACCCGGTCGCCCGGTGCGAGCGCGGTGACGCCGGGCCCGACTTCGACGACGACGCCAGCGCCCTCGCTGCCCATCTCGGTCTCGCCGGGGTACATGCCGAGGCCCACGAGGACGTCGCGGAAGTTGACGCCTGCGGCACGGACCTCGATCCGCACCTGGCCGTCGGCCAGCGGCGCGGGCTCGTGCGGGAGGAACGCGAGGTTCTCCAGCGTGCCGTTGCTGGTGACGTCGAGCCGCCAACTCCGATCCGCGGGCAGGACGAGGGTTCCGGTCTGCTTGGCCAGCATCGGCACGAGCACGTCGTCTTCGTGCAGGACGAGCTGGGACTCACCGGTCGCGAGCGCGTCCCGCAGCACGTCGGCCGGGAGTTCGTCCCGGTCCGTCTCCACGATCACGAACCGGTCCGGGTTCTCCGACTGGGCGGTGCGCAGCAGTCCGCGCGCGGCGGCGTGCGCCAGGTCGGTGCTCCTGGTGACGAACACCAGGCGTGCGTCGGTCTCCTCGGCCAGCCAGGTCCGCGCCAGCAACAGCGCACGTTGGCTCGCGTCGTGGACCGCGGCGGTGAGGTCGTCACCGGAGCCGTCCAGCGGGCGGATCACGGTCAGCTCGGCGAGGTCCGCCCACGTGCCGTCCGGGAGAACCGCGGTCCACGGGCCGTCGTGGTGACGTTCACCGGTGCACGGCACCAGGTCGAGCCGGTAGGGCAGCGCGGTGCGCGTGATCGAGACGGGTCGCGAAAGCAGCGAGCCGATCGACGCGACGGGCTGACCGGTGTCGTCCGCCAGCTCCAGTCCCACGGCGTCGCCGTGCCGCACGAGCCGGGCCCGCACCGACCTCGCGCCGGTGGCGTGCAGCCTGATCTCGTTCCAGGAGAACGGAAGTCGCGGCTGGTCGTCGGTCGTCAGCAGGCCGACGGTGTGCAGCGCGGCGTCCAGCAGCGCCGGGTGGATGCCGAAACCGGTGCTGTCGACGTCGTCCGGGAGCCGCACCTCCGCGAGCACCTGGTCGCCGTCGCACCACGCGGCGCGCAGGCCCTGGAACGCCTCGCCGTAGCCGTAGCCGCGCTCGTTCAGGGTGTCGTAGAAGCCGTCGAGGTCGACCGGGACGGCGTCCGCGGGCGGCCAGGTCTGCTCGTTCGCCGGGACGCGACCGCCGCTGGTGAGCGAGCCGGTCGCGTGCTGCAGCCAGGTGCCGTCGGCACCGCGCGAGTGCACGGTCAGCGGACGGCTGCCGTCCTGGCCTTGTGCACCAACGGTGAGCTGGAGCTCGAGCTCGCCGCGTTCGGGCAGCACGGCGGGTGCGGCGAGGGTGAGCTCCGCGACCGCGTCGCAGCCCAGTTCGTCGCCTGCCCGCAACGCCATCTCGGCGAATGCCGCACCCGGCACCAGCACCGCGCCGTCGAACGCGTGTCCGGCGAGCCAGGACTGCCTGCGCACCGAGAGCCGTCCGGTGCCGAGCAGGCCGTCGACGGTCGGGGTGATCCGGTCGAGCAGCGGGTGGTCCGCCCGCACGTCGTCGCCTGCCGACTCCAGCCAGAACCGCTGGCGCTGGAACGGATACGTCGGCAGATCCACCCGACGCGCCCCCGCCGTCAGCGGACTCCAGTTGACCGCGACACCGTGCGCGTGCGCCTCGCCCAGTGACAGCGCGAACCTCTCCAGGCCGCCTTCATCGCGTCGCAGCGAACCGACACCGGTGACGTCGTCGCGCAGATCGGGCACCAGCAGCGGGTGCGGGCTCATCTCGACGAAGAACCCGAAACCCTCGTCCGGCAGGGTGTTCATGGCCTGGTCGAACCGCACGGGCTGGCGCAGGTTGCGGTACCAGTACTCCGCGTCCAGCTCGGTGCCATCGAGCCACTTCTGATCCGCCGTGGAGTAGAAGGGGATCTGCGACTCACTCGGAACAACGCCCGCGGCGATCGCGAGCAACTCCTCGCGGATCTCCTCAACGTGCCCGGAGTGGCCGGCGAAGTCGACACCGGGCAGCTGCCACCGCAGTACTCCGGCTTCGGACAGCACGATCCCGAAGCCGGCCATGGCGTCAGCGTCACCCGAGACCGTGACCGACGCCGGGCCGTTGACCGCAGCGACCCAGAGCCTGTCCTCCCAGCCCGCCAGCAATCCCAGCACGTCGTCGTAGGGCGCCAGCACGGACATCATCGCGCCCCGGCCCGCCAGCGTCCGTCCGATCAACTCACTGCGCAGCCGCACGATCCGCGCCGCATCCTCAAGGGACAACGCGCCAGCCACACACGCCGCGGCGATCTCACCCTGACTGTGACCAACCACAGCCGACGGCTCCACACCGAACGACCGCCACAACGCCGCCAGCGACACCATGACGGAGAACAACGCGGGTTGCACGACGTCGACCCGGCTCAGCGCTTCGTCATCGGCCAGGATGTCGTTGAGGTTCCAGCCGAGGGCCGCACCACATTCCGCGAGCCGGGCGGCGAACACCGGCGACTCCTCGGCCAGCGCCAGCGCCATCCCCGGCCACTGCGAGCCCTGGCCGGGGAACACGAACGCCACCTTGCCGCTGCGCGCGGCGGTGATCGGAAGCACGCCGTCGATCAGCCGTTCCAGCTCGGCGGGGCGGATCGCCGCACGGTGCTCCAGTGCCGCTCGTGCGGTCAGCAACGTGAACGCCACGTCGGCGGGATCCGCCGGGTGGTCGCGCAGCGCGCGTGCCTGCTCCCGCACCGCCTCCGGCGTCTTCGCGCTCAGCACCCACGGAAGCGGGACCTCCGCGGCACCTTCGGCACGCTCTTCCTGAGGCACGCCCTCCAGGATCACGTGGGCGTTCGTGCCGCTGACGCCGAACGACGACACCGCGGCACGGCGCGGCCTGCCCAGCTCGGGCCACTCCCTGGCATCCGTGAGCAGCTCGACCGCGCCGGTCGACCAGTCCACGTGCGGTGACGGCTCGTCGACGTGCAACGTCTTGGGCAGCACGCCGTGCCGCATCGCCTGCACCATCTTGATGACACCACCGACACCGGCCGCCGCCTGCGCGTGCCCGATGTTCGACTTCAGCGACCCCAGGTAGAGGGGCGTCTCCCGTTCCTGTCCGTACGTGGCGAGAATCGCCTGTGCCTCGATGGGGTCGCCCAGCACCGTGCCGGTCCCGTGCGCCTCCACCACGTCCACGTCCGAAGTGGACAGACCGGCGACGTCCAGCGCCTGCCTGATCACCCGTTCCTGACTCGGGCCGTTCGGCGCGGTCAGGCCGTTCGACGCGCCGTCCTGGTTGACCGCGACGCCGCGCACGACCGCCAGCACCTGATGTCCGTTGCGGCGCGCGTCCGACAACCGTTCCACCAGCAGGACGCCCGCGCCCTCGGACCAGCCGGTGCCGTCGGCCGCCGCCGCGAACGGCTTGCAGCGCCCGTCCGGCGCCAGTCCCCGCTGGCGGCTGAACTCGACGAACCCGCCGGGCGTCGGCATCACCGTGACACCGGCGGCCAGCGCCAGCGAGGTCTCACCGCGCCGCAGCGACTGGCACGCGAGCTGCAACGCCACGAGCGACGACGAGCACGCGGTGTCCACCGTGACCGCGGGCCCCTCGAAGCCGAACGTGTACGCGACCCTGCCGGTCACGACGCTGGCGGACCCGCCGCTGCCGAGATAGCCCTGGACGTCCTCGGGAACGGCGCCGATGCGGGCCGTGTAGTCGTGGTACATGACTCCGGCGAACACACCGGTGTCGCTGCCGCGCAACGCTTCCGGGTCGATGCCCGCGCGTTCGAGCACCTCCCACGAGGTCTCCAGCAGCAGCCGTTGCTGCGGGTCCATCGCGAGCGCCTCGCGCGGACTGATCCCGAAGAACGCCGCGTCGAACCACGCCGCGTCGTGCAGGAAGCCGCCCTCGCGGACGTAGCTCCTGCCCGACTCGATGATCTGCTCGACGTCCCAGCCGCGGTCGGTCGGGAACTCGGTGATCGCGTCACCGCCGGTGGCCACGAGGTGCCACAGGTCGTCCGGTGTCGCGACGCCGCCGGGGTAGCGGCAGGCCATGCCGATGATCGCGATCGGCTCGTCGGCCGTGACCTCGGTGCGCGCACGGCCCGGAGTCCGGTCGCCGGTCAGGTACCGGGCCAGCGCCTCCGGGGTCGGGTGATCGAACACCAGTGTCGCGGGCAGCCGCATCCCGGTCAGCGCGCTGAGCCGGTTGCGCAGCTCCACCGCGGTCAGCGAGTCGAAGCCCAGGTCGCGGAACGCCTTGTGGCCGGCCACGGTCGACGGTGAGGCGTGGCCGAGCACGGCCGCGGCCTGGCCGCGCACGAGCTCGAGCAGTGCCTCCTCGGACCGGCCGACGGGCTCGGCGGTGACCGTCCTGCGCACCGGCTTGCGGACCTGTGGGGTGATCTTCCCGGTCACGAGCACCGGTTCGTCCTGCGTGATCGCGAGGTCGAACAGCGCCAGTCCTTCGGCGTCGCTCATCGGCTGGGCACCCATGCGGCGCAGCCGGGCGTGGTCGACGTCGGCCAGGTTCCCTGTCAGCCCGCTGCTGCGCTCCCACAGACCCCAGGCCAGCGACACCGCGGGCAGTCCCAGATCGTGCCGGTGCTCCGCGAGACCGTCGAGGAACGCGTTGGCCGCCGCGTAGTTCGCCTGGCCGGGGCTACCGATCGTCCCCGCGGCCGAGGAGAACAACACGAACGCCTTGAGGTCACCGGTGAGCTCGTGCAGGTGCCACGCGCCGTCGACCTTGGGGCGCAGCACCGCGTCGACGCGGTCCGGGGTGAGCGCGGCGACCACGCCGTCATCGAGCGCGCCCGCCGCGTGCACGACAGCAGTCACCGGATGGCCGGCCAGCACCTCCGCGAGTGCCGCACGGTCGGACACGTCACAAGCCGCCGTGGTCACCCCGGCACCGTGCGCGGACAGCTCCGCCACCAGCTCGGCCGGGACGGCGCCACGGCTGAGCAGCAGCAGGTTTCGCACGCCGTGCTCGATCACCAGGTGCCGGGCGACCAGGCCACCGAGGGTGCCGGAGGCGCCGGTGATCAGCACGCGGTCGTCTTCGGTCCACATCGGACTGTTGGGTTCGGCCGCCACTCGCACCAGCTTCGGGATCTGAGTCCGGCCGTCACGAACGCGGATCTCCGGCTCGTCCAGTGCGAGCACGGTGGGCAGCGCGGCCGGGTCGTCGAGGTCCACGAGGGTGAACCGGCCGGGATGTTCGGTCTGCGCCGACCTCACCAGTCCGTGCACCGCGGGCCGGACGAGCTCGGACAGGCCACTCGTGTCGATCACCAGCCTGGACGGCTCGTCCACGTGGTTCCGCACCGCCTCGAGCACCGCGACCACGCTGGCGCGCACCGACTCCGGCACGTCGCCCGGCGCGGGCTCGCAGGTCAGCACGGTGACGTCGGCGCTCTCGCCAGCGGGCGGGGCGTCGACCCAGCCGACGCGGTGCAGCGATCCGTTGTCGCGCAACCGTTCGAACGGGCGCACCGACACGCGGCCGACCGACAGGACCGTACGTCCGGTGGTGTCCGCGACCAGCAGGGCGAGGGACTCGGTGCCGTCCGGTGTCATCCGCACCCGCAGCGCGGTGGCACCGGTGGCGTGCAGTTCGACGTCCTGCCAGGAGAACGGCAGGCACTGTCCGGCGAGCGCGCTGAGGTGACTCGTCTGCAGCGCCGCGTCGAGCAACGCCGGATGCACTCCGAACGGTGTCACGTCCTCGCCCACCGACACGTCCGCGAAGATCTCGTCGCCGCGCCGCCACGCCGCGCGCAGCCCCTGGAACGCGGGCCCGTAGCCGAAACCACCTTCTGCGAGATCCGGGTAGAACTCGGTGAGGTCGACGGGCTCCGCGCCCGCCGGTGGCCACTCCGCGAGCTCAACGCCCGACGAGCCGGTGGACGAGCCGAGCTGGCCGCTCGCGTGCGGCACCCATTCGTCCCCGTCCCGGGAGTACACGCGCAAAGCCCGGTCCTGGACGGTCACCTGGATCTCGACCGCGCCGCGTTCCGGCACGACGAGCGGCGCCTCCAGCGTGAGGTCCGCGAGCACGTCGCAGCCGACCTCCTCGCCGGCCGCGAGTGCGAGCTCCACGAACGCCGTCCCCGGCAACAGCACCGTGCCCGACACCGCGTGATCCGCCAGCCACGGGTGCGTCCGCACCGACAGCGCGGTGGTGAACACGACCGTGTCCTCGCCTGCCACGTCCACGGCCCGGCCGAGCAGCGGGTGGCCATCGGGTTCCGCGCCGGTCGACTGCAGCCAGAAGTTCTCCCGCTGGAACGGGTACGTGGGCAGCTCGATCCGCCGTCCGCCCGGCATCGGCCCGAAGTCGACATCGACACCGTGCACCAACGCCTCAGCCGCCGAGAGGTGGAACCGGTCAAGGCCGCCCTCGTCACGCCGCAACGTGCCCAGCGCAACAACATCCGCCTCGATACCCGGTACCAACACCGGATGCGGGCTCACCTCGACGAAGAACGAGAAGTCCTCCCCCGCCAACGCGGTGACAGCCCGGTCGAACTCGACCGTCTGCCGCAGGTTGCGGTACCAGTAGTCCGCGTCCAGCTGGATCGTGTCCAGCCACTCGCCGGTCACGGTGGAGAAGAACGGGATGTCAGACGTGCGCGGCTCGATGCCTGCCAGCACCTCGAACAGCTCCGCTTCCAGCTGCTCCACCTGAGCCGAATGCGACCCGTAGTCCACCGGAATCCGGCGCGTGCGGCCCTGGCAACGTGCCACGAACTCGTCCAGCTCCGCCACCGAACCCGACACCACCGTCGACCTCGGACCATTCACCGCAGCGATCGAGATCCCGTCGACCTCATCACGCGGCAGCGCGACGGACACCATGCCACCCAAGCCAGCAATCCGCGTCAACGCCTTGCTGCGCAACAACACGATCTTCGCCGCATCCCGCAACGACAACGCACCCGCGACACAAGCCGCCGCAATCTCACCCTGCGAATGACCCACCACCGCAGCGGGCTCGACACCGTACGAACGCCACAACTCCGCCAACGACACCATCACCGCGAACAAAGCAGGCTGAACAACATCAACCCGCCCCAGTCCAGCCTCATCGGCCAACACCGCAGGCAGGTCCCAGCCCAAAGCAGCACTGCACTCGACGAGCTTCGCCGCGAACACCGGCGACTCATCAACCAAACGCAACGCCATCCCAGCCCACTGCGAACCCTGACCGGGGAACACGAACGCGACCTTGCCGTCCCTCGCCGCGACCACAGGGAAGTCCACATCGCCGGGCCGCACCAACGCCCGGTACTCGAACCGCGACCGCGCCAGCAAGGACACCGCCACGTCAGCCGGATCAGCCTCGACACCTCGCACGGCCGCGGCCAGCGAACGCACCGCGTCCGGCGACCGCCCCGACAACACCCAAGGCAAGGAAACGGCAGTCGCTGGCTCCACGCTGACCTCAGCCGGAGCTTCCTCCACGATGACGTGAGCGTTCGTGCCGCTGGCCCCGAAGGAGGACACGGCCGCGCGCCGTGGTTCGTCGCCACGTGGCCAGTCCCGCGCCTCGGTCAGCAACGAGACCGCGCCCGCCGACCAGTCCACGTGCGGCGTCGGCTCGTCGACGTGCACCGTCTTGGGCAGCACGCCGTGCCGCATGGCCATGACGGCCTTGATGACGCCGCCGACGCCGGCCGCGGCCTGCGC
Organism: Lentzea tibetensis; assembly: GCF_007845675.1. Taxonomy (GTDB): domain Bacteria; phylum Actinomycetota; class Actinomycetes; order Mycobacteriales; family Pseudonocardiaceae; genus Lentzea; species Lentzea tibetensis. The sequence continues at coordinate 83,014 of NZ_VOBR01000031.1, read as the reverse complement.
GTGTCCGATGTTCGACTTCAGCGACCCCAGATGTGCCGGGGTCTCGCGGTCCTGCCCGTAGGTCGCCAGCAGCGCCTGCGCCTCGATGGGATCGCCCAGCACCGTGCCGGTGCCGTGCGCCTCGACGAGATCGACCTGGGCGGCGGCGAGTCCCGCGGACCGCAGCGCCTGCCGGATGACGCGTTGCTGCGCCGGGCCGTTCGGCGCCGTGAGGCCGTTGGACGCACCGTCCTGGTTGATCGCGGTGCCGCGCACGACGGCCAGCACAGGGTGTCCGTTGCGGACGGCGTCGGACAGTCGCTCGACCAGCAGCACACCGACGCCCTCTGACCAGCCGGTGCCGTCGGCCGACGACGAGAACGGCTTGCACCTGCCGTCGACGGCGAGTCCCCGCTGCCTGCTGAACCCGGTGAACGGCACGGGTGTGGACATGACGGTCGCGCCACCCGCCAGCGCCAGTGCGCACTCACCGTTGCGCAGCGACTGCACCGCCCAGTGCAGAGCGACCAACGAGGAGGAGCACGCGGTGTCGACCGTGACGGCCGGGCCTTCGAACCCGAACGTGTAGGCGATCCGGCCGGTCGCGATGCTGCCCGCGACGCCGTTGCTCAGGTAGCCCTCCACATCCGCCGGAACCTGCCGCAGACCGGAGGCGTAGTCGTGGTACATCAGTCCGGCGAACACGCCGGTGCGGGAACCCGCCAGTGAACGAGGGTCGATGCCCGCGCGTTCGACTGCCTCCCACGAGGTCTCCAGCAGCAACCGGTGCTGCGGATCCATCGCCAGTGCCTCGCGCGGCGAGATGCCGAAGAACGCCGGGTCGAACAACCCCGCGTCGTGCAGGAAGCCGCCGTGACGGGTGTAGGTCCGGCCGGACGCCTCGGGGTCCGGGTCGTAGATGCCGTCGACGTCCCAGCCGCGGTTCTCCGGGAACTCCGTGATCGCGTCGCCGCCCTCGGCGACCAGCCGCCACAGGTCCTCCGGTGACGCGACGCCTCCCGGATAGCGGCAGGCCATGCCGATGATCGCGATCGGCTCGTCGGCCGGCGCCGTCGCAGTCGACTCGGCCACCGGGGTGGTGCCGAGGATGTGCTTCGCCAGCAGGAGCGGGGTCGGGTGGTCGAACACCAGTGTCGCGGGCAGCCGCAGGCCGGTCACGACGGTGAGCCGGTTGCGCAGTTCCACCGCGGTGAGCGAGTCGAAGCCGAGGTCGGCGAACCGCCGGTCCGCCGCGACGGGCGTGGTGAACCCGAGCACCTCACCCGCGTGCGTGCGGACGAGGTCGAGCACGCGTTCCTCGGTCATGGCGAACGGTTCGGCGCTGGCCTGCCGCCGGGTCGTGCGGACCAGCCCGCGCAGCAACGCGGGCACGTCGGCACGAGGTGCGAGGTCGAGCCTGGCGGGCACGAGCAGTGCCTCGCCCGCGTCGAGCGCGGCGTCGAACAGCGCGACGCCGTCCTGTGTGGACAGGCCGACGACACCCGTGCGGGCCATCCGGGACACGTCGGCGTCGCCGAGGTCACCGGTCAGCGCACTGCGCTCGTCCCACAGGCCCCACGCCAGCGAGACCGCGGGCTGGCCGTGCGCCCGCCGGTGGGCGGCCAGTGCGTCCACGAAGGCGTTGGCCGCCGCGTAGTTCGCCTGGCCTGCGGCACCGAACGTCGCGGCGGCCGAGGAGAACAACACGAACGCCTTGAGGTCCGAGGTGAGCTCGTGCAGGTACCAGGCGGCGTCGGCCTTCGGCCGGAACACCGCATCCACCTGGGCTTGGGTCTGCGCCGTGAGCACCCCGTCGTCCACCGCGCCCGCCGCGTGCACGACCGCGGTCACCGGGTGTTCGGCCAGCACCGCGGCCAACGCCTCCCGGTCGCCCACGTCGCACGCCGTCGCGACCACGTCGACCCCGAGCTCAGTCAGTTCGTCGACCAGCTCCGCGGAGCCGCCGGATCGGCTGAGCAGCAACAGCTCCCGGACGCCGCACGTCGCCAGGTGCCGTGCCACCACGCCACCGAGCACGCCGGACGCCCCGGTGACCAGCACTCGCCCGTCCGTCCACTCCGGACTCCGGCCGAGCGGCGCGCGGTTCAACCGGGGCACCAGCGGTTCGCCGTCCCGCACGATGATCTGCGGCTCGGCCAGGCCGAGGACGGACGGCAACGTCTGCTCGTCGTCGAGGTCCACCAGGGTGAACCGGCCGGGGTGCTCGGTCTGCGCGGTGCGCACCAGGCCCCACACCGGCGACTGCGCCAGGTTCTCGTCCAGCGCGCCCCGCGTGACCAGCACGAGCCGGGAGCCCTCGTACCGTTCGTCGGCGAGGAAGTCCTGCAGCACACCGAGCACGCGGTTGGTCGACGCACGCGCCCCGGCCAGCGGATCGCCCAGTTCCTCCGGACAGCGGTGCACCACGACGTCCGCCACCTCGGGCCACGTCGCCCACTGCGGCGCGGACGCACCGGCCACCGGACGCCAGTCGACGCGGTACAGCGGGAGGTCCCCGATCGCGCCCGGCTCCATCCGCCGCGCCATCAGCGAGTCGAGCGTCGCCACGGGAGCACCCGTGCGATCGGCGACCGCGAGCGACACACCGTCTCCTGCCGGGGTGATCCGCACGCGCAGCTCGGTCGCTCCCCCGGCGTGCAGGGCGAAACCGGACCAGCTGAACGGCAGCCTGCCCTCGTCGGCCGAGCTCAGCAGCCACGGGTGGATCGCCGCGTCGAGCAGCGCCGGGTGGATGCCGAACCCGCCCGGCTCGACGGGCAACGCCACCTCGGCGAACAGCTCGTCACCTCGCCGCCAGGCGGCGCGCAGTCCCCGGAACACCGGGCCGTAGTCGTAGCCGAGGCTCGCGATCCGGTCGTAGGACACCTCGAGTGCTTCCGCACCGGCAGGCGGCCACTCCGCGAGCGCGACCCCGGTTCCCGCGCCGGACCCCAGGAACCCGGTGGCGTGCCGGGTCCACGGGCCGTCGTCGATCCGGGCGTGAACGGCGATGCTCCGGCTTTCCCCGACCACCACCTGCAGGTGCACGACACCCTCGGCTGGCACGACCAGAGGGGCTTCGAGCGTGAGCTCCTCGACCAGGTCGCACCCGATCTCGTCGGCGGCCCGGACGGCCAGCTCGGCGAACGCGGTGCCGGGAAGCAGCACCGTGCCCGACACGGCGTGATCGGCGAGCCACGGATGCGTGCGGAGCGAGAACCTGCCGGTGAGCAGGAGTCCGTCCCCGTCGGCCAGCGGGACGATCGCGTCGAGCAACGGGTGATCGGTGGTCCGCCGCTCGACCGCGGTGTGCTCCAGCCAGAACCTCTGCCGCTGGAACGGGTACGTGGGCAGCTCGATCCGCCGTCCACCCGGCATCGGCCCGAAGTCGACGTCGACACCGTGCACCAACGCCTCGGCCGCCGAGAGGTGGAACCGGTCAAGGCCGCCCTCGTCACGCCGCAGCGTGCCCAGCGCAACGACATCCGCCTCGATACCGGGCACCAGCACCGGATGCGGGCTCACCTCCACGAAGAACGAGAAACCTTCGTCCGCCAGCCCCGTGACAGCCCGGTCGAACTCGACCGTCTGCCGCAGATTGCGGTACCAGTACTCGGCATCCAGCTGAGTCGTGTCCAGCCACTCACCCGTCACCGTGGAGAAGAACGGAATCTCCGAGGCACGCGGCTCGATCCCCGCCAGAACCTCGAACAGCTCCGCTTCCAGCTGCTCCACCTGAGCCGAATGCGACCCGTAGCCCACCGGAATCCGGCGCGTGCGTCCCTGGCAACGTGCCACGAACTCGTCCAGCTCCGCCACCGAACCCGACACCACCGTCGACCTCGGACCATTCACCGCAGCGATCGAGATCCCCTCGACCTCGTCACGCGGCAGCGCAACGGACACCATGCCACCCAGACCGGCAATGCGCGTCAACGCCTTGCTGCGCAACAACACGATCTTCGCCGCATCCCGCAACGACAACGCACCAGCGACGCACGCAGCAGCGATCTCACCCTGGCTGTGGCCAACCACCGCAGCGGGCTCGACACCGTACGAACGCCACAACTCCGCCAACGACACCATCACCGCGAACAAAGCAGGTTGAACGACATCAACCCGCTCCATCGCGGCTTGGTCAGCCAGCACCGCGGGCAAATCCCAACCCAACGCCACACCGCACTCAGCGAGCTTCGCCGCGAACACCAGCGACTCATCAACCAAACGCAGAGCCATCCCAGCCCACTGCGACCCCTGACCGGGGAACACGAACGCGACCTTGCCGTCCCGCGCCGCGACCGGAACGCCACCCACCACGGCCCGGTACTCGAACCGCGACCGCGCCAGCAACGAGAACCCGACATCCGCAGGATCCGCGTCCACCGCCCGAACCGCGTCCGCCAGCTCCCGCACAGCCTCCGGTGTCCGGCCGGACACGACCAACGGCACCGCCACCCGAGCGGACCGCTCACGCGCCGCGTCAACCGGGCCTTCCTCGAGAACCACGTGCGCGTTCGTCCCGCTGACGCCGAACGAGGACACCGCGGCCCGCCGCGGACGGCCGGTCCGGGGCCACGGGGCGTTGCCGGTCACCAGCTCGGCCGAACCGGCCGACCAGTCGACGTGCGGCGTGGGCGCGTCCACGTTCAGGGTGGCGGGCACCATCTCGTTGCGCAGGGCCAGCACCATCTTGATGACGCCGGTGATGCCGGCGGCCGCCTGCGTGTGCCCGATGTTCGACTTCACGGAGCCGAGCCGCACCGGCTCGTCCCGGTCCTGCCCGTACGTGGCGAGCACCGCCTGCGCCTCGATCGGGTCGCCGAGCGTGGTGCCGGTGCCGTGCGCCTCCACCACGTCCACGTCCGAAGTGGACAGTCCGGCGTCGGCGAGCGCCTGCCGGATGACCCGTTGCTGGGCGAGGCCGTTCGGCGCGGTGAGCCCGTTCGAGGCACCGTCGGAGTTGATCGCGCTGCCGCGCACGACCGCCAGCACCTGGTGGCCGGAGCGGAGCGCGTCGGACATCCGTTCCACGACCACGACGCCGATGCCTTCGGCGAAGCCCGCGCCGTCGGCCGCGGCGGCGAAGGGCTTGGTGCGCCCGTCCGGAGCGAGGCCGCGCTGCCTGCTGAACTCCACGAACAAGCCGGGCGTGGACATCACCGTCACGCCGCCGACCAGCGCCGCGTCGCACTCCCCCGCGCGCAGTGACCGAATCGCCCAGTGCAGCGCGACCAGGGAAGCCGAGCACGCGGTGTCGACGGAGACGGCCGGTCCTTCCAGCCCGAAGGAGTAGGCGACCCGGCCGGACAGGACGCTCGCGATGGTGCCGGTGCCGAGGTAGCCCTGCGTCTCTTCCGGTGCCGCGGTGGTCATGCCCGCGTAGTCCTGGCCGTTCGTGCCGACGAACACCCCGGTCCTGCTGCCGCGCAACGACAGCGGATCGATGCCCGCGTGCTCCAGCGCCTGCCACGACGTCTCGAGCAGCAACCGCTGCTGCGGATCCATCGCCAGCGCTTCACGCGGCGAGATCCCGAAGAACTCGGGGTCGAACATCGCCGCGTCGTCGAGGAACCCGCCGCGGCGGACGTAGCTCGTGTCCGGATGCGCCGGGTCGGGGTGGTACAGGGCGTCGAGGTCCCAGCCGCGGTCGGCCGGGAAGTCCCCGATCACGTCACCGCCCGCGGCGAGCAGGTCCCAGAACTCCTGCGGTGACCGGACACCGCCCGCGTACCGGCAGCCGAGCCCGACGATCACGATCGGGTCGTGGTCCACGGGCGCGGTGGTGATCTCGGCGACCCGTGGTGTCGCACCGGTGAGCTCGGTTCGGACGAACTCGGCGAGCGCGTCGACGTTCGGGTGGTCGAACACGACCGTCGGTGCCAGCCGCAACCCGGTGAGATCACTGAGCCGGTTGCGCAGCTCCAGCGCGCTCACCGAGTCGAAGCCGAGGTCGCGCAGCGCGCGGGACGGGTCGAGCGAGGCCGGGTCGCGGTGTCCCAGCACGATCGCGACCTGTGCGCGCACCACGTCCCGCGCGGTCGAGGGGTCGATCCGGTCGCGCTGTTCACCAGCCGGGACCGCATCCGGGACGGTGTCGAGGAACCGGGTCGCCCGGTTCGCGGTGAACGCGGTGACGAACCGCTCCCACTGGACGTCGGCGACCAGCACGCAGGTCTCGTCGCCCAGCACCGCCAGCTCCATGGCGTCGAGCGCGCGGTCGGGCGCCATCTGCGGCACGCCGTGCCGTCGCAGCATCGCCGCGAGGTCGGTGTCGGCGGCCATGCCGCCCTGCGCCCACGGTCCCCACGCGACCGACGTCGCCGGGAGCCCGATCGACCTGCGGTGCTGGGCCAGCCCATCGAGGAACGCGTTGCCGGGCGCGTAGTTCGCCTGCCCGGCCGCACCGAACGTTCCGGCGAACGACGAGAACAACACGAACGCGTCGAGATCGGTGGTCAGCTCGTGCAGGTTCTGCGCGGCGACGGCCTTCGCGCGCAGCGCCCGGTCCACCTGACCGAGGTCGAGCGCGTCGACGAGGCCGTCGTCCAGCACCGCCGCCGTGTGGACGACCGCGGTCAGCGGCTGGTCCTCCGGCACGGTGTCCAGCAACGCGGTGAGCTCGGCGCGGTCGGCCACGTCGCACGCGGCGACGGTCACCCGGCAGCCCAGCGCGTCCAGTTCGGCGAGCAGCTCCGCGGCTCCCGGCGCATCCGCACCGCGCCTGCTGACGAGCAGGAGGTGATCCGCGCCGTTCTCCGCGAGCCGCTTGGCCACCTTGGCACCCAGCGCTCCGGTGCCACCCGTGATCAGCACCGTGCCGCGAGGCTGCCACTTTCCCCCGGCGCGGAGGGAGGTTCGACGCAACCGCCGGGTGCGGACACCGGCCGGCCGCACCGCGATGTGGTCTTCTCCGCGCGGATCGGCGAGCACCTCGGCGAGCCGGGTGAACGCATCGTTCCCGTCCGGCAGGTCGATCATGCCGCCCCAGCGTTCGGGGTGCTCCAGCGCCGCCACCCTGCCGAATCCCCAGAACGCCGACCGCCACGGCGCGGTCACGCCGTCCACGGCTCCGGTGGTGACCCACCAGGCGGGCGCGCTGATCCCGGCGTCACCGAGTGCCTGGGTCAGCACGAGGCCGAGCGCCATCCCCGACGGCACCGACCGGTGCAGCGGGTGGAAGTCGTCCTCCGGCAGCACGGTCACCACACCGGTGATCTCCTCGCCCGCGAGGACCCGGAGCCGCTCGGCCAGCTCCGCCCGGTCGGCGCGCGGGTCCGCGACCGTCACGACCCGCGCACCGGCCACCTCGAGCGCGTCGGACGCTGCATCACTCCCGATCACCAGCCAGGTGCCGGTCAGGCCCGTCCCGCCGATCTGCGCCGTCTCCCAGCACGTCCGGTAGTGCCAGTCGTCTGATGCCGGTGCGATGACGGACTCACCGCGCGGCAGCCAGAAGTTCTCCCGCTGGAACGCGTACGTGGGCAGTTCGGTCCGCTCCGCGCCGGCGAAGACCCGGCTCCACTCGACCGGCACGCCTCGCGCATACCCTTCGGCCGCCGACAGCAGGAACCTGTCCAGGCCGCCCTCGTCGCGGCGCAACGTGCCCGACGCGACCACGTCGATCTCGATGCCCGGCACGAGCACCGGGTGCGGGCTCGCCTCGACGAAGAACGCGAAACCCTCGTCTGCCAGCGTGTTCACGGCGCAGTCGAACTCGACGGTCTGCCGCAGGTTCCGGTACCAGTACTCCGCGTCGAGCCGCGTCGTGTCCAGCCACTCACCGGTCACCGTGGAGAAGAACGGAACCTGTGCGGCCCGTGGCTCGATCCCCGCCAGCACCTCGAGCAGCTCGGCTTCGAGCTCCTCGACCTCGGCGGAGTGCGAGCCGTAGTCCACCTCGATCCACCTGGTCCGCGCATCGCACCGAGCGACGAAGTCTTCAAGCTCCCGCGTGGAACCGGACACGACCGTCGACGTCGGACCGTTCACCGCCGCGACCGAGATCCCCTCGACCTGGTCACGCGGCAGCGCGACGGACACCATGCCGCCACGGCCGGCGATCCGCAGCAACGCCTTGCTGCGCAACAACACGATCTTCGCGCCGTCGGCCAGCGACAGCGCACCCGAAACGACAGCGGCCGCGATCTCGCCCTGGCTGTGCCCCAGCACGGCGTCCGGCTCGACACCGAACGAACGCCACAGCTCGGCGAGGGACACCATCACCGCGAACAACGCCGGTTGCACCACGTCGCCCCGCCGCAACGCCTCCGCGTCCGCGAGCACGGCGGGCACGTCCCACCCCAGTGCGTCCCCGCACTCGGCCAGCCGGGCGGCGAACACCGGAGACTCCTCGACCAGCCGCAGCGCCATCCCCACCCACTGCGCGCCCTGGCCGGGGAACACGAACGCGACCTTGCCGCGCCGGGCCGCCGCCACGGGGAAGTCCGTCTCGCCGGGCCGCACCACCGCCCGGTACTCCAGCGGCGTCCGGGTCGTCAGGAGCGAACACCCGACCACAGCCGGGTCCGCGTCCACCGAGCCGACCGCGGCCGCCAGGTCGCGCACCGCCTGCACCGTGCGACCGGAGACCACCCACGGAACCGGCACGGGTGCCGGTCGTGGTTCCTCCAGCGGCGCCTCTTCGAGAATCACGTGCGAGTTCGTGCCGCTCACGCCGAACGACGACACACCCACCCTGCGCACCCGGCCGACCTCCGGCCACGGCCTGGTGGCGGTCAACGGCTCGACCGCCCCCGACGCCCAGTCGACGTGCGGGGACGGCTCGTCCAGGTGCAGCGTGCCGGGCAGCACGCCGTGGCGCAGCGCCATGACCATCTTGATCACGCCGCCCACGCCGGCGGCGGCCTGGGTGTGTCCGATGTTCGACTTGAGAGAACCCAGGTACAGCGGCGTCTCCCGCCCCTGCCCGTAGGTGGCGAGCACCGCCGTCGCCTCAATCGGGTCGCCCAGCACCGTGCCCGTGCCGTGCGCCTCCACCGCGTCGATGTCCGAAGTGGACAGTCCGGCCGCGGCGAGCGCGGCGTGGATCACCCGTTGCTGCGACGTCCCGTTCGGCGCGGTGAGCCCGTTCGACGCGCCGTCGGAGTTGATCGCGCTGCCGCGCAGGACGGCGAGCACCGGGTGGCCGTTGCGGCGCGCGTCCGACAACCGCTCCATCAGGACGACGCCGGCGCCTTCGGCCCATCCGGTGCCGTCCGCCGCAGCGGAGAACGGTTTGCAGCGGCCGTCCGGAGCGAGGCCACCCTGCCTGCTGAACTCGACGAACGTGCCCGGTCCCGCCATGACCGCCGCGCCTCCGGCGAGCACGACATCGCTCTCACCGGTGCGCAGTGACTGCGCCGCGAGGTGAATCGCCACGAGTGACGCGGAACAGGCGGTGTCGACGGTGACCGCCGGTCCGTTCCACCCGAAGGCGTAAGCGATCCGGCCCGATGCGACGCTCGTGGTCGTTCCGGTCAGCAGGTAGCCGCCGAGCCCGTCAGGCGCGGCGTCGAGCCGCGGTCCGTACTCCTGAGCCATGACGCCCATGAACACACCGGCCCGCTCGCCGACCGCGGACCGCGGGTCGACGCCCGCGCGTTCACACGCCTCCCACGCGATCTCCAGCAGCAACCGCTGCTGCGGGTCCATCGCCAGCGCCTCGCGCGGGCTGATCCCGAAGAACGCGGGATCGAACAAGCCCGCGTCGTGCAGGAAACCGCCTTCGCGCACGGCGGAGGTGCCCGGCCTGCTCATCGCCGGGTCGTACAGCGCGTCGAGGTCCCAGCCGCGGTTCTCCGGGAAGCCGGTGATCGCGTCGACACCGTCGGCGGCGAGGTTCCAGAGGTCCAGCGGTGAGGTGACACCACCGGGATAGCGGCACGCCATCCCCACGATCGCGATGGGTTCGTCCACAACGGCCTTGGCGTGCGCGGTGACCGTCGTTCCCGGTGCGCTCAGCCTGCCCGCGAGCAGCCGCGGCGTCGGGTGGTCGAACGCGGCCGAGGACGGCAGGTCGGCGCCGAGCCCGGTGTTGAGGCCGTTGCGCAGCTCGACGGCCGCGAGCGAGTCCAGTCCGAGGTCCTTGAAAGTCCGGTCCGGATCCGGGTCCCGGCCGGTGATCGCGCGGACGTGCGCGCAGACGACCGCGAGGTGGTCGGTCCGGTCCGTGATGACGGGAGCGTCGTGGTCGCCCAGCCAGTAGCGCTGGCGATCGAAGCCGTACGTCGGCAACCGCACCGGGCGGGCGCCGGGAAAGACCGAGTGCCAGTCCACGCCGACCCCGGCGACGTGCGCGTTCGCCAGCGCCCGCGGGAACCCGCCCTCGTCCCGGCGCAGCGTGCCGATCACGGCGGTGTCGGAGCCCGCTGCCTCGAAGGTCTGCTGGGCGCCGATCGTCAGCACCGGGTGCGGACTGACCTCGATCAGGACGCCGAATCCCGCCAGCCGCTCGACCGCAGGGGCGAACTGGACGGTCTGCCGCAGGTTGCGATACCAGTGATGCGCGTCGAGCGCGGTGGTGTCGTCCAGCCAGTCGCCGGTGACCGTCGACAGGAACGGGACCGCTGCCGCTCTCGGGGTGACCGCCGCGATCTGGTCGATCAGCTGGTCTCGGACGGCCTCGACCTGAGCGGAGTGGCCAGCGACGTCGGCGGGTATGCGCCGCACGCGCAGCGGGTGCGCGGCGGCGAAGGCGTCGAGCTGGTCGTCGGGACCGGACACGACGACCGAGCCGGGACCGTTCACCGCGGCCACCACCAGGTCGCCCTGCAGCAGCCCGCGCACCTCGTCCGCCGGTGCCGCGACGGAGATCATGCCGCCGGACCCGACGAGCGTGCTGAGCAGCCGAGAGCGCACCGCCACGATCATCGCGGCGTCCCGCAGCGACAACGCGCCCGCGACGTAGGCCGCGGCGATCTCACCCTGGCTGTGGCCGACCACGGCATCCGGTTCGACGCCGTTCGCCCGCCACAGCGCGGCGAGCGAGGTCATCATCGCGAACAGTGCGGGCTGCACGACATCGATGCGGCGCAACGCCTTCTCGTCGTCGAGCACGTCGAACAGGTCGAAGTCGACGTGCGGGGCGAGAGCGGCGGCGCACGACCGCATGTGCTCGGCGAACACCGGTTCCGCACGCATCAGCTCCGCGGCCATGCCCGTCCACTGGCCGCCCTGGCCGGGGAAGACGAACGCCACCCGGTGGTCGCCGGTGACGGTTCCGCGCACCAGGCTGGGCGCTGGGATTCCGGTGGCGAGCGCGAGCAGTCCGTCGTTCAGCTCGGTGCGATCACCCGTGACGGCCGCGCGGACCGGGAAGCCCGTCCGCGTCGTGGCCAGTGAGAGCCCGATGTCCGCGAGGTCACCGGGGTGCTCGGCCAGCCGGCGCGCCTGTTCCCGCAGCGACCGCTCGTTCTTGGCGGAGAGCACCCACACACCGCGATCCGCGTGCGCCGCGTCCCGAGGCCTGACGGGCGGAGCCTCGGTCACGACCACGTGGCAGTTGGTTCCGCCGAGCCCGAACGCGCTGACCCCGGCGACCAGCGGCACGTCCGGCTCGGGCCACGGCCCCAGCTCGGTGCGCACCGTCACCGGGCCGAGCGGGAACGCGGGGGTGGCGAAGTTCAGGCTCGCGGGCAGCTGCCGGTGCTTCAGCGAGAGCGCAACCTTGAGCAGGCCGGCGATACCGGCCGCGGCTTCGAGGTGCCCGATGTTCGTCTTGACCGATCCGACGTCGACCGGCGCGTCGCCGAACACGTCGGCGAGCGCGGCGGCCTCGACGGGGTCGCCCGTGGGGGTGCCGGTGCCGTGCAGCTCGACGTACTGCACCTCGTCGGCCGTCACGCCCGCCCGCTGCTGGGCGAGCAGCAGCACTTCGCGCTGGGCATCCCGGTTGGGTGAGGTGAGACTGCTGCCGCCGCCGTCGTTGTTCGTGGCGGTACCGGCGATCACGCAGTGGATGTCGTCGCCGTCGGCGAGTGCCGCCTCGAGCGGCTTGAGCAGCACGATGCCGCCGCCCTCACCCCGCACGAAGCCGTTCGCACGGGCGTCGAAGGTGTAGCACCGGCCGTCCGGGGAGAGTCCGCCGAACCGTTCGGCCGCGATCGTGCAGTCGTCGGACAGCGCGAGGTTGACGCCACCGGCGAGCGCGAGCTCCGACTCACCGCGCAGCAGGCTCTCGCACGCCATGTGCACGGCCATCAGCGACGACGACTGTCCACAGTCGACCACGAGGCTCGGTCCCCTGGTGCCGAGGAGGTACGACACCCGGTTGGAGATCATGCTCCGCTGCAGTCCGGTGAACGAGTGCGCGGTGATCTCGTCGGTCCCTCGGCGGTGCACCAGCGCGGCGTAGTCGTCCCAGATCGCGCCGATGAACACGCCGGTCGCGGTGTCCCGCAACCGTTCCGGCACCACACCGGCGTCCTCGACGGCCTCCCAGCACAGCTCGAGCGCGAGCCGCTGCTGCGGGTCCATCGCACCCGCTTCCCGCGGCAGGATCCCGAAGAACGCCGGGTCGAAGCGGTCGACGTGGTCCAGGAAGCCACCGGGTGGCGGGTCTCCCGCCGCGTCCCGGCGGTCCCGCGGTGCGCGACCGATCGCGTCCCCGCCGCCTGCCAGCAGCCGCCAGTACGACGCCGGGTCAGGTGATTTCGGGAACCTGCAGGACAAGCCGACGACGGCGATCCGCGCGGACTCGGGTACCCAGCTCAACACAAGCCTCCTGTCACGATGAATGCGTTGCCGGAATCACCACGTGACAGGCAGAGCCACCAGCCCGCGAATCATGCTGCCGTACCTGAACTCGATCTCGTCGACGGGTTTCGCGAGCCGCACACCGGGGATCCGGCGGAGCAGCGAGCCGATCGCGACCTGGATCTCGACCTTGGCGAGCTGGGCACCGACGCAATGGTGCGGGCCGTGCCCGAAGGTGAGCATCGGATTGTGCGTGCGCGCCAGATCCAGCTCGTCCGCGTCCGCGAACACGTTTTCGTCGAAATTGGCGGCCGCGGCCTGGGTGAGCACGGCCTCGCCCTTCCTGACCACCACGCCACCGCTGAGCTCGACGTCCTCGAGCGCGATCTGGGCGACCCCCGCGGTGGTGCCGAGCGGCAGGTAGCGGAGCAGTTCGTCGACCGCTGTCGGCAGCAACGACGGGTCGGACCTGAGCCGCTCCAGCTGATCCGGCCGCGAGAGCAGGCAGTAGATCGAGTTGGCGAGGTAGTTCGCGGTCGTGTCGTGGCCCGCGATCAGCAGGAGCACGCCGAACTGCACCAGTTCGGTCTCGGTGAGGCGTTCGCCCTCGTCGCGGGCGGCGACCAGCACGCCCAGCAGGTCGTCGGACGGTTCTTCGCGTCGCCGGGCGATCATGCCCGCGAGGTAGGACTCGAGCTCGTTGGTCGCCGTGGCGTACTGCTCGGCGGTGTAGGTGTCCCCCATCGTGCGCACGACTTCCGACCAGTCGCGGAACCGGTCGCGGTCGGCGAACGGCACGCCGAGCAGCTCGCACATGATGTGCATCGGCAGCACCATCGCGAGGCCCTCGAGCAGGTCGGCCGGGGCACCCGTCGCGATGATGTCGTCGAGCAGGCCGTCGACGATCTCCTCGATCCGCGGCCGCAGGCGGGCGGTCTGCCGCCCGGTGAACGCCTTCGCCACCAGCTTGCGCAGCCTGGCGTGCTCCGCGCCGTCCATGAACCCGATGTTCGCCTTCTTGATGATCATCGGGACGACGCGGGGCACGTCCTGCCCGACGGTCGCGGCACGGCTGAACCTGGGGTCGGTCAGCACCGTGCGGACGTCCGCGTGGTTCAGCGCCATCCAGGCTTCGCCGCCGTACGGCAACGTCACCCTGGCCGGTCGGCCGGTGTCGCGCAGCCTGCCGTACTCGGGGTGGAGCTCCAACCGGTCGGCCTCACCGAACGGATAAGGACATGCGGCCTGGTCGGCACTGGTCATCACTCACTCCTCGCGAATCGACCTGAACAGGCAGGTCAAAAGCTAGAGAGTGGCGATTTCATCCCACTTTCAAGACATCTTCACGGAGCACGAGATTCAGCTCGGTCGCCAGTTGGCGAATCAGGTCGTTGATTTCATCGGCGCCGAAAGCGTAGAAGTCGGGCCGCATCAGAACAGCCTCGCCGTGAGCGCCGGAAAGATAGGCCGAACAGGTTCCGTCGACGTCGACGACCGTGCCGGGCCGCAGGGTGTCCCGCGGCGTGCCGGGAGGCAGGATGCCCACCACGAGCGCGTCCAGCGAGTCGAGGATCTCCTGGCTCTCGGGGCTCACGCACTGCGCCGGGTCGCCGAGCGTCATCAGCACGAAGCCGGTGCCCACGACCTGGTCGAACAACCCTTCACGATCGGCGGAGGCCACGCGCGCCTGGGGAACCAGCCGCCCGGTCACCTGGTCGGCGTGCCCGAACACGCCTTTCCTGATGGGCCAGTAGATGTCTTCGGGGCGCGGCGGCACGTCGCCCCGCGCGCGGCCCGCGAGCATCGCCGCATCCCTTGCGGCGGCGAGCTTCTCGTTGGTCAGGCAGATCACCCTGCCGAGCTTGATGGCCAGCTCGATGGAGTTCTGCAGGTGGTCGATCCGCTCGACGCCGTAGGAGTCCAGCAGCGCGTCGGAGGTCAGGCCGCGCAACACGAGGTCGAGCCGCCACGAGAGGTTCCGCGCGTCCCTGACGCCGGAACACATGCCCTGACCGCTGAACGGCGGCATCACGTGCGCGGCGTCGCCAGCGAGCAACAGCCTGCCTGCCCGCCAGCGGTCGGCGAAGGCCGACCGGAACTTGTAGACCGAGTGCCGTTCGAGTGTCGCGTTCTCCGGCGTGACGTCCGCCATCGCGAGCAGTTTCCAGGCGTAGTCAGGGGTGTTCATCTCGGACGGGGACTCACCGGGCAGGAGCATGAACTCCCAGCGCCGGTGCCCGCGGCCTGCCGACGCGTGCGTCCTGGGTCGTTTCGGGTCGCAGATCTGCAGGTTGTTGGGCCGGTACTCGGTGATCTCGTGCGGCACCACATCGCAGACGAGCCAGTCGAACGAGAACCCGGCCTGCTGTTCGGAGACGTCCATCTGCTCGCGGACGAAGCTGCGGGCGCCGTCGCAGCCGACGACCCACCGGGCGCTGATCCGGGAACCGTCCTGGAGTCGGACGTCGACGTGCTCTCCGGTCTCCTCAACGCCGACCGCCTCCGTGCCGAGCAGCACGGAGAGGTTCGGGAACTGTTCGGTGCGCGCGATGAGCGCCGCCTCGAGGTCCGGCTGGTAGAAGGAAGTGCTGTCCGGCCAGCCGAAGTAGCCCTCCGCGGCGGGCTCAGACCGGTACAGGACGTCGCCCCTGCCGTTGTGGAACTCGATCTCCCTGGACAGCTCCCCCAGCTCCGGCAGCTCGTCGGCGAGTCCGGCCGCCGCGAAGATCCGCGCGGCCTCGCCGTCGAACGAGACCGCCCTCGCGATGGCGTGCGGCTCGGTGCGCCGCTCGACGACGACCACCCGCCATCCCTTGTCCGCGAGCAGGATCGAGAGCAGCTGTCCGACCGGTCCGAAGCCGACGATCAGCACGTCGCAGTCCACGTCGATCTCCTTCAGTTCTCGTTGAGGATCAGCCGGGTGAGGTCTTCGAACTCGGCGCGGTCGAGGATCATCCGGAACGTCTCCTCGTCGGCGTTGTGCTTCCAGAACCGCTTCCCGCTCAGCGTCAGCGTGGAGCCGTCGACGACACGGCTGATCACCCTGAGCCGCGCGACCGGGATGTCGTTGGCCAGGTTGACGAACTCCTCGCTCTGGAAGTCCCAGTCGTCGAGCGAGCGGTGCACGAGCTTGAAGCGGTACACCGGGATCCACTTGTCCTTGCTCCGACGCTCGTAGCTGTGCCATTCCCCCGAGGTGACGACTCGGAACGACCCCTGCGCCGCCGACTCGACGGGCAGCGGGTCGACCGAGGTGGGTTGGCCGAAGCCGACGTCGACGAGGTAGGACTCGCCGTCCAGTTTCACCAGCAGTGCCTGGTGCTCGATCTCCGGTCCGTACCGGCCGTCGGGCAACAGGCTGCTCGCGGACAGGCGGTCCACCTCGAACCCGATGGACCAGAGCAACCTGCCGAACGTCTCGTTGACCTCGAAGCAGTTCCCGCCCCTGCCGTCGACGATCGAACGCCGGAAGACCTCGTCCCAGTCCCAGGTCGAGATCGCCTTGTTCATCAACGGGTCCTGCGGATCGCTGCGGTACGGAATTGCTTCGGCGTGCCTGCGGTGCAACGCGCGCAACGTGGGCAGGTCCGGTGCCACCGCACCGGTGTGGCCGATCGCCCGCAGGTACGTCTCTGCGTCGAACATGGTCACTTCCCTTCTGTCAGAACATCTCTTCCAGCAGGTGTTCGGCGATCATCTCCGGGGTCGGGTACTCGAAGGCGAGCGTCGACGGCAACGCCCGTCCGGTGTGGCCGGTGAGCCGGTTGCGCAGGTCGACCGCGGTGAGCGAGTCGAACCCGATGTCCAGCAGGGCCGCGTTCGCCGCGACCAGGTCGGTGCCCGCCGCGCCGAGCACCGCGGCGGCCTCCGCGCACACCAGCGCCGTCAGCTCGGTCAGCCGCTCCTCGGCCGTGAGCCGTTCGAGGCGGGCGAGCAGGTCCTTGCTGGCGTTCACCGTGTTCGCGACCCGCCTGCCCCGGCCGGCCAGTCCGCGCAGGATCGCGGGCGCGGCGGTCATCTTGCGCAGCTGCCTGCGATCCAGCACGGTCGGTACCAGCACGGCCCGCGGGGAGCGCAGTGCGGTGTCCAGCAAACGCAGGCCCAGTGCGGAGTCGAGCGGCAGCACGCCGGCCTGTGCCATCCGCGACAGCTCGGTGTCGCCGACGTTCGCCGTCATCTCGCTGCTCTGCTCCCAGTAGCCCCAGGCCAGGGAGATCGCGGGCTCACCGGCGGCGCGCCGCCGTTCGGCCACGGCGTCGACGAAGGTGTTGGCGGCGGCGTAGTTGGCCTGACCGGCACCGCCCAGCGTGCCTGCCGCGGAGGAGAACAGAGCGAAGACCGCCAGTCCCATCCCTCTGGTCAGCTCGTCCAGGTGCACCGCGGCATCGACCTTCGGCCGCAGGACGTGGTCGATCCGCTCCGGGGTGAGCGCGGAGATCACTCCGTCGTCGAGCACACCCGCCGCGTGCACCACGCCGGTGAGCGGAGCATCGGCCGGGACTCGGGCGAGCAGCGCCGCGACCTGGTCGCGGTCGGCGGTGTCGCAGGCGACCACGTCGACCCGCGCACCGAGTGCCTCCAGCTCCGCCGTGATCGCGGCCGCGGCCTCGGGGCCGCGCCGCGACGCCAGCAGGACCGAGCGGATGCCGTGCTCGGTGACGAGGTGCCTGGCGACCATTCCACCCAGCGTCCCGGTACCACCGGTGATCAGCACCGTGCCCGCGGGGTCGAGCTCGCGCCCGTCCACCGCGTGCTGATCGGCGGCGACCAGCCGCGGCACCCGCACCTCGTCGCCCCGCACGGCCACCTGCCACTCCCCCGCGGCGGCCAGCGCGTCGAGCGCGAGCGCGGCCGCGGAGTCGTCGTCCACCGGCTTCTCCAGGTCGGCGAGCAGGATCCGGTCCGGGTGCTCGGTCTGCGCGGCGCGCACCAACCCCCACACCGCCGCGGCGACGGGATCGGCCAGGTCGCCCGGCCCGGCGATCACCGCGGAGCAGGTGGCGACCGCGAGCCGGGTCGAGCTCCACGCCTCGTCGGCGACGAACGTCTGCAGCACCCGCAGCACGTGGGTCAGCACGGCCCGCACCTGCACGGTCTCCGTCGCGGGTGCGCCGTCGACATCGGCGCGGAGAACCAGCCATGCGGGAGGCTGGCCGAGGCTGAAGGTCTTGACCGTCTCCAGATCGTCCACATCGGACACCAGGACGGCGGACTCCGTACCGGTGCCCGGCGCGGGCACCGTCTTCCAGTCGACCGCGTACAACGCGTCGTTGTGCTTCGGCGCCTCGAGCTGGTCGAGCGCGACCGGCCTGGTCGTCAGCGAACCGACCGACAGCACGGGCTCGCCCATCGGGTCGGCCAGGTCGAGCCGGATCCCGTCGCGCAGGACGGCCCGGAGCCGGACGCTGCGCGCACCGCTGGCCCGCAGTACGACGTCGTTCCAGGCGAACGGCAGGTCGACCGCCCCGGCCACGCCCTTGCGCCGCACGCTCGCCGTGGTCACCGAGCCCGCGTGCAGTGCCGCGTCGAGCAGCGCGGGGTGAATGCCGAACCCGCCGGAGTCGGCGTTGTCGGGCAGGGTGACCTCGCCGAACACCTCGTCACCGCGCACCCACGCCGCGGTGAGCCCGCGGAACAGCGGGCCGTAGTCGTACCCGCGCCCGGCCAGCGTGTCGTAGAAGGTGTCCAGTCCGACCGGCTGGGAGTCGGCGGGCGGCCACACCACGAGATCGCCGTCCGGCCCCGCGGGCTCGTCTTCGACCAGGAAGCCCGTCGCGTGCCGGGTCCACTCGCCGCCGTCCGGCCGGGAGTGGATCGACACGGGCCTGCGCCCGAGATCGTCCTCCTCGCCCGTGCTCACCCTGAGCTGCACGACGGCCTCGCCGCCGAGTCGCAGCGGCGCCTCGATCACCAGTTCCTGCAGCACCGGGTGGTCGATCCGGTCGCCCGCGTGGATGGCCATCTCCACCAGCGCCGCACCGGGGACGATCACCACGCCCGACACGGCGTGATCAGCGAGCCACCGGTGGGTGCTCAGCGAGATCCGGCCGGTCAGCGTCACGCCCTCCGGTGACTCCACCACGGCACCCAGCAGCGGGTGACCGCTCCCGGCGAGTCCGACGGTCTCGAGATCACCGGCGTTCGATCCTGCCAGCCAGTACCGCTCTCGTTGGAACGCATAGGTCGGCAGTTCGGCATGCCCGCCAGCCGGGACGTATCGGCTCCAGTCGACCGGCACACCCCGCACGAACAACTCGGACAGGGACTGCAGGAACCGGGCTTGCTCGTCCTGATCCCGCCGCAACGTCCCGCACACGACCTTCCCGGGGCCGACCAAGTCTTCGACTGAGGAGGTCAGCACCGGATGGCTCGACACCTCCACGAACACACCGAAGCCCTCGTTCGCGAGCCGACCGACGGCCTCCGCGAACCGCACCCGCTGCCGCAGGTTCCGGAACCAGTAGCCGGCGTCAACCGGCCCGTTGATCCACTCGCCATCCACAGTGGACAGCCACGGAACGGCCGGAGCGATCGACGCGATGCCGTCCAGCAACTCCGCCAGCCGCTCGCGAATCGCGTCCACGTGCCAGGTGTGCGACGCATAGTCCACCGAGATCAACCGAGCCCGCGCACCATCGCTCTCACAGGCGTCCCGCAGCGACTCCAACGCGTCCAGATCACCAGCCACCACCACATTGGCAGGCCCGTTCACCGCAGCGATCTCGACCCGATCGATGAGGCGCTCGGCCACCCGCTCCACCGGCTCAGCGATCGACATCATCCCGCCACGGCCAGCCAGCTCCGCCGCGATCACCTGACTGCGCAAAGCAACAATCCGCGCCGCATCCTCCAACGACAACGCACCAGCCACACACGCCGCCGCCAACTCACCCTGCGAATGCCCGACCACCGCATCCGGCCGAATCCCAGACGCCTGCCACACCGCCGCCAGCGACACCATCACGGCGAACGACACCGGCTGGAGCACATCAACCTGATCGATGGTCGGCGCACCTTCGACACCGTGCACCACATCCGCCAACGACCAGTCGACAACCGAGGCCAGGGCCCGCTCACACTCGGCCATCCGTGCGGCGAACACCGGATCAGCAGCCCACAAGCCGCGAGCCATACCCACCCATTGCGCACCCTGCCCAGGAAAGACGAACGCCGTCTTCCCCGCGGCATCAGCCACACCGGTCACCACACCAGGGACTGAGCGTGCCTCAGCCAACGCATGCAGACCACCAACGGCCTCGCCGCGATCAGCCGCCAGCACCACCGCCCGGTGCTCCCACAGCGACCGCGAGACCAAGGCGCCAGCCACCTCGCCCACACCCGCATCAACCTCGGTCAACCGGGAAGCCTGACCTCGCAACGCCTCTGCTGACCGGCCCGACAGCACGAGCGGCACCACACCGTCCACAGCAGACAGCACGGACAGCTCAACAGGCGGGGCCTCCTCCACGATCACGTGAGCATTCGTCCCGGAAACACCGAAGGACGAGACACCTGCCCGACGCGGACGACCAGCCGAAGGCCACTCACGCGCCTCGGTCAACAACTCCACCGCACCAGCCGACCAGTCGACCTTCGACGACGGCGCGTCGACGTGCAGCGTCTGCGGCATGACACCGTGGCGCATCGACAAAATCATCTTGATCACACCAGCAACACCGGCCGCAGCCTGCGCATGACCGATGTTCGACTTCAACGACCCCAAGTACAGCGGCGTCTCACGATTCTGACCATAAGCCGCGATCAACGCCTGAGCCTCGATCGGATCACCCAGCGAGGTGCCCGTGCCGTGCGCCTCAACAACATCCACCTCGGTAGCAGCGATCCCCGCATTGGCCAGCGCCTGCCTGATCACCCGCTGCTGCGACGGACCGTTCGGCGCCGTCAAGCCGTTCGACGCGCCGTCCTGGTTCACCGCCGACCCGCGGATCACCCCCAGGATCCGGCGGCCGTTGCGCTGTGCGTCCACCAACCGCTCCAGCACCACGACACCGACGCCCTCGGCCCACCCGGTGCCGTCCGCGCCCTCGGCGAACGCCTTGCACCGGCCGTCCGGTGCGAGTCCGCGTTGCCGGGAGAACTCGACGAACGACTCCGGAGAAGCCATCACCGTCACGCCGCCGGCGAGCGCCATCGAGCACTCACCGACCCGCAGTGCCTGCGCCGCCAGGTGAATCGCCACCAGCGACGACGAGCACGCCGTGTCGATGACCACAGCGGGCCCTTCCAGGCCCAGCTCGTAGGACACCCGGCCCGCGGCCGCGCTGCCCGCGGCACCGACTCCACGCATGCCTTCGAGTTCGGCGGGCGGCGCTCCGAGCCCGTAGTCGTGGTACATGAGTCCGGTGTAGACACCGATGTCGCGGCCCCGCAGCGCGTCCGGAGCCAGCCCCGCGTGTTCGAGCGCCTCCCAGGACGTCTCCAGCAGCAGGCGCTGCTGCGGATCCATCGCCAACGCCTCACGCGGCGAGATCCCGAAGAACCCCGCGTCGAACTCCGCCGCCTGCGACAGGAACCCGCCGCTGCGGGTGTAGGACTTGCCCGGCACCTCGGGGTCCGGGTCGTACAGCCCGTCGACGTTCCAGCCGCGGTCCGCGGGAAAGTCACCCACCAGGTCGGAGCCGTTCGCCAGTGCGGCCCACAGGTCGTCAGGGCCGGTGACCCCGCCGGGCAACCGCACCCCGACGCCCACAACCGCGATCGGCTGCGCGTTCCGTTCCCGGAGACGCTTGATCTCCTTCAGCGACTCCCGCAACGCGGTCACGACAGCCTCGGTGTTCTCGGTCATTCCCGTCACCCTTCGCTTCCGGTGAGGCTGAGCGTTTCCCGCGCCATCTTCAGCAGGCTCGAGGTGTCCAGTTCGTCGATCACGTCGGCATCCGGCAGTTCGGGAGCCGTGTCCGCGGTGTTCACCAGACGCAGCAACGCATCCAGGAGTCCTGCCTCGCGCAGTCGATGGACGGGTAGCTCGACGAGCTTGCGCCTGAGCTGTTCCTCGTCGACGGATCCGGTGCTCGGCCCGGCCAGGTGACCGTGCAGGAAGTCCGCCAGCGCGGCGGGGTTCGGGTAGTCGAACACCATCGTGGCCGGCAACGTGACGCCGGTGAGCCCGGTGAGCCGGTTCCGCAGCTCGACCGCGGTCAGCGAGTCGAACCCGGCGTCCTTGAACGCGCCGGTGGCCCGCACCAGGTCCGTCGAACCGCCGAGCACGTCCGCGGCCTCGGTGCGGACGAGCTCCGTGAGCGCGGCGCGCCGTTCAGTCTCCGTCAGCCCGGCCAGCCGGTCCGCGAAGGCACCTGCCGCGAGGGCGTTGCTAGCGGCGCGCCTGCCTCGCCCGGTGAGCTCCTGCAGCAGCGCGGGGCTTCCCGTCTTGCGCAACGCGGCGATGTCGAGCGCGGCGGGCACCAGAACGGCGCGGCTGGATGCCAGCCCGGCGTCGAACAGCGCCATGCCCTGCTCGGGGTCGAGCGTCCGCATACCGGACCTCGCCATCCGCGCCAGGTCCGCGTGGCCGAGCTCGCCCGCCATCCCGCTTTCCCAAGCGCCCCAGGCCAGCGACACGGCCGCCTCGCCGTCCGCGCGACGACGCGTAGCGAGCGCGTCCAGGAACGCGTTGGCCGCCGCGTAGTTGCCCTGACCACCGCTGCCGAACACACCGGCCGCCGAGGAGAACAACACGAAGGCGGCCAGCCCGCGGCCGCGGGTGAGCTCGTCGAGGTGCACGGCGGCGTCGACCTTCGGCCGCAGCACCCCGTCGAGCCGTTCCGGCGTGAGCGCGGTGATCACCCCGTCGTCGAGCACACCCGCGGTGTGCACCACGCCGGTCAGGTCCTCGATCCCGGCGAGCAGCGCCTCGGTCTGCGCGCGAGAGGCGATGTCGCAGGCGACGATCTCCACCCGCGCCCCGAGTTCCTCCAGCTCGCCCCGCAGTTCGACCGCACCCGGTGCGTCGACTCCCCTGCGGGACACCAGCACCAGGCTGTGCACGCCGTGCGCGGTGACCACGTGCCTGGCGACCAACGCACCCAGCGTGCCGGTGCCGCCGGTGATCAGCACGGTCCCGTCGGGGCCGAGCACCTCGCCCGGTTCCTCGTCGGCCCGCACGAGACGCGGTGCGAGCACCTGGCCGTCGCGCACCGACACCTGCCACTCGCCCGCTTCGGCCAGCCCGTCGACGTCGAGCTCGACCTCGCCGTTCTCGAAGTCCGCCAGCAGGAACCTGCCGGGGTTCTCCGCCTGCGCCGCGCGCACGAGTCCCGACACCGCCGCGGCGACGGGATCCGTGCCGCGGGTGGCGACGACGAGCACGCTCGTGGCCAGGTCCGGATCGGCCAGGAACTGCTGCAGTTCCTTCAGCACGTGCCCCAGTACGTCGCGCACGTCGCCGCTCGAGTCGACCTCCAGCAGCAACGTCGGCCGCTGACCAGCACCCGAGGCGATCGGCCGCCAGTCGAGCGCGTAGAGGTGATCCCTCCGGCGGGCGTCCGACAGGGCGTCGAGCGAAATCGACCTGGTCACGAGCGAACCCACGGACAGCACGGGTTTGCCTGCGGAGTCCGCGAGGTCGAGCTCGAGCCCGTCCGGACGCGACACCACCCGCACCCGTGCCGCCGTCGCCCCGGCCGCGTGCAAGACGACGCGGTTCCAGGCGAACGGCAGTCGCACTCCGTCCTCGGCTTCGTCCGCACCGGCGACGCCCGCCGTCTGCAGGGCGGCGTCGAGCAGCGCGGGGTGAATGCCGAACCCGGTGGCGTCCGCCTGCTCGGGCAGCCCGACCTGCGCGAACATCTCGTCACCACGCACCCAGGCCGCGGTCAGGCCCTGGAACACGGGCCCGTAGTCGTAGCCGCGGGTGGCCAGGGTGGCGTAGAAGTCGTCCAGTTCGACCGAACGCGCGCCAGCGGGCGGCCAGACATCGAGGCCACCCCGGTCGACAGAGGTCTGCGCCGCCAGGAAGCCGGTCGCGTGCCGCACCCACTCGCCACCGTCCACACAGGAATGAATCGAGACCGGCCGCCGTTCGGACGCGTCGATCTCGTTGACGCTGACCCGCACCCGTGTCACGCCGTCCAACCGCAACGGCGCCTCGAGCACCAGCTCATCCACCACCGGACAGCTCACCTGGTCGCCTGCGTGGATCGCCATCTCCACCAGCGCCGCACCGGGAACCACCACGGTGCCGGAGATCGCGTGGTCGGCCAGCCAGGCGTGCGTGGCGAGCGAGATGCGACCGGTCAGGATCACGCCGTCCACCGACTCGACCACCGCCGCCAGCAGCGGATGGTCCGCCGAGGTCAGGCCGACACCCGCCAGATCCCCTCCGCCCCAGCCCGCCGTGAGCCAGTAGCGCTCGCGTTGGAACGCGTAGGTCGGCAGTTCCAGGTGCCCGTGCTGCTCGGGAACGTGGTGCGTCCAGTCGATCGGCACGCCGTGTGTGAACAACTCCGCCAAGCCGCCCAGCAGCGTGGCGACCTCGGGCTTGTCGCGACGGCACAACGCAGCCGCCACCACATCACCGAGCACATCACGGACCATCGCGGTGAGCACACCGTCGGGACCGACCTCCACCCACCGCGCATCGCGCAGCGAGGTGGCCGCATCGGCGAACCGCACCGGCTTGCGCACCTGCTCCACCCAGTACTCCGGCGTGCCCATGTCGCCACCAGCCGTAGAGACAATCGGGATCCTCGGCTCCAGGTACTCGACCGACTCAGCGACCTCACGGAACTCGTCCAGCATCGGCTCCATCAACACCGAGTGGAACGCGTGACTCACCGTCAACGGCTTGGCCTTCCGGCCCCGCTCGATGAACACGCGGCCGACCTCAGCAACAGCCTCCGCGGTCCCGGAGATCACCACCGAAGACGGGCCGTTCACCGCCGCAACACCTACACCGTCTCGCCCGGCCAGCACCTCGAGAACCTCGTCCTCGGTGGCAGCGACCGCCGTCATCGCCCCACCGGCGGGCAGCTCCTGCATCAATCGCGCTCGTGCTGTCACGAGCTTCGCCGCGTCGGCCAGTGACCACACACCGGCCACGCGCGCGGCGCTCAGCTCACCAATCGAGTGCCCCACGAGCACATCCGGCCGCACACCCCACGACTGCAACAAGGCCGCCAGCGCGACCTCGAACGCGAACAGGGCGGGCTGCGTGAACTCCGTCTGATCAAGCCGACCATCCGGCTCATCAAAGACCACATCCCGCACCGGAGCATCCAGCGCGGCGCACACCTCATCGAACTTCGAGGCGAACACCGGATAGGTCTCGTACAGCTCACGGCCCATACCTGCCCGCTGCGCACCTTGACCCGTGAACGCGAACACCAGCTTTCCGCCGAGCCCATCAGCGACACCGGTCACCACACCGGGAGCCGAACGCCCCTCGGCCAACGCCCGCAGACCATCACGAAGCCCGTCCCCATCAGCCGCCAGCACCACCGCCCGGTGCTCCCACAACGACCGCCCCACCAGAGAACCAGCCAACTCACCAGCACCAGCGTCAAGCTCTGCAAGCAGGTCAGCCTGCCTCTGCAGCGCGGCAGCCGATCGGGCCGACACCACCAGTGGCACCACACCATCCACATCAGACACCGAAACGGGCCCGACAGGCGGCGCCTCCTCGACGATCACGTGCGCGTTCGTCCCGGAAACACCGAAGGACGACACACCCGCCCGACGCGGACGGCCAGCCGAAGGCCACTCACGCGCCTCGGTCAACAACGAGACCGCACCCGCCGACCAGTCGACCTTCGACGACGGCGCGTCGATGTGCAGCGTGCGCGGCATCAAACCGTGCCGCATCGACAGAATCATCTTGATCACACCGGCCACACCCGCCGCGGCCTGGGCATGCCCGATGTTCGACTTCAACGACCCCAACCACAACGGCGTCTCGCGTTCCTGACCGTAGGTCGCGATCACGGCCTGCGCCTCGATCGGATCACCCAACGAGGTGCCCGTGCCGTGCGCCTCGACGACGTCCACCTCGGCCGCGGCCAGACCGGCATTCGCCAACGCCTGCCGAATCACCCGCTGCTGCGAGGGGCCGTTCGGCGCCGTCAACCCGTTCGACGCACCGTCCTGGTTCACCGCGGTCCCCCGGATCACGCCCAGGATCCGGCGGCCGTTGCGCCGCGCGTCGGACAAGCGCTCCAGCACCACGACGCCCGCGCCTTCGGCCCAGCCGGTGCCGTCCGCGGCGTCGGCGAAAGCCTTGCACCGGCCGTCGGCCGCCAGCCCGCGCTGACGGGACAGCTCGACGAACGAGCCGGGGGTGGCCATCACGGTGGCGCCACCCGCGAGCGCCATCGAGCACTCACCGGCTCGAAGTGCCTGCGACGCCAGGTGAATCGCCACCAACGACGACGAACACGCCGTGTCCACCATGACCGCCGGGCCCTCGACGCCGAGCACGTACGAGACCCGACCAGCGGCCACGCTGCCGGAGACACCGGTCGCCCGCAGTCCCTCCACACCGGGAGGCAGCGGACCGGCATTGGTGCCGTAGTCGTGGTACATCAGTCCGGTGTAGACACCGATGTCCTTTCCCTGCAACGAAGTCGGATCGATGTCGGCCCGCTCCAGCGCCTCCCACGTCGTCTCCAGCAACAACCGCTGCTGCGGATCCATCGCCAACGCCTCACGCGGCGAGATCCCGAAGAACGACGCGTCGAACTCCGCCGCCTGCGACAGGAACCCGCCCCGCCGGGTGTAGGTCTTCCCCGGCGCGTCGGGGTCCGGGTCGTACAGGCCGTCGACGTCCCAGCCGCGATCGGCGGGAAAGTCCCCGACGAGGTCAGCACCGTCCAGCAGGGCGTCCCACAGGTCCTCGGGGCTCGACACCCCACCCGGCAGCCGGAGTCCCAGCCCCACCACCGCGATCGGCTCCTGCGAGGTCACCGCGGCGCGCGCCGTCACCACCTCGTCGGACCCCGTCAGCTCCGTTCGCAGGTGCCCGGCCAGTGCGGACGCGTTCGGGTAGTCGAACACCAAAGTCGCGGGCAACCGCACACCGGTCACCGCGGTCAGCCGATTCCGCAGCTCAACGGCGGTCAACGAGTCGAACCCGGCGTCCTTGAACGCCTGGCCCGAACCGACCAGATCCGAACCACCACCCAGCACCGATCCGGCCTCGGCCCGCACCAACTCCAGCAGCACGGCCAGCTGCTCTGCCTCGGCCAGCCCGGCGAGCCGTCCGGCCAGCCCGGAGCCGCCGCCGTTCTGCCGGGCCACCCGTCGGGACCGCCCGGTCAGGCTCCTGAACACCGCAGGAACCTCCTGCGCCCGCCGCAACAGCGGGAGATCGAGATCGGCCGCCACGACCACGGCACGCGACGACGTCAGGCTCGCGTCGAGCAGTCGCATACCGGCGTCCGCGCTCAACCCGCGCATCCCGGAGCCGGCGAACCGGTCGCCGAGCCCGTCGGCCATGCCGCCGCTCTGCGCCCAGAGGCCCCAGGCGATGGACACCGCCGAGTCGCCCGCCGCCCGCCGGCGTTCGGCGAGGGCGTCCAGGAACGTGTTGGCCGCGCCGTAGTTGCCCTGGCCACCGCTACCGAGCACGCCGGCGGTCGAGGAGAAGAACACGAACGCGGAGAGCCCGGTGCCTCGGGTGAGCTCGTCGAGGTGCAGTGCCGCGTCGGCTTTCGGGCGGAGCACGGTGTCCACCCGCTCCGGGGTGAGCGCAGTGATCACACCGTCGTCCAGCACACCGGCGGCGTGCACGACGGCCGTCAACGGCGCGTCCGCGGGCACTCGGGCCAGCAGCGCCTCGACCTGGTCGCGTTCCGCTGTGTCGCAGGCGACGACGTCCACTCGCGCACCAAGATCCTGCAGTTCGTCCCGCAGCTCTGCCGCGCCAGGAGCATCGGGGCCGCGCCGGGAGGCCAGCACCACGCTGCGCACGCCGTGCCGGGTGACGACGTGCCGGGCGACGAGCGCACCGAGGCTTCCGGTGCCACCGGTGACCAGGACCGTTCCGGCCGGGTCGAGTGCACCCACCTGCTCTTCACCGAGCCGCACCAGCCTGGGCACGGTGATGCGATCGCCCCGCACCGCGACCTGCCACTCGCCTGCTTCGGCGAGCCCGTCCAGATCCAGCTCCGCCGTCTCGGTGTCGAGATCGGCCAGCATGATCCGTTCCGGGTTCTCCGCCTGTGCGGCCCGCACCAGGCCCCACACCGCCGCGGCGACCGGATCGAGCTCACCGCCGCACGTGGCCACGACGAGTCGCGACGACGCCCACACCGGATCCGTCACGAACTCCTGCACCACCGCCAGGACGCGCGCGACCTCCGCGCGCACTCGACCCACCTCCGGCAGGTCGCTCTCTCCGGGGGTGAGGACGACCCACCTCGGCGGCTCCGCGCGCACCTCGGCCAGTTCCCCGATCCACCGCGCCGCCGTGCTCCTGCCCAGCGCCGAGTGCTCGACCCAGTCCACCGCGAACAACGCTTCCCCGGAGCGGGCCTGCTGCTCGACGGGCATCGGCCGGGTCACGAACGACCCGACCTGCAGCACCGGGTCGCCTGCCTCGTCGACGAGGTCGATGCCGTCCCCGACCCGAACCCTGACCTTCGTGGCGCCGGTCGCGTGCAACACGACCCGCTCCAACGAGAACGGCAGCTCGACCGTCGCGTCGTCGTCGGTGGTGAAGCTCCTGAGCGACAACAGGTGTGTTGCCGCGTCCAGGAGTGCCGGATGGATGCCGAACCCCGCCGGATCCTCCTGCGCGGGCAGGGCGACCTCGCCGAACACCTCGCCGTTCCGGATCCACGCGGCGGTCACGCCCTGGAACGCCGGACCGTAGTCGTAGCCGCGGTCGGCCAGCGTCGCGTAGAAGTCCGCCAGCTCCACCGGCCGCGCCCCTTCCGGCGGCCAGACACCGAGGTCCACATCGCGGCCACGATCACCTGCGCTGGCCACGAACCCGGCGGCGTGACGGACCCACTCACCACCGTCCACACAGGAGTGAATCGACACCGGCCGTCGCCCCGAGGCGTCGACCTGGCCCACGCTCACCTGGACCCGCCTGACACCGTCGAGCCGCAGCGGCGCTTCGAGCACCAGCTCGTCCAGCACCGGGTGGTCCACCTGGTCGCCTGCGTGGATCGCCATCTCCACCAGTGCCGCACCGGGAACCAGCACCGCGCCGGAGATCGTGTGGTCGGCCAGCCACGGATGCGCACCCACCGACACCCGGCCGGTCAGCACCACACCACCCGACTCAGGAACCTCGACCACCGCACCCAGCAACGGATGCCCGGTCCCCGGCAGATCCCCGGCGCCCGACCTGGTCAACCAGTAGCGCTCGCGCTGGAACGCGTAGGTCGGCAGCTCCAGGTGCCCGCGGTGCTCGGGAACGTGGTGCGTCCAGTCGACCGGCACACCGCGGGCGAACAGCTCCGCGAGCCCGGTCAGCAGCGTGGCGACCTCGGGCTTGTCCCGGCGGCACAACGCCGCCGCCACGACGTCACCGTGCACGTCCCGGACCATCGCGGTGAGCACACCGTCCGGCCCGATCTCCACCCAGGCACCCTCGAGTGAGGCAACGGCATCCGCGAACCGCACCGGCTTGCGCACCTGCTCGACCCAGTAGTCCGGTGAGCGCACATCCCCACCCGCCGTCGAGACGATCGGGATCCGCGGCTCCCGGTACTCGATCGACTCGGCGACCTCGCGGAACTCGTCCAGCATCGGTTCCATCAAGGCCGAGTGGAACGCGTGGCTCACCGTCAACGACTTGACCTTCCGGCCCTGCCCGGCCAGCACCCCGGCCGCACCGGCCACCGCCTCCGCGGTCCCGGAGATCACCACCGTGGACGGACCGTTCACCGCCGCGACACACGCACCGTCCCACGAGGCCAGCACCTCGAGTACCTCGTCCTCGGTGGCGGCGACCGCGGCCATCGCCCCACCGGCAGGCAACGCCTGCATCAACCGCGCCCGAGCCGTGACCAGCTTGGCCGCATCCGGCAGTGACCACACACCGGCCACGTGCGCAGCACTCAGCTCACCAATCGAATGCCCCACCAGCACATCCGGCCGCACACCCCAGGACTCCAGCAACGCAGCCAACGCAACCTCGAACGCGAACAACGCGGGCTGCGTGAACTCCGTCTGATCAAGCCGACCATCCGGCTCACCAAAGACCACGTCCCGCACCGGTGTGCCCAGGGCAGCGCACACCTCATCAAACTTCTCAGCGAACACCGGATAGGCCTCGTACAGCTCACGCCCCATGCCGGACCGCTGCGCGCCCTGACCAGTAAAGGCAAAGACCGTCTTCTCAGCAGCGCCGGGCACGCCAGTCACTACACCGGAAGCCGACCGCCCCTCGGCCACCGCACGCAATCCCGCAACAGCGCCATCACGATCCTCGGCCAGCACCACCGCCCGGTGCTCCCACAACGACCGCCCCAGCAGCGCGCCAGCCACCTCACCGACACCCGCGTCGACCTCGGCCAACCGAGCAGCTTGACCCCGCAACGCATCCGCCGACCGGCCCGACACCACCAGCGGCACCACACCGTCCACATCAGACACCGCAGAAGACTCAGCGTCCGGCGCTTCCTCCACGATCACGTGCGCGTTCGTCCCGGACACACCGAAGGCGGACACCCCGGCCCGACGCGGACGATCGGACGAAGGCCAGTCACGCGCCTCGGTCAACAACGAGACCGCACCCGCTGACCAGTCGATCTGCGACGACGGCGCATCCACATGAAGCGTGCGCGGCATGAGACCGTGCCGCATCGACAGGATCATCTTGATCACACCGGCGACACCGGCCGCAGCCTGCGCGTGGCCGACGTTCGACTTCAACGACCCCAACCACAACGGCGTCTCACGCCCCTGGCCGTAGGTGGCCAGCAGAGCCTGCGCCTCGATCGGATCACCCAACGCCGTACCGGTGCCGTGCGCCTCCACCAGATCCACATCACCGGTCGACAACCCGGCATTCGCCAACGCCTGACGAATCACCCGTTGCTGCGCAGGACCATTCGGCGCCGTCAAACCATTCGACGCACCATCCTGGTTCACCGCCGAACCCCGCACCACAGCCAGAATCCGCCGACCGTTGCGCTGCGCGTCCGACAACCGCTCCAGCACCAGCACACCCGCACCCTCGGACCAGCCGGTCCCGTCGGCGGCGTCCGCGAACGACTTGCACCGGCCATCGGCCGCCAGGCCCCGTTGCCGGGAGAACTCGAGGAACCCGGTCGGCGTCGCCATCACCGCCGCACCGCCGGCCAGCGCCAGTGAGCACTCACCGGCCCGAAGTGCCTGCGACGCCAGGTGAATCGCCACCAACGACGACGAACACGCCGTGTCCACCGTCACCGCGGGACCCTCGACACCCAGCACGTACGACACCCGGCCGGCCGCGGCACTGGCGCTGCCACCGGTCAGCCGGAACCCGTCCAGTTCGGACCGGCCATCCGCGAGAGTCATGTACTCGTTGGCGGTGAACCCGGTGAAGACACCGACGTTCTGGCCCTCGAGCGCGGTCGGGTCGACACCCGCCCGTTCCAGCGCCTCCCACGACGTCTCCAGCAACAACCGCTGCTGCGGATCCATCGCCAACGCCTCACGCGGCGAGATCCCGAAGAACCCCGCATCGAACTCCGTGCCGTTGCGGAGAAAGCCGCCCTGACGGGTGTAGGACTTGCCCACCGCGTCCGGGTCGGGGTCGTACAGCGCGTCGACGTCCCAGCCGCGGTCGGCGGGGAAGTCACCCACCGCGTCACCGCCGCCCGACACGAGCCGCCACAGGTCGTCCGGGCTCTCGATGCCGCCCGGCAGCCGCACGCCGATGCCGACGACAGCGATCGGTTCCCGCCCGGCCGACTCGATCTTCTGCAACCGCTGACGGGTCTGGTGCAGGTCCGCGGTGACCCACTTCAGGTAGTCACGAAGCTCGTCGGTCGTAGCCATGGAAAACCACTCTCCGGATCGTCAGATGGTGCACGTCAGCTGGTTACGACTCGCGCCCGAGCTCGGATCGGATGAAGGCGAAGATCTCGTCGTCGGAGGCGCTCTCGAGCTGGTCCGCGACGTCGTCCGACGAGGAGCCGACCCAGCCCGACAAGATCGCCTGCAGCCGTCCCGTCAACCGCGCCCGCACGTCCCCGCCGAGCCCACCGGCAGCGACCAGCACGCCTTCGAGCGCATCGAGTTGGCCCAGCACCGACGACTCGGTCACCACGCCGTCGTCCCGGCCCGCGATCTCACCGAGCAGCTGTCGCGCGACCGCCACCGGCGTCGGGTGATCGAAGATCAGCGTCGCGGGCAGCACGACACCGGTCGCCGCGCGCAGCCGGTTCCGCAGGTCCACCGCCGCCAGTGAGTCGAACCCGGCGTCCTTGAACGGTCGCTTCGGCTCGATCTGACCGGACGACGAATGCCCGATCGCGGCCGCGGCGCAGGTGCGCACGAGGTCGACGAGCTCTCGTTCGCAGTCTGCGCGCGGCAACGACTCCAGCCTGGCCCGCAGGACGGAGACCTCGTCCGACGCCGCGGGTTCGGCCACGGCTTCGACGAGCCCGTCGAACAGCGCGGCCGGTCGCTCCCAGGTGAACGACGGGACGAACCGGTCCCAGTCCACGTTCGCCACCGTCACCGTCGGCTCGTCCTGGTCGAGCGCCCTGCTCAGCGCCGCCACCGCGAGGTCCGGCGCCATCGCGACGACGCCTCGGCTGTTGAGCTGCTCCTCGCCCGATTCGTGCACCATGCCGCCGCCGCCCCAAGCACCCCAGGCGATCGACAAGGCGGACATGCCCCTGGCCCGCCGGCGCAACGCCACACCGTCGAGACAGGCGTTGGCCGCCGCGTACGCACCCTGGAACCCGCTGCCCCACACGCCCGCGCCCGACGAGAACAGCACGAACGCGTCGACCGACGCACCGAGCAGCTCGTCGAGGTGCAGCGCGCCCGATGCCTTGGCGGACAACACGTCGGCCAAGTCCGCGAAATCCATCTCGGACAACGTGGCCGGCCGGTCGATGCCCGCGGCGTGGAACACGGCGCGGACGTCCGGCACCTGCTCCAGCAGGGCGGCCAACTGGGCCCGATCACCCACGTCACAGGCCGCCACGGTGACCTGCACGCCGAGCGCGGTGAGTTCGGCGGTCAGTTCGCCCGCGCCCGGTGCGTCCGGTCCCCGCCTGCTCGTGAGCACCAGGTGCTCGGCGCCGTTGCCTGCCAGCCACCGCGCCACCGACGTGCCCAGCGCACCTGTTCCGCCGGTGACCAGCACGGTGCCGGTCGGCCGCCACGGTGCACCTGTCGTCCAGGCGGCGCGCTCCAGCCTGCGCCCGAACGCTCCCGACGCCCGGATGGCGACCTGGTCCTCGGTGCCGGTCAGCACCGCGCACAGCCGTCGTTTCGCCTGCTCGTCCAGCACGGGTGGAAGATCGACGAGCCCGCCCCAGTCCCGCGGGTGTTCGAGTGCCGCGACGCGCCCGAGTCCCCACACCGCGGCCTGCGCCGGGCTCACCTCCTGGTCGTCCGGCCCGGTCGAGACCGCGGCGCGCGTGACGCACCACAGCGGTGCGGACACACCCGCCCGCACCAGCTTCACGGTCATGGCGAGTCCCGGCGTGAGCGCTTCGGTCGCCGCGCCCGGCTCCTCGGCGAACGCCAGGAACGACAGCACGCCCGCGAAGTCGCCGGTGAGACCGAGCTCGTCGTCCGGTCCCACCGTGACGACCTTCGGCTGGGCTCCGTGCTCGGAGAGCGCGTCGACCGCGCCGAGCACCGACTCGTCGTCGCCGAACCCGGTGGGCACCAGGACGAGCCAGGCCCCGGACAGGCTCGCGTCGCCGTCCGCGAGCGACGTCCAGGTGACGCCGTACCGCCACGAGTCGAGCTCCGTCTGCTCCCTGCGCCGGCGACGCCACGACGCGAGCACCGGCAACGCGGGCGCGAGCGCGGACTGCAGTTCCTCGTCACCGAGCCCGGCGAGCTCCTGCCGTTCGACGGCCTGCCAGAACTCGGTGTCCGCCGGATCGGCATCGGCTTCCGCGGGCTCCGGCCAGAACCGAGCGCGTTGGAACGCGTACGTGGGCAGTTCCAACTCGCCGCCCTCGGGCACGAACCGGGTCCAGTCGACCGGCACGCCCCGCACGAACAGCTCCGCCATCGACTGGACGAATCGCGCCGACTCGTCCTGATCCCGCCGCAACGTCCCGCACACCACCCGGTCAGGACCGACCACGTCCTCCACGGACGAAGTCAGCACCGGATGGCTCGACACCTCCACGAACACACCAAAACCCTCGTTCGCCAGCTGGCCGATGGCGTCCGCGAACCGGACCCGCTGCCGCAGGTTGCGGAACCAGTAGCCAGCGTCCACCGGCCCGTTGATCCACTCGCCATCCACAGTGGACAGCCACGGAACGACCGGGGCACTCGACGCGATGTCGTCCAGCAACTCCGCCAGACGCTCGCGAATCGCATCCACATGCCAGGTGTGCGACGCATAGTCAACGGGGATCAGTCGAGCCCGAACACCATCGCTCTCACAACCGACCCGCAGCGACTCCAACGCGTCCAGATCACCAGCCACCACCACCGAAGCGGGTCCGTTGACCGCGGCGATCTCGACCCGACCGGTGAGACGCTCGGCCACCCGCTCCACCGGCTCAGCGATCGACATCATCCCGCCACGGCCAGCCAGCTCCGCCGCGATCACCTGACTGCGCAAAGCAACAATCCGCGCCGCATCCTCCAACGACAACGCGCCAGCCACACACGCCGCGGCCAACTCACCCTGCGAATGTCCGACCACCGCGTCCGGTGCCACACCACGGGAACGCCAGGCCTCAGCTAGCGACACCATCACGGCGAACGAAACCGGCTGCACCACATCAACCCGGTCAATGGTCGGGGCGCCATCAACACCGTGCACCACATCGGCCAACGACCAGTCGACGAACGGAGCCAGAGCACGCTCACACTCGGCCATCCGAGCACCGAACACCGGGTCAGCTGCCCACAAGCCGCGAGCCATCCCAACCCACTGCGCGCCCTGCCCAGGAAAGACGAACACCGTCTTGCCCGACACGTCAGCGACACCGCTCACCACAGCCGAGGCAGCACGCCCCTCAGCCAACGCACGCAGGCCATCTACGGCCTCGCCCCGATCAGCCGCCAGCACCACCGCCCGGTGCTCCCACAACGACCGCGAGAGCAAGGCGCCAGCCACCTCGCCCACACCCGCGTCGACTTCGGCCAGCCGAGCAGCCTGACCGCGCAACGCGGCCGCAGACCGCCCTGAGAGCACCAACGGCACCACACCGGACACACCGGACACTGCAGGTGGCGGCACGGGCGGTGCCTCCTCCAGCACCAGGTGCGCGTTCGTACCGGACACACCGAACGCGGAGACAGCGCCGCGACGGGGATGCCCGTTCGCAGTCCACTCCCGCGCCTCGGTCAGCAGCGACACGGACCCGGTCGACCAGTCGATCTTGGTCGACGGCGCGTCGACGTGCAGCGTGCGCGGCATGACACCGTGCCGCAGTGACAGCACCATCTTGATCACGCCTGCGACACCGGCCGCCGCCTGGATGTGCCCGATGTTCGACTTCAACGACCCCAGGTACAGCGGGGCCTCGCGGTTCTGGCCGTAGGTCGCGATCACGGCCTGCGCCTCGATCGGATCACCCAGCGCGGTACCCGTGCCGTGCGCCTCGACGACGTCGACCTCGGCGGCTTGCACACCGGCGTTCGCCAAAGCCTGACGAATCACCCGCTGCTGAGCCGGGCCGTTCGGTGCCGTCAAGCCGTTCGACGCACCGTCCTGGTTGACCGCCGAACCCCGCACCACGGCCAGAATCCGCCTGCCGTTGCGCTGCGCGTCGGACAACCGCTCCAGCACCAGGACGCCCGCACCTTCACCCCAGCCGGTGCCGTCGGCTCCCTCGGCGAACGACTTGCACTTCCCGTCGGGGGACAGTCCGCGCTGCCTGGAGAACTCGATGAACCCGCCCGGTGTCGCCATCACCGTGGCGCCGCCGGCCAGCGCCAGCGAACACTCGCCGGACCGAAGTGCCTGCGCCGCCAGGTGAATCGCCACCAGCGACGAAGAACACGCCGTGTCCACCGTCACCGCAGGTCCCTCGACGCCCAGCAGGTAGGACACGCGCCCAGCGGCCACGCTGGAGGTCGTGCCGGTCATCAGGTAGCCGTCGAGCTCGGTGCCGGACGCGACGAGACTGAGGTAGTTGTTCGACGTCAGTCCCGTGTAGACACCGACGTCCTGGCCCCGCAGGGAAGTCGGGTCGACGCCGGCGCGCTCGAGCGCTTCCCAAGTCGTCTCCAGCAGCAACCGCTGCTGGGGGTCCATCGCCAGCGCCTCGCGCGGAGACACACCGAAGAAGTCCGCGTCGAAGTCGGCGACCTGTCGCACGAACCCACCCGCGCGGGTGTACGCCTTGCCCGGCGCGTCCGGATCCGGGTCGTACAGCCCGGCCAGGTCCCAGCCTCGGTCGGACGGGAACTCGCTCACCAGGTCGGCACCGCGGACCAGCGCCTCCCAGAGCTCCTCCGGCCCGGAGACACCGCCCGGCAGCCGCAGCCCGAGACCGACGATCGCGATCGGCTCCTGCGACGAGGTCGTGGCGGCCACCACCGGTCCCACCACCGGCGCCTGGTCGGTCAGCGCACCGCGCAGGTGTTCCGCCAGTGCGACGGGGTTCGGGTAGTCGAACACCATCGTGGCGGGCAACGGCACTCCGGTCAGCGCGGTCAGCCGGTTCCTCAGCTCGACCGCCGTGAGCGAGTCGAACCCGGCGTCCTTGAACGCCTGCCCCGGCCGCACCAGGTCCGCACCGCCACCGAGCACCTCGCCCGCCTCGGCACGGACCAGCTCGACCAGCGCGGTCGTCTGCTCCGCTTCCGGCATGGCGCGCAGCCGCACGAGCAGGCCGGAGCCCGCGTCCGCAGTGCCCGCGGCCCGTCGTCCGGCTCCCGCCAGCGAACGGAACAGCGGCGGTACCTGCCCTGCTGCGGCGTGCCGCCGGATCGCCGCGATGTCCAGCAGCGTCGGCACGAGCGTCGCTCGGGCCGCACGAAGACCGGCGTCGAACAGCGCCATCCCGCGTTCCGCGTCGAGCGCCCGCATGCCGGAGCGGGCCATCCGCGCGAGGTCGGCGTGGCTGAGCTGACCGGCCATCCCGCTTTCCCAAGCGCCCCAGGCCAACGCCACGGCCGCCTCACCCGCGCGGCGCCTGCGTTCGGCCAGCGCGTCGAGGTAGGTGTTCGCGGCGCCGTAGTTGCCCTGGCCACCGCTGCCGAGCACGCCCGACGACGAGGAGAACACCACGAAGGCCGCTAGATCCGTGCCGCGGGTCAGCTCGTCGAGGTGCAGCGCCGCGTCCGCCTTGGGACGCAGCACCCCGTCCACCCGCTCCGGGGTGAGCGCGGTGATCACACCGTCGTCCAGCACACCGGCGGTGTGCACGATCCCCGTCAACGGGGCGTCTGCCGGAACGCAGGCGAGCATCGCCCTGACCTGGTCGCGGTCCGCGACGTCGCAGGCGACGAACTCCACCCGCGCACCCAGGTCCTCCAGTTCGGCCCGCAACTCAGCGGCGCCCGGCACGCCCTCGCCCCGGCGCGAGGCGAGCACCACGCTGCGCACGCCGTGGTGCGCGATCACGTGCCGGGCGGTGAGCGCGCCGAGCGTGCCGGTGCCACCGGTGATCAGCACGGTCCCGTCCCGATCGAGCGGCCGCCCGAGCCGCAGCACGTTCTTGCCGACGTGCTTGGCCTGCGCCATGTGCCGGAACGCGTCCGGCGCCTTCCTGATGTCCCACACCGTGATCGGCAACGGCCGGAGGTCACCGGACTCGAACGACTCGACCAGCGAGCGCAGCATCCGCCCGATCGCGTCGGTGCCCGCCTCCTGCAGGTCGAACGACTGGTACAGCACACCCGCATGCGCTTCGGCGACGGCCGCGGCGTCGCGGACGTCGGTCTTGCCCATCTCCAGGAACCGGCCGCCCGGACGCAGCAACCGCAGCGACGCGTCCACGAACTCGCCTGCCAGCGCGTTCAGCACGACGTCGACGCCCTCGCCTCCGGTGGCGGCCAGGAAGTGCTGCTCGAACTCACAGGTCCGGGAGTCGCCGATGTGGTCGTCGTCGAGCCCCATCTCACGGAGCACGGCGTGCTTGCCGGTGCTGGCCGTCGCGAAGACCTCGGCCCCGAGGTGCTGGGCCAGCCGCACGGCTGCCATGCCGACGCCACCCGCACCGGCGTGCACCAGCACGCGTTCACCGGCGCACAGCCCACCGAGGACCGTGAGCCCGTACGAGGCGGTGAGGAACGCGGCGGGCACCGACGCGGCCTGCTCGAACGACCATCCGGCCGGAATCCTCGCCAGCGACCGTTCCTCGGTGACGGCGATGGGACCGAACGCCAGGCTGGCGCCCACCACCCGGTCGCCAGGTGCCAGCGAGGTCACGCCGGTACCGACCTCGAGCACCACGCCCGCGCCTTCGCCACCGAGGCTGACCTCGCCGGGATACATGCCCAACGCCATCAGCACGTCGCGGAAGTTCAGGCCGCACGCCCGAACGGCGACCCGCACCTCGCCGGACCCCAACGGCGCCAACGCGTCCGGGCACGGCACCAGTGCGAGGTTCTCGATCGTTCCCGCGGCGGTCGTGTCCAGCACCCACGGCCCTTCCGCCGGTGGCTGCAGGCCGTCCGCGTCAGCGCGGGCCAGGCGGGGCACGGAGATCCGGTCGCCGCGCACCGCCACCTGCCACTCGCCCGCGGCCGTGAGCCCGTCGAGGTCCAGCTCGACGGCACCCTCGTCGAGATCCGCGAGCACGATGCGGTCCGGGTTCTCCGCCTGCGCCGCGCGCACGAGGCCCCACACCGCGGCGGCGGCCGGATCGACCTGGTCGGCGGGGTCCACCACCATCGCACCGCGGGTCGCCACGACCATCCTGCACGAGGCGAACGCTGGATCCGTGATGAACTCCTGCAGGACCGACAGCACTCGTCCCACCAGCTCGCGGACCCGTTCCGTCTCGTCCGCGATGTCCACATCGGACTCCGCGGGCAACAGCAACCAGTCGCCGCTGAGCCCGGTCAGCCCGTCCGTGATCACCGTGACCGCGCAGGGTGCGCCCGTCGCGGGCGCGGTGGTCCACTCGACCGCGAACAGCCCGTCCTGGTGCGTCACACCGGACAGCTGCGCCACCGGCACGGACCGCGACACCAGCGAACCCGCCGAGAGCACCGGCGCGCCGAGCGGGTCGGCCAGCTCGAGCCCGAACGACTCCGCCGCACGCACCACCCGCACCCGCAGCTGACGGGCCCCGGTCGCGTGCAGGACGACGCGGTTCCAGGCGAAGGGCAGCCGGACCGTTCCGTCGTCGGCGGTCTCCGTCGTGCCCGCGGCACCGGTGTGCAGCGCGGCGTCGAGCAGTGCGGGGTGGATGCCGAACCCGGCCGGGTCAATCCCCTCCGGCAACGTCACCTCGCCGAACACCTCGTCGCCGCGCACCCAGGCCGCGGTGAGGCCCTGGAACGCCGGGCCGTAGTCGTAGCCGCGGCCGGTCACGCCCTGGTAGAAGTCGGTGAGCCCCACCGGTTCCGCACCCGGCGGCGGCCAGTCGGTGAAGTCGTGCTGGGCCCCGGGAGCCTCGGTCGCGAGCAGACCGGCCGCGTGCCGCGCCCACTCGCCGTCTCCGCTGTCCGGTCGCGAGTGGACGGTCACGGACCTGCGTCCGGTCGCGTCGATCTCGCCGACGCCGACCCGCAGCCGCAGCGCACCCGTCTCGCTCAACCGCAACGGCATCTCCAGCACCAGCTCGTCCAGCACCGGGTGCCCGACCCGATCGCCTGCGTGGATCGCCATCTCCACCAACGCCGCGCCGGGAACAAACACCTCACCCGCGACCGCGTGATCAGCGAGCCACGCGTGCGTCGACAACGAGATCCGGCCGGTCAGCACGACACCGTCCGGGGCGTCGACCACCGCGCCCAGCAACGGGTGGTCCGCCGACGTGAGTCCGACTCCGGCGAGGTCACCGACCTGTTTGCTCGCGGTGAGCCAGTAGTGGTCGTGCTGGAACGCGTAGGTCGGCAGCTCGACCCGGCCGGACGGCTCGGGAACGTGGTGCGTCCAGTCGACCGGCACGCCGTGCGTGAACAACTCCGCCAGCCCACCGAGCAGCGTGGCGACCTCGGGCTTGTCCCGACGACACAACGCAGCCGCCACCACATCACCGAGCACATCGCGGACCATCGCGGTGAGCACACCGTCCGGTCCGACCTCCACCCACCGCGCATCCCGCAGCGACGTCGCCGCGTCCGCGAACCGCACCGGCTTGCGCACCTGCTCCACCCAGTAGTCCGGCGTGCACAGGTCACCACCCGCCGTCGAGACGATCGGGATCCTCGGCTCCAGGTACTCGATCGACTCAGCGACCTCACGGAACTCGTCCAGCATCGGCTCCATCAACACCGAGTGGAACGCGTGACTCACCGTCAACGGCTTGACCTTCCGGCCCCGCTCGACGAACACCCGCCCCACCTCGGCAACAGCCTCCGCAGTCCCGGAGATCACCACCGAAGACGGACCGTTCACCGCCGCGACACCCACACCATCACGACCGGCCAGCACCTCGAGAACCTCGTCCTCGGTGGCAGCGACCGCCGTCATCGCCCCACCAGCGGGCAGCGCCTGCATCAACCGCGCCCGAGCCGTGACCAGCTTGGCCGCATCCGGCAGTGACCACACACCGGCCACGTGCGCAGCACTCAGCTCACCAATCGAATGCCCCACCAGCACATCCGGCCGCACACCCCACGACTCCAACAACGCAGCCAACGCAACCTCGAACGCGAACAACGCAGGCTGCGTGTACAACGTCTGATCAAGTAGGCCATCCGGCTCACCGAAGACCACGTCCCGCACCGAACGTTCGGTGTCCAGCGCAGCACACACCTCGTCGAACTTCTCAGCAAACACCGGATACGAGTCATAGAGCTCACGGCCCATGCCAGCCCGCTGCGCACCCTGACCCGTGAACGCGAACACCAGCTTCCCGGCAGCCCCATCGGCGACACCGGTCACCACACCGGGAGCCGACCGACCCTCAGCCAACGCCCGCAGACCATCACGAAGCCCGTCCCCATCAGCCGCCAGCACCACCGCCCGGTGCTCCCACAACGACCGCCCCAACAACGAACCAGCCAACTCGCCAACACCAGCGTCAAGACCGGCCAACCGAGCAGCCTGACCTCGCAACGCCTCCGCTGACCGGCCCGACAGCACGAGCGGCACCACACCGTCCACATCAGACACTGAGACGGACCCGGCAGGCGGCGCTTCCTCCACGATCACGTGCGCGTTCGTCCCGGACACACCGAAGGACGACACACCAGCACGACGCGGACGATCGGACGACGGCCACTCACGTGCCGCGGTCAGCAACTCGACAGAACCGGCCGACCAGTCGATCCTCGACGACGGTGTCTCCGCGTGCAGCGTGCGCGGCATGACACCGTGCCGCATCGACAGAATCATCTTGATCACACCAGCGACACCGGCCGCAGCCTGCGCGTGACCGATGTTCGACTTCAACGACCCCAGGTACAGCGGCGTCTCACGGTCCTGGCCGTAGGTGGCCAGCAGAGCCTGCGCCTCGATCGGATCACCCAACGAGGTGCCCGTGCCGTGTGCCTCCACCACATCCACATCACCGGTCGACAACCCGGCATTCGCCAACGCCTGACGAATCACCCGTTGCTGCGCAGGACCATTCGGCGCCGTCAAACCATTCGACGCACCATCCTGGTTCACCGCCGAACCCCGCACCACCGCCAGAATCCGCCGACCGTTGCGCTGCGCGTCCGACAATCGCTCCAGCACCAGCACGCCGACGCCCTCGGCCATGCCGAACCCGTCGCCGAACTCCGAGAACGCCTTGCACCGGCCGTCCGCCGCGAGCGCGCGCTGCCGGGAGAACTCGATGAACCCGTCCAGCGACGCCATCACGGTCGCGCCGCCCGCGAGCGCCATCGAACACTCGCCCGAGCGAAGTGCCTGCGACGCCAGGTGAATCGCCACCAACGACGACGAACACGCCGTGTCCACCATGACCGCCGGACCCTCGACACCCAGCACGTACGACACCCGACCGGCCGCGACGCTGCCGGCGTTGCCCGCCATCAGCAGACCCTCGACACCGGGCGGAAGCTCACCGCTGGTCGAGCCGTAGTCGTGGTGGATCAGTCCGGTGTAAACGCCGATGTCCTTGCCCCGCAGCGAAGTCGGGTCGACTCCCGCGCGTTCCAGCGCCTCCCACGTCGTCTCCAGCAACAGGCGCTGCTGCGGATCCATCGCCAGCGCCTCACGCGGCGAGATCCCGAAGAAGGCCGCGTCGAACGCCGACGCCTGCCCGAGGAATCCTCCGCCGCGGGTGTACGCCTTGCCCGGCGCGTCGGGATCCGGGTCGTACAAGCCGTCGACGTCCCAGCCACGATCCGACGGGAACTCGCCGACCAGGTCCGCGCCGCGCAACAGCAGTTCCCACAGCTCGTCGGGCCCTGTCACGTCGCCCGGCAGCCGGATCCCCAGACCCACCACCGCGATCGGCTCCTGCGAGACCGCGACAGCGGCTCGCACCACGCGCGCCGCATCAGCCTCGCCACCCAGCTCCGCACGCAGGTGCGAGGCAAGCACCGACGCGTTCGGATAGTCGAACACCAAAGTCGCGGGCAACCGCACACCGGTCACCGCCGTCAACCGATTCCGCAGCTCAACGGCGGTCAACGAGTCGAACCCGGCGTCCTTGAACGCCTGGCCCGAACCCACCAGATCCGAACCACCACCCAGCACCGACCCGGCCTCAGCCCGCACCAACTCGGTCAACAGGGCGAGCTGCTCGGCCTCAGCCAGGCCGGCGAGCCGTCCCAGCAGGCCCGAGTCGCCGACGGCCGCGTGCGCGACGCGGCGGCCAGGACCGGCGAAGCGCTTCAGCAGTGCGGAAGTCCCGGCGTGCCGCCGCACCGTCGCAACGTCCAGTGCGACTGCGACCAGCAGTGGCCGCGCGGACACCAGCGCCGCGTCCAGCAGTTCCGGACCGGCATCCAGCGGCAGGACGCGCACCCCCGCCCTCACCTGCTCCGATCCCCAGGCCACCGACACCGCGGTCTCGCCGGCCGCCCGGCGCCGCTGCGCGACCGCGTCGACGAACGCGCTGGTCGCGCCTACCACCTCGCCACCACCCAGTAGCGCGCTCGCCGAGGAGAACACCACGAACGCGGCGAGGTCCACACCGCGGGTCAGCTCGTCCAGTTGCAGCAGGAAGTCCGCGTTCGGGGACGCGTCCGCGTACACAACACCGGTCAGCGGAGCGTCGCCCGGCACCCGGCTGAGCAACGCCTCCACCTGACTGCGATCAGGACCATCGCAGACGACCACCCGTGCCCCGAGCGCCTCCAACTCGGCCACGACCTCCGTGCCAAGATCATCCGGAGAAGCCAGGACCAGCGAACGGACTCCGTGCTCAACGACGAGGTGGCGCGCGGCCATCTCGGCGAGCGTCCCGGCGATCAGCACCGTCCCCGCCGGGTCCAGCCCGGCACCGCCTGTCGAGTCCTGGCCTGCGGACACGAGCCTCGGCACCCAGATCCGCGAGTCGCGGACCGCGACCTGCCACTCACCGGCCTCGGCCAGCTCGTCCGGGTCGAATCCCGGTCCGTCCGCCAGGTCGACGTCGGCGAGCAGGATCCGGCCGGGGTTGGCGGCCTGGGCGCTGCGCACCAGTCCCCACACCGCGGCCTGCACCGGGTCGACCGCGTCGGTCGGGTCGACCGCAACGCTCGCGGACACGGTCACCACGAGGCGGGCGGTGCTCCACGCCGGCTCGGTGATGAAGTCGTGCAGCAGAGCGGAGATCCGGCTCACCTCGTCCTGCGAGAACTCGGTGATCGCGGCGTGCGTCACCACCCACGGAGGCACCTCATCGGGCACGGTGAGCGGGAGTTCGGGCAGGTCCGGCGCACTTTCGGCAGTCGGGAGACACTCCCAGTCGATGCCGAACGAGGTGCCGCGGGATCGCTGACCGGCCAGTCGTTCCACCGGCACCTGCCGCATCGCGATCGACCCGATCGAGAGCACCGGGCGCCCGGTCGCATCGGCGAGGTTGAGCTCGATCGCGTCCGCGGTCGCCACGAGACGCAGTCGCGCCGCGGCCGCACCGGTCG
This sequence comes from Lentzea tibetensis, assembly GCF_007845675.1. GTDB lineage: Bacteria > Actinomycetota > Actinomycetes > Mycobacteriales > Pseudonocardiaceae > Lentzea > Lentzea tibetensis. The sequence goes on along the minus strand of NZ_VOBR01000031.1, from coordinate 39,088 downwards.
CGTGCAGCACGACCCCGTTCCAGGCGAACGGCATCGAGACCGAGCCGTCCTCGGCCGGCGGCGCGGCAACGGAAGCACCCTGCAGCGCCGCGTCGAGCAACGCGGGATGGATGCCGAAACCAGCGGGGGACGTGGCGTCCGGGAGCACGACCTCGCCGAAGACCTCACTCCCCCGCACCCACACCGAGCTGAGCCCCTGGAAGGCCGGGCCGTAGTCGTAGCCGCGCTCGGCCAACGACGAGTAGAACTCAGCCAGCTCCACCGGCCGCGCACCCTCCGGCGGCCACACCGAGAAGTCCACGTCCTGAGCCGAGCCGTCAACGGCCAGCGACCCGATCGCGTTCCGGACCCACTCGCCACCGTCCACACAGGAATGAATCGACACCGGCCGCCGCCCCGAGGCGTCGACCTCGCCCACGCTCACCTGCACCCGCGTGACACCGTCCAACCGCAACGGCGCCTCGAGCACCAGCTCGTCCAGCACCGGACAGCTCACCTGGTCACCGGCGTGGATCGCCATCTCCACCAACGCCGCACCGGGCACCAGCACCGCACCGGAGATCGCGTGATCAGCCAGCCACGGATGCGCACCCACCGCCACCCGGCCGGTCAGCACCACACCACCCCGACTCAGGAACCTCGACCACCGCACCCAGCAACGGATGCCCGGCACTTCGCAGACCCAGCCCGGCCAGATCACCCGTGCCGGGAGCAGCTGCCAGCCAGTACCGCTCCCGCTGGAACGCGTACGCCGGCAGCTCGACATGCCCGCCCTCGGGCACGTACCGGCTCCAGTCGACCGGCACACCCCGCACGAACAACTCAGCGAGCGACTGGAGAAGCCTCCGCGACTCGTCTTGGTCCCGCCGCAGCGTCCCGCACACGACCTTGCCGGGACCGACGACGTCCTCCACGGACGAGGTCAGCACGGGATGGCTCGACACCTCGACGAACACACCGAAACCCTGGTCCGCCAGCTGGCCGACGGCGTCCGCGAACCGCACCTGCTGCCGCAGGTTCCGGAACCAGTAGCCCGACTCGACCGGACCCGTCACCCACTCGACATCCACGGTGGACAACCACGGCACCGTCGGCGCGCCCACGCCGGACAGCTCAGCCAGCTGTTCCTCGATCGCGTCCACGTGCCAGGTGTGCGACGCGTAGTCAACGGGGATCAGTCGAGCCCGAACACCATCGCTCTCACAAGCGACCCGCAGCGACTCCAACGCGTCCAGATCACCAGCCACCACAACTGAAGCGGGTCCGTTCACCGCGGCGATCTCGACCCGGCCGGTCAGACGCTCGGCCACCCGATCCACCGGCTCGGCGACCGACATCATGCCGCCCCGGCCGGCCAGCTCCGCCGCGATCACCTTGCTGCGCAACGCCACAATCCGTGCAGCATCGTCCAGCGACAACGCACCAGCCACACACGCGGCTGCCAACTCACCCTGCGAATGCCCGACCACCGCATCCGGCCGAACCCCACACGCCTGCCACACCGCCGCCAGCGACACCATCACCGCGAACGACACCGGCTGCACCACGTCAACGCGGTCAATCGTCGGCGCACCATCAACACCGTGCACCACATCCGCCAACGACCAGTCGACAACCGGAGCCAGGGCCCGCTCACACTCGGCCATCCGCGCGGCGAACACCGGGTCAGCAGCCCACAGCCCACGGGCCATCCCGGCCCACTGCGCGCCCTGCCCAGGAAAGACGAACACGGTCTTACCCGCGGCATCAGCCACACCGGTCGTCACACCAGGAGCAGAACGCCCTTCAGCCAAGGCGTGCAGACCATCACGTAGCTCGTCCCCATCACCAGCCAGCACCACCGCGCGGTGCTCCCACAACGGCCGGGCGAGCAAGGCACCAGCAACATCGCCGACGCCCGCGTCAACCTCAGCCAGCCGGGAAGCCTGCTCCTGCAACGCTGCCGCCGACCGAGCCGACACCACCAGAGGTACGACACCGTCCACAGCAGACACCGCAGGAGGCTCGATGGGCGGCCCCTCCTCCACGATCACGTGCGCGTTCGTCCCAGAGACACCAAAAGACGAGACACCAGCACGACGCGGGCGGCCGGACGACGGCCACTCACGCGCCTCAGTCAACAACTCCACCGCACCAGCCGACCAGTCGATCCTCGACGACGGCGCATCCACGTGAAGCGTCCGCGGCATGACACCGTGCCGCATCGACAGAATCATCTTGATCACACCGGCAACACCGGCCGCAGCCTGCGCATGGCCGATGTTCGACTTCAACGACCCCAAGTACAGCGGCGTCTCACGATTCTGGCCATAAGCCGCGATCAACGCCTGAGCCTCGATCGGATCACCCAGGGTGGTGCCGGTGCCGTGCGCCTCCACCAGGTCCACGTCACCGGCCGACAACCCGGCGTTCGTCAACGCCTGGGTGATGACCTTCTGCTGCGCGGGCCCGTTCGGCGCCGTCAAACCATTCGACGCACCATCCTGGTTGACCGCGGTACCCCGGATCACGCCCAGGATCCGGCGGCCAGTGCGCTGTGCGTCGGACAACCGCTCCAGCACCACGACACCGGCACCTTCGGCCCACCCGGTGCCGTCCGCACCCTCGGCGAACGCACGGCAACGCCCATCCGCGGAGAGGCCGCGCTGCCGGGAGAACTCGACGAACGCCTCGGGCGTCGCCATCACCGTGGCGCCACCCGCGAGCGCCATCCGGCACTCGCCGGACCGCAACGCCTGCACCGCCAGGTGAATCGCCACCAGCGACGACGAACACGCCGTGTCCACCGTCACCGCAGGACCTTCGACACCCAGGACGTACGACACCCGGCCCGCGGCCACGCTGCCCGCACTGCCCGCGGCTCGCAGTCCTTCCACCGCCTCGTTCGCGCCACCCAGCGTGGCGTAGTCATGAGTGATCAGTCCGGTGTAGACACCGACTGCCTCACCACGCAGCCGGGTCGGGTCGATCCCGGCGTGCTCGAGCGCCTCCCAGGACGTCTCCAGCAGCAGGCGCTGCTGCGGATCCATCGCCAACGCCTCACGCGGCGAGATCCCGAAGAACCCCGCGTCGAACTCCGCCGCACCGGTGAGGAAACCACCCCGCCGCGTGTAGGACTTCCCCGGCGCATCCGGATCCGGGTCGTACAAGCCGTCGACGTCCCAGCCGCGATCGGCGGGAAAGTCACCCACGAGATCAGCGCCGTTCGCCAGTGCGGTCCACAGGTCCTCGGCGCTGGCCACGCCACCCGGCAGCCGGACACCGATGCCCACCACCGCGATCGGCTCGACCCTGCTCGCTTCGATCTCGCTCAGGCGTTGCCGGGTCTGACGCAACTCAGCAGCGGTCCGTTTGAGGTAAGCGATCGCCTTGTCATCACTTTCCATCACCACATCACTCCGCTAGATCGCGTCGAGTTCTTGATCAAGGATGTCGTAGAGGTCTTCCGTTGTTGCGTCTTCGATGTCGCTCAGCTCGTTGCGGTCGCCGAGGCCGTCGAAGATGCCGCGGAGCTTCAGTCGGATGTGCGAAGCGTCCGAAGTGGACCCTGCGAAGCGGTCGATGAGGTTCGCCGCGGTGTCCAGCGCGGTGAGCACCATCGGCAGGACGACGGACTGCGGACCCGCGCCGTCGACGAGCTGGCCGTGCAGGTGTTCCGCGAGAGCCTGGGGATTGGGGTAGTCGAACACGAGCGTCGCGGGGAGCGTGACCTCGGTCAGCGACGTGAGCCGGTTGCGCAGTTCGACCGCGGTCAGCGAGTCGAACCCGGCGTCCCTGAACGCGCCGTTGGCCCGCACCAGATCCGTCGAACCTCCGAGCACCGCAGCCGCCTCGGTCCGGACGAGCTCCACCAGCGTGCCGATCTGCTCGGACTCCGGCAGGGCGACCAGCTTCGCGAGGAGACCGGTCGACGCCTGCGCGACGCTCGCGGTGCGCCGGGTGCGCCCGGCGAGGCCGCGCAGGATCGGCGCCAGCGCGCCCGTCGCCGCCTGCTTGCGCAGCGCCGCGAGATCGAGGTCGATCGGCACGAGCGCCGGCCGGGGCGACGTGATGCCCGCGTCGAGCAGCTCCATGCCCAGTGCGGGGTCGAGCGCCCGCATGCCGGATCGCGCCATCCTGGCCAGGTCCGTCTCACCGAGCCGGGCCACCATGCCGCCTTCCCAGGCGCCCCAGGCGAGAGACGTCGCGGACTCACCCGCGGCGCGGCGCCGTTCGGCGACCGCGTCGAGGAACGTGTTGGCCGCGCAGTAGCTGCCCTGACCACCGCTGCCGAGCACGCCGGAAGCCGAGGAGAACAACACGAACGCCGCCAGATCCCGGCCACGGGTCAGTTCGTCGAGGTGCACCGCGGCGTCCACCTTGGGCCGCAGCACGGTGTCCATCCGTTCCGCGGTGAGCGCGGTGACGAGGCCGTCGTCGAGCACACCCGCGGTGTGGATGACGCCGGTGAGGTTCGGAATCCCGGCCAGCAACGTCTCGACCTGCGCGCGGGAGGCAACATCGCAGGCTACGAACGAGACCCGCGCTCCGAGCTGTTCGAGCTCGGCCCGCAGCTCGGCCGCGCCGGGAGCCTCCGCTCCGCTCCTGGACGCCAGCACGAGGTCGCGGACCCCGTGCCCGGTCACCACGTGCCGGGCCACCGAACCACCCAGCGCACCGGTGCCACCGGTGATCAGCACGGTCCCGTCCTGATCGAGCGACCGTCCGATCCGCAGCACGTTCTTGCCGACGTGCTTGGCCTGCGCCATGTGCCGGAACGCGTCCGGCGCCTGCCGGATGTCCCACACCGTCAGCGGCAACGGCCGCACCGCGCCGCTTTCCAGCAGGGTCACCAGTTCGCCCAGCATCTGCCCGATCAGGACCGGCCCCGCTTCCACGAGGTCGAACGCCTGGTAGAGCACCCGGTCGTGACGGCGAGCAACTTCTGCCGCGTCCCGGACGTCCGTCTTGCCCATCTCCAGGAACCGGCCGCCCGGACGCAGCAACCGCAGCGACGCGTCCACGAACTCACCCGCGAGCGAGTCCAGCACCACGTCGACACCGTCGCGGAAGCGTTGCTCGAACTCGAGACTCCGCGAGTCACCGATGTGCGCGTCGTCCAGTCCCATGGCCCGCAACACGTCGTGCTTCCCGGTGCTCGCCGTGGCGAACACCTCCGCACCGAAGTGCTGGGCCAGCTGCACCGCCGCCATGCCGACGCCGCCCGCACCGGCGTGCACCAGCACGCGCTCCCCCTCGGTCAGTCCACCGAGCACGCGCAGCCCGTAGAACGCGGTGAGGTACGCCGTCGGCACCGCCGCGGCCTGCTCGAACGACCAGTGCGGCGGGATGCGGGTGAGCAGCCGTCCGTCCGCGACCACCACGGGTCCGAACGCGAGCCCGAGCCCCATCACCCGGTCCCCCGGCCGCAACGCGGTGACCTCGGGGCCGACCTCGACCACCACACCGGCGCCTTCGCCGCCGAGGCTGATCTCGCCGGGGTACATGCCCAACGCCATCAGCACGTCGCGGAAGTTCAGGCCGCAGGCCCGGACGTCCACCCGCACCTCGCCGCCACCCAGCGGCGCCAGCGCCTCCGGGTGCGGCACCAGTGCCAGGTTCTCCAGTGTCCCCGCTGCGGTCGTGTCGAGCACCCACGGTCCGTCGTCAGCGGGCCGGAGCTCGCCGCCCGCACGGGCCAGGCGTGGCGCGTGGATCCGGTCCCCGCGCACCGCGACCTGCCACTCGCCGAGATCGGCGAGCTCGTCCGGGTCGACGTCGATCCGCGAGTCGAGGTCCGCCAGCACGATCCGGTCCGGGTTCTCCGCCTGCGCCGCCCGCACCAGGCCCCACACCGCCGCCGCCACCGGGTCGACCGCCTCAGTCGCGTCCACGGCGACCGCACGGGACGTCGTGACCAGCAACCGGTTCGACGCCGGGTCGGCCAGAAATCCCTGCAGCGCATCGAGCACCTGTGCCAGCACCACCCTCGTGCGCTCGGGCTCCGCACCTCCCGGCACGTCGGTGCCGGCGTGCACCACGCGCCACGCGGCACCGTCCGGCAGTGGGCGGGGTGCCACGGCGAGCGTCGTCCAGTCCACGACGTACAGCGCGTCCTGGCCCCGTTTCGCGGTCACCGCGAGCTCGCCCGCCGGAATCGTGCGGGTCACCAGCGACCCGACCGTCAGCACGAGGCGGCCGTCCGCGTCGGACAGTTCGAGCGAGAGCCCGTCCGGACCTTCGACGGCGTGCACCCGCACCGCGGTCGCACCGTTCGCGTGCAACGCGACCCGGTTCCACGCGAACGGCAGCTTCACCGTTCCCGTCTCCTCGGGCTCGTCCACGACCGCGCCCGTGTGCAGTGCCGCGTCGAGCAGCGCCGGGTGGATGCCGAACCCAGTGGCGTCGCCCGGATCGGGCAGGGTGACCTCGCCGAACACCTCGTCGCCGCGCACCCACGCCGCGGTCAGCCCCTGGAACACCGGCCCGTACTCGTAACCGCGCTCCGTCAACGTCTCGTAGAAGCCGCCGAGCCCAACGGCTTCGGCGCCCTCGGGTGGCCACACCGCGAGTGCAGTGGAGACCGGTGGGCTGTCGGGAGCGAGGAACCCGGTCGCGTTGCGGACCCAGTCGCCGTCCGAGCAGGAGTGGATCTCCACCGGTCGCCGGCCGGTCCCGTCGACCTCGGCGACGCTCACCTGGACCCGCAGCACGGTCGCCTCGGTCAGCCGCATCGGTGCCTCGATCACGAGCTCGTCCAGCACGGGGTGCTCGACTCGGTCACCGGCGTGGATCGCCATGTCCACCAACGCCGCGCCAGGAACGATCACCACACCGGACACCGCGTGATCGGCCAGCCAGGCGTGTGTGGCGAGCGAGATCCGGCCGGTCAGCGTCAGGCCCGCGGGCGACTCCATCACGGCACCCAGCAACGGGTGCTCGGCCGGGTTCAGCCCGACCGCGGCCAGGTCGCCGGTCCCGCCGGACCGGGTGAACCAGTACCGCTCGCGCTGGAACGCGTACGTCGGCAGGACGACCCGGCCGGACGACTCGGGCAGGTGGTGCGTCCAGTCGGTCGGCACGCCCCGCGTGAACAGCTCCGCCAGCCCGGTGAGCAGCGTGGTCACCTCGGGCTTGTCCCTGCGGCACAAGGCGATCGCGGCCGCGTCGGGCGTCATGGCCGTCAACGCCCCGTCGGGGCCGACCTCCACCCACACCCGATCACCCTGCTGCGCCACCGTCGCGACCGCGTCCGCGAACCGCACCGGGCGGCGCACCTGCTGCACCCAGTACTCGGGCGTGCCCATGTCACCGCCCGCCGTGGACACGATCGGAATCCGCGGCTCCCGGTACTCGACCGACTCGGCCACCTCGCGGAACTCGGCCAGCATCGGCTCCATCAGCGCCGAGTGGAACGCGTGACTCACCCGCAGCGGCTTGACCCGGTGGCCGCGCTCGACCAGCACCGCGCTCGCACCGGCCACGGCCTCCGCCGTCCCGGAGATCACCACCGAGGACGCGCCGTTCACCGCCGCGACACACGCACCGTCCCACGACGCCAACACCTCGAGAACCTCGTCCTCGGTCGCCGCGACCGCCGCCATCGCGCCGCCCTCGGGCAACGCCTGCATCAACCCGGCCCGCGCCGTCACCAGCTTCGCCGCGTCCGGCAGCGACCACACACCAGCCACGTAGGCGGCGCTCAACTCACCAATCGAGTGGCCCACCAGCACTTCCGGGCGCATGCCCCAGGACTCCAACAACGCAGCCAACGCGACCTCGAACGCGAACAACGCGGGCTGCGTGAACACCGTCTGATCAAGCCGACCATCCGGCTCACCAAAGACCACATCCCGCACCGGAGTACCCAGCGCAGCACACACCTCATCGAACCTCGCCGCGAACACCGGATAGGCCTCGTACAACTCACGACCCATACCGGACCGCTGCGCACCCTGACCCGTGAACGCGAACACCAGCTTCCCGGCGAGCCCATCGGCGACACCGGTCACCACGCCGGAAGCCGAACGCCCCTCAGCCAACGCCCGCAACCCGGCAACAGCACTGTCACGATCCTCAGCCAGCACCACCGCGCGGTGCTCCCACAACGACCGCCCCACCAACGAACCGGCCAACTCACCAACACCCGCGTCGACCTCAGCCAACCGAGCAGCCTGACCCCGCAACGCATCCGCCGATCGGCCCGACACCACCAGCGGTACCACACCGTCCACATCAGACACTGCAGGAGCCTCAACGTCCGGCGCCTCCTCCAGGACAAGGTGCGCGTTCGTCCCGGACACACCGAACGACGACACGCCCGCGCGGCGCGGATGACCGTCCCGCGGCCACTCACGATGATCGGCCAGCACCGAGACCGACCCCGCGGACCAGTCGACCTTCGACGACGGGGCGTCCACGTGCAGCGTGCGCGGCATAACACCGTGCCGCATGGCCAGCAGCATCTTGATCACCGCGACCACACCGGCGGCGGCCTGGGTGTGCCCGAGGTTGGACTTCACCGAGCCGAGCCACAACGGTTGCGCGCGGTCCTGCCCGTAGGTCGCGATCACCGCCTGCGCCTCGATCGGATCGCCCAGCGTCGTACCGGTCCCGTGCGCCTCGACGACGTCGACCTCCGCGGCCGGGACACCGGCGTTCGCCAGCGCCTGACGAATCACCCGCTGCTGAGCCGGACCGTTCGGCGCCGTCAGACCGTTCGACGCGCCGTCCTGGTTCATCGCCGAACCCCGCACCACACCGAGGATCTGGCGACCGTGGCGCCGCGCGTCGGACAACCGTTCGAGCACGAGCACACCGACACCCTCGGCCCAGCCGGTGCCGTCCGCGGCATCGGCGAACGCCTTGCAGCGCCCGTCGACGGAGAGCCCGCCCTGCCGGGAGAAGTCCACGAACGTCTGCGGTGTCGCCATCACGGTCGCACCACCCGCGAGCGCCATCGAGCACTCGCCGAGCCGCAGGCCCTGAGCGGCCAGGTGCAGCGCCACCAGCGACGACGAGCACGCCGTGTCGACGACCACCGCGGGTCCCTCGAGTCCGAGCACGTACGACACGCGTCCCGCGGCGACACTGCCCGCGGCGCCGGCCACCCGGTGTCCCTCGAGGCCCTCCGGCACGGCTCCCTCGCCGGTGCCGTAGTCGTGGTAAATCAGTCCGGTGTAGACACCAATGTCCTTGCCGCGCAACGAGGTCGGATCGATTTCAGCACGTTCCAGCGCCTCCCACGTCGTCTCCAGCAACAACCGCTGCTGCGGATCCATCGCCAACGCCTCACGCGGCGAGATCCCGAAGAACGCCGCGTCGAACTCGGCCGCGTGATCGAGGAACGCACCGCTGCGGGTGTAGGACTTCCCCGGCGCGTCCGGGTCCGGGTCGTACAGCGTCTCGACGTTCCAGCCGCGGTCCTCCGGGAAGCCGCCCATGACGTCGCCGCCGGCGGCGAGGAGGTCCCAGAACTCGTCGGGTCCGAAGATCCCGCCCGGCAGCCGGACGCCGATCCCGACGATCGCGATCGGCTCCTGCAACGCCACCGGCGCCGCCACGCGCACGGCCTCGGCGGCCGAGCCGAGCAGTCTGCCGTGCAGGTGCTCGGCCAGGTTCGCCGGGTTGGGGTGGTCGAAGACCAGTGTCGCGGGCAGCTGCAGCTCGGTGATCCCGGTGAGCCTGTTGCGCAGCTCCACCGCGGTGAGCGAGTCGAACCCGGCGTCCCGGAACGCGCCGGTCGCCCGCACCAGGTCGGGCGCACCGCCGAGCACGGCGGCCGCCTCGGTGCGCACCAGCTCGACGAGCGCGGCGACCTGCTCGTCACGCGGCAGGGCGGCGAGTCGCGCGACCAGCCCGGTCGCGGCCTTCTCGGAGCTCGCCGCCTTCCGGCTCCGGCCGGCCAGTCCGCTGAGGATCGACGGCACCGCCTGCCTGCGCAGCGCGGCCACGTCGAGCGCGATCGGCACCAGCGCGGCACGCGGGGACACCAGTGCGGCGTCGAGCAGAGCCATGCCCTGCGCCGACTCCAGCGGGCGAACACCCGCTCGCGCCATGCGCGCCAGATCCGCCTCGCCGAGGTTCGCGGTCAGCTCACTGGTCTCGGCCCAGTAGCCCCAGGCGACCGACGTGGCGGCCTCGCCCGCGGCGCGCCTGCGTTGAGCGAGCGCGTCCAGGAAGGTGTTGGCCGCGGCGTAGTTGGACTGGCCCGCACCACCCAGCACACCCGCCGCCGCGGAGAAGAGCACGAACGCGGCGAGGTCCCTGCCTCGGGTGAGCTCGTCGAGGTGCACCGCCGCGTCCGCCTTGGGGCGCAGCACGGCGTCGATGCGGTCGGGGTTCTGCGCGCTGACCACTCCGTCGTCCAGAGCGCCCGCGGTGTGCACGACGCCGGTCAGCGCCGGGATCCCGGCCAGCAGCGACTCGGCCTGCGCGCGGTCCGAGACGTCGCACGCGACGACGTCCACCCGCGCCCCGAGCCCCTCCAGTTCGGCCCGCAGGCCGTCGGCACCCGGCGCATCTGGTCCGCGTCGCGACGCCAGCACGACGTGCCGAACGCCGTGTCCGGCAACGAGATGACGTGCGGTCAGTCCACCGAGCGTGCCGGTGCCGCCGGTGATCAGCACGGTCCCGTCCTGGTCGAGCGGCCGCCCGACCCGCAGCACGTTCTTGCCCACGTGCTTGCCCTGCGCCATGTGCCGGAACGCGTCCGGCGCCTCGCCCATGTCCCACACGGTGATCGGCAACGGCCGGAGCGCGCCCGCCTCGAAGAGGACGACGAGGTCGCGGAGCATCCGGCCGATCGCGTCCGGCCCTGCCTCGCGCAGGTCGAAAGCCTGGTACCGCACACCGGGGAACGCCCCGGCGTCGCGGATGTCGGTCTTGCCCATCTCGATGAACCGGCCGCCGACGGCCAGCAGCCGCGCCGAGGCGTCCACGAACTCACCGGTGAGCGAGTTCAGCACCACGTCGACACCGCGACCGCCGGTGGCGTCGCGGAACCGCTGCTCGAAGTCGACGCAGCGGGAGTCACCGATGTGCGTGTCGGCCAAGCCCATGGCGCGCAACACGTCGTGCTTGCCGGTGCTCGCGGTCGCGAACACCTCCGCGCCCAGGTAGCGCGCCAGCTGCACGGCGGCCATGCCGACGCCGCCGGCACCCGCGTGCACCAGCACGCGTTCGCCCTCCGTCACCCCGGCCAGCACGCTCAGGCCGTAGAACGCGGTGAGGAACGCGACCGGCGTCGCCGCGGCCTGTTCGAACGACCACCCGTCGGGAACCGTTGCCAGCAGCCGTTCCTCGACCACCGCGACCGGTCCGAACAGCAGGTCCTGGCTCATCACCCGATCGCCGGGCGCGAACCTGGTCACCCCTGGACCGACCTCCAGCACGACACCCGCGCCTTCGCCGCCCATGCTCGCCGCACCGGGGTACATGCCGAGCGCGGTCAGCACGTCGCGGAAGTTCAGGCCACACGCGCGGACGTCCACCCGCACCTCGCCGGCGCCCAACGGCGCCGACGCATCCGGGCACGGCAGCAGCGCCAGGTTGTCCAGCGTCCCGGCACCCGTCGTGTCGAGCACCCACGGAACGCCGGACGGTCGCAGGCCGCCGCCCGCGCGGGCGAGCCGGGGCGCGTACGCGATCCCGTCGCGGATCGCGACCTGCCACTCCCCCGCCGCGGCCACCACGTCGAGCCCCAGCAGCGTGTCCGCGTCGGCCAGCAGCACCCGTTCCGGGCACTCGGTCTGCGCCGACCGGACCAGGCCCCACACGGCCGCGACCGCCGGATCCACCACGTCACCGTGCTTGGCCACGACACCGCCGCGGGTCCACACCGCCAGCCGGGTCGAGCTCCACCTCGGGTCTGCCAACACTTCCTGCAGCACGGCCAGCACCCGCGACAACGCGTCGCGGACCAGTTCGGTGCCGTCGACCGGCAGCACCAGCCACGGCGGCGTTTCCGGCAACGCCGTGAGGTCCTGAACATTCGTGACGACCACGCCGGCGGTGTCGGTGAGCTCCAGCGGCAGCGGCGTCCAGTCGACCGCGTACAGCACCTCGCGGTCGCGGCTCTCGCCGAGCTGCGCCAGCGGAGTCGCTCGCGTGACCAGCGCGGAGATCGACAGCACCGGTTCGCCGAGCGGGTCGGCCAGGTCGAGTCGCAGGCCGTCCGGGTGGTTCACCACCCGTGCCCGCACCGAGGTGGCGCCGGTCGCCCGCAGCACGACGCCGTTCCAGGCGAACGGCAGCGCCACCTGGCTCTCGTCGGCGGACGCACTGTCCACTGTGGTCACTGCTCCGGCGTGCAACGCGGCGTCGAACAGCGCCGGGTGGATGCCGAAACCCGCCGCGTCCACGCCTTCGGGGAGACCGACCTCCGCGAAGATCTCCTCGCCGCGCACCCACGCGGCCGTCAGCCCGCGGAACGCCGGGCCGTAGTGGTAGCCGCGGCCGGCCAGCTCGTCGTAGAACTCGCTGAGCTCGATCGGCGCCGCGTCTCGCGGCGGCCACGCGGTCAGGTCCGCTCCGGTGGCGGCGGAGCCCGCGGCGAGGAAGCCGGTCGCGTGCCGGGTCCACTCACCCGTCTCGCGGTCCGGCCGCGAGTGGATGGTGACCGGGCACCTGCCGGTCGCGTCCGCGTCGCTCACCGCGACCTGCAGCCGCAGCACGTCGCCCTCCGCGAGTCGCAGCGGCGTCTCGATGACGAGCTCGTCCAGCACCGGGTGGTTCACCTGGTCACCGGCGTGGATCGCCATCTCGACCAGCGCGGTGCCGGGCACGATGACGACATCCGAGACCGCGTGGTCGGCCAGCCACCCGTGCGTGCCGAGTGAGATCCGCCCGCTCAGCAGCACGCCGTCCGGGGACTCGACCACCGCACCCAGCAACGGGTGCCCGGTGCCGGCGAGCCCCACCCCGCTCAGGTCACCCGCACCGGCGGGCGGCGTCAGCCAGTACCGCTCCCGCTGGAACGCGTACGTGGGCAGCTCGACCCGGCCCGCGGGCAGCGCCCAGTCGACCGCAACACCGCGCACGTGCAGCTCGGCGAGCGACTGGAGCAGCCTCCGCGGTTCGTCCTGGTCGCGGCGCAGCGTCCCGCAAATCACGCCGCGCGTGCCGACCACGTCCTGCATGCTCGACGTGAGCACCGGATGGCTCGACACCTCGACGAACACGCCGAAGTCCTCGTTCGCGAGCAGGCCGATGGCGTCCGCGAACCGGACCCGCTGCCGCAGGTTCCGGTACCAGTAACCGGCGTCGACCGGCCCATCGACCCACTCGAAGTCCACAGTGGACAGCCATGGAACCACCGGTGCACTCGAAGCGATGCCGCCCAGCAACTCCGCCAGCCGCTCACGAATCGCGTCCACGTGCCACGTGTGCGACGCGTAGTCCACCGGGATCAACCGAGCCCGCACACCGTCGTCCAGGCACCGCTGCCGCAGTTCGTCGAGGGCGTCCGGATCACCGGCGACGACCACCGACTCGGGTCCGTTCACCGCGGCGATCTCCACCCGGCCGGTCAGACGCTCGGCCACCCGATCCACCGGCTCGGCGACCGACATCATGCCGCCCCGGCCGGCCAGCTCCGCCGCGATCACCTTGCTGCGCAACGCCACAATCCGCGCAGCGTCTTCCAACGACAACGCACCGGCCACACACGCGGCTGCCAACTCACCCTGCGAATGCCCGACCACGGCGTCCGGAGTCACCCCGCGGGAACACCACACCTCGGCCAGCGACACCATCACCGCGAACGACACCGGCTGCACCACATCAACCCGGTCAATCGTCGGCGCACCGTCAACACCGTGCACCACATCGGCCAACGACCAGTCGACAACGGCAGCCAACGCCTGCTCACACCGAGCCATCTGCGCGGCGAACACCGGATCAGCGGCCCACAACCCACGGGCCATCCCCACCCACTGCGCGCCCTGCCCGGGAAAGACGAAGACGGTTTTGCCCGACACGTCAGCCACGCCCGACACCACACTCGACGCAGAACGCCCCTCGGCCAGCGCCCGCAGACCGTCAACGGCTTCGGCGCGGTCCTCGGCCACGACCACGGCGCGGTACTCCCAGGACGATCGCCCTGCCAGCGTTCCCGCGATCTCGGTCAGACAGGCACTCGAGTCCTCGGCGAAGTCCGCCAGTCGCGCCGCCTGCCCCTGCAGGGCAGCCGTGGAACGCGCCGACACCACAACGGGCAATGCCGTCTCGTGGGCAGGCGTCACCTCGACGTCGACGACCGGAGGCGCTTCCTCGAGAACGACGTGAGCGTTGGTACCGCTGACCCCGAAGGACGAGACTCCCGCGCGGCGCGGACGTCCGGTCGACGGCCAGTCGGCCGCCTCGGTGACCAGCGAGACCGATCCGGCCGACCAGTCGATCTTCGACGACGGCGCGTCGACGTGCAGCGTCGGCGGCAGCACGCCGTGCCGCATCGCCAGCAGCATCTTGATCACGCCCGCGACCCCGGCCGCGGCCTGCGGGTGGCCGACGTTGGACTTCAACGACCCCAGGTACAGGGGCTCGGCGCGGTTCTGGCCGTAGGTCGCGATCAACGCCTGCGCCTCGATCGGATCACCCAGGGTGGTGCCGGTCCCGTGCGCCTCGACCGCGTCGACCTCGGCGGCGGACACACCGGCGTTGGCCAGCGCCTGCCTGATCACCCGCTGCTGCGACGGACCGTTCGGCGCCGTCAGGCCGTTCGACGCACCGTCCTGGTTGATCGCCGATCCCCGCACGAGCCCGAGAATCCGCCTGCCGTTGCGCCGCGCGTCGGACAGCCGCTCCAGCACGAGCACGCCGACACCCTCGCCCCAGCCGGTGCCGTCGGCCCCGTCGGCGAACGCCTTGCACCGGCCGTCCACGGCCAACCCGCGTTGCCGGGAGAACTCGATGAACGGATCCGAGGTCACCATCACGGTCGCGCCGCCCGCCAGCGCCATCGTGCACTCACCGGACCGCAAAGCCTGCGATGCCAGGTGAATCGCCACCAACGACGACGAACACGCCGTGTCCACCGTGACCGCAGGACCCTCGACACCCAGCACGTAGGACACCCGGCCCGCGGCGACGCTCGAGGCACCACCGGTGAGCAGATGCCCGTCCAGCTCGGTGCCGATACCGGGAATGCCGACGTAGTTGTTGTTGATCAGTCCGGTGTAGACACCGACCGCTTCGCCGCGCAACGCGGCCGGATCGACCCCGGCGCGCTCCAGCGCCTCCCAGGACGTCTCCAGCAACAACCGCTGCTGCGGATCCATCGCCAGCGCCTCACGCGGCGAGATCCCGAAGAACCCGGCGTCGAAGTCGGCCACACCGGAGAGGAACCCGCCGCTGCGCGAGTAGGACTTCCCCGGCGCGTCGGGATCCGGGTCGTACACGGCGTCGGCGTCCCAGCCGCGATCGGCCGGGAAGTCGCCGATCACGTCACCGCCACGCGCCAGCAGCTCCCACAGCTCCTCGGGACTCGACACACCGCCGGGCAGCCGGACACCGATGCCCACCACCGCGATCGGCTCAGCCGTCACCGTCGACGCGACCGCCGTCACCGGCCCTGCGGTCGTCCCGACCAGCTCGGCCCTCAGGTGAGCGGCCAGCGCGGCCGGATTCGGGTAGTCGAAGACCAGGGTGGTCGGCAGGTGCAGCGCGGTCACCGCGTTCAGCCGGTTGCGCAGCTCGACCGCCGTGAGCGAGTCGAACCCCATCTCCTTGAACGCCCGCGTGCGCCGCACCAGATCACGACCGCCACCCAGCACGGTGGCGGCTTCCGCGCTGATGACGTCCACCAGCAGGTCCAGCTGCTTCGGCTCGGCCAGCCCGGAGAGCCTGGCGGCCAGTCCGGTCGCTGCCCTCGCCGTGCTGCGACCACGTCCCGCCAGACCGCGCAGCACCGATGGCACCGGCCCGGTCGCCGCCATCCGGCGCAGGGCCGCGACGTCCAGCGCGGCGGGCACCAGCGTCGCGCGAGACGACGTGAGGCCGAGGTCGAACAGCACCACCCCCTGCGCGGATCCCAGCGGTTTCATGCCCTGCCTGGCCATCCTGGCCATGTCCGCCTGGCCGAGGCCGCTGGTCAGCGCACTCGTCTGCCCCCAGTAACCCCAGGCGAGGGACACCGCGGCCTCACCCGCGGCACGCCTGCGCACCGCGACGGCGTCGAGGAACGTGTTGGCGGCCGCGTAGTTGCCCTGCCCGCCGTTGCCGAACACGCCGGACGCCGACGAGAACAACACGAAGGCGGCCAGGCCGAGACCGCGGGTCAGCTCGTCGAGGTGCACCGCGGCGTCGGCCTTCGGGCGCAGCACCGCGTCGAAGCGTTCCGGGGTGAGTGCGGTGACGACGCCGTCGTCCAGCACACCCGCGGTGTGCACCACCGCGGTCAGCGGGGCGTCGGCGGGCGCGCACGACAGCAGTGCCCGCACCTGGTCGCGCTCGGCGATGTCACAGGCCACGATCTCGACCCGCGCGCCCAGCTCCGAGAGCTCGGCCTGAAGTTCAGCGGCACCAGGGGCTTCGAGTCCGCGACGTGACGCCAGCACGAGACTGCGCACGCCGTGGTTCGTGATCACGTGCCGGGCGATCAGCGCGCCCAGCGTGCCGGTGCCACCGGTGACCAGCACCGTGCCCGCAGGATCGAGCACCTCACCGGACGACGGCTCGTGCGCGGCGCGAACCAGCCGGGGCACGCACACCCGGCCGTCGCGCACGGACACCTGCCACTCGTCCGCGGCCGCGAGCGCGTCGAGGTCGAAGTCGAGGTGACCGTCCGGCCCGAGATCGGCCAGCATGATCCGGTCCGGGTTCTCCGTCTGCGCGGCGCGCACGAGACCCCACACCGCGGTGACCGCCGGATCGGTGTCGTCACGGGTGATCACCACGAGGCGTTCCTGACCGGACTCCCGCAGGGCCGCCAGCGCCTCGCCGAGCGCCAGCCGCACCCGTCGCACGTCGTCGACATCGCCTGGCCGCACCTCGAACTGCACCCAGCCCGACGCCGCGGTCCTGCCGCGCGCACCGGTGAACGGCACCCAGTCGATCGCGAACAACGCGTCCCGCGCGTCGTCCTGACGAGCGGCCACCAGTGGCGCGGCCGCCAGCGCACCGACGGTCAGCACCGGCCTGCCGTCCGCGTCGGTCAGCTCAACACCGTTGTCCGCCAGGCGGATCCGGACCGAGGTCGCACCGGACGCGTGCAGCACGACCCGCTGCCAGGACACCGGCACGGCATCCCGTTCCGCGGGCACCAGCTGCACGGCGGTCTCCAGCAACGCCGGATGCACGCCGTAACCCGCCGAGTCCATCCGCTCCGGCAGCAGGGCCTCGCCGAACACCTCGTCACCGCGGACCCACACCTTCTCCAGGCACCGCAACGCCGGGCCGTGCCCGACGCCCCGGTCGGCGAGCGCCGCGTAGTGCTCGGCGGGTTCGACCGCCCGCGCACCATCGGGCGGCCACGGCAGCGGATCACCACCGACGGTGGCGCCCGCGCTCAGGAAACCGGTCGCGTGCCGGATCCACGGCCCGGCGTCCGCCTTGGCGTGCACGGACACCGCGCGCCTGCCGGACCCGTCGGCGCCGCCGACCGCGACCTGCACCCGCACGTACCCGTTGTCCGGCAGGACGATCGGGCTCTCGATCACGAACTCGTCCAGCACCGGGTGCTCGACCTGGTCACCCGCGTGCACGACGAGGTCGACCAGCGCGGACGACGGCACCGTCGGCACACCGGACACGACGTGGTCGGCCAGCCACGGCTGCGCCGCGGGAGACAACCTGCCGGTCAGCACGACGCCGCCGGACTCCGGTGTCTCGACCACGGCACCCAGCAACGGGTGCGACGCCTCGGCCTGCCCGATCGCGGCCGGGTCTCCGGTGGCCGCGCTGGGCAGCCAGTAGTGATCGCGTTGGAACGCATAGGTGGGCAACGCGAGACGCCGCGTCCGCGCGGGCAGCAGCGCGTCCCAGTCGACGGGCACACCGCGGGTGAACAGCTCCGCGAGCGACCGCACGAACCGCGCCCGGTCATCGGTGTCCCGGCGCAGCGTGCCGCACACCACGGCGTCGCGCGCGATCTCCTGGATGTTCGAGGTCAGCACCGGATGCGTGCTGACCTCGACGAAAACTCCGTGCCCCGCCGCGGCCAGCGCCTCGGTGGTCGCACCGAACCGGACCGTCTGACGCAGGTTCCGGTACCAGTACTCCGCGTCCAGGCCGCTCGTGTCCAGCACCTCGCCGGTCACCGTCGAGTAGAACGGAATGCGGCTCGTGCGCGGCGTGATTCCCTCGCACGCGCGCAACAGCTCGTCGCGGATGCTCTCGACGTGGCCGGAGTGCCCGGCGAAGTCGACACCGGGCAGCCGCCAGCGCAGCATCGCCTTGCCGGACAGCACGGCCTCGAACTCGACCAGCGCGTCCGGATCACCGGAGACGGTCGTCGCGTCGGGTCCGTTGGCCGCGGCGATCCACAGCCGGTCCTCCCACGGCGCCACCAGGTCCCGCACGACCGGCTCCGGCGCCACCACCGACAGCATCGCGCCGCGTCCGGTCAGTCCGGCGGCGATCGCCTTGCTGCGCAACGCGATGATCCGGGCGGCGTCCTCGAGCGGGAGCGCACCGGCGACACACGCCGCGGCCAGTTCCCCTTGTGAATGCCCGACGACCGCGTCCGGCTGCACGCCGTGCGCCTGCCACACCGCGGCCAGCGACACCATCACCGCGAACGTCACGGGCTGCAGCACGTCCACCCGGTCGTATCCCGGCGCGCCGGCCACACCGTTGACCACGTCCGCGAGCGACCAGTCGACGTGCGGCGCCAGCGCCCGCGCGCACTCCTCCATGCGTTCCGCGAACACCTCGTCCGCGGCCCACAGCCCGCGCGCCATGCCGTCCCACTGCGCGCCCTGGCCGGGGAAGACGAAGACCGTCCTGCCGTCCGCGTCAGCGACCCCGGTCAGCACGTCCGGCGCCGAACCGTCCTCGGCGACGACGCCCAGCCCGGCCACGGCCTGGTCGATGCTCTCCGCGAGCACCACGGCGCGGTGTTCCCACGCGGTGCGGTCCGACACGAGTGCCCGGCCGAGCTCGCCCACGTCCTGGTCGCTCAGCACGTCGCGCAACCGCGCGGCCTGGTCCCGCAACGCCTCCCGGCTCCGTCCCGACACCGCGATCGGGAGTGCTGTCGTCGCCGCAGTGCCTTCGGCCGGCGCGACCGCGTCACCCTGTTCGAGCACGACGTGAGCGTTGGTACCGCTGGCGCCGAACGACGACACGCCCGCCCTGCGCGGGCGGCCGTGCTCGGGCCAGTGCTGCTGCTCGGTCAGGAGCGAGACCGCGCCGGAGGACCAGTCGATCTTCGACGACGGAGCGTCCACGTGCAGCGTCCGCGGCAGCACGCCGTGCCGCAACGACAGGATCATCTTGATCACGCCGGCGACGCCCGCGGCCGCCTGGGCGTGACCGATGTTCGACTTCAACGATCCCAGCCACAGCGGCTGCGCGCGGTCGTGACCGTAGGCCGCGATGATCGCCTGCGCCTCGATCGGGTCGCCCAGCGCCGTGCCGGTGCCGTGCGCCTCGACGGCGTCCACGTCGGCCGCGGTCAGGCCGGCGTTCGCCAGCGCCTGCCGGATCACCTGCTGCTGCGCGGGACCGTTCGGCGCGCTGAGCCCGTTCGACGCACCGTCCTGGTTCACCGCCGACCCCCGCAGCAGCGCGAGCACCTGGTGCCCGTTCCGCCGCGCGTCGGACAACCGCTCCAGCACCAGCACGCCCGCGCCCTCGGCCCACGCGGTGCCGTCCGCGCTGTCGGCGAACGCCTTGCACCGGCCGTCCGCGGCCAGCGCCTGTTGCCGTGAAAAGTCCACAAAGGACTCCGGCGTGCTCATCACGGTCGCGCCGCCCGCCAGCGCCATCGAGCACTCCCCCGACCGCAGGGCCTGCGCGGCGAGGTGGAGCGTGACGAGCGACGACGAACAGGCCGTGTCCACCACGACCGCGGGTCCGCGCAGGCCGAGCACGTACGCGACGCGGCCCGCGGCGACGCTGGTCGCGGTGCCCATCGCCCGCACGCCCTCGACGCTCTCCGGCACCCGCCCGGTGCCGTAGTGCTGGTTCATGAGTCCGGTGTAGACACCGACGTCCGTGCCGCGCAGCGAAGCCGGGTCGATCCCGGCGTGCTCCAGCGCTTCCCACGACGTCTCCAGCAGGAGCCGCTGCTGCGGGTCCATCGCCAGCGCTTCACGCGGTGAGATCTCGAAGAACCCCGCGTCGAACTCCGCGGCGTCGGCGAGAAACCCGCCTCGGCGGGTGTAGGACTTGCCCGGCGCGTGCGGATCTGGGTCGTAGAGAGCGTCGACGTCCCAGCCGCGGTCATCGGGGAAGTCACCGATGACGTCGCGACCGTTCGCCAGCAGATCCCACAGGTCCTCGGGCGATGCCACCCCACCCGGTAGGCGCACGCCGATGCCGACCACCGCGATCGGTTCACGTGATCCGGTGACCCGCACCGCGGGCAGCACGCTCGGGCGCAGGCCGAGCAGCTCCGCCCTCAGGTGCTCGGCCAGTGCACCCGCGTTCGGGTGGTCGAACGCCACGGTCGCGGGCAGCTCCAGTCCGGTGGCCGCGGTCAGCCGGTTGCGCAGTTCGACGGCGGTGACGGAGGTGAGTCCCAGCGCCCGGAAAGCGGTGTCCGGACGAGCCTTTCCCGCATCGCACAGCTCCGCGAGCTCACGACGGATCAGCTCGATCAGGAACGCGAGGTCGTCGGTGCCCTCCAGCCGCTCGCGCAGCGCGGCGGTGATCTCGTTGTCGGCCGCGGGTGCCGCCGGCGCGAACTCGTGCCGGGTGTCCGCGGTGGCGAGCAGTCGCGCGGGCCGCTCGGCCAGCAGGTGCCGTTTGATCTTCCCCGACGGGGTGCGCGGGATCTCGTCGATCGCGCAGATCTCCTCGGGCACCTTGAAGAACGCGAGGAACTCGCGGCACGTGGCGAAGACCGCGGCCGGGTCGAGGTCCTCGTCGCCCGGCACGACGTAAGCGATCGGCACCTCGCCCAGCACGTCGTGCGCGCGGCCGGCGACCGCGACGTCGGCGACGCCGGGCACCTTGCGGATCACGTCCTCGACCTCGGCCGGGTGGACGTTCTCGCCGCCGCGGATGATGAGCTCGCGGCGGCGACCGGTGATCGTCAGGTAGCCGTTCTCGTCGCGCCGCGCCAGATCCCCGGTGTGGTACCAGCCGTCGCGGAACACCTCGGCGGTGGCCTCGGGCTGCTCGTGGTAGCCGAGCGCGACGCCGGGGCTGCCGACGACGACCTCGCCCTCGGTGCCGCTGGGCACGTCGGTGCCCGCGTCGTCGACGAGGCGCACGGTGAGGCCCGGCACCGCGAGGCCGCCCGTGGTGATCGCACCGCAGGTCTCCGTGCTGCCGTAGGCGTCGAGCAGCGGGACGCCGAACGTCCGCTCCACGGCCGCACGGAGATCGGGAGAGGTCACCGATCCCCCGACCAGGCAGAGCCGGAGGTCCTCGAAGCGCTGCCCGCGCGCCGCGTGTTCCAGGTGGTGGTAGAGCGCGGGCACACCGACCAGCACGGTGGACCGGTCCTCGCGCAGGTGCCGCAGTGCGTCGTCCGGCGTGAACCCGCCCATGATCCGAGCCGTGGCACCGACCGCGGTGACGGCGAGGACGCACACGATGTGCGCGAGGCTGTGGTGCAGCGGCAACGGCCACAGGACGCGGTCCTCGGCCGACAGCGACGGGATCGGCGCGTAGCAGGCGGCGACCGACCACAGCGCGTTGCGCTGGGTGGACACCACGCCCTTCGGGTTGCCGGTGGTCCCCGACGTGTAGAGGATCCAGGCGGGCTCGTCGAGGCCCAGCCCGTCGCGCGCCTCCTGCCCGGACTCGGTCGCCGCCCACGACTCGTAGAGATCGTCGGTGCGCGTGACGACGAGCTGGAAGTCCCTGCCCCTGGCCAGCGTCCGGGTCACCTGCTCGCGGTGTGCGGGATCGGTGACGACCAGGCGGGCGCCGCTGTCGTCGAGCAGATAGCCGAGCTCGTGATCGGAGGAGTGCGGGTTCAGCGGCACGGCGATCGCGCCCGCGCGCAGGATGCCGAGGTAGGTCTCGACGACCTCGACCGAGTTGTCCAGGAAGAGCGCGACCCGGTCTCCCCGTTCGATCCCGGCCGCCGCCAGTCCGGCGCCGATCCGGCGGGTCCTCGCTTCCAGCTCCGCGTACCCGACCGCGCGTCGAGCATCGACGAACGCGACCTTCTCGGGAAACCGCCGGGCGTTGTCCCGAAGCAACTCGGTCACTGGTCGAATCAGATCCACACGGATCACGAGCCCGCACCTCTCATCGGTTATCCGTTGACGGCGCAACACATTCCCGCCGACCGTATTCAGACCCGCTATCAAGCGGCTTTCGACGCGGCTTCGCCGCCCCATCGCGTTCGGGGCGGCGAAGACCGGAAGGTCACCAGAAAAAAGGGTTACGGTCGTATCGCGGTCAGCTGCCAGACCTTCACCACCGCACGGCCCTCTTCATCAGCGGGAAGCTCGGCCATCCGCGCGTCGTCGAGTTCCTGCGTCGGCACCATCGACTGCACGGCCTTGTGCAGCTCCGCCGGGGTGAGTGCGGCGGAATAGTCGGTCGGCGCGATGTGCGTGACCGTCCACGTCTTTCCGACGGTCGCACGCAGGCTCGCCTCGGTGATCCGGAAGACCTCAGGCAGCTCGTCGCCCCGGTCCATCGAGAAGTGGCAGAACAGGTGCAGCCTGGCGCCCGGCTTCGTGACGCGGGTCAACGCGTCGATGTAGCTGAACCGCGCCTCCGGCGTGAGCCCGTGGTAGAGCGCGAAGTCGATGATCGTGTCGAACCGGCCCTCGTAGCCAGCCAGGCTGGTCGCCTCAGCCACCGCGAACTCGGCGTCGACGCCCTGCGCCTTCGCTCGTTCGGCCGCTTGCCGGACCGCGCTGGGCGCGATGTCGACGCCGACCGCCCGCCGCCCGAGCGCGGCCAGGTAGATCACGTTGTCGCCGAGGCCGCAGCCGACGTCGAGCACGTCGTCGCCGATCTCCCCGGCCTTCACCAGCTCCACGAGCTTCGGCTGCGGGGCACCGATGTCCCACGGCATCTTCGCACCGGCGTCGATCGCGTCCTGGTACGCCTTCTCAAAGTCGACCTTTTCGATGCTGACGTCCAGCCCGGCCATTGCGCCTCCCCGATAATCAATCACGGTTCCGTGCACACGATTCTTCGATCAGCACCTGAGAGCGTCAACGGAGACCGCAAAACATAGGGGGTCCCCAGCCTCCGACCAGCGGCGAAACGTGCACAAAATCAAGACGAAAGCGGGTCGCTCTAGAATTGTCCGAATAGACCGCTCATCTGCGAACCGAGGGAAGAAGGCTCCCGATGCCCGAAGAGGTGCTTGCGGAGATCGTGGGCAACGTGACGAGCGTGCTCGTCCGTCGAGGCGAGGCGGTCACACCGGAAACGGACCTGGTCATCCTCGAGTCGATGAAGATGGAGATTCCGGTGCGGTCCGAACGGACGGGCACGCTCGTCGACATCGTGGTGAAGGCGGGCGACCTCGTCCAGGAAGGTGACGTGATCGCACTCGTCGAGCACTAGGCCCGCGAAAGAACATCGGTGAACAATAAAAGTGAGCGATCCTCACTTTATTTGTCGCGCTCATCACACCAGAACCGTTGAACCAACCGCGCAACTGTGGATCTTCGCACTTCGCAGCGCTGCCGACCCCCATTTGAGACGACATCCCAGACGAACTCACGGTCTGGACACAAGACCAACGCCCGCCGTACGGTACGAGCACCTGCTGAACCGGTCGTCAGATCTGCGTCAAATAGCCGCGGGAGGGCGACGAGCTCATGGGCGCGGAATCCTCAATTTCACGCTGCCTGGAGTGCGGCTCATCTCTCAGACCGCAGGCCACGTACTGCTCCGCCGCCTGCCGTCAACGCGGGTACCGCCGCCGGCGCAGCACGTCCCCACTGCCCGCACAACGCCTCAACCCGATGCTCGGCCGCGCGGACGACCTCGCGGCGTTGAACCGGCTGATCACTCACCACGCATTGCTCACCGTGACCGGCCCACCGGGCGTGGGCAAGACGCGTGCGGTTCAAGCGCTCGTCGAACGACGTCAACACGTCGCATTCATCGACCTGACCACAACCCATTCCGCGCGGGACGTCGTTGACGCGATCTGCAATTCAGCACATCTACCGGCGCTGCGGCTCGAATCCCTCACCACCGCGTTGAACCGCAATCCTCACCTCATCGTGCTCGACAGCCCGGAACGAATACTGTCCCCGTGCGTCCAGGTGGCGAGGACCCTGCTCCAGAGCTGTCCCAGGGTGAAGATCGTCGTGGCGAGCCGGGAGCGACTCGGACTCCCGCAGGAGAAGACGTACCTCCTCCGGTCGTTGCAGCCGGATGACGCGGCCAGGTTGTTCACCGACCGCACGCACCAGCTCGGCATCGACCCCCACGCGCAGGAAAGTCCGGCCCGGCTGCGCCTGCTCTGCGACCGGTTGGGCGGGCTGCCACTCGCGCTGGAACTGGCCGCACGCTTGAGAAGAGTCCTCTCGGTGGCGGAGATCCTCTCCAGTCTCGACACCGGGATCGCACTGCTCGAGGGTGCTCCGCGAGACGCACCTCCCCGGCACCAGTCCCTCCACGCCGCGATCGACTGGAGCTACCGGTCGCTGTCCGCCGACGAGAAGTCGGCTGTGCACGCCATCGCCGTCATGCCCGGCGGAGTCAGCAGGGAGCTCTTCGGCCTCGTCCAGCCTGCGATGAGCTGGCAGGTGGTTCAGTCGCTGGCGGCGAAGTCGCTTCTGACACCGGGACGGACGGACGACCGGTGCCGAATGCCGGCGAGCGTGCGCGCCTTCACCACAGTCGTCCTGCAGAACACCGGCGAGCTCGCCGCCGCCATCGAGTCGCTCAGGACCGGCCTCGTCACGATGGCCACGGCGGCCGACAGCATCGACACGAGGACCACGTGGCACGCGGAGCAGGCCAACCTCTTCCAGGCACTCACCCTCACTCCCCCGCGCACGAAGGACTGGCGCGCACTGGCTTCGGCACTGGTCCGCGGACTCGTCGGCGAGCTGGGCGATCAGCTGACCTCCCGGTGCGCGGCTCGGGGGGCGACCACCGACCCCACCATCTGGCAGGACACCCGCGCGACCAAGGTCGCCACGCTGATCGCGGAAGGGCTGACCAACCGCGAGATATCGGCTCGGCTGCACGTGTCGCTCCGCACCGCGGAGCAGTGCGTTCACCGCCTCAAGGCAGAGCTCGGCCTGCGATCTCGCGCGCAGATCGCAGCCGAGGTCAGCCGACTGGGAGTCGGGGCCGGCGGGTTCCTGCGGCCGGGCAGAGCAGACCGGTGAAGCGCGACCTCGCCGACTTCATCGGCCGAGCCGGCGAGCTCAACGAGGTCAGACGCCTGCTCAGGTCCAGGCGACTCGTCACCCTGGTCGGACCTGGCGGCAGCGGGAAGACCCGGCTCGCCGAAGAAGTGCTCAAGAACGACCACCAGGCCGTCCGAGTTCATCTGGACGTCGTGTCGCGACCCGACTCGATCTGGCACGCGATCGCGTCCGCGGTGGACGTGCGGGAACAGGTGCACGGAAGCATCATCGGCGCGGTCGTTCAACAACTGGCGAGCACCCAGTCCGTTGTCCTGCTGGACAACTGCGAGCACCTCGTCGAGGCGTGCGCCCAAGTGGTCACCCAGCTCCTCCGGGCGTGTGACCGCCTCAGGGTTCTCGTCACCAGCAGGCAACCACTCGACCTCGACGGTGAGGCCTGCGTCTACATCGGACCGATGGACCCCGCGGACGCGACCGCGCTCTTCCTCCGACGAGCGGACGCGGTACAGGCGCACCTGGTCGCCGGGGACCGCGACCACGACCTGATCGGCCGACTGTGCGATCGCGTGGAACATCTCCCCCTGCCCATCGAGCTCGTCGCGCGCCGGCTGCGGACGCTCTCGCTCGCCGAGATCGAGCAGGCGCTCGAGAAGTCGATGCGGTCCACCCTGGTCCCAGGCGACCAGGTCGATCCGGCATCGCCGCCGCGGCACCGCACCATCGACGCGGTGGTCGCGTGGAGCTACGAACGTCTTTCCGCGGGCGAGCGCGACGCGTTGAACCGGCTGTCGATCTTGGTTGGCACCTTCGACCTCGACCTCGGAGTGCGCGTCTGCGGCGACAGCAGCACGCCGCGGCACGCGGCCATCCACGTCATTTCTTCGCTGTGCGCGAAGTCGATGCTGGTCCGCGAGGAGGAAAAAGATCAACTGCTGCTGTTCAGGTTGCTCGAACCTGTTCGCCAGTTCGCCGCCGACCGCCTGAAAGCGACCAACGGCACCGATCAGACCTACGACAGACTGGTCGCCGCACTGGTCGACCACGCCCGCTCCGGTTGGGAGCTGGACGAACCGCGGCCGAACGAGGATCGCATCCTCGTGTTGCACGCACACCTCATCAACGCGCACGACTGGTGCAAGCGGCGAAATGACCCCAGGCACGGATACCTCGCCATTTCGATCCTCGATGCCTGGACCCGGCACGGACACGCCAAGCGAGTCCTGCACCTCGCACAACAGATGCTCGCCGAGCACGGTTACTCCGACTACGCGGCGGAAGTTCACTACTTCGCCGCATGGTCCCACATACGACTGGAACAGGGCGCCGAAGCACTGCGGCACGCCAACCAGTTGCGGAATCTGTGGAAATCCAGGTCGTCGGCTTACCAGGCCGTGGCGCTCAACACCGTGGGCTTCGCAGCCATTCAGGCCGGCGACGACGCTCAAGCCATCGACGTCTTGCGGGCGAGCGTCCGACAAGCCGTTCAGTCCGGGGACGCACTGAGAAGTGCGTTGTGCATGTCGAATCTCGTGAAAGCGTTGTGCCAGATCGGCCAGAAAGATGAAGCCCTCGCGGTCGCACGGCAGTCTCTTTTACTGCTGACCGACGACGCCGCTGGTTACCGGAAGTGCTACGTGCACACGTCGGCCGGGTTCGCGATGCTCGACTGCGACCATCTCGACGAGGCTCGAACGTGTTTCACCGAAGGAGTCATCACCGGCGCGAACACAACCTATTTTCTCTCCTTCGCGCTGCACGGCCTCGCTCTCGTGGCGAGCCGGCAGGGTGATGCTTCCCAGACCGCCGTCCTGCTCGGAGCGGCCGCACAGGCCCTCCAGCGCGCCGGAACCGAACCGTGGGAATACTGGAAGCAGAGAACTCGGGCAGCGGAGCAGATGGCCGTCGCCGAGCTCGGGAGCGGTCTCTACCGGAAAGCACATGCCCGCGGCACCCGGTTGACGCACACCGGACTCGTCGACATCGTGTCTCGCAAGAGCGGCACGAGCACGACCTTGACAAGGCGTCAGGAAGACATCGCCAGACTGATACTCGCCGGCCGGACCAACGCGGAGATCGCGGAGCAACTGGGCATCGCACTGGGCACCGTGCGAACCCATGTGAGCCAGATGTTGCGACGCCACGGCGCGGGATCACGGGCGGAACTGGCAAGGTTGTTGGCCGAATTCGAACTCGATTGAGTCTCAGCTCGCTACTACTCGCAGTTGCCGCCGTCACTGTGCGGTCTTGTTAGATCCGGGACCATTTTGATCAACGCGACCATGCTCTTTGCTTGCTTTACCGCAGAAGAAGACCGTGATGTTTCAACTGTTGACGATCGGGGAACGCCATGTCGACCTCCGGAACCTCCAGAACCTAGGTGTTTCACCAGAGATTCCGCGGCGAGGTCGCGACGCAGCTGATCGAGGTGCTAAATGAACGTGCCACGGACAACTATTGCTGACAACGATGTCACCTTTCGTGCACTCGGCCCCCTGGAGCTGGTGTCGCCATCTGGCGATGCGCGGCCACTCGGCGGGCGTCAGCAAGTCGTCCTCGCCACTCTCCTCGTCAGGGCGAACCAGGTCGTCAGCATCGACCAGCTCGTCGGAGCCATTTGGAACAACACGCCGCCGTCCACATCACGAGCACAGGTCCAGTTCTGCGTACATGCCCTGCGGAGCGAGTTCAAAGCGCTCGAGCTGCCCGCGAACATCGTCACCCAGCGTCCTGGGTACAAACTCGACGTTGCCGCGAGAAGAATTGACGCGAACCTGTTCGAGTCGCAAATCGAGCAGGCGAGGCGACTCGCCCGGCACGACGACCTGAAAGGTGCGGTAACGGCGTTCAGATCCGCACTCGCACTGTGGCGCGGGCCGGTGCTGGAGGGAGCTGTTCCGTGGGTTCGCGACCAACTCGTCTGGTTGAACGAGCTGCGCACGACCGCTCTCGAGGAGTGCATCGGCCATGAGCTCGAGCTGGGGAGGCACCGAGACGTCGTCGGCGAGCTGCGCACGTTGGTCGTGGAGCACCCGCTCTCCGAGGAGTTCCGCTACCTGTTGATGCTGGCGCTCTACCGGTCGGGCAGGCAGTGCGAGGCACTGGACGCCTATCGAGACGGTCGCACGGTGCTGATCAACGAGCTCGGCCTGGATCCCGGCACCAAGCTCAAGGAGCTCGAGGTGGCGATCCTCGCCGACAACGGCTCGCTGGTGCAGGCACCACCCCCGGCCGCCCCCGACTCGCGCTGCGACGGCTGGACCAGCCCACGACAGCTGCCTTCGGCGATACACGACTTCACGGGTCGCGCGGCACTGGTGGCGACGATCGAACAGTCGCTGCTGCGTGACGGGAACGGCGCGACGGCCAGTGCGGTACCGGTGGTCAGCCTCGTCGGCAAGGCGGGCGTCGGCAAGAGCGCGCTGGCCGTGCAGGTCGCGCACCAGGTCGCGGCGCGGTCCTTTCCGGACGGTCAGCTGTACGTCAACCTGAAGTCGACCACCGGTCAGGCGATCACCGCACACGAGGCGCTCGGACGCTTCCTGCGCGCCCTGGGAGTCGGCGGCGACTCGATCCCGGAGACCGAGGACGAACGCGCCGAGATGTACCGCGGGTTCCTGGCGGACCGGCGAGTGCTCGTCGTGCTCGAAGACGCCTCCAGCGAGCTGCAGGTGTCGGCTCTGGTACCGGGGACGGCTACGTGCGCCGTGCTGCTCACGGGCCGCACGCGGCTGGCGGGCCTGGCGGGCGCTGCGGTGATACCGGTCGACGTGCTCGAGCCGAGAGAAGCGCTCATGCTCCTCGAAGCCTCGGTCGGCACCGCGCGCCTGAACAACGAGCTGCGCGAAGCCCGAGCACTCGTGCGCATCGCCGGCTGTCTCCCCCTCGCGCTCCGCATCATCGGCGCCCGGCTGGCGGCCCGTCCACATTGGTCGCTGTCGTCGATGGTCACCCGGCTCGCCGACGAGTCGCAGCGGCTGGACGAGCTGGTGCACGGGGACATGCACGTGCGCGGCACCCTCGCGCTCGCCTACAGCGGTCTCGACGCGTCGACCGCCACGCTGGTCCGCCGCCTCGGCGCTCTCAACACCGACGAGTTCCCGGCGTGGATGGCGACCGTGGCGCTGGACAACGATCCCCGCGCGCCCGACCAGCTGGATCGCCTGGTGGACACCCAACTGCTCGACGCCGTCGACAACGGATCCCCGACCGCCCCGAGGTTCCGGTTCCACGACCTGATCCGGATCTTCGCGAGGGAACGCCTCAGGGAGATCGAACCCGACTCGGAGCTCGAGGTGCTGCGGCGCGCACTGGGCGCCTGGCTCTTCTCGGCCGAGCACGCCCACCGACGACTCTACGGCGGTGACTTCGCGATCCTGCACGGCACAGCGGATCGCTGGCCGTTGCCTGCGGCGCAGATGCGGACCGTCGTGGAGGACCCGCTGCGGTGGCTCGAGCTGGAACGGGCCAACATCTGCGCCGCCATCGCGCACGGGGTCGACGCCGGGCTCGACGAGCTGAGCTGGGACCTCGCGGTGACCGCCGTCTCGCTGTTCGAGGTGCGCAGCTACTTCGACGACTGGATGGACACCCATCAACAGGTGCTCCACCTGACCCGGAGCAAGGGCAACCACCGGGGTACCGGCGCGGTCCTGTGTTCCCTGGGGTCGTTGCACCTCAACCAGAACCACCTGGACCTCGCGCGCGAGGTGCTGATCCCGGCCTTCGACATCTTCCGCGAGCTGAACGACACCCACGGACTCGCGTTGACGCTGCGGAACCTCGGACTGCTGGACCGGCAGACCGGTCAACCGGCCGAGGCGGTGCGGCGCTACCACGAAGCACTGGCGAACTTCGCCCGTGTCGGCGATGTCGTCGGCCAGGCGGGCGTGCTGTCGCAGATCGCCCAGATCGAGCTCGACGACGGCCGCGCGGCCCGTGCGCTCGAACTGCTCCAGAAGGCGGCCCTCATCTGCGGCGAGGTGCGCAGCGTGCGGATGGAGTCGCAGATCCGGTACAAGATCTGCAAGGTGCTCATCGCACAGGGCGACTACGAGACGGCGGCAACGCTGATCGCCGAGGTGCTGGACCTCGTTCGCGAGGCCAACGACAGGCAAGGGCAGAGCTACGCCGTTCACCTGGCCGGAGTCGTCGACATGCATCGCGGGAGGCTCGACGCCGCGGCCGAGCAGCTCGGGACGGCGATCGTCATCTGCGAGCGCAACAACGACCGGGTCAACGCCGCCCGTGCCCGGCTGACGCTGTCGCGGGTCGAGCTGATGCGAACCCACGCCTCGCCCGCACTCGAGCTGGCCCAGCAGGCGAATCTGACGTTCCTCGAGTACAAGATGCCTCATTGGTCGGAACTCGCGGTCAACCAGATGGAACTCGTGCGGCGCGATGGTGGCGCGAAGTGACTACCGCGGAACAACACTAGCTCCGCAGGTATTCGACGCGACGATTCCTGATTCACTGCACACCGAACTGCCCGTGCAAAATGCAATGGCGACCATTTGTGACGATGCTCCGAAAGAGTGAACAAATGGGCATAAAGTTCACTAGGGGTCGACTGAGGGGTAACGCGAGGTATACCTGTCCTTATACGGTGGGATGATCCGCCGATGACAGAAGAACGACAGAAGTTGCCGCACCCAAGGCCGCTTCGAATACTGGTGACGGAAGGCACGACATGGCCTACCTGGGGATCGACATCGGCGACAACGGTGTCTCGCTCCGCGCAGAGTTCCACGCCGGGTTCGTCCACAGCAGCAGCTTCGACTGGCCGTCCGGAAACTCGTGGCAGCACGATCTGGACTCGTTGTCCGCTCACGTGCGGTCCGCACAGGACGATTGGCCCGGACCCGTCGGCGCTGTCGGCGTGGCGGTTCCAGCCAGCCTGGACGCCGCGGGCCTCGTCGCGGTCTGGTCGAACCGGTCCCACTGGGTGGGGCTCGATCTGCGTTCGGCGCTCGCGGGTCTCTTCCCCCGCGCCGAGGTCCGGCACCTCCACCGCGGCGCGCTCTCGGCACTCGCCGAGTCGGCGGTGTCCGGTTGCGACGATCTCGTCTACGTCGGGGTCGACGCGGGAATCGACTGCGGGATCGTGATCGACGGCAAGGTGAAGGCCGCTGCTCCACACCCGCCGATCGAGCTCGGTCACATGATCATCGACCGGTACGGCCGAGCGTGCGCGTGCGGCAGGCGCGGCTGCCTCCAGTCGGTGTGCTCCGGCCCGGCCGTGCTGCAACGGGCGGCGATGCGCCGCGGTGGCGAGGTCTCGTTCGAGGACCTGCAGATCGGCTTCTCCCACCAGCACCTGTGGGCCGTGTCCGCAGTGGACGACGCGTGCGTCGCGATGGCGACGGCGCTGGTCAACATCGCCGAGGTGCTCAACCCGGAGATCATCGTCGTCGGCGGCGCGTTCGCGACGGGCCTCGACGGTTTCGTGGACAGGCTGGCGAAGCACACCGGCGAACTGCGGCGCGGCCACCGCGCCCTGCCGGAGATCGCACCGAGCGCCTGCACGGTCGCGTCGTCCTTGCACGGCGCGGTCCTGCTCGCCCGAAGCGCGGAGTGAGCTGCGCCGAGCCGGACCGCGTTCTCCGGCCGGGCACAGCCCCTGTCCGTTGTGGATATCGGTGAGTGTCGCCCTGCCGTCAGTCGAAGCTCCGGACGACGACCGGCTGCAGCCCGTCGTCGTCAGCGGCAGAGCCGTGCCACGGGAAGTGGAGTCCGTCGAGCGCCGCGTGGTCAACTTCCTCCCGAGCGTTCTGCTGCAAGTGGTCCATCGCTAACTCCTTCCGTCACCCGGCGGCCAGATCTGCGCGTCTCCCGGTCCGGGGAGCCGAGGCATCCGCGACGACCATAGGGACACCCGCCCTCACGCAGGTTTCACCTTGCTTCCAGGGACGAAGTGCGGTCCACCGCCCGGCACCGAGCCGACGAATAAAACGTGGGCAGAATCGAAATGAAAGCGAGAATCCATAGAATCGACCGAAGCCATTTCCCGTGAAAGGACACCGAGCATGGCGGACACCAAGGGGATGAACGATTTTCTCGAAAATCTCCGCGAGCTGAACTCAGCTGGTGGAGATGCCGGGGCTCCCGGGGGGAGGGTACCGAAGGACGCCATCAGCTCCGTCTACGACGGCGCGACCGAGTCGTCGGTCAAGGGCGAACTGTGGAACTGGGGGCTGCACGAGGACGATGTCGCCGCCGAGATCGAGAAGCTCATCCCGGGGTTCGGTCAGTTCGACACGGACACCTTCTCCGAGCAGATGTACCTGCTGACCATTCGCGAACTGCCGATCGACTACGCCGGCTACCGCACCAGGCGAGTGCTCGAGATCGGCTCGGGCATGGGCGAGGGGCTCAACTTCCTCTCCCGGATCATCCAGCCGGAACGGTTGATCGGCCTGGACCTGTCGAAGCGGGCGGTCGACCGGGCCAACTCGACGCTGTCCCGCTCGCCGCAGCTGGAGTTCGTCCAGGGTGACGCCGAGGACCTCCCCTTCGCCGACGGCGAGTTCGACGTGGTGCTCAACATCGAGAGCTCGCACAACTACCCCGACCTGCCCCAGTTCTTCCGCGAGGTCGCCCGCGTGCTGAAGCCGGGAGGCTACTTCTCGCAGACCGACATCTTCACGTCGCAGCGACTGGCCGAGTTCGACCAGATCAAGGCGGGCAACCCGGATCTCGAGTGGGTGCACGAACGCGACATCTCCGAAGGCGTCCGGGCCGCGATCCGGAGGCGGATGCTCCCCGGCAGCGTCGCGCGACAGCAGTACGTCGAGAAGAAGAAGCACCTGCCCATCGGCATCCGGCGCCTGGGCGGACCCGGCGGCATCCGGCTCTTCGGCGCCGACTTCGCGGGCTACCGCAACAGCGCGTTCACGAACCTCGTGAACAAGGCACTCCTGTGGTCCGCGGAGCCGCAGCCCGGTCTCGCGGACGGGAGCTACCGGCACAACATCGCTCGCCGCACGTGACGACAGGTGTGCACGCCCCTCAGAACCTCTTGCGCGCCAACGTGATCCCATCGGCCATGACGATCATCGACAGGTCGACGCGGTCGTCGTCGCGGAGAAACGCGTTGAACTCGCGAATCGCCAGCGTGTCCGGGTCTTCGACGGACGAGTCGGTGACCCGGCCCGAGAACAGGGTGTTGTCCACCACGGCCAGGCCACCCGGCCGCAGGAGTTCCAGCGCGAGCTCGTAGTACCGCCGGTAGCTCACCTTGTCCGCGTCGATGAACACGAGGTCGACCGTTCCCGGACCGCGCTCCTTCAGCAGCTCCGTCATCGTGTCGGCGGCGTCACCGATCCGGAGGTCGATCCGGTCGGCCACACCGGCCCGTTCCCAGTGCGGCACCCCGACCAGCGGCCACCGGTTGGTGATGTCGCAGGTCACGACCTGACCGTCCGCGGGAACGGCGAGCGCGAGGCAGAGCGTGCCGTATCCGGTGAAGGTGCCGACCTCGACCACCGACCTGGCGTCGATCAGCAACGCCAGCATCGCCAGCAACTGGCCTTCCTCGGCCATCACCCGCATGGTCGTCCCGCCAGGCAGGCCCGCGGTCTCCTCACCGAGCTCGGCGAGCACCGGATGCTCGCGCAACGACACGTCCCGGACGTATCCCAGCAGGTCCGGAGTCAACTCCAGCTGACCGGCCATCGCCTCACGCCTCCGTCAGTTCAGGGGTGATGACCCGCATCGTCGCCGGCGCGGGCCTGCGATCGGGGATCAGGTGCAGACGTTGGGTGCCGTCGTCGCCACCGAGCCGGGCGACGCAGTCGCACGACTCCTCGGTGAAGCCGGCGAACCGATAGGCGATCTCCATCATCCGGTTGCGCTCGGTTCGCCGGAAATCCGCGACGAGGTGGACACCCGCGCGGGCGGCCTGGTCCGCGATCCAGTTGAGCAGCGCCGCACCGACACCGAAGGACACCACGCGGCACGACGTCGCGAGCAACTTGAGGTGCCACAGGCCGTCCTGCTTCGCGACCAGCATGACGCCCACGGCTCCGTGGGGCCCGAACCGGTCGGTCAGCGTCGTCACGAGCACCTCGTGCTCAGGGTCAGCCATCAGCTCGCGGAGCACCGCGTCCGAGTAGTGCACACCGGTCGCGTTCATCTGGCTGGTGCGGAGCGTCAGCTCCTCGACCCGCGTGAGCTGTTCGGCGTCGGCCCGGTCGACGCGCATGACCAGGTCGAGCGACCTCAGGAAGTCCTCGTCGGGTCCCTTGAACGCGGCCTGCTCGGCCTCGCGCTCGAAGCTCGCCTGGTACATCTCCCTGCGGCGCCGCGAATCCACGGTGACGGCGGCCGGGGTGAACTCCGGCAGGTCCACAACGGACAGCACCTCGTCCGCGGGGATGCAGCGCACCTCGGGCAGGTGGTAGGCGACCTCCGCGCGTTCGGCCGGCTGGTCGTCGATGAACGCGATGGTGCCGAGAGCGAACTTCAGCTCGTCGGCGATCGCGCGGACCGAGTCCGACTTGGGTCCCCAGCCGATCTTCGGCAGCACGAAGTACTCGGCGAGGCCGAACTGCCTCAGCCGGGCCAGTGCGAGATCGCTGTCGTTCTTGCTGGAGATCGACTGGAGGACACCGCGCGAGTCGAGCTCCACGACGACGTCACGCACCTCCTCCGGCAGGTGCACTTCGCCGTCCTCCAGCAGCGTGCCCTTCCACAACGTGTTGTCCAGATCCCACACGAGGCACTTCACCAGTGCCGGGTTGTTCGCCACGGATCTCCCTCCTCGGTTCAGGCCAGGGTCAACGCGTGCTGCGCCAGCACGAGCTGGCAGATCTCGTTGCTGCCCTCGATGATCTCCATCAACTTCGCGTCCCGGTACGCCCGCGCGACGACGTGCCCGTCCTGAGCACCCGCGGAGGCCAGCACCTGCACCGCGGTCGACGCACCCGCTGCCGCGGAGGTCGCGCTGAGGTGCTTGGCCAGCACGGTCGCCATCACCACGTCGGAAGAGCCGTCGTCCCAGCACTTGCTGGCGTGTTCACACGCCCTGGTCGCGCTCTGCTCGGCGATCAGCAGGTCGGCGAGGTGCCGCGCGACCAGCTGGTGCTCGCCGAGCGTCTTGCCGAACTGCTGTCGCGTCTTGGCGTGCGCACTGGCCGCGGCCAGGCAGGCCCGCAGGATGCCGACGCATCCCCACGCGACCGACATCCGGCCGTAGCTCAACGCGGTCGTCACCAGCAGCTGCAACGACTGCCCGCCGCCACCCAGCAGGTGACCAGCGGGCAGCCGGACGGAGTCGAGCAGCACGTTCGCGTGCCCGGCGGCGCGGCACCCGAGCGGATCGCGCACGCGCTCGATCCGCACCCCCGGCGCGTTGGCCGGTACGACCACCGCG
The DNA here is from genome assembly GCF_007845675.1 of Lentzea tibetensis. Classification (GTDB taxonomy): domain Bacteria; phylum Actinomycetota; class Actinomycetes; order Mycobacteriales; family Pseudonocardiaceae; genus Lentzea; species Lentzea tibetensis. The sequence goes on along the minus strand of NZ_VOBR01000031.1, from coordinate 3,322 downwards.
GCCGCGTCGTCTCCGAACCGGCCGAACACGACCAGGAGGTCGGCGTAGCCCGCCGCCGTCATCCAGACCTTCGCCCCGTCGACCACGACGTCGTCGCCGTCCCGCCGGATCAGGGTGCTCATGGTCGCCACGTCGCTGCCCGCGTCCCGCTCGCTGAAGCCGACCGCGGCGAGCTCCCCGCCGGTCAGCCGCGGCAGCAGCTCGCGCCGCTGCGCGAGGCCGCCGAGCCGCAGGATCGTCCACGCCGCCATCCCTTGTGACGTCATGACACTGCGCAACGAACTGCACAGGCTGCCCGCGTGCGCCGTGAGCTCTCCGCTCACGGCGCTGGTCATGCCGAGCCCGCCGAAGGCGGCGGGCACCTCGGCGCACAACAACCCCATGTCGCCGAGCTCGCGCAACAGCGATGGCGGGATTTCACCGGCCAGGTCCCAGTCCGCGGCGCGGTCGAGGACGCGTGCCGACACAGCGGCCATCGCGTCCGCGATCGCGTCAGACACCTTCGGTCACAGCCGACTCGTCGCGCAGCCTTCGCACGAGAGCGGCCATCGTCGTCACCGTGCGGAAGTTGTCCAGCTTCAGGTCGGACCCGACGATCGCCACGCCGTACTCGGACTCCAGGTGCACCACGAGCTGCATCGCGAACATCGAGGTGACGAGGCCGGACGCGAACAGGTCCTGGTCCAGCCCGACCTTCGCTTTCGTCTTGACCTCGAGGAATCCGAGCAACGTCTCTTCGACGGTTCGGGTGTCTTGTTCTGCCGTCACGACAATGCCTTTCCGTAGTCGTAGAAGCCGCGGCCGGACTTCCTGCCGAGGTGGCCCGCGCGGACCTTGTCCAGCAACAGGTCGCACGGGCGACACCGCTCGTCGCCCGTGCGTTCGTGCAGCACGCGAAGGGAGTCCGCGAGGTTGTCGAGGCCGATGAGGTCCGCCGTGCGCAACGGACCCGTCGGGTGGCCGAGGCATCCCGACATGAGCGCGTCGACGTCCTCGACCGTCGCGGTTCCGGCGCCGACGATCCTGGCCGCGTCGTTCAGCATCGGGTGCAGCAGACGGCTCGTGACGAAGCCGGGAGCGTCCCGCACGACGACCGGTTGCCGTCCCATCGCCGTGAGGAGGTCGGCGACCGACTCCAGCGCGGCGTCGCCCGTCCGCGGTCCGCGGATCACTTCGACCATCTTGATCAGGTAGGTCGGGTTCATGAAGTGCGTGCCGAGCAGGTCAGCGGGCCGGGTGACCCAGTCCGCGAGCTCGTCGATCGGGATCCCTGACGTGTTCGAGATCAGCGGCGTACCCGCGGCGACCAGTGCGGAGAGCTCCGTCAGCAGTTTCGCCTTGACCTCTGGCGACTCGACGATGGCCTCGACCACGGCGGTCGTGTCCGCCGCGTCCTCCACCGACACGCTCGTCGTCAAAGTCCCCAATGGACGATCAGCAGGCAACGCCCCCATCAGCTGGGCGTGCCTGACGTGGTTGAGCGTGGTGGTGCGCGCTTCCTCGACCACGTGCTCGTCGACGTCCACCAGCACGACCGGCAGGCCGTGCCCGATCGCGGTCGCCGCGATGTTCGTGCCCATCACCCCGGCACCGATCACCGCGATTCGATGCTCCTTGTAGTTGCTCACCGGACCTCCGAGTAGCACTCGCCAGTCGTCACCGGAACGCTAGGTGCGCCGGCATTCAGTGCGCTTTCATCCGCTTTCCAGGCTTCAGAGCGGGATGTTGGTGTGGTTGCCGCGCAACGGTGGCGCCGAGTCGAGCGCTCGCACCAGCACCCGCCGGGTCTCCTCCGGTGCGATCACGCCGTCCACGACGCCGATCGCCACCGCGCGGTCCACCCCGCCGGCCAGCAGCTCGTGCTCGCGCAGCAGCGCGGCGCGGAGGCGTTCCTGCTCATCTCCCTGCACGAGGGCGAGCTTCTTGCGGTGCAACACGTCGACCGCCGCAGACGCGCTCATCACCGCGACCTCCGAACCCGGCCAGGCGAGCACCGCCGACGCCCCGAGCGACCGGGAGTTCATCGCGATGTACGCACCGCCGTAGGCCTTGCGGGTGACCAGAGTGACCCTCGGCACGACCGACTCCGCGAACGCGTGCAACAGCTTGGCTCCACGCCGGATCACGCCACCCCACTCCTGGCCGACACCCGGCAGGTACCCCGGTACGTCGACGAGCACGACGAGCGGCACGCCGAACGCGTCGCACATGCGCACGAACCTGGCCGCCTTCTCCGCGGACGGGGAGTCGAGACATCCCCCTTTGCGGAGCGGGTTGTTCGCCACCACGCCGACCGTGCGGCCACCGAGCCTGCCGAGCCCGGTCACCACGTTCGGCGCCCACTTCTCCTGCAGCTCCACGAAGTCCACGCCGTCGTCCAGCACCGCGCTGACGAGTGGACGCACGTCGTAGGCGCGTTTGGCCGACTCCGGCAGCAGCAACCTCAGGTCGCCGTGCGTTCCCACCGGCGTGAACCGTCCTTGGCGGGCGAGCAGCTCGGTCAGCTCACGTGCCCGCTCGTACGCGTCCTCCTCATCGGCCACGACGACGTGCGCGACACCGGACTTCCGGCTGTGCGCCTCGGGTCCGCCGAGGCCGGCCATGTCGACCTGCTCCCCGGTCACGCTGCGCACGACGTCCGGGCCGGTCACGAACATCCTGGCGTCCGCCGCCATGATCACCACGTCGGTGAGCGCGGGACCGTAGGACGCCGCTCCCGCCGCCGGACCGACCACCACGGACAGCTGTGGCACCCGTCCCGACGCACGGGTCATGGCGGCGAAGATGCGGCCGACGCCGTCCATCGACTCGACGCCGTCGGCGAGCTTGGCCCCGCCGGAGTGCCAGACTCCGATCACGGGCACTTCCCTGCTCACCGCGAGATCGGTGGCATCGGCGATGTGCGTGGCTCCTTCGACGCCGAGCGCACCTCCCATGAGCGTGGCATCGGTGCAGAACGCCACCACCTCGAGGCCGCGAACCTCGCCCGTCACGACCACGACGCCGCTGGACCCACCTCCGCTCACCAGCTGTGCGGTACCCAGGTCCAGCAACGCGGACAACCGCCTCATCGGCTCGCGGGGGTCGGTCGCCAGCGGGCTGATCAACGTCTGACTCACCGGTGCTCCTCGGCTCTACTGAAGACCGATCGCCTGGCGGAGCTCGGCGACGCGGTTGGTGGACTCCCACGGCAGTGCGACGTCGGTGCGGCCGAAGTGGCCGTACGCGGCGGTCGGCGCGTAGATCGGACGCAACAGGTCGAGGTCGCGGATGATCGCAGCCGGACGCAGATCGAACACCTCGGTGATCGCCTGCTGGATCT
>NZ_VOBR01000030.1 GCF_007845675.1 Lentzea tibetensis | reverse complement strand
GGGGCTCGCTGATCAGGCGAAGCCTTGCCACATCGAAAATGCCCTGTCAAGGCAGCTTTTCCGCCTTGACAGGGCATTTTCGATGTGGCGACCTCTGGTGATCAGCGAGCCCCTCCCCACCCCACCACCGCAAAGAAGCCAGCGACCAAGCACCGGGCGTAGCCTGAGGATCTAGAGGGACCAGCCAAGGGAGGCGGGGCTCGTGATCCTGGAGATTCTGGCGGGAGTTCTGGGGTTCGCGGCGCTGGGCACGGCGATGAGCGCCCGCGTCATCAAGCAGTTCGAGCAGGGCCTGGTGTTCCGCTTCGGCAAGCTCCAGCAGGCGGTCAGGGGCCCCGGCCTGACGATGATCGTCCCCGGCGTCGACTCGTTGAGAAAAGTCAACATGCAGATCGTGACCCTCCCGGTCCCCGCGCAGGACGGCATCACGCGGGACAACGTGACGGTCCGGGTGGACGCGGTCCTCTACTTCCAGGTGAGCGACCCGGCGAAGGCCGTCATCAACGTCGAGGACTACCGGTTCGCGATGCTCCAGGTGGCTCAGACGTCGTTGCGGAGCATCATCGGCAAGAGCGAGCTGGACGACCTGCTGTCCAACCGGGAGCACCTGAACCAGGGGCTGGAGCTGATGATCGACACTCCGGCGCTGGAGTGGGGCATCAACATCGACCGGGTGGAGATCAAGGACGTCGCGCTGCCCGAGAGCATGAAGCGCAGCATGTCGCGGCAGGCCGAGGCGGAGCGCGAGCGCCGGGCGCGGGTCATCACGGCCGACGGTGAGCTGCAGGCGAGCAAGAAGCTGTCCGAGGCGGCGGCCACGATGGACCAGACGCCCGCGGCGTTGCAGCTGCGGTTGCTGCAGACGATCGTCGAGGTGGCGGCCGAGAAGAACTCGACGCTGGTGCTGCCGTTCCCGGTCGAGCTGCTGCGGTTCCTCGAGAAGAACACGGCGATAGAAAACAAGCGTGAGGATTCGTCCGACTGAGGGAACCGGGCTAACAGATCGTCCGCCACAGCGACGCACCCTGGGGGGTGCGCTCAGGAATGAAGGGTCGGTTCGTCGGCATCGGCGTCGGGAACTACGCGGCGGTGCCCGAGTTGCAGCACGCCGTCGACGACGTGCGGTCCCTGCGCGCGCTGCTCAAGGACTACGAGGGCGAGCCGCTGGTCGACCCGACCGAGCAGGAGGTTCGCGAGCACCTCAAGGGCCTCACGATGCAGCCGCAGGACGGTGCCTCGCTCATCGCGCTGTGGAGCGGCCACGCGATGCCGCACGCGGGCAAGCTGCGGCTGCTCGCGAAGGACAGCAGGGGCAAGGCCGACGGGATCCTGCTCGACGACTTCGCCGCCGCGTGCGCGGAGTCCGGCGCGAACCAGTTGCTGATCATCATCGACGGGTGCTTCGCGGGCACGCAGCTCGACGAGGCGATGCGCATCGTGTCCGAGCTGAAGGCGGAGACGCCCGAGGAGCAGCACTGGATCGGGTTCCTCGTGTCCTGCTCGGCCGTCGAGACCGCGCGCGACGGGCTGTTCGGCGCGAAGCTGCGCACCCTGGTCAGCGAAGGTCCGCGCACGGACGACGACCTGCAGCGCTGGGCCGACCACATCGAGATGATCGACGGCGGTTCGCTCGGCATCGCGCTGCTGCGCGGCTGGGACTCCGACGTGCAGCGGCCGCGGTTCCTGCAGGACGGCGTGCCCGCGTCGATGCTCGCCAACCCGCGGCACCCGAAGAACACGCCGCAACGCGTGGTCCAGCGCATGCTGATGGCGGCGCGCGGCGGTGACTCCGCCGACGAGCGCAGCTGGTTCACCGGACGCCGGGAAGAGGTCGACAAGGTCGTCGGCTGGGTGAGGTCCGGGGTCGCCGGGCTGCGGGTCGTGACGGGCTCCCCCGGTACCGGCAAGTCCGCGATCGTCGGGCGCGTCGTCAGCCTGTCCAACGCGATCGAACGCGAGCACCTGCTCGAGTCCGGCACCGAGATCAAGCACGCCGACCCCGGTGAGGGCTCGGTGCACGCCCACGTGCACGCGCAGACGATGGACGCCAACCGGCTCGCCGACCTGATCAGCAAGCAGCTCGTCGCGCAGGGCCGCGTCCAGTCGCCCACCGGTCCTCGACGCGACGCGGCTGAGCTGGTCGGCGCGATCCAGAAGACGGACGGGCTCGTCATCGTCGTCGACGGGCTCGACGAGGCGCGCGGCGAGTCGTTCACGATCGCGACGACGCTGCTCACCAAGCTCGCACCGCACTGCACGGTGATCGTCGCGACGCGCGAGGTGCAGCGCGCGGCCGGCGGTGCTCCCCTGCTCACGGAGCTCGCCCCGGTCGAGACACTCGACCTCGACGACTACGACAGCACCGACGACGTGCACGACTACGTGCTGGCGCGGCTGGGCGACGAGAAGGCCGCGGCCCAGCTCGCCACCGAGCCCTTCTACACCGCGTGGCTGATCACCAACCAGCCGCGCGACGGCCTCGACCCCCGCCTGTCGCTCACCGCGGCACTGGAGAAGGAGCTGGACCGGGTGCCCGCCGCGCGGCCGCTGCTCAGCGCGCTCACCCTCAGCTTCGGCTCCGGTTTCCCCGAGCCCGAGTGGATCGCGGCCGCTTCCGCGTTGTGCGGTGAGCGGCTCACCAGCGACGACGTCGGGAAGGTGCTGGCCGAGCTGGGCAGCCACGTGGTGCAGGACCGCGAGGAGGGTGCCGAGGTCTACAAGCTCGCCCACCAGAGCTTCGCCGACCACCTGCGCCCGCCGTTCGCGCCGAGCCGCGAGCAGGTGTTCGCACCCGAGTCGGCGGTCGTGGCCGCCGCGCTGATCGACCGGTACACCGAGCTGATCGAGAGCGGCATCGCCGCGGACGCCGCCGGCTACCTGTGGAAGTACGCGTGGCGGCACTGCGGCCACGCGGGCCCGGACGGTCTGGCCGGCCTGAGGAAGCTGGCGGGTGAGAACCCGAAGCTGGTGCCGGACATCGCGCTCGCGGCGACGACGGCCGCCAACGAGCTGACCCACTGGGGCAGGCCGGTCGAGGCGGTCTCCCCGCTGGAGGAGGCGGCGGACCACTTCCGCGACCTCGTCCCGGTGGCGCGCATGTACCTGGCGGATCTCGCGTACGTGCTGAACCGGCTCGGCCAGCGCTACCGCGACGCGGGCAAGGTGCAGCAGGCGATCGCGCCCGCCGAGGAGGCCGTGCTCCGCTACCGCGAGCTGGTCGCGAAGACGCCCACCACCGCGGAGACGGTCACGCACAAGCGGCTCGCGCAACGCGTCGGCCGCTCGCACAGCAGCGAGAACGTCACGTACGTGCCGCACCTGAGCGTCGCGCTGGTCGACCTCAGCGACCTCTACGCCCAGTCCGGCAGGCGTGAGGCGCTGGCCACGGCCGAGGCCGCGGTGGCGCTGATGCGGCCGCACGCCGACGAGCCCGTGCACCGGCCGCCGCTCGCGAAAGCGTTGCGCTGCCTCGCCGCGCGATGCCACGAGATCGGCCGCTACGACGACGCGATGCGGCACTCCCGCGAGGCCGTCGGGCTGTACCAGCGGCTCGCCGAGTCCAACCCGGCGTTCCTGTCCGACGAGGCATCGGCGCTGCTGTCGCTCGGCCGCGACCACGTGGCACTGCGACAGCGGGCCGAGGCGGAGACCACGGCCGAGAAGGCCGCCCAGCTCAGCCGGCGGCTGGACGAGAACGGCGCGTACCGCCCACAGCTCGCCGAGGCGCTGCTGAGCGTCAGCAGCCTCTACGCCGTCATCGGCCGCTGCGAGGACGCGCGGGCCGCCGCCGAACGCGCGGCCAGGCTGGCCGAGGGTCTGCCGACGCACGGCGCGGCGGTGCTGAACCTCGCCAAGCGCTACCGCGACGCGAACCGCGCCGAGGAAGCCATGGCGACGGCGCAGCACGCGATCGAGACGTTCCTCGCCACCGACGGGCGCCAGCAGGACCTGGTGGCCGCGCTGAGCACGCTCGACACGGTGTGCGCGACGCTCGGCAGGCCGGACGTCGTGGACGAGACGTGGCACCGGGTGATCGCCAGATCCGGCAAGCCCGAGGCCGCGACGCTGCTCATGCTGCGCGCCGCGAGCGCGACGCCCGGTGACCGCGAGGCCGTCGGCTGGCTGCGGTCCGCACTCGTGCTCGCGGGCACGTCGCGGCTGCTGATCGGCGACCTGCACGACCTGGCGCGCAGGCACTTCGACGCCGCCGAGAACTGGCCGTGGCCGAACCTGCCCGGCTGGCTCACCGTCGACCGCGCGCTGCTGCGCACCGCACGCGACTGGGTGCACACGCCCACCTACCTGACCGAGCGCGACCACCTCGCCCAGCACCCCGAACTGCTCGACGCAGCGGCCGACGTCGCGATCGCCGAGGCGCTGCTCGGCGTGAGCATCAACGAGGCGCAGAACCTGCAGCAGCGCCGGACGACAGCGCAAGAGCAGGGCATCACCGAGGCCTACCGGCGGGTGCTGCTCACCAGCGTCGCGGACGAGTTCCTCGACGCCACGGGTGAACGGCGCCGCGAGCTGCTGCACGAACGCCGTGACGACCTGCTCACGACCGAGGCGATGGAGGTCGTGCACGGCAACCGGCCCGCGCACGCGTTGCTCACCATCGCCAAGAACACCCCGGACGTGCTGGACCAAACGTTCGAGGCGCTGGACCACCCGGCGCGGATCCCCGAGCTGCTCTACGACCTCGCCGTGGCGCACGCGGGCGCGCTGCGCGACGTGACTCTCGCGCTCGGCACGCACCCGGACGTGCCGCTGTACCGGGCCGTGGAGCGGATGCTCGCCGGCGACCAGGCCGCCGCGCGGACGTTCGTGCGCGGCGGCAGGCACCCGCTGCAGTGGATCATCGAGCTGACCCGGCTCGTCCCCGTGCATCCCGACCTGCTGACGCTCATCCGCATAGTGGCCGAGGAGGCCTCCTCATGAACGACCTCGTTGTCGTACTGCCCGGCATCCTGGGGAGCACCCTGCGCGACGAGAACGGCCCGGTGTGGGAGGTGTCCGGCCGGGCGGCGCTGCGCGCGGTGCTGTCGTTCGGGCGCAGCCTGCGCCGGATGACGCTGCCCGAGGACATCGGCGACGAACACCCCGGCGACGGAATCGAGCCGGTGGCGCTCATGGCCGACCTGCACGTGCTGCCGGGCATCTGGACGCCGCTGAAGGGCTACGACCGGCTCACGAAACGCCTGCGCTCCATCGGTTTCACCGAGGAGAAGGGCAACCTGCTGCTGTTCCCGTACGACTGGCGGCTGTCCAACCGGTACAACGGCGCCCGCCTCGGCCGCGAGGTGGAACGGGCACTCGGCAAGCTCAGGGAGACCCAGCCGGACGCGAAAGCCGTGTTCGTGTGCCACTCGATGGGCGGGCTCGTCGCGCGCTGGTACATCGAGAAGTGCGGCGGTCACGAGGTGACCCGCAAGCTGATCACCATCGGCACGCCGTACCGCGGCGCGGCGGCGGCCGTCGAGCAGCTGGTCAACGGCCTGCGCAAGGGCCTCGGCCCGCTCGCGATCGACCTGACCGAGTTCGCCCGCAGCATGCCGTCGCTGCACCAGCTGATGCCCGAGTACGCGTGCGTGGAGAGCCCGCACGGACTGCTCAAGACCACCGAGACCACGCTGCCCGAGCTGCGCACGAAGATGGTCGAGGACGCCATGGCGTTCCACGTGGCCATCAACAACGCCGAGGAGGCGCGGCCGGCGAGCGCGACGGCCACGCACGCGATCATCGGCGCGAAGCAGCCGACGGCCACGACGATCCGCATCGCGGACGGCAAGGCGACCCCGGTGCGCACCTACGACGGCCGCGACCTGTTCGGCGACTCGACGGTGCCGTCGGTGGGCTCGACCAGGCCGGACGTCATGCTCGACTCGAACGTGCTGCGCCGGGTGACCGAGCAGCACACCAGCCTGCAGGACAACCCGGCCGTGCTCGACGAGGTCGAGTCGATCATCACGGCGGTCGCGGTGCAGGTCAGGAACATCGAGTGGACGCACCCGAGGGTGACCGTCCCCGACCTGCTGCTGACGGGCGAGGACCTGCCGGTCGACGTGGAGCTCGACGAGGAGAACCGGCGCGCGGTGAAGATCGCGGTAACGGACGAAGCGGGCAGACTGGTCGAATCGAGGGCACCGTCCGTGGCCAGCGGGATCGTGTCGGCGCGGTTCCCCGGATTGGCCCCCGGCGCCTACTCCGTGCAGGTCAGCGGCCTGAAGCCGGGTGCTCCAGTGGCCGCGGTGACCAGTGCGGTGCTCGTCATGGATTGCCCAGAGGTCTGACCGGGAGGACGATGTTCGTCTGAGCGGCAGGAGGTTCCCCCGGAGGGAAGAGGGTCCAACAAGTGACCACGATCAAACCAACACCGGTGATCCCCCATCCGGGCGCGGCGCGAGCCCGTCCGAAGGGGTCCTACCTGCTGAGCCTGTTCCGGACGACCGATCCCAAGCAGATCGGGATCATGTACCTGGTCACGTCGTTCGCGTTCTTCATGGTCGGCGGCCTGATGGCGCTGCTGATGCGCGGCGAGCTGGCGCGGCCGGGCCTGCAGTTCCTGTCGAACGAGCAGTTCAACCAGCTGTTCACCATGCACGGCACGATCATGCTGCTGCTGTACGCGACGCCGATCCTGTTCGGATTCGCGAACTACATCCTGCCGCTGCAGATCGGGTCGCCGGACGTGGCGTTCCCCCGGCTCAACGCGTTCTCCTACTGGCTCTTCCTGTTCGGCGGGCTGACCGTGCTCTCCGGCTTCATCACGCCCGGCGGCGCGGCGGACTTCGGCTGGTTCGCGTACACGCCGCTGTCGAGCGCGGTGCACAGCCCCGGCATCGGCGGCGACCTGTGGATCATGGGTCTCGCGGTCAGCGGTCTCGGCACGATCCTCGGCGCGGTCAACATGACCACGACGATCATCTGCCTGCGCGCGCCCGGCATGACGATGTTCCGGATGCCGATCTTCACCTGGAACATCCTGGTGACGTCGATCCTGATCCTGCTCGCGTTCCCGATCCTCACCGCGGCGCTCATGGGTCTCGCGGCCGACCGGCACCTCGGCGCGCACGTGTTCGACCCGGACAACGGTGGCGTCATCCTGTGGCAGCACCTGTTCTGGTTCTTCGGCCATCCCGAGGTCTACATCGTCGCCCTGCCGTTCTTCGGCATCGTGACCGAGATCTTCCCGGTGTTCTCCCGAAAACCGCTGTTCGGCTACAAGGGACTCGTGTTCGCGACGCTCGCGATCGGCATGCTGTCCGTCGCCGTCTGGGCGCACCACATGTACGCGACCGGCGCGGTGCTGCTGCCGTTCTTCTCGCTCATGACGTTCCTGATCGCCGTGCCGACCGGCATCAAGTTCTTCAACTGGATCGGCACGATGTGGCGCGGCCAGCTGACGTTCGAGTCGCCGATGCTGTTCGCCGTCGGCTTCCTGGTGACGTTCCTCTTCGGTGGCCTGACGGGCATCCTGCTCGCGTCGCCGCCGGTGGACTTCCACGTCTCGGACACGTACTTCGTCGTCGCGCACTTCCACTACGTGCTGTTCGGCACGATCGTGTTCGCCACGTACGCGGGCATCTACTTCTGGTTCCCCAAGATGACCGGGCGGATGCTCAACGAGCCGCTGGGCAAGCTGCACTTCTGGACCACGTTCATCGGCTTCCACACCACGTTCCTGGTGCAGCACTGGCTGGGCAACGAGGGCATGCCGCGCCGGTACGCGGACTACCTGGAGAGCGACGGGTTCACGTTCCTCAACACGTTCTCGACGATCGGCGCGTTCATCCTCGGCGCGTCCGTGCTCCCGTTCGTGTGGAACGTCTTCCGCAGCTACCGCTACGGCGACCCGGCACCGCAGGACGACCCGTGGGGCTACGGCAACTCGCTGGAGTGGGCGACCACGTCCCCGCCGCCGCGGCACAACTTCAAGGAGCTGCCGCGGATCCGGTCCGAGCGGCCCGCGTTCGAGCTGCACTACCCGCACATGGTCGAGCGGATGCGCGACGAGGCGCACTTCTCCCTGCTCCCCCACGGCAAGCACCGCGCGGGCAAGGACAAGGTGACCGAGGAAGTGCTCGCCTCAACCCATCGGGACGGCACGGACCCCGAGTAGCACCCGCACGGTGTCGATGAGGACGCGCACGGACGGCGCGCCCTCCACGAACCGCTGCACGCCCAGCCCGATGCCCAGGCTGAGCAGGGCACGCGCCACGTCCGGGACCGGGAGCAGGGGCGTCAGCTCCAGCTCGGCCACCTGGGCCTCGATCAGCGCCGCCAGCGCGGCCGCCACGACCGCGTCGCGCTCGGCCAGCGCGGCGCGCAGGTCGGGGTCCTTGCGGGCCTGCAGGGCGAACTCGACCTCGAACTGGGTGCGCGGCTCGTCGCCGATCATCCGTTCCGCGTAGGCCTCGAACGCGGCCAGCCGGTCGTCGAGCGTGCCGGTGCTGAACACCGCGGCGATCGCGGAGATGCGCTCGGCGTACAGGGCGTCCAGCACGACGAGGCACAGCTGGTCCTTGCCGCTGAAGTTCGAGTACACCGCGCCCTTCGAGAAGCCGGCCGCGTCGGCGATCTTCTCCAGTGACGTGGCGTGGTAGCCGTCGGAGAGGAACAGCCGCTGCGCGGTCTCGCTCAGCAGCTCACGGGTGCGCGCCTGGCTCTCGGCGCGACTCAGTCTCGGCACGGCACGGATCATACGTTGACAGACCATCAGTATCGAAATACCGTCGGTATCTGTGACGGACGTGGTCGTGATCGGGGCGGGACCCAGCGGTATCGGTGCGGCCATCCGGCTGCGCGCACAGGGCTTCGACGTCGAGGTGCTGGAGAAGTCGCCCGAGCTGGGCGGTACCTGGCGGGACAACACCTATCCCGGCTGCGCGTGCGACGTGCCGTCGTCGCTCTACTCGTACTCGTTCGCGCCCGGCACGTGGTCACGCGCCTTCGCCGGGCAGCGCGAGATTCTCCAGTACCTCAGGATCACCGCCGAGCGGCACGGCGTCCGGCCCCGCTACGGCACCGAGGTGCGCAGCGCCGAGTGGGACGGCGCGCGCTGGCTGATCAACGGTGAGATCAGCGCGCGCACCATCGTCTCCGCCACCGGGCCGTGGCACGAGCCGAAGATCCCCGACGCCGGACCGTTCGAGGGCGAGGTCTTCCACTCGGCGCGCTGGAACCACGACTACGACCTGCGCGGCAAGCGCGTCGCCGTCGTCGGCACCGGCGCGTCGGCGATCCAGTTCGTCCCCGAGATTCAATCCACAGTGGACCAGCTGTACCTGTTCCAGCGCACCGCTCCCAGGGTGCTGCCCAAGCCGTCGGCCAAGCTCCCCCGCCAGGTGGTGTTCGGGATCATGGAGCTGTTCAGCGTCGGCTTCCGCCACCCGCGGATCATGAAGCTGGTGCAGAAACTGGGCACCTACAACCTGCGGAGGGCCATCGAGGACGACGAGCTGCGCGCGCACCTCACCCCGGACTTCGTGCTCGGCTGCAAGCGGCTGCTGATGTCCAACACCTACTACTCCGCGCTCGCGCGGCCGAACGTCGAGCTCGTCCCGCAGGCCGTGCGGTCGTTCACCCCCAACGGGATCGTCGCGGCCGACGGCACCGAACGCGAGGTCGACGCGGTCATCTTCGGCACCGGCTTCCACTTCAGCGACCCGTCCGTGGCCAAGCGGGTCGTCAGCGGCGGACGCACGCTCGCCGACGTGTGGCGCGGCAGCCCGCAGGCCTACCTCGGCACCTCGGTGCACGGCTTCCCGAACCTGTTCCTCCTGCTCGGCCCGAACCTCGGCACCGGGCACTCGTCGGCGTTCACCGTCATCGAGACGCAGCTGAACTACATCACCAGCGCGCTCACCGCGATGCGCGCGGCGGGCTGGCCGGTCGTGGACGTGCGCGAGGACGTCCAGCACGCCTACAACACCGAGGTGCAGCAGGCACTTCAGCGCACCGTGTACAACGCGGGCGGCTGCGTCAGCTACTACCTCGACGCCAACGGCCGCAACAGCACCATGTGGCCGTGGTCCACGATCCGCATGATGCGCCGCATCCGCGACTTCGACCCGGACGACTACGTCACGGCAGGTGGTACCGCTGCCGCTCGAACGGGTAGCCCGGCAGCGGAACCCGCCGAGCAGCCCCGGAGCTGAGCGCGTCCCAGTCGACCTCGGCACCGCGCGCCCACACCGACCCCACGAGAGCGAGGAACGCCGGCTCGTCGACCGCCGTGGACACCTCCACGACGAACGCCGAGACAGCGGGCACGGCCGGGCACATGTCGTCCACCATGGACAGCCAGTGCCGCTGGTCGGTCACCTCGTCCTCGGTGACGACGGCGCCCGTCGCACCGGACAGCAGCGGGAGTTCCCCCGCACGCGGCTGAGCGTTGCACACCGCCTTCTCATAGGACTCCGGGCTCTCCCGCGCCTTCGCCAGCGCGAGCGCCTCGTCGAGGGTGAGCGTGCCCGCGACGCACGCCGCCGCGTACTCGCCGAAACCGGTGCCCAGCACGGCGACCGGCCTGATGCCGGCGTTCATCAGCCGCAGCGCGGTGAGCACGTCCGACTCGATCGACTCGCCGGTGAACGAGAACACCAGCGACGCGAAGTCCGGACGGGTCACCGGCGCGACCTCGAACTCGCCGTCGCGGCACACCGCGAACGTCCGGTGCCCCAGCTCGCGCCGTCCGGACCGCAGGGTGTGCGCCACGTCGGCCATGCGCACCTCGTTGACCCGCAGGTGCTCGCGCAGCTGCTCGGCGAGCACGCCGAGTGCCGCGGGTGTCTTGGCGGAGAACGGGAGCAGGTGCCACTCCACGTCGTCGGGGGCCTGCGATCGGCGTGGTGCCTGACCGAGCACGACGTGCGCGTGCACACCGCCGGACCCGGACGCGGCGACACCGGCCAGCCGTCCATCCGGCATCGAGCCGACCGCCGGGAAGCCGGGCACCGACGGCTCCCACCCGTGCTCGACGGCCAGCGCCGTCCTGATCAGCGACACCACCGCGGCCGCCTGGCCGAGCTCCGTCGAGCTGGCCGACCCCGGCATGGCCATCGGGTACACCTCGTCCCACAGGGCCGCCTCGGCCGCGTCACCGGGCCGGTGCGGCTCGACGTGCCCGACGTCCTCCGGTTCGAGGCCCGCCACGGCCAGCGCGGCGAGCGCCGCCTCCCGCGCGCCCGCCGAGCCGCAGCTCGCGGGGCCGACGCGCCGCCTGCCGTCGTTCGCCACGGCGGAGCCCTTGATCACGGCGTGCACGTGGTCGCCGGACGCCAGCGCGTCGGCGAGCCTGCGCAGCACCACGACACCGGTTCCGGCGCCCTCGTCGTCGACCGACACGCCGCCCGCGACGGCCAGATCGCATTGGTAGCTCAGGAGGTCCTGGCACGCCATGTGCACCGCGACGAGCGACGACGCGCACGCCGCCTGCACGGTGACGCAGGGGCCGGTCGCGTTCAGCTCGTACGCGGCGCGCGTGACGAGCCCGTCCGGTGTGTTGCCGAACAACGGGTCGTGGCCCGCGCGCGGATACACGTGCCGCAGGTAGTACCAGCTCAGGTTGGTGGCGCCGTAGATCCCGGCGACACCGTCCCAGCGGTCCAGCACGCGACCAGCGCGTTCCATCGCGTGGTAGGCGCATTCGAGGAACAGCCGGTGCTGCGGGTCCAGCTCCGCGGCCTCGGTGTCGGTGCAGCCGAAGAATCGCGCGTCGAACTCGAAGGGGTCGTCGGGCAGGCGCGCGGCCATCCCGACGATGGCGATGTCGGTGGAGTTCACGGACGTGGTCAATGCAGTCCTTTCCCCGCACGACCCTGACGGGCCGCGCGTTGACAGGCCGCGCGCTGACGCGCACGGGAAACCGTGGTCCGGTCGCCTTCGCCGAGGTGGGCGGCGAGCTCGGCGACCGTCGGATGGGCGTAGAGGTCCACCAGCGGGACCTCGCGCCCGACCGCCGTGGTCAACGCGGCCTGCAGTCGGACCACCAGCAGCGAGTCGCCGCCGAGGTCGAAGAAGTTGTCCCGCACGCCGACCCGCGCGCGGCCGAGAAGGTCGCACCAGATCGCCGCGATCCGCTGTTCCAGCACCGAACCCGGCGCGAGGTCACCGGGGTCGATCTCCTCAGGCCGCGCTAGAGCGGCCAACGCGCGCCGGTCGAGCTTGCCGTTCGGGGTGGCGGGCAGCCGGCGGAGGCGGTGGTAGCTGGCCGGAACCATGTACGGGGGCAGAGTGGTCGTCACGTGGGCGCGCAGCGCGGCGGCCGGCACGTCGCCGACGACGAACGCGGCCAGTCTGCCGGACACCGCGACCACCGCGCACGTCCGGACGTCCGGGTGCCGGGCGAGCACGGACTCGACCTCACCCGGTTCGACCCGGTACCCGCGGATCTTGACCTGGTCGTCGGTGCGGCCGACGTACTCGAGCTGCCCGTCGGGCCGCCAGCGCACGAGGTCGCCGGTGCGGTAGGTGCCGTCGAACCGTTGCCCGTGCAGGTATCCCAGTGCCACACCCGGCCCGCTGATGTGCAGCTCGCCCGCGACGCCCACCGGGACGGGCCGGTGCCACGCGTCCAGCACGCGCACGCGGGTGTTCGCGATGGGACGGCCGATCGCCGGGATCCCGTTGCCGGACGGCAGTTCGCACGTCGTGGCGCACACCGTGGTCTCCGTCGGTCCGTACGCGTTGATCATCCGGCGGCCGGGCGACCACCTCGCCGCGGTCTCCTCGTCGCACGCCTCACCCGCGACGATCAGCGTGGTACCCGCGGGAATCGCTCGTGGTGGCAACGCTTTCAGCACCGACGGCGGCAGCGTGATCTGCGTGATCCCGTGCTCAGCCACCAGCTTCCCGAAGTCTGGCCTGCCCGGTGGTGCGATGACGAGCGTGGCGCCGTTCAGCAGAGCCCCCGCGATCTCCCACAGCGCGGCGTCGAAACCCGGTGACGCCCACTGGAGCACCCGCGTGCCGGGCTCCGCCGGTTGCGCGGCCACGAGGCTCGCGATGCCGCGGTGCGTGACCTCGACGCCCTTCGGCGTGCCGGTCGATCCGGAGGTGTAGATCACGTACGCCGTCGCGTCGAGGGGAACGTCGATTAGTGGTGGTGTGCTGGGAGAACCGGTGGCGTCCGCCTCGTCGAGCACGAGCCTCGGGTCCGCGTCGCGGTGGATGTGCGCGACGCGTTCCGCCGGGTAGTCCGGGTCGATCGGCACGTACGCGGCGCCGGCGCGGGTCACGGCGAACATCGCGGTGACCAGGCCGACCGACCTGCGCATCGTCAGCACGACCCGGTCCCCCGGTGTCACGCCCCGGGCGATCAGCTCGTGCGCCAGGCGGTTCACGTTCGCGTTGAGCTGTGCGTACGTCAGCTCGGTGTCCTCGCAGACGATCGCTGTCACGTCCGGTGTTCGCGCGGCCTGGTCGGCGAGCAGGTCGGGCAGTGTTCGTCGCGGCACGTCGACTGTCGTGTCGTTCGCCTCGGCGAAGAGCCGGTGCTCCGCGGGATCGAGCAGGTCGATCTCGCCCACCGGCCGGTCGCCGGCGGTGACCGCGCGCTCGAAGCGGCGCAGGATCGTCTCGGCCTCGGCGCGGGTGAACAGGTCGGGCCGGTAGGTCAGCCGCAGGTGCAGCCGTTCGCCGGGCGTCACCGCGAGCGCGAGCGGGTAGTGCGGCGCGTCGAACGACTCGAACGCCACGTCCGCCGGGAAGTTCTCCAGGACCGTCGCGGTGTCGAACAGCGGCCCGGTCTCGCGCTGGATCGCGGCGAGCCCGAGGTGCTGGTGCGCCAGCAGGTCCGCCTGCTCGGCCTGCACCCGGCGGAGCAGGCGCGGCATCGTCTCGGCGGGGTCGAGCCGCACGCGCGTCGGCACGGTGTTGATCAGGCAGCCGACGACGTCCTCGACGCCCGGCACCTCGGGCGAGCGGCCGGAGACCGTCGACCCGAAGACGACGTCGTCACGGCCGGTCAGCACGCCGAGCGTGACGGCCCACGCGACCCGCACCACCGTCCCGAGCGTGATCCCGTGGTGCCGCGGCGGATCCACCTCGGCGTGCACGGCCTCGTGCGGTTGCTTCCCGTCCGCGTGCGCGACGAGCGTCGGCTCGTCCAGTCCCGCCAACGCCTTCCGCCACGCCTCCTCGGCCGGGCGGCGGTCGCGCGTCGCGAGCCACGCGAGGTGGTCGCGGAAGTCCGCGGCCGGCGGCAGTTCGGCGCCGTCGTGCAGCGCGAGGAGGTCGCGCACGAGCACCGGCACGGACCAGCCGTCGAACAGCAGGTGGTGGTAGGTCAGCACGAGCCGGTCGCCGTCGAGCCCGACCCACAGCGTCGTGCCGTCGCCGATCGTCTGCACGGGCCCGTTCGGCCGGTTGTGGAAGCGTGCGCGCAGTGCCGCGTGCCGGGCCACGAGCTCTGCTACCGCCGCATCGAGTCGTGCCGGGTCGAGCGGCCTGCCGACGGCGACCACCAGCCGCACCGCGTAGCTGTCCGCGTCGAGCAGGGCGTGGAAGAACATGCCCTCCTGCAACGGGGTCAGCGGCAGCTCGCGGCCGAACGCCACCTCGGGCCGTCTGGTGTCGACCGGTTTCGCGGTCTGCGCGAGGTGTTCGACGTCCAGCCGCAGCACGTCGCGCACGGTCAGCTCCCAGCCGTGCGAACGCATCCGGCTGACCAATGCGATCGCCGTGACGCTGTCGCCACCGACCTCGAGGAACCGGTCCCGCACACCGACCTCGCGTCCGAGCACGTCGTGCGCGACGCGGCACACCAGTTCCTCGGTCTCGGTGCGCGGCTCACCGCCGTGCGTGGCCCGTTCCGGTGCCGGCAGCGCGGCGTGGTCGATCTTGCCGCTGGTGGTGAGCGGCAGCCGGTCCAGTGCGACGATCGTGTGCGGCACCATGAAGTCCGGCAGGGTGGTGGTGAGCTCCTGCCTGACGTCACGACCGGAGTTCGGCACGAGGTACGCGACGAGCGCGCCGTCCCTGACCACCACGGTGTTCTGCCCGAACTCGGCCAGCGCGGCCTCGACCTCACCCAGCTCGACCCGGAAGCCGCGGATCTTCACCTGCCGGTCGGCGCGGCCGAGGAAGTCGAGCGAGCCGTCCCACCGCCGCCGCACGAGATCGCCCGTGCGGTACCGGCCGCCCGCGAACCGCTCGGCCGTCAGCTCCGGCTGGTTCAGATAGCCCTTGGCGACGCGGGTTCCGGCGAGGTGCAGCTCACCTTCCCGCGCGGACCGCCCGTGCTCGTCGAGCACGTGCGCCTGGACGCCGTGCAGCGGCGTGCCGATCGGGATGGGGCCACCGGTGCCGCTGATCGGGTGCCGGGTGGCGAACACCGTGGTTTCCGTTGGGCCGTACACGTTGCAGACGGCGGTGCCCGGACACGCGTCGAGCACCTCCCTGACGGCGGCGGGCGCGACGACGTCACCGCCGACCAGCACCTCGCGGACACCGCGGAAACAGGCCGGATCCTCCCGTGCGATCACGTCGAACAATGCGGCGGTGAGGAAGAGCGAAGTGATTCGGTGTTCTCCGATCTCGTGCCGCACCGAAGCGGTATCGACATCACCCCGGTGGAGAACGACCGTACCGCCGCGCAACAGCGGCACCCAAATCTCGAACGTGGCCGCGTCGAATGCGGTGGACGCAATTGCGAGAACGCGTTCTTGATTGCGCCAGCAAGGGTCCAGCGCGAGAGCGGCCACGTTGTCGTGGGTGACCATGACGCCCTTGGGCCTGCCCGTCGACCCGGACGTGTACATGACGTACGCCAGGTCCTCGTCGACGTGGCCCGCGATGTCGTCGAGGATGAGCTGCTTGCGGACCTCCGGCCAGCGCGAGTCCAGCGGTACGTAGGCCGCGCCCGCGATCAGGACACCCAGGATCTCGACGACGTGCTCGACCGACCGGGGCGTGCTGACCGCGACCAGCTCACCCGGCCGCACCCCGCGTGCGACGAGCTCCCGCGCGAGCTCGCCCGCGCGCACATGAAGGTCCACATAGGACACTTCTTCGGCGCCGCAGACGAGGGCGATCGCATCGGGATTTCGGACTACTTGCTCTGCGAACAGTTTCAGCAAGGTTCTCATCGCACCCAGCACGTGAACGCACCGGTCTTGGTTCGCGTGTTCCGATCAACGGGGAAATCCTTGCGACGAGCGGATGACCGGTGTCTACGTTAGTTACGAACGTCCTTTTCCCAGTACCCATTTCGGGTGTGGCCGAAAGTCACTACCAGTCGAGCGTATCCGATCACTACGGTCGCCGCTGGCTTCGACGTCGAAACGGGGGGTGATGCCGATGTGGATCGGGTTCGAACTGCTGACCAGGCTCGTGGTGGGCGTTCTGCTGCTGGTCGCCGGATTTGCGAAACTCTCGTCCACGCCCGTGTGGCCGTGACCGGCGCGGTGGTCAGCGGCCTGGTGCGCGGGCTGAAGATCTCCTGCGGCTGCTTCGGCACGCTCGGCGAGCTGATCCGCAACGCGGTGCTGCTCGCCGCGGTGACCGCCGTGGCGCTGCACGGCTTCTCCCGGATCGGCGTCAGCGGCTTCTCGCCCGCGATCCAGCTCGCGGCCGTCGCGGCGGCGGCCACCGTGTTCGGTGCCGTGTTCCCCGAGTTCGGCGCGGCCAAGGCCCAGGCAGGCGTCATCGACTGCGTCAAGTGCGTGCGGATCTTCACCGAGTGCGAGCTCAAGTGCGCGCAGAATCCCGCTGACATCGAGACCTGCACCCAGAACTGCGCCACCGCGCTGGAGGACTGCCGGCAGAACTGCAACAACTAGCGGCCCGAGGTGTGGTTGGGAGGTCGCTCTCCCAACCCGCTCAGCGTTGCCCCGGCGACCGCGCCGAACACGACGTGGTCCAGCCACTGGGGCCATTGCGGCAGCGCGCGAATTTCGGCCGGGGCGAGCACGCCGAGGTCGAGTGCGGCGATCAGCAGGCCCGCCACCGCACCGCTCGCCGCGCCCAGTGGTCGTCGCCGGTGCGCGGCCGCGAGCACGAGCGTCCACCAGGCGGAGATCAGCACGTGCGCCGCGACTCCCGCGGCCACCCCAGGTCTGCCCAGGATCGCGCCCGCGGCACGGGTCGCCGCCAGCGGGTCGCGACCGGTGAGCAGCGCGTGCGCGGTCGACGGCGCGCCGCCGATCACCGCCGCGAGCGCCCAGGCCCGCACCGCGGCTTTCACGACCTTCGCCTGGACCTCAGGTAGTCGCTCACCACCGCGGCACCCAGCCCGTCCTCACCGGGCGCCACCACACGACCGCCGCTGCGCCGGGCCACGAGGTCGACGAACGCGGCCAGCCTGGGGTCGTCCCCGAGCATGAACACGGTGATCGTCGCGCCGAGCCGGGCCATCGAGTCGACCTCGGCCAGCGTGCGCGCCAGGGTCCTGGGCAGCGGCGGGTAGGTGAACTCCGCCTCGCCGTCGGCCTCCAGGTGCGCGGTCGGCTCGCCGTCGGTCACGACCAGCACGACCGGCTGCGCGTCCGGGTGGCGGCGCAGGTGCCGTCCCGCCAGCAGCAGGGCGTGGTGCAGGTTCGTGCCCTGCTCCCACACGCCTTCCAGCGCGGTCAGCTGTCCTATGTCGACGGTCTCCGCGTAGCGGCCGAACGTGATGAGCTGCAACGCGTCCGTGCGGAACCGGGTGCGCACGAGGTGGTGCAGCGCCAGCGCGGTGCGCTTCATCGGCACCCAGCGGCCGTCCTGGACCATCGACCACGACGTGTCGACGCACAGCGCGATCGCGGCGCGCGAGCGTTGCTCGGTCTCGGACACCTCGACGTCCACGACGTTGAGCTTCATCTCACCGGACCGCAGCACCGCGTTGCGCAACGAGCGCGGCACGTCCCACGGCTCGGTGTCGCCGAACTGCCACGGGCGGGTGCTGCCGGTCAGCTCACCGGCCGCGCCCGCGCGCCTGCTGTCGCGTTCGCCGCGCCGGCGGATCTTGTCGATCACGCCGCGCAGCGCCGTCTCCCCCAGCCGCCGCAGTGCTTTCGGGGTGAGGCGCATCGAGCCGTCGGGTGCGCGTTCGAGGATGTTCTGCTGGCGCAGCTGGCGTTCCAGGTCCGCGAGACGGCGTGCGTCGACGGACGCCTCCTGGCCGAGCTGGCGTTCCAGCGCCTCGAGGTCGATGTCCTCCAGGCGGGCGCCGGGGTAGGACTGCGAGAGCTGCTCGGCCAGCGCGTCCAGCTCCGCGAGGTCGGCCATCGCCTGCGCGCCCTCGCCGAGCCCGAGCGGGTCCTTGCCGCGGAACCGCGCGGAGGACGTCCAGTCCTCGCCCGGCCGCAGCGACTGCAGCATCGAGTCCAGCCGGGACAGTTCGGAGCCGATGCCGGACGACCCGAACGCCTGCTCGCTCAACGAGGCCAGCTCGGCGCGCTGCTCGGCGGTCATCGAGTTCATCATGCGTTGCGCGGCGGCGGAGCGGGCGGCGAGCGCGTCGATCAGCTCGTCGACGTTGCGCGGGTTCTCCGGGAAGAACTCGCCGTGCTTGCGCATGAACTCGTCGAAGAGGCGCGGTGTGTCCGGCGAGCCCTTGCCGTGCGCGTCGAGGAGTGCGTTCAGGTCGCGCAGCATCCGCTGGATGCGTTTGACGTCCTGGCGCTCGACGCCCTGCAGCGCCTGCTTCATGCCCTGGAAGCGCTGGTCCAGCAGCTCACGGCCGAGCAGATCCTGGATCTTCTCGTACGACTCGCGCGCCTGCGGCGATTGCCAGTCGTACTCGGCGAGCTCGCGGACTGCGGCCGCGGTGCCCGGCGGCAGCGCGTCGAGCTGCGCCTCGCGGAACCGCGCGTCGTCGGCCGGATCGGGGAAGAGCGCGCGGCGTTCCGCTGCCAGCGCGTCGTCCAGCAGCTTGCGGATCTCCTGGAGCGTGCCGTCGAGCCGGTGCCTGCGCTGGATCGCGGCCCGCCGCTGCCACAGCCTGCTGGTCAGGTCGTCGAGGCCGCGGGTGCCGTCCACGCCGCGGCGCAGCAGCTCGCGCAACGCCGACGCCGGTGACGCGCCCTCCATGATCTCGCGGCCGAGGTCGTCGACGGCGGCACGCAGGTCGGTGGGCGGCGCGAGCGGATCCGCGCCGCCTCCCCAGCGTCCGTACCGGTACCTCACCCGTAGACCTGTCGCTCGTCGTCCTCGTCCTTCGCGAGGTTGCGCGTCAGGTAGAGCGACTCCAGCGCCAGCTCGACGGCCGACGCGATCCGCCCGACCGGGTCCTTCGGGCCCGCGCCGAGCCGCGCCGCGACCTCGTGCAGCACCGGCAGCTCCGGCAACGCGGCGAGCAGGTCACCCGCGTGCACGCGGTCGCCGGTCGCGACGGGGTGCCCGTCGGACACGGTGTGCGCGAGCGTCCGCAGGTCGAGCCCGGCGAACCGGGCGCGCGCCGTGTCCGCGATCGAGCGGCGCAGCAGGTGGATGAGCACCTCGTCCTCGCGCCCCTCCTCACCAGCCTCGAACTCGAGCTTGCCGCGCAGCACGTCCGGCACCGACAACAGGTCGACCGGCCGCGCGACGGCGGGCGTCTCACCGATCAACGCGCTGCGCCGCAACGCCGACGCGGCAACGGTTTCCGCCGCCGCGACCGCGAACCGCGCGGACACGCCCGACCGCTGGTCGATGGACGACGACTCGCGCAGGTGCCGCACGAACCGGGCGATGATCTCCAGCAGGTGGTCGCCGACCTCGGCGACCAGCTCGGCCTCCTGCCGCACCAGCGCCACCTCGTGCGTGATCTCCAGCGGGTAGTGCGTGCGCACCTCCGCGCCGAAGCGGTCCTTCAGCGGCGTGATGATGCGGCCGCGGTTCGTGTAGTCCTCGGGGTTCGCGGTCGCGACGAGCAGCACGTCCAGCGGCAGCCGCAGCGTGTAGCCGCGGACCTGGATGTCGCGCTCCTCCATGACGTTGAGCAGCGCGACCTGGATGCGTTCGGCGAGGTCGGGCAGCTCGTTGATCGCGATGATGCCGCGGTGGCTGCGCGGCAGCAGGCCGTAGTGGATCGTCTCCGGGTCGCCGAGGCTGCGGCCCTCCGCGACCTTCACCGGGTCGACGTCGCCGACCAGGTCACCGACCGAGGTGTCCGGCGTGGCGAGCTTCTCGGCGTACCGCTCGTCCCGGTGCCGCCACTTCACGGGCAGGTCGTCGCCCTCCTGTTCGGCGCGCCGCTTCGACTCGGGCGTGATCGGCTCCAGCGGGTGCTCGCCGAGCTCACTGCCCTCGATGACCGGGGTCCACTCGTCGAGCAACGTCACGATGGTGCGCAGCAGCCGCGTCTTGCCCTGGCCGCGTTCGCCCAGCAGGACGACGTCGTGCCCGGCGAGCAACGCCCGTTCGAGCTGCGGCAGCACCGTGCGCTCGAACCCGACGATGCCCGGCCACGGGTCACGTCCCTCGCGCAGCGCCGCGAGCAGGTTCTCCCTGATCTCCGTCTTCACGCCGCGGGGCAGGTGTCCGGCGGCGCGCAGTTCGCCCGCCGTGCGGGGCAGGTTCTGGGTCACCTCATCGACGCTACTTGCGCTTTCCGCCGCAGTCGACGTGGAGCTGCTCTAGGCTGTTCGCGCGATGAGTGTTGACTTTCGATGGGCCCCCGAACCGGCCGACTGGCGTGCCAGCCTGCGCACGATGGTCCCGATGTTCCGCTGGGCCCCCTGGTTCGCGCTGGTCCTCGGCGCCATGTCCGTGGTGCTGTTCTTCCTCGACATGACCGCGGCCGGGATCTTCGGGCTGGTGTTCGCGGTCGTCATCGGGTTCATGGAGCCGGTGGCCGTGTGGTGGCGGTTCAGCTCGAACGACCTGGTCAGCCAGACGGTCGTGGGCAGCGCCGACGAGTACTCGTTCCGCATGGCGGTCGGCGGGGCGATCCGCGAGGAGATCGACTGGGCCGAGCTGCCCGGCTGGACCGAGACGCGCACCGGGTTCGTGCTGAGCACGCTGGACGAAGGCGCGGTCGCACTCTCGGTGCCGCACCGCGCCTTCTCGGGAACGGACGACCAGCAGCGGTTCCGCGAGCTGCTGGAACGTCACATAGGTCCGTCCAGGTCCTGACCGATCAGGTCGGCCACGGCCCGCACCGCCTCCTCGGAGGCCGACGTCAGCTCGACCTCCTCGCCGTGCCCGGCGCCGAGGGTCATGAGGCTGAGCACGCTCGCCGCGTCCACCGGTTCACCGCCGATCTTGCTGATCAGCACGGGTGCGGACTGCTGGGCCGCGAGCTGGGCGACCAGCCCAGCTGGGCGGGCGTGCAGGCCCACGGACGACGCGACGACGACGGTTGCCTTGTACACGGGTGCCTCCTCAGGCGGGGACCAGCGACGGCGCGGGCCGCAGCTGCTTGAGTCCGATGACGGCCGCGGTGGACACGAGCACACCGGCCAGCAGCGCGACGACGAACAGGAGCGGTGAGCCGATCAGCGGGAGCACGAAGATGCCGCCGTGCGGCGCGCGCAGCGTCGCGCCGAACGACATCGACAGCGCGCCCGTGACCGCCGAGCCGAGCATGATCGACGGGATCACCCGCAGCGGGTCGGCCGCGGCGAACGGGATCGCGCCCTCGGTGATGAACGAGGCGCCCAGCAGCCACGCGGCGCGGCCGTTCTCGCGTTCCGCCTCGGTGAAGAGCTTCTTGCGGACGGTCGACGCCAGTGCCAGCGCGAGCGGCGGCACCATGCCCGCGGCCATCACGGCGGCCATGATCTGCAGCGACGCCTCGGCGCCGGTGGTGAGTCCGCCGACGGCGAACGCGTAGGCCGCCTTGTTCACCGGGCCGCCCATGTCGAACGCCATCATCAGGCCCAGCAGCGCGCCGAGCAGCAGCGCGGACGCGCCGCTCAACCCGTTGAGCCAGTTGGTCAGACCGGTCGTGGCGGCGGCGATGGGCTTGCCCACCACGACGTACATCAGGATGCCGACGATCGCCGAGCCGAGCAGCGGGTACACGACGACCGGCATGATGCCCGCGACCGAGCGCGGCACCTTCCAGCGCTTCAGCAGCGTCACCACGCCACCGGCCAGCAGGCCGGCCGCGAGACCGCCGAGGAAGCCCGCGCCGACGGTCACCGCGATCGCGCCACCGACGAAGCCGGGTGCGATGGCGGGCCGGTCGGCGATGGCGAACGCGATGAACCCCGCCAGCACCGGCACCAGGAACCCGAACGCGGCGGCGCCGACCTGGAACATCAGCGCGGCCCAGCTCTGCAGCGAGCCGATGGCGAACTGGTCGGTCACCTTGGGGGCGTTGACGATCTCGTAGCCGCCCAGCGCGAACGACAGCGCGATCAGCAGGCCGCCTGCCGCGACGAACGGGATCAGGTAGCTGACCCCGGTCATCAGCCACTGCCGGATCTTGGTGCCGAGCTTGTCGTTGGCGCTGACCTTGGTGGTCAACGCAGGTGCGGCAGGCGCTGGACCAGCCGCAGCAGCGGCACGAGCCTGGTCGAACAAGCCGGTGGCTCCGCTGATGGCCTGCTTCACGGACGCCTCGACGATCGGCTTGCCCGCGAAGCGCTCCTTGCCCTGCACGGCGACGTCCGCGGCGAGGATCACCGCATCGGCGCCCGCGATCTCCTCGGCCTTCAACGGCGTCGAGCCCGCGGAGCCCTGCGTCTCCACGAGGATCTCGTCCCCGTTGGCCTTCGCGGTCTGCTCCAGCGACTCCGCGGCCATGTAGGTGTGCGCGATGCCCGTGGGGCATGCGGTGACGGCGACGAACTTCACGGGGACACCTCCTGCTGGACGTAGGCCGCGACGGCGGCGGGGTCGTCGGCCTGCAACAACGTCTGCTTGAACTCGGCGCGCACCAGGCGGCGGGCCAGCGCGGCGAGCACGGTCATGTGGTCTGCGCCGCCGCCTTCCGGCGCGGCGATCAGGAAGATCAGCTTCGCGGGGCCGTCCGGCGCGCCGAAGTCGACGCCGTTGGTGCTGCGGCCGAACGCGAGCGTGGGCTCGGTGACCGCGGCCGAGCGGCAGTGCGGGATGCCGATGCCGCCCTCCAGTCCGGTGGCCATCTGCTGCTCGCGCTTCTCGATGTCGGTGAGGAAGAGGTCGATGTCGGTGACGCGGCCCGCGTCGACGAGCCGCTGCGCCAGCTCGCGGACGGCGGAACGGCGCTCGCCCTCGAGGTGGAGGTCGACGAGATCGGTGGTGATCAGTGCGGCGTTCATCGGGCGGCTCCGTGGGTGACTTCGAAGGGGAGGCAGCGCACCTCGTGCGGGTGCACGTCTTGGGGGGTGGGCATGCGGCTGCCCTCGAGCGCGACCGCGGCGGTGCCGTACGCGACGGCGATGCGCAGCGCGTCCGGGCCTCGGGCGCCCGCGTGCAGGAAACCGGCGAGCATCGCGTCGCCCGCGCCGACCGTGCTGCGCACCTCGACGGCGGGACCGGTGGCGTGCCACGCCTTGCCGTGCTGGACGAGCAGCGCGCCGTCGGCGCCGAGGCTCACCAGCACGGTGGCGACGGGCAGCCCGGCGCAGAAGTCCGCGATCTCGTCGAGCGTGTTCAGCGGACGACCGGCGAGCTCGGCCAGCTCCTCGCGGTTCGGCTTGATCAGGTCGGTCCGGGGCACGCAGGCGGCGACGAGCGCGCCGCCGGACGTGTCGACCGCGATCCGGGTGTCGCCCAGCCTGCGGATGACCCGTGCGTAGAAGTCGAACGGCGCGCCGGGCGGCAGGCTGCCGGAGAAGACGACCCACTCCGCGCTCTGCGCCAGCGCGGTGACCCGGTGCTCCAGCGCGGTCAGCTCGCGCGGGCTCAGCTCAGGCCCCGGCTCGTTGATCTTCGTGGTGGTGCCGTCCGGTTCGACGATCGCGATGTTGCTGCGCGTCGAACCGGCGATCGGCACGGACACGACCGGAACCCCTTCCGGCGCCAGCATCTCGGAGAGCCGCTCGCCGGCCGCACCGCCCGCGGGCAGCACGGCGACGGTCGGCGTCCCGGCGGCGGCGAGCGCGCGGGACACGTTGACGCCCTTGCCACCGGGGTCCAGCCGGGTGCTCTTCGCGCGCAGCACCTCGCCGCGGCGGAAGTCCTCGACCAGCTCGGTGCGGTCGAGGCTCGGGTTGGGTGTGACGGTGATGATCATGCTCGGACGACCTCCAGGTCCTCGAGCTCTTCGGTGAGTCCGGAGTCGGTGATGAGCAGGTCGACCTCGGACAGGTGCGCGAACCGGCTGAGCTGGTCCGCTCCGTGCTTGCTGTGGTCCGCGAGCACGACGCGGCGGCGCCCGGCGCGGACCATGGCCTGCTTCACGGCGGCCTCGGCGACGTCCGGCGTGGTGAACCCGTGCTCGGCGGAGAAACCGTTGGTGCCGAGGAACACCACGTCCACCAGCAGCCCGTCGAGCGCCTGCAGCGTCCACGACTCGACGGCGGCGAGCGTCGTGCCGCGGATCCGGCCGCCGAGCAGGTGCAGCGTGAGGTTCGGGCGGGCGGCGACGATCGTGGCGACGGGCAGCGAGTTGGTGAAGACGATCAGCTCTTTGTCCGCCGGCAGCAACGTGGCGAGCCTGCTGGTCGTGGTGCCCGCGTCGAGCAGGATCGCGCCGCGGTCGGGCACCTCCTGGAGCGCCGCCTTGGCGATGCGCTCCTTCTCGGCGGCGTTGGTCTGGTCGCGTTGCGCCACGCCCGGTTCGAAGTCGAGCCGATCGATCATGACCGCGCCGCCGTACACCCGGCGCACGAGACCCTGGCGCTCGAGAATGCCCAGGTCACGGCGGATGGTCTCAGGGGCGACGTTCAGCTCGGCCGCCATGTCCGCGACGTCGACCCGCCCGTCCTGACGAGCTCGCTGCACCAGCAGCCGGTGCCGCTCCGTCGCGTACATGCCCGGTTCCTTCCGTTTGTTGCCTGGTTACGTTTGATTGTGCCCGGTGTTACCTGAGTGTCAATCCCCTCTTGTCCCCCATGCGAGACACCGGGTGGGTCCGCTTTCCGCTGGCCCCGTAATCTCGATGCGTGTCCTGTGCGAGCGCCACGCTGGTCGTGTGGGCGTCGGGATGGCTGCACGGTCTGGCTGCCTCCGACGACGTCCTCGACGCCCTGCAAACGTGGGCCGAGCTGCACGAGGTGGTCGCCGACGACGACGGCACCGCCACTGCGCTCGACCTCCCCGGTCCCGACGAGGCCCCGGTGGGGCCCGCTTTGCTGCTGGCCGCACTGCGGCGCGCCGGAGCGGTCGGCGCACGACTCGTCCTGCCCGTCGCCGGGGACGTGCGCGGCCTCGGCGGCAAGGGCCCGCTCTCGCAGTGCGCGCTGCGCGCCGGTGAGGCGATCGTGGTGCCGTCGGTGAGCGTCGGGCTCGTGCCGAAGATCGTCGCGGACGGCGTGATGCGCTGGACCGTGTTCGACCTGCCGAGCGCGAACGGCCTCGAGCACATCCCGCTCGGCGAGGCCGAGAACGGCCTGGCCGCCGCGATGCGCGAGGCCGCGTCCGCGCTGGTGACGCTGGACGTCGCCCGGCACCGGCCGAACGTGCGCAAGGAGATCGCCGAGCTGGCGACGGAGAACTCGACGCTGCCGTGGCCCGCCGCCATGCCTCCACGTGCGCTGCGCGTCCTGCAGCGCGCCGCGGAGGTCGACGCGATCCTGCGCGTCGCCGCGTCGGACGCACCCGGTAGCGCCGTGTCCGCGTCGGCGACCCAGGCGCGCGACGACGCGCTGCGGCCGTTGTCCGAGGCCGTGCGCCGGGCCCGGTGCGCCGCCGTCGACGAGGCCGTCCGGGTGCTCGCCGACCAGGCTGCCGGGCGGCACTAGCGTCCGAAAGGGCGAGCGCCTGGGCGTCGGCGCCTGGTTAGCTGGTTCGAATGTGGGATCCGTTCGGCACGCTGGCCAACGCGTTGTGGATCGGTGGCGCCCAGTGGGCCGGTAAGTCGACCGTGGCGCGAATCCTGGCGCACCGGCACGGGATCACCGCGTACCACTACGACTACCACGACGCGCGCGGCCACAACGACCGGCGCATCGCCCAGCGCGCGCTGCGCAGTCAGCCGCTCTACGGCGCCGAGCCCGAGCCGACGGCCGAGCTGGAGGCGCGGCGGATCATCGAGTCGTCGTTCGCCGACCGGTTCGAGTGGACGCTCGACGACCTGCGCGCACTGGTGTCCGGACGTCCCGTGCTCGCCGAGGGCTGGGGGCTGCGGCCGGAGCTGGTGATGGAGTTCAGCAAGCCCGACCGGATGATCGTGATGGTGCCGTCGGAGGAGTTCCGCCTGCACCAGGCGGAGACGCTCGCCCGCGCCGCGGTGCGCAACATCGACCGCGACCGGATCATCGGCGAGGACGCCGTTTCGCGGGCACGTGCCTACGGCATCCGGGTGTACGAAGTGGACGGTTCGAGGAACGCCGAACAGGTGGCCGACGAGGTGTCCGAGCACTTCGCGGAGATGCTTCGCTGATTTATGCGATTCCCCCTCAACCGCAATGGTGTTCCGCTGCGAACACCAGGCATAGGAGAGGGGAATCGGCAGATGTCAGTCCTACCGCACACCGTGATCAGCCGGTACGCCAGAGACCTGGGGTGGCCGCTGCTGCTGCAGAACAACGGGATCTTCCTGCCAGCCAACCTGGGCATCGCCGGGCTGCGGCTCGCCGCGGGCCTCGCCGGTGAGGTCAACACCGAGATCCGGCGGCGGGAGATCGTCGTCCCGATCCTCGCCTCGACGCACCACTGGGTCTTCCTGACGGAGGAACCCTTTCAGCGGCTGCCGCCGGGCGTGAACGTCCAGAGTGGACCGATCGCGTTGCCGCCGACCGAAGTGGACGGTGTGCCGACCCGCTGGGTCAGCGCGCCGGGTGCGCTCATCCCGCCGCCTGCCGTCGTCATCGACGCGATCCGCTACGTGGTGCGGAAGCGCTGAGAGCGGTCGGCGCGGGACAAGCGGCTGTTCCCGGCGTCGACCTGCGACGGGGCTGGTCCGAGACCGGCAGCCCTCCATCAACGGCCGTGAGCTCCCGGCCCCGTCGCACCACCGATGAGCACCGCTCGCCCTCCCGAGTCCCCGACACACCCCGAGGGAGGGCGAGCGGCCCTGTCAGGACCGGACCGGCCGCTTCGCCAGCTCGCAGCACAGCAGCGCGCAGAACGCGCCGTCCGTCGTGCAGCCCAGCGACGTGAACGACGACAGCTTGCGGGGCTCGAGCCCCTCGGTGTGCTCGCGGACCAGCTCGACCACCAGCTCGGCGAACCGGGGGTCGGAGTTGGGCGTCGCCGCGCGGGCGAACTCCATCCCCAGCTCACCGGCACGCTCACGGGCCTCGGTGTCGAGGTCCCACACGACTTCCAGGTGGTCGGACACGAACCCGATCGGGACCACCACGACACCGCGCACACCGTCGGCGTGCAGCGCGTCGATGTGGTCGACGATGTCCGGAGCCAGCCACGGGATCTGCGGCGGACCGGACCTGGACTGCCACACCACGTCGTACTCGGTGAGCCCCAGCTCGAGCGCCACCAGGCGGGAGGCCTCGGCGACCTGACGCGAGTACAGGTGGCCGCCGTCGGCGGGCGGACCGGCGGCCTTGTCCGCCGACACCGGCACGCTGTGCGCGGTGAACACCACTCGGTACGGCCCGGTCAGCTCCGCGCCCGCCGCGCGCACGGCGTCCGCGAAGGACGAGATGAACAGCGGGTGGTCGAAGAACTGGCGCAGCTTCACGAGCTCCGGCGCGTCGTCGCCGACCGCGGCGCGGGCGCGGAGGATGTCCTCGTCGTACTGGCGGCAGGCGGAGTAGCCGCCGTACGCGGACGTCGGGAACACGAGCGCGCGCCGGACGCCGTCGCTCGTCATCTTGCCGAGCGTGTCCTCGGCCATCGGGTGCCAGTTGCGGTTGCCGAAGTAGACGGGCAGGTCGAGGCCCGCGGCGCGGACGGCGTCGATCGCCTCGAGGTTCAGCCGGTTGATCGGCGAGACGCCGCCGAAGTGCTGGTAGTGCGCTTCGACCTCGTCGAGCCGCTCGGGCGGCACTCCCCTGCCGCGGACCACGTTCTCCAGGAAGGGGCGGACGTCCTCGGGGCCTTCCGGGCCTCCGAAGGACAGCCAGAGCAGCGCGTCGAAACTCACCGCTCCATCCTGGTACGCGCAGATGGTGAGCGCACAACCGGGGTCAGATCGGGACGAACAGCCGGCTGAACCTCGGCGCGAGCCACAGCCGCCTCCCCCAGGCGAGGACGCCGCCGGACAACGCGAACCGCGCGGAGCCGACGAGCCCGACGGAGTTGAGCAGGAACCCCACCGGATCGACCGAGAGGTGCAGGTCCGCCCGAGCCGGGCGCTCGCGGGCGACGGTCAGCTCGCCGTCGCGCACGCGGAACGCCCAGTCGTCGCCACCGCGCAACGCCACGTGGTAGGTCCCCGTCGCGGTGCGGGCGGCGCGCGGGTCGACCGCCAGCACCACCGCGGGCAGCACGCCGCGCAGGCACGTCACCGCCTGCACCCGGCTGATCGGCCATGGCCGGCCGAGCGCACGCGCCAGGTCCGTGCCGTGCAACAGGAGCTCGCTGAGCAGGCTCGCACCGACGCCCTCGACCGTGTGCGGCACGGTGAAGTACCACGCGCGCCGCTGTCCGTCGGCGCCGGACGCCGCCAGGAAGGACGCCATCTCGGCTTCGAGCAGCCCGGCCAGCGCGACCGGATCACGGGTGGCTACGGCGTCGACCTCGCGCTGGTTCTCGTCGGCCAGCGAGGCGGGGAACGGGTGCGGCTCGCCGGACATCCGCACGTACCGTCCTGGCAGTCCGGCCAGATGGGCACCGAGCTCGGCGGCGGTCCACGTCACGCGCGCCAGCGGCAGGTCGCCACTGGGCAGCGCACGCAGCAGCTCGCACACCCGCGCCGTCGCGGCGCTGATCTCGGCTCGGAGCGCCGGCCAGTCCACGGGGTCACCGTATCCGCCCACAGCCGCACGATCCGCGGGCATAATCGACTTCGTGGCGAAGCGACGGAAACGCACAGGTGTCCTGCTGGTGCTGGCGGTCCTGCTCTTCCCGATCTACTTCGTGATCCGCTGGATCAAGACTTTCGCCGGCTCCTAGAGATGACCCGCGTCCTCGCGCTCGGTCTCACCGCGTTTGCGCATGGCGGCCGCGTACAGCCGCGGCGCGAACTTGATCAGCAGCACCGCGGCCAGGTTCGTGAGGAACACCAGCGTGGTGTAGCCGAAGCACACGATCAGCAGCCACGTGGGCAGCCGCACGAAGACACCGGCGAACAGGCACGAGAACGGCAGCAGCACGCCGATCGCGTTCAGCACCACCAGGTCGAACAGCAGCGACCGCATGGCGCGAGCGAAGCCCTTCTCGACGTTGTCGCCGGGATCGGGCTCGGCCAGCTCGGCCGGGTTGCGGGGCAGCCCGCTGATCAGCGCGCCTGCCGCCACGGTCAGGAAGATCGTGAACAGCACGGCGGCCGTGGACAGGAACTGCGTCGCGTCCGTGGCTCGCACGGTCCCCCCTCACCCGGCGCCCGCGAAGGGCGCCGGGCCGCACAGAACTACAGACCCAAGAAGTGCACGCCGCCGTCGACGAACACCATCGAGCCGGTGGTCGCCGGGAACCAGTCGGACAGCAGGCCGCAGACGGACTTCGCGACCGGCTCGGCGTCCTCGACGTCCCAGCCGAGCGGCGCCTTCTCCGCCCACATCTTCTCCAGCTCGATGAAGCCGGGGATGGACTTGGCCGCCATCGTCTTCACCGGACCGGCCGAGATCAGGTTGACCCTGATGCCCTGCGGGCCGAGGTCGCGCGCCATGTAGCGGTTGACCGACTCGAACGCGGCCTTCGCCGCGCCCATCCAGTTGTAGGCGGGCCACGCCTGGCGCGCGTCGAAGTCGAGGCCGACGACCGACGAGCCGGGGCCCATCAACGGCAGGGTGGCCTTCACCAGCGACTTGTACGAGAACGCGGAGACCTCCATGGCCGTCGCCACGTCCTCCCACGGCGCGTCCATGAACGGCGCGCCGAGGCACGACTGGGGCGCGAAGCCGATGGCGTGCACGACGCCGTCGAGCCCGTCGACGTGCTCGCGCACGCGGTCGGCCAGCGTGTCGAGGTGCTCCTGGTTCTGCACGTCGAGCTCGACCACCGGCGGCTTCTTCGGGAGCCGCTTCGCGATCAGCTCGACGAGACTCAGCCTGCCGAACCCGGTGAGCACGACCTCCGCGCCCTGCTCCTGCGCGACCCGTGCCACGTGGAAGGCGATCGACGCGTCGGTGATGACACCGGTGATCAGCAGTCGCTTGCCTTCGAGCAGTCCCGTCACTTACGTCCTCCGTCTTGGCGGTTTGTACGAAGTTTTCAGTGGCCCATGCCGAGGCCGCCGTCGACCGGCAGCACGGCACCGTTGATGTAGCCGGAGTCGTCGGCGGCGAGGAACGTCACGGCCTTGGCGATGTCCTCGACCGAGCCGTAGCGACCGGCCGGAATGCGCTTGAGCACGCCGTCGCGCACGGCGTCCGGCAGCTCGGCGGTCATGTCCGTGGTGATGAAGCCCGGTGCGACGACGTTGGCGGTGATGTTGCGCGACCCGAGCTCGGCGGTGATGGAGCGCGCCATGCCGACCATGCCGGCCTTGCTGGCGGCGTAGTTCACCTGACCCGCGCCGCCCGAGAGGCCGACCACGGACGAGATGAACACGATGCGGCCGAACTTCTTGCGCAGCATGCCCTTCGACGCCCGCTGGGCGAACCGGAACGCGCCGACGAGGTTCGCGTCGAGCACGCGGGTGAACTGCTCCTCGCTCATCCGCAGCAGCAGCGTGTCGTCCGTGATGCCGGCGTTCGCGACGAGCACCTCGACGGGCCCGTGCGCGGCCTCCACCTCGGCGAACGCGGCGTCGATCTCGGCGGAGCTGGTCACGTCGCACTTGACGCCGAGCATGCCCTCGGGTGCGCCGGAGCCGCGGTGCGTCACCGCCACCTTGTCGCCCTGGGCGAGGAACGCCTTGGCGATGGCCAGGCCGATGCCCCGGTTGCCGCCGGTGACCAGAACGGACCGTCCCACGAGTACTCCTCATCGCTGCTGGTTGACAGCCCGAGGCTATCGGCTACCGCTGAGTACCCCGTCATCGGCCGAGGCACGTCACAGTCCGCCCCGTCACACTTGATCGGTGAGCGAGTTCCTCGATCAACTCCGCCGGGTGAACGGCGACGTGCTGCACGACCCGGCGACCCGCGCCCTGTACTCGGCGGACGCCTCGAACTACCGGCACGTGCCCCAGGTGGTGCTCCGCCCGAAGAGCATCGACGCGGTGGTCGAGGCGGTCGCTGTCGCCGCAGCGCACGGGGTGCCGATCACCAGCAGAGGTGCCGGGACGTCCATCGCGGGCAACGCGTGCGGCACCGGCCTGGTGATCGACTTCTCGCGGTACCTGAACGCGGTCGAGATCGACGGTGACCGGGCGACGGTGCAACCGGGCGCCGTGCTCGACCGGGTGAACGCGCTGGCCACGCCGTTCCTCTTCGGCCCCGACCCGTCCACGCACTCCCGCTGCACGGTCGGCGGCATGATCGGCAACAACGCGTGCGGCGCTCACTCGGTCAGGTGGGGCAAGACGAGCGAGAACGTGACGCGGCTGGACGTGCTCCTCCCGGACGGCAGGCGGTTCCGCACCGACGCCCCGCCGGAGCTAGACCTGCCCACCGCGGACCCCGCGTGGTTCCCGGAGCTCAGCCGCCGGGTCAGCGGCTACGCGCTGGACGCACTGCCCGATCTCACGAAGGCGCTGGTGGGCACCGAGGGCACCTGCGTGGTGCTGCTCGGCGCGGAGCTGAAGCTCGTCCGCGCGCCGGAACGGCGCATCCTCGTCGTGCTGGGCTTCGCCGACACCTACGACGCCGCCGACCAGGTCGTCGCGCTGCGGGAACTGCCGGTGCTCGCCGTCGAGGGGATCGACGAGGCGCTGGTCAGGGCGGTCCGGCAGCGTCCGGAGCTGCCACCGGGCCGCAGCTGGCTGTTCGTCGAGGTCTCCGACCACCACACCGCGAAACAGGCCGCGCGGATCTCGCGGCACCACCTGATCATCGAGGACGCCGCGCACCAGCGGGCGCTGTGGCGCATCCGCGAGGACGGCGCCGGCCTGACGACGCGCACGCCGGACGGCGGCGAGGCGTGGTCCGGCTGGGAGGACGCGGCCGTGCCGCCCGAGAACCTGGGCCGCTACCTGCGCGAGTTCGACGCACTCCTGTCCCGCCACGGACGGCGCGGCATCACCTACGGCCACTACGGCGAGGGCTGCCTGCACGTCCGCATCGACTTCGACCTGGCGCACGGCTACCGCGCGTTCCTGGAGGACGCGGCGGACCTCGTGGTCGCGCACGGCGGGTCGCTGTCCGGCGAGCACGGCGACGGCCAGGCGCGGTCCGAGCTGCTGACCCGCATGTACCCGCCCGCGGCGATCAAGGCGTTCGGGCGGTTCAAGGCGGCGTTCGACCCGCGCAACCTGCTCAACCCCGGTCGCATCGTCGACCCGCTGCCGCTCGACGCCGACCTGCGCGTCGTCGTGGCGCCGCCGCGCATCCCGACCAGGGCCGAGTTCGCGGCGGACACGCGCCGGTGCGTCGGGGTCGGCAAATGCCTCAACACCAAGGGCGGCGTGATGTGCCCCAGCTACCGGGTCACCAAGGAGGAGAAGCACTCCACGCGCGGACGAGCGCGACTGCTGTTCGAGATGCTCACCGGTGACGTGATCAGGAAGGGCTGGCGGTCGGCGGAGGTCCGCGACGCGCTCGACCTGTGCCTGGCGTGCAAGGGCTGCAAGCGCGACTGCCCGGTCGACGTGGACATGGCCGCGTACAAAGCGGAGTTCCTGCACCACCACTACAAGTGGCGCGTCAGGCCCGCCGCGCACTACTCCATGGGATGGCTCCCACTGTGGCTGCGCCTGGGTTTTGTCCATCGACTGGCCACCCGGTTCCGCCGCCTGGGCGGCATCGCGCCCGAACGCGAGCTGCCCGTGCCCGCACGGCGAACGCTCCAGCAGCTCTTCCGCCGGACGAACCAGGGCGGCACCAGGGTCCTGCTGTTCCCCGACACCTTCACCAACCGGTTCGAGCCGCGGATCGGGCTCGACGCGGCGAACGTGCTGACGCACCTCGGGTACCAGGTGGACCTGCCGAAGCCGACGGTCTGCTGTGGACTGACGTGGCACTCGACCGGCCAGTTCGGAGTGGCCGAGCGGGTGCTGCGCCGCACCGCGCGCATCCTGCGGCCGTGGACGTCGACGGGCACGCCGGTCGTCGGACTCGAACCGAGCTGCACCTCGTTCCTGCGCAACGAGGCGCAGAAGTTGACCGATGACAGCGACGTGAAGTTGCTCGCCAACTCGATGCGCACCTTTGCCGAACAAATTGAACAAGACCTGCCGCAGGCCGTCGGCTCCGGGAAAGCACTCGTGCAGATCCACTGCCACCAGTACGCGGACCTGGGTTTCGTGGCCGATCGCAACGTATTTGAGACGGCCGGTGTCGACGCGACCGTTCTGGACTCCGGTTGTTGCGGTCTGGCCGGGAATTTCGGCTTCGAGAAAGGACACTACGAGGTGTCCATGGCGTGCGCTGAGCAGGGACTTCTCCCCGCGGTCAGAGAAACGGAAGCACAGGTCGTCGCGGACGGATTCAGCTGCCGGACGCAGATCCGTCACGGATCAGCAAAGGAACCGGTTCATCTGGCAACCGTGATTGCCAGCACACTTGGATTGGTCTCCAAAGAAACCTAACGAGACACGAAGACCCCCCTTAAGTAGTGATCTGTCCGCAACCGTGAACCTAATCTGAGACGCGCGCGTTCTTCTTCCCATGCACAAGCTCGCGCTGCGGGAACGCCTCACCGGAGGAGCGCCGCTCTTCCCCCTGGCCGTCCTGTTCGGACTGAACATCTCCGACGAGCTGGACGCGCTCGCCTTCCAGACACTCACACCGGAGATCAGGGACGCGTTCGGGCTGTCCAACTCGCAGATCATCGCGATGGGCACGATCCTCGCGCTCGCGGCGATGCTCGGCGCGGTGCCCGCCGGTGTGATCGGCGACCGGGCCAACCGGGTGCGAGTGGTGTGCTGCGCGGCGCTGATCTGGGGTCTTGCCGGTGCTTTCACCGGGCTCGCCAGCACGTTCACGATTTTCGTCGTGCTGCGCGTGATCGCGGGTCTCGCGCGAGTGTCCAACGAGCCGATCCACTCGAGCCTGCTCGGTGACCTCTACCCGCCGCGCAACCTGCCCGGCGTCTTCTTCGTGCACCGCCTGGCGAACCCCGGCGCCGCGGCGGCGGGCGTGCTGATCGGCTGGCTCGGCTCCGAGTACGGTTGGCAGACGACGTTCGTGCTGATCTCGTTGCCCACCTTCGTGATCGCACTCGTCGGCCTGCGGCTGAAGGAACCAGTGCGCGGCGGCACGATGGGTGAGACGACGCGGCAACCGGCCGTGCCGTTCCGCGAGGCGTGCCGCCAGCTGTTCGCCGTGAAGACCCTGCGCGGCCTGTGGGCCGGCGCGCTGCTGCTCGGAGTGCTCATCGTTCCGTTGCGCCAGCTGCATTCTTTGTTCTTCGAGCAGAGATTCGGATACGGTCCGGTCGGGCGCGGGACGATCCTCGCGCTCGGTGGCATCGGACTCATCGTCGGCATCGTGCTCGGTGCGATCATGGCCGAACGCGCCGTCTCGCGTGGCAACGTCCGCGGGCTCGGTCTGGTCGTCGGCTTCACGATCGCGATCGTCGCGGGCACGCAAAGCGCGATGGTGCTGATGCCGTGGGAGAGCACCGTGCTGGTGGTGAAGTTCTTCAACGCCGTGATGATCGGCGCTTACCAGCCGGCTTTCTACACGCTCGTCACCTACGTCTCGCCGCCGCGGGTACGTGCTCAGGCCTACGCCTGGGCGTACGGACTCGTAGGCGCAGGGGGCGTGCTCTCGCTCGCCATCACCACGTTCACCGCGCCACACGGAGCGGCCACGAGCCTGCTCGCGCTGGCCTGGGTGGCGGGCCTCAGCGGCACCCTGATCTTGCTGACGACCCGCTACATAGACAACGACCACGTAGTCCCGAATCTGCGGCAAGAGGAGATACCCCTCCGATGAAGAGCATGGTCGACCTGTTACGCGGCCACGCACGACAGCGCCCCCACCACACCGCCCTCACCTTCCTGGCGGACGGCGAGAACATCGCCGTCCGCACGGACTACGCGGAGATCGACCGGAAAGCCCGTTCGATCGCCGCGCAACTGGGTCAGCCGGGCGAACGAGCGCTGCTGCTCTACCCGTCAGGTCCCGATTTCGTCACCGCGTTCCTCGGCTGCCTGTACGCCGGCGTGATCGCGGTGCCCGCATATCCGCCCCGGTCCGACAAGCACCTCGGCCGCCTGCGCGCGATCGTCGCCGATGCCAAGGCGTCGCTCGTGCTCACCCCGCAGGATCTGGAGTTCCCCGGTACCAAGGTGATCGCGACCGATCGGCTGCCGGACGCCTCCGGCGAATGGAGTGAGCCCGCACTCCCCGACGTCGCTCTCCTGCAGTACACCTCGGGTTCCACCGGGAACCCCAAGGGCGTCGTGCTGACGCACGCGAACCTGTTGGGAAACCTGAAGTTGCTCGCCGACGGGATCGCGCACGGCGGCGATCCGAAGTTCGTGTCGTGGCTTCCGCTGTTCCACGACATGGGCCTCATCGCGAAGCTGCTCCAGGCCTTCCACTGGGGCGCCGAGTGCGTCGTCATGCCTCCGTCCGCTTTTCTGCAGCACCCGATCCGCTGGCTGCGCGCCATCAGCGAGCACGGCGGAACCGTCAGCGGGGCACCGAACTTCGCCTTCGACCTGTGCGTCCGGCGCACCACGCCGGAGCAGCGCGAAGGTCTCGACCTGAGCAGCTGGCGGGTCGCGTACAACGCGGCCGAGCCGGTGCGCGCGGACACGGTGCGCGCGTTCGCCGAGACGTTCGGCCCGCACGGCCTCCGGCCCGAGACGATGTTCCCGTGCTACGGGCTCGCGGAGAACTCGGTGTTCGTCTGCGGCCCCGGCAGCGGCGACCTGCCGAAGGTGTCCACTGTGGACCGCAAGGCGCTGGAGCGCGACGAGGTGCGGCCGGGTGAGCACCCGCTGGTCGGGCTGGGCCGGATGTCCGGTGACCAGCGACTGCGGATCGTCTCGCCGCACAGCGGCGTCGCACTGGGCCCGAACGCGGTCGGCGAGGTCTGGACGACCGGGTCCAGCACCGGGATCGGCTACTGGCAGCGGCCGGAGGAGAGCCTGGCGACGTTCGGCAACGAGCTGCCCGGCGAGCCGGGGACGTGGCTGCGCACCGGTGATCTCGGTTTCCTCGACGACACCGGCGAGCTGTTCCTCACCGGCCGGATGAAGGACCTGATCATCCAGCACGGCCGCAACCTGTACCCGCAGGACCTGGAGCGCACCGCCGAGGAGGCCCACCCCGGCCTGCGTCCCGGCTGCGGCGCCGCGTTCACCGTCGGGGACGACGACGAGAAGCTCGTGCTCGTGCAGGAGGTCGTCGACGAAGCGGTCGACGCCGGGCCCGCCGTGGCGGCCGCGCTCGCCGCGGACCACGAGGTGTCACTGCACGAGCTGGTGCTGATCCGGACCCGCAGCGTGCCGAAGACGACCAGTGGCAAGATCGCGCGGAGGGCGTGCCGGAAGGCCTACCTCGACGGCGCGCTCGACGTGGTCGGGCGCTGGCGGCCGATCTACGACGAGGTGCTCGCCGCGGTCACGGACCGGCTCGGCCGGGGCATCGCACCGGGCCAGGCGTTCGCGAGCGCGGGCGTCGACTCGGTCACCGCGGTCGCGATCTCCGGTGACCTGCAGCGCCTCATGGGGCGTCCGCTGCCCGCGACGCTGCTGTTCGACCACCCCACGCCGGAGGCCGTCGCCCGGTTCCTCTCCGGTGACGAGCACCGGCCGTCGGTGGCGGCCAACGGCGCCGACGAGCCCGTCGCGGTCATCGGGATCGGCTGCCGGTTCCCCGGCGCGCAGAACCCGGACCAGTTCTGGGACCTGCTCGACCGCGGCGGTGACGCGATCACCGAGCGGGACGGCGTGCGCGGCGGCTTCCTGGACGACGTGGCCGGGTTCGACGCCGAGTTCTTCGGCATCGCGCCGTCCGAGGCCGTCGGGATGGACCCGCAGCAACGACTCCTGCTCGAGGTCGCGTGGGAGGCGCTGGAACACGCCGGGATCGCGCCCACCTCGCTGGCTGGCACGCGGGCTGGCGTGTTCGTCGGCATCAGCAACAACGACTACGCGCGGCTGCTCGGCGACCGGCTGGACGCCCACTACGGCACCGGCAACGCGCTGAGCATCGCCGCGAACCGGCTGTCCTACGTGCTCGACCTGCGCGGCCCGAGCGTCGCGATCGACACGGCGTGCTCGTCGTCGCTCGTGGCGGTGCACCAGGCGTGCGCGTCGCTGCGCAGCGGTGAGAGCCGCATCGCGCTGGCGGCCGGGGTGAACCTGATCCTCGCGCCGCACCTGTCGACGGTGTTCACGCGGGCGAAGATGCTCGCGCCGGACGGCCGCTGCAAGACGTTCAGCGCGGACGCGGACGGCTACGTGCGTTCCGAGGGCTGCGGTGTCGTGGTGCTCAAGCCGTTGTCGACCGCGCTGGCCGACGGCGACGAGGTGCTGGCGGTCATCCGCGGTTCCGCGGTGAACCAGGACGGCCGCAGCAACGGGCTCACCGCGCCGAACGGCCCCGCGCAACGCGCCGTGATCACCGACGCGCTGGCCGACGCGGGCGTGACGCCCGCCGAGATCGGCTACGTCGAGGCGCACGGCACCGGCACGCCGCTGGGTGACCCCATCGAGTACGGGGCGCTCGCGGACGTGCTGCGCGGCAACGAGGGCTGCCTGCTCGGGTCGGCGAAGACGAACATCGGCCACCTGGAGTCGGCCGCCGGCGTCGCCGGCCTGATCAAGGTCGTGCTGTCGCTGCGCAACGGCCGGATTCCCGCGCACCGCAACCTCGGTGTGCTGAACCCGCACATCGACGCGATCGGGTCGCCGCTGTCGATCCCGGCGGCGAACGCCGAGTGGCCGCGCAGGGTCGCCGGTGTCAGCTCGTTCGGTTTCGGCGGCACCAACGCGCACGTCGTGGTCGCCGAGGCGCCGCGCAGCCCGGTCGAGCGCTCCGCGCACAGCCGGTACGTGCTGGCGCTGTCGGCGCACACCGAGGCCGCGCTGCACGAGCTGGCGCTGCTGTACGCGGACCGGCTGGCCGAGGGCGACCTGCACGTCGCGGACGTGTGCGCCACGGCCAACACCGGCCGCGCGGCGCAGGCGTTCCGGCTCGCCGTGGCGGGCACGAGCACCGCCGAGCTCGCCGCCGCGTTGTCGGACTTCGTGCTGGGCCGGTCGGTCCCGCCCGCCGACGACCTCGCGACCGCGTGGGTCGCGGGTGCCGCGGTGCGCTGGCCGTACCGCGGCCGCAAGGTGGCGCTGCCGACGACGCCGTTCCAGCGCAGGCGGCTGTGGCTGCCTGACAAGAATGACGACGTGGTCGCGCCGCAACACCTGTGGCAGCGCGTGGTCTCCCCCGGCGGCGTGGACGTCTTCGACGACCACCGGGTGCAGGGGCAGGTCGTGGTGCCGGGCGTCGGGTACGTCCAGATGGCGCTGACCGCGGCGCGGGAGCTCACCGGTGCGCGGCACCGCGCCGAGCACGTGGAGTTCCACGCGGTGCTGGCGCTGACCGGCACGCGCACCATCCAGGTGGCGCTGGACGACCGCATGCGCTTCACCGTCCGCAGTGGACCGGAACGGACGCTGCACGCGTCGGGGGTGCTGACGCCCGAACCGGTCATCAAGGCGGACCCGATCGACCCGCACGGCCGCCAGGTCGACGCGGCCGAGTACTACCGGATCATGGCGCGCAGCGTCGAGTACGGACCGTCGCTGCGCTGCGTCGACCGGGCGTGGGTGGCCGACGGCGAGTCGTTCGCCTCGTTGCGGCCGTCCGGCCAGGAGGCGTTGCTGGACACCGGGTTCCAGCTGCTCGGCCTGCTGCTCGACGGCAGCTCGCTGGTTCTGCCGGTCGGTGTCGACCGGGTGGACGTGCTGCGCGAGCCGGTGGGGCAGGTGCTGGCGCACGCGACCGCGGCGGACACGAGCGGCGACGTCTGCTCGGGCACGGTGCGCTGGTCGGATTCCGGTGGCGTGTTCGCGCAGGCGCTGGGCATGCGGCTGAAGGTCGTGCGGCAGACGAGCGGCTCCGCGTCGTTCGCGTCGTCCGAC
Source organism: Lentzea tibetensis (assembly GCF_007845675.1). GTDB lineage: Bacteria > Actinomycetota > Actinomycetes > Mycobacteriales > Pseudonocardiaceae > Lentzea > Lentzea tibetensis. The sequence continues at coordinate 84,914 of NZ_VOBR01000030.1, read as the reverse complement.
ATCGGCGCGCAGCTGCGCGACCGGCTCGCGCTCGTGCTGGAGATCGACCCGGCTCGGATCGACTCCGAGCAACCGATGACGGACCTCGGGCTGGACTCGCTGATGTCCATGGACCTGCTCGGGGACCTCAAGCGCGACCTCGGGGTCGACGTGCCCGCGGTGCGGGTGCTCAGCGGGGCGAGCCTCGCCGAGCTGACGGAGACGGTGACGGCCCAGCTCGCCGAGCTGGCCGACGACTCGGAACGAGAGGAGTTCGTGCTGTGACCGGAGAATTCGTGGCTGAACTCCTGGACGACCTCAGGGCGGCCAAGATCCGCCTGCTGCTCGACGGCGAGGCACTGCGGGTGTCCGCGCCGAAGGACGCGATGACGACCGGGCTGCGGCTCCGGCTCGCGTCGCACAAGGCCGAGCTGGTGCAGCACCTGCGGGCCTACGAGGCCGCGATCGGCGCGATCGAGGTGGTGCGGCGGGAGAACCTGCCGCTGGCACCGAACCAGCGCGCGCTGTGGCTGCTCGACGAGCTGGACGGCCACCAGGCCACCTACGTGCTGACCGGTGGCGTCCGGTTCGACGGGCCGCTCGACGCGGCCCGGCTCGAACGCTGTCTCACCACCGTCGCGGCACGGCACGAGTCGCTGCGCACCGCGTTCCGGCCGGGGCCGGAGCAGGTCGTGCTGCCACCGCTGCCGGTGCCGCTGCCGTGCGTCGACGTGGCACCGTCGGACGCCGATGCGGTGATCCAGGCTCACGCTGCCAGGCCGTTCGACCTCGCGGCGGGCCGCCTGATGCGGGCGGTGCTGCTGAGGCTCGGGCCGGAGCAGCACCACCTCGTGCTGTCCGTCCACCACATCTGCGCGGACGCGTGGTCGCTCGGTGTGCTGTTCCGCGAGCTGTTCACGCTCTACGCGGGCGACGAACCGCCCGCGCTGACCGTGCAGTACCCGGACGTGGCCGTGTGGCGGCACCGCGCACTGTCCCCTGTGGACGAAGAGCGGCAGCTGGCGTACTGGCAGCACGTGCTCGACGGCGCTCCCCCGCTGCTGGAGCTGCCGACCGACCGGCCGCGTCCGGCGCAGCAGTCCTACCGCGGCGGCGTCGCCAAGCGCGTGCTGGGTGAGGACGTGGTGCGCGGCGTGCGCGAGCTGGCGAAGGCCGCGCGGGTCACGCCGTACACCGTGCTGCTGTCGGCGTGGTCGGCCGTGCTCGGCCGGTACGCGCGCACCGACGACCTGGTGATCGGCTCGCCGGTCAGCTACCGGCAGCGGCCGGAGACGACCCCGCTCGTCGGGTACTTCGTCAACGCGCTGCCGTGGCGGGTCGACCTGGCGGGCGACCCGTCGTTCCGCGCGCTGCTCGACCGGGTGCACACCCGCTGCCTCGCGGGCTACGACCACGCGGACGTGCCGTTCGAGCAGGTCGTCGCGCGGCTGCGGCCGGACCGCTCGCTGCGGCACGCGCCGGTGTTCCAGACGATGTTCATCCAGTACGAGGCACCGATCCGCACGACGACGATCGGCGACCTCGTGGCGCACCCCGAGGAGGTGCACGGCGGCGCGTCGAAGTTCGACCTGACGCTCACCGTCGAGGAACACCCGGACGAGCTGCGCTGCGCGCTGGAGTTCGCGGCCGACCTGTTCGACCCGGAGACCGCGGCCGGCTACCTGGAGCACTGGGAGACGTTGCTGCGCAACGCACTCGGCGCACCGGAGACGCCGGTGTCGAAGCTCGGGATGCTCGGTTCGGCCGAACGGCACCGGCTGCTCGTCGAGTGGAACGCCACGTCGCGGCCAGTCGCTCAGGCGACGTTGCCCGAACTGGTGGCACAGCAGGTGGCGCGCACCCCGGACGCGATCGCGTTGCACGCCGGTTCGGCGGCGCTGACCTACGCCGAGCTGTGGGAGGAGTCCGGGCGGCTGGCCGCCCGGCTCGCCGAGCGCGGCGTCGGCAGGGGCTCGCTCGTCGGAATCCTGTTGCCCCGCACGGCATCGCTGGTCACGGCGTTGCTGGCGGTGCTGCGCTGCGGTGCCGCGTACCTGCCGCTCGACCCGGCCGCACCACCCGCCCGGCGGGAGCACATCGCGCGGGACGCGTCGGTGGCGCTGGTGCTGGACGCCGACGAGCTCCGGGCACTGCAGCTGCTGGACGGAGTGGCGTTCGAGGGACCGCAACCGGAGGACCTCGCGTACGTCATGTACACCTCGGGTTCGACCGGGCGGCCCAAGGGCGTCATGGTCGAGCACCGCAACGCGGTGAACTTCTGCGCGGCGATGGACGACGTGCTCGACCGGCCGGCGAAGTGGCTCGCGGTCACGACGGTGTCGTTCGACATCTCCGTGCTGGAGCTGCTCTGGACGCTCACCGCGGGCACGACCGTGGTGCTGCAACCGGACGCGGCCGCGACACCGGGCAAGGTCGCGGACCTGAGCCTGTTCTACTTCGGGACGTCCGTAGCGGACGACCCGTACCGGCTGGTGCTGGAGGGGGCGAAGTTCGCCGACCGCAACGGTTTCGAGGCGGTCTGGACGCCCGAGCGGCACTTCCACGAGTTCGGCGGGCCGTTTCCCAACCCCGCGGTCGTCGGCGCGGCGATCGCGGCCGTGACGTCGCGAATCGGCATCCGGGCTGGCAGTGTCGTGGCACCGCTGCAGAACCCGCTGCGGGTAGCCGAGGAGTGGTCGGTCGTCGACAACCTGTCCGGTGGCCGGGTGGGTGTGTCATTCGCGTCCGGCTGGCAGGCCAACGACTTCGTGCTGGCACCGGAGAACTACGCCGACCGCAAGAACGTGATGATGTCGGCGATGGACGAGATCCGCACGCTGTGGCGCGGCGGCTCGGTGAGCCGGATGAACGGCGAGGGCGAGGAGATCGACGTGCGGGTGCACCCCGCGCCCGTGCAGCCCGAGCTGCCGGTGTGGCTCACCGCGGCGGGCAGCCCGGCCACGTTCGAGGCGGCGGGCGAGAGCGGGTCGAACCTGCTGACCCACCTGCTCGGCCAGGACCTCGACCAGCTCGCCGAGCGGGTGTCGTTGTACCGCAAGGCACGCGCTCGGGCCGGACATGACGGGCCGGGACGCGTCTCGCTGATGGTGCACGCGTTCGTCGGCCCGGACGCGGACGTCGTCCGCTCGGTCGTGCGTGATCCGTTCCGGCGCTACCTGGCGACGTCCGCGAACCTGATGCGCAACCTCGTGACGGCGTCCGACGACGAGGTGGAGGCGTTGCTGGACCGGGCGTTCGAGCGGCACTACCACTCGTCCGGCCTGTTCGGCACGCCCGAGCAGTGCGCGGAGAAGCTGGCCGCCATCGCGGACGCCGGTGTCGACGAGGTCGCGTGCCTCATCGACTTCGGCGTGCCGGAGGACGAGGTGCTGGCGTCGCTGGAACACCTGGCGGAGGCGCGATCGCTGCACGCGCAGCGCGCCGCGGACACGTCCGTGCCCGGACTGATCGGCGCGCACGGGGTCACGCACCTGCAGTGCACGCCGTCGCAGGCGGAGATGATCCTGCTGGAGCCCGGCGGCAGGGAAGCCCTGTCCTCGTTGAGCTCTCTGCTGGTCGGTGGCGAGGCCCTGTCGCCGCCGCTCGCAGAGGAGCTCACCGAGCTGGTGCCGGTGCGCAACATGTACGGGCCGACCGAGACGACGATCTGGTCGACCACCGGCGACACGTGTGCCATCGGACGGCCCATCGCGAACACCTCGTTGTACGTGCTGGACGCGCACCACGAGCCCGTTCCCGTTGGCGTGCCGGGAGAACTGCACATCGGCGGCGCGGGCGTGACGCGCGGGTACCTCGGCCGGGCGGAGCTCACGGCCGAGCGGTTCCTCCCGAACTCCTTCGGGGACGGGCGGATCTACCGCACCGGTGACCTGGTGCGGTACCGGCGTGACGGCGTGCTGGAGTTCCTCGGCCGCACGGACGACCAGGTGAAGCTGCGCGGCTACCGCATCGAGCTCGGTGAGATCGAGTCGGTGCTGCGCGAGCACCCGCACGTCACCGGGGCCGCGGTGGTGCTGCGCGACGAGCGTCTCGTCGCGTACGTGACCGGAAACGCCTCGGACGTCAGGGAGTTCCTGGCCGAACGGCTGCCGGAGTACATGGTGCCGTCGCACGTGGTGCCGCTGCCGTCGTTGCCGTACACGCCGAACGGGAAGCTCGACCGCAGGGCGTTGCCGACGCCCGGCGGTTCGATGTCGGACTCGGTGGCACCGCGCGACTTCCGCGAGCTGCGGATGGCCGCGCTGTGGGAGGAGGTGCTCGACGTGCGCCCGATCGGCGTGCACGACGACTTCTTCCGCACCGGCGGCCACTCGCTGCTGGCGGTGCGCCTGCTGGCCGCGGTGGAACGGGAGTTCGGCGAGCGGTTGCCGCTGTCGTCGCTGTTCCAGGCGCCGACGGTGGCCGGGCTGGTGCGTCTGCTCGACACGTTCGACCACCCGCGGGTCGTGGTGCCGCTGCGGACGTCCGGCTCGGTGCCGCTGTTCCTGCTGCCCGGCGCGGGCGGCAGCCTGGTGTCGCTGTACGACCTGGTCACCCGGCTGCCGCAGGCGTTCACGGTGTACGGCCTGCAGCCCGTCACGACGGGGTCGAGCGTGGTCGAGGACCTGGCGTCGGCGTACCTCGACGAGATCCGGTCCGTGCAGCCGCACGGCCCGTACCGCCTCGTCGGGCACTCGTTCGGCGGCGGCGTCGCGTTCGAGATCGCCACCCGGCTGCGCGCAGTCGGCGAGGAGGTCGCCCTGCTCGGCATGGCGGACACGTTCTCACCGGGCCGGACACCCGTTCCCGAACCCGCCTCGCACGCCGAGTGGATCGAGTCGGTCGCGGTGCTGTTCCACCGGCTCTACGGCCGCGATCCGGGTGTCCGGGCCGCGGACGTCGCCGGACTGGACGACGCCGCGCAGGAAGAGCACCTGCGGTCCCGGATGCGGGCGCTCGACCTGCTGCCACCGGAGATGGACGCCGAGCGGTTCACCGGCTTCCTGCGCACCCTGTGGGCCGACCAGCGCAGCACCTACACGCCTGCCGAACCGTTCGAGGGCCGGATCGTGTACTTCGGCGCGCACGACGCGGGCGACACAGCCGAGCAGTGGCGCGGGTGGGCCGAGTTCTCACGAGAGCCCATCGAGGTGGTGACCGTGCCGGGCGACCACTTCACCATGCTGGCCGCCCCGCACGTCGAGGTGCTCGCGACGGAGATCGCGGCACGTTGATCAGGTGATCTCGGGAGCCGGTCCCAGCAGCTCGGGGGCCGGCTCCTCGATCACACCGGGCACACCCCACTGCGTGAACGTCCTGGTCGTGATGCTCCGGCCGCCACCGAGCACCGGCTCGTCGGTCTCCAGCCGGACGAGCAGCCCGTCGGAGTCGACCCACACGTCGGTGCTCATCTCGGACAGACCCGAGTCCATCAGCTGCTTGAGGTGTGCCCGCTCCCGGTCGGACTCCGCGGTCGCGTGGAGGTCGGTGAACTGCACGGCACTGCGGTAGTGCGTGACCTGCCTGCCGTCGAGCACCTCGTCGGACGACTCGATCCGGCTGCCCCGCGGCAGGTCGCGGTCGATGGCGGCCGGTGAGGGGAACCGGTCGGCGATGGTGGCGAGCGTCCGGTCGAGCGGGGAGTTGCCGTACCACGGGTCGACCTTGGTCCACGGCTTCCCGGTCTGCGCAGCCCACTCCGCGGGGAGCTCCATGAAGATGTAGTTGGTGAACACCATGCGGTAGCCGCGCCGCTGGCTGCCGAACTGGTGCTCGTAGCGGCAGTCGCGGCTGGACAGGTTGCGGACCGCGTGGAGGCACTCCGCTCTGGAGCTCTCCACCCCGCCTTCCGTGACCGTGTCCACGGTGCGGACCCATTCCTTCGCAACCGCCGCCTTGCTCACCGCCGACGTCAGCGCGTACGCCTCGGTGAACGGGGCGGGCTTGGTCGACGTCGGTGGTGCCGGTGGTGCCGGTGCGGCCGTGCACGCCGTGGTCGCCGTCAGCAGGGCAGCGCACAGCGCCGCCAGCGTTCCTCTCATCGTTCCCCCAGGTCGGTCAGTTGATCTCGGGAGCTGATCCCAGCTGCTCGGCGGCCGGTTCCTCGATCACGCCGCGCGCACCCCAGTCGGTGAACGTCCTGGTCGCGATCCGCCGGCCACCGCCGAGCACCGGCCGGTCGGTCTCCACGCGGACGAGCAGCCCCTCGGAGTCGACCCACACGTCGGTGCTCATCTCGGTGAGCCCCGCGTCCATGAGCTGCTTCAGCTCCCCGCGTTCCCGCTCGGTCGTGGCGGTCGCGTGCAGGTCGGCGTACTGGACGGTGCTGCGGTAGTGGGTGACCTGCCTGCCGTCGAGCGTCTCGCCGGACGACTCGATCCGGCTACCGCGCGGCAGGTCGCGGTCGAGGTCCGCCGGTGCCGGGAAGCGGTCGGCGATCGGCGCCAGCGCCTTGTCGAGCGCGGAGGCGCCGAACCACGGGCTGACCTGGACCCACGGCTTGCCCGTCTGCGCGGCCCAGTCCGCGGGCAGCTCCATGAACATGAACTGGGTGAACACGATGCGGTAGCTGCGCGGCTGGCCCGCGATGTCGTGCTGGAACCGGCAGTCGCGGCGGGGGAGGTTGCGCAGCCGGTGCAGGCACTCGCCCCGCACGACCTCCTTGCCGCCCTGGGTGACCGTGTCCACGGTGCGTACCCAGTCCTTCGCGACCGCCGACTTGCCGACCGACTTCGTCAGCTTCTCCGCTTCGGTGAACGGGGCGGGCTTGGTCGTCGGGGATGGCGGGGGTGGCGGTGTCGCTGTGCACGCCGTGAGCAACGCAATGCACAGCGCCACCAGCGGTCTTCGCACCGTTCCCCCAGGTCAGTCCCTGTCGAGCACCGAGTCCCTCGACGTTTCGCGCATCGTGCCATAGACGATCAGCGACACGAGCACGCAACCCGCGACGTAGTAGAAGAACAGCGACTCGTGGCCCGCCTTCTTGAGGCCCAGCGCGACGTACTCGGCGGTGCCGCCGAAGATCGCCACGGTCAGCGCGTACGGCAGGCCGACACCCAGCGCGCGGATCTTCGTCGGGAACAGCTCGGCCTTCACGATCGCGTTGATCGACGTGTAGCCGGTGACGATCACCAGGCCGGCGAGCATCAGCAGGAACGCCAGCACCGGTTGCCTCGTGGTGGCGAGCGTGCTGAGCAGCGGCACCGTGCACAACGTGCCGAGCACGCCGAACGTCAGCAGCAGCGGACGTCGCCCGATGCGGTCCGACAGGCCACCCGCGAGCGGCTGGATCACCACGAACACCAGCAATGCCAGGAAGTTGACCCAGCTGACCGTCGACTCGTCGATCTTGCTGGTGTTCACCATGAACTTCTGCAGGTAGGTCGTGTAGGTGTAGAACGCGACCGTGCCGCCGAGGGTGAGGCCGACGACGAGCAGGCACTCCTTGGGGTAGCTGAGCAGCACTCGCAACGTGCCGCGCTGGGTCTCGGTCCCCTTGGCGTTCTGCTTCTCGAAGCTCTCCGACTCGTCCATGCCGCGCCGCAGGTACATGACGATGATCGCGCCGGTGGCACCGATGACGAACGGCACGCGCCAGCCCCAGCTCAGCATCTCCTGCTTCGTCAGGAACTGCTGGAGCACGATCTGCACGCCGAGCGCGACCAGCTGGCCCGCCGTCAGCGTGACGTACTGGAAGCTCGAGTAGAACCCGCGCTTGCCCTTCGAGGCCACTTCGGACAGATAGGTCGCCGAGGTCGAGTACTCGCCACCCACTGACAGCCCTTGCAGCAGGCGTGCGGTGACCAGCAGGATCGGCGCGGCGACTCCGATCGTCGCGAACGACGGCGTCAGCGCGATCAGCAGCGAGCCGAACGCCATGAGCGTCACGCTCAGGGTCAGCGCCGCGCGACGGCCGTGGCGGTCCGCGTACCGGCCGAGCATCCAGCCGCCCAGCGGGCGCATCAGGAAGCCGACGGCGAACACCGCCGCCGTGTTGAGCAGCTGCGCTGTCTGGTCGCCCTTCGGGAAGAACGCCGCCGCGAAGTAGATGCTGAACGCCGTGTAGGCGTACCAGTCGTACCACTCGATGAGGTTGCCGATGGAACCTCGCAGGACGTTCGCCACCACCCGGCGCTCGGACCGCTGCTCAACGACTGCCATAGTCGCCCTCCCGTTGCGTGATCACCACACGATCAGGGGCGCTGGTGGTGTCGAAGAAGGCGGACGCGTGCTTCTTTACGTTCCCTTAGGCAGCAGATCTCGACGCCACTTCTCCCTGCGCTCAGGGCTGTTTCGCACGCGTTTCGCACGCTCGCGCGGAGGCGCGAGCTGGTTCGGCGCGACTTCAGGAAGCTCGATGGGCCGAGGGTCGATCTTGATTTCGGCGTGCGGAAGTGGCGGCACGGGCTTCTTTACGTTCCCTTAAGCCGCCCGGCAGCTCACCCGGCGCGATACTGGTGCGCGTGCGAGTGCTGCTGGTCGAGGACGACGATGGTGTCGCGGACGCCCTGGTGGAGGCGCTGCGCGCGCACGGGCACCAGCCGACGCGGGTGAGCAGGGGCGCGGACGCGCTGATCGCGCACCGCGACGCGGACGTGGTGCTGCTCGACCTCGGCCTGCCCGACGAGGACGGCCTCGAGGTGCTGCGCAAGCTCCGCAAGGTGGACACCCAGCCGGTGCTGGTGCTCACCGCGCGCGGCGACGAGCGCACGGTGGTGCGCGGGCTGCGGCTCGGCGCGGACGACTACCTGGTCAAGCCGGTGCGGCTGGCCGAGCTGCTGGCGCGCATGGACGCCGTCGTGCGGCGCAGCGCGGCCCGGTCCGCCGCGCCCGACGACATCGTGCGGGTGTCCGATGTGGAGATCGACCTCGAACGCAGGCGCGTGTCGGTCGGTGGCGAGGAGATCTCGTTGACCACCAAGGAGTTCGAGCTGCTCGCGGTGCTCGCGCGGCGGCCGGGCACCGCGGTCAGCAGGCAGCAGCTGATGGACGAGGTGTGGGGTGACGCGTTCGTGGCCGTGTCGCGGTCGCTGGACGTGCACCTGACCGGGCTGCGGTCCAAGCTGCGGCGGCCCGGCCTGCTCACCACGATCCGCGGCTTCGGCTACCGGCTCGGTGACTGATGCGCCAACGGCTTCTGCTCGTGCTGCTGCTGTTCTCGCTGTCGGCGGTGGCGGCGTTCGCCGTGCCGCTGCTCGCCAGCACCGCGTCCGAACGCACCCAGCAGTTCGTGATCAGCCGGACCGCCGACCTCGACCGGTTCGCCGCGCTCCCCCGCGACGTCGTCGCCGATGAGGCCGTCCGCTACACCTCGTTGTACGGCGAGGAGATCGTCATCGTGGACGCGTCGGGCGGTGTGGTCGTCGAGTCGGGAATGGACGTTCTCGACGTGCCGGACGTCATCGAGTCCGCGCTGCGCAACCAGCCCGCCGCGCCGGTGCCGACCGTGCTGCCGTGGAACGGCGGCGACGTGCTGTTCGCCCGCCCGATCGGCACCGGCACGCGGGTCAACGGCGCCGTCGTGCTGCGCGCGTCCACCGAGGCCACGGCGACGGACGTGCTGCGCCGGTGGGCGTGGGTGCTGGCCGGTGCCGTGCTGGCCGCGGTGGCGTCCGTGCTGCTGGTGCTCGTGGTGGCGCGCTGGTTGTTGCGCCCGTTGAAGGAGCTGGACCGCGGGGTGCGCGCGGTCGCGGCCGGTCAGCGGCGCGCGCACGTCGTCGACACCGCCGGACCGGCCGAGCTGCGGGCCTTGTCCGAGTCGTTCAACCGCATGTCCGACGCCGTCACCGAGGCCGCGGACCAGCAGCGCAGGCTCATCGCGGACGCGTCGCACCAGCTGCGCAACCCGATGGCCGCGCTGCGGTTGCGGGTGGACATGTTGCCGGGCAACGAGTCCGTGGTCGCCGAGGTCGAACGGCTCGAGTCGCTGCTGGACGGCCTGCTCGCGCTCGCGTCGGCGGAGAGCACCGCGACCGAGGTGGCCGCGGGCGGCCGGGAGCCCGAGCTGGCCGACCTGGGGGTGGTGGTGCACGAGCGGGTCGACTTCTGGCTCCCGTCCGCGACCGAGGCCGGGGTGGCGCTGACGATCGTCGACGGCATGCCGTCGCTGGTGCGGTGCCCCGAGTCCGACCTCGCGCAGGTGCTGGACGTTCTGCTGGACAACGCCATCAAGTACGGCGGCAACACCGTCACCATCACGCACGACCGGGCCGTGCTGACGGTGTCCGACAACGGTCCCGGCCTGTCCACTGAGGACATCGAACGGGCCACCGAGCGGTTCTGGCGCGGCCGCGACGACCGGCGCGGCACCGGGCTCGGGCTGGCCATCGCGGAACGCCTGGTCACCGCGCGCGGCGGGACGCTGGAACTCGCGTCGCCACAGGGACTTTCGGTCACGCTCGCGCTGCCGAGGGAGCCGGTGCTGTGAAGCGGCGGACGTTCCTGCTCGGCGCGCTGGCCGTGTCCGCGTGCTCCTCGGGCGAGCCTTCGGGTTCGCTGGTGCTCGCCGCGGGCGAGGAAGGCGGGCTGTACCTGGACTTCGCCCGCCTGCTCGCCGCCAACGCGCCGTCCGGCCTGCGCATCACGCCCGTCGCGAGCGGCGGGAGCATGGACAACCTGAACCGGCTGCGCGCCGGCGAGGTGGACCTGGCGCTGACGCTGGCCGACAGCGCCACACCCGAACTGCTCGCACTGGGCCGCGTGTACGAGAACTACCTGCAGCTCGTCGTGCTCGCGGACTCACCGGTGCGCGGCGTCGCCGACCTGGCCGGGAAACCGGTGTCGCTGGGCGCACTGGGTTCCGGTGCGGCGCTGCAGGGTTCCCGGCTGGAGCTCGGCGCGGACGTGCGGCACATGCCGCTGGACGACGCCGTGGACGCGTTGAAACGCGGCGAGATCACCGCGTTCCTCTGGTCCGGTGGCGTGCCCACACCGCGGCTGGCGCGCGAGCGCGGGCTGCGCCTGCTGCCACTCGACGGGCAGATCCCCCGACTGCGCGCCGCGTACGGCTCGGTCTACGAGCTGGTGACCGTGCGCGCGGGCGTGTACGACTCGGTGGCCGAGGTGCCGACCGTGGGGACGGCGAACCTGTTGGTGTGCAAGCCGACGCTCCCGGACGAGCTGGCCGGTGCCGTGGTGCGGATGCTGGTCCAGCGGGCGGCCCAGCTGGTGCCCGCGCAGGCGCTGGGCACCCAGTTCCTCGACGTGCGCTCGCTGATCGTCACCGGCCGGATCGGCCTCCACCCCGGTGCGGCGGCGGAGTACCGCCGCCTGCACGGGTGATCAGGGCAGTCGCTGGCCCAGCAGCAGCGCCAGCGCGGCGGCGAAGACCGACGACAGGGTGCCGATGATGAGCCACGGCTTCGAGGCGTCCGCCTTCTTCTTCTCGTAGCCGATCTGCTCGCCGAGCGTGTCGTACACGCGGCGCAGCTCCTCGGCGGACGCGGCCTTGAAGAACTCGCCGCCGGACAGCTGGGCGATCTCCTTCATCGACTCGTCGTCGACGGGGACGGGCTGCTGCCGTCCCTCGATGTCGACGGTGCCCTCCTCGGTGCCGAACGAGATCGTCGAGATCGGGATGCCCGCCTTCTTGGCGTCCTCGGCCGCGTCGAACGCCTTGCGCGTGCCGACGGTCTCCTTGCCGTCCGTCATCAGCACGATGCGCGCGGGCGGCGGGCCCTCGGCGCCGCCGACGACCTTGCCGAACGAGTCGATCGCGGCCATGGCAGCGACGATCGCGTCACCGGTCGCGGTCGACTGAGCCAGCTTGAGGCCGTCGATCGACTGCGTCACCGCGGGACGGTCCGTCGTGGGCGCCACGAGCACGGTCGCCGAGCCGGCGAACGAGATCAGGCCCAGGTTGATGCCGGGCGTGAGGCCCTCGGCGAACGACTTCGCGGCCACCTGAGCGGCTTCGAGCCGCGACGGCTGCACATCCGTGGCCTTCATCGACAGCGACGTGTCGACCACGAGCATCACGGTCGCGCGGTTGCGGGGCACGCGCTGCTCGGCGGTCGGCCCGGCCAGCGCGACGGTCAGCAACGACAACGCCACCAGCAGCAGGGTCGCCGGCACGTGCCTGCTCCAGCCCTCGCGCTTGGGCGCCACCTTCTCCAGCAGCTCGAGGTTGGTGAAGCGCATCACCCGACGGCGACGGATCCGTTGCAGCACCACGTATCCCGCCGCGAGGGCGACGACCACCAGCAACAGCAGGAACCACCAGGGGGCGACGAAGCTGGACAAGCTCATGCCACACCTCCCGACCAACGCCGCTTGCGAGCGACCACGAAGCGGACCATGTCCGCGATCCAGTCCGAATCGGTGCGCAGCACCAGATGCCCGGCACCGGCACGGCGCAGACCGGACGCGACCGAGGCGCGGTGTTCCGCGGCCGCGGCCGAGAACTCCTTGCGCAGCAACGCCGACGCGTGCACCTCGCGCTGCCTGCCGCTCTCCGGGTCGGACAGCACGACGGTACCGACGTCGGGCAGGTCGATGTCCCGCGGGTCGATCACCTCGACCGCGACGAGCTCGTGCCGCGCCGACAGCGCGCGCAGCGGGCGCTGCCACTCCATGCCGCCGAGGAAGTCCGAGACCACCACCACGAGGCCGCGGCGGCGCGGCGGGCGGCGCAGCTGTTCCAGCAGCTCGGCGAGATCACCTCGGGTGCCGTCACCGGCGCGGGGGATCTCGGCGATGCGGCGGATCATGCCGCGCGCGTGCGCGAGTCCGCCGCGGGCCGGGATGCGGACGGTGGACGCACCGGTCGACACGACGGCGCCGATGCGGTTGCCGCCGCCGCGGGTCAGGTGGGCGATCGCGGCGGTGGCCGCGATCACCAGGTCGCGCTTCTCGCACGCCGCCGTGCCGAAGTCCAGCGACGGCGACAGGTCGATCGCGACCCACGTCTCCAGCTCGCGGTCCGCGACCGTCTCGCGGATGTGCGGCACGGTCGTGCGCGCGGTGACGGCCCAGTCCATCCGGCGCACGTCGTCGCCTGGCTGGTAGGTCCGCGCCTCACCGGGCTCGCTGCCGGGCCCCGGCACGAGGCCGAGGTGGTTGCCCTGGAGCAGGCCGTCGAGCCTGCGCCGGACGTCGAGCTCCAGCATGCGCAGCGCGGCCTCCATGCGACCGCCGTGCAGCACCGGTGGCGCCCACGAAGGGCGCTCGGCTGGCTTCTTCGACTCGCTCACTACCTGCTACCAGCCGGAACCGGCTGCTGAGGGCGTGCCGACACCTGCGGCAGCGGCACGATCTGCAGCACGCGGGTGATGATGTGGTCGATCGGCACACCGTCGGCGAGCGCGTCGTAGGACAGCACGAGCCGGTGGCGCAGCACGTCCGGCACGACGTCGACGACGTCCTGAGGCAGCACGTAGTCGCGCCCGCGCACCAGCGCCAGCGCACGCGCGGCCGCGATGATGCCGAGCGAGGCGCGCGGCGACGCGCCGTACGCGACCCACCCGGCCACGTCGGACAGTCCGTGCTCGCCGGGCGCGCGGGTCGCGATCACCAGGCGCACCACGTAGTCGACGAGCGCGTGGTGCACGAAGACGCGGGACGCCACACCCTGCAGGCGCACCAGCTCCTCGGGGCTGAGCACCTGGCTCGGCTCCGGCGGCTCGACGCCCATCCGGTAGACGATCTCCCGCTCCTCCTCGGCCGTCGGGTACTCGACCTGGATCTTGAACAGGAAGCGGTCGCGCTGCGCCTCGGGCAGCGGGTACACGCCCTCGTTCTCGATGGGGTTCTGCGTGGCGAGCACGAGGAACGGGTTCGGCATCGGGAACGTCTTGCCGCCGATCGACACGTGCCGCTCGGCCATCACCTCGAGCATCGCCGACTGCACCTTGGCGGGCGCGCGGTTGATCTCGTCGGCGAGCACGAAGTTGGCGACGACCGGCCCGAGCTCGACGTCGAACGCCTCGCTGGACTGCCGGTAGATGCGGGTGCCGAGGATGTCGGCGGGCACGAGGTCCGGCGTGAACTGCACGCGCGAGAACGATCCGCCGACCACGCGGGCGAAGGTCTCGACGGCCAGCGTCTTCGCGACACCCGGCACACCTTCGAGCAGCAGGTGCCCCTTCGACAGCAGACCGACGAGCATGCGCTCGACCAGCCGGTCCTGCCCGACGATCACGCGCTTGACCTCGAACACCGTGCGTTCGAGCAGCTGTGCGTCACGAGCAGGCGTGTTGGGCGCCTCGGCGGCGGGCTCGGTCACGAGGAAGGCCTCCATGGACATGGTTGTGCGACGGGACCGAGTCTTCCCGACGTGCGGTTTAACTCCTGTGAAGGGTCCCGTTAAACCGCGATCTCGGTGTGCCGGGCGATGTGCGTGACCCGCCTGATCTCGCCGGTGTCGACGTTCCACGACAGGATGTGGTCGCCGCTGAGCACCAGCAACGTCGAATCGTCGAACCAGCGCAGCACCCGAGCGTCCCCGGACGGCGCCCCCAGGACCCGCGGCGGCGCTCCGGCCATCGGCACGAAGCTGTAGTAGGTCATGATGATCACCATCGGCACGGCGTACCCGCCGTTGCCCGCGACGGCGATCCGCTGGCCACGCGCCGCCGGGATGTCGCGCACGTCGTCCACCAGCGGTTTCAGCGAGTGGCTGATCGTTCGGCCGATGTGCTCGGGCCCGTAGAAGTACGACAGCATGATCTCCGGGTTGCGCCGTCCGTTGCTGACGCCCGCCGCGGTCGCGTCGCTCCCGGAGAACGACGACGGGCGCCTGCGGTCCGACATCCGGATGATCACCGAGCCGTCCGCGGCGTCCACCAGCTGCGTACCCCGGCCGCTGACCGTGAGCAGCTGCTTCCCGTCGGGGCTGATCGCGGCGTGCGTGTTGGCGCCCGGCACCGGAACGCTCCTGCTCAGTCCGGTGGTGAGGTCCACGATCAGCACCGCGTCGCGCTGCGGGAACACCGCGGTGCGGCCGTCGCCGGACAGCGAGGTGGGCCGCATCGCCCACACCGGCTCGCCCGAGCTGGTGGCCGTGGCCGGCACGTCCAGCGACCGCAGGAAGCCGTCCTCGCCCAGCACCAGCACGGGCGCGGACGCGGCCGTCTGGAACAACGCGAGCGCGCGCGTGACCGGGTTCTCCCGCAGCGGCATCGCACCGGCCGGATCGGGGTCGACGCGGGCGGGGAAGTCCGTGTCCAGGTACCGCAGCGAGTCCTCGGTGCCGCGCAACGGGAGGTTGACGTCGACCGCGCGGGTCACCACGGCATCGGGCGGTTTCGGTGGCGGGAGCGACGGTTCGAGGCGCATCACGACAGCCGTCGCCACGAACGCCGCGACCAGCACGGCGGCCGGGACGAGCCGGGACCTCGGCGCCACGCACCGATTGTCCGCCAACTAAAGGACGATTGTCCCCATCCGTTTCACATGCATCACCCGGTTGATCTCCCCGGTGTTCGTGTTCCAGGACAGCACCACGGGTTCCGGACCATCGCTGAGCAGCAGCAACGTGGTGTCGTCGAGCCAGCGCAACGGCCGGGTGCCGCCCTTCCACCTGCCGTCCGTGGTCGGTGAGCCGAGCACGCGCACGGGCCCCCGGTGGTGGTCGTGCAGCGCGATGACCACCGCGTCGGTGTCGTACCCGCCGAAACCGGCGGCGGCGAGCCTGGTCCGGTTCACCGCGGGCAGACCCCAGAACTGGCCGACGAGGTCGGGCATCCGGTACGTGGTCGACTCGCCGTCGGGCTCCATCGACCACACGGACGGGGTGCCGCCCACGTCGCCGGCACCGTGGAACGGCGGGTCGACCGCGCCACCGGCCATCGGCGCGGGCCGCGGCCACTCGGTCACCACCTCACCGCCCGGAACGCGGCGCAGTGACGTGGAACTGCCGGTGGTGACGGCGACCAGCAGGCCGTCGGCGCTGAGCGCCGCCTGCTCGTTGGCGCCCGGAGCGGGGATGCGGCGGTCGGCGCCGGTCGTCAGGTCGACCAGCACGACGGAGTCGCGCTGCGGGAACACCGCGGTCCTGCCGTCGGCGGACAGCGCACCGGGCCGCAGCGCGCCGACGGTGTCGCCACCGGCGGTGACGATCGGCTGCAGGTCCTCGTCGATGCACCGAATCCGGCCGTCGTCCCCGAGCACCACGACGGGCATGTCCGGTGAGGTCTGGAACAACGCCAGCGCACGCCGCACGGGATCGGCGTTCAGCAGGGTGGCCTGCGCCGGGTCGGGGTCGACGGCCACCGGGTAGGACGTCGTCAGCTGCGGCAGCGCGAGCTCGTCCTTCTTCGGCGGCAGCGTCTCGGACACCTTGCGGGGCGTGGTCTGCGTGATCGGCGGCGGCGCGAGCGGCAGGTGTTCCTCGGGGGCCGGTGTCGTGACGACGAGCATCACCCCGCACACCGCGATGGTCGCCGCGGCGGCCAGGCCGATGCGCGTCGCGGAACGACGCCGGCGCAACCGCTGACCACCCGCCCACGCGTCGGTGGCGAGATCATCGGAACCTTCGGGCGCGTCCAGCGCGAGGTTCCGCAACGCGTCCCTGATGTCGCTCTCGCTCACGCGGTCACCTCCTGCATCTGCTCACGCATCCGCCGCAACGCCAGGTGCGTCTGGCTCTTCACCGTGCCGACCCGCACCCCGAGCACCGCCGCGGTCTGGGACTCGGTGAGGTCGTCGAAGTACCGCAGCACCAGCACCGCCCGCTGCTTGGGCGTGAGGTCCGCCAACGCGCGCAACAACTCCTGCCGCCGGGTGACGTCCTCAGCCAGGTCACCCCACCCGGCTACGTCCGGCGGGGTCTCGGTCACCCGCTCGCGCCGCAGCTTGCGCCAGCCGGACACGGCGTCGCGGTAGAGCACGGTGCGCACGAACGCCTCCGGGTGCGACGGCCCGATCCGGTCCCACCGCTCGGCGAGCTTGGTCAGCGCCTGCTGCACCAGGTCCTCGGCGCGGTGCCGCTCCCCGGTGAGCAGGTACGCGGAACGCAGCAACGCAGCGCGATGCTCCGTCACGAACTCCTCGAACCCCGCGAACCCCACACCCCGGTAAACGCCCGAGCGCGGCTAAAGGTTGGAGAGGTCTTCCGGGGTGTCCACATCGCGGGCCTCACCGGGCCGCGCGGCCACCTTCACCGGGTTCAGCGGCCCGAGCACCGCGCGCAGCGCTCTCCCGCTCGGGTCGTCCGGCAGCGCGGCCTTCAGGTCGGCCGTGCGCCACGCGCCGGTGAGCCACTGCTGCCTGCCGTCGAACAGCACCGCGTTGTCGCCAACGGCCAGCAGGCGTTGCACGGTCTCGGGCGTCAGCCCCGGCTGGTCGACGGCCAGCACGACGACGAACTCGGTGTCGACGTGCGCGAGCCCGGCCGCCAGCCCGGCCAGCGGTCCGCCACCGGGCGGGTCCTCACGGGCCCATCGCACACCGGGCACGTCCTTCTCCGGGCCGACCACCACGACCGGCGCACAACCGTCCACAACGGACAGGACGTGGTCGAGCAAGGTGCCGGCACCGAAGCGCAGCGCGGCCTTGTCCACACCGCCGAGCCGCGAGCCCTGACCACCTGCCAAAATGATCGCAGCAGGGATGATCGCAGCGGTCACAGCAACCGGGTCGCGTAAGGCATGATCCCAGAATATCGAACGGGTGCGACGCGGATGACGGCACCGGAGAACGGCGCCTCGACCATCATCCCGCCGCCCAGGTACAGGGCGACGTGCGTACCGCCACCCGGTCCCCAGAACAGCATGTCGCCGCGCGCCATCTGGGAGAGCGGCACCTTGCGGCCCGCGTTGTACTGGTAGCCGCTGTAGTGCGGCAGGTACACGCCGGCGCCCGCGAACGCGTACATCATCAGCCCCGAGCAGTCGAAACCGATCTTGCGGTAGTCGCCGAACGAGTCGGCGACGCCACCGTCGCGGATGCCGTAGGTCGGGCCGTTGTGGTTGCCGCCGCCCCACGCGTAGATGACGCCGCGTTGCGCCAGCGCGCGGTTGACGACGATCTCGACGCGGTTGCCGGACGGCGCGGCAGCCGCCGCGACGGGACCGGGCCGAGCCGGAGCGGCGGCCGCGGCGGCGCGCTTCGCGTTCTCCTCGTCCTCGCGCTTCTTGTCCTGCAACCACTGGTCGTACTGCCTGCGCTGGGCCTCCAGCCCGCCCACGTTGCCCCGCGCCTGCGCCAGCTGCTGCTCGACGGCGGACTTGTCGTTCTCCAGCGCGGCCGTCTGACCGGCCTGCGACTGCTGCGCGGTGATCGCGACCTGCTGCGCTGCGTCCGCGTCCCGCTTGGCCTGATCGGCCGCGTCCTGCTTCTCCTCGGCCTTGTCGAACGCGGCCCGCGCGAAGGAGTCCTTGTTGGCCTTGTCCGCCTGGTCGGCGTGCACGCGGTCGAGCGCGTCGAGCCCCGATCCGCTGACCGCCTCCAGCAGCTGTGCACGGGCCAGCAGGTCCTCGGGGCTCTTGGCGCCGAAGTACGCCGTGACCGACCCGACCGTGCTGCCCTGCGCGTAGCTGGCGGCGGCGAACTCGTCGAGCTGGGTGCGGCTGTCCTCGACGGCCTTGCCCGCCGCATCGGCCTCGATGCGCGCCGAGTTCGCGTCCTGCTTGGCCTTGTCCGCCTCGTTCTGGGCGTTCTCCAGGTCGACGCGCGCCTTGTTGGCCAGCTCGGCCTTGAACGCGACGTCGTCGTTCAGCTGCTGGAGCCGCGCCTCGGCCTCGGTGAGCTGACCGGTCAGCTCACCGACCCGCGCGGCCTTGGCGTCCGCGTCGCGGCGCCCGGCGTCGATCTCCGCGTCGCTCGGGTTCGGAGGCGGCGGCGGGACCGCGTGCGCCGCCCCCGCGAGGACGAACGTCAGCACCAGCGCCACCGCGGCGGAAAGTCGTGTCAACACCGACCATCACCTCCCACCGCATTAGACCAATCAGACCCATTTGTCGCAGCAAGAACTCACACACCGTCAACCACTCGTGTCACAGTTGAACACAGGGAGTACTCGGAACTCGGCCGATCAGCTACGGCGTGTCGCGACTGGGTCAGTTGACCTTGCGGTCGAGCCCGGACCAATAGGGCTCGCGGAGCTTGAACTTCTGGATCTTGCCGGTGGCCGTGCGCGGGATGGAGTCGCGGAACTCGACCGAGGTCGGTGCCTTGTAGCCGGCGAGCTTCTGCTTGCAGTGCGCGATGAGCTCGGCCTCGGTGACCTCGCTGTCGTCGGACCGCACGACCAGCGCCTTGATCGTCTCGCCCCACTTCTCGTGCGGGACGCCGATGACGGCCACCTCGGCGACACCCGGATGGCTGAACAGGCAGTCCTCGACCTCGATGGACGACACGTTCTCGCCGCCGGTGATGATCACGTCCTTCTTGCGGTCCGAGATCGTCAGGTGGCCCTCGTCGTCGAAGAACCCGCCGTCGCCGGTGTGGAACCAGCCGTCCTCGATCGCGTCGGCCGTGGCCTGCGGGTTGTCCCAGTAGCCGTCCATGACGACGTTCGAGCGCGCCATGACCTCACCGGACTCGGAGATCCGCAGCCGCGCGCCCAGCGCGGGCGCACCGGCGCGGGACTGCTTCTTCGCGCGCACCTCGGGCTCGTGCGCGTCGCCGCCGGGCAGCAGGCGGTTGAACGTGAGCAGCGGCGCCGTCTCGGTCAGGCCGTAGATCTGCAGGAACTCCCAGCCCAGCTCCTCGGAGACGCGCTGGATCGTGCGGCTGGGCGGCGGCGCGCCCGCGCAGACGATGCGCACCCGGTCCCGGCCGGGGATCTCGCCGTCCCAGTCCTGGGCGGCGTCGAGCACGGCGTTCCACACGGCGGGCGCGCCGCACATGAGGGTGACGCCGTGGTCGCGCACGCGGCGCAGGATCTCGGCACCGTCGACCTTGCGCAGCACCACCTGAGGCACGCCGAGTCCGGCCAGGCCGAACGGCATGCCCCAACCGTTGCAGTGGAACATCGGCAGCACGTGCATGTAGACGTCGCGCTCCCAGGCGCGGGTGTGCATGGCGAACGTGACGGCGTTGATCCAGATGTTGCGGTGCGTCAGCTGCACGCCCTTGGGCCGCGCGGTGGTGCCCGAGGTGTAGTTGATCGTGGCGGTGGCGTCCTCGTCCGGAGCGCTCCACGGCCGGGGCTCGGTGTCGAAGCGCATCAGCGCCTCGGTCTCCTCGCCGAGGGTGAAGCGGTGCGCCGCGGTGACCTCGCCGAGCTCCAGCTCCGGGTCGACCATCAGCACCGACGCGCCGCTGTGCTCGACGATGTACTTCACCTCGTCGGGCCGCAGCCGGAAGTTGACCGGCACGCAGACGCGGCCGCTCGCGGGCACGGCGTGCAGCAGTTCCAGCAGGCGCGCGGAGTTGTGGCTGACGATCGCCACGCGTTCGCCCTCACCGATGCCGAGCGCGTCGAGTCCCGCCTGCCAGGCGCGGATCCGGGTCGCCATCTCGCCGTAAGTGGTGGTGTCGACCGGCTTCGCTGGCTGGTCGGGCTCGTCGACGGTCGCTGTCGTGGCCGCGAAGACGGTCTCGGCGCGGTCCAGGAAGTCGGAAACAGTCAGTGGCACACGCATGTCGTGACCTTACGACCACCTGCCGCGATCCCCCAGTCCCCGCGGTTGTCGGTTACCTCCAGGTACTGGGGTCGCCCCAGGAGCGGAAGGTTCCTCGCCCGGATGGGGGAACAGCGGCGAGGTCGGGCAGCACGTCCCCGACCGGTTCGTGCAGCACGACCTCGGCGACCGCGTCGTACGGCGTCGGGTCGGCGTTGCAGATGATCACCGAGGCGCCCGCTTTCGCGGCCAGCCCGACGAGTCCGGCCGCGGGCTGCACGAGCAGGCTCGTCCCGGCGACGAGCAGGACGTCGCAGTCGATCGCCGCGGTGCGGGCCTTGCGCAGCACCTCGGCGTCGAGCGGCTGTCCGAAGGAGACGGTCGCCGACTTGAGGATTCCACCGCAGCGCGGGCAGTCCGGCTCTGATTCGCCTTCCGCGACGCGCCTCAACGCGTCTTTCATCGGTCCGGTCGTGCCGCACTGGAGGCAGATCGTCGTGAGCAGCGTGCCGTGCAGCTCCAGCACGCGGTGCGGGTCCGATCCGGCGCGCTGGTGCAGTCCGTCGATGTTCTGCGTGACGACCGTCCGCAGCCTGCCCGACCGTTCCAGCTCGACCAGCGCCTTGTGCGCGGCGTTCGGCCGGGCGGTCCACATCGGATGGTGCAGACGGGTCTGCCACGCGAGCCTGCGCACCTCGGGATCGGCCAGGTACGCCTGGAGGCCGAACTCGGGGCCGGTGTCGGCGTCGTTCGTCCACACCTCGGTACCGCCGCGGTGTCCCCTGAAGTCCGGGATCCCCGAGTCGGTGGACACCCCGGCGCCGGTCAGGACCGTGATCCGGTGGGCGGACGCGACCAACGTCCGTGCCACCTCGCACGCTTCCGACACCATCCGTACAAACTAACCCCGTGCGTACACGGATGGGTGGGGCCCTAGCGGGCGTGGGCTTGATCACTGGAGTCACCGGAACCTTCTTGCCGTGGCTGAGGTCCGGCAACGTCAACCGGGACAGTTACGAGGTGCTCTCGCTCCGTGATTTCGCCGGGTTGGACACGGGTCCTGGGCAGGTAGTCACGCTGGTCTGGGTGGGAATCACCCCGTTGGCGGTGTTGGCAGTCGCCCTGTGGATGGTCCGTTTTCGCCGATTCGCCGCGTGCCTCGGACTAATTTTTGGCACCATCACGGGAACGGTGGCGGCACTTGCCGTCGTCCAAGGGGGCGATGAGGGGCAGCTGATCGGGATCAACACGACCGGACCAGCAGTGACGCTCAGTGGTGCCGTACTAGCGATCGTGGGGGCGATCACGGTGCTCACCGCGAAAACTCGCTCGGCGATGAGTACTCCAGGAGGAGGACCGTGAGTTACCCAGGTGGTGGCGGCGGCCAGTGGCAGCCCCAGAACGACCCGTACCAGCAGGGGGGACATCCTCAGCAGGGCGGCTACCCCCAGCAGCCCGGCGGCTACCCGCAGACGGGCCCGCAGCCGCAGCAGGGCGGCTACCCCCAGACCGGCCCGCAGCCGCAGCAGGGATACCCGCAGCAGCCGGGTTACCCGCAGACCGGCCCGCAGGGCTTCCCGCAGCAGGGCCAGCAGCCTGGTTACCCGCAGCAGGGCCAGCAGCCGCAGTGGGGTGGCGACCAGTACGGCGGCCAGCCGCCCTACGGCCAGGGCCCCATCGGCTACGCGGGTGGTGAGCCGCCGAAGAAGAAGCGCACCGGCCTGGTGATCACCGCGCTCGTCGCGGTGCTGCTCCTCGTCGGCGGCGCGGTGACCTACTTCGCCGTGATCAGGTCCGGCACGACCGCGGCGTCGGGCCAGGACACCCCGAAGCTCGCCGCCGAGAAGCTGATCACCTCGCTCGGCTCCGGCGACATCATCGGCGTGATGAGCGGCCTGGCGCCCGCGGAGGCCAGCCTCTCCAAGGACTACACCGAGGCCGTCGTCAAGGAGGCCAAGCGCCTCGAGATCCTCAAGGCCGACGCCGACCCGAACAAGGTCAGCGGCGTCGAGTTCAAGAGCGAGGGCATCAAGTTCGACGAGGCCGCCGCCGAGAAGATCAACGACAAGCTCACGATCAACAAGCTGACCGAGGGCAAGATCACGGTCACGTCGGACGCCAAGAAGATCCCGCTGACGGACAAGATCGTCCAGGCGCTGGGCGCGAAGCTGGAGACCGGCCCGCAGACCGAGACCCTCGACATCACCGCCGAGGTCAAGAAGCGCGGCAAGCCGATCGGCATCGCGACGATCAACGTCGACGGCGAGTGGTACCCGAGCGCCTTCTACACCGTCGCGAACATCGCGCTGGAGGAGGAGAACCTCAAGTGGCCGGCGCAGGGCATCGCGCCCGCCGGTGCGGCTTCCGCCGGTGACGCCGCGAAGCAGATCGTCGAGGCGTCGCTCGAGGGCAACATCGAGAAGGTCATCGCACTGCTGCCGCCGGACGAGATGGGCGTGCTGCAGGCGGCGGGCCCGGTGATCCTGGAGCAGGTCGGCAAGGTGCCCGCGACGGGCGCGAAGCTGATCGCGCTGGAGACCGACGTCAAGGACGTCACCGGCGGCAAGCAGGCCACGATCAAGAAGCTGACGATCGAGGCCGAGGGCTCCAAGTTCGACATCTCGCGCTCCGGCGACTGCTACACCGTCGAGGCCGAGGGCAAGTCGCAGAAGCTGTGCGCCAACGAGATCACCGAGCTCGTTCAGCAGCAGGGCGGCAAGGACATCCCGGCCGCCGCTGTGGACGTGATCGGCCGCATCGCGGGCCAGGTCATGAAGGACGGCGTCGGCGTCGTGGCCACCGAGGTCGACGGCAAGTGGTACGTCAGCCCGATCCGCACGTACTACGAGCTGGCGCTCACCCTGTTCCGCGGGCTCGACCCGAAGGACGTGGACGAGCTGCTGAAGGTCATGAAGTAGCGACACCGCACTGCTGAAGGGCGCTTCCCGTCACGGGGAGCGCCCTTTCGCATGTCGGGACAGCTCGTGACAGCGGCGCAGCAGGGGCGTGACAGCGCGGCCGGTCAGGCTCGGCCCATGGACACGCAGGTACTGATCATCGGGGCGGGGCCGACCGGGCTCACGCTGGCCGTCGACCTCGCCCGCAGGGGCGTGCCGTTCCGCATCGTCGACGCGGCGCCGGGACCGTTCCACGGGTCGCGCGGCAAGGGACTGCAGCCGCGCAGCATGGAGGTCTTCGACGACCTCGGCCTCATCGACGAGATCCTCGCGAACGGCCGGTTCCACGTGCGGATGCGCCACTACCGGGACCGCGAGGTCCTGCGTGAGCTGGACATGCACGAGGGCCGCCATCCCACACCGGACCGGCCGTACGCGAGCACGTTGATCATCCCCCAGTTCCGGGTCGAGCAGATCCTGCGCGACCGGCTCGGCGGCGCGGTCGAGTTCGGCACCGCGCTCACGGGTTTCCACCAGGACGACGAGCACGTCACCGCCACGCTCGGCAACGGTGAGACCGTCAGCGCGCGCTACCTCGTCGGCTGCGACGGCGGGAAGAGCTTCGTGCGCAAGCACCTCGGCGTCGGCTTCCTCGGCGAGACGTGGGAGGACCAGCGCCTGCTCGTCGGCGACGTGCGGGCGACCGGCCTGGACCGCGAGTACTGGCACGGCTGGGGTGACCAGACCGGGTTCGTCGGGCTGTGCCCCTTGCCCGCGACCGACCTCTACCAGTTCCAGGCGACCGGCGACGGCGAGCCGACGCTGGAGCACTTCCGGGCGATCATCGGCAGGTACCGCGACGACGTCGAGATCACCGAGGTCACGTGGAGCTCGCTGTACCGGGTCAACATCCGCATGGTGGACCGGTTCCGGGTGGGCCGGGTGTTCCTCGCCGGGGACGCCGCGCACGTGCACTCCCCCGCGGGCGGGCAGGGCATGAACACCGGCATCCAGGACGCCTACAACCTCGGCTGGAAGCTCGGCATCGACGCGCTGCTCGACACCTACGAGTCCGAGCGCAAGCCGGTCGCCGAGTCCATGCTCGGCATCACCACGAGGTTGCACACCAGCGGGAGGTTCGAGCGCGACGAGGACACCCTGCAGCTGAGTCTCAGCTACCGCGACGACCCCGACGCGCCCGGACTGCAGGTGGGCGACCGGATGCCGGACGGGCTCGTCGAGCAGGGCCGCGTCTTCGACCTGTTGCGCGGCACGCACTTCACCACACTCGAACGCGCGGACGGCCCGGTGCTCGTGCGGCCCGACGGGTACGTCGCCGCGATCGGCCGGTCAGCCATCGACGACTACTTCCGCCTCACACCGGCCGCGCAACACGACCACCGCCGGGTCACCGTTCGGGATCGCGCCGCGTAGCCACGCGGCCCCGTCCACCACGACACGCGACAACCCGATGCTCGTCCGACCCGACCGACACAGCGCCACGACCGGCCGGTCAGCGATCAGCGACTACTTCCGCCTCACACCGGCCGCGCAACGCGACCACCGCCGGGTCGCTGCTCAAGTTCGCACCACGAAGCGACTCGGCCTTCCGCAACGCGGCCAGCGCACCCGGCAGGTCGCCGGTGGCGCCGAGCCAGTCCGCGTAGCCCTCCCACACGAGCGCACGAGCGGGGCCGTCGGCCGACGCGGACACGACCTCCAGCGCGGTGCTGTGCTCGGCGCGGGCGGTGTCCAGGTCGCCGAGCCGGGTCAGCGCGAGCGCGAGTCCGGTGTGGAGGGTGGCGCGGAACTGGTGTGCGGCAACGTGAACGTCGACCGCCAGTGCGGCGCGGTACAGCATCGCGGCCGCGGTGAGGTCACCGGAGAAGTAGGCGATGTCGGCGCGGGCCTGCGCGATGCGGGCCCGTTCCAGCGCGTCGAAGGGCGGACCCGCGCGGTCCAGGTCCGCGCGGGCGCCCGCCAGGTCGCCGGTGCGGGCGCGCAGCCGCGCCGTCTGCACCAGCAGTGACATCGGTACCAGCACGTCGCCCAGCTCCGCGGCGATCGACCCCGCCTGTTCCAGAGCGGACAGAGCGTCGGCGAACGCGCCGCGGTTGGTGAGCACCATCGCCAGGCAGGACAGGGCGTACACGATCGCCCAGCGGTCGCCGACGGCCTGGAACTCCAGCAGCGCGTCCTCGTACATCTCCTCGGCGTAGTGCGCGGAACCGGCGCTGAACTCACCGGCGATCACGCCGCGCAGCAACGCGGCGAAGCCCGCGTTCCACCGGTCGGTGCCGTCGTCCATGCGGAACGACAGGTCCCACAGCCGGGACGCCACTTCCTGCTGACCCCACACCTGCCCGTTGGTCAGCAGCATCGCGCAGAGCGCGGTGGGCGTCTCGGTGTCCCACAACCGCAGCAGCGCGGGACGGGCCGCGGGCTCACCCAGGTTCGCGAGCGCGGTGCACAGCGGGTCGTCCGGCACCAGCGACGCCCACCGCCGCAGCTCGTCGAACCGTCTGGTCATCACCAGCCAGTGCCACGCGCGAGAAGCGATCAGGCGAGCCGCGAACGCGAAGTGCCCACCGGAGACCAGGAAGTCCAGTGCGGCGTCGAGGTTGCCGCGCTCGGTCTCCGAAGTGGACAGTGCGGCGAGCTGGTCCGCCGTGCGCAGCACCGGTTCCAGGCGTGCGGCCAGCGAGCTGTAGTACACGGCGTGAGCGAAGCGCACGTGCTGATCGGTCAGCCGTTCGGACGCGTACTCGCGGACGGTCGCCAGCAGCCGGTACCGGTCGCCGGACCGGACGACCAGCGACTTGTCCACCAGCGCGGACAGCAGGTCGACGGTGCTCCACAGGTCGTCCGCGCCGGTGACGACGGTGACGGCCTCGGCGGTGGCACCACCGGCGAACACCGACAGCCTGCTCAGCAGCGACCGCTCGTCGTCCGGCAGCAGGTCCCAGCTCCAGTCGACGACGGCGCGCAGCGTCCGGTGCCGCGCGGGGCCGGTGCGCACGCCGCGGTCGAGCAGCTGCAACCTGCTGTCCAGCCGGGAGGTCAGCTCGGCGACCGTCAGCGTCCGCGCCCGTGCCGCGGCGAGCTCCAGCGCCAGCGGGATCCCGTCGAGCTCGCGGCACAGCCGCTCGGCACCCCGCACCGGGCGACCGACCCGTGCGGAGAACAGCTCGACGGCGTGCGCGGAGTCCAGTGGCGCCACCGGGTGCACGACCTCGCCGGGGATGCCGAGCGGTTCGCGGCTCGTCGCGAGCACCCGCACGCCCGGTGCTGCAGCCAGCAGCCGTGCGCACAGCGCGGCGGCCGACTCCACCACGTGCTCGCAGTTGTCCAGCACCACCAGGCACGACCCGAGGCGCGCGAACGGGTCCGCCGCGAGCGGGTTCGGCCCGAGCGCGGCGTCCAGCGCGGACAGCGGGTCGGCCGCGGAGTCCAGCTCGACCAGCCACGCCTCCTCGCACGACCGCGCGTGCGTCACGGCCAGCCGCGTCTTGCCGACGCCGCCGAACCCGGTCAGCGTGACCAGCCGGTGCTCGGCCAGCAGCGCGGCGATCCGCGCGAGGTCGTCCGCCCTGCCGACCAGCGAGCTCACCGGTGCCGGCAGGTTTCCCCTGCGGCGCTCGGGTTCGGTGCGCAGCACGGTCAGGTGCGCCTCGGCCAGCTCGGCTCCGGGCGAGACGCCGAGCTCCTCGGCCAGCACCACTCGCGTCCGCTCGTACACCGCGAGCGCGTCCGACCGCCTGCCGGACGCGTGCAGCGCGAGCATGAGCCGCGCCTGGAGATCCTCGCGCAGCGGGTTCTCGGTGGCGAACTGCTCGAGGCCGAGCATGTCGCACCGCACCTCCTTCAAGCGCGCGGCGGCACGTTCGGCGAACGGCGCGTCCTCGAACGGCTCGCCGCGCCACAGCGCCGGGTCCAGCGTCCGTTCGAACCGCCGCACGTCGACGTGCTCCGGCGGCACGTCCAGGTAGTAGCCGGGGTGCTTCGACACGATCACCGGCTCCGGCAGCGCCCTGCGCAGCCGCGACACCGCGGACTGCAGCGCGGCGGCGCCGTCCACCGGCGGCTCGTCGCCCCACAGGTCCGCGATCAGGTGGTCGGCGGGCACCACGACACCCGGCTTCATCGCGAGCCGGATCAGCAGCCACCGCAGGCGTTTCCCGCGCACGTCAACGGGTTCGCCGTCGTCGGTCTCCACGACGAGCGGGCCGAGCAGCCCGATCCGCATCACGTCCGCCGGGTGGCGCGCAGGCCCAGCAGCACCGCGGCGACGACCAGCACCACCGAGGCGAGGCCCGACCACACCAGCGCGGTGCTCACCCGGTCCGCGCCGAACATGTCGAGCACCCAGCCCAGCGGCGAGCGCGGGCCCAGCGGGTACGTCAGCACCACGACGCCGAACACGGCGAGCACGGTGTGCCCGATCGACCGCAGCACCGGCCGTGCGAAGAGCAACCCGACTCCCGTGCCCAGGAACCCGCACACGACGTGCGCCGCGAACCCCGCGAGCACCCAGGAGACCTGGTACGGGCGCGTGTTCGTCAGCACCGGCAGCAAAGTCGCCATCACGGCCAGCACGACCGTGAACAGGGCGGACAACACGGCCACCGCGCCCAGCACCGGCCGCCAGCCGCCCGCGGTGACGACGGTGATCTCGCGCCGTGCCTGGTCCTCGGACGTCGCGATCACCACCGCCAGCCACGCCGTGATCGGGTAGATCAGCGCGCACGACCCGGCGTAGGCCTGCAACGCGGGCCCTGGGTCGTCGAAGAAGAGCATCCCGAGCACACCGCAGTACACCAACAGTGGCGCGAGAAAACGCTGCCCGCGCAGGACATCGGCGGCGAGGTACCGCACCAGCGCCGTCACGACCGCACGCTCCGGACCGAGCAGCCCAGCCGCAACGCCTCGGCGAGTACCGTGTCGCTGTGCGCGGGCTCCACCAGCACCCGTGCTCCCGTCCCCCGCGGTTCCACCGACCGCACACCGTCCAGATCGGACAGTTCACCCAATCCGGACGCCCGGCTGAACTCGATCGTCACGTGCGCGCCCGACAGCGACACGACCTGCGCGGACGGCAGGTGCCCCTCGTGGTCCGCGACCACGGCCGTCCGTTCCGCGAGCATCTCGACGAGCGCCACCGACGCGGCGGTGTCCAGACCGGAGAACGGCTCGTCCAGCACCAGCAGGTCCGTGGCCGCGAAAGCCTGTGCCAGCGCGACCTTCTGCGTGTTGCCCTTGGACAGCGTCGCCATGGGCGCGGTCATCGACCCGCGGAACCCGAGCCGCTCCAGCACCTCGCCGGACGCCCCGCGAATCGCGGACATGTGCCGGAGGTAGTCCCGCACGGACATCCGCACATCCGATGGGAACCGCTCGGGCACGTACCCCACCGAGGCGGGACGGTCCACGACACGCCCCTCGGTCGGACACGTCACCCCGGCGACGATCCGCAGCAGCGTGGACTTGCCCGACCCGTTGCCGCCGGTCAGCACCACGAGCCCGGACACGTCCAAGCTGAGATCACGCAGCACCCACGGTCCGCGCCCGTACCTCTTACCGACCCCCAGCAACCGCACGAATCCAAGGTACCTACCCCTTGGTGCCTCCCGCCGCGACACCGCTGACCACCAGCCGCTGGGTCAACAGGAACACCACCAGCGGGGGCAGCATCGCGACGGTCGAGAACGCCATCGCGCCCGCCCAGTCGCTGGTCGTGGCACCGAAGAAGCCCCACAGGCCGGTGGTCACCGGCCGCATCGAGTCCTCGGTCGCGAGCGTCAGCGCGAACACCAGGTCGCCCCAGCCCCACAGGAACGCCAGCACCGCCACGGTCGCGATGCCCGGCATCACCAGCGGCACGATGATCCGGGCGAACACACCGAACGGTGAGCAGCCGTCGATCAGCGCGGCCTCGCTGTAGTCCCGCGGTACGGCGGCGAACGCCGGTCGAAGTAGCACGATCGAGTAAGGCAGGGCGAGCGTTGTGTCGGCCAGGATCAGACCGAGGTAGCTGTCGGTCAGCCCGAGCCTGCTGAACACCACGAACAGCGGCGTGGCCAGCATGATCGCCGGGAACATGAGGCTGGACAGCATCATCAGCATCAGCACCGGCTTGCCGCGCAACGGAAGCCGGGCCAGTGCGTACGCGGCCGGAATGCCGAGCACCAGCGTGAGCACCATGGTCCCGGACGCGACGATCACGCTGTTCAACACGTACCGCAGCACGCGCGGGTCGTCGAAGATCCGCGCGGTCCACGTGTCGAGCGACAGGGAACTCGGGACCAGCCGCACGGACGCGAGCTCGGCGGGCGTCTTGAACGACGCGGAGACCATCCAGTACACCGGGAACAGGTAGACCAGCACGAGCACGACGCCGATGACCCGCTTCACGACGTCCTCCGGTCGGTGCGCAGGTACAGCAGCGACAGCACGAAGAGCACGGCGAAGATCACGTTCATGATCGCCGCGCCCTTGCCGAACAGGAACGACGTGAACACCAGCCGGTAGGCCAGCGTCGGCAGGATCTCGGACGCGCCTGCCGGACCGCCCTGCGTCGCG
This sequence comes from Lentzea tibetensis, assembly GCF_007845675.1. Lineage (GTDB taxonomy): Bacteria > Actinomycetota > Actinomycetes > Mycobacteriales > Pseudonocardiaceae > Lentzea > Lentzea tibetensis. The sequence continues at coordinate 54,955 of NZ_VOBR01000030.1, read as the reverse complement.
ATCCACACCAGGTCGAAGCTCTTCAAGGTGAAGATCGTCGACAGCACGGCCGTGGCGGCGACGACGGGGCGCAGCAGCGGCCAGGTGACCCACCGGAACCGCTGCCACGCCGACGCGCCGTCGATCAGCGCGGCCTCACCGAACTCACGGGGGATCGCCACCAGCCCGGCCGTCAGCGACACCAGCACGAACGGCACGCCCAGCCACACCTGGATTCCGATCACCGCGGGCAGCGCGAGGGAGGTGTCGGCGAGCCAGAACACGTCACGCGTGCCGAGCACCCAGTTCACGAAACCCGAGCGCCCGTCGAGCAGCCAGCGGAACAGCTCCGCCGACACCACGACGGGAATCGCGTACGCGATCATGTACAGCGAGCGCAGCGCCCGTGCGCCGGGAAAGGACTGGGCGTAGAACAGCGCCAGTCCCGTCCCGGCCACGAGCTGCACGACCACCGACACCGCGGCGTAGGTCACCGAGTGCCACGCCGCGTCGACGAAGACCTCATCGGCGAAGGCCGCGCGGTAGTTCTCGAACCCGATCCACTCGGCGCCGCCGAGCAGGTTCCCCGCGCTCACGTCCTGGAAGGACATCAGCACGTTGAGCACGACCGGGTAGACCAGCAGCGCTCCGAGGAAGAGCACCGCGGGCAGTACGAACAGATACGGAGTCAGCCTGCGCATCAGCTCGACGGCAGCAGCGGTCTGATCGTCGCCTGCGCGTCGTTGGCCGCGGCCTGTGGCTTCTTCTCCTTCTTCACCACCTGGTGCGTCATGGTCCAGATCGCCTCCGACACCCTGGCGTACTTGGGTCCGTACTGGCTGCGCGACCGGGTCGACAGCATCTCGCTGATGAACGCGCCGACACCGGGACCCCACTTCCACACCGGGTCGTTGAGCGTGTCGTTGCGGTTCGGGATGGAGCCGAGCCCGCTGCCGAACTCGTGCGCGCTGTTGCGCGACTCGGCGAGCCAGGTCAGCACGTCCCACGCGACGTCGGCGTTGTTGCTCTTCGCGCCGACGACCCACGCCTCACCGCCGAGCGGCGACACGACGCCCTTGCTGCCCGCGGCCAGCGGCGCGGTGCCCCACTGGAAGGTCGCCTTCTGCATGCCGGGCAGCACCCACGGGCCGTTGATCATCATCGCGCAGCGACCGGCGACGAACTCCTTCTCGACGTCGGAGTGCGTCCAGCGCAGCGCCGCCTCCGGCACGCTCTTGTCCACGTTGAACAGGTCGTGCACGTAGGTCAGCGCCTCGACCGCGGGCTTGTCGTTGATCGCCGTGACGTCACCGCCCGCCATCCACACGAACGGCAGCACGTTGAACGTGGTCGACTCGTTGGGACCAGCCGCGAAGCACAGTCCGGACGCGCCGTCCTTGGTGAGCGCCTTCGCGTTGGCCCGCAGGTCGGCCCACGTCGCCGGCGGGCCCGCGATCCCGGCCTTGCCGAACAGGTCCTTGTTGTAGATCAGCGCGGTCGTGTTGCTGCGCAGCGGGACCCCGTACAGCTTGTCGTCGTGGTTGACGCTCTCGAGCACCGGTTCGAGGAACTGGTTGCTCTTGCTCCACCCCTTGTAGCGCCCCGTCAGGTCGGCGAGCGCGCCCTGGCTGGCCAGCAGCGGCACGTCCGGGGTGTCGATCACCGCGATGTCCGGAAAGGTCCCCGCTGAGACCGATTCGACGATCTTGGTGTGGAACTCGGGAAACGGGATCGCGGTTCTGTTGATCTGAACGTTCGGGTGCGCCTCCTGGTATCGCGTGATCAGCGCTTCCACCGCCTTGTTCGAACCAGGCGAGTAGCCGAAGTAGTCCCACCAGGTCACGGTCACGTTCTGCGCGGCGGGCTCTCTCTCTTCTGCCGTTCCGCTCGAACAACCGGCGGCCGCGAGTACCGCGGCCATGCCTAACGAGAACACCCTGAAAGCTTTCCTGGATTTGAGCATACCCATCCCAACAGCCTCGGCGGCGGCGCGATAAATGAAGCCTGGCAAGCGCTTTCCCCAACTTGCCCGTCGATTCCTACTCGAATGGAACAAGCCATGTCAAGTTTGGACACGAACGGAGCAGCGGGATTGGAGCCGAGCTAACTATTGAAAGTGCAACTACTAGCCCAGGAGAGGCTGGATTTTGGCCTTGGCCGCGTCGGCGGCCTGCTGCGGATCTCTTTCACCGGTCATGACCTGCTGCGCCATGGTCCAGATCGCCTCCGACATCTGCGGGTACTTGGGCCCGTAAACGCTGCGGGCCCGCGCGGACGGCATCTGTTCGGCGAACGCCTCCACCGCGTTGTTCCACTTCCACGCGGGGTCTTTCAGCGTGTCGTCGCGGTTCGGGATGGACCCGAGCCCGCCGCCGATCTCCTTGGCGCTGTTCTTCGGGTCGGCGAGCCACGTGAGCAGCTGCCACGCGGCGTCGGTGTTCTTCGACTTCGCGCCGACCACCCACGCCTCGCCGCCGAGCGGCGACGCCGGTCCCTTCGCGCCGGCGGGCAGCGGTGCCGCGGCCCACGCGAACCCGGCCTTCTCCACTGAAGGCAGCGTCCACGGACCGTTGACCATCATCGAGCAGTGCCCTGCGGCGAACTCCTTCTCCACGTCGGAATGACCCCACTGAAGCACTGACCTCGGCACGCTCTTGTCCTCGTTGACCAGCGCGTTCACGAACTTCAGCGCCTCGACCGACGGCGCGTCGCCTACGGTGCGGAGGTCACCTCCCGCCTGCCACATCAGGGGGAGGAAGTTGAACGTCAGCTGCTCGTTCGCCGCCGCCGCGAAGCACAGACCGGAGTGGTCGGCGCTCGTCAGCGACTTGGCGGCGGTGCGCAGCTCGGCCCACGTCTTCGGGGGCGCGGAGATGTTCGCCTGGGCGAAGTGGTCGGCGTTGTAGATCAGCGCGGTCGTGTTGCTGCGCAGCGGGACGCCGTAGAACTTCTCCTGGTACTTCACCCCGTCGCGGACGTGTTCCAGATACTTGTCCTTGTCGGGCCAGCTCGCGAAGCGCCAGGTCAGATCGCCGATGGCGTTCTGGCTCGCGAGCAGCGGCACGTCCGGGGTGTCGATCACCGCGATGTCCGGGAACGTACCCGACGCCGCGGCCTGAACGATCTTCGCGTGAAAGTCCGCGAATCCGATGGGAGTGCGTTTGATCTGGACACCGGGGTGTGCGTCTTGATACCGGGTGATGAGCGTGTTCACTGCCTGATCAGAAGCCGGCGAGTAGCCGAAGTAATCCCACCAGGTCAGAGTCGTCCCATCACTGGATGATGCCCCGTTACTGCACGCGGAGATCGCGAACAGCACGCTGACGAGCATCACTCGCATTTTGCCGGTCCAAAGATTCACTGAATCCCCGAATCACCAGGTAAGCGCTTACCATGCACAGGACACGAAGGTCCTACTCCTGGGCCCAGAAGCTTGTCAAGATCGGGATCCGAGATGCGCATATCGAACGGCAGGCATTACATCGACGGCGATTTCGTGGTACCGGCGAGTGGCGCCACTGCTCCTGTCCAGGAGAAGGCCACTAATGCCGTGATCGGCGAGTACGCGCTGGGAAACGAGAAGGACGTACGTCTTGCTGTCGCCAGTTCTGTCAACGCGCAGAAAGGTTGGGCAGCTCTGCTTCCGGCCGAGCGCGCGGCGGCGGTGCGCAAGATCGCCCGCGTGATCGAGAACCGCGCCGACGACTTCGTGCACCACCTGATGCGCGAGACCGGCGGCGTGGAGGCGAAGGCGCGCGGTGAGGTCGGGGCCGCGCTCTCCCGGCTGAACGTGTCCGCCGCGCAGGCGCAGCTCGCTCGCGGCGAGATCCAGCCCTCGCCGAAGCCCGGCAAGCTGACGCTGCTCGAACGGATCCCGCTCGGCGTCGTCGGCGTGATCACGCCGTGGAACTTCCCGCTGGTGCTGGCGATGCGCGCGATGGCGCCCGCACTGGCCGTCGGCAACGCCGTGGTGCTCAAGCCGGCCGAGCTGACGCCGATCGCGGGCGGGCAGCTGCTCGCCGAGGTCTGCCACGAGGCGGGCATCCCACCGGGCGTGTTCAACGTCGTCACCGGTGACGGCCCGGACGCGGGCGAGCCGCTCGCCGCGCACCCGGACGTCGCACTGGTGCACTTCACCGGCTCGAACGAGATCGGCGTGCGGGTGGCCGGGATCGCGGCGCGCGACCTGCGCCGGACGTGCCTGGAACTGGGCGGCGACAACGCGTTCGCGGTGCTGGACGACGCCGACGTGGAGGCCGCGGCGACGTGCGGCGCGTGGACGTCGTTCGACTTCCAGGGCCAGACCTGCATCACCGCGTCGCGGCACATCGTGCACCGGGCGGTGCTGGAGCCGTACCTGGAGGCGCTGACCCGGCGCGCGCGGCAGATCGTGGTCGGCGACCCGACCCGGCCCGGCGTGCACCTCGGGCCGTTGATCAGCGCCGAGCAGCTGCACCGCGTGCACGACCGGATCGTGCAGCCGTCGATCGAGATGGGCGCCCGCGTGGTCACCGGCGCGACCCACGACGGACTGTTCTACCAGCCGACCGTGCTGGCCGACGTGACACCGGAGATGCCCGCGTTCACCGAGGAGATCTTCGGGCCGGTCGCGCCGGTGACCGTGGTCGACAGCGAGGAGGAGGCGCTGGCGCTCGTGAACAGGTGCCAGGCGCTGGTCAACGCGGTCCACACCGGCGATCTCGCGAGGGGACTCGCGTTCGCGCAACAGGTGGACAGCAAGAACGTGCACGTCAACGACGCGGGCCCGCGCCCGACGGACGCCGACGACGTCGATCTCGACGAGTTCACGAAGCGCCGCTGGATCGGTCTGCAACGATCTTCGCTGACGTACCCGGACTGGGCGCGGTGACTTAGGCCAACCTTGGTTGAAACGGAATACAGGACACGCGTACTGTTTGAGGCGAGAGGGCGACGCTGCAGGCGGTGAACGCGTGTAGAAGACTCGCTCCTGTTACCCCGAACTGACCACCTGCGCTGTCACCAATGGAGTTGCACGTGACTAGTAAGGACAGCTTCGGCGCCCGCGGAACGCTCACGGTCGGCGACGCCTCGTACGAGGTGTTCCGACTGGGCGCCGTGGAGGGCGCAGAGCGTCTTCCGTTCAGCCTGAAGATCCTGCTGGAGAACCTGCTGCGGACCGAGGACGGCGCGAACATCACCGCCGACCACGTGCGCGCGCTCGCCAACTGGGACCCCAGCGCCGAGCCGAACACCGAGATCCAGTTCACCCCGGCCCGCGTGGTGATGCAGGACTTCACCGGCGTCCCCTGCGTCGTCGACCTCGCCACCATGCGCGAGGCCGTGACCCAGCTCGGTGGCGACGCCGAGAAGGTGAACCCGCTCGCGCCCGCCGAGCTCGTGATCGACCACTCGGTCATCGCCGACATCTTCGGCCGCCCGGACGCGTTCGAGCTCAACGTCGACCTCGAGTACCAGCGCAACCGCGAGCGCTACCAGTTCCTGCGCTGGGGTCAGACGGCGTTCGACGAGTTCAAGGTCGTCCCGCCCGGCACCGGCATCGTGCACCAGGTCAACATCGAGCACCTGGCCCGCGTGGTCATGGTCCGCAACGGCCAGGCGTACCCGGACACCCTCGTCGGCACCGACTCGCACACCACGATGGTCAACGGCATCGGCGTGCTGGGCTGGGGCGTCGGCGGCATCGAGGCGGAGGCCGCGATGCTCGGCCAGCCCGTGTCGATGCTCATCCCGCGCGTCGTCGGCTTCAAGCTGTCCGGTGAGCTGCCCCCCGGCGCCACCGCGACGGACCTCGTGCTGACGATCACCGAGATGCTGCGCAAGCAAGGCGTCGTCGGCAAGTTCGTCGAGTTCTACGGCGAGGGCGTCAGCGCGGTGCCGCTGGCCAACCGCGCCACCATCGGCAACATGTCGCCGGAGTTCGGCTCCACGGTCGGCATCTTCCCGATCGACTCCGAGACGATCGACTACCTGCGCCTGACCGGCCGTTCGGCCGAGCAGATCGCACTGGTCGAGGCGTACGCCAAGGAGCAGGGCCTCTGGCACGACCCGTCGCGCGAGGCCGTGTACTCCGAGACGCTCGAGCTGGACCTGTCGACGGTCGTCCCGTCGATCGCCGGCCCGAAGCGCCCGCAGGACCGCATCGAGCTGACCAACGCCAAGGAGTCGTTCCGCCAGGCGCTCGGCGCGTACGTCGACCACACCGAGTCCGCCGCGCTGTCCGGTGTCGACGAGGCCGTCGACGAGTCCTTCCCCGCGAGCGACCCTGCTGCCATCCACGAGGGCGGCAACGGAAGCGGCAAGCCCGCGGTGTTCCAGTCCGCCGCCGAGGGCTCCACCGGCCGGGTCTCGAACCCGGTCAAGGTGTCGCTGGACGGCGCGGAGTTCGAGCTGGACCACGGCGCCGTCGCGATCGCCGCGATCACGTCGTGCACCAACACCTCGAACCCGTCGGTGATGCTCGGCGCCGCACTGCTCGCGAAGAAGGCCGTCGAGCGCGGCCTGGAGCGCAAGCCGTGGGTCAAGACGACCCTCGCGCCCGGCTCCAAGGTCGTCATGGACTACTACGAGCGCGCCGGCCTCATGCCCTACCTGGAGAAGCTGGGCTTCCACCTGGTCGGCTACGGCTGCACCACGTGCATCGGCAACTCGGGCCCGCTGCAGGAGGAGATCTCCGCGGGCGTGCAGCAGGGCGACCTCGCGGTCGTCTCGGTGCTGTCCGGCAACCGCAACTTCGAGGGCCGGATCAACCCGGACATCAAGATGAACTACCTCGCGTCGCCGCCGCTCGTCGTGGCGTACGCGCTGGCCGGTTCGATGGACAAGGACATCACCACCGAGCCGCTCGCGTTCGATCCGGACGGCAAGCCGGTGTACCTCTCGGAGATCTGGCCGACCCCGGCCGAGATCGCCGAGGTGATCGCCTCCTCGATCTCCCCCGAGGGCTTCACCAAGGGCTACACCAACGTGTTCTCCGGTGACGAGCGCTGGCAGTCGCTGCCCACGCCGACCGGCAACACCTTCGAGTGGGACCCCGAGTCGACCTACGTCCGCAAGCCCCCGTACTTCGAGGGCATGCGGATGGAGCTGACCCCGGTCACCGAGATCTCCGGCGCCCGCGTGCTCGCCCTGCTGGGCGACTCCGTGACGACGGACCACATCTCCCCCGCCGGTTCCATCAAGGGTGACTCGCCTGCAGGTCTCTACCTGTCCTCGCACGGCGTGGACCGCAAGGACTTCAACAGCTACGGCTCGCGCCGCGGCAACCACGAGGTCATGATCCGCGGCACCTTCGCGAACATCCGGCTGCGCAACCAGCTGCTGGACGACGTGCAGGGCGGCTTCACCCGCGACTTCCTCGCCGAGGGCGCTCCGCAGACCACGATCTACGACGCCTCGGTGTCGTACGCGGCGGCCGGCGTGCCGCTGGTCGTGCTGGCGGGCAAGGAGTACGGCTCCGGCTCGTCCCGCGACTGGGCCGCCAAGGGCACGTCGCTCCTGGGTGTCCGCGCCGTCATCGCCGAGTCCTTCGAGCGCATCCACCGCTCGAACCTGATCGGCATGGGCGTCCTGCCGCTGCAGTTCCCGGAGGGCTCCACCGCGGCGTCCCTCGGCCTCGACGGCACCGAGACGTTCGACTTCACCGGCATCACCGAGCTCAACTCCGGCACCACGCCGTCTGTTGTCCACGTGGTGGCTGCCAAGGCCGACGGGTCTTCCGTGGAGTTCGACGCGGTTGTCCGCATCGACACTCCTGGTGAGGCCGACTACTACCGCAACGGCGGCATCATGCAGTACGTGCTGCGCAAGATGGTTCGCAGCTAGTCGTTGTGTTCGTGAGGGGCCCGTCCGCGTTCAGCGGGCGGGCCCTTCGCTCATCTTCAGCAGCACGCGGTTGATCTCCTCGTTCACCCGCCGATCGATCTCCGCCACCTGCTGGGCGATGACCGCTTCGACGCGCAGGTCCGCGATGAGCTCCTCCCGCGGCACCGCGGGCAACACCTCGGACACGTCGTCAACACGTGCCGCAGCCCACGCGTGCACCTCAGCGACATCCTCCGGCGGCGTGGAGAACGTGTTCGGGCTGTAGGGAACCATGCCGTACCGCGGCTTCTCCCGCAGCAGGCCACCCCGGACCACGTCACCCGCCGGCTCGAGGACGTAGTAGGCGCACTCGCCCCAGAGATCGGCGAGCAGGATCCCCACGTTCCCCTGCTCCAGCCGATCCGCCAGCGCCTCGCAGTTGCGCGCCAGGTGGCCGGCGGGTCCGAAGGCCTCGTTCCGGTACGCGGCGGTCCCGTGGCCGAGCCGGACGCCGATGCCGTCGTGGTGCCGGGGAAGCCACACCAGCTCCTGGCCCCGGTACTGCGCCAGCCAGTCCGCCAGCGGCATGAGCGAGGCCGGTGGATCCTCCGGCCACGGGTCCAGCGGGTCCTGCGTGGTCAGGGTGAAGACCGCCATGGCGGAACCCTACGGACGCACGGGAACGAGAGACCCGCGGGTACGCTCGCGTGGTGTCACGCGTTCTGCTCGCCGTCGCCGCTCTCGCGCTGGCCGGGTGCACGACCGCGATCACGGGCGATGCCCAGCCGGCTGCGGAAAGCGCCCTGGCGGAGTTCGTGTTCCGCCCGGTGCTCGGCGAACCGCTGCCTGCCGCGGCCGGCTCCGAGGCCAACGTCTCCCGGCAGAGTCGCGATCCCGACCAGCAGAAGCAGGCCGCCGAAGCGCTCGACTGCGCGAAGCCCGACCCGCTGACCGGCCTCGACGATCACGAGCTGCCGCTGGTCACGTGTGACGCGAAGGGCGACTACAAGTACGTGCTCGGTTCAGTCATCTTCGACGGCGACGCGATCAGCAAGGCCGAGGCCGCCCAGAACAACGACTCCAACGGCTGGGTGCTGCGGCTGACGTTCACCGCTGAGGGCACCAGCACGTGGGGCGAGTACACCTCGACGCACGTCCAGGAGCAGGTCGCGATCGTCCTGCGCACCAAGGTCCTGTCGGCGCCCACGATCCAGGCGCCCATCCTCAACGGTGTCACGGAGATCTCCGGCGACTTCTCCCGCGAGGACGCCGAGCGCCTCGCCGACCAGCTGTCCGGGAGGTGACGCCGTGGTCGGCCGTCTCGCGTACGACCTGATGTACCGCACCGCAGCTGGTCAGCGGACATTCAGGAATGGCCGTTCACCCCGGTGGGCGGCCACTCCAAATCCTCCGGGTAACCGAGCGGCCGTGGCGTGTCCGGGTCCCACGGCACGTCCACGGTCATCTTCCTGAGCACCCGGTTGATCTCCGCCTGCACCCGCGAATCGATCTCGGCCACCACGAACGCCGTCTCGGACTCGGTGCGCAGGTTCTCCACGAGCTCGCCCAGCGGCAGTGAAGGCAGGCGACTCGGCCTGTCGTCCACGTGCGCCGCCGCCCATGCGTGGAGGGCATCGATGTCCTCAGGCGTCCGTGGCACGCCGCCGGAGACATGAGGCATGACAATGTCGCTGGGCGGCTTCTCGTCCATGAAGGCAGGAATCAGCTTGGTCGTCCGGACCACCTGCCGCTCGGGCACGAAGGCCACGTAGCAGGTTCCGCTCATGAAGGCCCCCAGCAACCCGACACGTCCCGCCTCGAGGCGGTCGGCGACGGCCGCGCAGTTGCGTGCCATGTGCTGGGCGCTCCCCCAACACTCCTCCAGCGCCGACCACGTCCCGTCGCCGAGCCGGAACCCGACACCCTCGTAGTGCTCAGGCCTCCACACGAGCTCCTGGCCGCGGTACTGCCGCACCCACTCGGCGAGCCGCATGAGCGTGGCGGGCTCGCAGTCGTAGTCGAACTCGAACGGGTACTTGGTCATCAGGGTGAACACGGCCACACCGGAAGCGTACGGTCGGAACATGGTCGGCCGTCGTGCTTACAACTTCATGTACCGCACCTGGGCACCGTGGGAGAGCGGGCCTCGCGAAGAGCTCGTCGACCTCGTCACGAGGCACGTGCTCGAACCCGGCCGCGCCATCGACCTGGGTTGCGGCAGCGGTGCGAACGCCATCTTCCTGGCACAGCGCGGATTCGAGGTGACGGGTGTCGACTTCTCCCCCGTCGGACTGGAGAAGGCGCGCCGGAAGGCCAAGGACCTGCCGGCGCGGTTCCTCGAGGGCGACCTCACGGCCGACCAGATTCCCGGCGTCGACGGCACGTTCGACCTGCTCGTCGACTACGGCGTGCTGGACGATCTCAGGGGCCCGCAACGCGAAGCCATGGCGCGGACGATCCTGCGGCTGTCGCACGAGAATTCACGCTTCTTGCTGTGGTGCTTCTACGACGAGATCCCGTGGTGGCGCCGCAAGGGCGCCCGGTTCCCCGGACTGAAGCCGGGTGAGGAGACCGAGCTGTTCGGTGCCGACTGGACGATCGAGCGGCTCCCGAGGCCCGCCAACGGGTTCGCCGCGTTCCTCATGAGCCGGCGTCAGCGCTGAACGGCACGACCTCGAGTCCGTCGAACCTGCCGTGCACGATGTCGGTGATCTTGTAGGGCTGCGACTCGTAGTACTTCCGCGCGCCGCTCCACTGGTCGTAGCAGAGCACGCGCAACTGGAGGTACGCGCCCTCGCTCCGCTTGAGCATCGCCTCGAACGTCAGGCCCTGCCGCTGCGCCTCCACCGGGTACAGGGTCGCCAGGATCGCCTTGGTGTCACTGTTGTCCGGCTCCAGCAGCTCGTCCATGCGCAGCCGGAAGAACCACGCCTCGCCGGGGCCGAGCCTCATCGCCTTCGCGTTCGGCACCGGCACGCGGAGCGGGAACATGATGGTCGGGACGTCCAGCCCCGGATACACCGACACACCCGGATAGCAGATCCTGGTGTCCACCGACAGGTCGATCACGCCGCGCTTGCCGGTGTTCATCACCTTGACCCGGTAGGTGGACCGGGACGTGGCGTCCGGCAGCACGCTGATCTTGTCGCTGAACCCCAGGCGCGGTGCCCACACGTGGGAGACCGCGTACCACCAGATCGTCGACAACGCGAAGCCGCCGATCAGACCGACCAGACTCCACACCGCTTCCTTCACCGGACGCGGTCCCCTCTCGTCGCACGGCGGTAACGACCGTGCTCCACATCGCGATTCCCAGGCACCCGATCAAGCTGGAGGAGCTATGAGCTTCAGCCTACTCGGCGACCTCAACTGGTTCGCCGTCATCGTCGCCGGCATCGTCTACTTCGGTCTCGGCGGGCTCTGGTACGCCGAGTTCGCGTTCGGCAAGGCGTGGCAGAAGGCCATGGGCTGGGACGGCGCCTCGGGCGGCGGCACGGGCCCGGCCGTCTACGCCGTGCCGCTCGCCACGTGCTTCGTCGCCACGCTCGCGACCGCCCTGATCGCACAGGCCACCGGCACCGACACCATCGGCGAGGCGATCGTGCTGGCGATCGTCGTCGGCATCGGCATCAGCGCCGCGGTCCTGTTCGTGACGGGCCTGTTCGACGCGACGAAGCCGTCAGGAATGACCACCGTCGCCATCAGCGGTGGGTACCACTTCGTCGGCCTGCTCCTCGCCAGCGTCATCCTGTCCCTTTGGCGGTGAAGCGACCCGGTGCAGCTCACGCAACGCGCGCACGGCTTTCACGGCGTGCTCGCGGTCCGTCGCCTGCACCGCCATGATCGAGATGAACTCGTCGTGCGGCAGCTCCAGACGCGCCCACGCGGCACCGTCCGGGAAGCTGACGTAGAGCACGTCCGTCCACTTGAAACGGTGCACGGTGAAGACGTTGCGCACCTCGACGCCCTCGGCGTCGGCCCGCACGCGCGGCCGCGTCAGCAGCAGCACGCCACCGGCGAGCAGGAAGCCCAGCAGCACCATGGCGACCTGGTCGGACACCCGGAAGATCACACCCGTCGGCGTGTTGCCCAGCAGCACGCCGACGATCGCGAACACGACCACCAGACCCACCGCGCACACCCACGCGACGCGGCGGATCTTGCGCGGACGGCACTCGACACTCACTCGTAGCCCCGCTCGGTCCACGGCTGACGCAGCCCGCGCAGCACGAGAGCGGTGTCGATGGCCGCGACACAGGCCTCGAAACCCTTGTCCTCCACCGAGTCCGGCAGCCCGGCCCGCGCCAGCGCCTGCTCCTCGGTGTTGCACGTGAGCACGCCGTTGCCGACCGGCGTCGACTCGTCCAGCGACACCCGCGTCAGGCCGTCGGTCACCGCGTCGCACACGTACTCGAAGTGCGGCGTGCCACCGCGGATCACGACACCCAGCGCGACGACGGCGTCGTGGTGACGCGCGAGCTCCTGCACCACAACGGGAAGCTCGATCGCGCCCGCGACGCGGACGACCGTGGTGTCGACGCAACCCGCCTTGCCCGCGGCTTCGAGTGCGCGCGAGACGAGCTGGTCGGTGATCTTGGTGTGCCAGCGGGTGGCGACGATCGCGAGTCGCAGCCCCTCTCCGCGCGGCACCTCGATCTCGGGACGGCCTTCGCCGCTCATTCCTGTTCCTCCGTAGCCGAAACGACGGCCTCGTACTGTTCGAGCTGATGCAGTTCGTGACCCATGCGGTCGCGCTTGGTGCGCAGGTACCGCAGGTTCTCCGGGTTCGGCGAGATCGGCAGCGGCACGCGGTCGACGACGCGGAGGCCGTACCCCGCCTCCAGGCCGACGCGCTTGGCCGGGTTGTTCGTCAGCAGGCGCATCGACTTGATGCCCAGGTCGATCAGGATCTGCGCGCCCGTGCCGTAGTCGCGCGCGTCGGCGGGCACGCCCAGCGCGAGGTTCGCGTCGACGGTGTCCGCGCCCGCGTCCTGCAGCTGGTAGGCCTGCAGCTTGTGCATGAGGCCGATGCCGCGGCCCTCGTGCCCGCGCATGTACAGCACGACGCCGCGACCTTGCGCCGCAACGGCTTCCAGCGCCGCGTCGAGCTGCGGGCCGCAGTCGCAGCGCAGCGAACCGAACACGTCACCGGTCAGGCACTCGGAGTGCACGCGCACCAGCACGTCCTCGCCGTCGCCGATCTCGCCGTACACCAGCGCGACGTGCTCGATGCCGTCCAGCAGGCTGTCGTAGCCCACCGCGGTGAACACGCCGTGCGCGGTCGGGATGCGCGCCTCGGCGACCCGCTCGACCTGCGTCTCCTTGCGGCGGCGGTACGCGATGAGGTCCGCGATCGTGATGATCGCCAGGTCGTGGTCGGCGGCGAACACCTCGAGCTCGTCGCGTTGCGCCATGTCCTCCTCGACCTTCTGCGACACGATCTCGCAGAGCACGCCGACGGGCGCGAGCCCGGCGAGGCGCGACAGGTCGACCGCGGCCTCGGTGTGGCCGGGCCTGCGCAGCACGCCGCCGTCCTTGGCGCGCAACGGAACCACGTGGCCGGGCCGGTTGAAGTCCGTGGCCTTGGCGTGCGGGTCGGCGAGCAGCCGGATGGTCCGCGCGCGGTCAGCGGCCGAGATGCCGGTCGTGATGCCCTCGCGCGCGTCGACCGTGACGGTGTACGCGGTGCCGCGCTGGTCCTGGTTCGTGTGGTACATCGGCGGCAGGTCGAGGCGGTCGCAGTCCTGCTCGGTGAGCGACACGCACACGTAGCCGGACGTGTAGCGGACCATGAACGCCAGCAGCTCCGGCGTCGCCTTCTCCGCCGCGAAGATCAGGTCGCCCTCGTTCTCGCGGTCCTCGTCGTCGACCACGACGACGGGGCGTCCGGAGGCGATGTCCTTGATCGCCCGCTCGATGTCTGCGTAGTCACTCACGGGGTCTCCTCGGCGGCGTTTCCAGCATTGTCGCGCAGGTGCGGTGCGGCGAGCCGCTCGACGTACTTCGCGAGCACGTCGACCTCGAGGTTCACGTGGTCACCCGGCTTGCGCTGGCCGAGCGTCGTCAGCTCCAGCGTGGTCGGGATGAGGCTCACCGAGAACTGGTCGATGTCGATGTGCACCACGGTCAGCGACACGCCGTCGACCGTGATGGAGCCCTTCTCGACGACGTACCGCGCGAGGGTGGGCGGGAGTCCGATGTGGACCATCTCCCAGTGCTCGGCCTTCTCGCGCGCCAGCACGGTTCCCGTGCCGTCGACGTGGCCCTGCACGATGTGCCCGCCGATGCGCTGGCCCAGCGCGGCGGCCCGCTCCAGGTTGACGCGGTCGCCCTCGGCGATCTTGTTCAGGCTGCTGCGGGTGAGCGTCTCGCGCATCACGTCCGCGGTGAACGCGCCGTCGACCACGTCGACGACGGTGAGGCACACGCCGTTCACCGCGATCGAGTCGCCGTGCTTGGCGTCGCTCGTGACGAGCGGGCCCGCGATGGTGACGCGTGCGGCGTCCGGCAGGTCGGTCACTTCCACGACCCGGCCGAGTTCCTCAACGATCCCGGTGAACACCATTCCTCCTTTGCGGAACCGCGCTGATCCGCATATCGGCACCGCTCATGGTGACTTCTTCGACGTCCAGCCGGACAGCATCCGTGATGGTTGACACGCCCGCGTCCTTCAGCGCCTCGGGGCCCGCGCCCAGCAGCACGGGCGCCACGTAGGCCACGACGCGGTCGATCCGTCCTCGTTCGAGGAACGCGCCTGCCAGCGTCGGGCCGCCTTCCAGCAGCACGTCGACGACGCCGCGTCCGGCGAGCTCACTCAGCACCACGTCAGGATCCCGCGTTCTGAGGTGCAATGCGGTCGTTTTCAACTTGGCCGCCGGAGGGATTTCGCTCGTGCCCACGATCACGGGCAACGGCTGGCGCGCCAACGGCATTCCGTCCGCGTCCCGCGCGGTCAGCGCCGGGTCGTCCGCGCGGACGGTTCCGGTGCCCACCACGATGGCGTCGATCTTGGTGCGCAGGTCGTGGACCTCGCGCCTCGACGCCTCGGAGCTGATCCAGCGGCTCGTGCCGTCCTTCGCCGCCACCCTGCCGTCGAGGCTGGCCGCGTACTTCCAGGTCACGTGCGGGCGGCCGGTGCGCGCGTAGTGCAGCCACGCGCGCAGCGGGCCCTTGCCGACCGCCTCGGCGAGCACGCCTACCTCGACGTCGAGACCCGCCTTGCGGAGGATCTCCGCACCACCCGCTGCCTGCGGATTCGGGTCCGACACGGCGTAGACGACGCGCTTGACGCCCGCTTCGAGCAACGCGTCCGTGCAGGGCGGCGTGCGACCCCAGTGCGAGCAGGGTTCGAGCGTGACGTAGGCGGTGCCGCCGTGCGCGCGGTCGCCCGCGTCGTGCAGCGCCATCTTCTCCGCGTGCTTGCCGCCGGGCGGCTGGGTGGCGCCGAACCCGACGGGCTTGCCGGTGGCGTCGAGTATCACGCAGCCGACCGGCGGGTTGGGGCTCGTCGTGCCGCGGACCCGTTCGCTCTCCGCGATGGCGAGCGCCATCGCGTCCTCCGGCGTCACCTCGCCTCGTCCACCCTGTGTTCGGCAGCCTTGAGCCGCAGCGCCTCGACCGCCTTGCCGGGGTCGGTGGTGTCGTAGACGGCCGAGCCCGCGACGAAGCAGTCGACGCCTGCCTCGGCGGCCTGCTCGATGGTCTCGGCGTTGATGCCGCCGTCGATCTCGACGACGAGCTTGAGGTGGCCGGTGTCGACCAGGTTGCGCGCGGTGCGGACCTTGTCCAGCACCTCCGCCATGAACGACTGCCCGCCGAAGCCCGGCTCGACGCTCATGACGAGCAGCGTGTCGTAGTGCTTGAGCGTCTCGAGGTGCGGTTCGAGCGGGGTGCCCGGCTTGACGGACAGGCCCGCCTTCGCGCCCGCGGCGTGGAGGTTCTTGGCCAGCATGACCGGGTCGGCGGCGGCCTCGACGTGCACCGTGACGTTGTACGCGCCCGCCTCGGCGTACCCGATCGCCCAGCGGTCCGGGTCGGCGATCATGAGGTGGCAGTCCAGCGGGATGTCGGTGACCTTCAGCAGCGACTTCACCACGGGCAGGCCGAGCGTCAGGTTCGGCACGAAGTGGTTGTCCATGACGTCGACGTGGATCCAGTCCGCGGACGGCACGGCCGCGAGCTCGGCCGCGAGGTTCGCGAAGTCGGCGGACAGGATGCTGGGGGCGATCATCGGAGCGTGGACCACGACTGGTGAGTTTAGGCTCAGCCGTCGGGAAGCAGCCGGTCGGCCTCGTCGTTCACCTGGTACCGGGGCAGGGTGGTGGGCCCGATCACCTTGTAGTGCTGCCCGCCGTTGTCGAGGCGGATTTCGTAGTCGCGACCCTCGACCACGATCGCCAGCACGACCACGAACTCCACCAGGCCCGTGACGTCGGCGAAGTGCGTCCGGAGCAGCTCGGGATCGCCCGCGCTGACCTTGAACGGGAAGTCGACCGCGGGTGAGCCGTCCTCCCCCTGCTTCGGTGTGACCTGCTCCTTCAGCACGTCCGCCTCGAAGTACCGCGGCTCCAGCGCGCTGCCGCAGAGACCGGAGTTGGCCATGAACCCCGTGGTGGGCACGTCGCCGCGCCGGACGGTCTCCACCTTCAGGTCCGTCAGCAGGATCTCCTGCGCGCTCGGGTTCTGCACGTAGAGGTCGAACGTCAGCAGGCTGGACTGCTGGAACACCAGGGTGGGGTCCTTGCCGGCCGCGACGCGCGCCACGTCGGCCTTGGCCGGATCACCATCGTGGTACTGCCAACCGCACCCGTAGTACGCGGCCTTGCTCACCAGCTTCGGCGCCGGTGGTCCCGCGACGGGCACGCCCGCGGTGCCGCGGTTCAGGAAGTACCCGGCGACGGTGGCCGCGCCGACCGCGATGACCACCGCCAGAGCGGTCAGCCACCAACGGTGTTTGACGTTGAACGTAACGTCACCGTGGATCTCCTGCGCTTGGACCGCGTTCCCCCACAGGTGCCCGCTGATGCGATTGCGGTCCATGCACTCAGCGTGCGACCGCGGCCTCCAGGTAGTCGATCAGCCGTTCCGGGGACTCTGGTTCGGCTATGACCGCACCGGCCCGGCGCAGCGTCTCGACGTGGCCCGCCCACGCCGGGTGGCCGCGCTGCGCGTCGTTGGCCTGCGGCCGGATCACCATCGGCACGGTGCCGAGCGCCTCGCCCAGTGCCGTCAGCGCCTGGTTGTCCGCGATGCCGAGCGCCAGCTTCGCGATCGAGTTCGCGGTGGCGGGCGCGAAGATGAACGCGTCCGGCATCGGGTACGGCTTGGGCTCGGACGGCAGCCGGGGCAGCCACCGGACCGGCAGGTCGGTCAACGCCTGCAACGCTGCCAGCTCCGGCTCGAACCACCGCGCGACGGTCGGCGTGAACGTGATCGCCGGTTGCCAGCCGCGCTGGATCGCGGGCTCCACCAGGCCGGTGCGAAACCACTGCTCGACGCCACCGCCCGCGGACGCCACCAAGCCGAGGATCACGGCACCCGGCGGAGCACCGCGCAGAACATCGCGTCCGTGCCGTGCAGGTGCGGCCACAGCTGCACGTGCGGCCCGTCGCCGAGCTGCGGCACGCCGGGGAACAGCTCGCGCGCGTCCAGCACCTCGGCGCCGGTCCGCCGCGCGACATCGCCGACGATGGCGACCGTCTCGGACAGGTGCGGCGAGCACACGACGTACCCGACGACCCCGCCGGGCCGCACGAGCAGCAGCGCCTCGGTCAGCAGCTCGCGCTGCAGCTTGGTGAGCTGCCCGACGTCCGACGGCTGCCGCCGCCACCGCGCCTCCGGCCGCCTGCGCAACGCACCGAGCCCGGTGCACGGCGCGTCGACCAGCACGCGGTCGTACGTCCCGTGCTCGAGCCCGGACTCGCGCCCGTCGCCGACATGCACGTTCACCGGCAGCCCGCTGGTGATCTTGCGCACGAGCTCGGCGCGGTGCGGTGCCTTCTCGACGGCGTCCAGTTCGCCACCTTCGAGGCCGACGAGCGCGGCGAGCAGCACCGCCTTGCCGCCCGGCCCCGCGCACAGGTCCAGCCAGCGCTGGTCAGTGCCCTCCAGCGGCGCCCTGGTCAGTGCGAGCGCGCACAGCTGACTGCCCTCGTCCTGCACCGTTGCGAGGCGTTCGCGCACCGGGTCGAGGTCGCCGGGGTCGCCCGCACCGGCCTCGAGGTGCACGCCGTAAGGCGAGTAGGGGGCGACGTCGCCGCCGGTCATGGCGGCCAGCTCGTCCGAGCTGACCTCGCCCGGCCTGGCGACCAGGTGCACGGCCGGCCGCGCGTCGTCCGCCTCGAGTGCCAGCTTGAGCGGCTCCTCGCGGCTGCCGAGCGCCTCGGCGAACGCCTGCGCGATCCAGCGCGGGTGGGCGTTGGCCAGCGCGAGGTAGCCGATCGGGTCTTCGTCCGGGTCGGGGGCGAGCTCGTCGACCCACCCCGCCTCGTCCTGCTGGGTGATGCGCCGCAGCACCGCGTTCACGAAGCCCGCGGCACCCGAGCCCGCCTCACCGCGCACGAGATCCACAGTGGACGCGACGGCGGCGTGCGCGGGGATGCGCGTGCGCAACAGCTGGTAAGCGCCCAGACGCAGCGCGTCGAGCACCGACCCGTCCACTTCGGACAGGGGCCGGTCCGAGCACGCCTCGATCACGGTGTCCAGCAGGCCCTGCGCGCGCGAGGCACCGTAGGCGAGCTCGGTGGCGAGCGCCGCGTCCCGGCCGCTGATCCGGCGTTCGCGCAGCAGCTGCGGCAGCACCAGGTTCGCGTAGGCGTCGCGCTGGCGCACGGCGCGCAGCGTGTCCAGCGCGGCCGTGCGCGCCGGGTCCTCGACCGGCGGCCGGGACGGGCCGGTCCGGCGGCGCGGCGGGGCAGGCTTGCGCGGGCGGGACGGCTTCGAGGCTCCTCGCGAATGGCTCGAGTGGTTCCGTTCACCAGTCATGAGATCCGCTCCCCCGCTTCGATGCGCGTGCCGCGCGCCCAGTCGGTCGCCGCCATCCGCTTCTTGCCCTGGGCCTGAACCTCACCCAGCGCGACCGCGGACGTCGCGGTACCGACCAGCACCCGCTTACGTTCCACCACGATCTCCCCCGGCGGCAAATCGCCGTCCACCGGGGTGACCGGGCCCAGCTTCAGCCGCTCGCCGCGGAACGTCGCCCACGCGCCGGGTTCGGGGGTCACGGCACGCGCCAGCCGGTCCAGCACGACGGCGGACAGGCTGAAGTCGAGCCGGGCGTCCTCGACCGCGATCTTCGCCGCGTAGGTGACGCCGTCCGCGGGCTGCTCGACGGCGCGCACGGTGCCGTCCTCGATTCCGTCCACAGTGGACAGCAGCAGGGACGCACCGGAGGAAGCCAGGCGCTCCAACAGGTCGCCGGACGTGTCACGCGGCCGGACGGTCTCGGTCACCACGCCGAACACCGGGCCCGCGTCGAGCTCCTTGACGATGCGGAACGTCGACGCGCCGGTCACGTCGTCGCCGTTGCGCACCGCGGCCTGCACCGGCGCGGCACCGCGCCACGCGGGCAGCACCGAGAAGTGGAGGTTCACCCAGCCGTGCTTCGGCACGTCCAAAGTCCGCTGCGGCAGCAGGTTCCCGTACGCCACGACCGGGCACAGGTCGGGCTCCAGCGCCTTCAACCGGTCCAGGAACTCGGGTTCCCCTGCCTTCGCGGGCGTCAGCACCTCGATGCCGTGCTCGTCAGCGAGCGCGGCGACGGGTGAGCGCTCCAGCCTGCGACCGCGACCGGACGGCGCGTCGGGCCGCGTCACGACCGCGACGACCTCGTGCCGCGATGAGGAGATGAAGGCACGCAACGAGGGCAACGCGACCTCGGGCGTACCGGCGAACACCAGTCGCATGTCAGTTTGCCCTGCCGAAGAGTGGGTGGGGGCTCTGCTTGAGCGTGGGAACGGTACCGTCGAACCACTCCGCCTGCCGAATGGCCTTCATGGCGTCCTTGCGCGTCTCGGCGTCGAGCCGGTCGAGGAACAGCACGCCGTCGAGGTGGTCCGTCTCGTGCTGGATGCACCGGGCCAGCAGATCGCTGCCCTCGACCTCGACCGGGTCGCCGTGCATGTTCCAGCCCTTGGCCACGACGTGCAGGTGGCGGCGGCAGTCCCACGACATCCCTGGAATCGACAGGCACCCCTCGGGCCCGTCCTGGAACTCCTCGCCCACGACGTCGAACGTCGGGTTCACGAGGTGACCGGCGAAACCGTCGCAGTGGTAGGTGAACACGCGCAGTCCCACACCGAGCTGCGGCGCGGCGAGACCGGCACCACCGGCGTCGCGCATCGTCTCCCAGAGGTCCTTCACCAGGGTGCGCAGCTCGGCGTCGAAGTCGGTGACCTCGACGGCGGCGGTGCGCAGCACCGGGTCGCCGAACAGTCGGATGGGTTGAACGGTCACGCGCACTACTCCTCGGGGTGGACTGGCGGCCAGTCTACGAGGAGGAGCCTCAGTGCTCGGTGCCGCTTCCCAGGAAGATCACGCCCAGCAGCGCGACGGCGAAGTGGCCGGCGAACCGGGCGGCCGTGGCGAGCGCTTTCAGCACGGTGAAGACGACGGCCGGGACGGCGACGGGTGCGTGGATCGTGCTGGCGACCATGGTGGGCTCCTGTTCCCTCGTGACAGCTCCACGATGCCCCGACCGCAGGTCAGCGCACGTCCACTTGGAGTACACATCTCGGGTCGGCCCCTGGTATGAAGATCGCGGTGCAACACCTGGCCGATGGGTGGACACACTCGGTCATGAGGCTGATGCGGGAACGCTGGCGAGGGGCGGCCGGGGTGGTTGACCGACCAACGGACGCCGCGCTGTGGGAGTGCGGCGACGAGGCGGCGTTCGCGGAGCTGTACGACCGCTACGCCGAGGCGGTGTGGAACCACGCTTACCGGCTGACCGCGTCCTGGTCGACGGCCGAGGACCTGACGTCCACCACGTTCCTCACGGCCTGGCGGCGCCGCCACGAGATCCGGCTGGTGCACGACAGCGCGCTGCCGTGGCTGTTCACCGTCGCGGCGAACCTGGCGCGCTCGGAGTTCCGCAGGTCGTCGCGCTTCCAGCGGCTGCTGCACCGCGTGCCGCCGGAGACGACCGAGCGCGACCACGCCGACCAGGTCGCGTCGTCGGTCGACGGCGAGCGCCGCCTGCGCGAGGTGCTCGACGCGGTCGAACTCCTCCCCCGCGCCGAACGCGAAGCCGTCGAACTGGTGCTGCTGGGCGAGCTGCCGATCGCATCGGCCGCCGAGGTGCTCGGCGTCGCCGAGGTGAGCGTCCGCGCCCGCATCTCCCGTGCCCGTGCCCGCCTGCGCAACCTCATCGAGGGCCAGTCATGAACATCGAGCTACCACCCCGCCGCCAGCTGCCGCCCGAGATCAAGGAGCGGATGCGGCCCACGATCACCCGCGCACGTCCACGCGGCCGGGCGTGGATGGGCGCGGCCGCCGCCGCGGCGCTGGTCATCACGGGTGGCGTGTTCCTCACCCAGTCCACCCAGCAGCACGAGCCCGCCCCCTTCGCCGCGGTGTCGGCGGACCTCGCGCGCTGCCGCGAGGCGTTGCGCGACGACCGGTGGAGCGTCGTGAACACCCTCGAGCTGCGGGCCAGGAAGGTGCTGGTGGGCATCGACGGCCGGCTGTGCGAGCTCACCCGCACGAGGGTGACCGCGTTCGACGCGGCCGGCGCCACGGCCGTTCGCACACCGAGCGGACTCGTCGTCGGCCGCCCGCCGGTGCAGGCCCGTTCGATGACCGCCCACCAGCACGACCCCGCGGCACCGCGCGCGGACTGGTCGCCGCCGACGGTGATCACGCTGGACCTCTTCCTGGTGGACGCCGACCCGACCAAGCCGGAGAACTCCACGCTGACCATGGAGTTCGACGGTCACCAGGTGCAGCTGACCTTCGGCGACATCCCGGTGCGCGGCACACCGCAGGACAGCTACTCGAACGACGCGTCGACGGCCCACTCGGCCAACCTCCTGGACCGCTGCCTCGACAACGCGATCCCGAAGCGCGCGGCGCCGGGCTTCGAGAACGACTGGCAGGCCGGCGCGATGACCGGCGTCCCCGGTGTGCTGCTCGCCCGCAACGGCAAGGGCGACTGGGGTGTCTGCGAGGTCGACGACGCGGGGTCGGGAGCTCTCACCGGGACCATCGCCCGAAACCCCGCGGCGAGCGGCGTCGAGGTGCTGCACCGCGGCTGGGTCGCCGGCACCGGCACCTTCACCATCGCCGGGCTCGCACCGGCCGGGACGAAGGTCGAGCTGGACCTGGGCGGTGGCACCGTGCTGGCACCACCGCTGCCGATCACGCTCGGCAGCTTCGCGCTCCAGCACCGGTTCGCGCCCGCCGCGAATCCCCCGGCGGGCGCGATGATCAAGCTGGTGAACTCCGCGAACGAGGTGATCTACATCGCCCCCGTCGCCTGAGCCGTCCTGGCGGCCAGCACCGGGCCGATGTGCGCGAGCGCGTCGCGTTGCATCAGCTCGCCGTGCGCGAACGCGACCTCGTGCACCTCGAGCGAGGAGACCAGCGGCTCCCACAGCGCGGGCGACGGGGACCCGGCGGCGTGGAAGAACAGCATCTCGCCGTCGAACGGCCCCGTCGCCGCGTCCGCCAGGAGGCCGACGTTGTGCACGAACGCGGACACGAGCCGGTCGGCGTCCACGCCGGCCGGGTTGCCGATGGACTCCAGCACCTCCTCGGGTGACACGTCGGCCGACCGCGGCAGCGATGCCGGGTAGCCGTCGAGCACGGCCAGCAGCGAGACCTCCTCGCCGGACGCGCGGAGCTCGCGCGCCATCTCGTGCGCGACGGTCCCGCCGAACGACCAGCCGAGCAGGCGGTACGGACCGGACGGCTGCACCGCGCGGATCTGCTCCAGGTAGTCCTTGACCATCTCGGCGAGCGACGACGCGCCCGGCGTGCGGGACTGCAGGCCGTGCACGGGGCCGTCGACGTGCCGCAGCAGCCCCGAGTAGACCCAGCTGACGCCCGCCGCCGGGTGCACGCAGAACAGCGGCGTGCCCGGCCCGGTGCGCAGCGGCAGCAGCACCGCGTGCGCGTCGCCGGGACCGGAGTCGACGAGCGCCGCGAGGCCGGCGACGGTCGGTGCGGCGAAGAGGTCCGCGATGGTCAGCGACAGCCCGAGCGACCGCAGCGAGGCCAGCAGGCGCACGGCCAGCAGCGAATGGCCGCCGAGGTCGAAGAACCCGCTGTCGACGTCCACTTCGGACAGACCGAGCACGGACGCGAACAGACCGCACAGCGTCGCCTCGAGCGACGTGCGGGGCGCCCGGCCGGCCGCACCCGGCGGTGCGGGCAGCGCGGCGCGGTCGAGCTTTCCGTTGGGGGTCAACGGGAGGGCGGGCAGCACGACGAAGGCCGACGGCACCATGTGCTGCGGCAGAACATCGGCCACCCGCCCCCGCAGAGCCGCCACGTCCACGTCGCCCACCACATAAGCGACGAGTTGTTGCAGCTCCTCGCGCACCACCACCGCGGCCTGGGCCACGCCGGGGCACGACGACAACGCCGACTCGATCTCACCGAGCTCGACCCGGAACCCGCGCAGCTTCACCTGGTCGTCGGCGCGGCCCAGGTACTCCAGGTCGCCGGACGCCAGCCAGCGCACGAGGTCGCCGGTCCGGTACATGCGCGTCCCCGCGGCGAACGGTGAGGCGACGAAGCGGGACGCGGTGAGCCCCGGCCGGTTGAGGTAGCCGCGCGCCAGCCCGTCACCGGCGATGTACAGCTCGCCCACGACACCGACGGGCACCGGGTGCAACGATGAGTCGAGCACGTACACCTGGGTGTTCCAGGTCGGCCTGCCGATCGGGACGGCGCCCGCGGGCACCGGGTCACCGGGCCGGATGCGGTACTCCACGCAGCCGACGGTCGCCTCGGTCGGGCCGTACTCGTTGATCACCGTGACGTCCGGCCAGTGCGCGACCATCTCGCCGAGCAGCTGCTCGCCGCCGAGCACCAGGTCGCCGGACGGCATGAAGTCCACCAGTGCGAGGTGGCTGGGCGTGGCTTTCAGCAGGGTGCACGACTCCAGCGGACCGATCTTCACGCACCCGCCCACCACGAGCGGCACGTGCACCGACGTGACGGTCAGGTCGAACGCGATCGGCGAGTGGAACACCGACTCGCCCGCCGCACCCGGATAGGCCTGAGCGGCCCACGCCAGGTAGTCGACGACCGAGGCGTGCGACACGACCACGCCCTTCGGCTTGCCCGTCGAGCCGGACGTGTAGATCACGTAGGCCGGGTTCTCCGGCCGCACAGCGGAGTCGAGGTTCGAGGTGCACCCGTCCAGCTCGCCGAGAGAACGCAGCGCCAGCACGGGCCGCGCGTCGTCGAGCAGGTACTTGATGCGCGACGCCGGGTAGTCCAGCTCGATCGGCAGGTACGCGGCACCGGACTTGAGCACGCCCAGCAGCGCGACCACGAGGTCGGCCGACCGCGGCATCATCAGCGCGACGACCTGCTCCGGCCCGGCGCCTTCGCGGACCAGCCTGCGCGCCAGCTGGTTCGCGCGTGCGTTCAGCTCCGCGTACGTCAACGACACCTCGCCGTCCACCACGGCGACCGCATCGGGAGTCCGCGCGGCCTGGGCCTCGAACAGCTCGTGCACGGCGGCAGCGGGAACCTCGTGCGCGGTGTCGTTCCACGAGACGAGCAGCCGCGACCGCTCCCCCGGCAGCAGCACGTCGACCGGACGCTCGAACGCGATCTGCTCCAGGACCGCGACGAACCGCGCGACCAGCGAGGCCGCGGTGGCCGGGTCGAACAGGTCCGCGCTGTACTGCACGACACCGTCGATCCCGTCCGCCGACTCACCGAGGCTGACGTTGAGGTCGAACTTCACCCCGCCGCCACCGATCGGCTCGGTGCTCACCTCGACACCGGGCAGCTCGACGCTCGCGCCGGAGTTGTTCTGCAGCACCAGCATCACCTGGAACAACGGGTGCCGTGACACCGAGCGCGCCGGGTTCAGCACCTCCACCAGGCGTTCGAACGGCAGCTCCTGGTGCGCGAACGCCCCGAGGTCGGTCTCCCTGACCCGCGCCAGCAGCTCGCCGAACGACGGCGCGCCCGAGACGTCCGTCCGCAGCACCAGGGTGTTGACGAAGAACCCGACCACGTCGTCCAAGGCCTCTTCGGTGCGACCGGCGACGGGCGTGCCGATCGGCACGTCGTCCCCGGCACCCATCCGCGACAGCAACAACACCACTGCCGCGTGCAGCACCATGAACAACGTCGAGTCGGACGACCGCGCGAGCGCCACCAGCCGGTCGCGCACCTCGGCCGGGACGTGCACGGGCACGGAGCCCGACGCGCCGGACGGCACCGCGGGACGTGGCCGGTCGGCGGGCAGCGACAGCTCCTCCGGCAGCCCGTCCAGCGCCGAGGTCCAGTACGTCAGCTGGTCGTCGGACGCGAGCAGCTCGCGCTGCCACAGCGAGTAGTCCACATAGGACACCGCGGTGGGCCGCAGCGGCTCGCCGCGGTACGCCGCGACGAGGTCGTTCAGCAGCGGCCCCATCGACCAGCCGTCGCACGCGATGTGGTGCATGACCAACAGCAACACGTGCTCAGCCGGTCCCGCCGTGAACAACGAAGCCCGGAACGGCACGTCGAGAGCCAGGTCGAACGGCGCCCACGCGGCTTCCTCGACGGCCTCCGGCGTGTGCTTGCGCACGTCCAGCAGCACGTTGGAGTCCAGCACGTGCTGGTACGGCTCGCCGTCGTGCACCCGGAACACCGTGCGCAGCGCCTCGTGCCGCGCCACCACCGCCGTCAGCGCATCACGCAGCGCGCCCACGTCCAAGGCCCCGGAGAGACGCAGCGCGAACGGCACGTTGTAGGCCGAGTCGTCGCCGAGCTGGCTGAGGAACCACAACCGCTGCTGCGCGAACGACAGCGGCGGATGCTCAGGGCGGTCACCCGGCCGCAGCACCGGCCGAGTCGACGCGGGCCCCAGCCGCAGCACGAGCCCGGCGGGCGTCGGCGACTCGAACACCGCGCGGATCGCCAGGTCGACGCCGAACGCCGTGCGCACCCGGCTCACCAGCCGCATCGCCAGCAGCGAATGCCCGCCGAGGTCGAAGAAACCGTCGTCCGGGCCGGCCGACGCGAGGCCGAGCACGTCCGCGAACAGGCCGCACATCACGGTTTCCGCCTCGGTCCGCGGGGCGCGCCCGGACACCTCGAACACCGGGTCCGGCAGCGCGCGGCGGTCGAGCTTGCCGTTGGGCGTCAGCGGCAGGGCATCCAGCGGAACGAACGCCGACGGCACCATGTGCTGCGGCAGACGTTCCGCCAGATACCCCTTCAGGTCGAGGTCGGCGGCACCGACGACGTACGCCACCAGCTTCCCCGAGCGCACGACCACGGCGGCCTGGCGGACCACCCCGGCGAGCGCCGCCTCGACCTCTCCCGGCTCGATCCGGAAGCCTCGCACCTTCACCTGGTCGTCCGCCCGCCCTGCGAACTCCAGCACGCCGTCCGCCCGCGTCCGCGCCAGGTCACCCGTGCGGTACAGGCGTTCCCCCACGCCGAACGGCGACGCCACGAAGCGCTCGGCCGTCGTCCCCGGCTGACCGGCGTAGCCGTCCGCGAGACCGAGCCCGCCGACGTACACCTCCCCCACCACGCCCGGCGGCACCGGGCGCAACACCGCGTCCAGCACGAACACCGTCGTGTTGCCGATGGGCAGGCCGATCGGGATGCGTTCGCCGTCGGCCACCGCGATCTGGTGGCACGTCGCGAAGACCATGCTCTCGACCGGCCCGTAGCCGTGCACGAGCCGCAACGCGGGGAAGTCGCGGCGGATCCGCGTGACGTGCGGGACCGACGGCGCGTCGCCGCCGGTCATCACCTGCCGCACCTGCCCGAACACCGCTGGGCACACGTCCGCCACCACCGCGAACAACCCGGCGGACAGCCACAGCGTCGTCACGTCGTGCCGCTCGACCAGCCGGGAGATCTCGGCGGGGTCGGGGCTGGCCGCCAGCACGCACGTGCCGCCGTGCAGCAGTGCGCCGAACAGCTCCAGCACGAACGCGTCCCACGACATCGGCGCGCACGAGAGGAACACCTCAGACCGTCCGAAGTGGACGAAGTCCTGGCCGAGGAACGTCCGCACGACGGACCGGTGCGACGCGGCCGATCCCTTGGGCACGCCGGTCGAGCCGGACGTGAACAGCACGCACGCCACCGACCGCGGATCCACCGCGACACCGGGGTTCTCAGGCACCGAACCGGAGACGGACGTGAGCACCGCGCTGATCCCCGCGGAGGCGACGATCGCGTCGCGGCGACCGGCCGGGTGGGCCGGGTCGAGCGGCACGTACCCCGCACCGGCCTTGAGCACACCGAGCATCGCGGCGACCAGGTCCGGCCCGCGGTCGAGGCACAGCCCGACCAGCGAGCCGGGCGTGATCCCGGCGGCGACCGCGTTCGCCCGCGCGTTCAGCTCCCCGTAGGTGATCGGCACACCGTCCGACACCAACGCGATCGCGCCGGGCGTCGCAGCGGCGTGCTCCTCGAACACCGTGTGCACGCACACGTCCGGCAACTCGACCGCGGTGTCCACGACCACCGGCTCACCGGGCAACAACACGTCGACCGCGTCGACGGATGCCTCCGGATCGGCGACGAGCTGCGCGAGCACCGCCGCGAACCGGGCGGAGAAGGCGGCCGCCGTCGAGGCGTCGAACAGGTCGGTGGCGTACTCGACGACACCGCCGATCCCCCCGCCCGCGCGTTCCTTCAGGTTGACCGTCAGGTCGAACCGCGAGCCGGGAGCGCCGACCGGCTCGACCGCCGCGTCGGCGCCGGGGAACGTCACCGCTCCGTCGGAGTTGTTCTGCAGCACCAGCATCACCTGGAACAGCGGGTGCCGCGCCAGCGAGCGCGCCGGGTTGAGCACCTCGACGAGCCGCTCGAACGGCACGTCCTGGTGCGCGTAGGCGGCGAGGTCGGTCTCCCGCACGCGATCGAGCACCGTGCGGAACGACGGCGCGCCGGACACGTCGGTCCGCAGCACCAGCGTGTTGACGAAGAACCCGACCAGGTCGTCGAGCGCCTCGTCGGTGCGCCCGGCGACGACCGACCCGATCGGGACGTCCGTGCCCGCGCCGAGCCGCGACAGCAGCACGGCGAGTCCCGCCTGCAGAGCCATGAACGTCGTCGCGCCCGCCGACCGCGCCAGCGCGGCGAGCTGTGCCTGAACCGAAGGCTCGATCCACACCGGTTCGAGCGCGGTCTGGCCGGACGCGACGGCGGGCCGCGGCCGGTCGAACGGGAGGACGAGCTCCTCCGGTGCTCCGGCGAGGGCGTCGGCCCAGTGCGCCAACTGGCGTGACAGCTCGCTGTCCGGATCGTCCTCGCCACCGAGGACGTCTCGCTGCCACAACGTGTAGTCGGCGTACTGAACCGGCAGGGGTGCCCAGGCCGGAGCCCGGCCGCACCGGCGCGCGGCGTAGGCGTCGGCGAGGTCTCGCAACAGCAGGCCCATGGACCAGCCGTCGCTCGCGATGTGGTGGACGACGACCAGCAGCAGGAACTCGTCCTGCGACACGGTGAACAGCCACGCCCGCAGGGGCAGGTCGACCGCCAGGTCGAAGGGAAGTCCCGCCGCCTCCTCGACCGCGTCCGGCGTGAACGGCAGGCGCACCAGCTCGGGCGCGGCGGGCAGCACGCACTGCGACGGCACGCCGTCGGAGTCCGGGAACACCGTCCGCAGCACCTCGTGCCTGCCTGCCACGTCGGCCAGCGCGGTCGCCAGCGCGTCCGCGTCGACGTCGCCGCGGAGCCTGAGCGTGAACGGGATGTGGTACCCCGGCTCCATCCGGTTGAGGAACCACAGCCTGCGCTGTGCGTGAGACAGCGGGATCACTTCGACTACCCCCTCGCCCTGCGAACCAGTGCCGGCCGCGCCTTGCCCGCCCGGCCGACCCGCTCGGCCAGTCCGGCGGGTGTGGGCGCCTCGAACACGTCCCTGATGGACAGCTCCACGCCGAACGCCGACCGCACCCGGCTCACCAGGCGCGTCGCGAGCAGCGAGTGGCCGCCCAGCTCGAAGAACCCGTCGTCGATGCCGACCCGGTCGACGCCGAGCACCTCGCCGAACAGTCCGCAGAGGATGGACTCCTGCGGCGTGCGCGGGTCGCGGCCGCGGGCGACGAACGTCGGCGCGGGCAGCGCCCGCTTGTCGAGCTTCCCGTTGGGCGTCATGGGAAGCGCGTCGAGTGACACGAAGGCGGACGGGACCATGTGCTCCGGCAGCAC
This sequence comes from Lentzea tibetensis, assembly GCF_007845675.1. Classification (GTDB taxonomy): domain Bacteria; phylum Actinomycetota; class Actinomycetes; order Mycobacteriales; family Pseudonocardiaceae; genus Lentzea; species Lentzea tibetensis. Next base: position 25,825 of record NZ_VOBR01000030.1, on the reverse strand, counting down.
CCTGCCGACGTGGTCACGCAGGTCCTCGCCACCGCCCACGGTGTAGGCGACGAGCAGCCCGTCGCGCACGAGCACCGCGGCCTGCGTCACGCCGGGGTGGCTCATCAGCGCGGACTCGACCTCGCCCGGCTCGACCCGGAACCCGCGCACCTTCACCTGGTCGTCGATGCGGCCGACGTAGTCCAGCTGCCCGGAAGGCAGCCAGCGAACCAGGTCGCCCGTGCGGTAAAGCCTTTCGCCGTCACCGAAAGGCGACGCGACGAACCGTTCCGCCGTCAGGCCGGGGCGGCTGATGTACCCGTGCGCCAGTCCGATCCCGCCGACGTACAGCTCGCCGACCACGCCGTCCGGCACGAGCCCCAGCGCGCCGTCGAGCACGTACGCCTTCTTGTTCGCGATCGGCGTGCCGATGGGGATCGACGTGCCGGTCGCCTCGTGGACGTCGAAGACCGTGGTGAAGCCCATGCTCTCGGCCGGTCCGTAGCCGTTGATCACCCGCAGGCCGGGGAAGTCGCGCAACGCCCGCGCGACGTGCGGCACGGACGCCGCCTCGCCACCGGTCATGGCCGTGCGCACGATCTTGAACACGTCCGGGTGCTCGTCGAGCATGAAGTTGAACAGGCTCGCGGACATCTGCAGCGCGGTCACGTCGTGCTTGGCCACCAGCGCCGCCATCACCCGCGGTTCCGGGTTCTGACCGGGCTGCACCACCAGCAGTCCGCCGAACAGCAGCGGCCCGAACACCTCCAGCGCGAAGGCGTCCCACGACACCGGCGAGCACTGCAGGAACACCTCACCCGGCCCGAAGTAGCTCTGCCCGAGGTAGGTGCCCGCCAGGCCGCGGTGCGACGTCGCCACCCCCTTCGGGCGGCCGGTCGAGCCGGAGGTGAACATGACGCACGCGGTCGTCGCCGGGTGCACCGGCAGCTCCAGCGCGTCCAGCCGCTGGGCGGAGATCAGGTCGCCTTCGGACTCGAGCCACGCGCGGTCGATCACCAGTGAGACACCGGAGTCCGCGACGGCGCTCGCGATCCGCTCGGCCGGGAACTTGGGATCCAGCATCGTGTAGCCCGCGCCCGCCTTGAGGACGGCGAGCAGCGCGGCGACCAGCTCGTGGCCCCGATCGAGGTGGATGCCCACCAGGTCACCCGGCACGACCCCGCGACGTGCCAGGTGCCTGGCGAGCTGGTTGGCGGCGCCGTCCAGCTCGGCGTAGCTGATCTCGGTGCCCTCGAAGACGACCGCCGTCGCGTCGGGCGTGCGCACGACCTGGTCCTCGAACAGCTCGTGCAGGCAGCGGTCCGGGATCTCGACGGCCGTGGCGGTGCGTTCGAACACCACCTGCCGTTCGGTCTCGGCGAGCACGTCCACCGCGCCGATCGGCGCGTCCGGGTTCGCGGTGACCTGGGTCAGCACCCGCACCAGCCGCTCACCGAGCCGCTGGATCGTGCTGCGGTCGAACAGGTCCGTGGCGTACTCGATCGCGCCGCCGATGCCGGAGTCCGCCTCCTCGAACCCGAACATCAGGTCGAACTTGCACGAGCCGGTGCGCACCACGACCGGCGAGACGTCCAGTCCGGGGAACGCCAGCTCGGCCTTGCTGTTGTTCTGCAGCACCAGCATCACCTGGAACAGCGGGTGCCTGGCCAGCGAGCGGGCGGGGTTCACGGCCTCGACGACCCGTTCGAACGGCACCTCCTGATGCGCGTACGCGGCGAGTCCGGCCTCACGGACTCGGTCGAGCAGGGTGCGGAAGCTCGGGTTGCCGGACAGGTCGCCGCGCAGCACCACGGTGTTGACGAAGAACCCGACCAGCTCGTCGAGCGCGTCGTCGGTGCGGCCGGCGACGACCGAGCCGACCGGCACGTCGTCGCCCGCGCCCAGCTTCGACAGCAGCGTCGCGATCGCGGCCTGCAGCACCATGAACAGCGTCGTGTTCGTGTCGCGCGCCAGATCGGTCAACGCCCGGTGCAGGTCGCCGTCGATCTCGAACCCGAGGATGTCACCGCGCCCGCTCGGTGCGGCCGGACGGGGCCGGTCGGTCGGCAGCACCAGCTCCGCGGGGATGCCGTCGAGCGCGCCGGTCCAGTACTTCAGCTGCTGCGCCAGCAGGCTCGCCGGGTCGTCCGCGTCGCCGAGCAGGTCCTGCTGCCACAGCGTGTAGTCCGCGTACTCGACGGGCAGCGGCTCCCACACCGGCGCACGGCCCGCGCAGCGCGACTCGTAGCCGATGCCGAGATCGCGCAGGAACGGGCCCATCGACCAGCCGTCGCTCGCGATGTGGTGCACCACCACGAGCAGCACGTGCTCGTCCGGCCGGAGCTGGAACAGCCACGCCCGGATCAGCAGGTCCTCGGCGAGGTCGAAGACGTGGCCGTTGGCTCTGGTGAGCGCGGCGGGCAGGTCGGACTCGGTGCAGGTGACGAAGGTCAGCTCGGGTGTCGCGTGTGGACGGATCTCCTGGTGGGGCTCGCCGTCCACGACCGGGAACACGGTGCGCAGCGCCTCGTGCCGGTTGACGACGTCGGTGAGCGCGGCACGCAGCGCCTCGCGGTTCAGGCTTCCCTTGAGACGCACGGAGAACGGCACGTTGTACGCGGCGCTCTCCCCCAGCTCGCCGAGGAACCAGAGTCTGCGCTGGGCGAAGGACAGGGGGATCACACCGACTCCTTCATGCTCGCGACCAGCGACGCGGGCCGCAGGTCCGTCCAGTTGGCCTCGACGTGCTCGATGCACGCCGACCTGGTGTCCGGGCCGTGCACCGCGCGCCATCCCGCGGGCACGGTGATCGCGGCGGGCCACAGCGAGTGCTGGTTCTCGTCGTTCACGAGGACGACGTACGGGGTCTCGGTGTTCTCGAAGGGGTTGGTCATGACGTCCTCGGTTCAGTCGGAAGGTCTTTCGTGGTGCGGAAAGGGCCGGCCAGGCGGAGCAACTTGCCGAGTGCGGCGGCGAACAGCAGCACCCACAGCGCGTCGCGGATGCCGATCGCGTCACCGAGCCAGCCGCCGAGCAGCGCGCCGATCGGGATCACCCCGAACGCGACGAACCGGGAGCTGGTGAACACCCGGCCCTGCAGGTGCGACGGCACGTAAGCCTGGCGGAAGCCGTTGACGACGACGTTGGTCACGACGATGCCGATGGACGGGATCAGCAGCCCGGCCACGAAGAACCCGAGGCCGATCCCGCTGTCCGTCAACGGGATCAGCAGTCCGAACGGCGTGGCGAGCAGGGACGACGCCAGCAGCGCGCGTCCAGTGCCGAGCCGCTTCACGATCCGGGTGGCGATCAACGCGCCCAGCACGCCGCCCAGCGCGTCCGCGCCGATCAGCAGGCCGACGGCGCCCGCGTCCTGCCCGACGTCGCGGACCAGGAACAGCACGAGCAACGCCTGCGCGCCGCTGAGCGTCAGGTTGTCGACCGCGCTGCACGCCGCGAGCACCCGCAGGTACGGGTCGCGCACGATGTAGCGCCAGCCGTCGGCGATGTCGCGGCGCAGGTTCGGTTGCTCGGACCGCTCGGGTGCCGGTTCCTCGGTGCGGATCTGGCGCAGGCACAGCGCCGACACCAGGAACCCGACGGCCTGGCTCAGCAACGCCGTCACCGGGCCGAGCAGCTGGGCGATCACGCCGCCGAGTCCGGGACCGGCGACCATCGCGACCTGCTCGGTGCCCGCCAGCTTCGCGTTGCCCTCGGGCAGATCGTCCTTGTGCACCAGCGTGGGCAGGTACGCGCCGTACGCCGCGCTGAAGAACACCTGTCCCACACCGGCGACCAGCGTGACCACCAGCAGCTGCGTCATGGTCAGCGCGCCGAGCCACGCGGCGATCGGCACGGTCAGGAACAGCGCCATCGACACGACGTCGACCCAGATCATCACCGGCTTGCGCCGCACGCGGTCGATCCACGCTCCCGCGGGCAGCCCGATGAGCAGCCACGGCAGCCACGACATCGCGCGCAGCACGCCCATCTCGAGGCTGCTCGCGTTCAGCACGTCCACCGCGACCAGCGAGACCGCGACACCCGTGACGGCGCCGCCGACCTTGCTGATCGTCTCGCCCATCCACAGCAGCCGGAAGTCGCGGTGGAACCACAGCGATCTCCGCGCCGGGGCTTCCAGCGTCGCCGTCATCGGAGGACCTCGACCTTCTGCGCGGTCGACGGCCACACGTCGTCGGCGGACACGGCGTCCGGCGAGTACTTGCCCAATGCGCTGATGAGCAACCGCATCTCGAGTGCCAGGCACTCTGCCAGCCGCAGGAGACCCGACGCGGGGTCGGTGTCCACCGCGAGCAGCGCGGCCCGGCCGAGACCGACGGCGCGGGCGCCGAGCGCGAGGCACTTGACCGCGCGCGTGCCCTCCCACATCCGGCCGGTGACCAGCAGGCAGTCCTCGACGGGACCGATGCGCCGCAGGCACTCCGCGAGCGGCAGCCCGACGTGGTCGAGGAAGCTCGTCGGCGCCCACCCGGTGCCGCCCTCGGCGCCGTCGACGGTCACCGCGTCCGCGCCGGCCAGCCAGGCCACCCGCACGGCTTCGGAGACGTCCCGCGCGGGTGGGAGCTTCACCCAGATCCGGGCGCGCGGGAAGTTGTTGCGCATCAACCGGATCTGCTGCCGCAGGATCTCGTCGGTGAACGTGCCGGGCGAGCTGGAGCGCAGCACGCGGTCGCCCCACAGCGGGTCGAGCGAGAACTGCTCGGCCACCCGTTCCGCCGCTTCCGGCGCGAGCACGGTCATGCCGCCGAGTCCGGGCTTCGCGCCCTGGCCGACCTTCAGCTCGAACGCCAGCCGCCCCGTGTCGAGCAGCGGCTGCGCGGACGGGTGGCTGTAGACGAGGTTCCACACCTCGGCGTCCGCGTCCTCGGTGCTCTGCTGGATCGCGACGCCGCCGAACCCGTCGGGCACGTGCGATGCGTACGCCTGGATGCGATCCAGCAGTCCGCGATCGGAGGCGTACCCGTTGACCGGCACGATGTTCTCGCCGATCACCATGGGAATCCCCAGCAACGCGGCCTGCCGCGACGCGTCCACACCCAGCGAGGAGTTGGCCACCTGGGTCGAGCCGAACGCGGACAGGTAGACCGGCAGCGTCGAGCTGAACCCGCCGATGTCCGTCATCAGGTCGACGTCGGAGTAGAGCGGCTCGCGGGCCAGGTCGATCAGCTTCTCCAGCCGCTCCGGCACGAACACCGGCGGCACCAGGCGCAGCTCGTCGATCGCGTCACCGGCCGCGCCGGTCGCGCCGAACAGCTCCTGGCCGTACGAGGAGGTCGAGGGGAACGCGGCCGCCGCACCGGTGCGGGCGCGCAGGCGCACCGCGTCCTCGGGGAATCCGGAGGCTTTCACGCCGACACCTGACCGGGGATCTTCGGGTACGCGCTGGCCTGCCACACCGAGTCGAGCCCGGCGACGTACCGGATGAACCGCTGGATGCCGATGCCGAACCCGGCGCTGTCCGGGATGCCCTCGCGCACCATCTGCAGGTACCAGCCGTACTTGGCCGGGTTCTCCCCCGTCTCGCGCATCCGGGCGACGATCTTCGCGTACTCGAACTCGCGCTCGCTGCCGCTGCACAGCTCGCCGTAGCCCTCGGGCGCGATCAGGTCGAAGTTGCGCAGCATGCCGGGGACGTCGCGGTTCTCCCGGTCGTAGAACCCACGGCAGCCCTTCGGGTAGTCGGTCACGAAGAACGGCCGCGACGACTTGCGGGACAGGATCTCCTCGCCCTGCCAGTCGATCTCGGCGTCCGCGCTCTGCGGGTGGCCGATCTCCAGCAGGTCCGCGACGGCGGACGCGTGCGTTCTGCGGTCGAACGCCGACACGAGCAGGTCCTTGAACGCGTCCGCGTCGCGGCCCAGCTGCTCCAGCTCGGCGGGCATCGTCGTGACGACCCGCTGCACCATCACGCGGACCAGGTCCTCGACGACCTGCATGGCGTCTTCGCGTGAAGCACCGGAGATCTCCACGTCGAGCTGGTGGAACTCGGCCAGGTGCCGCGCGGTCGACGCGGTCTCCGGCGGCTCCAGCCGCACGTTCGGCGCGATGTAGAACAGCTTGTCGAAGCCGAGCAACGACGCCTGCTTGTAGAGGATCGCGCTGGTCATCAGCTTGTACTTGTGGCCGTAGTAGTCGACGTCGACCTGCTTGGAGCCGCGCACGCCGGGGTCGGTGACCGGGCCGATGATCGCCGGGAGCAACTCGACGAAACCGTTGTCGCGCAGGTACTCCCTGGCCGCGGTCAACGCGGTGTCCTGGATGCGCATGACCGTCTTCGTGACCGGCGACGCGAGGTGCTGCTGGGGCGACGGAGGGGTTTCCATGGGACTCCAATCGAAGGTCCGCTCCACGTGGGACAGAGCGGTGAGCAGTGACGACGAGGTGATGCCCGCCGAGCGCCCGGTGGCGCCGGGGATGGGCATCGCACCGACGGACGTCCACGCGAGCCGCCCTGAGGCGTCGACGTGACCGCGGGCGCGGCCCGCGTTGTCCGGGTGCAGGCAGTAGGGAACGTCGAGGTAGCCGAGCGCGAAGGCCTGGACGAACGCCCGGCCGAGGTCGTCGGAGAGGTTCAGCACGGCGTCGATCAGCGCGCGGGCCTCGCGGTAGACCTCGCCGCCGTCCCCGACGGGCAGTGCGCTGGTCAGCGCGGCCGCACTCGCGGCGTGCTCCAGTGCCTCGACGTTCTCGGCGACGGTCGGGATCCGGTAGGCCTCGGCGACCGTCTTGACGATCAGCCGCGCCCCGCCGGTGCGCACGGCGAGCCGCGCCGCCTGGGCGAGCAGGTTCAGCGCGCCGTGCGGCGTCTTCGGGTACACGCCCATGTAGGCGTAGACGACGATGTGCCAGTCCAGGCCGGCGAAGAACTCCTCGCCGAGCCTGCGCAGCGCGAACATCGCGTCGGTGTCCTGGGCGAGGTCGGTCTGCTGGGCGTAGCTCAGCGAGATGCCGCGCATCCCGTGCTGGGCGAAGAACAACCCCTCCAGCACGCTGATCGCGACCAGCAGGCTCGGCGGGCACAGCTGGCCCATCATGCAGCCGCCGAACGTCTCCAGATGCGAGCCGGGCACCGCCGCGAGCCGCTGGCACGCGCGTTCCCAGTTGCGCACCGACTCGCGCAGCGGCAGCCGGCTGTACGGCAGGCAGTACGACACCGGGCCGCCTTCGGTGGCGTCGAACCCGGTCCGCACCAGCGCGTCCACGATGTGTTCGGGACACGCGGACCCGTGCCGGATCTGCACCGGGAAGTCCTGGCCGCGCAGTCCTTCCACGACCGACGCGGTGGTCGCGGCGTCGTGCGCGACGATCGGGTAGCCGTTGAGCGCCGCTCCTTCGGCGAGCGCCCGCCGGGCCTCGTCGTTCGCGCCGACCCTGGTGTAGCTGTCCAGCGTGAGCGTGCCGACCGTGGTCGCGTCGGCGAGCTTGGTGGCGATCAGGCCGCCGCGCATCCGGCCGGGGTCGCTGAACCCCATGCGCGGCTGCACGACCAACTGCCCCGCAGCGTGTGCGCGGGCCACGAACCCCCCGAAGCCCGTCATGCCGCGACCCGCACCAGGAGTCCGTCCACGAAGGCGCGGAACGCGTCGACGTCGTCGGAGAACACGGCGTCGAACCCCGCGCGGAGCAGGTTCCCGGTGTGCCGTCCGTCGCCGTCGACGCCGAGCTTGCCGCCGATCACGACCGGGGTGCCGGCGAGCTCGGGGCAGGCGCGCAGCCTGCGGACGACGCGTTCGCCGTCCTGGCTGCCGTGGCCGTTGACGCTGCTGAGCACGACCAGGTCCGGGTCGCACCGGAGGCACTCCGCGACGAGCAGGTCGTCGGGGACGCACGCACCGAGGTTGACCACGTCGTGCCCCTGTTCCTCCAGCACCAGCTGCAGGTACACGAGATTCCACGTGTGGGAATCGGATGCGACGCTGCTGAGCACCACGCTCAGGCGTTTTCTCGCAAGCTCCATGGACCGGAACACTCCGGTGCCGGATGGGGCGCCCGCATGGGGACGACCCACCCAAATTCGCCGCGACGGGGGCACGCGGGAATGTGGGGGCGATGCCCCCATGTGGGTAGGGGGTCACCCGTGAAAAGTTCCTCTCGTGACCAGAGCAGCAGCCGATGAGACGTGGATGGCGGCCTTCGCGTTCGCGTTGCGCCCGCTGCTCCCCGCGGACGGACTGAGCCACGGCGCGGACACCCAGCTGGCCAGGCGGCTGGTCCGGATGGCCGCGCGCACGCTGGTGCTGGAGCTCAACCTCGCCCGTCGTCAGGGTCTGCTCGAGGGCGCGACGCCGAGCGAGCGGTTCACGTACTTCACCCGGACGCTCGACCTCTCGGGCCTGCTCACCCGCTACCCGGTGCTCGCCCGGCTGCTGTACCAAGCGGTGCGGCAGGCCGTCGAGGCGCACCAGGAGCTGCTGCGGCGGTTCGCCGAGGACCGCGCGGAGATCGTCGCGACGCTGCTGGACGGCGTGGATCCCGGCTCACTCGTCGCCGTCGAGACCGGCAAGGGTGACGCGCACCGGCGCGGCCGCTCGGTCACGACGCTGCGGTTCGCCGACGGCCGCCGGGTCGTCTACCGGCCGCGCCCGATCGACCTGCACGCGCACTTCAACGCCCAGCTCGGCTGGCTGAGCGCGCGGACGTCGATCGCCCTGCGCACGGTGGCCCTGGTGCCGCGCGACGGGTACGGGTGGCTCGAGTTCGCCGAGCAGGCGCCGTGCGCGGACGTCACCGAGGTCGGCGCGTTCTACCACCGGCTGGGCGCGCTGCTGGCGTTGCTCTACGCGGTCGACGGCACGGACATGCACTTCGAGAACCTGATCGCGTGCGGCGATCAGCCGGTGCTGATCGACGTGGAGACGCTGTTCCACCCGACGCTCGTCGTCGGCGACGACCCGGCCGCGCTGGCGCTGGCGAGCTCGGTGCACCGCACCGCGCTGCTGCCGCAGATGATGCTGGGGGACAACGGGATCGCGGACATCTCCGGCCTCGGCGGCGACCGCGGCGCGACGCTGCCGGTCGACGCCGTCGGCTGGGCCGATCCCGGCACCGACCGGATGCGGCTGATCCGCACGCCCGCCTCCGCCGCCGGTGCGAGCAACCGCCCCCGGATCGGCGACCACGAGGCCGAGCCGGCCGAGTACCAGGCCGCGCTGTCGGCCGGGTTCCACGCCGGGTACGACGCGATCGTCGGGCACCGCGAGGAACTGCTCGCGCTGGTGCGGGAGTGCGCGGACGACGAGATCCGGTTCGTCGCCAGGCCGACGCAGCTCTACGCGCGGCTGCTGGACGAGTCGACGCACCCGGACGTGCTGCGCGACCCGCTCGACCGCGACCTCGCGCTGGACCTGCTGTGGGCCGAGTCGCAGGACGACGAGCTGCTGCGGGCGCTGGTGCCGCACGAGATCGGCGACCTCTGGGCCGGCGACGTGCCGCTGGTGTGCTCGCGCCCCGGATCCGCCGACCTGTGGACCGCGTCCGGCGAACGACTCCCGGATCTCCTGCCGTGCAGCGGGCTCGACGCGGTGGAGCGCAAGATCGCCGCGCTGGGCGAGGTCGACCGGCACGACCAGCAGTGGCTGATCAGCGCCGCGCTGGCGAGCAGGCCGAAGCCGGTCGAGCACCGCGGCGGTGAGCCGCTGTCCGGCCAGGTCACCCCGACCGCGCCGGACGCGCAGCGCCTGCTGGCCGCCGCGTGCGGCATCGCGGACCAGATCCTCGCCCGCGCCGCCATCGACGGCGAACGGATGAACTGGGTGGGGCTCGAGCTGGTCGACGACCGGCACTGGGCCGTGCTGCCGATGGGCGCGGGCCTGTCCAACGGCTACACCGGCGTCGCGTTGTTCCTCGCACAGCTCGGCGCGCTGACGGGTGCCGCGAGGTATCTCGACGCCGCGCACCGCACCACGAGCACGATCCCCCGGCTGCTGCAGGCGTTCGCGGCCGAGCCGGAGATGGCCGCGGCGGTCGGCAACGGCGGGTTCCACGGGCTCGGCGGCATCACCTACGCGCTGTCCCGGATGACCACCCTGCTGGGCAGCGACCCGTTGCTCGTCGACGCGGCGCTCGCGCTGATGCCCGACAGCGACGCGTTCGACGTCGTCGACGGCACCGCGGGCGCGCTCGCCGCGATGATCTCCGTGCACGCCGAGACCGGGCTGCCGTCGGCCGAGAAGCTGGTGTGCCGCTACACCGACCAGCTCGCCACGATGCCGGTGTCCGGCACGGGTTTCGCGCGCGGCGCGGCCGGGGTCGACTGGGCGCTGGGGCGTCCCGCCTCCGCTGCCGTGCCGGTGGACGACGTCAGCTGGTGCTCGGGCCTCGCCGGCCTGGTGCTGGCGGGCGCGCCCGGACTGGAACGGCACCTCGTCGAGCGGGAACCGTTGCGGGACATGAGTCTCTGCCACGGCGAGCTGGGCGTGACCGAGGCGCTGGCCGCGCTCGCCGACCGCGGTGACGAGGACGCGCAGGCTGCGGTGACACGCCGCGCGGGCCTGTTGCTCGGCGCGCTGGACGAGTACGGCGCGCGGTGCGGAACGCCGGGCGCCGTAGCGTCACCGGGACTTCTCACCGGCCTCGCCGGTATCGGATACGGACTTCTCCGCCTCGGTTTCGCCGAGCGGGTGCCGTCCGTGCTCCTGCTTTCCGCTCCACACCACAACGAGAACAACGAGGGGTAATTCAGATGAACAACGCCGAGCACCAGGACGCCGAGTTCGACATCGAGTCGGCCGAGCACCCCGCCGGGGAGATGGCGCTGGCTCCGAAGTCCCGTGCCAGCGCGAGAGTCCGCGCACTGGCCGGTCTCACGCTCGCCGCGGGCGCGTTCTACTCCGTCGCGGGCACCTTCACCTTCACCACGGTGTCGATCGAGCAATAGCACGCAACGACTGCCGCTGAGCAGCCGATTCGCCCGTAGTAGTTCGGTGACTAATGTTGCTGCTCATGCAGACCCGCGCGCCGGTCGTCATCGGCCGTGACAAGGAAGTCATTCAGCTCGAGCGGGCTCTGGAGGACGCCAGGCACGGGCACGGGCGGGCGGTCTTCCTCGTGGGCGAGGCCGGGATCGGGAAGTCCCGGCTCGCCCGCCTGGTCGCGGGCCGGGCGTTCGACGAGGGCATGCGGGTGCTGCGGGGCCGCGGCACCACGATCGGGCCGATGGTGCCGTTCCGGCCGATCGCCGAGGCGTTGCTGTCGTTGTTCCGCGGTGGTGAGCCGCCGGACGACGCGGAGCTCGGCCCGTACAAACCGGTGCTGGGCAGGCTGATTCCCGAGTGGAGCGACCACCGCCAGGCAGGTGACTCGCTCGTCGTGCTCGCGGAGGCCGTGCTGCGGCTGCTGTCCGTCGTCGGCCGCAAGAACCCGTGCGTGATGATCCTCGAGGACCTGCACGACGCGGACGCCGAGACGCTCGCCGTCATCGAGTACCTGGTCGACAACCTGGACTACCAGCCGGTGATGGTGCTCGCCACGATCCGGGACGAGCCGGGCAACGCGCTCGAGGTGGTGCGGCTGGCCGCGCGCCGCGACGCCGGACTGCTGCTGTCGCTGAAACCGTTGGACCGCAACCAGGTCAGCCGCATGGCGGCGGCGTGCCTCGAGTCGCAGGACATGCCGGACGAGGTCACCGACCGGCTGTGGCACGACAGCGCGGGCAACCCGTTCGTCGTCGAGGAACTGTTGCACGGCATGGTGTCCGGCGGCCTGCTCGTGCCCGGCGCCGGCGGCTGGCACGTGCTGGGCCAGCTGCGGGTCGAGGTGCCCGAGTCGCTCGTGCGCAGCATCGCGCACCGCACCGACCGCCTCGGTCCGGAAGGCCGTGAGCTGCTGTCGGTCGCCGCCGTGCTGGGCCACCGGTTCTCCCTGTCGGTCGTGCAGCGGGTCACCGGCGCCGACGACCGCAGCCTGCTGAGCCACCTGCACGCGGGCGTGGCCGCCCAGCTCGTCACCCCGGACGAGCCGGCGCCGGACTGGTACGCGTTCCGCCACCCGCTCACCGCGGACGCGTTGCTCACCCAGCTCAACCCCGCCGACCGCGCCTCGCTGTCGCGGCGCACCGCCGACGCGATCGAGGCGCTGCACCCCGGCCTGCCCGGCGACTGGTGCCCGCTGGTCGCGTCGTTGCGGCTCGACGCGGGCGAGACCGCTTCGGGCGGAGCGCTGCTGGCTGAGGCTGGACGGCGTGCGCTCGGCAGCGGCGCGGCCGGGTCCGCGGTCAGCCTGCTCGACCGCGCGAACCGGCTGCTGGCGTCGCAGGTGGACGTCGACGTGCGCGCGGACGTGCTGGAGTCGCTGCTGCCCGCGCTGTCCGAGGCGGGCCAGTTCGAGCGGGCGTTCCAGCTCGCCGACACGCTGACGGAGCTGAGCACCGCGGGCCTGGACCGCTTCCGCCGCGCGGCGCTGCACACCCGGCTCGCGCGCGTCGCGTATCTCGCCGGCCGCTGGACCGACGGCAGCACGCAGATCAGCACCGCGCGCACCCTGCTCGGTCCCGACGCGGGCGAGGAGCACACGGCCGAGGTGGACGTGATCTCCGCGTTCCTCGCGCTGAACACCCCGTCCCCCGACCGGATCGCCTCAGCAGGCGTGCTCGCCCGGCGGGCCGCCGACGCCGCCGATCGCGCCGGACTGCCGGTCGTGTGCTGCGAGGCGTGGCAGCTGCTCGGCGTGATCGCCCGCGAGCAGGACCTCGACGAGGCGAACCGCTGCTTCGACCGCGCCCGCCAGCTCGCCGAGGAGCACAACCTGCCGATCCAGCGGATCTACGCGCTGGTGCGGGTCGCGGGCAACGACTGGCTGCGCAACGGCACCACGACCGGCCTGGAACGCGCACACGAGGAGGCGTTGCGGGTCGGCGCGATCACCGTGGCGTACAACGTGGACGCGATCGTCGCGTTGCAGTCCGTGCTGTGCGGCGACTACGTGCTGGCTGGTCAGCAGATCGACGCCTGTCTCGAGGCGACCAACCGCCTGCAGCTGGGCGGGCTGACCCGGTACCTGCTGATGACCAAGGCGGCGTGGGCGGCGCACCAGGGGAAGCGGCACGAGATGGAGGAGGCGGTCACCGCGTTCCTCGCGGGCGCGCGCGGCGGCCTGCCGGAGCTGCCGCTGTGCTTCGGTCTCGCAAGGGCGTTCTGCGCGCTGCTGGAGGAGAACCGCGACCTCGCGGAGAGCGAGCTGGCCAAGGCGCTGTCGTACGAGGCGGAGAACCCCACGACGTTCCACCTGTCCGGGCGGCACGGCTTGCACCTGCTGCTGAGCGTGCTCGCCGGGCGGGCCGGTTGGCCGCACCACGAGGAGATCGTCGCCTCCTCGCCGAGCGGGATGCGCTGGAACCGGCACTTCGCCCTGCTGGCGCACGCCGTGCTGCTGGGCCGCGACGGCAGGCTCACCGAGGCCGACGCGGCGGTCGCGGCGGCCCAGGAGGTCGCGTCCTCGTACCCGATGGCCCGGTACCTCGGCCTGCGGCTGATCGCGTCCGCCGCCCACTCCGACGGCTGGGGCTCGCCGGTGGCGTGGCTGCGCGCCGCCGAGGAGCACTTCCACCAGGCCCAGGTGGGCGCGGTCGCGAGCGCTTGCCGCGGCCTGCTGCGCCAGGTCGGCGTGCCCGTGCAGCAACGGCGTTCGGGCACCGAGCAGGTGCCCGCCCCGCTGCGCGCCTCCGGTGTCACCGCACGCGAGTACGAGGTGTTCGTGCTGCTGGCCGAGCGGATGGGCAACAAGGCCATCGCGACCCGGTTGCACATCTCGCCGCGGACGGTGGAGAAGCACGTGGCGAGCTTGATCGCGAAGACCGGCACGCCCGATCGCGAGGCGCTCAGCACGTACGCCGCGAGCCCGCTCTGACACGGGCTCGCGGGCGAGGTGTTCAGCCGGGGTGGACCACTCGGGCCGCACCTCCGCCGCGGCGCGCGGGTTCGGCTGCCGCGCGCCACTGGCCGCGGCCGGCCGGTTCGATGGCGGTGACCGCACCGATGTCGGCGTTCGTGCTGAAGCGGTGACCGATCGCCCTGAGCGCGTCCGCCGCCGGTGAGGCGATGAAGGCGGCCTCGGCCGGGGTGGTGGCGCTGTTGCGCTGGGAGGCGCGCGGGCTCGCGATGGCGTCGACCAGGCGAGCCTTGCGGTCCAGGCGACTGGTCAGCACCTGGGTGACGGTCGTGATGATGGTGGCGCCACCCGGCGAGCCGACGGCCAGCACCACGCGCCCGTGGTCGTCGAGGACGATCGTGGGCGACATCGAGGACCGGGGCCGCTTCGACGGACCCGGCAGGTTCGGGTCGGGGACGCCGGGCGTGATCGGGACGAAGTTGAAGTCGGTCAACTCGTTGTTCAGCAGGAAGCCGCGACCGGGCACGACCATGCCGCTGCCACCTTCGGCCTCGATGGTCAGCGTGTAGGCGACCACGTTGCCCCAGCGGTCGGCGACCGTCAGGTGGGTGGTGCGCTCGGCGTCCTGCGGCGTCGGCGCGGCGACACCCTCGCTGACGCACGGGGCGGGGTTGCGCGGATCGCCGGGAGCCGCGGGCGCCGGGAGCACCGCGTTCGGCTTGATCAGGCACGAGCGCGAGTCGGCGAAGCGCTGCGACAGCAACTGTCGGGTCGGCGCGTCGTAGAACGACGGGTCACCGACCCAGCGGTTGCGGTCGGCGAACGACAGCTTCGTCGCCTCGATGAAGCGGTGCAGGTACTCGGGCTCGGAGAGCTTCGCCAGGTCGTAGCTCTCCAGGATGTTCAGCGCCTCCCCCACGGTCGTACCACCGGACGACGGCGGCGCCATGCCGTACACGTCCAACCCGCGGTAGGTCGTGAACGTGGGCGCCCGGAACGGCGCCGTGTACTTCGCGAGGTCCGAGACAGTCAGCTTGCCTGCGCGGACGTTGCGCGTGGAGCCGGGCGTGACGGGCGGCTGCTGCACGGTGCGCACCAGGTCACGACCGACCGCGCCGCCGTACAACGAGCCGAGGTCACGCCCCAGCTCGCGGTAGGTGTTCGCCAGGTCCGGGTTGCGGAACGTGCTGCCCACGGCCGGCGGCACACCGTTCGGCAGGTACAGCGCACTGGTAGACGTGAAGTCCGCGAACCGGGCCGCATTGCTACTGACCTGCGCGTTGAACGTCGAGTCCACCACGAACCCCCGCCGCGCCAGCTCCTCGGCCGGCCGCAACGCGTCCCGCAGCGAGTAAGTCCCCCAGCGCCGCAACGCCTGCTGCCACGTGCGCGGCGTACCGGGCACGCCGACGGACAGCCCACTGGTCATCGCCTGGTCGAACGGCAACGGCACCCCGTTCTCCACGAACAACTTGTCGGTGGCCGACGCGGGCGCTGTCTCCCGTCCGTCGATTGTGGACACGCGTCTCGACTTGGCGTCGTAGTGCACGAAGAACCCGCCACCACCGATCCCAGCCGAGAACGGGTCGGTAACGCCCAGCGCGGCAGCCGTGGCCACCGCCGCGTCAACCGCGTTGCCACCACGCCGCAACACGTCGATCCCGATCTGCGAGGCGTCCGGGTCGACACTCGACACCGCGCCTCCCCAGCCCACCGCCTCCGGTACCCGCGGTGGAGCAGCGGGCGCGGCTCCAGCGGGAGGCGCGACCAGCAGGACGGACACGACAGCGGCAACAGTTCGCAGCAGCAGCATGGTCCCCCTTGTACCGCGAAATGGGCGCATCACAACACCTCCAGGGGACCCAACTTGCTGCGCACTCCTGCCTCAAGCGCGGCCCGCGCCCGCTTAGGTGAGCAGGCCTCAGGTGCCACTGCGGCTGCGCCAGGCCTACGGGCGTGTCTACGGAAGGCGGGCATGACGGCAAGCGGGTCGGCGCACCTACGGAAGGCGAGCACAACGGCAAGCGGGTCTGTGCGATTGCGGAAGGCGAGCACAACGGCAAGCGGGTCTGTGCGACTGCGGAAGGCGAGCACGACGGCAGGTGGGTCGGTGTGATCAGGCAAGGAGTGTGCGTGTCCGCAGTGTGCGGGGTGGTGGGCACCTGGCGATTGGGCCTTGACTTGGGGTGCGGCGTGGTACCCCTATCGGGCCGGCAGGTGCTCTTCCTGCCGGCGGAGCCGGCCCCACCACGCCGCCCAGCGGGATCAAACACAGGGCCCATGAGGTCTCAAGTCAAGGCCCAATCGCTGCGCCGAAGGCGCGACCCAACCCACGACACCGAAACACCACAGCCGCAGCAACCATCAGAACCCAGCCCACACGAAACCGGCAGCCAGGCAAAGAACCCAGCCCCAAGAAAGTCCGGCAGAGACCAAGCCCCAACGGGCAATACGCAAAGAACCCAGCCCCAAGAAAAACCGGCAGAAGCCATGCCCCAACGGGCAGTACGCAAAGAACCCAGCCCCGACGGAACCGGCAGCCAAGGCGAACCCCAACGACCAGCAGGCATGGAGCCCAGCCCCAACAGGCGCCTCACCCAGCACACGCCCGCTACAAAACCTCAAGCGGATCCAACTTGATCCGCACCAACTCCTGCTCCTTGCGCGCCGTCCGCACAGCCTGAGCCTCAGCCAGAACAGCAGCCAACGCCCGCCCCTCGGCCCGAGCCACGCGCACCAACGCGCGCTCCTTCTGCTCATCCTCCCCCAACGGCACCGGCCCGAGAATCTCCCCGGTCGGCGGTAGGCGCAGCTCGTCGAGCAGGGCGTTCAGCGCGTCCGGGGCGCCGTCGATGGTCGCCATGCGCACTGCGGGCGGGAAGCCGAGTTCGGTGCGGGCGGCGAGTTCGGTGCTCGCGTGCCACACCGGGTCCCAGCGGACCAGTGCCTGCACCGGGGCCAGTGACGAGTCCGCGATCACGACGACTCGGCCGTTGCCCGGACGCACCAGTGCGGCGGCGGTCATCCAGCGGCGCAGGGTCTCCTCGGCCGCGCGCAGGTCGGCGCGGCCGAGCAGCGCCCAGCCGTCCAGCAGGAGCACGGCGCCGTAGCCCTCGAGGGCGACCGGCTCGGCGCCGGGCGTCGCCACCACCAAGGCCGGCTTCGACGGCACCGACGTCAGCACCTCGTCCGCGCCGGACGTGCGCACCGGGAAACCGGGGAACGCGCGGCCGAGCTCCTCCGCCGTGCGGCGGGCACCGATGATCTGGCCGCGCAGGCGGCGTGAACCGCAGGCCTGGCAACGGAAACCGGCCTCGGACACCCCGCACCACCGGCAGTGCGCCGGCTTCGGCGCACCGTCCTCGACCCCGCCGGGCAACGCGAGCGGGCCCGCGCAGCGGCGGCAGCGTGCGGGCGCGCGGCACTGGCCGCAGGCCAGCGCGGGCACGTAGCCGCGGCGCGGCACCTGGATCAGCACCGGCGAGTCCTGCAGGGCGGCGCGCGCGGCCTCGAAGGCGATCGACGGCAGGCGGGCGGACCGCGCGGCCGGGTCCTTCACCTCCTGCCAGTCGTTGTCGCCGACCGACACCACGCGTGGCGCGACCGAGCGCAGCACCTCGCGCGACGCGACGATCTCGTGCGCCCAGCCGGACTCGACGAGCAGCTGGGCCTCCGCGGTGCGCGCGAAGCCGCCGACCAGCAGGGCCGCGCCGGACGAGTGCGCGCGCAGCGCCAGCACGTCTCGCACGTTCGGGTACGGCGAGCGCTGCTCGGTGTGCAGGTCGTCGCCGTCGTCCCACACCACCAGCAGGCCGGGGTCGTGCACCGGCGCGAACGCCGTCGCGCGCGTGCCGATCACCACGCGCGACACGCCGCGCCGCACCGCGAGCCACCGCTTGTACCGCTCCGACGGACCAAGATCAGCCGAAAGCGTGACGACACCGTCGATCAGGGCCGCGCACGCCGCACCGAGCCGCGCGAGGTCTCGGTGATCGGGCACGACGATCACGACGCCCTTGCCCGTCGACGCGACCACGGCGGCCACCTCGGCGAGCCGCGCGGGCCAGTCCTCGGCGGGCAACGCCTGCCACACGGCGTGCGCGGGCCGCCCCGTCCGCAACGCCTCCAGATACGACGCGCCACGCGGATAGCGCGACCACCCGGACGAGTCGGGCACCGAGGGCGCGACCCATTCGCCGTCCATGGCCGCCGACTCCGCGCGCGCGTGCCGGGGCGGGACCGCGAGCCGCAGCACGTCGATCATGCTGCCCGCGTACCGGTCGGCCACCGCCCGCGCCACCGAGGCGATCTCCGGCGAAAGCACCGGTTCGGGTGACACGACCTTCTCGATGTACGCCAGCTTCTTGCCGTAGTCCGACGTCTCGGCGCGCTCCAGCAGGAACCCGTCCACCAGCTGCCCGGCGAACCGCACGCGCACCCGCGCACCCGGCACGGCGGTGGAGTCCAGTTCGGACGGAACCTGGTAGTCGAACGGCCGGTCGAGGTGCGCCAGCGGCACGTCCACCACGATCCTGGCGACCGGCAGCACGGCGGCGGGGACCCGTTCCCCGCGCCGACTCGTCGCCTTGTTCGCCATGCGAGTTGGTCTACCAGACGGCACCGACAGTTCCGGGAACAGGGCAACCGATCAGGTGGCAGGATCGTGTAAAGGACAAACATGGGGGTTACATGAATCGGAAATTCCTGACCGCTGTGCTGACCGGGGCCATCCTCGCCAGCATCAGCACGGTCGCGCGTGCCGACGAAGCCACCGCCCTGACCTGGGCGGACTGTCAGGACGGCTTCGAGTGCGCGACCGCCAAGGTCCCGCTCGACTACGACCAGCCGGCCGGCACCAAGATCGACCTCGCGGTGATCAAGCTGCGCGCCACGAACCCGAGCAAGCGGATCGGGTCGCTGTTCGTGAACTTCGGCGGCCCCGGCTCGTCCGGCGTCGACCGGCTGCGCCAGCGCGCGAGCTGGACGTGGCTCTTCTCACCCGAACTGCGCGAGCGCTTCGACCTCGTGTCGTGGGACCCGCGCGGCATCGGCCGCAGCGCACCTGTCAACTGCTTCGACACCGAGGAGGAGCAGCAGACCTTCCTCAACTCGATCCCCGAGTTCCCGGCCACCGCGCAGGACGAGCCAGCCTTCTACGCCAAGTACAAGGAGTTCGCCCAGCGGTGCAAGGACGAGGCGGGCACCCTGCTCGACCACACGTCCACCGCGAACACCGCGCGTGACCTGGACCAGCTGCGCAAGGCGGTCGGCGACCAGAAGCTGACCTACCACGGCATCTCCTACGGCACGCACCTCGGCGCGATCTACGCCAACCTGTTCCCGAACAAGGTTCGGGCGATGGCGTTCGACGGCGCGCTCGACTTCATCGGCAACGCGACCGGCCACGGCGACCAGGGCACAACGGTGCCGCTCGACACCCGCCAGGACGTGCCGCGGGGCATCGCGGAGACGTTCGACCAGTTCCTCACCCAGTGCGCCGAGCCCGGCGCGCACTGCGCGTTCGCGGGTGGCGACCTGAAGGTGAAGTGGCGCAACCTCGTCGCCAAGGCGAAGGCGGGCCCGATCACCATCCCCGAGGGCACGTTCGACTACGTGGCGCTGATCGGCACGGCCAACGGCGCGCTCTCCCAGCCGGAGACCTGGCAGGAGACCGCGAAGACGCTGCAGGCACTGCACGAGGCGCCCGCCACGCCGCGCACGGCGGGCTACATCGCCAACCGCACCGAGGCGTTCAACGCGATCCAGTGCGCGGACAGCAACTTCCCGCTCGACACCGGGGTGTACTCGAAGTACGGCAAGAGCGAGGACGAGCGCGTTCCCGACTTCGGTCGCCTCGCGGTGTTCGACATGATGGGCTGCGCGTTCTGGCAGGGCCGTGACACCGACCGCTACACCGGTCCGTGGAACCGCGTCACGTCCGCGCCGATCCTGTTCATCAACAGCCGCTTCGATCCCTCAACCCCGTTGCACGGGGCCAAGGACGGCGCGGCCGAGCTGGCCAGGACGGGCTTCCTGACCGTCGAGGGCTCCGGCCACTCGACGATGTTCGTGCACAGCGCGTGCGCGGAGAAGGCCAAGCGCGACTACCTGTTCACGGGCGTCCTGCCCCGGCAGAAGACGTGCGGCATCGACAAGAAGCCCTTCGCCTAAGCGTTCTTGCGCACCAGCCCGGTGAAGCCCGCGACGAACAACGTCGCGAACGCCCACGCCAGCAGCTGGAGCACCCAGGTCGTCACGACCACGAACTGACCCAGTCCCGTGGTCGTGGCGACCTGGCAGCGTTGTGCTGGATCGGGCTTCACCAGCGGTGTGGCGGAGCTCAGCGCGTGCCCGATCTGCTCGACCGTCGAACAGCGCACCGCGCCACCCGGCCCGGCCACCCCGACCATCAGCCCCACGGACAGCGCCAGCACCGCCAGCAGCCACAGCAGTGCTGTCGCGGGCCGGTAGCCGAACCCGACGGTCGCGCCGCTGACCCGGTGCCACAGCCTGCCGGACCGGCTCAGCCGACCCCGGCGCAGCAGATCCCGTTGCTGGGCAACGCGAATCCGCCGGACGTCGCGCTCGTGCCCCGCGGCCTGGTGCGCCGCGGCGAGCTGGAGGTACGGCTGGCTGGCGTACCGCGGGGTCTTCTCGGCGAGCAGCTCCAGCCACTCGTCGAGACCCGACTCGCGCGGCAGCCCGCTGTAGGTGAGGCCGTCCAGGTCGACCAGCCCCTCAGCGAAGTCGGCGGGCACGAACACCTCCATGCCGACCCGCACGTGCTTGACGTCCAGCGCGGTCAGCCCCGTCGCGCGCCCGCCCAGCACGAGCTGGCCGCCGATCCGGGAGCCGCGGATGCGCACGGCGATGTAGTTCTCCGACCGCGCGCGGAAACCGTTGTGGAAGAACACGTTGTCCTCGACGTGCATGTCGACGCCGAGGAACGCCGCGCCATCGGCCGTCAGCACGGCACCGTCGCAGCGGAGGTTTCCGCCGAGCCGCGCGCCGTCGAACCGCACCGTCCCGACGGCGTGCACCCCGGCGAGGTAGACCTGGCTGCCGGTCCGCAGCTTGTGGGCGTTCAGCGAGAACTCGGTGTCGCTGAGCAGCTGCGCGCCGGACATGCTGAGGTGGCTGCCGATGCACGCCTCGCCCAGGTCGACGGCCCAGTCGTCCGCGCCACCGTTGAGCTGGGCGTTCGTCAGGTACAGGTAGTGGTCGACCTTGAGCCACGGCGCGCTCACCGCGGGCGCGACGAGCCCGGTGAGGTCGAGCGCGGACAGGTGCGCGCGGTCCAGCAGCAACGGTGCCTCGGCGACGCAGTCCCGCAGCGCCAGCGGCCGTTTGGTGTCCACGTCGCACAGGTCGAGCTGACCGTCGATCCGCGCGTTGCGCACCCGCACCCCGCGCGGGTCGAGCTGGTCCGAGTCCACCAGCAGGTCGCGTATCAGCGACGCCGACACGACGTCACCCTCGAAGTCGACCCACTCGCCGCTCGCCAGCTCCACCCGCCCAACTTAGCCGGAGAGTGAAGCCGGTTAACCCGAGATCGACTCCTTGCCGTCCTCGATGTGCCCGGACAACCGGCGCCGGAACCCCGGTTCCTCGGCGACCGTGACGGTCAGGTCGTACCAGCCGGAGTTCATGGCGGTGAGCCGCGGCAGGACCAGCCGGCGTCCGGCCTTCACCGCGTAACGCTTGCGCCCGATCAGGAACGTCAGCGTCCGGTCACCCGTGTTCGACAAGGTCAGCGTCAGCACCCGGCTGTACCCGCGCACGGACGACGACACCTGCGCCTCACCACCGACGGCACCGGCGAACTCGCGCCGGAAACCGTTGGGGCCCAGCAAAAGCAGGTCGTAAGCACCGGCGACCGGCACCCTGTGCTCCACCGAACGGCCCACGTCGAAGTGCACCGGATCGGCGAACTCCTTGGCGTACGGGTACAACGCGAAGTGCGCGGACTCCTTGCCGGTGTTGGACAGTTCCAGCTGCACCGCACCAGCGCCGACCACCGCCTGGGCGTCAGGCTGGTAGGGCAACGGCCGCGCCCGGCGCCGTCCGGCCTCCTGCTCGGGCATCGCCTGCGACGCGGGCGGCGCCGGCCGCCACCGGGGCGAGGCGGGTGGGACGGGCGCGGGCTCGCCGACGTCCGGCCACGTGCGGCGCCGGTCGAAGTCGAACGCGGAGGTCAGGTCACCGCACACGGTCCGGCGCCAGGTGCTGATGTTCGGCTCGCGGACGTCCAGCCAGCGCTCCAGGAACCGCGTCATCGACGTGTGGTCGAACACCTGCGAGCACACGTACCCGCCGACGGTCCACGGCGACACCACCGTCATCGGCACCCGCGTGCCCAGCCCGAGCGGCCGGTCCCCCACGTACTCGTCGGTGACGCCCGCACCGGGACGCGGTGGCGGCACGTGGTCGAAGAACCCGTCGTTCTCGTCGTAGGTGATGAACAACGCCGTCGACTCCCACACCTCCGGCGAGGACGCGAGCGCGTCCAGCACCTGGTAGGTGATCGACGCGCTGGCCGCGGGCGACGACGCGCCGGGGTGCTCGGAGTCCACAGAGGACGGTACGAGGTAGGAGACCGCGGGCAGCCTGCCGGTGCGCACGTCGTCGCGGAACGCCTGGCCGAGCGTCTTCGGCGCCACGCGGTGCAAACCCCGGTCGTACAAGCGCTTCTCGGCCGGCGTCAGCTTGCTGAGGTCGATCTTGGCGATCAGCGCGGGGTCACCCGTGCCGTAGAGCTTGTCCAGCGACCTGAACCCCGGCGGCAGCACCTTGCGCGCGATCTCCTTGAACCGCACGTAGAACTCGAGGTTGTTGTCCTGGAAGTTGTCCCACTCCTGGTACACCCGCCACGGCACACCGGCCTGCTCCAGCCGTTCCGGGTAGGTCGTCCAGGTGTAGCCGGCGTGGCGGTCCTCGTCGTAGGCCGCGTTGCCGGTGGCCCTGCTGCCGTTCGGCTCGAACCCGGTGTACGCGCTGACCCAGTAGTTCCGGTTCGGGGACGTCGAGGACGGCACCGAGCAGTGGTAGGCGTCGCAGATCGTGAACGTGTCGGCGAGCTCGTAGTGGAACGGGATGTCGCGCCGGTCGTAGAACGTCATCGTCGCGGCCGACTTCGCCGGGACCCAGTTGTCGTTCCAGCCGTTGCGCAGCGCGCTGTGGCCGCCGTTCCAGCTGTGGTCGAGGTCCCCGATGTACTGGACGTCCCGTCCGGACGCGGCCTCCCTGACCGGGAACGGCAGCACGCCGGACTGCTCGAACACGCCGGGCAGCGCGTTGCGGTCACCGAAGCCCCGCACGCCGCGCAGCGAACCGTAGTAGTGGTCGAACGACCGGTTCTCCTGCATCAGCAGCACGACGTGCTTGATCGCTCTCAACCCGCCGGGCCTCGGTGTGCGCGCGAGGGCCGCGTACACCGAGGGAGGGAGCAGCGAACCCGCCGCGGTGGCGACGGCAGCGGCCATGAAGCCGCGACGAGTCAGGGACATGCCTGCAGTTTGTAGTTCCCGGATGTGACGCGAAACCGACGGGAGTATGAACGATCCCGGTCTCGATCAGACCGGGATCGTTCGCCCTGCTCACCAGCTCCGCCCCAGGTGGACCCAGGCGACCTCGCTGAAGCGCTTCGCCGGGATCTCGACGACCACCTCGCGGAACGAGCCGGCCGAGAGCCCGCGATGCCCGTGGGCGATCACATCGCGGTACAGGGTGTCGCCGACGATGAGCGCGAAGTCCGCGTCCGGGTGCTCGGCCAGCGCGCTGCGCGCCGCCGGGGAGTCCAGCAGCCGGTGCACCGCGATCGCGGACGTGCCGACCCACCCGCACACGCCGGGAGCGAGCAGCCCCCGGTGCATCGCCACCCTCAGCCGGAGCCGGGCGTGGTCGCTCAGGTCGGCGTTGACCTCCCGCAGGGCGATGGTCAGCTCCGCCACGAAGCGCGGGATGACCTCGGTCTCGTCGATGCCGGGCGGCAGCACCGCGAACTCGCCGTCGCCCGACGCCTGCAGGTCGACCTCCGACTCGGCCAGCCCCGCGTTGACGCGTGCCTTCCTCAGCGCGGAGGTGAACCGCTCCTGCGCACGAGACGCCTGGAGATCGGTGAACCGGCTGTAGCGCTCGACATCCGCGGCCGTGCACAGGCGCACCGCGGGCCGCTGAACTTCCGTGGAGACGTGCACGGCAACTCCGTTCGTCGTCGGGTCTCCACCAAGCGTGTGGCCAGCTCAGAGCGCGTTATCGCTAGTTGACGCAACACCTCGAAGTTGACGGAACTCACCACCCCGCAGGCGTAAGATCCGCGCGGAAGTTGACGTTCCTCGACGTGTCGGACGGTGAGATGCGCGGTGTTGACCTGCCGGGTCCAGAGGTGCTGCCACCCGGTTCGTTGCGGGACCTGACCGAGGCACTCCACCAGCTCTACCGCGCCGCGGGAGCGCGCAGCCTGCAGCAGATCTCGGACCGGGTGAACGACGACGACCGGTTCGACGGCACGGTGAGCCACCAGAAGGTCGCACAGATGCTGCGCGGCGTCGGCCTGCCGAAGTGGACCACCTTGGCACCGGTGGTCGAGGTGCTGGCCGAGTGGAGCACACCGCCTCGCGACCCGGCGGTCGAGGTCGCGAAGCTCAAGCGGCTGTGGGACAAGGCGGACGGCGGAGAAGCCTCCGACGAGCCGGTCGCGGCGGTCCCGGCCGGCAGGCTGCGGTCGGCGTTCGTGCTCGGCGGCGTGACCGGTGAGACGACGTACCCGTCGCTCGAGGAAGCGGAGCTGCAGCAGTTCAGCAGGCGACTCGGCGCCGCCGTGGCCAGGGCCGGGGTGGACCTGGTCGTGTGCAGCCCGTTCCCCGACACCGCGGACTTCCACGCGCTCATGGGATATCTCGAGTCCGGCGCGGGCGGGACGGTGCACATGCACCGGCCCGTCCACCCCGCCGTGGACGCCCAGTCCGACCAGCTCCGCGAGCTGCTCGGGCCGACCGCGGCCGCGCGGATCAGGAACTGGTACTACCCCGGTCCGGAGACCGACGACCGGGAGTCGTTCGGACAGGCCTGGGTGCTGTGCCAGCTGATGGCGTTGCAACACGCCGACGCGGTGCTGGCGGTGGGCGGGAAACCCGACAAGACGGCCAGCACGATCCTGCACCTCGCGGAAGCGCGACAGCTGCCGATCGTGCCGTTCGCCTTCCTCGGCGGTGCGGCGGAACGCGCGTTCCGCAGGCGGGACTGGCAGGGCGTCCACCCGTGGCTGGACACCAGCAGGCTCACCGACAAGAACGCGGTGGACGACGCGATGATCATCGCGAACGAGATGGTGACCGCACGGGTGCGCCGGATCGACGGACCACAGGGCCGCCCCGGAGTGGCCTTCGTCAGCCGGGCCGCGGTGGACGCCGATTTCACGCGACCGATGGATCGCCACCTGTCCGCCGCGGGCATCCAGGTCCTGTACGGCGACCAGGAGATCTCGTCGGCGCGCATGGTGGAGGCGGCGATCGAGGACGCGGTGCTCAGGTCGGACCTGTTCATCGCGCTGTGGAGCCGGTCGTACGCGGCCAGCCGCTTCTGCTACGACGAGCTGGACCTCGCCCTGCAGCGCCACCGCGCGGGCCGAACGAGGCTGTGGATCATCAACCTCGACGGTTCGGACATCGTGCCGCCGGACGCGCGCGAGCTCCCTCAGGTCACCGCGCGAACACCGCGGGAGGTCGCGGCCGTGGTGCGAGACCTGCTGGCGCACACCGGCTGACACCGAAAAGGGCCCACCCGTGAACGGGCGGGCCCCTCGGCGAAGGAACTTCTCAGGCGCCCGCGGCGGCCTTCAGCGCCTCGGCGCGGTCCGTCGACTCCCACGGCAGCGCGACGTCGGTGCGGCCGAAGTGGCCGTACGCGGCGGTCGGCGCGTAGATCGGACGCAACAGGTCGAGGTCGCGGATGATCGCAGCCGGACGCAGATCGAACACCTCGGTGATCGCCTGCTGGATCT
>NZ_VOBR01000003.1 GCF_007845675.1 Lentzea tibetensis | reverse complement strand
GGGTACAGATCAGCCGGTAATTTGGGGTGGTTCGAGGGTCATGTCCGGTCACGGTTGCCTTCCTGGTCAAGCACGCTATTCGACGTGTTTGCGCACGTCAGCCGGACCTGGATTGCAGATGCGGCAGATCTGGCCGACGCTGAGCGACGCGCAGCTGAAGGCGCGGCTCGGGCTCACCCCGATGATCGGCAAGAACGACACCGGGATGACCACCACGCAGTCCGACGCGCGGAAGGTGCTCGCCTACGCGCAGGCCAACCACGTCAACCGGATCGGCTTCTGGTCGGTCGGACGGGACAACGGCGGTTGCCCCACCGGTCAGGTGTCGCCGTCGTGCAGCGGCATCTCGCAGGCGAACTGGGAGTTCACCAACATCTTCAAGAGCTTCACCGGCTGAGCTTCTCCTCCGGCAACCCCTGCCGGGCGCAGGCCGACGCGGATCTTCCGTCCCGCGTCGGCCTTCGCTCGTCAGTGGCAGAGCGGTGGTTCGACGTCCGTCGGGTGGAAGACGACCGGCTCGGACGGTGCCTCGAAGCGCGTGTCGTCGACGGCGAAGCGCAGCGTCTTGTCGTCGACGACGGTGACCACGCCGCTGGTGTAACCGTCGTACTTGACGCCGTTCGGATCGGGACGCGGCTTCGGTTCCGGCAGCGGCGTCTCCGCGCGCCAGGTGCGGTCGCCGAACTTCAGGAACTCCAGCCCGCAGTGCGTCAGCACCTCGATCTGGTGCGTCTCGATCTTGCCGACGATCCCGCCGCTCGGATCGGGCGCGTCCGCGGCCGTGGTCGTCCGCGGCCCGCAGCCGGCCAGCAGCAGGAGCAGAACCATCCCCCAGAGCGTTCTCATGCCCGGAGGACGTGAAGAGGCCCGGCCCCCGTTGCACGGGAGACCGGGCCGAATCCGTTCTGCCTAGCAGGACCCGCAGCAGCCGCAGCCAGGACCGGTGCAGGAACTGCAGCAAGAGCAACCACCCATGACGACGACCTCCACGTGGGTTGACCAAGCAATCACCTCGGACAGTAAGTCTTGCGCCACGCTGTGTGACACCACCTTCAGGGTGATTACAGTTACCGGAATGGATGGTCCTGCCGAGATGCTGGCCGCTGACGTGGCGTCGAACGCGCTCGGCATCACGCCGGTCGAGCTGCGCGACGGCTACGCCCGGCTCACCATGACCGTCGCCGATCTCATGATCAACGGGCACGGCATCGCGCACGGCGGGTACGTCTTCCTGCTCGCAGACACGGCGTTCGCCTGCGCGTGCAACAAGCCGGGGGCGGTGACCGTGGCGGCCACCGCCGAGATCGACTTCATCCTGCCCGTGCACGCCGGTGACGCGCTGGAGGCCGAGGCCGTCGAGCGGACCCTGTTCGGCCGCAGCGGCATCTACGACATCACGGTGCGACGGGGTGCTGAGATCGTCGCGGAGTTCCGAGGGCGGAGCCGTACGTTGCGCGCGCACCCATGACCTGGAGCACCAGGAACCCGACGACACCCACCGCCTGAGCGAGCGTCAGCACGACCCCGAGCGTGCTGAGCGGGAACCAGCCGACCTCCGCGACGAGCACGCTGTCGGCCACCCACAACGCGTTGAACGCGAGCACCAGCTGCACGAGCTTGCGGTCCGGCAGTTCCCGCGTCCCGAGCCAGAACGCGAAACAACCGTAAGCCACCGCGACCGCGCCCACCCCGATCAGGAATGCCGTCGGGAATCCCAGCGCGGGACGCAGGACCAACATCAGCAGGCCGATTCCGATGGAAGCGACACCGTCCAACTTGAGTGCGAATTTCAACATGGCCCGACCGTGCACTCCCGATCACTGCCAGAGCCACGTCAAACGCTGCCAACTCCTGCCATCAGATCGGTCGCGACCAGGCGCGCGGCGGCGTTCTGCCAGTTGTGCAGCGTCCGTTCGGGCACCTGGGTGACGAACCACGTGAGCGCCTGCTTCGACGCCGCGTCGAGGCCCTCGCGCTTGGTGCGCACCGAGTACGGGCGGATTCCGGCGACGTAGTAGAAGTAAAGGGCGTTGTAGTAACGCCATTCGTCGCTCGTGCCGAACTCACCGTCGCGCGGTTTGAGCCGGACAATGCTCTCCAGCAACAGCTTCTTCAGTTCCGCGGCGCGTTCCAGCGGTGGCAACGACTGGTCGATCGCGGGCAACGCCGTGAGCGGGCTCGCCACGAGCTTGCCGAGGTCGCCGTAGTGCGCCAGCGCCCGCCGGGTCAGCTTCGCGAAGTCCGCACCCTCCAGGCGCGGGTCGAGCTTGGGCAGCGCGTCGGCGGCCTGCCGCAGCTCGGCCCGTTCGGCCGCGACCTTCGGGACGGTGAGCCGGTCGACCGCGGATGCCAGCGGGCTCGACAGCACCTGGACACCGATCGCCGCGGCGACCGTGCCGTAGAGCAGCGGTTCCATGCCGGGCTGGAGGAACAACGCGACCTGGCCGCCGAAGAGCGCAGCCGTGAGCGCGGAGACGACGAACGAGCGCACCATGTCCGCCTTGATCGCCTCGCCCTCCTCGACCGCGTCGGTCAGCGCGACCAGCACGCCGAGGATCACCAGGTCGACGCCGATGGTCGGGAGCACCCACTCGGGCGGCAGCAGCCGCAGCAGGAAAGCGCCTGCCCCGAGCGGGACGAGGATCGTGATCAGCGCCAGGAACAGCCGCCGGTACAGCGCGATCCCGAACGCGCCCACCAACGGCACCAGCACGATCCACGGCACGAACAGCGCCGCTACGTACACGGGCACGACCGCGTACGTCCACCACCGGACGTGGCCGGTGAACGTCAGCGTCACACCGGTCCAGGCGAGTGCGGGGATGACGACGAGCGCGGGCACGGGCAGCACGACGGCGACGGCGTACGCGACCAGACCACCGCCGGTCCACCAGAGCAAACGCTTACCGGGGTCACGCGCGAGCACGTACAGGCCGAGCCACCACGCCAGGCCGAACACCAGCACCGATAGGACGAGCACAAGCCGACGGTAGCGCCGTTTGCGACACTGTCCCCCATGCCGGTTGAGCTGACGCTCCACAAGGCCGCCGAAGAACTGCGGCGAGGTGACCTGGCGAACGTCCTGCGCGCCCGCCAGCGACTCGCCGGACTGGTCGGCACCTACCCGCACCGACTGGACCTCCGTTCCCGGCTCGCCGAGGTCTACCGGGTGCTCGGCGACCTCCCGCAAGCCGGCCGGTGGGACTACCTCGGGGAGTCACCCGATCCGGTGGAGATCGTCGCGTTCGAACGCGCCTACCGCACGCCCACGATGCGACTGGAGGCGCTGGGCTGGTCCGGCAACCTCGACGACGCCCCCACCGACACCGCCCGCGCGAAGCTCACCGAACTGCACCGCGAGGCGCGCGTCCAGCTCCAGCGCGAGCTGGACGCGACACCGCGCGAGGAGACGTCGTGGCTCGCCTGCCTGCTGGTCGTGCTCGGCGGGACCGTCGTCGTGGTGTGCTTCCTGCTGGGCCTGGTGACGGTGGCGACGTTCTTGTGGAAGCTGGTGACATGACACCCGCCGCCCGCATCGCCCCGTACGTCCGCCGCACGCCCGTCATGAGAGCCGAGGCCGACGGCCGCCCGCTCGTGTTCAAGCTGGAACACCTCCAGCTGACCGGCTCGTTCAAGGTGCGCGGCGCGGTGAACAAGCTCCTGTCGCTGGACCGGCCGTCCGAGGTCGTCACGGCGTCCGGCGGCAACCACGGGCTCGGAGTGGCCATGGCGGCCCAGCTGCTCGGGGTGCACGCGACGGTGTTCGTGCCGATCACGGCACCGGAGAGCAAGACGCGGCGGATCGAGGAGGCGGGCGCGAAGCTGATCCGCTACGGCGCCACCTACGCGCAGGCCGCGGCCGAGGCGCGCACGTTCGGTGTGACGTACCTGGAGGCGTACAACGACCCGGACGTGATCGCCGGGCAGAGCACGGTGGCGGCGGAGATCGTCGAGGACGCGCCGGACGTCGACTCGATCGTCGTCGCCGTCGGTGGTGGCGGGCTGGTCGCCGGGACGTGCCTGTCGGCCGGCGGACGGCTCGTGGTCGCGGTGGAACCTGATGGCTGCTGTGCCATGCACAACGCTCTGGAGGCCGGCACGCCGGTCGACTCGCCGGTGGACTCCGTCGCCGCTTCCGCCCTCGGTGCCACGCGGGCCGGTGAGGTGCCGCTGGAGATCCTGCAGCGGCACGACGTGCGGTCCGTGCTCGTCTCCGACGCCGAACTGCTGGCCGCTCGGGACCGGTTGTGGGAGGAGTTCCGGTTCGCCGTCGAGCCCGCCTCGGCCGTCGCGTTCGCGGCCTTCCTCAAGGGTGAGGTGCCGGGTGAGCTCCCCTGCGTGCTGCTCTGCGGCGCCAACAGCTCCTGGCTGCCTGAATGACGTACGTCAGGTTGCGTACGCCGGAGCCGTTCCGGCGCTGATGTTCCGGCGCGGCTTTCGGCCAACACTGCTCGCATGAGGAAAGTCGCGTACGGGATCAGCGTGGTGCTCCTGCTGAGCGGACTGTTCCACCTCGTCGTGTTCTTCGTGGACGGCGGGCCGTGGGAGGGCCCGGTGTCCTGGCGCAAGGCGGTCACGTTCGGGGTGTCGTTCGGACTCACCCTGGCGTCGGTGGCATGGGTGACGAAGCTGCTGCGCGTCGGGCCGGTCGTGCTGGGGATCTTCACGTTCGCGTCGGTGATGGAGGTCGGTCTCATCACCCTGCAGGCGTGGCGGAAGGTGCCTTCGCACTTCAACGACGAGACGGCGTTCGACGCGCTCGTGGCCCGCAGTCTCGCCGCGGGTGGTGGCCTGATCATCTTCACGGTGATCTGGCTCGTGGTGGCGGCGTGGAAGGCGCGGCACCTCGCCCCGAGCATGCTGCTCGCCGTGCGGGTCGGGGCGGTGACGTTCCTGTCCGCCATGCTGTTCGGCGCGCTGATGATCGCGCGCGGGGTGGTCCTCACGCTCACCGAGGGGCACCAGGTCGCCTACGCGACCGCGGGCACCTGGAAGCTCGCGCACGGCGTGGCGATGCACGGCGTGCTGCTGTTGCCGTTGCTGGCGTGGCTGCTGACGTTCACGCCGTGGAGCGAGCACCGTCGCACCCGGATCGTGGGGACGGCGTCCGCGCTCTACGTGCTGGCGATCGTCGCGGCCGCGGTGGTCAGCGCGTCTTGACGACGGTCCACACCGGAGTGATCTGGCGGGGGATGTGGATGTCCGGGTCCCTCGCCGGGTCCAGCAGCTCGATGCGCCTGATCAACGACAGCACCTGCTCGTGCGACTCGTCCGCGACACCTCGCGTCAGCCAGTAGAGCGTGCGGACCTCGAGCGTCATCCGCTCGTACTGCTCAGCCGTCAGGCACTGAGCGGACGGGTGGCCCAGCTTGATGGTCAGCGTCCTGACGCGACGTGCGACGACGTCAGCGTGACCTTCGGGGTTGTGATGCGGCACACATGCATCATCGTCTGATGGATCACATTCGTTTCAGCCGGTCTCGCTGATGGTCGCGCTGGCGAGCACGAGATCGCCCGCCGAATCGGGGCGGTAGACCGCCACCGCCTGGCCGGGAGCGACACCGCGGAGCGGCTCACGGAGATGAACGCGCAGCTCACCGTCCACCAGCTCGGCAACGGCAGGCGCGCAGCCGCCGTGCGCCCGCACCTGTGCGACGCACTCGACCGGACCGTCCAAATTCACCCGGCAGACTGGCGACGTCGCGACGATCTCGGTGACCGCCAGCTTCTCCGCCGCGCCGACCCGCACGGTGCCGGAGACGGGCTCCAGCGACAGCACGTAGCGGGGACGGCCGTCCGGCGCGGGTGCGTCGATGCCGAGCCCCTTGCGCTGGCCGACGGTGAACTCGTGCACGCCCGCGTGCCTGCCCAGCACGGCACCGGTCTCGTCGTCGACGAGCAGGCCCGGCTTGGCGTCCAGCTTGTTCGCGAGGAACTTCTGGGTGTCGCCGTCCGGGATGAAGCAGATGTCGTGGCTGTCCGGCTTCTTCGCGACGGACAGGCCGCGCTGGGCGGCCTCGACGCGCACGTCGTCCTTCGTGGTGTCCCCCAACGGGAACATGGCGTGCGACAGCTGCTCGTGCGTGAGCGAGGCGAGCACGTACGACTGGTCCTTGCCGTCGTCCGCGCTGCGGCGCAGCTCCAGCACGCCGTCCACAGTGGCCAGCCGGGCGTAGTGGCCGGTGCAGACCGCGTCGAAGCCGAGCGCGATCGCCTTGTCCAGCAACGCCTCGAACTTGATGCGCTCGTTGCAGCGCAGGCACGGGTTCGGCGTGCGGCCCGCGGCGTACTCGGCGACGAAGTCCTCGACGACGTCCTCGGTGAACCGCTCCGCGAAGTCCCACACGTAGAACGGGATGCCCATGAGGTCGGCCGCGCGGCGCGCGTCGTGCGCGTCCTCGATCGTGCAGCAGCCGCGCGCACCCGTGCGCAACGTGCCGGGCTTGGCCGACAGCGCGAGGTGCACGCCCGTGACGTCGTGCCCCGCGTCGACGGCGCGTGCCGCCGCGACGGCGCTGTCGACGCCGCCGCTCATCGCCGCGAGGACCCTCACGGTGACACCACCTTCCGTGATCGCCGCATCCCGGCGAGACCTGCTGTGCGCGCCCGCTCCACCACCGGCCCGATCGCGTCGGTCAGCTCGCGGACGTCCTGCTGGGTCGACGTGTGCCCGAGCGAGAACCGCAGCGAGCCGCGGGCCAGCGCGGGCTCGACGCCCATCGCGAGCAGCACGTGGCTCGGCTGCGCGACACCGGCCGTGCACGCGGACCCCGTCGAGCACTCGATGCCCTTGGCGTCCAGCAGCATCAGCAGGCTGTCGCCCTCGCAGCCGGGGAACGTCAGGTGCGCGTTGCCGGGCAGCCGGTCGACCGGGTCACCGTTGACGATGACGTCCGGGACCACGGCTCGGACGGACTCGATCAGCTCGTCGCGCAACGCCTTCAGCTCGGCCGCGCGCTGCTCCTGCTCGTCGACCGCGTGCCGGACGGCGGCCGCGAGCCCGACGATCGCCGGGACGTCCAGCGTGCCGGACCGCACGTCGCGCTCCTGGCCACCGCCGTGCAGCAGCGGCGTGCAGCGCACGTCGCGCGCCAGCAGCAGCACGCCGACCCCGTACGGCCCGCCGACCTTGTGCCCGGTCATCGTCAGCGCCGACGCACCGGACGACGCGAAGTCGACCGGCACCGCGCCCACGGCCTGCACCGCGTCCGTGTGGAACGGCACGCCGTGCTCCAGCGCGACCGCGGCCAGGTCGAACACCGGGTTGATCGTGCCGACCTCGTTGTTCGCCCACATCGCCGTGACCAGCGCGACGTCGTCGTCCATCGCGTCGGCGAGCACCTCCGGGTGCACGCGGCCGTACCGGTCGGTTTCCAGCCAGGTGATCTCGGCGCCCTGCGCGCCCAGCCACTCGACGGCGTCCAGCACGGCGTGGTGCTCGACGGCCGAGGCGAGCACGCGCTTGCGGTCGCGCGCCCAGTAGATGCCCTTGACGGCGAGGTTGTCGCTCTCCGTCCCACCCCCGGTGAAGATCACCTCGGACGGCCGCGCACCGAGCGCGTCGGCGATGTCCTCCCGCGCTTCTTCGACCGCGCGGCGCGCCCGCCTGCCTGAGGTGTGCAGCGACGAGGCGTTGCCCGTGGTGGACAACGCCTCGGTCATCGCCGCCACCGCCTGAGGCAGCATCGGCGTCGTTGCAGCGTGGTCGAGATAAGCCATTTGACCTCAGGATATCTGGTTCGCCGATGTGATCGTGCACGCGTGGTTAGAGTGACCGCTCCACGACGTCACCTGGGGGGGACGCCATGTTTCGCGTGCTGCTCGCGGCAGCCGTGCTCGTCGGCCTGGTCAGCGCCTGCGGCCAACCGGCGAAGCCCACCGCCGACCACGTCGCCATTCCCGGCACGAAGGTGTCGCTCCGGCCGCCGGAGGGCATGCAGGTCGATGCCAAGCTGCCGGGGCTGAGACGGCCGGACACCCAGAGCACCGTGACCGTCACCGTCATGCCCGAGTCCGCGCAGACCGCGCAGCAGCGCCTCGACGCGATGGCCGAGGTCCTCACCAGCGAGAAGGTCAACCAGCAGAGCATCAAGATGGCGCCGTTCCAGCGCGTGACGGTGGCGGGCATGTCCGCTATCACCAGCACCGGGACGCACGAGTTCAAGGGAAAGACGTTCGCGAGGGCAGCGGTCGTCATGGCGGGCGACGACGGCGCGGTGATGATGACCGCGGAGCTCGACGAGGACGACCCGCTGTCCGCCGAGGACGCGCTCGCCGTGCTGACCGACGCGAAGTGGAACTAGCCGGATGGCATGCGGGTCAACGCGCTGCCACCATCGCATGATCATCGGCAACTTCAAGCCCGCACCGCACTCCGACCAGCTACCCGCGTTCCGCGCGATGGCGCGCTCACTCGTGATCGACTAGGCACCGGGACCCGGTCAGGATCGCCCCGAGCAGGGCAACCCCGGCCATCAGCACCGCGAGCACGACGACGCCGACGGTGGGTGCGGTGGCCACGACGACCATCCCGCCCACCCCGGCGAACAGGGCCGCACCGAGCTGGTCGCTGATCTGCACGGCCGCCGAGTTGAAGCCGCGGTCGGTGTCGACCGACGACCTGAGCACGAGCACGCTGATGCTCGACATGCCGAGCCCCATCCCGGCACCGGTGACGGCCCAGATCAGCGCGGTCGCCCACGCCGGTCCCCAGGAGGGCGCGATGAGCGTCACGGCGGCCAGGCTCGCCGAGACGAGCAGGAAGCCCCAGCGCACGAGCGTCTGACGCGGGATGTCCGTCCGGCGGCCCTGCCACATGGCCGCGACGGACCAGCCGAGCGCGCCGAGCGTCAGCGGGATGCCCGCCTCGAACGGCGAGTAGCCGTGCACGACGGTCAGGGTCAGCGGGATGAACGCCTCGACGGCGAAGAACGTGCCGCCGAGCAGGCCGCGGGCGAGCACGGTCACCGGCAGGCCGCGGCGGGCGGTCAACGTCCCCTTGGGCAGCAGCACGCGCAGAGCCGCTCCCAGCACGACCACCGCCACGAGGCCCAGCCACCAGATGTGGTGCTGCATGGCCCAGCTGAGCCCGGCGACCCCCGCCGCCGCACCCAGCGCGGCCAGCGGCAGGAAGCGGCGCGCGGGCGGTGTTGCGGTGTGGACGGGCAGTCTGCGCAGCACCGGGACCAGCAGCACGAGGCCGATCACCACGAGCGGCACCAGCGCCAGGAACACCAGTCGCCAGGTGAAGTTCTCGGTCGCCCAGCCCGCGAACGTCGGGCCGACCAGCGACGGCACGACCCACGCCGCCGCCAGCGCGCCGAACGCGGCCGGGTGGTCGGAGTCGGGGTAGACGGCCGCGATCAGGACGTAGACCGCGACGACCTGGGTGCCCCCGCCGAGCCCCTGGAGCACGCGGCCGACCAGCAGCATCGTCATCGAGTCTGCGGTGCCCGCGACCAGCAGGCCGACGAGGAACAGGCCGACGCCGAGCAGCAGCGCGGGCTTCGGGCCGCGCAGGTCGGACAGCCTGCCGGAGAACACGGTCCCGACCAGTGACGACGCCATGAACGCGATGAACGGCCACGCGTACAGCGCCTCGCCGCGCAGTTCCGCGACCATGCGCGGCATCGCCGTGCCCACGCCCATGGCCTCGAAGGCCAGCAGCGTCACGAGCAGGACGAGCCCCGTGGTCGGCCAGCGCCGGTCAGGCGCCCAGAGAGCTGATCCGGGCCGGGACGTGGGTTCCGCGGTGAGTGTCACCAGGACATGGTTCAACCTCTACCTCGGTCGAGGTCAAGCGATTCGCCTGCGCCTCGGCCAGTGCCGCGAGCTCGCGCCGGTTCGCCGCGCGGCCCGGTGCGATCTCGTCCAGCACGTGCACCTCGACGATCAGGCCGCGCAGGCTGAGCACCCGGCGGATCGAGTCGACGAGCGTGTCGCTGCCCACGAACGCGGGGTGCGTGGTGGCGCGGTCGCCGACCCGGTACCGCAGGACGATCGGGCGCACCGGCACGCCCGCGTTCAGCGCGGACTGGAACAGCGCGGGCTTGTAGCGCCCGGACGCCAGTCCGCACCAGGTCGTGCCCTCGGCGTGGATGCCGACAGCGGCACCGTCGCGCAGCGCGGAGGCGAGCTCGTCCACCGCGGCGGGCAGCAGGCTCAGTCGCTCGCGGTCGAGGTACACCGTGCGCGCACCGGTGACGATGCGGCCGAGCACCGGCCAGTCCTTGATGTCGCGCTTGGCGACGAGGCGGATCGGCTGCACGGCGTCGATCGCGAGCTCGTCCAGCCAGGACACGTGGTTGCTCACCACGAGCACGCCGCGGCCGCGCGTCTCCTGGAACCGGCGCGGCCCGATCACCCGCAGCCGCGCGCCGAAACCGCGCAGCACGACGTGGAACCAGCCGCGCACCAACGACTCCCGTGCCGTGCCGCGCAGCACCGCGATGCCGAGCAGCAGCGGGATCCCGAGCAGGATCGCACTGGCGGCGAAGACCGCGCGGAACGCCATCCGCACCCGGCCGATCGTCGGCACCTGCCCGCCGAGGCAGCCGTCACCGCACGGCGAGGTCGGCATCCAGGGGTGGCTCACGGTGTCTCCCCGAGGAAGAACTTCAGGTACCGCTGGTCGATGCGGTCCATGCTGAGCAGGATGAACAGGTCGGCGACGCCGAAGTCGACGTCGAGCGCGGGCCGGCCGCAGACCCACGCGCCGAGCCGCAGGTAGCCCTTCAGCAGGGGCGGCAGCACCGTCTTCTCCGGGCGCTTCACGGTGTCGACGTCCCACGGCTTCAGCGGTCGGACCCGGTACTCCTCGGGCGCGTAGTGCTTGGCGTGGACCTGGTCCCACACGCCCGCCGCGAAGCTGCCGCCGTCGATCAGCGGCACGGACGCGCAGCCGACGAGGTGGTCGTGGCCGGACAACAGCATGTACCGCGCGATACCGGCCCAGACGAGGCTGACGACAGCGCCGTTGCGGTGGTCCGGGTGCACGCACGACCGGCCCGTCTCGACGAGCGCGGGGCGCAGCGCGTTGAGGTTCGTCAGGTCGAACTCGGTGTCGCAGTAGAGCTTCCCGGCCTCCTGCGCCCGCTCGGGCGGCAGCATCCGGTACGTGCCGACGATGTCACCGGTGCGGTCGTCGCGGACGACCAGGTGGTCGCAGTGCTCGTCGAAGGCGTCGACGTCGAGGCCGGGCACGCTCGTGTGCAGCGTCGCGCCCATCTCACCGGCGAACACCTCGTGGCGGAGTCTCTGCGCGGCAACGACCTCCGCGCTGTCACGGGCGACGAGGAGGGAATAGCGGGGTGCGTCGGTCCCCTGCTGGTGCGGGGTGCTGACTAGCAGTTCCGGCTGCGTCATGACTCGAAGATGACTCGAACCCGGCAAAGCCCAGCAGGTCAAACCGATGACACCTCAGTGGCAGTCGGGTTAAGGGCCGGTGCTCCCCTCACCCGATGAGGTGAGGTCGGCGTCCGCCCGGTGAACACGAGCCGCAGCGCACGTGAACAGCCAGAAAGCAGAAGTCCACAGTGGACGAAGCCTCGATATTCAGTCGCAGGTGACGGGCCCGCTGCGGGAGCATGGCCGTTCAACCGGCGCATGGAGAGGGGAACGACCGTGCCCGAATCACCCGGCGAAGCGGACACCGCGAGCCGTGATTCGTCCACCCGGAAGAAATCGGTGCTGCTGGCGCTGCGCTACAACGTCCGCGAGCTGGCGCGCCAGAAGGCGCTGGCGGCGCCTGCGCTGCTGATGCCCGCGCTGGGCAACACCTGCCTGCAGTACCTGGCGCCGCTGGTCGTCGCCTCGCTGATCGGACATCTCGCGGGCGGCGGGGACAGCGGCCTGGGTGCGGTGCTGCCGTACGTGCTCGGCTTCGCGGGGCTGCTGCTGGCCACGGAGATCCTGTGGCGGATCGGCATCCACTGCCTGAACCGCGTCGAGGGGCGCGGCATCGAACGGCTGGCCGTGGTCGGCATGGACGAGCTGCTGGCCAAGGACGCCGCGTTCTTCCACGACAACTTCGCGGGCTCGCTCACCAAACGGGTGCTGAGCTTCGCGTCGCGGTTCGAGGAGTTCGTCGACACGCTCGCGTTCTCGGTGCTGGCCAACCTGGTGCCGCTGGGGTTCGCGTCGGTGATCCTCTGGGGCTACTCGCCGTGGCTCGTGGTCGTGCTGGTGGGGCTCATCGCGGTCACCGGCCTGGTCGTCGCACCGCTGATCCGCCGCCGCCAGGAGCTGGTCGACCAGCGGGAGGCCGCCATCGCCAAGGTGTCCGGCCACGTCGCCGACACGCTGTCGAACATGGACACGGTCCGCGCGTTCGCCGCCGAGGAGCGCGAGGCTGCGGAACACCGGTCGCGCGTCGCCGAGCAGCGGCGGCTCGCGCTGCGGTCGTGGGACTACGCCAACCTGCGCATCGACACCGTGGTCGCACCGCTGTCCGTGCTCACCAACTCGCTCGGCCTGCTGCTGGCCGTGGGTCTCAGCGGTGGCCTGGGCGTCGAGGCGATCATGGTCGCGTTCGCGTACTACTCGAACGCCACCCGGATCATGTTCGAGTTCAACCAGATCTACCGGCGGATGGAGAGCTCGCTGACCGAGGCGGCGCAGTTCACCGAGCTGCTGCTGGACCCGCCGACCGTGGTCGACGCGCCCGCGCCGGAGCCGTTGCGCCCCACCGGCGCCGACGTCCGGTTCGACCGGGTCAGCTTCACCCACAGCGGCGGCAAGGAGCTGTTCGACCGGCTCGACCTGGACATCCCGAGCGGCACGAAGATCGGGCTGGTCGGGCGGTCCGGTGGTGGCAAGACCACGCTCACCAGGCTGCTGCTGCGCCTGATGGACATCAATGGCGGGCAGATCCTGGTCGGCGGGCAGGACATCTCGAAGCTGCGCCAGGCCGACCTGCGCGGGCTGATCGCGTACGTCCCGCAGGAGCCGGCCATGTTCCACCGGACGCTGCGCGACAACATCGCGTTCGCCCGGCCGGGCGCCAGTGACGCGGACGTGCTGAACGCCGCACGGGCAGCACACGTCACGGAGTTCGCCGAGAGCCTGCCGCAGGGCTTCGACACCCTGGTCGGCGAACGCGGCATCAAGCTGTCCGGCGGGCAGCGGCAACGGGTCGCGCTGGCCCGCGCCATCCTGCGGGACGCACCGATCCTGCTGCTGGACGAGGCGACCAGCGCGCTGGACTCGGAGAGCGAGATCCTGGTCCAGGAAGCGTTGTGGCGCCTGATGGACGGCCGCACCGCGATCGTCGTCGCCCACCGGCTCAGCACGGTCGTGCGGATGGACCGGCTGGTCGTGCTCGACCGCGGTGAGATCGTCGAGCAGGGCACGCACGACGAGCTGCTCAAGACCCAGGGCACCTACGCCCGGCTCTGGCACCACCAGTCCGGCGGGTTCCTGGAAGACGCGGACACCACGTCGCCGACCGGCGCCGTCGTCTGAACGCCGTCAGGGCCGCATCTGCAACGTGTGACGTTGCGAATGCGGCCCTGACGACAAACAGGCTCAGCCCTTGCGCTTGCCGACTTCCTCGGTGAGCTGCGGAGCGACGTTGAACAGGTCGCCCACCACACCGAAGTCCGCGATCTCGAAGATCGGCGCCTCGGGGTCCTTGTTGACCGCGACGATCGTCTTCGAGGTCTGCATGCCCGCGCGGTGCTGGATCGCACCGGAGATGCCCAGCGCGATGTACAGCTGCGGCGAGACCGTCTTACCGGTCTGACCCACCTGGAACTGGTGCGGGTAGTAGCCGGAGTCGACGGCGGCGCGCGAGGCACCGACCGCGGCACCCAGCGAGTCCGCCAGCTTCTCGACGACCGCGAACGACTCGGCGGAGCCGACGCCGCGACCACCGGAGACGACGACAGACGCCTCGGTGAGCTCGGGGCGGTCGCCACCGGTGACGGCCTCGCGACCGGTCACGCGGGCGGACTTGGCCGCGTCCACGGAGACGGACACGGACTCGTCGAGCACGGCGTCACCGGGAGCCTCGACGGCCTCGACGCCACCGGGGCGGACCGTGATGACCGGGGTGCCGGTGCCGACCTTCGACTTGACGACGAACGCGCCACCGAAGATGGACTGCACGCCGGTGCCGTCCTCCTCGATGTCCACGACGTCGACGAGCAGACCGGAGCCGATGCGGACGGCGAGCCGTCCGGCGACCTCCTTGCCCTCGACGGTCGCGGAGACGAGCACCGCGGCAGCGCCGGAGGCCAGCGCGGCCAGTGCGTCGACCTTCGGGGTGACGAGGTAGTTCACCGCGTCGTCCGACTCGACCGCGTACACCTTCGCGGCGCCGAAGCGGGCGAGGGATTCCCTCACCTTGGCCGCGGTGCCGGACTGACCGACCACCACCGCGGACGGCTCGCCGAGACGGCGCGCGGCGGATAGAAGCTCATAGGTGACCTTCTTGACGTCACCGTCGACGTGGTCGACGAGGACCAGGACCTCAGACATTTGTTCCCTCCTCGCCTTCAGATGAGCTTCTGGCCGACGAGGTACTCGGCGATCTTCTGACCGCCGTCACCCGCGTCCTCGACCCGCTGACCCGCGCTGCGCGGCGGCTTCGGGGCCGCCTCCAGCACGCTGGACCACGCGCCGGACAGACCGACCTCGCCCGCGTCGACACCGAGGTCGGCGACGGTGAGGGTGGTGACCGGCTTCTTCTTGGCCGCCATGATGCCCTTGAAGGACGGGTAGCGCGGCTCGTTGATCTTCTCGGTGACGCTGACGACCGCGGGGAGCGAGGCCTCGAGGAAGGCAACGCCCTCGTCGGTCTCGCGCTCGCCCTTGATGACGCCGTCGGCGACCTCGACCTTGCGGAGCTGGGTCACCTGCGGGAGACCGAGGAGCTCAGCGATGATCGCCGGGATGGCTCCCGCGCGACCGTCGGTGGCCTCGTTGCCCGCGATGACCAGGTCCACGCCCTCGACGGTGCCGATCGCCTTGGCGAGCACCTTCGCGGTGGACAGCACGTCGGAGCCGTGCAGCGCCTCGTCGTTGACGTGGATCGCCTTGTCGGCGCCCATCGACAGCGCCTTGCGAATGGCGTCGGTGGCGCGGTCCGGGCCCATGGCGATGACGGTTACCTCGCCACCGTGAGCTTCCTGGAGCTGCAGCGCCTCTTCGACAGCGCGCTCGTTGATCTCGTCGAGCACGGCGTCCGCGGACTCGCGGTCAAGGGTGTGGTCGGCGTCGGTGAGCTTGCGCTCGGACCAGGTGTCAGGCACCTGCTTGACCAGGACAACAATGTTCATAGGTCCTCTTCGACCTCCTGCGGACGGGCGGCGATGCGAACAAGAGGACTGTAGGTACCTGCATCGCCGAGTATTCACGACCCTGCCATCACCCGGATGTTACCCGCCAGTAGCACTGCCGCAAACACCAGCAAGCACACAGCTAGCGTGACGGTTCTCACCAAGCGGGCGAAGCCAATTAAGACTTACGCCAATCGGGGGACTACGCTGCGGGTCCATGTACCGGCGAGTAGCTGTGGTGACCGACTCGACTGCATGTCTCCCGGCGCAGCTGATTGATCAACTCGGCATCGAGGTCGTCCAGATCCAGGTGAAGATCGGCGACCACGTCGATGACGAGTCCCGCATCCCGGTCCCCGAGCTCGTCTCGGCCATGCGCGCGAACCTGCCCGTGGCCACGATCCCACCGGACCCCGGTGCGTTCTACTGGACGTACTCGGACCTGGTCGCCCAAGGAGTTCAGGCGATCGTCTCCGTGCACGTGTCCTCACGACTGTCGGAGACCTGCAGCGCGGCGCGCCACGCCGCCGCCCAGGTCGGCGTGCCGGTGCACGTCGTGGACACGCACACCTGCGGGATGAGCATCGGCTACGCGGTGATCGCGGCGGCGAAGGCCGCCGAGGCGGGCTTCGGCGTGGAGAAAGTGCTGGAAGCCGCGCACCACCGGTACGACAGATCCACCGAGCTGATCTACGTCGACACGCTCGAGTACCTGCGACGGGGCGGTCGCATCGGCGCCGCCGCGGCGCTGGTGGGCTCCGCGCTCTCGGTCAAGCCGCTGCTGACCATGGCAGACTCGCAGATCACACCGCTGGACAAGGCGTTCGGCACGGACCGGGCGTTGCGCAAGATGCTGGACATCGCGGTGAAGCGGGCGGGCAACAGCCCGGTCGACATCGCGGTCGAGCACTTCGACGCTTTGGAACCCGCGACGAAGCTGCTGCGCACGTTGCGACGCCAGGTCCCGCACGTCCGCCAGTTCATGTTGACGCAGGTCAGCTCGGCGATCGGCGCGCACGTCGGACCGGGTGCGCTCGGAATCACCGTTTCCCCGGTGTGATCTCGGGGAACTCCAGGTACCCGGCGACTCGTTGAAGAGACGGGACGAACCGGACACCTGGAGGAACCCATGGCCTCGTTGCTCGACAAGCTCAAGAGGTTCCTGCACAGCCCGCAGGGCCACCGCCTCACCCAGCAGGCCAAGCAGATGGCCCGTGACCCGCACAAGCGGGCACAGGCGCAGCAGATGCTGCGCAAGTTCCGCAAGCGCTGACCTAGTTGTTGCTGCCCGCCGCTCGTCGGCGGGCAGCTTCGAACGTTCTCAGATAGCGCTGGCGGAACTCGTCGCGCTCCGGCGGTGTGGCGTTCTCGTGCACCGACGGCTCCGCCTGCGGGGGCAGCACGGCCTCCGGCTGGCGCTGCTCGACCTCCGGCTCGGGCTCACTCACCGGCTCGGCCTCAGCAACCGGCTCAGGTTCCGGCTCACTCACCGGCTCGGCCTCGGCCACCAGCTCGCACTCGGGCTCGGGCTCGGCCTCAGCGACCGGCTCGGGTTCAACTTCAGCAACCGGCTCGAACAACCCCCTCACCGGCTCGGGTTCCTCGACCTCCTCGAACACCGGCGGCATGCCGACGACCGGGTTGCGGTGGATCGGCCGCACGTCGTACGCGGGCTCGTGCCACCGCAGTTCGAGCTGCTCGTCGGGTGGTGCGGGCGCGGCGTCCCCCACCGCCTGCGGCACTTCGGCTCCGTGTTCTTCTCGCCGGCGCACCACCACGTACATCAGGGCGGCTCCGGCGGTGAACGACAGCACGCACAACCCGAAGACGATCCCGACAGCCCCTGCCATTGCGGCTCCTACCTCACGACGACGTCGACCTGCGGTCCGCCGTCGGACGGTGGACCCCACACGGGGTCGACGATCACTCTTGTGCTGATGGCCCCAGCCGGCACGCCCTGGCTGAGCAGGTACTCCTTCACCAGG
Source organism: Lentzea tibetensis (assembly GCF_007845675.1). Lineage (GTDB taxonomy): Bacteria > Actinomycetota > Actinomycetes > Mycobacteriales > Pseudonocardiaceae > Lentzea > Lentzea tibetensis. The sequence continues at coordinate 440,598 of NZ_VOBR01000003.1, read as the reverse complement.
CCCGCGCGCTGCATCGCGAGCACGTCGCAGCGGTGCGACGCGGTCTCGCCGTTCCACGCGTGCGCGACGAGCGTGACCGCCGCGGTGCGCAGCGGGCGCAGCGCACCACCGACGGCGCGCTGCACGTCCGCGCCGCGCCCGACGAAGTCGGACGTGCCCGGCGCGAACGTGATGCCCTTGACGGCGTGCTCGGCGAAGACGCCGGAGACGTTGCGCTGCACCATTTCCGGGGTGGGCGGTTTGGGCGGCGGCGCCTTTTCCTCCAGCGCCGCCCAGTTGACCGGTTCGCCCGGCACGTCCATCACCGGCTTGGTGATCGTCTGCACGGCCGCGCTCGACGGCAGGCCTTCGGCGAGCTCCTCGCCGTAGACCGTGAAACCGAACGTCGTCAGCACCGCGGGAACCATCACGAACCCCGCGGCGAGCGGAATCCACGAACGCTTCACGACGCGGCGACCTGTTCCGGGATGATCGGCGACACGCGATCCGCCGCCATGGACAACGCGGCCCGCGCGGAAGCGAGCTGCGACTGCACCGTGCGGCGCAGGTCCTTCAGCTCCTCGGATTTCACCTGGATCTCCGCAATGCGCCGCTGCGCCTCGCGGCAGGCGAGCTTCACGACGAACTCGGCGCGCGCCTTCGCGAGCTTTTCCTGTTCCTGCAAGTGCTGCGCGATCTCATTGCGCCTGCGCGTCATCGTCAGCTCGAAGAAGTGTTCTTCCTTGTCGCGCTTCTTCTCGGATTGCGCTTCCAGGCGGTTGCACTGCTCGGCGGTCTCGCGCAACAGACGATCAGCGTCGGCCTGCGCCTGCGCCATCGCGGCTGCGCATTCCTCCTCGACCTGAACCGCGCGCTGGTGGTGCTGCGCCTCGAGGTCGGAACTGCGCCGTTCGAGGTCGACCTCGCGCTGGTCGAGCTGGGCGGCCCGGTTCGCGCAGGCCTTGTGCAGCCGCCGCGACTCGGTCTCCGCCTCTTCCCTGACCTGGTTCGCCTCGCGCAGCGCCAGCTCGCGCATCTCGGCGATCTCGGCCTCGGCGCGCTGCCGCAGGTCCGCGACCTCGCGTTCGGCCTCCAGCCGCAGCTCGGCCGCCTCGTCCTCGGCGAGCGTCAGCATCCGGTGCATGCGCTCGGTCGCACCCGCGTGCGTGACCGGGGAGACCTCGAGGCGCCCGATGCGCTGCCTCGACTCGTCCAGGTCCTGCCGCGTCATCTCGAGCAGCTTGCGCAAGTCCGCGGCCTGCGCGAGCGCCTCGCCGCGGTCCAGGCTCGTGAACCGGAGCTGCTCTTCGAGATTCTCGATGTGTTCGATGACCTGACGTCGGTGAAATCCTCGGTAGACAACGTCGAAACCTGCGTGCAGCGGAACTATCTCCTGCTCTTTTGCACCCATGGCCACCCACTCACTCAGCGCCCAGAAAGAACTTCTAGTTCAAGATTCGCCGAGGATACCGACGTGATCTAGCACCAACCAACGTCCGAATCGTTGCCGGACCAGGGGTGAAACGCCAGAGATGTGCATGCTTTCCTGCGCAAACAGCTGGCCGGAAGATCAACAGATCGCGACAGACGGTCACCCGATTGTGTCAAGCTTCGGATGAATCCCGATCGGCCACTCGGCGCGTTTGCTGTTCACTCATTGCAACCACTCGGCTGAACATCACACGAATTGCCATCCTTCGTTGGTGGCCCTGACGATCACGCGCCGTTAACCTTCTTCCTTGTGCCCTCACGCGTAGCCGTCGTCACCGACTCCACAGCGTCACTTCCGGCCCAGTTGGCCGAACGGTTCGAGATCATCACCGTCCCGATGCAGCTGCAGATCGGCAAGGACCTGATCGACGAGGCCTACGTGCCGACCGAACGGCTGCTCGCGGCGATGCGCGCCGAGGTGCCGATCACGACCCAGCCGCCCGCTCCGGACGCCTTCTTCTGGGCGTACCAGGACGCGTGGGCGAAGGGCGCGGACACGATCGTCTCGGTGCACGTGTCGCCGCGCCTGTCCCCCGCGGCCGACTCGGCGAAGGCCGCCGCGGTCAAGTCGCGCGTGCCGGTGCACATCGTCGACTCGCACTCGTCCGGCATGACGCTCGGCTTCGCCGCGCTCGCCGCGGCGCGCATCGCGCAGACCGGCGGCAACGCCCAGCACGCGCGCGGCGTCGCTGAGCAGCGCGGCCGCAACGCCAAGGTGCTGATCTACGTGGACACGCTCGAGTACCTGCGCCGCGGCGGCCGGATCAGCGGTGCCGCCGCGATGGTCGGCAACGTGCTGTCGGTGAAGCCGCTGCTGACCGTCAACGACGGCCAGGTCGAGCCGTTCGACAAGGTGCTCGGCGCCGACCGCGCGATCGCCAAGCTGATCGACCGGGCCGTCTCCATCGCCGACGGCAAGCAGATCGACATCGCGGTCGAGCACTTCGCGGCCGAGCCCAAGGGCCGCGAGCTGCTGACCGAGCTGCGCAAGCGCATCCCGCACGCCCGCGACTTCGTGCTCACCCAGGTGAGCGCGGCGATCGGGGCGAACGTGGGTCCGGGTGCGCTCGCCGTCACGGTGTCCCCGTTCTAGCGGCGTGGCCCGAAACGTTGGCGGTGAATTCACGCTCAGCAGGACGCCTCGCGGCACCGCCCCCGCGCCCACGGACAACCAGTACGAGGACGCGGGGGCGGTGCCGCGATGCGCCCGTCTGACCGCGAATTCGCACGGCAACGTTTCGGGCCACCCCACTAGACCGGCGAGCCGTAGGGGTTCTCGGCGTGGGTGAGCGTTTCCCAGCCGCGCCAGAAGTCGAACCCGGCCGGGCGCTGCGACTCCATGAGCTCGCGGGTGTTGGGCAGGTGCATCCAGCGCCGGTTGACGTAGTGGTTGTAGCCGACCTCGAGCGTCGCGTTGAGCCCCGGCTTGATCGTGCCGCCGCAGAGCCACTCGGGTGCCGGCGCGCCGAGGTCGAACTGCGCGTGGAACTCGTAGGCCTTGGTGATCCGGGTCCGCATCTCGCGGTAGAGGTCCATGCCCTGGATGCGCGCGGTCTCGGCGATGTGCGTCGCCGCGACGAGACCCCAGCCGGCGTGGCCGAAGTCGCGGCACGTCTCCTGGGTGAGGCCGTCGACGAACGTGGTCTGGCCGTGCCAGTGCTTGATGATCTGCTCGCGGGTCGCGTACGTGCTGCCGGGCGGCGGCTTGGGCAGCGGACCGTCGCTCGTCAGGTAGACGTAGGCGGGCATCCGGCCGCGCCAGATCGCGACGGCCCGGTCGAACAGCGGCCGGTCGTCGAGGAACACCGCGACACCGGACGTCGCGGCCATCATGATCAGTTCCCAGTTGCCGTTGCGCTGCGCGTCGCCGTTGATGAACTCCGGCAGGTAGACGAACCGCAGCATGGTGGTGAAGCGGGCCTGGCGCTCGGCGTCCCAGCCGTCGTGGGTGTACCGGATCAGCTCGCCGGTGCGCGCCCACGAGTTCGCGGCCCAGCTGCTCTGCAGCGGCGCGTTGCTGTTGGTGTGGTCGACGAGCGTGGTGGCGTAGGCGTCCATGATCTCGATCGCCTTGCCCGCGTGCGCGCGGTCGCCGGTGAGGTACCAGAGCAGCGCGTGGGTGTAGGCGGCCATCGCGTCGTCGCGTTCCTCGGTGCAGCCGAGGTTCGGCGTCGAGTACGGCCCGCACTCGACGACCGGTCGCGGCTTCGCCACGTACGCCAGGGACGCGAAGGAGCTGGCCTTCATCGCGGCGAACGCGGACGCCCACGGTTCGGCGTGCAGGGCGAGCTTGCGCTTGACCAGGTTCAGCTGCGGCTTGCTGACGAAGACACCGGGGTGCGCGAAACCGCGCGGCTCGGCATGTGCGACGGGCGTGAACAGGGAGGCGATCATGACGAGCACCAGGCCGATCTTCATGCCCGGATGTAATGGCCCAGGCCGTGACAGGTGCAAGACAGCGCGCTCAGGCTCTTCTTCTACCGAAGGTTACCGACGGGTAGGGTGCACCGGGTGACTCCAGAACGGACCGTCGAGCCGCTCCCGCTCACCGGCGAGCGCACGGTGCCCGGCATCGCCGAGGAGAACTACTGGTTCCGGCGTCACGAGGTGGCGTACCTGGACCTGCTCGGCCACTGCGAGGACGCCGTCGTGCTCGAAGCCGGCTGCGGCGAGGGCTACGGCGCCCAGCTGATCCGGCAACGCGCGCGCCGGGTCGTGGCGCTCGACTACGACGAGTTCACCGCCGCGCACGTCGGCCGCGCCTACCCGGAGCTGGACGTGCTGCGCGGCAACCTCGCGTCGCTGCCGCTGCGCGACGCCGGCGTGGACGTCGTGGCGAACCTCCAGGTCATCGAGCACCTGTGGGACCAGGAGGGCTTCCTCGCCGAGTGCTTCCGCGTGCTGCGGCCCGGCGGCAGGCTGATCGTCACCACGCCGAACCGGCTGACCTTCTCGCCGGGGCTGGACAAGCCGCTGAACCCGTTCCACACGCGCGAGCTGGCACCCTCCGAGCTCGATTCGCTCCTCGTCGAGGCGGGCTTCCGCGTCGAGCTGCTGGCCGGGCTGCGGCACGGGCCGCGGCTGGAGGCGTTGCTGGGCGGGCGGATCATCGAGGCTCAGGTGGAGGTCGCGGTGTCCGGTGCGCCGTGGCCGGACGAACTGCTGGAGGCGGTCGTGTCGGTGACGTGCGCGGACTTCGAGATCACGACGCGCGACCTCGACACGAGCCTCGACCTCGTCTCGGTGGCGGTGCGCCCGTGAAGCGCGAGGGCACGTTCTGCCTCGTCCTGCACAGCCACCTGCCCTGGCTCGCGCACCACGGCGCGTGGCCGGTCGGCGAGGAGTGGCTCTACCAGGCGTGGGCGCACTCGTACCTGCCGGTCGTCGACATGCTGCGGCGGTTCGCCGACGAGGGCCGCACCGACGTGCTGACGCTGGGCGTCACGCCCGTGCTCGCGGCGCAGCTGGACGACCCGTACTGCCTGCGCGGCGCGCACGACTGGCTCGGCAACTGGCACCTGCGCGCCCAGTACGCCGGCCCTCGGCTGCGCGAGCTGTCCGCGTACGAGCACCGCGCGGCCACGTGGTCGCTGGAGCAGTTCGAAACCCATTGGCGCCACGGGTTCTCGCCGCTCTTACGCGCTTTGACGGACTCCTCGACAATCGAGCTGCTCGGCGGGCCGGCGACGCACCCTTTCCAGCCGTTGCTCGACCCGCGGATCCGCGACTTCGCGCTGCGCACCGGGCTCGCCGACACGGCGTTGCGGCTCGGCTCGGCACCGGAGGGCATCTGGGCGCCGGAGTGCGGTTACTCGCCCGGCATGGAGCACGACTACGCCCGCGCGGGCGTGCGGCGCTTCATGGTCGACGGGCCCGCGATGCACGGCGACACGTCCAGTGCGCGCCCCGTCGGTGACTCCGACGTACTGGCGTTCGGGCGCGACCTCGAGGTGTCGTACCGCGTCTGGTCGCCCAAGGTCGGCTACCCCGGCGACCCGGCGTACCGCGACTTCCACACCTACGACCACCCGACGGGCCTCAAGCCCGCGCGGGTGACCGGCAAGAACGTGGCGCCGCACGAGAAGCGGCCCTACGAGCCCGCGCTGGCGTCGGTCGCGCTGGAACGGCACGTCGCGGACTTCGTCGAGACGGTCGTGCGGCGGTTGCGCGCCGTCGACGGCGGGCTCATCGTCGCGGCCTACGACACCGAGCTGTTCGGGCACTGGTGGCACGAGGGCCCGCAGTGGCTCGAAGCCGTGCTGCGCGCGTTGCCCGAAGCGGGCGTGCACGTGACGACGCTGCGCGGCGCCGTTGACGCCGGGCACGTCGGCACGCCGATCGAGCTGCCCGCCTCGTCGTGGGGCACCGGCAAGGACTGGCGCGTCTGGGACGGCGCGCAGGTCTCCGACATCGTGTCGCTCAACACCCAGGTGCAGCGCGAGCTGCTGGAGCTGGACTTCTCCGGCGAGGTGCGCGACCCGGTGCTCGACCAGGCCGTGCGCGAGGCGCTGCTGGCGCTCTCGAGCGACTGGGCGTTCATGGTCACGAAGGACTCGGCCGCCGACTACGCGCGCTACCGGGCGAAGATCCACAGCGACCGGTTCAGCGAGCTGGCGACGTTGTTCCGCTCAGGTCGCGGCCACGCCCGAGCCTCCGAGCTGCGTGCGGCGGACGGCCCGTTCGGGCACCTCGACGCGCGCTCGCTAAGGCCGAACTGACAGGCGCGAGCCCTGCATCGCGTGCTCGGCTGACTCGTCCTTCGGCTTGATGACCAGCGCCCCCAGCAGTACCAGCACCACAGGCAGAACCAAGATGACCAACGTGTAGATCACGACTACCCCTCCCCGTCCCCACGGTAGCGCGATCCAAGAGAGGATGCGGCATGCGCGTGCTGATGCTGTCCTGGGAGTACCCGCCGGTGGTCGTCGGCGGATTGGGCAGGCACGTGCACGCGCTCGCCACGCAGCTCGCGGCGCAGGGGCACGACGTGGTGGTGCTGTGCCGCCAGCCGTCCGGCAGCGACGCGATCACGCACCCGACGTCGGACGTCGTGTCCGAGGGCGTGCGGCTGGTGCGCGTCGCCGAGGACCCCGCGCACCTGGTGTTCGAGAAAGACCTGGTCGCGTGGACGCTGGCGATGGGGCACGCGATGGCCCGCGCTGGCCTCGCGCTGAACTGGAAGCCGGACGTGGTGCACGCGCACGACTGGCTCGTGACGCACCCGGCGGTGGCGCTGGCCGAGGCGTACGGGGTGCCGCTGGTGGCGACCGTGCACGCGACCGAGGCCGGCCGTCACAGCGGCTGGCTGTCGCACCCGCTCAACCAGCAAGTTCACTCGGTCGAGTGGTGGCTGGCGAACCGCGCCGACTCGCTGATCACCTGCTCGTCCGCGATGCGCGCCGAGGTGGCGCACCTGTTCGAGGTGGACACCGCGAGGATCACCGTGCTGCACAACGGGATCGAGCCGCACGGCTGGCGCGTGCGGCCGGCCGACGTGGCGGCGGCGCGGGCCGAGTACAGCCCGCACGGCGACCCGCTGCTGCTGTTCTTCGGCAGGCTGGAGTGGGAGAAGGGCGTGCAGGACCTGATCGCCGCGCTCCCCCGCGTGCGGCGGCACCACCGCGGCACGCGCGTCGTCGTCGCCGGTGGCGGTTCGCAGAAGCAGTGGCTGACCGAGCAGGCGCGCAAGCACAAGGTGCTGCGCGCGGTGCACTTCGCAGGCCACCTGCCGGACCGCTCGCTCGCCGCGCTGCTGTCCGCGGCGGACGCCGTTGTGCTGCCGTCGAAGTACGAGCCGTTCGGCATCGTCGCCCTGGAGGCCGCCGCGGCCGGGACGCCTCTGGTCGCGTCGACCGCGGGCGGGCTCGGCGAGGTCGTGCTCGACGGTGAGACCGGTCTCTCCTTCACCCCCGGCGACATCGACGGACTGGCCCGCGCGGTGCGCGACGTGCTGTCCGACCGCCCGGCTGCGGTACGCCGTGCGAAGGCCGCGAAAGCAAGGCTGGCAACGGACTTCGACTGGGCGAAGATCGCCTCCGACACCGCGGCCGTCTACGCGGCCGCCGTGGTGCGCGAGCACCCGCCGCTGGGTCGTCCCAAGATCGCGACGGGCAACGCGTTCATCTAGACCCGCTACAGTGCCCGGCTACGTGAACGCCGGGTTACTGGGACTTGAATGAGATACGAACGCTTCGTGGCCCTCGGGGACAGCTGCACCGAGGGTCTGGACGACTTGCAGCCTGATGGCGTGTACCGGGGATGGGCCGACTTCACCGCGTCGGTCCTCGCTCAAGGCAACCCCCGGTTCGGCTACGCCAACCTCGGCGTGCGCGGCCGCCGGCTCGACCAGATCACCGTCGAGCAGATCCCGTCGCTGGAGTCGCTGCGGCCTGATCTCGTCGCCTTGTTCGGCGGTGGCAACGACCTGATGTCCGGCGGGTACTCGGCTGCTGTTCTCGCGCGCCGGGTGGACGCCGCCGTGCGCGCGGCCACCTCTGCCGCACCGGTCGTCGCCGTGTTCACCTTGAGCGACATCTCGCGCCGGATGCCGTTCGGCTGGCGCATGGGTCCGCGCATCGAGGCGCTGAACGACGCGGTGCGCACCTCGGCTGCGCGCTACGGCGCCGTGCTGGTCGACGTGTGGGCGGACCAGGCCGTGCACGACTCGCGCTACTTCGGCCCCGACCGGCTGCACCTGTCCACGCTCGGCCACCTGCGTCTCGCGGGCCACCTGCTGTCGGCGCTGGACGAGCCGTTCCCGTCGTCGTGGCTCTCGCCGCTGCCCGGCCAGGCCGCTCCGGCGTCGCTCGCGGACCACGTGTCGTGGCTGCGCACCCAGGTCCTGCCCGTCGCCTACACCCGCGTGCGGAACCGCCTGATCGGCCGCTCCCCCGGCGACGGCTTCACCCCGAAGCGCCCGGAGCTACTGCCGCTCCAGTGAGCGGTTGAGCGCGTCCTCGGCCTTGCGGGCCATGTCCGCGATGTCCGCGCGCTTCTGCGCCTCGGCCTCGTAGTCGGCGCGCCGGTCCCGCACCACGCGGGCGGGCGCGCCCACGGCGATCTTGAAGTCCGGCACGTCGCCCCGGACGACGGCGTGCGCGCCCAGGACACAGCCCTTGCCGACGCGGGTGCCCTTGAGCACCGTGACCTTCGCGCCGAGCCAGCAGTCCGGCCCGATCCGCACCGGCGACTTGACGATGCCCTGGTCCTTGATCGGCAGGTTGATGTCCGCCGTCACGTGGTCGAAGTCGCAGATGTACACCCAGTCCGCGACGAGCGTGGCGCTGCCGATCTCGACGTCGAGGTAGCAGTTGACCGTGTTGTCCTTGCCGAACACGGCCTTGTCGCCGATCCGCATGCTGCCCTCGTGACACCGGAGCGCGTTGCCGTCGCCGATGTGCACCCAGCGGCCGATCTCCATGCGGCCGTAGCCGGGGCGGCACATGATGTCGACGTTCTTGCCGAAGAACACCATGCCCCTCAGCACCACGTGCGGGTTGAGCAGGCGGAACTTGAGCAGGCGGTAGTAGCGGACCAGGTACCACGGCGTGTACGCGCGGTGGCGCAGCATCCAGCGCAGGGAGGCGAGCGTCAGGAAGCGCGCCTGCATCGGGTCGCGGCGGTTCCTCCGCCACCTGGTCCACACCGGTGCACCCCACATGCTGGTCATGGCGGGCACCTTAGCTCCCGACCAGCACCGGACTCGCCGCTAGGGTTGCCAGGTCGGGGGCCTCGCGCCCCGAGACGGTTTCGGGGGAACGGGGGACGCACGTGCCGCAGGAAGAAGCCGAACGCCGAGTGGCCGGCCCCGGCGACGTGGACTGGGGCGGCAGCCGCGGGGGTGAGCCGACACAGGCCGAGCTCGACTTCGCGACGGCGTTGACCGCGCTGGTCCCGAGGCAGAACTGCTGGCTGGACTTCTGGCTGCACGCCGATGGCGACGGCACACCGTGGCTCCTGGTGTCGCACGACGTGATCGAGGACCGCGCGGTGCTCGCCACCCTCCGGCTGGACTTCGACGAGAACGGCATCCGCGGGGGCTGGAGCCCCGCCTGCCTCAACTGGGACGACGGGGTGAGAGCCGAGGCGGCGCAGATCGACGTGTCCGGCCCCGACGGGCTGGACCTGCGAGCGGCCGGACACACCGCTGAGGAGATGGCATTGCGCGCAGCCGAGTGGTTCACGACCCCCAAGAACCGTCGATTCGGGCCACCCTGCCGGACCTGAGCCGCCTGGCCGAACGGACGAGGTGCCAGGCAGGCTGATCGCATGGCGATCCCACTCATCATCGACACCGACCCCGGCGTGGACGACGCGTTCGCGCTGGCACTCGCGGCCCGCAGCCCCGAGGTCGACCTGATCGGCGTCACCACGGTGTTCGGCAACGTCGACCTCGACCACACCACCCGCAACGCCCGGCGCCTGCTGAAGTTCCTCGGCCACGACGCGCCGGTGGCCAGAGGCGAAGCGCATCCCAGGGGTGAGCGGAAGAAGCGCGACGCGGGCGACGTGCACGGGGACGACGGCCTGTCCGGGCTCGCCCACACGCTGCCGGAGCCCACGAGGCCGCTCGACGAACGAGACGCGGTCACGTTCCTCCGCGACACCATCGAGGGAACGGACGCCCGCGTCACGGTCGCGGCCATCGGACCGCTCACCAACATCGCGAAACTGATCGAGGACCACCCGGCGACCGCGAGCAGGATCGGCAGGCTCGTCGTGATGGGCGGCGGGCTCGACGAAGGCAACGTCACCAGCACCGCCGAGTTCAACCTCTGGAGCGATCCCGAAGCGGCGAAGACGGTGCTGGCCAAGGCGAACCCGACGCTCGTCACCATCGACCTGACCCGAAGGTGCGCGGTCTACGCGGACTGGCTCGACCTGGTCGGGGAGTCCGGCCTCGGCAAGATCCTCGTCGGCTTCGCGAAGCAGTACCGCGAGTACTTCAAAGGAAGGACGGGCAAGGACGGCATCGTCGTCCACGACGCGGTCGCGGTGGCCGAGGCGATCGTGCCGGGCATCCTCGAAACCAAGACCTACCACCTCACCACAGACGACGAGGGCGCACTGAAAGAAGGCCCCCACGAGATCGACGTCGCGACCGGCACCGATCTGGACGCGCTGAGGGAGTTCCTGAAGGACCGCCTCATGAGACCGTGAGACATGGCCGTCGAAATCACCGCGAGCGGCACCCGTGTGGAGGCGGCACCGGGTGAAGAGATCGTCATCCGCCTCACCGAGAACACCACGACCGGGTACCAGTGGACGATCATGGACCTGGGCAGGCACGTCGAACTGGTCGACGACGAGCTCACCGAGACGCGGTCGAACGGTGAGCGGGTGATCCGCTTGCGCGCCACCGATCCCGGGCTGTCGAAGGTGCGCCTCGAGCTGAAGCGGCCGTGGGAGCGAACCCAGATCGAACGCTTCGAGGTGCAGGTCGACGTGTCAGCTGTCCGGTAGGCGACAAGAATCGCTCACGGTCTGGGGTTGAAAGACGACTCTAAGTAGGGTCCGCGCCATGCAGCGAAGAAGCGTCCTGATCACATCCGTGACAGCCGCGCTGGCGTTCGGCGCGGCCCCTGCCATGGCGCAACCGCAGGCTCAGGTCGTCCCTGATCCAGCGGCGCACGTCAACCCGTTCATCGGCACGACCAACCTCGGCAACGTCTTCCCCGGCGCGGTGGTGCCGTTCGGCATGTTCTCCTTCAGCCCGGAGGGCTCCCGCGGCAACACCCTGCGTGCGGCGGCGCCCGGCGGCTACCGGTACGACGCCACGCGAGCGCGCGGCTTCAGCCTGACGCACATGTCCGGCACCGGCTGCGCGGGCGGCTCCGGGGACATCCCGATCTTCCCGCACGTCGGCACCGTCACGACGAGCCCGACGACCGACGCGAAGGACGAGGTCTACGCCAGCGACTTCGCCCACGCCGACGAGGTCGCCAAGCCCGGCCGGTACGACGTGAAGCTCAAGTCCGGCGCGCAGGTCGAGCTGTCCGCGACCGAACGCACCGGCGCGGGCCGGTTCACGTTCCCCGCGGACAAGCCGGCCACGATGCTCATCAACACGTCCAAATCGCAGGTCGGCAGCAGCGACGCGCAGACGACGATCGACCAGGCCAACAAGACCGTCACCGGCAGCGTCACCAGTGGCAACTTCTGCGGCTACATCAACCAGGTCGGCAGGCGCAGCTACTACACGCTGCACTTCGTGGCGGAGTTCGACCAGCCGTTCACGTCTGTCGGCACTTACCAGGACAACGTTGTCACCCCCGGCAGCACCGCCTCGCAGGGCGGCACCACGTACGGCACGAACGGCTGGCCGGTGCTGGGCAAGGGTTCTGGCGGCTATCTCGGCTTCGCGCCCGGCTCGACGGTCGGCGTGAAGATCGGCATCTCGTACGTCAGCCTGGAGAACGCGAAGGCGAACCTCAAGGCGGAGAACAAGAACCAGTCCATCGAGGACATGAGGGACAACGCGTACCGCGCGTGGCAGAAGCAGCTCAGGCGCATCGAGGTCGGCGGCGGCTCCGATGACGAGCGCACCAAGTTCTACACCGCGCTGTACCACTCCCTGTTGCACCCCAACCTCTTCAGCGATGTCAACGGCCAGTACGCGGGCTTCGACGGCAAGCCGAAGCAGGTCACCAGGCGGCAGAAGGCCCAGTACGGCACGTTCTCCGGCTGGGACGCCTACCGCTCGCAGGTGCAGCTGGTGACGCTGCTGGAGCCGGAGATCGGCTCGGACATGGCGCAGTCACTGCTGAACCAGGCCGAGCAGAACGGCGGCGTGTGGGACCGCTGGTCGCACAACAACGGCGGCACGCACGTCATGAACGGCGACCCGTCGGCGCAGGCGCTCGCGGGCATCCTGGCGTTCGGCGGTGACCGGTACGACGCGCGCACCGCGCTGAAGTCGTTGGTGCAGGCGGCGAAGGTGCCGACGAAGTTCGACCTGAGCAAGGACGGCTGGGCCGTCATGTCGGTCGGCCAGCGGCCGTCGCTCGACAAGTACCTGAAGCACCAGTACATGCCGTCCATCTCCAACGCGTGGGGCGGTGCGGCCGAGACGCTGGAGATGTCCGGCGCGGACTTCGCGCTCAGCCAGCTCGCCGCGCGCACCGGCGACCGCAGGACCGAGAAGGAGTTCGCCGCCCGGTCGCAGTGGTGGCAGAACAACTTCGACCCGGTCGCGCACGGCACCGGCGGCTACATCCGCAACCGCAACGCGGACGGCTCGTGGGTCCCGAACTTCACGCCGGGCACCGGAAACGGGTTCGTCGAGGGCAGCAGCGCCCAGTACACCTGGATGGTCCCGCACAACGTGGCGGGTCTCGTCGAGTCGCTGGGCGGCGTCGAGCGCACGAACAAGCGGCTCGACGACTTCTTCCACAACGCCGACGGCAGCTGGGCGCTGTCCAAGGCGGGCGACGAGAAGTCCGAGCTGGACAACGAACCGTCGCTGAACGTGCCGTGGATCTACAACTACACCGGCCAGCCGTACAAGGCGCAGGAGACCGTTCGCGAGGTCGTCAACACGCTGTGGACGACGCAGTCCGGCGGCATCCCCGGCAACGACGACCTCGGCGCCATGTCGTCCTGGTACGTGTTCGCCACGATGGGCTTCTACCCGCAGGTTCCGGCCCGCGCCGAGCTCGCCGTCGGCAGCCCGCTGTTCACGTCCGTCAAGATCAACCGCGGGCACGGCAAGGACATCACGATCACCGCGCCGCAGGCGAACGCGAAGACGAAGTTCGTGCAGTCGTTGAAGGTCAACGGTCGCGCCACGACCAAGACCTGGCTGCCGGAGTCCTTCGTGGAGCGCGGCGGGAGGCTCGACTTCACGCTCGGTGCCACGCCGAACAAGGCGTGGGGCTCGGCCGCGTCGGACGCGCCGCCGTCGTTCCGCGAGGGCGAGCAGCCGATCAAGCACGACCAGCCGTACTTCCTGGAGGTCGTGCCGGGCAGCCCGACCGTCACGCCGGGCGGCACGCTGAACGCCAAGGTGACCGCCAAGAAGCTGTACGACGGCGACCCGAAGGTGACGTACACGATCACCGGCCAGGAGGGGCTGACGTTCAGCCCGGCGTCCGGACCGGTGCCCGCGGACTTCACGATCACCGCGGCTCCCGCTGCGGCGCAAGGGTTCTACTCCGCGACGGTCACGGTGAACGTCGAGGGGGCGAAGCCGGTCGTGATCCCGCTGACGGTGAAGGTCGCGCCGGAGGGCAGCCTGCTCGCCGCGGTCAACAACGTCGGCGCGTCCGACGACGAGACCGGCGAGGGTGACTTCGACGGCGGCGGCTACAGCTACTCGCGGCAGGCACTGGCGGCCGCGGGGCTGAAGCCGGGCGGCACGAGCACGGTGGACGGCCTGACGTTCACCTGGCCCAGCTCGCCCCCTGGCAGGCCGGACAACGCCGAGGCCGCCGGTCAGCGGATCGACGTCACCGGCACGAAGCTGGCGTTCGTCGGTTCCGCCACGAACGGCGCGCGGGTGAAGACCGCCACCGTGACGTTCACCGACGGCACCACGGCGACGATCGAGCTCGGGTTCAGCGACTGGACGCTCGGCGGCGGCCAGCAGACCCCGTCGTACGGCAACGTGATCGTCGCGAACACGCCGTACCGCAACCAGTTGGGCGGCGGCAACGAGAAGGTGGCGACGCACATCCTCGCCACCAAGACGTACACCGTCCCCGAGGGCAAGCAGCTCAGGAGCGTCACGCTGCCCACCGACGAGGACCTGCACGTCTTCGCGGTGGCCACCGCGTAGGGAACAGCCGTGAGTGGTTGGGGTTGCCGCAACGACCCCAACCACTCACGACCCCTTTACCCCTACTGGCCGCGGCTCGACGGATCGACCTGTGCGAAGCGCAGCAGGTCGACCATCGCGAAGTCGCCGGCGCGGCGGCTTGGCAGGGTCGGCTTCCAGCCGGGGTTCACCGACAGGTACGAGTCCGGGTCCAGCTGCAGCATGGCGACGAAGACCTCGGCGACCAGCCGGGCGCCCGATCCCGCCAGCGAGATGCCGTCACCGAGGAACTCGGCCTCCTTCAGCGTGTAGTACCAGAGCGGTGTGCTGGCCTCGAGTCCCACGCCGAACTGCCGCAGCTCGGGGAAGACGTCCGCTCCCAGCACGGGAATCCCCATCGCCTTCGCGATCGCCTGACCGGACGGCAGCGACCACGTGAGGTGCCGCAACAGGTTGCGCTGCGGCAGCGACGTCGGCGGGTCGCCGGACGCGATCGCGCCCAGCGGCAACCGGAACAGCGGCGTCGAGATCTTCGTGTCGATCCGCTTGTTCGGCTTCACCTGACCGTCGCCGAAGTCGAAGAACGTCTGCCAGCCGATGAAACGCCTGCGCGCCCGCCGTCCTCCGCGCAGATCCACCGGGTCGGCCTGTCCCTCGCCCGCCGGGTCGAAGATGAAGGCGAAGAACGGTGTGCCGCCGACGTCGCCCTTGAGGTTCGCCCGGTACGACGGGCGGACCATGCTGTGCCCGAACCGGTAGCACGCGCCCTGGAACTCGACGGGCATGAAGTGCTGGCCGGGCCGCGGCCGGAAGTACCGCCTGCCGTGCGTCAGCACGTCCAGCGCGATGCCGTGACCGACGAGCTGCGGCAACAGCTCGTGCACCACGATCCACTGGTAGTGCCAGATGACCAGACGCTGAGCCTCCTCGAACACGCGATCGTTCGGCACGCCCTGCGAGCGCAGCCGGTCGACGACGTTGTTGTGGAACTTGAGGAACGCGGCCTGCAGACCGGAGATGATCAGGTTCTCGTCGTTGCGCGGGTCGGCGATGATCGCCACCCCGTCCGCGCGGCGCGGCACGTCCTCGAAGGCGCCGCCGCTCTCGACGCGCAGCTTGGCGCGGTCGGCCGTTTCGTACAGCTGCGGAGTGGCCGTCGGCCCGCCGCCGTACACGGAGTCCAGTGAGAGCGTGGGGTTCCTCGTGTTCGGCGACTGCTCCGGCACCGCGGGCACCGCCAGCCGCGAACCGAGGTCGAACGTGAAGTCGTGGTCGACGAACTGCCCGAGGAACGTCGTACCCGCGGTGTGGAACGGGTTGTCCCGGTTGTTCGGGCTCAGCTCGGGGTTGGTGATGAGTCGGATCGGTCCCTCGTGCAACGGGTCCTTCGCGTCCAGGATCCCGCCCGGAGCGCCGAACGCCCGCAACGCCTCCTGCACGCGCGGGGTGTTCTCGGCGAACGGGGGAAGCTGGAACATCCGGCCGAAGAACCTCGGCGACGTCGCTGGTGCCGTGACATCGGCGACGGCTGAAGAAGGTCTCATCGCGATGGCGCCTGCGGCGCCCGCGGTGAAGCCTCCCAGGAATCTCCGTCTGGTCAGATTGCCCATGGCTGGAGATTGTCCAGACCAATCGTCCACGTGACACGGACGAACAAACACTAGGAGGACGAGAAACTCCTAGGCCAGCCCGAGCCTCTGCGCCTCCGTCAGCGCCTGCGCGCGGTTGTGCACGCGCAGTTTCACGAACAGTTGATGTTGTTCGGCCTCCACGGTCTTGACGGCGATACCAAGCGCTTGCGCGGTCTGCCGGACGGACTCGCCGCGCGCGATGGACGCGAGGATGTCGTGGTCGCGATGGGTCAGCGCAGGTGCCGCTTCCGGGCGGACGCGCACGCCGGGCACGTGGCCGTTGGGCCGGATCAGGCCCAGCCGGGTCGCCTCGGCCGCGGCCTGCGCCCTGCTCTGCACGCCGAGCTTCCCGAAGATGCGGCGCTTGTGGTTGACCACGGTGTGCGGGCTGAGCCGCAGCTTGTCGCCCAGCTCCGCGGCCGTGAGCCCGATGCAGACCAGCGCGAGCACCTCGAGCTCGCGATCGGTCAGCGCACCCGGCGCGGACGCGGGAGCGCGACCAACCCACGCCCGGTCCAGCGCCGCGCGCAACGAGGCGAGCCCGCCGCGCACGCAGACCACCTGATGCACACCGGATGCCCGCAGCAGCATCTCGTCCTCGTCGCGGAACTCCGGGCAGATCCCGATCACGTGGAGGCCGGGCAGCGTGCGGCTGAGCAGCCGGGGCAGGCCCAGCTCCACCGGTTCGAGCTGGCACACGGCCACATCAGGCGGCCGCAACCGGCACAGCAGAACGAAGTCGTCGACCGCGACAGTCGTGCCCACCACCAACCAGCCGGGCAGTGCGTCCAGCCAGCTGGCGATGGCATCGCCGGTCAACCGGTCCCAACAGTGCACTGCGATCCTCGTTGATCGCATGCATTTCGGCATGGGTGCCTCTTGCTCGCAGCGGGCGGCGGCACTGGGGGCTGCCCTGCACATTACGCCTGGTGTCGCTGCGCATCCACTACGTAATATTCCGTTGGTGGGAGCGCTCTCACGTCCTGGTCGCGCGGCAGAGGACCGCGGTGGGGCGGGAGCCGATGCGGGTGAGCACGACCGTGGCCTCGTCCGGCCCGGCGAGCTTGAGCCGTTTGCGCAACGTGTTCGGGTCCACGTCGAGGCCGCGCACCAGGATCTCCAGCCTGCCGATGCCGTGTGCGCGCAGCGACGTGCGCAGCGCTTTCTCGGTGTAGTGGGCGTGTTCGAGCACCCGGAACGCGCGGATGCCCGGTGGCGGGGTGTCACCGCTGAGGTAGGCGATGCGTTCGTCGAGCTGCCACAACCCGTGGCGCGCGGCGTAGTGCCGCACCAGACCGGCCCGCACGACCGCGCCGTCCGGATCGATGATCCACTCCCCCGGCGCGCGCACCGGGCAGTCGTCCGGCTCGGCGTCGGTGATCGTCCACTCGCCTCGTCCGTGCAGGACGGAGGCTCGGCGCGTGACACCCGGTGTCGCCAAACCCCTTGTCCACAAACATGCTTCGCGCACCTGGCCGTCGAGCGACACGAGCTCGACCTCGTCGGCCCACGGCGCGACGGCGAAGTCGATGCCGGGTGCGCACTTCACGGCGAGGTCGCGGCCGGCGTAGGCGTCCGCCAGTTCGTCCAACGGCGGCACGAAGTCCGACGGGTGCCACTTGCGGCGGCCCGCCGAGTCGCGGCGCGCGGGGTCCGCGGTGACGGCCGTCGCCCTCGACGCGGGCTTCAGCGCGTCGGCTTTCAGGAGGAGCTGATCGGGTCCGCAGTTGTTGCGCGCCATGGCGAGGCGGACCGGGTCGAGGTCGGAACCGATGCACCTCGCGGCGACCTGCGAGAGCGCGACCAGGTCGGCGCCGACCGAGCACGTCACGTCGTGCACGTCGCGTCCGGCGAAGCGCCGCGCGCGGTGCCCGGCGACGGGCGAGGCGGTGGCCTGCTGGAGCGCGTCGTCGGTGAAGAGCCAGCCATCCGCACCGTCCAGTTTGGACTGGGCACGGCGGCGCAGCAGCACGGTCTCGACGAGCGCGGCGAAGCGGTCGGGAGACGTCTTCCGCGCGACACCGATGTCGTGCAGGTGCGACGCCGGGGTCAGCGGCAGCGCCGCGACCTCGGACAACGCGGCGCACCCGGCATCGGAGCGCAGGTACGCCACGTCGTCCAGCGAGAAGGTGTAGCCCACGTCAGAGCGGCTTCTTGCCCGTCACCGAGACGTTGTAGAAGACCTCGCGCGGCAGCACCTTGGCGAACACGTTCTGGTCCACCCAGGACAGGTTCTGCCACGTGCGGTAGGCGAACAGCGCCCAGCTGAAGCCGAGCTTCTCGCGCGGCACCGCGGACTCGAACGTGCGCACCGGCCAGCCGAAGAGCGCGGCGGTCAGCTCGTCCGTCACGGCCTTCACCTCGACCGCGCCCGCGCGCTTCGCCGTCCGCTCCAGGTCGGCGGGGTCGAACGTGTGCAGGTCGACGACGGCTTCCAGCGCGGCGGCGCGGGACGACTCGTCCAACTCCTCCTGCGGACGGCGCCAGTCGTTCAGCGCCGGGATCGCCTTGGTGACGTTGGTGGTCAGCCACCAGGTCGCCTGGCCGAGCTTGCGGGCGTAGAAGTTGCCGATGTTCGTCGGATCGCCCGCGAACACGAACTTGCCACCCGGCTTGAGCACGCGCAGCACCTCGCGCATCGCCGCCTGGACGTCCGGGATGTGGTGCAGCACCGCGTGCCCGACGACGAGGTCGAACGTGTCGTCGTCGTACGGGATCCGCTCGGCGTCCGCGACCCGGCCGTCGACCGGGAGGCCCAGGTGCTCGGCGTTGCGCAGCGCGACCTCGACCATGCCGGGTGAGAGGTCGGTGACCGACCCCTTCTCGATCACGTCGCCCTGCATGAGGTTCAGCAGGAAGAAACCCGTGCCGCAGCCCAGTTCCAGCGCGTGCTCGTACGGGCCGACGTCACCGGCGACGGCCTTGAAGCGGTCCACCGCGTAGGTGATGCAGCGGTCGTCGTACGAGATCGACCACTTCTCGTCGTACGTCCCGGCTTCCCAGTCGTGGTAGAGGACGTTGGCGAGCTTGGGGTCCTGCCACGCGGCCTCGATCTCCTCGGCCGTCGCGTGCGGGTTCGGTGCGGGGTCAGTTGCCACTGAACTTGGCCTTTCCAGGTCCGTTCGCGATGAACGACTCGACGCCGGTCTTCTTGTCCTCGGTGGCGAACAGCATCGCGAAGAGGTGGCTCTCCAGCTTGAGCCCGCTCTCGAGGTCGGTCTCGAGGCCACCGTCGATCGCGGCCTTCGCGGCAGCGAGCGCGAGCACCGGACCGTTGACGAACTGCTTCGCCCAGCGGACCGCGGCCGGGTAGACGTCGTCCGGCGCGACGACCTCGTCGACCATGCCGATCCGCAGTGCTTCCTCGGCCCCGACGAAGCGGCCGGTGTAGATCAGGTCCTTGGCCTTCGCGGGGCCGACCAGGCGGGCGAGCCGCTGCGTGCCGCCGCCGCCGGGGATGAGACCGAGCAGCATCTCGGGCTGGCCGAGCTTCGCGTTGTCACCGGCGATGCGACGGTCGCAGCCGAGCGCGACCTCGAAGCCGCCGCCCAGCGCGTAGCCGGTGATCGCGGCGACCGTCGGCTTCGGGACGCTCGCGAGCGCGCCGAGTCCGTCCGAGAGCGCCTTGGCCCGCAGCGTCATCTCGGCGTGCGAGATGGTGGCGAACTCCTTGACGTCCGCGCCAGCCGCGAAGACCTTCTCGCCGCCGTAGACGATCACGGCGTAGACGTCGGAGCGGTCGGTCGCCTCCTTGGCGGCGGCCGCGAGCTCGGACTGCAACTGCCGGTTCAGGGCGTTCATCGGGGGGCGATCCAGCCGGATCGTGCCGATCCCGTCCTCGACTTCCAGCCTGACGAACTCAGCCACGGTCTCCTCCTTGGTCTCGCCGCGCAGGTTACCTGGCGGTAACTCAAGCCTTCCTGCGGGCGAAGAAACGGTTGCCGGAGCGCGTCAGCTCCAGGTCCTGCGCGAAGGTCTTGGAGAGGTTCTCCTCCGTCAGCACGTCGTCCAGCAGGCCCTGCGCGACGACGCTGCCCTCGCGCAGCAGCAGGCAGTGCGTGAAGCCCGGCGGGATCTCCTCGACGTGGTGCGTCACCAGCACGGTGGCGGGCGCGTCCGGGTCCATCGCCAGCTCGGACAGCTTGGCGACGAGGTCCTCGCGGCCGCCGAGGTCGAGTCCGGCGGCGGGCTCGTCGAGCAGCAGCATCTCCGGGTCCGTCATGAGTGCGCGCGCGATGAGGGTGCGCTTGCGCTCCCCTTCGGACAGCGTGCCGTAGGTGCGGTCCGCGAGGTGCTCGATGCCGAGGGTGCCGAGCAGCTCGCGCGCCCGGCCGGTGTCGAGCTGGTCGTACTCCTCGCGCCAGCGGCCGAGCACGCCGTAGCCGGCGCTGACCACGACGTCGACGACCTTCTCCTCGGCCGGGACGCGGCCGTTCAGCGCAGCCGAGCACAGCCCGATGCGCGGCTTCAGCTCCGAGATGTCGGTCTTGCCGAGCCGCTCGCCGAGCAGGTGCACCTTGCCCTTGGTCGGGTGCACCTCGGCACTGGCCAGCCTGAGCAGCGTGGTCTTGCCCGCGCCGTTCGGCCCGAGCACCACCCACCGCTCGTCCAGCTCAACGGCCCAGTCGATGTTCCCGACCAGGATGTTCTTCCCCCGGCGGACCGACACGCCCGCCATGTGCACGACCAGATCTGTCACGTCGACGTCCGCCACGGGCCCATTGTTTCCGAACGCCCTCAGCCATCCGTCCAAGGGGGTTATGTAGGGCGTTTTTTGTCGGTGGATGATGACAAGATCGGAGGTATGGCCACGCGACCCGACTCAGCCTCCGATGTACTCGCCGGTCGCCCGTTCCCCTTAGGCGCGCACGCCGAGGCGGGAGGGGTGCGGTTCGCCGTGACGTCCGCGGTCGCCGACGCGGTCGAGGTGTGCCTGATCGGCGACGACGGGTCCGAGAAACGCATCGAGCTCACCGAGCGCACGTTCGGCGTGTGGCACGGGCTGGTGCCCGGTGTCACGCCCGGTCAGCGCTACGGCTACCGCGTGCACGGCCCGTACGACCCGCGCCGCGGCCTGCGCTGCAACCCGGCGAAGCTGCTCGTCGACCCGTACGCGCGGCAGATCAGCGGGTCGGTGACGGACGTCGAGGCGACGCTGGGTTACGTGGGCGACCCGATGCACGGGCCAGCGTCGGCTGTGGACTCGCTGGGGAGCGTGCCGCTGTCCGTTGTGTCCTCGCCGGGTGGCGCGGACACCGGGACGAAGCCGGACGTGCCGTTCGAGGAGGCGGTGTTCTACGAGCTGCACGTGCGCGGGTTCACGAAGCGGCACCCGGACGTGCCGGAGCGGTTGCGCGGCACGTACCTCGGGCTCGCGCACCCCGCGGTGATCGAGCACCTGGTGCGGCTGGGCGTGACGTCCGTCGAGCTGCTGCCGGTGCAGACGTTCCAGGACGAGCCGTCGCTGCTGCGCAGGCGCGCGCCGAACTACTGGGGCTACTCCCCGCTCGGCTACTTCGCGCCGCACGCGGCGTACGCGTCCGAGCCGGGCCGCGAGATCCAGGAGTTCCGCACGATGGTCGCGGCCATGCACGCCGCGGGCATCGAAGTGATCATCGACGTGGTCTACAACCACACGTGCGAGGGCGGCCCGGACGGCCCGACCCTGTGCTTCCGCGGCTTCGACGCCCCCGGCTACTACCTGCACGCGGGCGGCGGCTCGACCGTCGACATCACCGGCTGCGGCAACACCCTGGACGCCGGCTCGCCCCAGGTGGTGCGCCTGGTCACCGACTCGCTGCGCTACTGGGCGCTCGAGCTCGGCGTCGACGGTTTCCGCTTCGACCTGGCGTCCACGATGGGCAGGCCGCGCGGCGGCTTCTTCGACCGCGACTCGTCCCTGCTGACGGCCATCACGACAGACCCGGTGCTGTGCCGCTCGAAGCTCATCGCCGAACCGTGGGACGCCACCGGCGACGGCTACCGCGTCGGCGACTTCGGCGTCCAGTGGGCGGAGTGGAACGGCCGCTACCGCGACACCGTCCGCGACTTCTGGCGCGGCCACACCGGCGTCCGCGACCTGGCGTACCGCCTGTCCGGCTCGTCGGACCTCTACGCGGACGACCTCCGCCGCCCGTGGCAGTCGATCAACTTCATCACCGCGCACGACGGCTTCACCCTGCGCGACCTGGTCTCGTACAACACCAAGCACAACCTCGCGAACGGCGAGGACAACCGCGACGGCACGGACGACAACCGCTCGTGGAACTGCGGCGCCGAGGGCGAGACCGCCGACCTGTCCGTACTGACGCTGCGCGCCCGCCAGGCCCGCAACCTGCTGGCGACCCTGCTGCTGTCCACCGGCACCCCGATGATGGTCGCCGGTGACGAGATGTGGCGCACCCAGGGCGGCAACAACAACCCGTACTGCCTCGACAACGAGGTCTCGTGGATCCCGTGGGACTCCACAGCCGACTCCCGCTGGCTGCTCTCGTTCACCCGCCGCCTGATCGACATCCGCGCCACGTCCCCAGCCCTGCGCCAGCCGGAGTTCTTCGAGGGCCGCACCACCCCGTCCGGCAACCCGGACCTGGTGTGGTTCCGCCCGGACGGCGAGGAGATGGCAGAAACCGACTGGTTCGACGAGGGCCGCCGCACCCTGGGCATGTTCATCGACGGCTCGAGCTGCCTGTCCCGCACCCGCGACGGCGAACTGACCTCCGACAACTCGTGGCTCCTGCTCATGCACGCGGGCGACACCCGCGCCCACATCACCCTGCCCGCCGCGCAGTACGGCCCGACCTTCGAGCCTTTCCTGGACACCACGACACTCGACGGCACGCCCGCCGACCGCACACCGCTGGCGCCCGGCGCGAAGCTCACCCTCGAGTCCCGGTCTTTGCTGCTGCTTCGCGCACCCCGCTGACGCTCGCCCGACGTTGGCGCTCTTCGCCGGGCGCGGCCGAGTACGAGGTCGGGCGAGATTCAGGCGTGTCGACGTACCCGCGTTGTCGGGGCTGGGTTTTTGGGGTCTGAGGTGTACGGGACGCGGCGTTTTTTCGGCGTGTCGACGTGCCCGGTAGCTCGCTGCCAGGCCACGCTCACGCAGGCGTCCCCTGGCAGCGAGAACCCCCGAGTCGATGCTCTCAGCCAGCACCGACAATCCCCGGCCCTGCAGGCACGTAAGCCGAGAACGAGCGAGCGAAGCGACGCCAGCACACCCGGCGACCCACCACGATCCGGCAGAACCAAGAGAGCACCGACCAAACCGGCAGATACCAGAGGCGCACCGGCCCAACCGGCAGGCGCCAAAAGAGCCCGGCGAAACCGGCAGATACCAAGAGAGCCCCAGCGAAACCGGCAGGTACCAAAAGAAAAGAGCGCCCGCCGCACTAGCGACCCCCGCACTGCCAACCGGGCGCGGCCTCCGAGCACAAACCGGCAGCCGAATGATCCCAAGCATCCGAACGGCCGGGGGCGGGGAGGCCCACCACCAAAGCCCCGCCTGCAGAACTCCCCCGGACATCGCAACGTTCGTGTCCATTGCCTGGGAGCACTAGCCGAACACGAGGTACCCGTGCCAACATCGCCTCGTGGCTTTCCTGTGGTCCGACCGCACGATCGACCTCGTGCTGGTCGCCTCGTGTGCGTGTAGCTGCCCGCGGCGCTAGATCCGAGCGCCGCGCTGTCGGCATTCCGGAAGCAAGCCATCAGGAGCGCACGCGTGACCACGACCATTTCTGGAGCAGACCTGCACCCCGCGCTGGACGTCCAGTTCCTGCGCGACCTCATCCACCCGGACCGCGACCTGTGGACGCCGCGCGAGCTGCGCGAGCTGACGTCGACGGTCGCGAGTGAACTGACCACGCCTCTGCTCCAGGTGCTGCGGTACGTGCCTGAGCAGCGCTGGTGGACCAGGCTCGGCCTCACCGAGGGCGTCGAGCTGTGGTTGTTGAGCTGGTTGCCCGGCCAGGGCACCGAGCCGCACGACCACGGTGGCGCCGCGGGCAGCTTCACCGTGCTGACCGGCGAGCTGACCGAGGACTACCGGTACCCCTCCGGCCCGATCAGGACCACGGTCCGGCACACCGGCGAGGCCGTCGGGTTCGGGTCGGGGCGGGCGCACCAGGTGCGCAACGCCGGGGAGAAGCCGGCGGCGACGGTGCACGCGTACTCGCCGCCGCTGGTGCCGACGAGGGAGTACCCGAGTCTCGCGGACATCCCCGCCGAGATACCACCGCTGCCGGCGCAACGACTGCCGCTGGCCGAGCTGAAGCTCCGAGCCGACCTGGAGGGTCCGTGAGCGTCGACGCGTTCCTCGAAGACGCGCGCGCCGAGATCACGCGCGTGAGTCCTGAAGAAGCGGACGGTCTGCGGAGGCTGGGCGGGTTGATCGTCGACATCCGGCCGCACCACAACCGGCTCGCCGAGGGTGAGATCGAGGGGTCCGTGGTCGTGGAGCGGATCGTGCTGGAGTGGCGGCTCGACCCGAGCGGCGACTGGCGGTTGCCCGGCTTCACGAAGGACACGCCGGTGATCGTCGTGTGCAACGAGGGGTACTCGTCGAGCCTCGCGGCGCGCGACCTCAAGCGCATCGGGCTGCCCAAGGCGACCGACCTGATCGGCGGCTACCGGGCGTGGCGCGCGGCCGGGCTGCCGATTCGCGAAGGTGGATCGCAGGCGGTCTCCTGAGGAACCCGCGGCGGCCGGTAGCGTCTGCCTCCCGTGAGGTATGTGCGGTGGGGGTCTGCGGCGCTGGTCGTCGCAATCGCGGAACTGTGGGCGCCTGGCTTCGCGAGCCTGGCGGGAACACTGCTGGGGCTGCTGCTGGTGCAGGCGGCGTTCCAGCTCGGGCTGATGCTGGGCGCGGTCCTCTTCGGACTGCGGGTCACCCACGTGATCATCGGCATCGGCGGCGAGCTCCGCGAGTGGACGACGGCCAAGCGCCGCGTGGTGCTGCGCAACATCCCCGTGCTCTTCACGGTCGGCATCGCGGGCGAGCGGACACCGGTGCGCCGCAGGATGGTCGCGGCGGGCGCCGCCTCCGCGGTCACCGCCACCGCGACGGCCGCCGCCACCTGGCTGACCGTCGGCGCGGACCTGGGCAAGGGACTCGCGCTCGCCGCCGCGGCCGCGCTCGTCTACGAGCTCATCCCGGTGCGCAAGCCGGGCGGCACGAGCATCGGCTGGTTCGTGCTCGGACTCCCCCGCCTCGCCGGACGCGAGCTGGCCGAGATGGAGTCGACGCCGCGCATCACGGCGGCGAAGGACGCGTTCAACGTCGGCGATCTCGACACCGCCGAGCGGATCTCGGCCGAGCTCACCGGCGAGCACCCCGAGCTGCTGACGGTCATCGGGCTCCAGATCTCGACGCTCTGCGGCCGCAACCAGTACGGCCAGGCGCTCGGCCTGGTCACCGGGCTCGTCAGCAGGCAGGACCTGTCGCCGCGGGAGATGGCGTACGTGATGGCGACGACGGCCGGGCTCACCGCGCTGGCCGTCGACGCGGGCCAGCTGCCGGGCGAGATCGGGGTCCCGGCGGCCCGCCGCACCCTCGAAGGCGCCATCCAGGTCGGCTACCCCTCGTACCGCGCGACCGGAACGCTGGCGATCATCGCCCTGCTGGAAGGCGACACGAGCAGCGCGATCGACCTGGGCAACCGGGCCGCCGAGTCGAGCGAGCGAGCGGTCGACCGGGCGGACGGCCTGACGACGGTCGCGAAGGCGTACATGGCGGCCGGTGACAACAAGAAGGCCCGCGAGCTCATGGACGTCGCCCACGAGCTCGCGGGCTGGTTCCCGAGGGTCGCGGCGACCCGCGCCCGACTGTCGATCGGTTAGTCCCGCCACCCCGGACGGACATTAGCCCCGGTTCGCGCCGGAACAGGAATCTGTCGCACCATTGTGCGCATTCCCGGAATACCGCTTGACCCGGTTCTGAAGAGTGACCGGGCAGCTCACGGACTCTATTCCACAGCAAGCCGAATAACGCGGTGCGTCACAAGAGAAAGGGGCTGTCACCGGTGAGGGTGACAGCCCCTTTCCCTACCCCGCGGTCAGGTGGGCAGTCCTGGGAGTCCGGGCAGCGTCGGCAGGCCACCCGGAGGTGCGGGCAGGCCGCACTTCTGCAGCGCGTCGGTCAACGTCTTGAGCAGGTCCGTGACCAGCGACAACAACTTCGTCGGGTCCGGCAGACCCGCGCCCGGCAGCACCTTGCCGAGCAGGCCGAACACGTTCGAGAACAGGCTCATGACGACCGGCAGGCACTCCTCGGGGCCCTGCCACTGCAGGTCGACGGGCAGCGCGACGGGCGCGCTCACCGGTGGCGTCGGCAGGCACTTCGCGCCCTGCAACGCGGACAGCACGCCGAGGATGTCGCCGAGCGGGGCGGCGGCGTTGCCCGGATTCGGAGGCAGAGCCGTGAGCGATCCGATCACTTTCTTGAGGGTGTCGACGAGCTGCGTCACGAGCCCAGCGCAGGCGGCGGGTGGATCAGCGCGGTGGTCGGAGGCGGAGGCTGCGGGGACGATCGAGGCGGTAAACACAACTGCGACGAGCGAGATAACGGTAACTGTTTTCTTCACGGCTACCTGCTTTCCTCATGCGCATTTCCAGTAAACCAACCCGAGAATGTCCGTATTTGCGGGCACCGGGTCATTCCATGCGACAGAGCGTATGCCCGCATACCAGGCTCTACCAGCGGAGATGAGGAAATCACCCGAACGAAACGCCCTCATTCCAATGAGGGAAGGGCACAAATGAGCACGCAGGCGCGAAGCAGGTGACCAGCAGTCACCAGAGGGGCGTCAAGATAGACGCATCAGGGCATCCAGTCCGCTTCAAACCCGCGAACCGGATGCCCTGAGTTGATCTCACGAGGCCAGGACGACGCGACCGAGTTCGGCCGGGGAGGCCAGCAGGTTGTGCCGGGGCAGCACGCGGACGGTGTAGCCGAGGGTCCCGGCGTGCGGCAGCGGCACGTCGACCTCGTAGTTGCCGTTGCCCGCGTAGTGCATCGGCGCGCTCACGAGGTCGTACAGCTCGTCGCTGTCGCCGACCTTGCCGAGCACGACCTGGACGTCCACTTCGGACGGCTCCAGCCCGGCCAGCTCGACCCGCGCCCGCACGTGGACCGGCGCACCCAGCACGGGCACGGCCGGACCGCCGATGGACAGGTCGCTGTCGAGCACCCGCACCCGCGTCCACGACGCGCGCAGCCGGTGCCGGTAGGCGGACAGCTCCTTCGCGCCGCGGAAGCCCTCGCCGAGCACGTTGTGCGCGGACGCCGCGGCAGGCGCGTAGTAGGTCTCGACGTACTCGCGGACCATGCGCGACGCCTGCACGACCGGGCCGAGCGACGCGAGCGTGTGCCGCACCATCGACATCCAGCGGGTCGGCACGCCGTCCTCGCCTCGGTCGTAGAACAGCGGCGCGACCTGCGAGCCGAGCAGCTCGTAGAGCGCGTTGGCCTCCAGGTCGTCACGGCGGATCGGGTCCGCGACGCCGTCGGCGGTCGGGATGGCCCAGCCGTTGCTGCCGTCGTAGAGCTCGTCCCACCAGCCGTCGCGAATGGACAGGTTGAGCCCGCCGTTCAGCGCGGCCTTCATGCCGGACGTGCCGCACGCCTCGAGCGGGCGCATCGGGTTGTTCAGCCACACGTCGCAGCCCCAGTACAGGTACCGGGCCATGGACATGTCGTAGTCCGGCAGGAACACGATCCGGTGCCGCACGCCCGCCTCGTCGGCGTAGCGCACGATCTGCTGGATCAGCGCCTTGCCGCCGTCGTCGGCCGGGTGCGACTTGCCCGCGACGACGAGCTGCACGGGACGTTCCGGGTGCAGCAGCAGGTGCCGCAGCCGCTCCGGGTCGCGCAGCATCAGCGTGAGCCGCTTGTAGGTGGGCACGCGCCGGGCGAAGCCGACGGTGAGCACGCTCGGGTCGAACACGGAGTCGGTCCAGCCGAGCTCGAGCGCCGACGCGCCGCGCTGCAGCCACGACTCCCGCAGCCGCCGCCGGACCTCGCCGACGAGCCGCGCGCGCAGCTCGCAGCGCAGCTCCCACAGCAGCCCGTCGGTGACCGGCTCGAACGAGCCGAAGCCAGTGCTGGACGACGCGGTGTCCGCGTCCGAGCCGCCGAGCAGCTTGCTGATCTCGGTCGCCGCCCAGGTCGGGCCGTGCACGCCGTTGGTGACCGAGCCGATCGGCACCTCGGTGACGTCGAAGCCCGGCCACAGGCCGCGGAACATGTCCCGCGAGACCTCACCGTGCAGCTTGGACACGCCGTTCGCGCGCTGCGCGAGGCGCAGTCCCATGTGCGCCATGTTGAACATGCCGGGGTTGTCCTCGGCGCCGAGCGCGAGGATCCGCTGCGTGTTCACGCCGGGCACGAGCTGCTCGTCGCCGAAGTAGTGCTGGACGAGGTCGACCGGGAAGCGGTCGATGCCGGCGGGCACGGGCGTGTGCGTGGTGAAGACGGCACCGGCGCGGGTCGCGGCCAGCGCCTGGTCGAAGTCGAGGCCCTCGTTGGTGATGTACTCGCGGATCCGCTCCAGGCCGAGGAATCCGGCGTGGCCCTCGTTGGTGTGGAACACCTCGGGCTGCGGGTGGCCGGTGAGCTCGCAGAAGGTGCGCACGGCGCGCACGCCGCCGATGCCGGCGAGGATCTCCTGGCGGATGCGGTGCCCCTGGTCGCCGCCGTAGAGGCGGTCGGTGACGCCGCGCAGGTCGTCGTCGTTCTGCTCCACATCGGAGTCGAGCAGCAGCAGCGGGATCCGGCCGACCTGGGCCTTCCACACCTTGGCGCGCAGCACCCTGTTGCCAGGCATGGACACGTGCACGAGCAGCGGCAGCCCGGACGGCTCGGTCAGCAGCTCCAGCGGCAGGCCGCGCGGGTCGAGCACCGGGTAGTGCTCGATCTGCCAGCCGTCCAGCGACAGCGACTGGCGGAAGTACCCGGACCGGTAGAGCAGCCCGACCGCGATCAGCGGCACGCCGAGGTCCGACGCCGCCTTCAGGTGGTCACCGGCGAGGATGCCGAGACCTCCCGAGTAGTTGGGCAGCGCCTCGGTGACACCGAACTCCATCGAGAAGTACGCGACGGACGTGGGCAACGGCTTGTCGTCACCGACGCCGTGCTCTCTCCGCTGCGTGATCTCGTCCTGGCGCTTCTGGTACCACCGCGGACCGGTGACGTACCGGTCGAGGTCGTCGGCCAGTGCGCGGACGCGGAGGAGGAACTGCTCGTCGCGTGCCAGTGTCTCGAGCCGCCCCGCGTCGACAACGGACAGCAGGCGCAGCGGGTCGCCACCCACCTCGGACCAGACGGAGGCGTCGATCGAGGCGAACAGATCCTGCGTCGGCGGATGCCACGTCCAGCGCAGGTTGGTGGCGAGCGTGGCCAGCGCGGACAGAGGCTCCGGCAGGCTGGCTCGGACGGTGAACCGGCGAAGTGCTCGCATGGCGAGCGACCTTATCTCCCGCCCCCGATGCCTCGACAAGATTCCCGGCCAAGCCTGCAACGACTTGCAGAACCGATCAAGACGAACGAGCCCGCGACCTGCGCAAACAGCGCGACAGGAGAGTCAGCCCACAGGCGGGGTCAGTTGCCGGCCTCGATCGCGTGGGTGATGAGCAGCCTGCCGTCCCTGGCCATCACGTCGAGCTGGTGGGACTTGATCGACACGTCGTGCTCGGCGGCGTCCCGCCTGCGCAGCGTCAGGTCGACCTTGACGGCGAACCTCTCGTCCTGCGCGCTGCTGCTGATCACCGGTGCGCCGTAGATCGCCACCACCTCGTACGCGCTCCAGAACTGATCGTCGTTCCACTCGGCGGGCCGGAACTCCGGCGCCCAGTCCTGCCGCGCGCCCGCGGTGTCCTTCGGCAGCTTGGCGAAGTGCTGCTGAACGAAGGCGTCCACCTGCCGCGTGGTGAACGCCGTGTGCTGCGCAGACGCCGACTGGGATGTCGACTGGGACGTCTGCGGCGTCGAACTGCCGACCGACCCCGCGGTCCAGCCGCGGTCGACCAGGAACGACGCGGCCACGACCGTCGCGACGAGCACCACCGCAGCGGCGGCGACGACCACGCCCGTGCGCCGCTTCGGCACGGGCTGGACGGCGGTGGCCGGACCGGTGATGCCCGCCAGCAGCTCGGCGACCTGCGCGGCGGTCGGCCTGGCCGCGGGGTCGATCGCCAGCAGCCGGGAGAGCAGGGGCCCGAGCGCGCCGGACCGCGCGGGTGGCGTGATCTGTCCCATCGAGATCTTGTAGAGCAGGCCGAAGTCGTTGTCGGTGCGCCCGAACGGCGGCTGTCCCTCGGTCAGCGCGTAGAGGGTCGCCCCGAGCGAGAACACGTCCGACGCGGCGTCGGGGTCCGCGCCGCGGGCCAGCTCGGGCGCGAGGTAGGCGAGCGTGCCCGCCAGCATCCCGGTCCGGGTGACCGCCACGTCACCGGCCGCTCGGGAGATCCCGAAGTCCGTGATCTTGACGCTGCCGTTGGATCCGATGAGGACGTTGCCGGGTTTGACATCCCGGTGCACGATCCCCGCCTCGTGCGCGGCGGCGAGCGCCGCAGCGACGTGCACGCCGATCCGCGCGGCCTCGGCAGGCGGCAGCGGACCTCGTTCGGCGAGCACAGCGGACAGGCTGCGGGACGGCAGGTACTCCATGACCAGGCACGGCTTGCCGTCCTCGATCACGACGTCGAAGACCCCGATCGCGTTCGGGTGCTGCAGCCGGGCCGCGATCCGGCCCTCCCGCATCGCCCGTTGACAGGCCTCGTCCACCTGCCGGGGCGCCAGATCGGGCAGCAGCAGCTGCTTGATCGCGACCTCGCGGTGCAGCAGCTCGTCGCGCGCCCGCCACACCACGCCCATCGCACCGCTGCCCAGCTCGTCGAGCAGGAGGTATCGGTCACCAAGCTTGGTCACGGCGGCCGAGAGTACCGACCGACCACCGCCGACGTGCCGATAACAGCGTTATCTACCAGTACTGGCGGCCTCCTCTGGACACGCTCGGGACAAGGGTGTGCGATCGACAAGTACGGGGTACGGACTGGGTGGGACTCCCGCCGTGACCTGCCCGGTGATCGGCGGCTTGATCGAGCAAGGCAGGATTGGCACAAACACGGCGAGAGGGGCGCTGCGCATGAGCGGACGGCTCGGCATCGACGACGTCTCCCCGGCGGTGAGCGCGGGGCGGTACCCCGCGAAAGCCGTTGTGGGAGAACACGTCCCGATCCAGGCGACGGTCTGGCGGGAGGGACACGACGCGCTGGCCGCCACGGTCACGTGGCGCGGGCCGGACGACCGGGTGGCGAGACAGACCCGGATGGTCGAGGTCGGTGTCGGACTGGATCGCTGGGGCGCGGTGATCGTCCCCGACGCGGAAGGCCAGTGGACGTTCCGAGTGGACGCCTGGAGCGACCCGTGGCGGACGTGGCGGCACGCGGTGGAGGTGAAGATCGCCGCCGGGCAGGGTCCCGGTGACCTCGCCAACGACCTCGAGCTCGGCGCGCGGCTGCTCGACCGGGTCAGCCGCAGGCCGGACCGCAGGCGCGAACGCGCGTTGCTCGCGAACGCCGCGACGGCGCTGCGCGACGAGGACCGCCCGCTGAGCGAGCGGGTCGCCCCGTCGCTGGCGGACGAGGTCCACACGATCATGGTCGAGCACCCGGTGCGCGAGCTGATCACCAAGGGCAAGACGCACAAGATCTGGTGCGACCGAAAGCGAGCCGCGTTCGGCTCCTGGTACGAATTCTTCCCGCGCTCGACCGGCGGCGTCGACGAGTCCGGCCAGGCCATCCACGGCACGTTCACCACGGCCGCCAAGGAGCTGGACCGGGTCGCGTCGATGGGCTTCGACGTCGCGTACCTGCCGCCGATCCACCCGGTCGGCCGGGTGAACCGCAAGGGCCCCAACAACACGCTCGTCGCCGCCGAGAGCGACTGCGGCTCGCCGTGGGCGATCGGCGCGGACGAGGGCGGGCACGACGCCGTGCACCCCGACCTCGGCACGATGGACGACTTCGACGCGTTCGTGGCGCGGGCGACCGAGCTCGGCCTCGAGGTCGCGCTCGACTTCGCGCTGCAGTGCGCGCCGGACCACCCGTGGGTGCTCAAGCACCCGGAGTGGTTCACCACGCGCCCCGACGGCACGATCATGTACGCCGAGAACCCGCCGAAGAAGTACCAGGACATCTACCCGGTCAACTTCGACAACGACCCGCAGGGCATCTACAACGAGGTGCTGCGCGTCGTGCTGCACTGGGTCGAGCACGGGGTGCGGATCTTCCGGGTCGACAACCCGCACACCAAGCCGCCGGACTTCTGGCAGTGGCTCATCTGGACGGTCAAGGACGCCTACCCGGACGTGCTCTTCCTGTCCGAGGCGTTCACCCGTCCCGCGCGGCTCTACGGGCTCGCGAAGCTGGGCTTCACCCAGTCGTACACCTACTTCACCTGGCGGACGGCGAAGCACGAGCTGGTCGAGTTCGGCGAGGACATCCGGGACCACTGGAACGAGGGGCGGCCGAACCTCTTCGTCAACACGCCGGACATCCTGCACGAGTCGCTGCAGCACGGCGGGCCCGGCATGTTCGCGATCAGGGCCGCGCTCGCGGCGACGATGGCGCCGACGTGGGGCGTGTACTCGGGCTACGAGCTGTTCGAGCACGAGGCCGTGAAGCCGGGCAGCGAGGAGTACCTCAACTCGGAGAAGTACCAGCTGCGTCCCCGCGATTACGAACGCGCGCTGCACGACGGGCGCTCACTGGAGCCGTGGCTGCGCAAGCTGAACCACGCGCGGCGCGCGCACCCCGCGTTGCAGCAGATGCGCACGCTCCGGTTCCAGTCCATCGAGAACGAGTCGCTGATCGCGTACTCGAAACGCGATCCCGAGACCGGCGACACGGTCGTCGTGGTGGTCACCCTCGATCCGCACGGTCCACAGGAGGGCACCCTGTGGCTCGATCTCCCCGCACTCGGGTTCGACTGGCACGAGCGCCTCATCGCGCACGACGAGGTCACCGGCGAGACGTGGGACTGGGGTCAGGCCAACTTCGTCCGCCTCGAACCATGGCGTGCTGTCGCGCACATCGTCAGCCTGCAGCGCCGATTTTCCTAGGGGTCCCCCGCAACCCCCGATGACGTGGGAGCAGTACATGGTCGAAGAAACACGTCCCGACGCTGCCCTCGGGCTGGAGGGCGTCCCGCACACCGGTGAGGCCATCACCGCGGGTGGCCTGCTGACCGAACCGCAGGCCGAGGACTTCCAGTCCGCGAAGGCCGCGCCGCGCGACCCCGTTTGGTACAAGGGCGCGGTGTTCTACGAGGTGCTGGTGCGCGCGTTCAGCGACTCGAACGGCGACGGCACGGGCGACCTGCGCGGCCTCGCGTCGCGCCTGGACTACCTCGAGTGGCTCGGCGTCGACTGCCTGTGGCTGCCGCCGTTCTACGCCTCGCCGCTGCGCGACGGCGGGTACGACATCAGCGACTTCCGCGCCGTGCTGCCGGAGTTCGGCACCGTCGAGGACTTCGTGTACCTGCTGGAGGAGGCGCACCGGCGCGGGATCCGGGTGATCACCGACCTGGTGCTCAACCACACCTCCGACGCGCACCCCTGGTTCCAGGAGTCGCGGCAGAACCCGGACGGCCCGTACGGCGACTACTACGTGTGGAGCGACGACGACTCGCGCTACTCGGACGCGCGGATCATCTTCGTCGACACGGAGACCTCCAACTGGACCTACGACCCGGTGCGCGGGCAGTTCTTCTGGCACCGCTTCTTCGCGCACCAGCCGGACCTCAACTACGAGAACCCGGACGTGCAGGAAGCGATGCTGGACGTCCTGCGGTTCTGGCTGGACATCGGCATCGACGGCTTCCGGCTCGACGCGGTGCCCTACCTCTTCGAGGAGGAGGGCACGATCTGCGAGAACCTGCCGCGCACGCACGAGTTCCTGCGCCGGTGCCGCAAGGTCGTCGACGACGAGTACCCCGGCCGGGTGCTGCTGGCCGAGGCGAACCAGTGGCCGTCGGACGTCGTGGAGTACTTCGGTGAGGCGGAGGTCGGTGGCGACGAGTGCCACATGGCGTTCCACTTCCCGCTGATGCCGCGGATCTTCATGGCGGTGCGGCGCGAGTCGCGGTTCCCGATCTCGGAGATCCTGGCGCAGACGCCGCAGATCCCGGACGGCTGCCAGTGGGGCATCTTCCTGCGCAACCACGACGAGCTGACGCTCGAGATGGTGACCGACGAAGAGCGCGACTACATGTACGCGGAGTACGCCAAGGACCCGCGGATGAAGGCCAACATCGGCATCCGCCGCAGGCTGGCCCCGTTGCTGGAGAACGACCGCAACCAGCACGAGCTGTTCACCGCGCTGCTGCTGTCACTGCCCGGTTCGCCGGTGCTGTACTACGGCGACGAGATCGGCATGGGCGACAACATCTGGCTCGCGGACCGCGACGCGGTGCGCACGCCGATGCAGTGGACGCCGGACCGCAACGCGGGTTTCTCGAACTGCGACCCCGGCCGGATCTACCTGCCGGTGATCATGGACCCGGTGTACGGCTACCAGGGCCTGAACGTCGAGGCGCAGCTGAACAACACGTCGTCGCTGCTCAACTGGACGCGGCACATGATCGAGGTGCGCAAGCAGCACCACGCGTTCGCGGAGGGCGACTTCACCGAGCTCGGCGGCTCGAACCCGAGCGTGCTGGCGTACAAGCGGCGGTGGCGGCGGCCGGACGGCCACGAGGACATCGTGCTGTGCGTCAACAACCTCTCGCGGTTCCCGCAGCCGGTCGAGCTGGACCTGTCCGACCACCGCGGCAGCACGCCATTGGAGCTGACCGGCGGGGTGCGCTTCCCGATGGTCGGCGAGCTCCCCTACCTGCTCACGCTGCCCGGCCACGGGTTCTACTGGTTCCAGCTGGTCGAGGCAGGCGACGACTCAGTTCCCGGCGGCGAAACGAGGTGAACCGCGTGATCGACCCGCACGAACTCGTCGACAAGCTGGTGTCCGCGCTGCCGGACATGCTGCCGAACCTGCGCTGGTTCGGCGGCAAGGACCGGCCCGTCAGCGGCGTCCGTCCACTTCGGACGACACTGCTGGACGACGACCTGGTGCACGTGATCGTCGCGGTCGACCAGGACGGCCGGTCGAGCCCGTACCAGCTGCTGATCTCCGAACTGGCCGACTCCTACGAGTCGACGGCCGACCCCGAGCTGAACGGCGTGCTCCTCGACCTGATCGCCCGCGGCGAGCGGGTGGACGGCCTGGTGTTCGCGCACGAGCCGGACACCGAGCTGCGCACCGGGCTGCGCGGACGGCCGGTCGGGGTCGAGCAGTCCAACACGTCGCTGATCTACGGACAGCAGTACATCCTGAAGCTGTTCCGCAAGCTGACGCTCGGCGAGAACCCGGACCTGGTGCTGCACCGGGCGCTGCGCGGCGTCGGCTGCCAGCACATCGCGCAGCCGCTCGGGTCGATCACGACGGACCTCGACGGCACGCCGGTGACGCTCGGCATGCTGCAGGAGTTCCTGCCCGACGCGGTCGACGGCTGGGCGATGGCGACGACCAGCGTGCGCGACCTGATGGCCGAGGCGGACCTGCACGCGGACGAGGTCGGCGGCGACTTCGCGGCCGAGGCGCACCGGCTGGGCCACGCGGTGGCGTCCGTGCACGCGGACCTGGCGCGGGCGCTCGGCACGCAGACCGCGGGCGCCACCGAGATCGCGTCGGCGATCGCGTCGATGCAGTCCCGTTTGGACGCCGTGCTGCACGACGTCCCGGAGCTGGGCGAGCACTCGGCGGCGCTGCGGGAGGTGTTCGAGCAGGCGCGCGAGCACCTCGGCGACATCGCGATCCAGCACATCCACGGCGACCTGCACCTCGGTCAGGTGCTGCGGACCGTGCAGGGCTGGCTGCTGATCGACTTCGAAGGTGAGCCCGCCGCACCGATCGCGGAGCGGACGGCGATGCGCTCGCCACTGCGCGACGTGGCCGGAATGCTGCGATCCTTCGACTACGCGGCGCACCAGCTGCTGGTCGGTCAGGACGACGACCAGCTCGCCTACCGAGCGCTGGAGTGGGCGCGGCGCAACCGCGCGGCGTTCTGCGACGGGTACGCGGAGGTCTTGTCGGACCCGCGCGAGCACGCCTTCCTGTTGCAGGCGTTCGAGTTGGACAAGGCGGTCTACGAGGTCGCTTACGAGCACGCGAACCGGCCGGAGTGGTTGACGATCCCCCTGTCGTCGATCGCCCGGATCACCAGCGGAGGAGAGTGAGTCGTGAAAGAGGACCTCGATCGGATCCTGGCGGGCTCGCACCACGACCCGCACTCCGTGCTCGGCGTGCACCACGTCGGTGACGGAGTGGTCGCGCGCGCGTTCCGGCCGGGTGCGTCGTCCGTGGCGGTGCTGGCGGGCGACAAGCGGATCGAGCTGTCCCCGTTGCGCGACGGGCTGTTCACCGGCGAGCTGCCGGAGCATCCAGGCGACTACCGGCTGGAGATCGACTACCACGGCAACGTCGTCGAGGTGGACGACCCGTACCGGTGGCTGCCGACCGTCGGCGAGCTGGACCTGCACCTGATCGGCGAGGGCAGGCACGAGCGGCTGTGGGACGTGCTCGGCGCGCGCCCGCGTTCCTACGAGACCGCCACCGGTGTCGTGTCCGGCGTCTCGTTCTCGGTGTGGGCGCCGAACGCGCGCGGTGTGCGCGTGACCGGTGACTTCGACGGCTGGGACGGGCGGGCGAACCCGTTGCGCTCCATGGGTTCCTCCGGCGTGTGGGAGATCTTCATCCCGAACGTGCCGGTCGGTTCCCGCTACAAGTTCCGGATCCTCGGCGCGGACGGCGCGTGGCACGAGAAGGCCGACCCGATGGCGTTCGCCACCGAGGTCCCCCCGGCGACCGCGTCCGTGGTGACCGATTCGTTTTACGCGTGGGGCGATGCGGGGTGGGAGGCGCAGCGCGAGGCGACCCACTGGGCGAACGCGCCGATGTCGGTGTACGAGGTGCACCTGGCCTCGTGGAAGCAGGGCCTCGGCTACCGCGAGATGGCCGCCGAGCTCGCCGCCTACGTGTCGGACCTGGGTTTCACGCACGTCGAGCTGCTGCCGGTCGCCGAGCACCCGTTCGGCGGCTCGTGGGGCTACCAGGTGACGTCGTACTACGCGCCGACGTCGCGCTTCGGCTCGCCGGACGACTTCCGCTTCTTCGTGGACACGTTGCACCAGGCCGGGATCGGCGTGATCGTCGACTGGGTGCCCGCGCACTTCCCGAAGGACATCTGGGCGCTGGCCAAGTTCGACGGCACCGCGTTGTACGAGCACGCCGACCCCCGGCGCGGCGAGCAGCTGGACTGGGGCACGTACGTCTTCGACTTCGGCCGCAACGAGGTGCGCAACTTCCTCGTGGCCAACGCGCTGTACTGGATCGAGGAGTTCCACCTCGACGGCCTGCGCGTTGACGCCGTCGCCTCGATGCTGTACCTCGACTACTCGCGCCCCGCGGACGGCTGGCTGCCGAACGAGTTCGGCGGCCGCGAGAACCTGGACGCCGTGCGGTTCCTGCAGGAGCTGAACGCGACCGTCTACCGGCGACACCCCGGCGTGGTGATGGTGGCCGAGGAGTCGACGGCGTGGCCCGGCGTCACCCGGCCGACGCACCTGGGCGGCCTCGGGTTCGGCTTCAAGTGGAACATGGGCTGGATGCACGACACGCTGCACTACCTGTCGCGCGAGCCCGTCCACCGCTCCTTCCACCACAACGAGATGACCTTCTCCTTGGTGTACGCGTGGAGCGAGAACTTCTGCCTGCCGCTGTCGCACGACGAGGTGGTGCACGGCAAGGGTTCGCTGTGGGAGCGGATGCCCGGTGACGCGTGGAACAAAGCCGCGGGTCTGCGGTCGCTGCTCGCGTTCATGTGGGCGCACCCCGGCAAGCAGCTGCTGTTCATGGGCGGCGAGTTCGGCCAGGAGCAGGAGTGGTCCGAGTCGCGGTCGCTCGACTGGCACCTGCTCTCGGAGCCGCTGCACGTCGGGATCCAGTCCTTGATGCGCGACCTCAACGCGGTGTACCGGTCTTCGCCCGCGTTGTTCTCGGCGGACGTCACGCCCACCGGGTTCTCGTGGATCGACGCGAACGACTCGGGCGGCAACGTGCTGTCGTTCCTGCGGCACGGTGAGGACGGGTCCGTCGTCGCAGTCGTGGCCAACTTCTCCGGCGGGCCGCACCACGACTACCGGGTCGGGCTGCCCGCTGTCGGCCGGTGGCGCGAGGTCGTGAACACCGACTCGGCCCTGTACGGCGGGTCCGGTGTCGGGAACCTCGGCGGCGTCGTGGCCGAGGAGAAGCCGTGGCACGGCCGGCCGGCGTCCGCCGTGCTGCAGCTGCCGCCGACCGGCGTCCTGTACTTCGTGCTCGACGAGTGACGTTGCCATGAAGAGGGCTTTCCAACCGTTGAGCGTGTGCGTCCCGGCCGGGACGTACGTGCGCCTGGCCGACGGCAGCCAGCGCCCCATCGAGCAGATCCGGCTGCTCGACGAGGTGGTCACCGCCGAAGGGCGTACCGGGCGGGTACTGCACACGATGGTGCGGCGCGCGGACGACGGTCTGGTGGAGGTGACCTTTCGCGGGCACATGCCACTGCACTGCACTCCGAACCACCCGGTGCGCACGACTCGCGGCTACGTCGCCGCGAAGGATCTCCGCAACGGCGACCACGTGTCGATCACCCGCTACCACGCCGCCGGAGACGATCTGATCCACGTGGAGCGCTTGGTCAACGTCAAGGACCTGCGAGGGACCATCGACGGCACGATCAACGTCGGCGGCGTGATCAGCGAGATCGCGCCACTGCCGACGCTGTTGGCCCGCACTCCGTCGCTCGGTCGCTTGCTCGGCCTGTACGCGGCCGAAGGGAACGTCACTCCCAACAAGGTCACCTGGACCTACGGCAGCCACGAACGCGACACCCTGGTCCCGGAAACATGTGCCCTGATCAAGGACGCGTTCGGAGCGACTTCGCGGATTCAGCAGCGCCCGAACGGGGCCATGATCGTCGTGCTGTACGGCAAGACGTGGAAGCGGTTGTTCGAAATCCTGGTGCCCGGTACTGCCAAGCACGGCGACAAGAGGCTGTCCGCGCACGTGACGTACGGCCCGGCCCCGTATCTCGAGGCGTTGCTGGACGGCTGGCTGGCTGGCGACGGCTCTGACCGGCAGGACCGGCAGCTGGTGGTCGGCGTAACGGTGTGCCGCCAGCTCGCGTTGGACATGCTCGCCATCGCCACCACGCTCGGACGGCCAGTCGGTCTGCGTCAGTCCGAGCCCAGCCTCAACCGACACGCCGCGACCCGACAGACCCGGTACGACCTGTCGTTTCCCTACGGCAACGGGACCAACCTGCCCAAGGTCGACGACACCGCTGTGTGGCGGCGGGTGCAGGGCGTCACCTCGCCGAAATTCGACGGCTGGGTCTACAACCTGCAGGTCGAGAGCGACGAGTCCTATGTCGCTGACGGGGTCGGCGTGCACGACTGCATCGGTGCGAGCAGTCCGAACGTCCCACTATCAGCCCAACGCACCTGAACCGGTGCGGGGTGAGGCACGTTGGCCTTGACATGCCCCCCACCACACCGCGCACCCGGCACAATGGGGTGATGCGGCACTCTCGGATCGCGTTCCTGGTCGTCTTGGCACTCGTGGTCACCGGGTGCTCCAACGCAATCCCAGGCCGTCCGGTCGCCGCGAAGGTGGTGAACAACGAGGGCATCGACACGGCCGTGGTCCGCGGCACGGACGGCGGCCGCATCGACCAGCTGGCCGCGACCGCGCTGACGGACATCGAGCAGTTCTGGACCGACGCGTCCCAGCCGACGTTCAACAAGCCGTGGCAGAAGCTCACCGGCGGCTACTACTCCGTCGACACCTCCGACAACACCGCCAAGCCGCCGCCGTGCACCCAGAAGGCCTCGGACGTCGAAGGCAACGCCTTCTACTGCCCCGCCGCCGACGCGATCGCCTGGGACCGGACCGCGTTGCTGCCCGTGCTGGAGGACAAGTTCGGGCAGGCCGCCGTGGTCATCGTGCTGGCGCACGAGATGGGCCACGCCGTGCAGCGCCGCATGGGCATCACCCCGGAGGCCGAACGCCGCGAGCCGGAACGGTTCCCCACGATCCTCACCGAGGCCATGGCCGACTGCTTCGCCGGCTCGTTCATCCGGTGGGTCAACGACGGCAAGTCCGACCACCTCGACATCGGCTCCAACACGCTCGACTCAGCGCTGGGCGCGTTGATCACGTTCCGCGACCCGGTGGGCACGTCGCCCACTGACGAGCAGGCGCACGGCAGCGCGTTCGACCGCGTCGCGGCGTTCCAGGACG
The DNA here is from genome assembly GCF_007845675.1 of Lentzea tibetensis. Lineage (GTDB taxonomy): Bacteria > Actinomycetota > Actinomycetes > Mycobacteriales > Pseudonocardiaceae > Lentzea > Lentzea tibetensis. The sequence continues at coordinate 400,347 of NZ_VOBR01000003.1, read as the reverse complement.
GGTACGAGCAGGGCACCAAGTTCTGCGCCGCGATGACCGTGCAGAACCGCGTCTTCACGCAGCGGGCGTTCACCAACGCCGACGACCGCGCCACCGGCGGCAACCTGCCGTTCGCGAAGATGCTCGAGTCGATCACGCCCGACCTGGACGGGTACTACGCGTCCATCGCCCAGCAGCTCGGCAAGACGTGGACTCCGCCCAAGGCCGAGGCCAGCCAGACCGAGCCCGACTGCTCCGGTAACCAAGGGCCGGTTGCGTACTGCCCTTCTGCCAAGTCGATCGCCGTTGACGTCAAGGAGGAGTTGCCCGCTTTGCACGCTGAGCTGGGTGACTACGCGACTGGCGTGTTGCTCGCCTCGCGGTACGGGATGGCTGAGTTGGCTGTTCTCGGGAAGCCCTTGGAGGGTGAGGACGCTAGCCGCAGTGCGTTGTGCTTGGCCGGCGCTTACACCGGGTCTGTGCTTGCTCGTGAGAAGGGGTTCGGGCTTTCGCCCGGCGATATGGACGAGGCCGTCAACGTGTTGCTCGAGTACGACTACGCGGCTCGGGACAGTAAAGGTGGGTCTGCGCTTGAGCCTGGGTTCAAGCGGGTTGCTGTGTTTCGTGAAGGTGTGTTCGAGGGGCCCAAGAAGTGTGGGGTGGGCTGAGATTCCTCTGGGTGGGGAGAGGTTCGCGGATCACCAGAGGTGGCCATATTTTCAGGGCGGGGTCAAGACAAAAAGACGTCTTGACCCCGACCTGAAAATATGGCAAGGCTTCGCCTGATCCGCGAACCTCTCCCCACCCCGCCCTCCGGGAAAGTTTGTTCTGATCATTTGGCTGCCGGTTTGTGTTCGGGGGCCGCGCCCGGTTGGCAGTGCGGGGGTTGCTAGTGCGGCGGGCGCTCTTTTCTTTTGGTATCTGCCGGTTTTGGCGGTGCTCCCTTGGTATCTGCCGGTTTCGCTCGGCTCTTGGTATCTGCCGGTTGAGGGGGTGCTCGCTTGGTTCGCGCCGGTTTCGCCGTGCACTCTTGGTGTCCACCGGTTGGGCTCGCGCTCCCTTGGTGCCCGCCGGTTTGAGCGGTGCTCCCTTAGTACCCGCTGGTTCGGGCCGCGCCCCCTCGGTACCTGCCGGTTTCGGCGATACTCCCTTGGTGCCCGCCAGTTGGGCTCGCGCCCCCTTGGTGCCCGCCGGTTTGAGCGGTGCTCCTTTAGTACCCGCCGGTTTGGGCTGCGCTCCCTCGGTACCTGCCGGATTCAGTGGTTTGCGTGCCTGCGGGCCGGGGATTGTCGGTGCTGGCAGAGACCATGGAATCGGGGGGTTCTCACACGCGGGGGACGCCTGCGTGAGCATGGCCGCGACCCGCGCCCGCCTCGCTCCCAGCCGTGCGCAGCGAGCCCTGCTTTCTCGGTGAATTCACGGTCGGCGTGGCTGCGGGGCCCGGAGTTGTCAGTGCCGGCTGAGAGCATCGATTCGGGGGTTTCTCGCGTGCGAGGACGCCTGCGAAAGCACGCCCGCACCGCACGTCAAGCACTAGCGCGCGTTAGCGGTTGTACTTGCGCACGCAGGTTGAGGAGCCGCCGAAGAAGCCGTCACCGAACGCCTCCACCCGTGCGAACCCGGAAGGCACGGTGGCGCCGTTGACGTCGGCGGCGATCAGGCTGTCGTCGGCCAGCAGTTCGGACACGGCCTCGTCCAGGTCGCCGGGCGAGAGGCGCAGCTCGGCGGTCGGCTTGTTGGCCTCGCCCGCCCAGGCGCCGGTGAGGCAGGCGGTGCGTTGCCCGGCGGCCTCGTCGTCGAGTTTGAACCCGGTGGCCTTCTGGATCGACAGCGAGAACCGCGACGCGATCACCGCGAACGCGGCGAAGTCGCCGATGCCGCCCTTCTGGCCCTTCTTCGGGGGCGTGCCGATCCGCACGAGTCCGGGCAGGTCTAGTCCGACCTGGTTGGTGGCGGGGCAGTAGGTGGCGGGAGTGGTCGGCTCCGCGTCGGAGCACGAGCCCGCGCCATCCCGGTTGATCGCGGGGAACGTGGCGCCGGAGGTCTTGTAGGCGTTGCGCAGGCTGTTCTCCAGTGCGCGCAGGAACTTGTCGTCGTCGACCTTCGCGTTGCCTCGGCCCTGGCCCTTGTCGGTGTCCGCGGGCTCGAACTTGCGCTCGGTGATCCGGGCTTCGATCTCGGCCTCGTCGATGTCGGCGCAGCGGCGGGCGCCGCGGGCGAAGCCGAACTGGAATGCCGAGACGCGGTCGAAGGCGCTGCCGTGGGCGCCCTGCTTCTCGAACGACGTGCCCGCCTGGTCGCGGATGAAGAACATCGTGGTCAGGACCTTGTTCAGGCCTGGGCCGGTGGAGATCTCGAAGTGCTTCGCCTTGCCCTCAGCCATCCAGCGGAAGAACGTGCCCGCGTAGCAGTCGGCCTGCTGTTCCTTCACGATCGACGGGGTCGCCTGGGTGATGCCGGACGCCGGGCCGAGTTTGTACTGCACGGCGTGGCCCATCTCGTGGGCCAGCACGGTGACCACGGCGAGCGGGCCGAACGAGTCGTTCAGCATCGGGAGCAGGTCGCCGCGGTCCCACGTGATGCTGTCGTCCAGCGAGCAGTAGAAGGCGTTGGCGACGCCGGTCGTGTCGGTCTTGCAGACCTCGACGCCCTTGCCCGTCGAGTCGTACGACACCAGGCGCTTCACCGGCTCGAACGTCTTGCCGTCGAACTGGGCGGGCAGCTCAGCGGTCCAGTACTCCTGGACGTCGGCCAGCGTGTTGATCGCCAGGCGGTCCATGTCGCCGCCGTCGGCGTTCTCCACGCGCAGGTCCGCGTCCGGCACGCCCTCGCGGGGGCCGGACGCGCCGTTGGTGATCTCCAGGCCGGCGACCTTCGTCGGGTCCGGGCGCTCGCCTCTCGCGGTGCCCTCGACGACCGAGGTGCACCCGCTGAGCAACGCCAGCGCGGCCACAGCCGCGACGACCCGTGCCTTCCCCATGGGCCCGCACCCTACTTGGCCCGATGATCACCTGCTGCGGAAACCCGCGTTAGTACAGGGCGCTCGCCAGGTTGCGGCGAGCGACGGCCACGCGGGGGTCGTCGGCGGCGAAGAGCTCGAACAGGCCGACCAGGTGCTCGCGCACTCGGTCGCGGTCGTCGCCGTACACGCGGCGCACGGTGTCGACCAGGCGCTTGAACGCCTCCTCGACGCGCTGCTGCACGATTTCGGCGTCCGCAGCCGCGAGCTGGGCGTCGATGTCGTCCGGGGCCGCGTCGGCGCGGGCGATGACGTCCGGGTCGACGGCCTCGGCGCGCGCCGCGAACTTGACCTGCGCCAAGCCCTCCTTGGCGAGCTCGTTGCCCGGCTCGGACGCCAGGATCTGCTCGTAGGCGGCCTGTGCGCCGGCGTAGTCGCCCTGCTCGAAGGCTTCCTCGGCGGCGACGAAGCGCGGGTCCTCGGGCGCCTCCTCGGCGACCGGCACCTCACCGGCGTTGGCCTCGCCCGCGCGGATGCCGGGCAGGCGGTCGCGCAGCGCGTCGAGCAGGCGCGCGATCCACTGCTGCACCTCGGGCTCGCCGAGCGGGCCCGCGAACGCGTCGATGGGCTGGCCCGCGGCGATGGCGACGACGGTCGGCACGGACTGCACGCCGAACGCCTGGCCGATGCGCGGCGACTGCTCGAGGTCGACCCGCGCGAAGATCCACGAGCCGCCGCTGACCTGCGCCAGCTTCTCGAGCGTCGCGCCCAGCTGCTGCGACTCGGGGCTGTACGCGGCACCCAGGTGCACGACCACGGGTACCTGCAAGGACTGCTCCACCACGGCCTGGAACATGGCCTCGGTGACGTCCACGATCCACGGCACCTGCCCGGCGGCGGGGGCGCCGTTCGCGGACGCGGCGGACGGAGCGGCTGGCTGCTGACGGGCCGCGTCGGCACGGGCCTTGAGAGCGCCCAGGTCGACGGCACCGGAGAGCGCGGCGGACAGTGCGGCGGTCTTGCGAGGATCAGGCCTTGTCACGTGTTCCATCCTGGCACGGCCAGTTCGCGGACCGGGTCGAGGGCCATCGGGTTCACTCGCATCGCCTCGTTCTGCCCCGCGATGCGCAACGCCAGCGGCTCCAGCAGCGCCGCCAGCCGCGCCGTCTTCTCCGCGCCGAGCGACAGCCACGGCTCGGCCGCGGCCAGGTCGGTCGCGCGTTCGACCGCCTCCAGGTCGCCGGTGGGAGACGCCGCGTTCCACTCGTCGGGCGTCCAGCCGCGCGCCACCTGCATGTAGGCCGGGTCCAGCCCGTGCGCGGCGGCGTACAGCACCAACGCCTCCAGCGGGCCGACGCCGGCCGACACCAGCGCGGCCACGTGCCCGTCACCGCGCGACTCGCGCAGGATCGTGCACGCCTGCCAGAGCACGAGGTGCGGCTCCGACGGCCACGGCAGCGCCCGGTTCGCGGCGGCGAGCGGCCGTCCGGCGACGGGTGCGCGCAGCGCGGCCTCCTGCGCCAGCAGAGCCACCTCGTCCATCCCGGACACGTCACCGAGCATCCGCCGCAACGCCCGGTCGGCGCCGAGCAGTCGCGTCTCCAGGAACTCAGCGGGAGACGCGACCGCCCACGCGTCAGGAAGAGCCCGGTGCACCATGCGCGGCGCGAAGTTGTAGAACACCGCGGTCACCAGCTCGGGCGAGGCCGCACCGAGCGGTGCGGCCCTCATCCCGAAGTACCCCATCCAGCCGCCCTTGCACCCCAGCGCGTCGGTCGCGGCGCGCGACTCGGGCGTGAAGTACGTGACGTCGTGGTAGGGCTCGTAGCGAAACCACATCTGACGGGGATCCACCCGTCAGATACTTCACCTCAGCGCGCGCCTGTGCACCCCTCCGGCTTGAGTGCCCGCGAACAGCCAGCGGCCGTCCGGTGACACCAGCAGCGAGTCGATGCCCTCGTTCGGGCCGCCGAACGACGACCACGTGCGCCCGCCGTTGACCGACCGCAGCACGCCGGGACCCGAGGTGCCGCGGAACGTGCGCGCCGCCGCGTACAGCACACCGTCCGGTCCGATCGCGACGGAGCTGAGGTTCTCCTCGCTCACCTTCGGCGTCTCGGTGAAGGTCTTGCCGTCGAACGACGTCCACGTCGAGGTGTTGCCGAGCACGACGACGTGCCGGTCGTCGCGCGGGTCGACGAGCACGGCGTTGATGACGCCGTCGAACACCTTGATCATCGTCACGCCGCCGTCGGAGCTGCGGTACAGGCCGCTGACGTCACCGACCCAGACGCCGCCGTCGTCCGCGGCCACCGACTTCACGCCCCTGAGGAAGTTGTGGATCCGCGGCTGCAGGGTCACGCCGCCGTCGTCGCTGACGTAGAAGCAGTTGACGAGGTACGCGCCGACGTAGACGCGCATCGGGTGCACCGGGTCGACCGAGATCGAGCGCGTGTTGCCGGCCTCCTCGGAGATCGTCACCCACGTCTTGCCCGCGTCGACGGACTGTTCGAGGAAGATGCGGTCCATGGAGCCGCGGTAGGCGTTGCGCCCGCGCAGCACGACGCCCGGCCGCAGGACGGCCAGCGCGCCGATCCGGTTGCCGATCGAGGGCGGCGCGGTGCCGTCGAAGCCCCAGTCCTGCTTGTCGCCGGGCAGCGTCGTCTGGTGCGAACCGAGATAGGTGCCCGCGATCAGCGAGTTGCCGGTCGCGGCCAGCGACAGCACGTTGGCGCCCGGCACGCCGATGCGCTGGAAACGCACGGAGTCGCGGGTCGTGTAGACGCCACCTGTCGCGGAGACCACGTGCAGCGACGGGTCGTCCGGGAAGCTGCCGAGGTCGTCGTAGACGTCCATGGCCTCCATCGCGAGCGTGCGCCGCCAGGTGGTGCCGAGGTCGTCGCTGACGAAGTGGCCGTCGAGCGTCTGCACCTGCATCTGCCCGGACGCGGTGATCGCGCCGAAGATCGTCCAGCCGGACCACGGGCCCTTGACGGGCGTCCAGGTGCGGCCGCGGTCCTTGGACAGTTGCACGCCGTCGGTGAAGTCGCGGGTCACCACGACGTTGCCGCGCGAGCTGATCCACTCGGCGTTCGACGTCGCCTTGGACCACTTGCCGCCGCGGAACGCGTACAGGTCGCCCGCGGCCACGAAGAGGTCCGAGCCGACGAGGTGCAGGTCCTCGGCCTTCTTCGGCGAGCCGGGCATCAGCTTCCAGCTCACGCCGTCCGTGCTGCGGTACACGCCCTCCTCAGAGGACGCGTACGAGACGGACCCGACCGCGACGTCCTCCACACCGGACGGAGTGTCCAGTACGGACTTGAACGTGGCGCCGCCGTCGGTGCTGCGCAGCACGGCACCCGCGCCGCCACCACCGACGTACCCGGCCACGTAGACGGTGTCCGGCCTGCGCGGGTCCGCGGTGACCGCGTTGCCGCGCAGGCCGTCACCGGGGAAGTACCCGCCCTGGAACCAGCGCTTGCCTCGGTCGTCGGACCGGAAGACGTGCTGTCCCGCTCCCGGCAGGACGTACACACGGGACTGGCTGAACGCCAGCCGCCCGCCGACGCCGTTCGGCCCGATGTTCTCCCAGTTGGCCTTGGTGGGTGCCGCGTGCACGGGTGGGGCGACCACCAGCAGTGCGAGCAGCAGGGCGACCATGAGTCTCACGAGTCCTCCGCGCATCAGGTGACGGCGGCGGCGTCGTGTGCATCATGGCGTGTCGGCGAGATGCTCCTCAAGACGCTGGACCTTGGCCGTGAGCTGTCCGGTGTAGCCGGGACGGACGTCGGCCTTCAGCACCAGGGACACCCGCGGGGCCCTGGCCTGCACCGCTTCTGTCGCGCGTCGCACGACGTCCATCACCTCGTCCCACTCACCCTCGACCAAGGTGAACATCGCGTTCGTCTCATTCGGCAGTCCGGAGTCGCGCACGACCCGCACCGCCTCGGCGACGGCCTCCGCGACGCCGTCGGAATCCCCGCCGAGCGGGCTCACGCTGAACGCGACGAGCACAACTGCCTCCTTGGTACTGACTGGTAGCTTTGGGCCTCATGACACCGCAGCCGCTGCCGTTCGACCCGATCGCTCGCGCGGCGGAGCTGTGGAACGAGCACGTCGGACCGGCCGGTTCGATGGCCGCGGTGACGAGCGTCATGCGAGTCCAGCAGATCATCCAGTCCGCTGTCGACGCCGCGCTCAAGCCGCACGGCCTCACGTTCGCCCGCTACGAGGCGCTGGTGCTGCTGTACTTCTCGCGCAAGGGCAGCCTGCCGATGCGGGTCATGGGCGAGCGGCTGCAGCTGCACCCGACGAGCGTCACGAACATCGTCGACCGGCTGGAGAGCGACGGCCTCGCCCAGCGCGTCCCGCACCCGACGGACCGCCGCACCACGCTCGTCGAGATCACCGACGCCGGCCGTGCGCGCCGCGAGGCGGCCACCGAGGCCGTCGTCGCGGTGAACCTGGGCCTGCGCGGCCTCACCGACCGGCAGACCGAGCAGCTGACCGACCTGCTCGCGAAGGTCCGCCGCGCGGCGGGCGACTTCGAGGACTGACCACCCAACGGAAATTGCGTTGTGGTCGCCGCCGCCGCATGGCCTGATGACCGGATGCAGGAACGTTCGGTGATCGCGCTCGTCAGCGCACCCAGCGGGTTCGCGGGCGCCGTCGGCCCGTTCCCGGTGGAAACCCCGTGGTGGAACCACGTGGAGCCGGTGAACGCCGCGCTCGAGGAGCTGCTCGGGGTGCGCACGAGCGTCCTGCGCCTGATCAGCACCACGGGACGGCAGGCGCACGGCGGCACCGTGACCTACCACGTCGAGGCGCACGGCGAGCCGGACCGGACCGCGCTGCACCCCGGCGAGCGGCCCTCGTGCGACGCACCGCACCGGATGCAGTGGGCGCGGCTCGGCGGGCCCTGTGAGCTCGTCGAGTGGGCTGAGGGGCACATCACCCGAACCGGACCGGCGGTCCAGGTCCGCACCTGGAACCTGGCCAGCATCCACCGGCTGCCGACCGCGGCTGGCCCGGTGTGGCTCAAGGCGGTGGCCCCGTTCGCGGCGGACGAAGCCGCGGTCATCGGGGTGGTGGCCGCGCACGACCCCGCGCTCGTCCCGGAGGTGCTGGCGTCCGGACCGGGTCGTCTGCTGCTCGCCGACGCGCCGGGTGAGGACTGCTGGGACCCGTCGCCGGAGCTGATCCGGTCCGTGGTGCCGCGACTGGTCGCGGCGCAGGCCGCACTGGCGGACACCAAGCCGGTGCTCGGACGGCGCCCGGTCCCGATGCCGTCGTTCGGGTTGCCGGACACCCTGGTGCACGGTGACTTCCACCCCGGCAACTGGCGGACCAGCGAGGTCGTGCTCGACTGGGCGGACGCGCTGTGGGGTCACCCGTCGATCGACGCGGCCCGGCTCATCGAGTACACCGACGCGCACCTGCACCCGTTGATCGTCGACGTCTGGGCCGGTGCCTGGCGCGAGCACTTCCCGAAGAGCGATCCGGTAGCCGCGCTGAAGGTCGCCCGGCCGGCCGCGCGACTGCTGAACGCGGTGCGGTACCAGGAGTTCCTGGACAACATCGAGGACAGCGAGCGGGTCTACCACGAGGGCGACCCCGCCGAGGAGCTACGCGCCGCGCTGAGCCTGACGGGCTGACACCCAGCGCTCGAAGAACACCGTCGCGAGCGGCGGGATGCTCGCCAGCAGCGCCAGGAACGTCGTGCGCCGGTCCCAGCCCAGCGGCTCGCGCACCATCAGCGTGACGAGCACGTAGCCGACGAAGATCACGCCGTGGATCGGCCCGAAGACCTTCACGCCGATCTCGTTGTGCACGACCACGTACTTGAAGAACATGCCGACCAGCAGGCCTGCCCACGACACCGCCTCGGCGAGCGCGAGCACGCGGAAACGTCCAGCAGCAGTGGAGAACATGGGCCCCATTCTGGACAGTGACCGCGCTCACCGAGGCAGCAGGGTGTTTTCAGTCCTCCCAGCGGAACACGCGGGACGCTATGAAGCCGACCACCAGCGTGAAACCGATCAGCACCGCCGAAGGCAACGCCAACGCCTCGATGCCCTTGCCGCGCACCAGCACGTCGAGCATGCCGTCGTTCATGTGCCGCAACGGAAGCAGGTTCGACACCGTCTGCACCCACTTCGGCGCGGCCTCGACGGGGAAGAACGACCCGGACAGGAACGCCATGGGCAGCACCACGAGGTTCGCCGCGCCGCTGGCCGCTTCCTCGGACTTCGAGAACGCTCCCACGAGCATGCCGACCGAGAAGAACGCCAGCGTTCCCATGACGAGCAACGGGATCGCGAGCCACCACTGCCCGGACAGCTGCAGCCCGAACAGCGGCGTGGAGGCCAGTGCCACGAACAGCACGCCCTGCAGCAGCGCGACGCCGATGCTCACCAGCAGCCGCGACGACAGCACGGTCCCGGCACCGACGGGTGCGAGACGGATGCGCCGCAGCACCTGCTTCTTGCGCCACGACACCAGGGTCAGCGCGGCACCGAACACGGCCGACACCGAAACACCCCACGACAGGATGCCCGGCGTCAGGAACTGGATCGGCTTGAGCGAGGAGTCCTCGACCTTCTCCGTCTTCAGGTTGAACGCGGGCGGCTGACCCGTCGCCACCACGTTCGCCTTGTCCACGAAGCCGTTCACGATGCCGACGACCGTCGCCGCCTGCACCTGGTCGCTCGACGCGAACCTCAGGTCGAGCTCCTGGCCGCGGATGACCAGTGCGGCCGGGATGTCGCCGTCCTTCACCTTCTGCAGTGCGGCCGGCTCGTCGTTGAAGCGCTCCAGCTCGAACACGCCGCTCTGCTCCATCGCGGCGACGATCGGGCTGTCACCGACGATCGCGATCTTCTGCTTGTCCGCACCGGCGTCGCGGAACAGCAGGCCGAAGATCACCAGGAACATCAGCGGGAAGAGGAACGTGAAGAACAACGCGAGGCGGTCGCGGAAGAAGCCCTTGAACATCGCCCCGGAAAGGGACCTGAACGCGGTCATGATGCCGCCTCCGCGTTGAGGATCACGTCGACGGTCATGCCCGGTACTCCCGCCCAGTGAGGTTCAAGAAAACGTCTTCCAGCGTCGCGGTGCGGACCTGAAGCCCGTCCAGCGCACCGCGTTCCGCCAGCGTGGACAGCACTTCGGCGGGGCGGCGCGTCGAGATCGACAGCGACACCTCGTTCTCGTGCGTCTCCTCGACGCCGGGCAGCGCCTCGGCGTCCTCCAGCGACAGGGCGCCCTTCTGCAGCGTCACGTGCGTCGGCGCGTCCAGGCCGCGCACGAGCACCGCGGGCGGGTCCATCGCGAGGATCCTGCCGTTGTCCATGATCGCGACGCGGTCGCACAGGATCTCGGCCTCGTCGAGGTAGTGCGTCGTGTACACGATCGTCTTGCCGCGCTTCTGGATCTCGCGCAGCACGTCCCAGAGGTTGCGGCGCGCCTGCGGGTCCAGCGCGGCCGTCGGCTCGTCGAGGAACACGATGTCCGGGTCGTGCACCAGCGCGCACGCGATCGACAACCGCTGCCGCTGGCCGCCGGAGAGCTTGTTCTCCTGCTCGTTCGCCTTGTCGGTCAACCCGACCAGCTCGAGGTAGCTCGCGGCGGTGGCCGCGCTCACCCCGTACAGCGAGCCGAACGTCTGGAGCTGCTCCTTCGCCGTCAGCTTCTCGAAGAACGACGACGCCTGGAGCTGGACGCCGATGCGCGGCAGCAGCTTGCTGTTGCGCGGCCACGGGTTCTCCCCCAGCAGCCGCACGTCACCCGAGTCCGGCTTGCGCAGACCCTCGATGATCTCCAGCGTGGTGGTCTTGCCCGCGCCGTTGGGGCCGAGGATGCCGAAGAACTCACCCTCGGCGACGGTGAACGACACACCGTCGACCGCGTGCAGATCGCCGTAGCTCTTGCGGATGTCGCTGACCGCGACCGCCGCGCGTTCTTCCGTCATGGGAAAAAGCTAGGTCACGCGCCGCGAAACACGAGGTAGAAACAACCAAAGTCGTTTCCGATCGAGACCTTCGAGTGTATTTGCTCAGTTACCCGCTGCTAACAACGCGGTCGAGGTGCGGAGGTCGTTGAGACGCCGCAACGCGGTCGCATAGCGCTCGTACAGCACGCGCGGCGCGGCGACGCGCACCTGGTCGAGCACCTTCCACAGGTAGCAGTGGTCCCGCGTCTCCAGCCGGGTGCCCTGCGGCACGGCGCCGGGCGCGACGTCTCCGGCGAACCGCAGCGCGACCGTCGCCGCCCGCAGCGTGGACGTCGCGAGCTCGATCTCGTCGACGACCTGCGACTCGGCACCGTCGACCGACGCGCGCAGCACGCCGCCCACCGCGAACCGCACGGCCTGGAGCAGCGCGTAGAACAGCCGGTGCCCGGTCATCCAGCGCTCCTGCGGCAGGTGCTCGGGACCGCGCCGCGCGGGTGTCGTGATCGTCATGCCCGCTGGCGCGCGGCCGAGCACGTGGTCGAACAGCGCCGTGGGCGCCCACATGAGCGTGCGCCAGTCCTCCTCGGGCAGCGTCGTGCCCATCCTGGCGGCGTTCTCCAGCACGTCCAGGTAGGCGATCAGCAGGCCGGAGAGGAACACCGCGCCGCGGTCACCGCCGACGCGCACGACGCCGAAGTGCACGTCGTAGTCCGTCGGCTCGTCCAGGCCGTAGCCGCGCGCGGGCGACCACTCGATGACGTCGCTGCTCGCGAGCACGACGCGGGCGAGCCGCTGGTGCACCGGTGACGCCGAGACGAGCGTGTCGTCGAGGCCCATCTGCACGAGCATCGACGCCGCGTGCGAGAGCACCTCGCGGCGTTGCGGAACGAGGTCGGGATGCAGCAGGCGGAACTGCGCCGCCTGGAACCGGTCCGCCTCCATGTCCCACCTCCCCCCTTTGATACCAACAACAGTGAGCCTTGATGAGCCAGAAGTCATCAGGATGAACCCCAGCGTTACGTCTCAACTGGACTGTTGAGACACCCATGCCGCCAATTGGGCGCGTGAGGATACGTCGAGTGCTGTCTTGATGTTGCGCACGTGGGATTCCACGGTGCGGTGCGAGATGTTGAGACGCGCGGCGATCTGCACGTTGGTCATGCCCTGCGCGATCATGCCCGCGACCACCTGCTGACGTGCGCTGAGCACGGGTTCCGCTTCCGGCCGCCACGAGTCCTCGTCCAGCGCGTAGTCCGCCGCCTGGTACAGGTCCATGCCGCAGCCCGTCACGGACGCCTGCTCGAACACGTTTCGTGACAACAACTCACGTGCGGTGGTGAGCGCCAGATCGTAACGCTCCTGCCACCACGGCTCCCGCGCCCAGTCGAGCACCATGCGGGCCGACTCACCCGCGAAGAGCAGCCGCACACCGCGTTCCAGCTGTCCACTTCGGAGTGCGATCACGCCGCAGCCCTCGATGCAGTCGAGGTACGTGCGCAGCGCGTCCACGCCGACCCGCACGCCTTCCTCGAAACAAGACAACGCCCAGCCGTGGTCGCCCGCCTCCAGCGCGACGCATCCCGTGGTGTGCAGCACGACCGCGACGATGTCCGGACGGGCGTGCGCGCGCATGCTGGGCAACGCGACGTCGACGAGCTCCCGCGCGCCCGCGATGTCGCCCTGGATCAGCAGGATCCACGCCAGGTTCTGCTTGGTGCACGCCACGCTGATCTCGTTGCCGTTGCTCAGCCCGTGCTCGATCGACCGCCGCAGCATCACGATGGTGGCCGCGGTGTCGCCGCGCGCCATGCACACGGAGGCCAGCGTGCGGTACAGGCGGCAGAGAATCCGTTCCTGGCCGGTCGTCGAGGCGGTGTCGATCGCTTCGGTCGCGTACCGGTGACCGTCGTCGAGGTGGCCCTGGTGCAACGCGAACAACGCCGCGTATTCCAGCGCCAGGCAGCGGAACCGCGACGTCGCCGGCGTCGTCGCGAGCACGTCCACCAGCACCGCACCGGCTTCGGTGACGTAGCCCTGGTCGAACCGCACGCGCAGGAGGATCGACGCGAGCATCAGCCTGCGCTCGTCGGTGACGTCGGCCATGCGGCCGAACGCGTACGCCACGTTGTCGTACTCGTCGCGCTGCCGCCTGATCTGCCTCTCGGTCAGGATCGACGACGTGACACCGGGTTCGGCGATCTCGCACAGCCAGGTGAGGATCCGCTCGTTCATCACCTCCTCCTCGCCGTGCTCGCGCAGTCGTTCGAGCGCGTAGAGCCGCACCGACTCCAGCATCCGGAACCGGCCGTTGCCCTCGCGCGACACCAGCGACTTGGCCTCGAGGTTCGTGAGCGTGCCCAGCACGTCGCCGTCGAAGACGACCTGCGCGGTGTCCAGCGCGAAACCGCCCGGCAGCAGGGAAAGCCTGCGGAACAGCGTCTGTTCGGGAGATGTCAGCAGGTCGTAGCTCCACGCGATCGCCGCGCGCAGGCTCTGGTGCCGCGCCTCGGCACCGCGGTGCCCGATGTTCAGCAGGTCCAGCCTGCGGTCGAGGTGGTGACTGATCTCCCTGACGGACAGCGGCCTGACGAGACGTGCCGCGAGTTCGATCGCGAGCGGAATCCCGTCGAGACGCGCGCACACCGCCGCGATCAGGTCGTGGTCGGACTCCGACGGCTGGAACGTGGTTGCGCTCTCACGTGCCCGCTCGACGAAAAGTCGCTCCGCCTCCGACCACGGCCGTCCCTCGACCGACAGACCTTTCAACGGGTAGACAGCTTCACCCACCGCGCGCAACGCTTCGCGACTCGTCGTGAGAACGCGGACACCGGGACAGCGCGCGAGCATCTCGTCGACCAGCTCGCAGCACGCGTCCACCAGGTGCTCGCAGCTGTCCAGCACCAGCGTGATCTTCCGGCCCGCGAGGTCCGCGAGCACCCTGGCGCGCAACGGGGTTCCCGGCAGCTCGGGAACACCGGCGGCCTCGGCGACCGCCTGCACGACCTGTTCCGGCCTCGTCAGGCGGGCGATCTCGACGACGCGCGCCTCGATGTGCCGCGACAGCCGCAACAGCTCCATGACCAGCCGCGTCTTGCCCACACCGCCAGGTCCGAGCAGCGTGAGCAGACGATGCTTGCGCAGCAACGGTCCCAGGTCGGCGATTTCGGATTCCCTGCCGATGAAAACATCCGGGTACTCGGGCAGGTCCGGATCGGACGGAGTGCTGCTCAGCCGCTGCCGGTACGCGCGCTGGCGGCAGGCGTTCGAGCAGTACCTGGACACGCGCGCGTTCGCCTGGCGCGGCGTCATTGCCGTGCCACACGACTCACAGGTGCCCGACTCACTCATCAGGCAGAGGGTACAAGTGATTCCGATGTCTCAATTGGAATCTTTCGTGATGCACAACTCAGTGATCAACTAGATCGACGTCGAACGTCACTCCCGCGCGGAGTCGAGCCAGGTCCACGTGCGATTTGTTGCGGGGCAACCAGCCTCCGCGCACCCGTTGCACATGTTGCAATCGCGAGGTGTCCGCATCCTCGGCTTTGATCACGACGTCGCGCCCGTTCTCCAGATGGATCACCGCGCGGACGAACCGGGGCGCGTGCAGCACGAACTCGCCGGTACCGGGCACGGCCGGGTACAGCCCGAGCGCGCTGAACACGTACCACGCGGACATCGTGCCGAGATCGTCGTTTCCGGTGACACCGTTGGGGGCGTTGACGAAGAGCGTTTGCGCGGCGCGGACCACGACTGAAGTTTTCTCAGGTTTCCCGATGAGCGCGTAAATCCACGGCGCGTGCAAGTCCGGTTCGTTGTTGGGGTTGTATCGGAACTGGTTGTAGTAGTCGTACGGACCCACCACCCATTTCTCGCGCACGGTGCGCGCGGGGTCGGCGAGAAGATCGCTGTACGCGAAGAAGTCGTCGAGCCGCGCCTCCGCGGCGGCGGGTCCGCCGAGCGCCGCGAGCAGGCCGGGCACGTCGTGCTGCGCGAGCCACTGGTACTGCCACGCGGTGCCCTCGTGGAAGCCCTCGGATCCCTGCGGGGTGAAAGGTTTCAGCCAGGAGCCGTCCGCGAGCTTCGGCCGCGGGAAGCCGGTGAAGCCGCGGTCGGTGACGGACGGGTCCCACAGCGCGCGGTGGTTGCGTCCGCGCCGCTCCAGCGCTTCGGCGTCCTCGCGGTGCCCGAGCTCGCGCGCCATGATCGCGAGCGTGCCGTCGGCCAGCGCGTACTCGAGCGTCGCGGACGCGCCGTGGTGCGGGTCGACGTCCTGGCCCTTCTTGCGGAAGGCCTTGTCGTACTGGACGAACCCGCGCTGGAGGTAGCACGGGTTGCCCGCGCGGCCCTGGAACCTCGACGCGGCAGGCGGAACACCGGTGGCGTTCTCCAGCAGTGCCGCGTAAGCCTTGTCCTCCAGGCCTTTCAACGCGCCGAACCGCCAGAGGTCGACCAGGAACGGCGTGACCGGGTCGCCGGTCATGCAGTTCGTCTCCTGGTTCGCGTACGCCCAGCGCGGCAACCAACCGCCCTGCTCGTGGATCGCGAGCACCGACCAGGCGATGTCGCGGGCACGCGTGGTGCGCAGCAACGCGATCAGCTGGTTGTGCGCGCGATAGGTGTCCCAGAGCGAGAAGTACTCGTAGTACGTCCAGCCTTCGGCGGTGTGCACCTGGTTGTCGAAACCTCGATAGCGGCCGTCGAGGTCGTTGCCCGTCAACGGTTGCAGCAGCGCGTGGTACAGCGCGGTGTAGAAGACCGCGCGGTCGTCCCAGTTCTCGGTCTCGATGTCGATGCACGCGAGCTCGGCGCGCCAGGCGTCCTGCGCGAGGACGCGGATCTCGTCGAACGTCTTCCCGGTGGCCTCGGTGAGGTTGAGCGCGGCACCGTCCGCGTCGACGTGCGACAGCGCGGTGATCGCGGTGACCGGGCCGGGCGCGAACGTGACCCACGCGCCGCGCAGCCCGGCGCCACCGGCCGACTCCCTGGTGTTCGGCGCCGAACCGCCGGGCGACCAGGTGCCGAACGCGGTGAACGGCCGGTCGAAGCGCGTCGCGAAGTGCGTGACGTACGGGCGCCCGCCGCAGAACGCCTGCGACTCAACGGTTCCGACGATCGTGTTGTCGCCGACGATCCGTACCGAGCTCGCCGAGACGGGCTCCTTCTCGTTGGCCTGCCCCACGTTCACCAGCAGCGTGCCGTTGCTGCCGCTGGGGAACGTGTACCGCTCGACACCGGTGCGCGTCGTCGCCGTGCACTCGACGGTGATGTCGCGGTCCAGCCGGACCTTGTAGTAGCCGGGTTTGCCGACCTCGCCGTCGTGCGCGTACCGGGCGGCGTAGCGCCGCTGGTCGAACACCCCCGGCAGCGGTCCGTACACCGGCAGGATCGAGACGAGCCCGCCCTGCTCCCAGCACCCGGCGCCGGAGAGGAAGAAGTGCCCGAAGCCGCGGATCACCGGGTCGCCGTAGCGGTAGCCGGCGTAGTGCGCGGTGATCGGGCTCGAATGGGCCTTGCCGAAGGGCATCGACGCCCCTGGGAAGGTGTTGCCCTCGTCCTGCGTGCCGATGAACGTGTTCACCGACTCGATCGCCTCTGGCGGTGGGGGCGCGTCAGCCACGACCTCACCATAGCGGTCGTGGCCACCGGGAGCAGGTGGCCACGACCCGTTCGGATGATCAGTACCAGCGCTGGTTGTTGCCGCCGTGCCAGTCCCACTGCACGACCGCGCCGCCGTTGTTCAGCGACCAGCCGTAGGTCTCGAGCGACTTGCCGCTGAACTTGCTGATGTAGCGCAGGGTGCTGTTGCCGGGGAAGGCCTCCCACCACCGCTGGTTGTCACCCCAGTGGCAGTCCCACTGCACGATCTGCGCGCCGTTGGCGGTCGACCAGCCGTACACGTCGAGGCACTTGTTGCTGTTGACGTTCTGCAGCGAGTAGTAGCCGTCGGCGTGCTGGATGAACCTCCACAGCTGGTTGTTGCCGTAGTGGCAGTCCCACTGCACGGCGAGCCCGCCGTTGGCCTGCGACCAGCCGTAGATCTCCAGGCACTTGTTGCTGTGCCGGTTGCGCAGGTAGTACACGGCGTTGACGTTGATGCCGTTGGTCGCGATGTCCTCGGCCGACAGCACCGGCCGCTGCGAGGCGTCCGCCTTGCCTGCCTCGTCGGCCGCGCTGGCGACACCGGGCACGACGAGCAGCGCCGCTGCGGCGAGCAGACCAATCGCGGCTCTCCACGTATTTCGTCCCATCGACTCCCCCTCTTGGTTGGGTGATGACGGGGGAAAGACTCGGTGAGCGCGCTGAGCGTCCGCTGAGGAAGAGCTGAGGGGGCTCGCATGCTGTTCCGGTTGCTGGGGGAAGTCACCGCCGAACGCGAGGACGGTGGAATCGTGCGGTTGGGAGGACCGCAAAACAGAGCGCTACTCGCAATTCTCTTGTTGTCGGCGGGCAGACCTGTTTCTGTCGACCGGCTCATCGACCTGCTCTGGGACGAACCGCCCGCGACGGCCCGCAATCGCGTGCAGGGCCTGGTGGCCGAACTGCGCCGCGCGGGCGTCGCACTGGCCACCCGCGCACCCGGCTACGCGGTGGCCACCTCGCCGGGTCAGGTGGACCTGTTCCGCTTCCGGGCGTGCGTCGAACGCGCCCGCATCGCGGAGCCGCCGACGGCGGTCGCGCTGCTGATCGAGGCGCTGAACTGGTGGCGCGGACCGGCGCTGGCCTGCGTTGACCTGCCCGTTCTCGCGCAGTCGCTCGAGGAGGAGCGGCTGCACGCGCTGGAGAGCCGGATCGCACTCGAGCTGGGGCTCGGCAGGCACGGCGCGGTGGTGCCCGAGCTGGCCGCGCTGACGTCGGAACACCCGACGCGCGAGTCGCTGCACCAGCTGCTGATGCTGGCCCAGTACCGCTGCGGGCGTTCGGCGGACGCGCTGGAGACCTACCGCAGGCTGAGCCATCGGCTGGCGGCCGAGTACGGCATCAGCAGCGGTCCTGAACTGCGCCGGTTACAGGAATCAATCCTTCGCGGATGAAGACCACCCGTTCACCTCATTGCTTTTGCGGATGAAGATGCACGTGAATGGTCGTCATGCCTTCCCCATTGCGCGTTCTCGTGGCGGTGCTCGCCGCGTTCCTGCTCCTCACACCATCGGCAAACGCTTTTCCGCCGCCTGATTCGGGAATCGCTTCTCAGTGCACGGGTGCCGGTGAGTTACTGGGCGACCCCGTCGGTGCCGACGGCTACTACCGCTGTCTGGGTGCCGGCAAGGCGCGCTACGAGCGCTGCCCCGGCGACCAGGTGTTCTCCGTGGGCGCGGAGGCGTGCGTCTCGCGTGACGTGTTCCCGCCCGAGCTGGGCGACTGGGGCGTCTCCGTCGACGCGCCGCGCGGCACCACCGTGCGGCTCGGCGGCGCGCTGAAGTTCCGCGTCACCGCGCACAACCTCGACGGCGTCGGCGACCTCGGCAGCGTCCGCGTGCGCGTGACGTGGCCGGACGGGCTCTCGTGGGGCAACAGCGCCGACTGCCTGCGCCTGCAGGGGCAGCGCGTCGCGTACTGCTACCTGGGCGTCGCGCACGGCACGTCCGCCGACATCACCCTGACGGCGTCGCCCGACCTGCTCACCATCGGCGCGTTGACCGTGCGCGGCGAGGTCTACGGCAGCAACCCGGTGGACATCAAGGCCTCGAACAACCGCGATTCAGCCACCTGCCACGCCCTGACCGGCATCATCGTCTCCTGCTGACCCGCGGAACTGTCGGTGCCCCGCGATACGCTTGGAGTGGGGAGTTCACGCCCCCTTGGGGGCCTGCGAACCCCCCGAATCCAGGCTAGCGCGGGGCACCGACAGTTTTCTCAGCGCTTGGCGCCGCGGAAGACGTTTCCTTCGGTGGACAGGTAGTTGTCGCGGTAGTCGAACCGCGGCGAGTCGCCGAAGATCAGCCAGTAGTACTTGAGCTGCTCCGACCACCAGTAACCGGGGCAGAAGTCACCCTGCCTCTTCGGCGTGGTCGTGACGTCGGACAGGATCGTGTACCCGAACCGCGTCTTCGAGGTGCGCTTCATCTGCTGGTAGTGCGTGTACGCGCGGTTGCGGTACAGCTCGTCGTTCGTGTGCATCCACAGGAAGAACGCCGCGTCGGCGTACTCGGGCCGCAGCTGGTTGCCGACGGACGTGGCGTTGAGCGACGGGTACGAGATGCCCTCGGGCAGCACGCCGTAGCGGTCCTGCACCTTGGTCCACGAGTCGTGGTACGCACGGCCGCGCGCCACGTCGCCCGCCTGCGCGAACAGGCCGCCCATGAACGACGCCAGCTCGCTCTGCGACCGCGAGACCCGCCGTCCGGTGAACGCGTCCACCTGCGCGAACCAGAGGTTGCCGCCGACGGTCTCCGCCTGGCGCTGGTTGATGCCCGCGATCAACACGTCGTACCAGCGCTTGAGATCCGCGTCGCCGAACAGCTTCCAGCCGTCGAACAGGTACTCGTAGTACGAGTCGGCGGGCGGCCCGACCGTCGCCGTGCGGTTGCGCCACGCACCGGTCTCCGCGTGCACGTCCCACGGCAGCAGGTCCAAAGAGGACCGCCGGTCGAACGTGTACTTGAAGGCCTTCTTGGCCGCGTTGAAGTACTTCCGGTCACCGGTCCAGCGCGACAGCATGCCGAACTCGGTGATGTACGTGCCGGTCTCGGCGAGGTTCGTCTCCGGCTGCGACACCGCGCCGGTGCGCAGGTTCACGTAGCGGTAAGGAATTCCGGTCGGCGACTTGGTGAACGCGACCAGCAGCCGGTCACCGAGGTCGCGGGCGAGCTCGAGCAGCTTGGGGTCGCCGCTGACGTGGTAGGCCGACAGCAGGCCGCCGAGCATGCGGATGTTGGTCTCGAAGACCTGGAACGACGCGTTCACGTCGAAGTCGAGGTTGTCGTGGACCCACTTGAGCCCCTGGGCGAACTCGGCGTCGAGCTCCATGAACCACAACGTGTCCAGCGCCTCGACGACGGTGAGGCCCATCGGGTGGCCGTCGACGAAGAACTCCTCGAAGCCACCGGACACCGGCTTGATCTGATCGTGCCCGAAGGCCTTGTCCACATAGGACCGCCAGGCCCACTGGGTCTCGCGCCGGACGTCCTCGGCGACGGCGCGCCAGCCGCCGGGCGGCGGGGCGAAGGTCTCGGCAGCGACGGAAGGTGCCGACGCGGTCCCGTCGGCGGGAGGAGGTGCGGAGGGCGAGGGAGGTGCTCCCCAGGCGGTCCCGGTGACTCCGGTCAGACCGGCGGCGCCGAGCAGGGCCAGCACGCTTCGCCGAGGCAGGTTACCCATGACTACTCCAGATGCAGGGGTGACAACGCTGTCCGTGCCCGGATCCTTGCGGAGCGTGTGTGGTGCGCGTCAAGGGTTCTGTCCGCTTCCAGACAGTCCACCGGCAAAAGAACCAACGCTGTACCGGTTCCGAACCTGTTGACAAGCCCTGATGAGACAGTGTGTGATTCCGCCACTATGACAACGTTGTCCCCAGGCGGAACCGCCGTCGGCCCGCGCAAGGTCCGCCGCGCGACGATGAACGACGTCGCGCGCCTCGCGGGCGTCAGCATCAAGACCGTGTCACGCGTGGTCAACGACGAACCGGGCGTGCACCCGTCGACGGCCGAACGCGTGCTCGCGGCCATCGACCAGCTGGGCTTCCGGCGCAACCTCAGCGCGCGCAACCTGCGCCGCGGCTCGTCCACCGGCACCATCGGACTCGTGCTCGAGGACGTCGGCAACCCGTTCTACTCCGGTGTGACGCGCGCCGTGGAGGAGATCGCCCGGCTGCGCGGCCGTCAGGTGATCTCCGGATCATCGGACGAGGATCCCGGCCGGGAACGCGAGCTGGCGCTGGAGTTCTGCTCGCGCCGCGTGGACGGCCTGCTGATCGTCCCCGCCGGGCTGCAGCACAGCTACCTGGTGCCGGAGATGCGCGCGGGCACGCCCGTCGTGTTCCTCGACCGGCCCGCGGGGGACGTCGTCGCGGACACCGTGCTGGTCGACAACATCGGCGGCACCATCGAGGCGGTCACGCACCTCGCCGCGCACGGGCACCACCGCATCGCCTTCCTCGGTGACGCACCCGACATCTTCACCGCCAACGAGCGCCTGCGCGGCTACCGCGAGGGCTGCGTGCGCGCGGGCATCGGCTACCACGAGGAGCTCGTGGTGATGGGCCCGCACGACGAGCACACCGTCACGTCCGCCCTGCGCCGCCTGCAGCACGGGCGCGAGCCGGCGACCGCACTGGTGGCCGGCAACAACCGCATCACGGTGCACGTGCTGCGCGCACTGGCCGGAGCGGCGGAACGACCCGCGCTCGTCGGCTTCGACGACTTCGAGCTCGCCGACCTGCTGTCGCCGCCGGTCACGGTCATCGCGCACGACGCGAGCGCACTGGGCAAAGCGGCCACTGATCTGTTGTTCGCCCGACTGGACGGCGACAACTCACCACCGCGCCGCGTCGTGCTGCCGGTGCGTTTGGTGCCAAGAGGATCAGGGGAGGTCCGTGCGTGAGCACTGGTGACGTGCACCAGCCCGTCGAATTACCGGCCAACCAGCCCAAGCAGTTCTACCGGGGTGGCGAGGCCATCGCGGCGCTGCGCGGGGGTGAGTCCGCCGACTTCGGCCCGGAGGACTGGGTCGCGTCGACGACGACGCTGTTCGGCCGCTCCGACGCGGGGCTGTCGACCCTGCCGGACGGGACGTTGTTGCGGGACGCGGTGAAGGCCGACCCGGACGGCTGGCTCGGTGCCGACCACGTGGCGACCTTCGGCGCGGACACGGCGTTGCTGGTCAAGCTGCTCGACGCGGGTCAGCGGCTGCCGGTGCACTGCCACCCGTCGAACGCGTTCGCGTCGAAGCACCTGAACTGCAGGCACGGCAAGACCGAGTCGTGGATCGTCGTCGGCACCTCGGGGCCGAACCCGACCGTCTACATCGGATTCCGCGATAACGTTTCGGCTGACACCGTTGCCAACTGGGTGTCCACTCAGAACACTGCGGCGATGCTCGACGCTCTCAACCCGGTGCGGGTCAAGGCAGGCGACACGGTCTTCGTGCCCGCCGGTCTTCCGCACGCGATCGGCGAGGGCGTGTTCATCGTCGAGCTCCAGCAGCCGACCGACTTCTCGGTGACGCTGGAGTGGCAGGGTTTCCTGGCCAACGCGGACGTCGGCCACCTCGGGCTCGGCTACGACGCGGCCCTGGAGTGCGTCGACCGCACCGGCTGGGGCGCGAACCTCGGTTCGCTGATCAAGGAGACCCAGCACACCGGAGGCCCGTTCCGGGGCTCCGTCAACCTGTTCAGCGCCGACGCCGATCCGTTCTTCCAGGCGGACCGGCTGCACGTCGACGGATCGTTCGGCCTCGAGCCGTCGTTCGCCGTGCTGGTGGTGCTGGAGGGCAGCGGCTCGGTCGGGTCGCTGCCGGTGAGGAAGGGCAGTACGGTCGTCGTGCCGCACGCGGCGGGCGAGACCGGGCTGACCGGAGAACTGGTGGCGATTCGTTGTCGTCCACCACTGCTGTCCAGTGTGGAGGGTTCCTAAGTGAGTGAACCGTTGCTGGAGGCGCGCGAGCTCGTCAAGCACTACGGCAGCGTCGAGGCGCTGCGCGGCGCGTCCTTCACGGCGTATCCCGGAGAGGTCGTGTCGCTGATCGGCGACAACGGCGCCGGCAAGTCGACCCTCGTGAAGTGCCTGTCCGGAGTGGAGCGGCCGACCGGTGGCACGCTGCTGTTCGAGGGCGAGCCGCTCGAGCTGACGTCGCCGACGGACGCGCGGGACCACGGCATCGAGACGGTGTTCCAGGACCTGGCCGTCGCGCCGGACCTCGACCCGGCCGCGAACCTGTACCTCGGCCGCGAGCTGAGGAAGCCGGGCGTGCTCGGCTGGCTGGGCGTGCTGGACAAGCACGAGATGCGCAAGCGGGCCGCCGAGCACTTCTACCGGCTCGGTGTGTCGCTGCAGAGCATCGACGTGCCGATCGCCGCGCTGTCCGGTGGTCAGCGGCAGAGCGTCGCGGTGGCGCGTTCGGTCGCGTGGGCCAGCAAGATCGTGTTCATGGACGAGCCGACCGCCGCTCTCGGTGTGGTGCAACGGGAACGCGTGCTCGACGTGATCAAGCGCGTGCGCGACGAAGGCATCGCCGTGGTGCTGATCAGCCACAACATGCCGGAGGTGCTGTCGGTGTCCGACCGGATCGAGGTGCTGCGCCTCGGCAGGCGCGTCGCCCGGTTCAAGGGCCCGGACACGTCCGTCGAAGAGCTCGTCGGCGCCATGACCGGCGCGCTCACGCAGGAGGACGCGGCATGAGCACCGTCCCGGAGAGCAAGACCAATGGGGAGACAACGTTGTCTTCTGAGGACGAGGGCCACACCAGCTTGGCGAAACGGCTGGCAGGCGCGAACACGCTGTGGATCGGCGTGGTGCTCCTGCTGCTGATCGCGGTGTTCGGCGCGATCCGCCCGGACGCGGTGCTGACGACGTTCACGCTGCAGACCACGCTCGTCGAGACGTCCGTGCTGCTCGTGCTCGCGGTCGGCATGACGTTCGTGATCATCACGTCGGGCATCGACCTGTCCGTCGGCTCGGTGCTGGTGTTCTCCGGCGTCACGTCGGCGATGACGATGAACGCCATGTCCGGCGGTGACGCGACGAAGGCCGGGTGGGGCGTCGTCTGGGTCGGCCTGCTGGTCGCGCTCGTCAGCGGCGCCGCGTGGGGCCTGCTGAACGGCCTCCTGATCGCGAAGTCGAAGATCCCGCCGCTGATCGTGACGCTCGGCTCGTTCGGCGCGGCGCTCGGCGCGGGTCAGCTGATCAGCAACGGCTCCAACGTGGCCGGTGTGCCGGAGGTGCTGGGCAACACGCTCGGCACCGGCACGTACCTCGGCATCCCGAACCTGGTGCTGCTGGCCGCGGTCGTGGCCGCGATCGGCGCGCTGCTGCTCACCACCACCAGGTTCGGCCGCTACACCTACGCGATCGGTTCGAACGAGGAGGCGGCGCGCCGCGTCGGCATCTCGGTCACCGGACACCTCATGAAGATCTACCTCCTCGCGGGTGTGCTGGCCGGTCTGGCCGGGTTCATGGCGATGGCGTACTTCCGGGTCGCCTCGGTCACCGGCCACGACACGGACAACCTGAACGCGATCGCGGGTGTCGTCCTCGGCGGCACGAGTTTGTTCGGCGGCGCGGGCTCGGTCGTCGGCACCGTGCTGGGTGTGTTCATCCCGGCGGTGCTGCGCAAGGGCTTCGTGATCCTCGGAGTGAACGTCTACTGGCAGCCGATCGCCGTGGCGATCGTGCTGGTGGCAGCGGTGTGGTTCGACCAGTCCCGGCGCAGGGCGCGCAATCAACGCTAGGAAGGTCCACGAAATGATTCGGTCTGCAGGCATCGTCGCCGCAGCTGCTCTCGTCCTCACCGCGTGTGGTGGCGGCGGGCAGATCGGCGACTCTGGCAACCAAGCCAGCAGCAACAAGAAGATGGTGCTGCTCCCCGGCGTCGCCGCCGAACCGTTCTACATCTCGATGGAGTGCGGCTTCCGCGACGCGGCCAAGGCAGCGGGCTACGAGGTCGACGTCCAGGCTCCGGCGTCGTTCGACGCACCCCAGCAGATCCCGCTGGTCACCGGTGTCCTGGCGAACAAGCCGGCGGCGGTGCTGATCGCACCGACCGACGACAAGGCACTGGCCGCGCCGATGAAGCAGCTCAAGGACGCGGGCATCAAGGTCGTCGAGGTGGACACCAAGCTCGAGGACACCTCCGTCGCGGTCTCCACGATCTCGTCGAACAACGAGCAGGGCGGCCAGCTCGCCGCGCAGACGCTGAACAAGCTTGCGGCGGGCAAGTCCGGTTCCGTGCTGGTGCTGAACACCAAGGCTGGAACGTCCACAACGGACGCTCGCGCCAAGGGGTTCGAGGACGAGATCAAGAAGTACCCGAACCTGAAGTACATCGGCCAGCAGTACACGGACAACCAGCCCGACCAGGCCGCGTCGAAGGTGACGGCCACGCTGGCCGCCAACCCGGACCTGATCGGCGTGTTCGCGACCAACCTCAACACCGGTGAGGGTGCCGCCACCGGCCTGCGCAACGCGGGCAAGACGGGTGCGGTCAACCTCGTCGGCTTCGACGCATCGCCGAAGCAGGTGCAGGACCTCCAGGGCGGGGTTGTGCAGGCCCTGATCGCGCAGGACCCGGCTGGCATCGGCAAGCAGGGCGTCGAGCAGGCGATCGCCGCCATCGAGGGCAAGGAAGTGAAGCGCGACATCGAGACCAACCTCGTCGCGATCACCAAGGACGACGCTTCGGCCAACGAGAAGTACTTCTACAAGCAGAAGTGCTGACGTAGTCCTTCGTTGAACAGCGAACGCCCCCAGGTACGTAGGAGGTACCTGGGGGCGTTCGCTGTTCTCAGCCGTTCGGGGTAAGCCGAGAGTCGCGGCCGAGTAGAGCCTTTGTGCGGTTGTGACCACCTGATCAGACGGGGTGGAGTGGGTCGGCAACTGAGCATCAGTAAGGGGGAGTTCGATGCGAAGTAAGTTGATCGCCGCCCTGGTGGCCACCCTGACAGCCACCACGATGATCACCCCGGCGGCCGGAGCCGCCCAGCAGGTGCCCGCCAAGTACCTGACCCAGACCGTCGACTGGAAGCCGTGCTTCAACCCCGTACCACCGGGCTTCCCGCCGGGCGCGGAGAAGCTCGAGTGCGGCACCTTCACCACGCCGATGAACTGGAACAGCCCGAACGGCAAGGACATCACCATCGCGGTGAGCAGGCTGAAGACCGCGGCCAACCCGAAGCAGACGATCCTCACCAACCCCGGCGGACCGGGTGGGGCGGGCCGGACGACGCCGCTGATCTTCCTGGACCGCAAGAAGCTCACGGACAACGCCGAGATCATCGGCATCGACCCGCGCGGCACGGGCGCGAGCAGCAACGTCACCTGTGGTGGCGTCGACTTCCTGGGCGCGGTGGACCCGCGGGACCGGGATCCGCGCAACCTGGACCTCCTCAACGACACGATGGAGCTGCAGGCGAAGTTCTGCCAGCTCAAGTCCGGTGAGCTGGGCCCGTTCATCTCGACGGACCAGACGGTCAAGGACCTGGACCTGCTGCGCCAGCTCCTCAAGAGGGACAAGGTCAGCTGGATCGGCTACTCCGGCGGCACCTGGATGGGCGCCTACTACGCGACGTACTTCCCGAAGCAGGTCGACAAGTTCGTGCTCGACTCGAACACGGAGTTCACCAACGACTGGCAGACGATCTTCGGTGCGTTCGGGCCCGCGTTCGAACGCCGGTTCCGCACGGACTTCCTGCCGTGGGTGGCGAAGTACGACAACGTGTTCCACCTCGGCACCACCGCCGAGCAGGTCAGGCAGGTGTACGAGACGACCCGCGCGCGGCTCGCGGCGGAACCGCTCCAGCTGCCGGACGGCACGGTCGTCACGGCCACGTTGCTGGACTTCATCCTCATCCAGGCGCAGTACAGCAAGGCGCGATTCCAGCAGGGCGCGGCGGACCTCGCGTTCATCGCGAACCCCGGACAGTTCACGGCGACCGCGTCGTTCCCGGACGCGCTGATCGGCACGCGGTTCGGGATTCTCTGCAACGACACCCCGTTCCGCGGCGGGCGCGAGTACCTCAACCGGTTCTCCGAGCAGACCGGGCGGAAGAGCCCGCTCATGGGCTACTACATGATCGCCGGGCCCTGCGCGTTCTGGAACCGGCCGAACATCCAGCTCAAGCAGCCCACCGGCATCGGGGTGCCGCCGGTGCTGATGGTGCAGTCGGTCAGGGACCCGGCCACGCCGCTGGAAGGTGCGCGCAAGGCGCACAACAGGTTCGCCGGATCGCGGATGCTCACGGTCAACGACGAGGGCGACCACGGGATCTACGGGTTCGGCAACGCGTGCGTCAACAACGTCGTCGAGAGCTTCATCGTCGACGGGGTCACGCCGCCGCGCGACTCGCAGTGCCCCGGTGTACCGCTGCCCGCACCCGGTAGCGCCGCCAAGAACCCGATCGTCGAGGCCAACCACCTCGCGGAGCTCGCGGGCTGGTAGGTCAGGAGATCTGGAGGACGGCCTGCGCGAAGGTCGTGTACCACGCGCTCTCGGTGAAGCGCGGGCCGTTCTCCTCCCCCAGGTACAGGTCGACGTGCCGCACGCCGCCCAGTCCCGGCGTGAACGCGTCGGAGATCACCCACGTCGACGCCTTGAACTTCTCGCACACCTTCGCGTCCACCGCGCCGCCTTCCGGCAACTGTCCACAAGAGACGAAGCGGATGCGGGAACCCTGCGGCACGCCGTCGGCCGCCGCCGAGACGAAGGGCTGCAACGGCTTGCCGTTCGTGTCACGCGGGGCGGTGTCGAGCCAGTACCCCTTGTCGTGCGACCAGTTCAGGTACTTGCCCGAACGGGTGCGGCCGGTTCCCTCGTCCTCGACGGCCTTGGCGAACGACGCCGGGTACGTGCCCAGGTCGTCGTCACCGTTCTCGCAGTCGA
The DNA here is from genome assembly GCF_007845675.1 of Lentzea tibetensis. Lineage (GTDB taxonomy): Bacteria > Actinomycetota > Actinomycetes > Mycobacteriales > Pseudonocardiaceae > Lentzea > Lentzea tibetensis. Next base: position 372,925 of record NZ_VOBR01000003.1, on the reverse strand, counting down.
TCTTCGGGCAGCCGCGCACCTGCTGGACGGGTCCACTGTGGAACGACTCCACCGCGGTGTAGTAGACGGTCACCTGCCACCCCGTCGACACCTGCTGCGGTGTGGACGAAGGCGGCACCGTGGTCGTAGGCGCGACCGAGGAAGTGGTCGGCGCTGGGACTGAGGTAGTAGTGGTGGTCGTCGTGCTGGCGGAGGGCACGCTGGTCGGCGTGCCCTCCACCGAGGAGCAGGCAGCGAGGAACGCCAGCGACACCAACGGAAGCCGGCGCACCCCGCTCATCGTCCTCAGCCCGCCATCACCGTGGAGACGGGCACGAACTGGTAGCCCGCCGCCTTGATGCCGGAGACGGTCTGCTGCAGGTACGTGACGCCCAGGTACGGGTGGTAGAAGAAGCTCGCCACACCGTCGTTGACGACCTTCATGGCCTTCGCCGTGTCGATCAGGTCCGCGGGCATGCGCGACGGGTGGTTGTTGAACGGCTCGGGCTCGACGTTGCCCAGACCCTCCGGCGCCACGACGGAACCGTAGATGTCGCGCACCAGGTACGGGAAGTACTGGCCGAAGATCCGGTCGTACTGCGGGACACCCGTGCCGCACGCACCACCGGGGCAGTAGCCGCCGAAGTAGAGACCGCGGTCGTAGCGCTTGCCGAAGTTGTTCTGGATCTGCTGGTAGTCGACGGCCGACGCGGCGTAGTGCGGCGGCTCGAAGATCGTCGGCACCGGGAAGCCGGCGAGCATGAACGCGGTGCGCGCCGAGTTGATCCTGCCCTGCATCCACGCCGCCGAGTCACCGGGGACCGGGCCGTCGTAGATCACGCTGTCGTTGGCGTCGACGTGGGCGCGGTAGAACTCGAAGTCGTTGGCGGACATGCCGTCGTACGGGTTCGCTTCCTTGCCGAACTGGTGCGTGTAGCCGTGCATCAGCAGCGTTCCGCCGCGAGTCTGCATGTACCGCAGCGCGGTGACGACCTGCGGCCGCTGCGCGAGGTTGTACGCCTCGGGCACGCCGCCGTTGTCGACGCCCAGCGGGTTCTCGAACCGCGGGTAGACGGCGATGCTGAACGGAACCTGCTGCGAGTACAGGTAGTCCGCGATGGCGCGCAGCTCAGCGGGGTCGGCGTCGGGGCCGACGTCCTCGATGCGCACCAGCGCCCGCTTGCGGTCCAGGCCCGCCGGGTTGGCGATCTGGCCGATCAGGTCCGCCGCCGCGAGGTAGCGGTCGCCGTGGCCGACGTAGCTGAACGGGATCTCACCGATGTAGGTGAGGTTGCCGGACTTCGTGGCCCAGTTGATCGGACCGGCCGCGCTGCCGTTCGCGACGGCCACGGGTGCGGCCTTCGCGCCGTCGGTGATCTGCGTGATCATCAGACCGGACGGCACCGCCAGCTGGTCGCGCTTCAGTGCGACGCCCTCGTAGGACACCGAGGTGGCGGCACCGAAGTCGTACTGCACCCAGTTCCAGCCGTACTGGGCGGCGAAGTTGGCGGACCTGGCGGTGAGCTGCCAGATGTTGTGCGCCATCCACAGCACCGGGCGGCTGCCGGCGAGCACGTCGTCGAGGAACGCGGTCGGCAGCGGCTCGTCGTAGGTCGAGCCGATGTAGACCACGCCGGTGTAGCCGGACATCTCACCGGCGGCGTAGCTGCTCACCGGGTGCATGACGTACGAGCTGCCGTGCGAGACGAGGTTGCTGGCGACGACCGCGTAGGCCTCGCCGAGCCACGCCCACGAGCCGGTGTTGTCGTACAGCACCAGCGTCTTCTGCGACGTGGACGCGCCGGGCGCGGCCTTGCCGTTCGTGGCGGTGGCGGCGGCCGACTGCTGGCCGCCCAGCAGCGGCGACAGCACGGTGCTCAGGATGCCGGGCTTGTCGGTCCGCTTGGGCACGCGCGAGGTCGACGCGGTCGTCGGCTGGGCTGTCGACGGCTTGGGCGGGCCGGGCAGCAGGCGGTCGGTCAGCTCACCGACTGACGACAGCGAGAGGCCGAGCGTGATCGGCGCCGCCTGGGCGCCGGGCGCCGCCGACACCGCCAGCGCGGCGACCACGCCCAGCGCGAGCTTCGAGAGTCTGGAGATCATGCGACGTCTACCTCTCCTGCGCGACACGGCACCGATGCCGAACCGCTGGCCTGGAACCCGTTGTGGGCCTTGAACTCGGTGGGACGCTGGTCCTGCAGTCCGAGCAGCCAGGCGAATGCCTGCTCGGTGCGCACGGACGCGAGACCGTCGCCGAACGGGTTGCCGTCGGCCGTCATCGCCTCCCGTGCGGTGGGGTCGTCGAGCAGCTCGCACGCGAGCGACACGATGCGCTCGCGGTCCGTGCCGACGAGCACGGCGCACCCGGCGTGCACGGCCTCCATCCGCTCGGTGACGTCGCGCAGGACGAGCACCGGGATGCCGAAGCTGGGTGCCTCCTCCTGGATGCCACCCGAGTCGGACAGCACCAGCGTGCACGCCGACAGCAGCCGCGCGAGTTGCGCGTACGGCAGCGGATCGGTGATCGTCACCCGGTCCATGCCGCCGAGCACCTCGGTGACCTGCGCGCGAACCGCGGGGTTCGGGTGCGCGGGCAGCACGACCTCGACGTCCGGCTTCGCGGCGACGAGGTCCGCGACGGCCCGCAGCACGCGGTCGAGCGGCTCGCCCCACGACTCGCGCCGGTGGGTCGTGACGAGCACCAGCCGAGACTGTCCGGTGTGGACTTTCGTCTCGACTTCGTCCAACCGGCTGTCGCCATAAGGTGCACGACGCGCCGCGACGTCCAGCACGGCGTCGACGACGGTGTTGCCGATCGTGAGGACGTTGTTGCCGGCCAGTGACTCCTCTGCGAGGTTGGCGGCCGCCTCGTGCGTCGGCGCGAGGTGCAGCGAGGCGATCTGGCCCACCATGCGCCGGTTGCCCTCTTCGGGGAACGGCGAGGTGAGGTCGTAGGACCGCAGGCCGGCTTCCAGGTGCACGACCGGGATCTGCTGCCAGAACGCGGCGAGCGCACCGGCGAGCGTGGTCGTGGTGTCGCCCTGGACGAGGACCGAGGCGGGGCGGCGCTCCGTGTACAGCCGGTCGAGCTCCTCCAGCAGCTGGCTGGTGAGCTCGGCCTGCGCACCGGTGACCCGTGCGAGCTTGATCGTGACGTCGGCGGTGAAGCCGAACGACTCGAACGCCTGGTCCACCATCTGCGGGTGCTGCCCGCTGTTGACCAGGACCGGACGGATGCGGCCTCCTGCGAACATCGCCGCCGCGACCGGAGCGAGCTTGACCGCTTCCGGACGCGTTCCAGCGATCAAGAACACCTCGGGCACCTCGCCCGATGCCATATCCCTGGGGCCAGGGACAAGGGGGCTAAGTCCCATCTTTCTACCTCTTTTGGACTCTCATGCACGCGCGGCGAAACGTGCGCATCAGGTAACCGAACACCCAGTGCGAATACCAATTCGACCGGGCGGCGTTGGGTACCGCCATTGCGGTGATTAGCTTCGCGAACTTCGTGTGTAACGACTAGTGGATCCGGGCCGATCTGTTTAGTTGACGCTACTGGTACTTGTCCCTACGCTCGGCTCGAACCACAGCTCCTGGGCTTGATGTCTGGTATCTCGCACAACAACCGCACTTCGTTACCGGGAGTTCCCGATGCACCAGAACCCTGCCGGTGCGCACAACTCGTTGTACCCGCAACCTCTTTTCCTGGCTGGACTGTGACATGAACGACACGACCCAATTCGCGACGTTCATGCTCCTACTCCTCGCGTTCTGGCCGAGTTACAACCTGGTTCTCGCACTGTTCGTCTGGTGGAGACCCAAACCCGGCCCGGAGGACCAAGGGAGCAAGCATCCGCTCGAGTACTGGATCATCATTCCGGCGCTCAACGAAGAGCGGGTCGTCGCCAACACGGTGCGTTCCGCACTCGCTCTCGACGGCGCTCGCACGCCCGTCCAGGTCGTCGTGGTCGACGACGGATCGGACGACCGGACGCCGCACGTGCTCGCCCAGATCGAAGACCACCGGCTGCACGTCATCCGGCGCGAACCGCCCAACGCCCGCAAGGGCAAGGGCGAGGCGCTCAACCACGCGTTCCAGTACGTCCGCGACATCGCCGTGAGCGAGGGCAAGACGCATCGCGTCGTCATCGGCGTCATCGACGGCGACGGCCGGGGCGCGCCGGGCATGCTCAGCGAGATCACCCAGTACTTCGCCGAGCGCAGCGTCGGCGCCGTGCAGTGCCGCGTCCGCATCCACAACCGCGGCGACCTGCTGGCGTTCCTCCAGGACCTGGAGTTCAGCTGCGTCGTCGACGCCTCGCAGAGCCTGCGCGACGTCGTCGGCACGGTCGGGCTCGGCGGCAACGGCCAGTTCGTGCGGCTGAGCACGCTGATGCGGCTCGGCGACGCGCCGTGGTCCGCGTGCCTCGTCGAGGACCTGGAACTGGGGCTGCGCATCCACCTGGACGGCCAGCGCATCCGCTACGCGACCCGCGCGACGATCACCCAGCAGGGCCTGGTCGACGTGAAGCGGTTGCTGCGCCAGCGGACCAGGTGGGGGCAGGGCAACCTGCAGTGCCTCAGCTACGTGCCGAAGCTGTTGCGCGCCAGGCACATCACGTCGATCGCGCTGATCGAGTTCCTGCAGTACCTGCTGACGCCGTGGCTCGTCGCGCCGATGACGCTCGTCATCTGCGCGCTGCTCGGGCTGAACGTCTACGGGCAGATCACCCAGGACGACGTGTTCGGGCTCGTGGCCATCGGGCCGGAGGCGTGGACGTCGATGCTGCTGTGGGCGGGCGCGCTCGTGCTGCCCGGCCTGCTGTGGGGGCTCGTGCACCGGCTCAAGCACGGTGACGAACCGCTGTGGCGGGCGCTGCTCGTCGGACTCGCCTACCCCGGATTCCTGATCCTGGGCTCGGTGTCGACGTTGCGCGCGTTGTTCCGGTACTTCACGGGGCGGAACATGTGGGCCAAGACGGAACGGCTGGCCGAGGAGCCGGTTCTCAAGGCTCCCAAGGCGGCCTAGAACTGACCGGGGTGCGAGCGTCTGCGTCTCGCCGCGTAGACGCCCGCCTCGGTCCGCCGGTCGAAGCCGAGCTTGTGCAGCAGCGAGGACACGTAGTTCTTGACGGTCTTCTCCGCCAGGTACAACCGGTTCGCGATCTGCCGGTTGGTCATGCCCTCGGCGATCAGGTCGAGTATCCGGCGTTCCTGCGGGCTGAGCGCCGCGTACCTCGGGTCCTCCTCCGGTCCGCCGCGCAACCGTTGCAGCACGGTCGACGTGACGCCGGCGTGCAGCAGTGAGCCGCCTTCAGCGAGCGTGCGGACGGCGGCGACGAGGTCGTTGCCGGACACCTCTTTGAGCATGTACCCGGACGCACCGGCCATGATCGCGCCGAACAGCGCCTCGTCGTCCGAGTAGGACGTGAGCATCAGGCACGCGGGCGGCGGCTGGAGGATCGACCTGATCTCCCGGCACACCGTGACGCCGTCGCCGTCGGGCAGCCGGACGTCGATGATCGCCACGTCAGGACGCGCCTGCGGGGCGAGGGCGACCGCGGACGCCGCCGTGTCCGCCTCGCCGACCACCACGATGTCGGGTGCCTGCGCGAGCAGTTGCTGCAGTCCCCTCCGCACGATCTCGTGATCGTCGACGAGCATCACCGCTATCGCCATCTCTCGTCCTTCCCGATGGGCACCGACCAGCGGACCTCGACGCCCTCACCGGGCGTGGAGTCGACGGCGCAGGATCCGTCCCAGCGCTCGGCTCGGGCGGCCATGTTGGCCAGCCCGCCCGTGTGCCGCGGCCCGTCCACCGGCAACCCGCAGCCGTCGTCCCGCACGACGAGTGCGACTCGTGTCGCCGCAGGGTCAACGACGACCGACACCTTCACGATGCGGGCGTGCGCGTGCCGGAAGACGTTCGTGAGGGCCTCTCGCAACGTGGCGACGAGATCGGGGCGCACGGGGTCGGGCACGACCGAGTCGAGCGGGCCGTCGAGCGCGACGCCGGGCTCGAACCCGAGCAGCGCGGCCGACTCCCGCACGGTGCGCAGGATCTGCCCGCGCAGGCTGGAAGTCGGCGACAACGGTTCCTGCAACGAGAAGATGGTGCGGCGGATCTCCCTGATGGTCTGGTCGACCTCCTCGACGAACTTCGCGATGCGGTCGCTCACGATCGGCCTGGTGGTGAGCCCGGTGAGGCCCTGCAGCCCGAGCCCCAGCCCGAACAGCCGCTGGATCACCAGGTCGTGCAGGTCGCGTGCGATGCGGTCGCGGTCCTCCAGCACGGCGAGGCGCTGCGCGTTGCCCTGCACGCGGGTGAACTCCAGCACGAGCGCGGCCTGCGCGGCGAACGCCTCGACCAGTTCGACGTCCCCGTCGTCGAACACCGGCTCGCCCGCCCCGCGGGACACCAGCAGCACGCCGAGCATGCGGTCGCCGACGGGCATGGGAACGAGCACGCCCGGCCCGACCGAGTCCGGCTGCTCGACGAGGCAGGCACCCGCCTCGTCCGACCGGCACGCCTCGCCCGAGTCGAACACCTCGTGCGTCGGACTGCCGGCGCGGCGCGGGACGACCTGCCCCTCGGCCACTGCGCCGCGCCCGCCGTCCACGACCTCCAGCACCAGCTCGCCCGCGCTGTTCAACAGGATCAGCGTGGCCACGACACCGCCCGCCGCCGCACGCGCCCGGTTCGCGACGAGGCACAGCGCGTCGCGGCCGGACGTGCCGGTGAGCATCGCCGTGGTGACCTCGGTGGACGCCCGCAGCCACACCTCGCGCTGGCGGGCCCGTTCGAAGAGCCGCGCGTTCTCGATCGCGATGCCCGCCGCCGCGGCGACCGCGCTGACGATCTCGTTGTCCCGTTCGGTGAACTCGGCCTTGCCCGCGAGGTAGAGGCTGCCGAACTCCTCGCCGCGCACCCGGACGGGCACGGCGAGGAAGCCGGGCAGGTCGGCGGTGCGGATCGCGCGCGGGTCCTCGGTCGGGAAGTGGCTCTCGTCGCCGCCCGCGGAGAACTCCAGCAGGCGCCGGTCCGGGCCGACGACGGCCATCGCGCCGTGGCGCGCGCCGACGAGCTCGCACGCGACCTCGACGATGCGGTGCAGCACGTCCCCCAGGCGGACGTCGTCGGCGAGCGACAGCAGCGCGTCCAACATCCGCTGATCGGTGCTCACCGAACTGCCCACGACTTCACCCCTTCGGGTAGAGGCGCGCATCGTCTGAACGACCGAGAGTAACTCCACTGTGTAGTCAAAGGGGAGAGCGTCACCGCAAGTGGTACATCAGAAAACTACTCTGAGTATGTGCACGGCTCGAGAATTCGTCTTCCCGACACCATCTCGACCGGAATCAGGAGCCATCGGCCCGGCTGATCGGGGTCGGGGTGCTCGACCGCGTGCCCCACGACGGTGACCGTCCAGCTGCACGCCACGTCCTGCGACACGTCGTCGGCCTCGAAAGCGACGACCGTGTCGTGCGCGGCGTACACGGGGACGTCGTCCGGCAGCCGCACGATCAGCGCGCCGTCGTCCACGCGGTACGGGACGGGCCGCACGGCGGGCAGCGCGTGCTGGGTGAAGATGATGCGACCCACGCGGACCGAACGGAGCAGTCCGAGGCACTCTTCGCGGGTCAGTGGCATGCGAACGACAGTCGGCCTCGGGGCAAGCGCTTGCCTAGAGTCGTAAGACCTCAGACGAGACCTACCGTGAACCCCTCGTCCTGCACGCCCCGGTACAGCGGTCCCGCGCAGTGCCGCAACGCGTTGTCCAGCACCGGGACCAGGTTCGCCGCGTCACCCAGCGGCAGCCGGTACCCGTTGCGCACGTGGTGGAACTCCCACAGGTGCTCCATGTTCGGGTGCGTCGCCCGGAACCGCTGCGGGTCGCGCGGGAACAGGTCCAGCCGCACCATCGTGCGCCGGGTCAGCGCGTCGGACAGCTGCACGACGCGTTCCTGCGTGCGGGACACCGCCACGGCGCCCAGCTCCTGCCACGGCACCGCCCACGCCGCGCCATGCGGGTCGTCCCAGCGGATGCCGGGCTGCTCGACGATCAGCTTGCGGGGCCGGGAGACCTTCTTCCAGTTGACGATCGCCGCGGCTGCGATGCCGGTGAACGCGAGCCCGATGACGCCCGCGATGCCGCCGCCGACGGGCTCACCGTCCGCGAACGCGCTGACGGCGCCGATCAGGGCCAGCACACCGAGCACACCGGCGACCGAGGCACCGATGAGCACGCGCCGCGTGTCACGGGTGCCGATGTCGATGACGGTCATTTCCCGAGGTTAGCGCTGATCAACTGCTCCGCGGCGCTGAACGGGTCGAGCTCGCCCGCGACCACGCGCTTGGCGAGCTGGTCGGTCTGCCCGAACCGGACGCGCACCCGTTCGACGGCGATGGCCTCGATCTCGGCGGCGGCGCGCCGGATGCGCCGCTCCTCCAGCTCGCCGTGCTCGGCCATCCACCGCTGGTGGCCTTCGATGGCCTCGACGACCTCGTCGAGCCCTTCGTTGCGCGCGGCGACCGTCTTGACGACCGGCGGCCGCCACAGCGGCCCTTCGCGGTCGCGCCTGCCGAGCGAGATCATGTACTTGAGGTCGCGCGCGGTGACGTCCGCACCGTCGCGGTCGGCCTTGTTGATGACGAAGACGTCCGCGATCTCCAGGATGCCCGCCTTGGCGGCCTGGATGCCGTCGCCCATGCCGGGCGCGAGGAGCACGATCGTGGTGTCCGCGAGCGACACGACCTCGACCTCGGACTGCCCGACGCCGACCGTCTCGACGAGCACGACGTCGCACCCGGCCGCGTCCAGCACCCGCAACGCCTGCGGCGTCGCCCACGACAGCCCGCCGAGGTGCCCGCGGGTCGCCATGGACCGGATGAACACACCCGGATCCGTCGCGTGGTCGCCCATCCGGACCCGGTCGCCCAGCAGCGCGCCGCCGGAGAACGGCGACGACGGGTCGACCGCGAGCACACCGACCCGCTTGCCCTGTCTGCGGAAGGCGGCGACGAGCGCGTTGGTCGAGGTCGACTTGCCGACACCGGGCGCACCGGTGAGCCCGATGACCTTGGCGTGCCCGGTGAACGGCGCCAGCGCGGCCGCCACCTCGGGCAGCTGCGGACTGCCGTCCTCGACGAGCGAGATCAGCCTGGCGACCGCGCGCGGCTGTCCCTCACGCGCGCGAGCCACCAGTTCTGCTACGTCAACGGTCCGTGCCACCAACCCGTCCCTTCGGCCCCGAAAATTGTCGGTGCTGGATGAGACGATTGGAGTGGGGAGCTCAGCCCTCCCCCACCCCGCCGCGGGGTCCCCCGGAGGGGACGCCGGCGCCAGCACGCCCCTCACCCTGCATCCAGCCGAGTATGCCGTTAGGGGCACCCCTGCGGCGTCCAGCGCTGCGGGAGTGCCCCTGACGGCAGTTCAAGAATCAGGCCTTCGGCACCCGGACGATCAGCGCGTCGCCCTGGCCGCCACCGCCGCACAGCGCGACCGCCGCGACGCCGCCGCCGCGGCGCTTGAGCTCCAGCGCCGCGTGCAGCGCGATGCGCGCACCGGACATGCCGATCGGGTGGCCGAGCGCGATGGCGCCGCCGTTGACGTTGACCTTGTCCTCGGAGATGCCGAGCTGGCGCGTCGACACGATGCCGACCGCGGCGAACGCCTCGTTGATCTCGACCAGGTCGAGGTCGGCGGGCGAGATGCCCTCCTTGGCGCACGCGGCCTTGATCGCGTTGGCAGGCTGCTCGTGCAGGCTGGCGTCCGGCCCGGCGACGACGCCGTGCGCACCGATCTCGGCCAGCCACTCGAGGCCGAGCTCCTCGGCCTTCGCCTTGCTCATCACGACGACAGCGGCGGCACCGTCGGAGATCTGCGACGCCGAACCGGCGGTGATGGTGCCGTCGGAGGCGAACGCGGGGCGCAGCTTGCCCAGGGTGTCGACCGTGGTGTCGGCGCGCACGCCCTCGTCCGTGCTGAACAGCACCGGGTCGCCCTTGCGCTGCGGGATCGCGACCGGCGCGATCTCCTCGGCGAACACGCCGCTCTCGGCGGCCTTCGCGGCGAGCTGGTGCGAACGCGCGGAGAAGGCGTCCTGCTCCTCGCGGGTCAGGCCGTAGCGGGTGTTGTACTTCTCGGTCGACGAGCCCATCGCGACCTGGTCGAACGCGCAGAACAGGCCGTCGTAGGCCATGTGGTCGACGAGCGAGACGTCGCCGTACTTGAAGCCGCTGCGCGACTTGGGCAGCAGGTGCGGCGCCTGGGTCATCGACTCCTGGCCGCCGGCCACGACGATGTCGAACTCACCGGCGCGGATCAGCTGGTCCGCGAGCGCGATGGCGTCGACACCGGAGAGGCACACCTTGTTGATGGTCAGCGCGGGCACGCTCATCGGGATGCCCGCGGCGACCGCGGCCTGGCGCGCGGGGATCTGGCCGGCGCCGGCCGTGAGGACCTGGCCCATGATCACGTACTGCACCTGCTCGGGCGAGACGCCCGCACGTTCCAGCGCCGCCTTGATCGCGACGCCACCGAGCTGGGCGCCGGAGAAGTCCTTCAGCGAGCCGAGGAGACGGCCCATCGGGGTACGTGCCCCGGCGACGATGACGGAACCGGACACAGCGGCCTCCAGCAGGATTGCGAACGGTCGTTAACAGCGCACGATACCCCCGGTTACTTTCGGGTACGGCTGTGAGACCCCGCACAAGGGCACTGCACCGATCAGGGAACTACGCTGCCCCGCATGGACGCTGAACTCCGCCGGTTCGTGACCGGGATCGACCACGTCGGCATCGCCGTGCCCGACCTGGACGAGGCGATCGCCTTCTACCGCGACAACTTCGGGCTCGAGGTCGCGCACGAGGAGACGAACGAGGAGCAGGGCGTCCGCGAGGCCATGCTGCGCGCACCCGGCTCAGCCCACGGCAGCACGATGATCCAGCTGCTGGCGCCGTTGAACGCCGACTCGACGATCGCGAAGTTCATCAGCCGCTCGGGGCCGGGACTGCAGCAGCTCGCCTACCGCGTGTCCGATGTGGACGCTGCCGCCGACGCGCTGAGGAACAAGGGCCTGCGGCTGCTGTACGACCAGGCCAAGCGAGGCACGTCCAACAGCCGGGTGAACTTCGTGCACCCGAAGGACGCGGGCGGCGTGCTCATCGAACTGGTGGAGCCTGCCGCGGCCGCGCACTGAGCGCGTCCGCGACGAACTCGAGCTCCTGGTCCATCCGGTCGTCGTCCTCGGCGAGCCGGGCGACGGAGTGCCGGTAGCTGACGGCGAGCGCCACGAGCGCGGCCGCGCTGTCGACGTCCTTCGTGGCGACGGCGGCGCCGCCCGCGGCGAGGATGACGTTCCGGATCTGCGCCGCGACCGCGCGGTAGCGGTCGTGCAGCGCGGCTTTGACGGCGCTGTGCGTGTCCGCCTCGCGCCACAGCAGGTGTGAGAGCAGCGGCGAGGCGTTCAGGCGCGCGTCGAGCGCGGCGACCAGCCTGCGCAGGCTCTCCGCGATGTCGCCGACGACCACGACCCGCTTCTGGTCGACGGTGCCGTCCGGCAACCGCTGGACGAGCGCGGCGAGCAGGTCGGGCTTGCGGCGGAAGTAGTAGTGGACGAGCCCCTTCGGCACGCCCGCGCGTTCGGCGATGCGCGAGGTCGGCGTGGCGTCGAACCCGGACTCGGCGAACAGCTCCTCGGCCGCGGTGAGGATCCGCTCCCTGGCCGAATCGTCCACCGGTTCCTCCTAGCCAGGGGTGTGTGGGCCCACACCGCAGTGGGCCCACACAGCATTCAGTGAGATCCGGCCGCCAGCCCTGAATGGGCGGCGTTCGCGGCGGGCATCGCGAGAGCGCCCGCGGCGATGGTGAGGACACCACCGATCCAGCACGCCCACGACGCGGCGGTCATGTCGGAGAAACCCATCACCCACGGTGAGATGAACAGCGCGGCGCCCAGCACCAGCTGGACGTACTCGCCGTACACCATCGCCGGCATGGCCAGCGACAACAGGCCGTCGATGGCGATCAGCGCGCCGAGCACGATCATCGTCCACATCGCCGGGTTCGTCGTGTCCACCACCAGCGGAGCGAGCAGCACCAGCACCCCGAGGCCCACCTCGGCCCAGTCCTGCCACCTGGTCCACGCCTTGGTCATGATCCGTACCTCCGTCCTGCAAATCGGACAATTCGATGGTGCGCTTGATTGGCCGCCCGGTCAAGAAGTGGAATCCCTCACAAGGTGCCCTCTGGATCGTTTACTGGCCGGTAACCTCCGGCAACCTGCGACAATCCCAGCTTGGGAAGGAATGCCGCCGTGCAGAAGATCCTTGACGCGATCCTGGCTGATGAGCTCGACGCGATCGCACACCTGGACGTACCCGAGAGCTATCGGGGCGTGACCGTGCACAAGGACGAGGCCGAGATGTTCGACGGCCTCGCGACCAGGGACAAGGATCCGCGCAAGTCGCTGCACCTCGACGAGGTCGCGACGCCCGAGCTCGGTCCCGGTGAAGCACTCGTCGCCGTGATGGCCAGCGCCATCAACTACAACACCGTCTGGACCTCGATCTTCGAGCCGCTCTCGACGTTCAGCTTCCTCAAGCGCCTCGGCGGCAAGCACGACCTGCCGTACCACGTCGTCGGCTCCGACCTGGCGGGCGTCGTGCTGCGCACCGGTCCGGGCGTGACCGCGTGGAAGCCCGGCGACCGGGTCGTCGCGCACTGCCTGGACGTGCCGCTGGAGGCCCCGGACGGCCACAACGACACGATGCTCGACCCGTCGCAGCGGATCTGGGGCTTCGAGACGAACTTCGGCGGCCTCGCCGAGGTCGCGCTGGTCAAGTCGAACCAGCTGATGCCGATGCCCGAGCACCTCACGTGGGAGGAAGCGGCGTCGCCCGGCCTGGTGAACTCCACCGCCTACCGGCAGCTCGTCTCGACCAACGGCGCCAACATGAAGCAGGGCGACACGGTCCTGATCTGGGGCGCGTCCGGCGGACTCGGTTCGTACGCAACGCAGTTCGCGCTGAACGGCGGCGCGACGCCGGTGTGCGTCGTGTCCTCGCCGGAGAAGGCGGAGATCGTCCGCAGCATGGGCGCGGAGCTGATCATCGACCGTTCGGCCGAGGGGTACAAGTTCTGGAAGGACGAGAACAACCAGGACCCCAAGGAGTGGAAGCGGTTCGGCGCCAAGATCCGCGAGCTGACCGGCGGTGAGGACCCGGACATCGTGTTCGAGCACCCCGGCCGGGAGACGTTCGGCGCCAGCGTGTTCGTCGCGCGCAAGGGCGGCAAGATCGTCACGTGCGCCTCGACGTCGGGGTACATGCACCAGTACGACAACCGCTACCTGTGGATGAACCTCAAGAGCATCATCAGCTCGCACTTCGCGAACTACCGCGAGGCGTGGGAGGCGAACCGCTTGATCGCCAAGGGAAAGATCCACCCCACAGTGTCCAAGGTGTACTCAATGGACGAAACCGGGCAGGCCGCGCACGACGTGCACCGCAACGCGCACCAGGGCAAGGTCGGCGTGCTCACCCTTGCGCCGCAGGAGGGTCTCGGCGTGCGGAACCACGAGCTGCGCGCGACGCATCTCACTGCTATCAACCGTTTCCGGGGTGTGTGACGTTCCCTTCCTCCCGGAACGGGTAGCGTGAGGGTCATGGGCCTCGCCGACGACCGTGACCTCGTCCCACTGGGATCCGGCTTCGACATCGTCAAGCGCGGTTACGACCGCGCCCAGGTCGAGGATCACCTCGAACGCCTCGACTCCGACCTGCGGCTCCTCGCCGCGGATCGCGATGCCGCGGTGTCCCAGACCAACGACCTCACCAGGCAGCTGGAGGCCGCGCGCTCGGACATGTCCGAGATGCGCGGCCAGGTCGAGCGGCTCTCGTTGCCGCCGACGACGCTGGAGGGGCTCTCCGAGCGCCTCCAGCGCATGCTGCGCCTCGCGCAGGACGAGGCGAACGAGATCAAGGCGCGCGCCGAGGCCGAGGGCGGGCACATCCGCGCCAAGGCCGAGGCGGACGCGAGCGTGCTGCGGCAGCGCTACGAGAAGCTGATCGCCGAGCTCGACGAGCGCCGCACCGCCATGGAGGCGGAGCACCGCAACGTGCTGGAGACGGCGCGCACCGAGGCGGAGAAGATCACCGGCGACGCCGAGTCGGGCGCGCGCAAGATCGCCGAGGAGTCCGAGCAGCGGCGGATCACCGTCGAGGAGGACTTCGAGATCGCGATGGCGGCCCGTCGCGCCGAGGCGATGAGCACGCTGGCGTCGCAGGAGGCCTCGTCCAAGGCCGATGGTGAGCGCAGGCTGCGCGAGGCGACCGAGGAGGCCGCGCGCATCCGTGCCGCCGTCACCCAGGAGCAGGCCACGTCGAAGGCCGAGGCCGAGCAGCGCGTCCGCGAGGCGACCGAAGAGGCCAACAAGCGCAGGCACGACTCGATCACCGAGGCGACCGCGCGCGTCCAGGAGGCGACGGACACGGCGAACCGCCTCGTCCGCGAGGCCACCGACGAGGCGAACCGGCGCACCACGCAGGCGACGCAGCGGGTCGACCAGCTGCGCAACCTGCGCAACCGGCTGTCGCACCAGCTGCACGGCGTGCGGAGCGCGTTGCAGGACGTCGTGCCGCTGCTCGACCCGCTGGACGCGGAGAAGGAGTCGGCTCACCCCGGTTCCGTCGAAGGCCCCACGGACAAGGTCGCGAAGCCGGTCACTCAGAACACCACTGCCTGACGGCGCTCGCGAACGTCCGGGGAGCTTCCACCGGCACGAGGTGCCCGGCGCCGGGGATCTCGACGTACGTGCTGTTCGGCAGCAGGTCAGCCATCTCGGCGGCCAGTGACGGCGGCGTGAGCTGGTCGCGCTCCCCCACGATCACCAGCGCGGGGATCGTGGTCCTCGCGAGCAGCTCGGACGAGTCCGGGCGGCTGGCCATCGCGCGCTGAGCCCACGCGACCTCGTGCGCGGGCTGTTCCACGATCATCCGCGTGACCAGCTCCCCGGCCCCGTTCGACGCGTCCGGGCCGAGCAGGTTCGGCAGCAGCGCGTCGGGCAGCCACGCGGTGCCTTCTTCTTCGACCCTCTTCGCCATGGTCAGGCGGTTGGCCCTGGCCTCGTCGGTGTCCGCGGTCGCCTTCGTGTCGACGAGCACGAGGCGTGCGACGCGTTCGGGCGCGATGCGCAGGACCGCCATGGCGACGTAGCCGCCCATCGAGCACCCGCCGAGCGCGAACCGCTCGATCCCGCGCGCGTCGAGATCGGCCAGCACGTCTCGCGCGATGAGCTCGAGGTCGGGTTCGCGATCTCGTCCGCGCTGGTCAGGGGTGATGGCGCCGAGCTCGGCAGGCCACATCCGGGAGTCGACGGGAAACGCGTGGAGCAGAACCAGGTCCATGCCGGTGAATACTGCCGCGAAATTGTCAGACCCACGTCGTACCGTGACCCCATGACCACAACCCGCACCGAAAGGTTGCTGCTCAGACCGGTTTCGACCACCGATCTGGATGCCGTCATCCGGATCATGGCCGACCCCGAGACGAACCGCTTCAACCCGGCGGGTACCCCGAACGCGGCGACGGTCGCCGGTTATCTCGAGACATGGATCAGGAGCTGGCAGACGGACGGCGTCAGCTACTGGGCGATCGAGCTGGCCGAGACCGGCGAGGTGATCGGGTTCGGTGGTCTGCGCATCCACGAGCTGATGGGCGAGGAGACGCTCAACCTGTTCTACCGGTTCTCCCCCGCCGCCTGGGGCAGGGGCTACGCACCGGAGATGGGCCGGGCGGCTCTCGAGCGGGCTTCGCGCGATCACCCTGACCGGCCGGTGGTGATCGTGACGCAGCCGCTCAACAAGCCTGCTCAGCGCGTGGCTGAGAAGCTGGGTTTCGTGCGCACCGGTGCGCACGAAACCGAGTTGGGCACGGACACCGTGTACCGCCGCCAGGAGGCGTTCAGCCGCTGAGCTGATCACTCCTGCACCGGCGCGGAAGCGGCGTCGGCACCTCCGGCACCACCGTGGTGACGATCGCGTCGAGCACTTCGTCGGCCCGTCCGACGAAGAGGTGCTTGGCGCCGGGGAAGTCGATCACCACGGCGTGCGGGATGTCCTCCCCGAGGCGTTCCCGCACCTCGTGGGGCCGGAGGTAGTCGTCGAGCTCGGGTACCAGGCAGACCACGGGCTTGTCCGTGCCCGCCCACGCGCGCCGCTGCTCAGGCGTGCTCCACTTCAAGGGAGGTGAGATCAACACAGCCCCGCGCACCGCGGGCTCACACCCGTGCATCAGCGCGAGGTCGGTGCCGAACGACCACCCGACGAGCCACACGCCGGGCAACCCGCGCCGCACCGCGAACTGAACGGCCGCCGCCACGTCGTGCCGCTCGCCCACGGCATGCCCGAACGCGCCCTCACTGCACCCGGCAGCACTGCCCGTGCCGCGCGTGTTGAACCGCAACACCGCGACCCCGGCCAACGCGGGCAACCGCCACGCCGCCTTCCGCTGCAGGTGCGAGTCCATCATGCCGCCGTACGTGGGCAACGGGTGCAAACAGATCAACGTAGCCCGCGGTTCCCGCCCCACGGGCAACGCAAGCTCACCCACCAACCGCAACCCATCGGCCGTGGTGAGCGTGACCGCCTCCCGCAACGCAGGCAGCACAGTGCTGGCGCCGATCTCAACCGTGCTCACCGCGCCATGCTAAGCACCCCGGACACCACCCAACCCGCCCACGCCCAGCCACACCACACGCCAAGCACCACACCCGCAGCGCCACATCCGCCGCCACGCGCACGAACACGCCAGCCGCGAGGCCTGTTGGCCACCGCCACGGCCATATCCGCGGCCACCGCACCATGCGCGCCGACGCAGCAGCCACGGCACCTGTCGGCCACCGCGCCACACGTGCGCTCACGCAGCCCCCACAGCACCGGCCGACGACCGCGCCACGCGCGCGAACAGGGCGACCACGGCACTGTCGGCCACCGCTACGGCCACCGTCACAGCCACATCCGCGGCCACCGCACCATGCGCGCCGACGCAGCAGCCACGGCACCTGTCGGCCACCGCGCCACACGTGCGCTCACGCAGCACCGGCCGACGACCGCGCCATGCGCGCGAACGGGCGGCCATGGCTCCTGTCGGCCACTGCGGGCCACCGACATCGAGGTACCCCGCGTATGCCGATCAAGCGCCGCGCCCACCGACCGCCGCACATATCGGCGCCAAGCCACACCACCCAGGCCGGCTAGGTGCCACATCTCAACGCCTGAGCCAACGGGTCAGCGCCTGCACCAAGCACCACCCGCGCGCGAGCGGCGCGCCGGACACCCAGCGCCGACTCCCCGGCCACCAGCGACCAAACGAACGCGCCGACGCTGCGCACCACGCAGGAGCTGCACCCGCGCACGAACGCGGCACCCGCCAGCCACGGCGCACTACCGGCACCAAGGCCCCAGCGCTCAGCCTCAGCCTCAGCCTCAGCCTCAGCCCCGAGCGAACGCGTCAGCCCCTGCGCCAAGCACCACCCGCGCGCGCGAATGCGGCGCGCGCCGGACACCACCCATCAGCGGAACCAGAGCCCCATCACCCAGCGCGTCAGCCACCGCACCAGCCACCGACGACATGGTGCCCACCACGCGCGCAAGCGCGCTGTCCCCTGCGTGCCAAGGTGGGCACCACTCGCACAAACGCGGTGCCCGCCCTGCGCACTCGCCACAGCCGCCACGCAGCCCGCCGCGGCTCGGCCCCGAGGCACCCGCTCCCCGCCAACCGAGCACCCTTCGGACCGTCAGCTCCCAGCCGCTGCAACACACTCACGACCGCCAAGGAGCTGACAACTGCCTCTGATCGCAGGGTCACGGGCATCGCCCGACACGACGTATACCTTCAGCCTGCGTCGCACTGAGCAATGTGCTCCGGACGGCAGGCTCCCCGCCCCCGACGTCAACCGGCGGCCGCCAACACCGCGAAGCCGGGGGTGCGCGGTCGGCGTTGACAGGCCACGTAGTTGCCCCTCAGCAAGCCTGATCGTCGGTTGGGCCACGGGACCAACCCCCGCAACCACCCCCGGACAAAACCAGGGAGGCCGGCGTACTTCAGTGCTGGTTTCCTCCATGCCGACCGCGCCCCTCGACCATAACGACGACCCCCGACAAAAACGGACCCGACAGCGACGGGCACAGGATGTCGGGCCGACAAACCTACGAACTCCTAGCGTGGTGATCAGGAAGGAAGGGGGCTGAAGTGCTGGATCGCCTGAACCAGGCCATGGACCACATCGAGCAACACCTCGACCACCACATCGAGGTGGCCGAGCTGGCACGGATAGCGATGACGTCGGAGTACCACTTCCGACGGATGTTCTCCGCGCTGGCGGGCATCCCGCTGTCGGAGTACATCCGCCGCAGACGACTGACGGTCGCCGGCGCGGAGGTGCTCGCCAACGAGCAAACGCTGCTCGACATCGCAACCCGCTACGGCTACGGCTCGGGCGAGGCGTTCGCGCGGGCGTTCAAAGCGGTGCACGGCGTGGGCCCTGGCGAAGCGCGGCAGACAGGTGCGGCACTGCGTTCCCAGCCCCGGATGTCCTTCCGTCTCATCGTCGAAGGGAGCAACAGCATGCGATACCGGATCGTGGAGAAGGACAGCTTCAACCTCGTGGGGCTGAAGAAGCGAGTGCCGTTGGTGCACGAGGGCATGAACCCGGCGATCGTCGAGTTCGTGCGCGCCATCGAGCCGGAAACGTTGCGGCGCTTGGAAGAACTGTCCGACCAGGAGCCGAGGGGCATCGTCCAGGTGAGCGACAACCTGGCGGAGAGCAGGGCGGAGGGCACCGAGCTCGACTACTTCCACGGCGTCGTCACGAACAGCACGAACGAGCAGGTGCCGGACCTGGACGTGGTGGAGGTCCCGGCGGGCTCGTGGGCGGTGTTCGAGAGCTCCGGTGAGTTCCCGTTGGCGCTGCAGTACATGTGGCGGGACGTGTTCACGCAGTGGTTCCCGTCGAACCCGTACCGGAGCGCGCCCGGCCCGGAGATCCTGCGCACGCGGCTGTCTCCGGATGGCAAGCAGGCGGACGCGGAGCTCTGGATCCGCGTCGAACGCACCTGATCTGGTAGTCAGGACGGGTGTCGGCCGCACTCGTCCTGATTCGCCACGCTCAGTCGGTCCCGCCTCGCTCCGGTGTGCCCGACGACCCGGACCGCCCGCTCACGTCAGCGGGTGAGGCTGCCGCACGAGCGCTGGTCCCGGAGCTGGCGGCACTGAATCCGGCCGCCGTGCTGTCCAGTCCGCTCCGGCGCGCGATCCAGACCGTCCAGCCCACCGCAGACCACCTGGGCCTCCCGGTGATCACGCGGCACGAGCTGCGCGAGTGGGACTCCGGCCTGGTCCCGAGCGACGACTACGCGGACGACTACGCCCGTGCCTGGGCGGACCCGGCCGGCCGCGCGGGCGGCGGGGAGAGTCTCGACGAGCTCAGCGCTCGAGCGCTGGCCGCGCTGCGCCGCATCGAACGCGAGCACCCCGGCCGCACGGTGCTGATCGGCAGTCACGGCACCTTTGTGTCCCGTGCGCTGGCCGCTCTCGGACACGACGTCGACTGGCCGTTCTCCCGCGCCATGCCGATGCCCGCGATCTACCGGGTCACCATCGGCGTGCAGTAGGACCTCGCCGCCCTCGCGATCCCCAGCAGCCCTGGTGCCAGTGCCTGCGTTCGTCGACGGTGCCGTAGTCGTTGGCCGGCCAGGCGACCACGTGCGGGGTGCCGGGCCTGATCTCGTGGTCGCAGCCGGGGCAGCGGTACGTCTTGGTGGTCTGGTCGCCGGGGACGTTGCGCACGAGCCACTCGCCGTCAGGCGCGTTCTCGGCGCGCGCCCAGCCGGTGCCGCCGCCGAGGGCACGTGGTTGGTCGCGTTTGGGCTGGTTCCGGCGAGGCACGGTGTACCACGGTAACAACGCCCGGTCAGGCACAATGTGGCCGTGCCGATGTACGAGTTCCGCTGCCGGTCCTGCGAGTCCACCTTCGAGGTCAACCGGCCGATGAGCGCGTCGTCCGAGCCCGCGCCGTGTCCGGCGGGTCACGACGACACGGTGAAGCTGCTGTCCATGGCCGGTATCGGGGGCACGGCAGCGGCGCCGTCAGGCGGCGGCGGTTGCTGCGGTGGCGGCTGCTGCGGCTAGTTCGCCGGTTCCTTGTTCATCATGACCTCGGCGACGTGCTTGCCCTGGTCGCAGATGGAGCCGAACTTGTCGGAGCCGTCGATGACGATGATCCCGAGCCCGCCACCCGCGTAGTCCATGACGAGCACGCACGACGGTTGCACGTCCGGATCGTCGGTGCGGTCGAAGTAGGTGACCGTCCGGCCCTTCACGTCGAACGTGCCGGACGTCTTCTCCAGCGTGATCGACTTGGCCTCGCGGAAGCGCAGCGAGACACCGACCTCGGTCGTGCCGGTCTTGGTCTGCCACTTGCACGACTCGTCGAACGTGCTGTCGTAGTTGATCTGCGTGGCGGGGCCTGCCGGATCCGTGTTCGGGTACGGCAGGTCCTTCCACGTCAGCACGGAGCACACCCGGCCCGCCTCACCGTCGATCGGCGCCGAGGGGTCCTCGGAGCCGGACGGCGGCGTCGGTCGCTCGCTCGAGAACGGCGGCTCGACGTCGAGCACGCCGGGGGTCACCGGCTGGCCCTGCACCGCGTACGAGCAGCCCGAAACGAGCAACAACAGCACTGCCGAGAGGACTAGCCGCATAGGACCACTCTGCCAAACGAGACCCCGGCCGCGCAGGCCGGGTGCGGACGTCACGAGTAGTCGCGGAAACCCTTGCCGGTCTTCCTGCCGAGGCGGCCCGCCGTCACGAGGTGCTCCAGCAGCGGCGCCGGCGAGAAGCCGGGCTCGCGGAACTCCAGGTACAGCGTCCGCTCGATCGCCAGCGACACGTCCAGGCCCACGACGTCCAGCAGCTCGAACGGGCCCATCGGCAGGCCGCAGCCGACCTTCATGGCGTTGTCGATGTCGTCGGCCTCGGCGTAGTGCGCCTCCAGCATCTTCACCGCGTCGTTGAGGTACGGGAAGAGCAGCGCGTTCACGATGAACCCGGCGACGTCGCCGCAGTGCACCGGCACCTTGCCGAGGTCGAGGCAGATCTTGCGGGCGGTCGCGACGACGTCGGCGCCGGTGGAGATGGTCTCGACGATCTCGACGAGCTTCATCACCTGCGCCGGGTTGAAGAAGTGCAGGCCGACCACGTCACCGGGGCGCGACGTCGCAGCGGCGCACTCGATGACCGGCAGCGAGGACGTCGTCGTCGCGAGCACGGCACCGGGCTTGCACACCTCGTCGAGCGCCGCGAAGACCTCCTTCTTGATCGCCAGCTCCTCGGCGACGGCCTCGACGACGAGGTCGCAGTCGGCGAGCTCGACGAACTCGACGGCCGGGCTGATGCGCGCCAGCGTCGCGTCGCGGTCGGCCTCGGAGAGCTTGCCCTTCGACACCGCGCGGTCCAGCGACTTGCGGACCTTCGCCAGCGCGCCCTCGGCCTTCTCCAGGCTGCGGGCGCGCAGGACGACGTCGTAGCCCCGCTTCGCGAACACCTCGACGATGCCGGTCGCCATGGTGCCGGTGCCGATCACGCCGACCCGCTGCACGTCGCGGGCCTGCACACCCTCCTCGGACGAGACCGGGGTCTGGGTGTCCGCGACGACGTTCGGCGAGTCCGGGCCGTCGTAGGTGTAGAAGCCGCGGCCGGTCTTCCTGCCGAGCAGACCGGCGGTGATCATCTGCTTGAGCAGCGGCGCCGGAGCGTGCAGGCGGTTGCGGGACTGGTGGTACATCGTGTCGAGGATCTCGTACGCGGTGTCCAGCCCGATCAGGTCGAGCAGCGCGAGCGGGCCCATCGGGTAGCCGCAGCCGTAGCGCATGGCGGCGTCCAGGTCCTCGCGCGTGGCGTAGCGCGCCTCGAGCATCTTCACCGCGTGGTTGAGATACGGGAAGAGCAGGGCGTTCGCGATGAAGCCCGCGCGGTCGCCGATCACGACGGGCGACTTGCCGAGCCGCTCGACGAACGCCACGACGTCGGTGATCACGTCCGGCTCGGTGACGACCGTGCGGACGACCTCGACGAGCTTGAGCACCTGCGTCGGGTTGAAGAAGTGCAGGCCGACGACCTTGCCGGGGCGTCCGGTGTGGACGCCGATCTCGGTGATCGACAGCGACGACGTGTTCGATGCGAGGATCGCGTCCGGGCCGAGGATCTTGTCGATCTCGGCGAACAGGCGCGACTTGAGCTC
Source organism: Lentzea tibetensis (assembly GCF_007845675.1). Taxonomy (GTDB): domain Bacteria; phylum Actinomycetota; class Actinomycetes; order Mycobacteriales; family Pseudonocardiaceae; genus Lentzea; species Lentzea tibetensis. The sequence continues at coordinate 350,644 of NZ_VOBR01000003.1, read as the reverse complement.
GACGTGCTCGGGAATGGCCTCGATGACGAGGTCGCAGTCGGCGAGGTCGGCGATTGACGTGCTGGTGCTGATCCGGCCCAGCAGCTCGGCCTTCGCGGCGGCGTCGAGCTTGCCGCGGGCGACGGCGCGCTCCGTCGAGTGCTGGAGGTGCCCGAGACCGCGGGCGAGACCCGCGTCGTCGATGTCGACCACCTTCACGGTCAGCCCGGTGCGCGCGAGTACCTCGGCGATGCCCGCACCCATCGTCCCGAGACCAACCACCCCGACGGTGTTGAATTCGCGCGCCACTGCCTACCTCCACGGGTTAAGCGTGAGCTACCTATCGGTAACTTGCGGGCGACTATGCCACGCTCACGTGCGGAAACGTCCGTGAGCTTCGCCATCCGGATCGAGCAAGTGACCGGTTCAGTGTCCACCACTCGCACCTATGCGAGGTCGCGTCGGCCATCCGAGTCCGCTTTTCGACGCCGGAGCTTGCGGAGGCGGCGAAAACCGGGCTCGGATGGCCGACTTCCGGGCGACCTCGCCGCCGTCTCCGGAGGAGCGGCATCAGACACGGTACTAGTCGTCGAACCCCCTTTCAGCTAGTTCCTCGATGCGCCGAACGGCCTCGCGCGCGTCCTTGCCGGTCGCGATGACCTCGACCGACCCGCCGCCGGGCGCGCCGAGTCCCATGAGCGCCAGCACGCTCGCCGCGCTCGCCTCCGACTCCCCGTACCGGACAACGACATCCGCGTCGAGCTCGGCGACGGTGCGGGCCAGCAGCGCGGCGGGACGCGCGTGCAGGCCCACGTCGTTGTTCAGCTCGATCTCGACGCTCACCGGGTCCGTGACGAGGTGCAGCGACCGGCGCGCAGGTGCGGCGGACGCGCGCACCGGCGCCTCACCGGACGCCCCTTCCGCCGCCGCGGCCACGTCGCGGAGTCGCGCCCCGCCCTGTGCGGCGACGGCGGCGGCCACGGCGCCCTCGACGAGCGGGGCGTCGACGACGGCGTAGCGCGCGGCGTCGTCCGCGGACTCGACCGCCATCTCGGCGGTCATCTTGGCGCTGCCCAGGTCGTAGAGGACGACGACGCCCGCGCCCGAGTCCGCGCCGACCAGTGCTCCGCACACCGACTCGTAGTCGGTCCCGAGCCCGCCGTCGGGCGTCCCGCCGACGGGCAGCACGGCGACGTGCGGCGCCATCTGCGCGGCCAGCTCGGCGATGCCGCTCGCGAGCATCTCGCTGTGCGACACGACGACCAGGCCCACTTTGGGCTCGTCGACCGGCCTCACCGCTGGGCCCGCTCGTCGGACTGGGCCGCGTCGGCGAACGCCCGCAGCAGCAACGCGGTCGAGCGCGCACCGGGGTCGAGGTGGTCGGCGCTGCGCTCGCCGAGGTAGGACGCGCGTCCCTTGCGCGCGACGAGCGGCACCGTCGACTCGGCACCGGCGTCGGCCGCGTCCGCGGCGGCCACGAGCACGGCGACCATGTCGTCGCCCGCCGCTTCCGCGGCCGCCACCGCCGGCGTCAGCGCGTCGACCATCGTCTTGTCGCCGACCTCGGCCTTGCCGCGCGCCACCACGCCGTCGAGCGCGCCGCGCAGCGCCTTGGCGACCGCGGGGCCGTCCAGCGCCGTCGCGTCGCCGACCGCGCTGGCCGCGCGCAGGAAAGCCGTGCCGTACAAGGGACCTGCCGCGCCGCCGACGGTCGAGATCAGCGTGGTCGCGACGAGCTTGAGCGCGCTGCCCGGTGTCGCGGGCGGCTCACTGTCCAACCTGGACAGCAGTGCGGTGAACCCGCGGCGCATGTTCTCGCCGTGATCGCCGTCGCCGATCTCCCGGTCCAGCCGGACCAGCTCGTCGCGGTGGGCGATGACGACCGCGACCGCGGCTCGCAGCGCCGAGACGACGCCTTCAGCAGTGCACGTCACCTCAGACTCCCCAGCGCAGCGCGGCCGTGTTCACGGGTGCGTCCCACAGCTCGACCAGTTCGTCGTCGAGCTTGAGCAACGTGAGGCTCATGCCCTGCATCTCCAGACTCGTGACGTAGGGCCCGACCAGCCGTCGTTCCACCGTGATACCCCGATCCGCGAGCAGGTTCTCCGCGATTCCGTGCGCCAAGTACATCTCGATCAGCGGCGATCCGCCCATCGAGTTCGTGAACAGCAGCACCCGGTCGCCGCTCTCGAACGGCAGGTCCTCGACGATCGGGTCGAGCAGCTGCCGGACCATCTCGTCGGCGGTGCCCGCCTTCACCCGGTGCCGCCCAGGCTCGCCGTGGATGCCGATGCCGATCTCCATCTCGTCGTCGGCGAGCGTGAAGCTGGGTTCGCCCGCGTGCGGAACGGTGCACGCCGTCAGCGCGAGGCCCATCGACCGCACCTGGCCGATCACCTTGCGCGCCAACGCCTCGCAGCCGTCGAGGTCGATCCCTCGCTCGGCCGCCGCGCCGACGATCTTCTCCAGCAACACGGTGCCGCCGACCCCGCGGCGACCAGCCGTGTACAGCGAGTCCTTGACCGCCACGTCGTCGTCGATGACGACGCTGCGCACCTCGACGCCCTCGGCGGCGGCGAGCTCGGCGCCGGTCTCGAAGTTGAGCACGTCGCCGGTGTAGTTCTTGACGATCAGCAGCGCACCCCCGCCGCCGTCGGTCTTCGCCACCGCGGACGCGATCTGGTCCGGCGTCGGCGACGTGAACACCGCGCCGGGGCACGCGGCGTCGAGCATGCCACGCCCGACGAACCCGCCGTGCATGGGCTCGTGCCCGGAGCCGCCACCGGAGATCACCGCGACCTTGCGCGCGACCGGGGCGTCCGCACGGACCACCACCGGCGGGTCGGTGTGGACGGTCAGCAGGTCGGCGTGCGCCGCCTGCATGCCCCGCAAGGCATCGAGCACCACGGTCTCCGGATCGTTGATGATCTTCTTCATCATGTCCTCCGATCGACGCTGATCGCGTGTTCCTTACTACTCCTGCGGTCTGGCATGCGGAACCGGCGAAAGGCCTCAGCTACAGTTAGGCCGCCCTAATAAGTCCAGGTAGATCACCTTGAGTTGTGGAGGACGCACGTCGTGTCGAAGAGAGCAACGGCGCTCGCGGTGCTGACCGCGTTCGCGCTGACCGCCTGCACCCAGAGCGCACCGGCGGACAAACCAGCTGTGGCGCAGGGCGGTTCGGACTTCGGCAAGGCGGGCGAGCTGAGCGAAGGCTTCGGCACGAACGCCAAGCCCGGTGAGTTCCCGCGCACGATCAAGCACGCGCTGGGCGAGACGAAGCTCGAGAAGAAGCCCGAGCGGGTGATCGTCCTCGACACCGGTGAGCTGGACAACGTGGTGGCGCTGGGCGTGAAGCCGGTCGGCATCGCGTACACCGACGGTTCGCCGACGATGCCCGCGTACGTCGGTGACAAGGCCGGTCAGCCGGAGAACGTCGGCAGCATCAACAGCCTCAACCTCGAGACGATCACCAAGCTGAAGCCGGACCTGATCCTGGGTTCGAAGCTGCGCGCCGAGGCCCAGTACCCGAAGCTGTCGGCGATCGCGCCGACAGTGTTCTCCGTGCGTCCGGGTTACACCTGGAAGGAGAACTTCCTGCTGAACGCCGCCGCGCTCGACCAGCAGGCCGACGCGGCGAAGATGCTCGACGAGTACACGAAGCGCGCCGAGTCCGTGGGCAACGCCATCGAGAAGAAGACGGGCACCCGCCCGACCGTCACGATGCTGCGCTTCATGCCGGACAAGATCCGCCTGTACGCGAGGAAGTCGTTCGTCGGCACGATCCTGATCGACGCGAAGATCCCGCAGCCGCAGGCGTCCCAGGTGGACGACCTCGCGGTCCAGGTCAGCGCCGAGGAGATCGGCAAGGCCTCCGCCGACTTCGTGCTGTACGGCACCTACGGCGACGCGACCAAGACCGCGCAGAACAGCGTGCTCGCCGGCGAGTTGTGGGCGGGGCTCCCGCCGGTGAAGGCCGGGCACGCGAAGCCCGTGCTCGACGAGACCTGGTTCCTCGGGCTCGGCGTGCTGGCGGCGAACGAGGTGCTGACCGACCTGGAGAAGCAGCTCATCTCCTGAGCACGCTGCTCACGTCGACGCTCGAGTGCACCGCTTGAGTTCACCGCTTGAGTTCACCGCTTGACGGGCGTCCCCCTGCCGGGGGGACCCCCTGATTTCAACTCTGCCACGAGGCACCGACAGTTTCGGTGCCGCAGGAGGCGTGGACGGCCAATTCGCGCTGCGAACGGGCCGTTCACGCCACCGCCGTTCACGCCACGGCCGCTCCGACGCGCGCCGCGATCGTCCGCGCGCACTCGATCGCCTCGGTGCGGGTCGTGTCGACCTCGACGTCGTAGCGGACACCCCGATGCACCAGCTCGGCCTGCGCGACGGCCATCCCGCCCACCCGGTCACCGCGCGCCGTCTCCCGGCCCTCGGCCACCTCGGCGGCGCACCGGACACCCACCCACAGCACCGGCAGGTCGCCGAGCGCGTCCAGCCACCGCCGCTGCGACTCCGCACCACCGAGGAAGACCTCGTCGACGATCATCCGCGCCCCGGCGCGAACCATGGCGACGATGCCCGTGATCCACGCGTCTTCGAGCGTCCGGAAGTCCTGGCCGATCGCCACCGCGCCATCCGCTGCGAACTCGATGCCGTCCGGCGAGCTCCGAAGGCGCGCGGGCATCGCCTCGATCAGCGTGTCGACGCCGACCGTCAGCCACGGGTCCGGCAGCACCGCCTGCAGGCAGCGCGCGATGCCCGACTTGCCCGAGCTGGAACCACCGTTGAGCACGATCATCTGCGTCACGAGCGCCACGGTAAGCAGGCGCCCGCGGCCACGCGAACCGAATTTCGCCCTTTGGCGCACTCGCACCCGCTGAACTGTCAGACCCCGCCGCTAGCCTGGAATTCGGGGGGTCTCAAGATCCCCCAAGGGGGCGCGAGGTCCCCACGCCAAGCGTATCGCGGAGCACCGACAGTTCTTGGCGCTCAGCAACTGACGCTCGGCACCTTGGCGCGAAGTTCTCGCCGCTGACAGGCCCTCGACGCTGGCAAGCCTCCCGGCGCTGACCGCTCAGCGGCCGTACAGCACGCGCACCAGCCGCAGCACGTGCTTCACGGTGCGCGAACTGCGGTCGTAGGTCATCGGGTTGAGCAGCGCGGAGAACCGCTTGCGCGTCAAGGACTGCGGCGTCGCGAACTCGCGCAGCCCGTCCTCCCCGTGGATCCGCCCGAACCCGGAGTCACCGACACCGCCGAACGGCAAAGCCGGTACCGCGGCGAACGCCAGCACGGCGTTGACCGACACCATGCCGCACCGCATCTGACGGGCCAGCTCGTCGCCGCGCGAGCGGGAGAACACGGCGCCACCGAGGCCGTAGCGGCCTGCGTTGGCGCGGCGCACACCCTCGACGGCGTCCGGTACGCGGTTGATCACCAGGGTGGGGCCGAAGGTCTCCTCGGTGACCGCCAGCGAGTCCTCCGGCACGTCGATCAGCACGACCGGCTCGACGAACGGCGGGCGGATCGACTCGGCGCCGCCGACGACGGCATTGCCGCCGCGCTCCAGCGCGTCCGCCACGTGCGAGCGGATCACGTCGACCTGCTTGGGCATCGTGATGGGGCCCAGGTCCGCACCCGGCTCGCCGCCCGGCTTCAGCTTCTTGACGCGCTTGGTCACCAGCGACACGAACTCGTCGAAGACGTCCTCGGCCACGTACACGCGCTCGACGCCCGCGCACGTCTGGCCCGCGTTGAACACGCCGCCCCACACGGCGGCGTCGGCCGCGGCGGACAGATCGGCGTCGGAGTCGACGATCAGCGCGTCCTTGCCGCCGCACTCGACCAGCACGGGGGTCAGCGTCTCGGCGCACGCGGCCATGACGCGCTTGCCGGTCGCGGTCGAGCCGGTGAACGCCAGCTTGTCGACGCCCGCGCGGCACAGCGCCGCACCGGTCTCGCCGAAGCCGGTCACCACCTGGAACACCGGGTGCTCCGGCACGACCTCGGCGAACGTCGACGCGAGGAACGTGCCGACGCCCGGTGTGTACTCGGAAGGCTTGAACACCACGGCATTGCCGGCGGCGAGCGCGTACGCGACGGAACCCATCGGCGTGAACGCCGGGTAGTTCCACGGCCCGATCACGCCGATCACGCCGAGCGGGCGGTACTCGATGGACGCCGCGTGGTTGTACATGAGCAAGCCCGGCGACACGCGCCTGCGACCCAGCACGCGGCCCGCCTGCCTGGCCGCCCAGTGCAGGTGGTCGATCACCAGCGCCAGCTCGGTGCGGGCGTCGTCGGCGGGCTTGCCGGTCTCGGCGCTGATCAGCGCGCCGAACTCGTCCAGCTTGCCCACCAGCACCTTGCGCCACGCGTCGAGGCGTGACTTGCGACCTTCGAAGCCGAGGCCCGCCCACCACTCCGCCGCCGGACGTGCCGACGCGACCGCGTCCTGCACCTCGGCCTCGGTGTGCACGGGGTGCTGCGCCACGACCTCACCCGTCCGCGGGTCGGTGGAGGCGAACAGCCGCCCAGCATCCGACGTGCCAGTGGACAACGTGGCATCGGGAGCGGTCTGCGTCATCGGCCCTCCAGGTACTCGCGAGTAACCTGACAGTAACGCCTCGCGGCGCCGGGCGTCAGCCCCCGTCAGGCCTTGGGCAGCTTGGGCAGAACGGCCTTCGCGAACGCCTGGGCCTTCGCACACCGGTCGAACTGCGCGTCCTTCGAACCCGAGGCCTCCATCACGGCGAGCTCGGCGTTGTTGTTGCCGTCCTTGGTGAGCGGCACCATGACGGAGCACGTGGGGTACACGCCCTCGTTGAGCACCTGGTAGCCCTTGACGCCCGAACCGAGGTCGACCTCGGTCTGCTTGTCGTCGAACTTGTTGCCGTCAGGGACGTACTGCAGCCGGAAGTCGAGCGTGATGTTGATGGTGCGCGAGTTCCAGCCGCAGGTGTGCATGCCGTACGACAGCTCCTTGCCACCGTCGCCGGCCGCTTCCTTGATCGCGGCGGCGTCCGGCACCTTGCACGGGTCGAGCTCGATCGGCGAGCCCTTCTTCACGCTGTACTTCGCCGGGTCCTTCTTGAGCTTCTTGATCAGCGACTCGAGCAGCTTGCGGCCGGGCTCGCACGGCTCGCCCGTCTTGTAGCCGACCTGCATGCGCACGCCGACGGGAGGGTCCTCCTGCGTGAGCGCCGAGATGAAGCAGGCGTCCGAATCCAGCTTCTGCTCGTAGCTCTTCAGCCCGGCGAGCTGCTTGTTCGCCTTGCTCGCCTCGAACGACATCGTGTAGCCGACCTCGATGCTGAAGTTGAGGTCCTTGCCGCTGGTGTCCTTCATGTAGTTGGAGCACCGCGTGTAGCTGCCGCTGCTGTACCGGGTGTCGGGCTTGCCGAACGGCTCCAGCAGGTCCTTGCTCATCAGCTTGCACGGGTCGACCAGCCGCATCTTCTCGACCGCGAACGCGGGGTCGGCGGGCTTGCCGCTCGTCCCGGACGTGCCCGTCGGGTCGGCCGCGTTCTGCGCGTTCGCCGGGATGGTGCGGCGGACGGAAACCTTCCTGTCCAGACCAGGTCCTGAGGCGCAGCCCACGAGGGTCAGCAGGGCGGCGGCGACCGCTAGAGCGGCACGGATGCGGGGCACGACGTGCACGGTAGCGACCTTTCCCCCGACCCGTGGCCGGAACCCCGTGTTCGACGTCACCCAGCGCTTCGGGAACGATTCAGAACATCAACTCGATGTACCTGATGAGACCAGAGAGGAGTCGAACATGCGCAAGCGAATCCGTCGCGCCGTCAGATGGCTCGACGCCTGGACGATCGAAGCTTTCAATCCCGTTCACCCGCGTCGGTAGGCACGGCCAGCGGCCGCAGCAACGCCCACGCGGCGAACGCGACCGAGAGCACGACCATGCCCAGCCCCGCCCACAGGTTGATGTTGACGCCGGCCGCCTTGTCGACGTCCTCGGTCGAGGTGAACGCGAACCCGGTCACGGTGAGCACGACGCCGTAGACGCCGAACAGGAACGCGATGATCAACCGCAGGTCGAACAGCCTCATGACGGCCTCCCTCAGCCGAAGACGATGTACAGGACGGTCGTCAGCACGAGCACTCCGCCGCCGAGCAGCGCGGGCGAGCGGTACCAGCCAGCGTCCTCGCCGGTGGCGGAGTGCGTGCGGTCCTTCTTGGGCGTCAGGCTGTAGACCAGCCCGACCAGCTCGCTGTCCGGCTTGGGCGTGGTGACGAGGCTGACCGCGACGCTCACGACGACGTCGACGAGGAACGCGAGCCCGGCGCCGAGGAAGCTCGCGCCCTGGCCCGGCAGCTCCAGCCACTGGATGCCGAACGACGGCTCCGAGATCAGGTAGATGAACATCGCGGTGAACGTGCCCGCGAGCAGACCGATCCAGCCCGCGGTCGGTGTCATCCGCTTCCAGAACATGCCGACGATGAACGTCGCGAAGAGCGGCGCGTTGAAGAACGAGAACAGCGCCTGGATGTAGTCCATGATGTTGGACCCGCCGAGCGAGGCCGCGATGAACGCGGTGCCGATGGCGAGCACGCAGGCGCCGACCGTCGCGAGGCGGCCGATCCGCAGGTAGTACTCGTCGGGCCGGTCCTTCTTGACGTAGTCCTGCCACAGGTCGTAGGTGAAGACCGTGTTGAACGAGCTGACATTGGCCGCAACACCCGCCATGAACGACGCGAGCAGGCCGGTGATCGCGATGCCGAGGATGCCGTTGGGCAGCAGGTCGCGCATGAGCAGCGGCAGCACGTCGTTGTACTTCACGCCGGAGCTGGTGTCGCCCGCCTTCAGCGCGGCCAGCTCGGGGATGATCACCGCGGCGATGATGCCGGGGATGATGATGATCGCCGGGATCAGCGCCTTCGGGTACGAGCCGATGATCGGCGTGCGCCGCGCCGCGGACATCGACTTCGCCGACATCGCGCGCTGCACCTCGGCGAAGTTCGTCGTCCAGTAACCGAACGACAGCACGAAGCCCAGACCGAACACCAGTCCGATGACGCTGAGCGTCGCGTCGGTGATGCCGGTGAGCCCGGTCGCGGGCCACGCCGACAGCTGCTCCTGATCGGTCACCTTCGCGACGAGCCCCTGCCAGCCGCCGACCTTGATCAGGCCGACGATCGTCAGCGGCGCCAGCGCAGCGACGATCACGAAGAACTGCAGCACCTCGTTGTAGATCGCGGCACTCAGACCGCCGAGCGTGGTGTACGCGAGCACGACGACCGCGGCGATCACGATCGACAGCGGCAACGGCCAGCCGAGCAGCGCGTTGATGATCACCGCGAGCGCGAACAGGTTGATGCCCGCGATCAGCACCTGCGCGACCGCGAAGCTGATCGCGTTGACGAGGTGAGCGGGCTTTCCGAAGCGCCGCAACATGAACTCGGGGACGCTGCGCACCCCGGAGCCGTAGTAGAACGGCATCATCACCAGGCCGAGGAACACCATGGCCGGGATCGCGCCGATCCAGTAGTAGTGCACGGTCGCCATGCCGTACTGCGCGCCGTTCGCCGTCATGCCCATCAGCTCGAGCGCACCGAGGTTCGCCGAGATGAACGCGAGGCCCGTCACCCAGGCGGGCAGCGACCGGCCGGACAACAGGAAGTCGAGGCTGGAGGAGACCGACCTCCTGGCCATGACGCCGATGCCCAGCACCACGACGAAGTAGATCACCAGCAACGCGTAGTCAAGCGGTCCCGCGTCGAGCCGCAGATCCGCTTCGGCCAGCACCGACACCCAGCCCACCTCCCCGACCGAACAGACTTCAACATCAACGACCAGGAGGGGACATTACTCCAGGTGTGCCTGCTGATACCCCTTGCCGATGATCACAAAACCACGACCTGAGACGGGGCGCTCACCGGAATTGGGGTGCGGCGAGGTGAGCGGGCAGCCGAGACTTGCGAGATGACCGAACCCGAGCTCCCCGTGTGGATGAGAGCCGGCCTCCCGTGCCCCGTCTGCGGCGCCGATCCGGCAACCGTTCGGGACACCTATCCGCACCTGCACTGCCTCGGCTGCCAAGCGACCCCGGCACAGCGGCGCGGCGACGATTCGCCTTCACTCTGCGACAACTGCGCACCGTTCTGGCGGCAGTGGTCCTGTCCTGAATGCGACGCCGGGATGGGCGGCTTCGAGCCCGTCGAAGTCAGGATCTGCATGGCGTGTGAGGGCGAGGAGGACTTCGAGCGACTGCCTCGGTCCGTGCGCGACGACGTCAGAGCGGTGGCCGCCGCGAAGAGCTCGGTGATGGCGTTTCACCGGCTGCGCGAGCTGGTCGGCTCCGAGTACACCACCGGCCAGTGCATGCGCATGGCCTCCTGCGCGGGGCGGACGAGAAGCTAGAACAGGCGGAACTCGTCCGACTCGATGCCGCGCAACGCGTCGTAGTCCAGCACCACGCACCGGATCCCGCGGTCCTCGGCCAGCACGCGGGCCTGCGGCTTGATCTGCTGCGCCGCGAACACGCCCTGCACGGGTGCGAGCAACGGATCCCGGTTGAGCAACTCCAGGTACCGGGTGAGCTGCTCGACGCCGTCGATCTCGCCGCGCCGCTTGATCTCCACGGCGACGGACACGCCGCCCGCGTCGCGGCACATCAGGTCGACGGGGCCGATCGGGGTCGGGAACTCGCGCCGCACCAGCGTCCAGCCGTCGCCCAGCGTGGTGACGTGCTCGGCGAGCAGCTTCTGCAGGTCGGCTTCGACGCCGTCCTTCTGCAGGCCGGGCTCTGGGCCGAGCTCGTGCTTGGAGTCGTGCAGAACCTCTTCGAGGGTGATGATCAGCTTCTCCCCCGCCTTGTTCTGCACCGTCCAGATGTCCGGGTCCTCGATGAGCCAGCACGGCGGACTCATCCAGTTCAGCGGCTTGAACGCGCGGTCGTCGGAGTGGATCGACACCGAGCCGTCGGCCTTGATCAGCAGGAGTCGCTGAGCCATCGGCAGATGGGCGGTGAGACGTCCGACGTAGTCGACCTGGCAGCGAGCAATGACTAGACGCACCGCGACAGGCTACGGGGTGCGTCCACCGGAGCACCGGCAGGTACGGTCCGTGGCGTGGAAACGCTCGGCTCCCGCGAGGTGTACGCGAACCCGTGGATGACGGTCCGCGAGGACCCGATCCGCAGGGCCGACGGCACCACCGGCATCTACGGCGTGGTGGACAAACCCAACTACGCGCTGGTCATCCCGCTCGACCGCGAACGACTGCGGCTCGTCGAGCAGTACCGCTACCCGCTCGGCATGCGGCGGTGGGAGTTCCCGCAGGGCACCGCGCCGGACCGCGCGTCGGCCGATCCGCTGGAGCTCGCCAGGCGCGAGCTGCGGGAGGAGACCGGGCTGCGCGCCGGTTCGATGGTCGAGCTCGGCCTGCTGGACGTGGCGCCCGGCATGTCGTCGCAGCGCGGGTGGGTGTACCTGGCGACGGACCTGACCGAGGGCTTCCACGAGCGGGAGCACGAGGAGCAGGACATGCGCTCCGCGTGGTTCCCGCGCGCCGAGTTCGAGGCGATGATCTCGCGCGGGGAGATCACCGACGCGCAGTCGATCGCCGCGTACACGTTGCTGCTGCTGCACGAGCGCGGCCGGCCGTAGCCGTCAGGCCTGCTGGCCGTCCCACCAGTCGAGCACCCGCGTCCCGGACAGGGTCAGCCACTTCGACGGCTCGCCCTCCGGCACGTCGACCTCGAACCACACCCGCCCCTGGTGCCGGTGGCCCTGGCGCCAGCTGCCGTCCGGCTGCCTGGCGGCGCGGATGAGCTCGATCGCGTCAGCCATCCGCGGGTCCGGTGGCGCGCCGTCCAGCAGTGCGACCTGGCGGAAGTACTCGGCCGCGTTGAGCACGCTGCAGGACCAGCGGAACGGGTAGGCGAAGCGGTCTGCCCACGGCGCCACCTGTTCGCCCGTCGAGAGACGGCGGAAGAGGCCGCGCCGCAGGAGGTACTCCTCGCCGGAGCGCCGGGCGGCGCGCGTCGCGTCCGTGCCTCCGGTCACGACCTCGTGGGCGAGCAGTCCCTTGAGCGAGTTGAGTGTCGAGTGGAACGAGGACCGGGTCGAGCCATCGACCCACTGGCAGTTCCAGCCGCCGTCGGGCAGCCGGTGCTCGAGGAACCAGTCGACGTTGCCGGTGACGTCGACACCGAGCCACAGACCGTTCGCGACCGTCCACGAGTTGATGCAGCAGTCGACCTCGCCACCCCAGTACGGCAGGTCGCCGTACTCCCAGCGGCAGTTCTCGGCGAGCAGCTCGGCCGTGCGGCGCTCGCGCAGTACCGCGGGATCGAGGCCCCACTCCCGCAACGAGTTGAGCGACCACGTCGTCGCCGTCCACGGCTGCCCGGCGCCTTCCGCCGCCTCAGGACCGTGGAAGTCGAAGTCCGCGGGGAAGAACGCGCCGCCCGCCCACCGGCCGTCCGGATCCTGGAGCGCGAGCAGGCGCGCACCGAAGCCCTCGGTCGCGACACTCGCCCGCGTCGCCTCCCAGACCTCGGGCGGATCACCCACGAGGTCGCGCTCGACCTGCCAGCGCAGTGCCGGATCAGCGTCCAGGAGCCACGTGAGCAGGGCGCTGGTCGCCATGGCCGCGACTCTAGCCGGGCGATTTCGGCTACCGGAACGCCGAGCGGTAGGCGTGCGGGCTGGTGCCGACGACACGCTTGAAGCGGTCGCGGAACGCCGTCGGCGAGCCGAAACCGACCTGGCTCGCGATGCGGTCGACCGGGTGGGTGGTCGCTTCGAGCAGGTGCTGCGCACGCCGGATCCGCGCGCGGTGCAGCCACTGCAGCGGCGTGGTTCCGGTCTGCTCGCGGAAGCGGCGGTTGAGCGTGCGGGTCGACATGCCCGCGTGCGCGGCGATGTCCTCGAGCGAGAGGTCGTCGGCGGCGTTCGCCTCCATCCACGTCAGCACCGGTTCCAGCGCCGAACCCTGTGGCGTCGGCGGCAGCTCCGGCACGATGAACTGGGACTGGCCGCCTTCCCGTTCGAGCGGCATCACGGCGAACCGCGCGGCGTCGGCCGCGATCGCCGAGCCGTGGTCGCGGCGGATCAGGTGCAGGCACAGGTCGAGTCCGGCGGCCGCACCCGCCGAGGTGAGGAACTGGCCGTTGTCGACGTAGAGCACGTTCGGGTCGACTTCGATCTCCGGATGCCGCGCCGCGAGATCCCGTGCCGCGAGCCAGTGCGTGGTGGCGCGCAGGCCGTCGAGCAGGCCGGTCGCCGCGAGCACGAACGCTCCCGTGCAGATCGAGGCGATCCTGGTGCCGCGGGCGGCGGCGCGGCGAAGAGCGTCCGTCACCTCGGCGGGCACGGGAACAGCCGGATCCGCGCACCCCGGCAGGATGATCGTGTCCGCTGTGGACAGTGCTTCGAGCCCGTGGTGCGCGTGGATGGTGAACGTCTCCGTGCGCACGGCAGGCGCCGGCGCGCACACGAGCACCCGGTACGCGGCGCTGCCGTCGGGCTGCCGGACGCGCGAGAAGCCCTCGATGGGCGTGGACAGGTCGAACGGGATCACGCCGTCCAGCGCCAGTACCGCGACCGTGTGCATGCCGCCACGGTAGCTGGCGAGAATCCGTTGCAACATGGCAATCCAGCCAATTCTCCTCGCGCCCGGCGACTCCTAGCGTCGTGATCACCGACATCGAGGGAGGAACGGATGCTTGCTCAGGTGGTGTTGTTCGACGGGTTCGACCCGCTGGACGTGATCGCGCCGTACGAGGTGCTCGCCGCCGCTGGGATCGAGTCCGAGCTCGTCTCGGCCGAGGGTGTGCGGGAGGTGCCGAGCGGGCTGAACCTGTTGTCGCTGCGGGCGGTGGCCGCGCTCGACCCGCGGCGCGCCGACCTGGTGCTCGTGCCGGGCGTCGCGGGTTCCGTCGACGAGGTCCCGGCGATGCTCGCGCAGGTCGCGACCGGGCTGGCCCCGGTGTTGAAGGAGGCGCTCGAGCTGCCGGACACCACCGTCGCGACGGTGTGCGGCGGCTCGCTGGTGCTCGCCGTGGCCGGGTTGATCCCCGGTCGCCGGGCCACGTCGCACCACCTGGGCCTCGGTTTGCTGGCCGAGTCCGGCGTGGAGGCGATCGACGCGCGGGTCGTCGACGACGGCGACCTGGTGTCCGCGGCCGGCATCACGTCCGGCCTCGACCTGGCGCTGCACCTGGTGGAACGCGAGCTCGGAGCGCCGAAAGCGCACGAGGTGGAGCGGTTCTTCGCCCACGAGCGGCGCGGCGTCGTGTGGCGGGCGGCGTGACCAAGCTGCTGCTGTCGCTGCACGTGCTGGCCGCGATCGTGGCCATCGGGCCGGTGACGGTCGCGGCGAGCATGTTCCCCCGTGCCACCGAGAACCGGCCCGTGCTGCACCGGATCTGCCGCGTCTACGCGGCGGTCGGCATCGCGGTGCCGGTGTTCGGGTTCGCCACCGCGGGCGTGATGGGCGTGACCGGTGAGCCGTGGGTGATCGTGTCGATCGCGCTGACCGCGGTCGCGACGTTCGTGCTGGCGCTGCTGGTCCTCCCCGGCCAGGCCCGTGCGCTCGCCGGCGAGGCGACGAAGCGGCTGGCGATGCACACGGGCCTGTTCAACGTGCTGTGGGCGACCGTCACGGTGTTGATGATCATCCGGCCCGGCTCGACCACCGGGGCCTAGTCGGTCCAGACGGGCTTGCGCTTGTCCAGGAACGACGCCATCCACTCCTTGCCGGCCGTGGTCTGCGACGCCGACGCCATGACCTCGAGCGCGATCTCGTAGGCGTCGGCCTCCGGCCGGTCGAGCTGGGCGTAGACGGTGCGCTTGCCGAGCGCCTTCGACGCGCGGCTGCCGCGGGTCGCCCGCATCAGCAGGTCGTCCACCGCGGCGTCGAGGTCGTCCAGCGGCACGGCCCGGTTGATCAGCCCCCACTCGACGGCCGTGTGCGCGTCGACGACGTCGCCGGTCAGGACCATCTCCATCAGCCGCTTGCGGCCGACGTTGCGGGCGACCGGCACGGCGGGCGTGTGGCAGAACCAGCCGCCCTTGCCGCCGGGCAGCGCGAAACCGGCCGAGTCGGCCGCGATCGCGAGGTCGCACGACGCGACCAGCTGACAGCCCGCGGCCGTCGCCAGTGCGTGCACGCGGGCGATGACGACCTGCGGCACCTCCTGGATGGTGCGCATCAGGGTGGTGCAGAGCTCCAGCATCTCGCGCACACCGTGGAGGTCACGTCCGGCGACGTCGCCGAAGTCGTGGCCCGCCGAGAAGACCGGCCCCTCGGCGCCGAACACGATGCCGCTCGCGTCGGACTCGCCCGCCTCGCGGAACGCCGTCAGCAGCTCGCCGAGGTGCTCGGCGGACAGTGCGTTGCGCTTCGCCGCGCGGTTCATGGTGATCCGGACGGTGTCGCCGTCCCGCTGTACGTCAACCATGGTTGGAAGGTACGCGGAAAGTGCGCCGGTAGCCGTCGGGCGAGACCCCGAGCTCCGCGCGCAGACGGCGCCGCAGGTTCGCCGACGTGCCGAGGCCGGACCGTTCCGCGACGCGTTCGACCGGCAGGTCCGTGGTCTCGAGCAGGCGCTGCGCCAGGCGGACCCGTTGCGACTGGAGCCAGCGGCCCGGTGTGCTGCCGGTGGCGGCGAGGAACGTGCGGTGGAACGTCCGCTCGCTCAGCCCGGAGTGCTCGGCGAGGTCGTTGACGCCGATCGGCTCGGCCAGCCGCGCGACCGCCCAGTCCACTGTGGACGAAACGCCGGACTTCTTCCTGCTCGGCATCGGGGGTTCGACGTACTGCCGCTGCCCGCCTTCGCGCGCGGGCGACATGACCATTCTCCTGGCGATGGCGGCGGCGACCTCCGCGCCGTGCGCCTGCCGGACGAGGTGCAGGCACAGGTCCGCGCCGCCGAGCACGCCCGCCGACGTGAGCACCGGCCCGTCGTGCGTGAACAGCACGTCTCTACGCACCTTCGCTCTTGGCGCCACCTGCTGCAGGTCGTCGAGCAGCCGCCAGTGCGTCGTTGCTTCCCGGCCGTCGAGCAGGCCCGCCGCGGCGAGCGTGAACGTGCCCGAGCAGAGGCCGGCGACGGTGGCGGTCGTGCTGCGGAGCGCGCGGATCACCTGGGGCGACACCGCCGCGTGCGGTGTGCCGTTGCCGGGCACGATGACCAGGTCGCAGCCGGCGAGGCCCTGCAGTCCGTGCGTGGCCGGCATCAGGCCGATGGGCGTGAGCGGCTGGGTGACCTTCGCCGGCGAGCAGATCCGGAGCTCGAACCGGGGCACGCCCGAGTCCGAGCGGTCGATGCCCCACACCTCGCTCGCCACCGAGATGTCGAACACGCGACTGCCCGGCAGGACCAGGATCCCCACTGTGCGCATGGCAGGAAAGTACCGGATCGCGCAGCTCTTGCCACTGTTTGTGTTTCTTCGGTTGGATCAGAGTTGTCCGCATGACAGCTCTCATCGTGATCGACGTGCAGCGCGGCTTCGACGACGCTTACTGGGGCAGGCGCAACAACCCCGGCGCCGAGGCCAACATCGCGGCGCTGCTGGACGCGTGGACCGGGCCGGTCGTGCTGGTGCGGCACGACTCGGTCCACCCGGACTCGCCGCTGCGGCCTGGGCAGTCCGGCAACCGGTTCAAGCCCGAGCTCGCTGTTGCCTCGCCGGATCTGGTGTTCGCGAAGAAGGTGAACTCCGCTTTCCACGGGGAGGTGGACCTCGACCGGTGGCTGCGGGCGCGGGGGATCGAGGACATCGTGCTCGCCGGGATTCAGACCAACATGTGCGTCGAGACCACCGCTCGGGTCGGCGGCAACCTCGGGTACCGGGTCAAGGTCGCCATCGACGCGACGTTCACGTTCGACCTCGAGGACCTGACCGCCGAGCAGCTGACCGCGGCCACGGTGGCGAACCTGCGGGGTGGCGGGTTCGCGGAGATCGTGAACACCAAGGAACTGCTGGGGTGAACGGGCCGTTGACGCCGCGACCTGTGGACAACTGACCCTCCGCGCCCCGGAATTGTCAGACCTCTGCGGGAGAATGAAAACAAGGGGACCCCCTTCGCGGGGGACCCCTTGTTCGGCTGAGCTGAGTTCGCGCGGCTGAGTTCGGCTGAGCAGAGTGCGCGCGCCTGCGACGGCCTAGTTGATGAGGCTGAGCGCGCGGCTGAGCTGAGGTTGCGCGCCTGGCCCGCAGGCGTCAGCTGAGCTCGTGCACCTCGCGGATCACGGTGACGATCTCGTCCATGATCTGCGTGAGCTCGTAGTCCTTGGGCGTGAACACCCGAGCCACCCCGCGCTCCCGCAGCTTGGCGGCGTCGTCAGGCGGAATGATCCCGCCCACGATCACGGGGATGTCGCCGGCACCGGCGGCACGCAGCCCGTCCACGACGGCGGGCACGACCTCCAGGTGCGACCCGGACAGGATCGACAGCCCGACGACGTGCACGTCCTCCTGCACGGCGGCGGCGACGATCTGCGCCGGCGTGAGCCGGATCCCCTGGTACACCACCTCGAAACCGACGTCGCGCGCCCGGACGGCGACCTGCTCGGCGCCGTTGGAGTGGCCGTCGAGACCGGGCTTGCCGACGAGCATCCGCAGCCGCTCGCCGATCTCCTCGCCCGTCGACCGCACCCGATCGCGCACCCGAGCGATCTCCGTACCCGCCTCGCCCGAGGCGGAAGCGGCCGAGACACCGGTGGGCGCGCGGTATTCACCGAACGTCTCGCGCAGGGCGGAAGCCCACTCGCCGGTCGTCACGCCGGCGCGTGCACAGGCCAGGGTCACGTCGACCAGGTTCGCATCGGTCTTCGCGGCGGCGCGCAAGGAGTCCAGCGCGACCTCGACCGCTGAGGAGTCACGCGTGGCACGCCACTGCTGGATGGCCTCGACGGCGTGCAGCTCGACGATCGGGTCGATGGTCTCGATCGCGCTCGCGCCCTCGGCCTGCAGCGGCGACGGCTCGGTCGTGTCGAACTTGTTGACGCCGACGATGATGTCCTCGCCGGACTCGACGCGACGACGACGGTCCGCCAACGACGACACCAGCGCGGACTTCATGTAGCCGGACTCGACGGCCGCGACCGCGCCGCCCATCGCCTGCACGCGGTCGATCTCCTCGCGCGCGCCGCGGATGATGTCGTCCACTTTGGACTCGATGACGACGGAGCCCGCGAAGATGTCCTCGTACTCCAGCAGGTCCGTCTCGTAGGCGAGCACCTGCTGCATGCGCAGCGCCCACTGCTGGTCCCACGGGCGCGGCAGGCCGAGCGCCTCGTTCCACGCGGGCAACTGGATCGCGCGGGCACGGGCGTCGCGCGAGAGCGACACCGCGAGCATCTCCAGCACGATGCGCTGGACGTTGTTCTCCGGCTGCGCCTCGGTCAGGCCGAGCGAGTTGACCTGCACGCCGTAGCGGAAGCGCCGCTGCTTGACGTCCTGGATGCCGTAGCGCTCCAGGGTGATCTCGTCCCAGAGGCGCGTGAACGCGCGCATCTTGCACATCTCCTCGACGAACCGCACGCCCGCGTTCACGAAGAAGGAGATGCGCTGGACGACCTCGCCGAAGCGGTCCTGCGGCACCTGGCCGGAGTCGCGGACCGAGTCGAGCACCGCGATCGCCGTGCACATCGCGTACGCGATCTCCTGCGCCGGGGTCGCGCCGACCTCCTGCAGGTGGTAGCTGCAGATGTTGATCGGGTTCCACTTCGGCACGTTCGACACGGTCCACGCGACCATGTCCGTGATCAGCCGCAGCGACGGTCCCGGCGGGAACACGTAGGTGCCGCGGGACAGGTACTCCTTGATGATGTCGTTCTGCGTCGTGCCCGCCAGAGCGGAGACGTCCGCGCCCTGCTCCTCGGCCACCGACACGTACAGCGCCAGCAGCCACATGGCCGTCGCGTTGATCGTCATCGACGTGTTCGCGTCGTCCAGCGGGATCTGGTCGAACAGCTGGCGCATGTCACCGATGTGGCTGATCGGCACACCGACCTTGCCGACCTCGCCCTTGGCGAGCTCGTCGTCCGGGTCGTATCCGGTCTGCGTCGGCAGGTCGAACGCGACCGACAGGCCCGTCTGCCCCTTGGCGAGGTTCCGCCGGTACAGCGCGTTGGACGCCGTCGCCGAAGAGTGACCCGCGTAAGTGCGCATCACCCAGGGGCGGTCGCGCTCTCGGTCAGCCGGGTAGGGCACGGCAACCTCCACAAATCGGTTCCTCGAAGCGTACTGGCCGGTAACCAATGCGGCGCGTGCTGTTCCTCACTGAATCGAAGCAACGGAGCATGATTGGAGGGGTGACGGCGATCTACCAGTTCCTGATCCTGTCCATCGTCATCGGCGGCCTGGTGCTGATGCTGAAGTTCGTCTTCGGCAACGACCGCAGACCGGTGCCGGACCTGGACGGAACCGACTTCGGACTGCTCAGCGAGGTCGCCGTCGTACCGACCGAAGAGGCGGCGAACGTGCTCGTGCGCAAGCTGAAGGAGAACGGCGTGCGGGCGACAAGATCGCGGAACCTGCCTTACCGCGTCATGGTTTTCCCCACTGACGTGGCTAACGCGAGGTTGGTGCTCCGCGACCCCACCTAGTGGAGGCGCCATGACCGCACGCATCGCGGACCTCGGCGAGGGCATCACCCTCGACGAACTGAGGCTCGCCACCCGCAACCACGGCATGCCGCTGGAGGCGTTGCGCTACGACGTCACCCCGGCCGGGCTGCACTACCTGCTGACCCACTACGACATCCCGTTCGCCGAGCCCGAGACGTGGCGGCTCGAACTGCCGGACCAGATCATCAGCCTCGCCCAGCTGCGCGAGCTGCCGCAGGTCAGCCACACCGTCACGCTCGAGTGCGCGGGTAACGGCCGCGCGCGCCTGGCACCGCGGCCGATCAGCCAGCCGTGGCTCGACGAGGCCGTCGGGTGCGCGACCTGGACCGGCACGCCGCTGGCACCGCTGCTGGGCGACGTCCCCGGCGACGCGGTCGACGTCGTGTTCACCGGCGCCGACCACGGACTCGACCGCGGCGTCGAGCAGGACTACCAACGCGCGCTGTCCGTCGCCGAGGCGTCGCGCCGCGACGTGCTGCTGGCGTACGAGATGAACGGCCAGCCGCTGCTCCCCCAGCACGGCGCGCCGGTGCGGCTGATCGTGCCCGGCTGGTACGGCATGACGCACGTGAAGTGGCTGCGCCGCGTGGAGTTCTCGACCGAACTGTTCCGCGGCTTCCAGCAGGCCGTCGCGTACCGGATCAACGGCGAGCCGGTGACGCGGATCCAGCCGCGGGCGCTGATGATCCCGCCCGGTTTCCCGGACTTCATGACGCGGCACCGGACCGTCGAGGCCGGGCACACCACGCTGTCCGGCCGCACGTGGTCCGGGCTGGCACCGATCATCCGGGTCGAGGTGTCCACGGACGACGGGCTGTCGTGGCACGACGCGAAGGTCGGCCCGCCGCCCGAGCGCTACGCGTGGCAGCACTGGGAGTACGAGTGGGTGGCCAAGCCCGGCGACTACGTGCTGTCCGTCAGGGCCACGGACGCCGACGGGCATCAGCAGCCCGTCGACCAGCCGTGGAACTCGCAGGGCATGGCGAACAACACGGCCCAGCGCGTGCCGGTGACCGTCAGGAGCTGACGCGTTCCACGTTCGCACCGAGCTTGCGCAGGTTCTCCACGAAGCCGGGGTAGCCGCGCTCGATGTGGAAGATCTCGTAGACCTCGGTCTCGCCGTCCGCGACGAGGCCCGCGAGCACGAGGCCGGCGCCCGCGCGGATGTCCGACGCCCACACCGGCGCGCTGGACAGCCTCTCGACGCCGCGCACGACGGCGTGGTGGCCGTCGGTGCGCGCGTCAGCGGCCATCCGGATCATCTCCTCGATGAACCGGAACCTCGACTCGAAGAGGTTCTCGGTGATCATCGACGTGCCCTCGGAGATCGCGGACAACGTGATGGCGAACGGCTGGTTGTCCGTCGCGAAGCCGGGGTACGGCAGCGTCACGAAGTCGACGGCCTTCGGACGGCCGTTCATGACCACGCGGAAGCCCTCGTCCGGCCCGCCCTCGAACAGGGTGACCTCGGCGCCCGCCATGCGGAGCTTCTCCAGCACCAGGTCGACGTGGTGCGGGTTGACGCCGCGCACCCGGATGTCGCCGCGGGTGATCGCGGCGGCGAAGCCCCAGGTGGCGCCGACGATGCGGTCGCCGATGACGCGGTGCTCGGTGGGGTGCAGCGAGTCGACGCCGTGCACGGTCAGCGTGGACGTGCCCGCGCCTTCGATCTGGGCGCCCATCTGCTGCAGCATCACGCAGATGTCGACGATCTCCGGCTCGCGCGCGGCGTTGTCGATGATCGTGGTGCCCTTGGCGAGCACCGCGGCCATCAGGATGTTCTCGGTGGCGCCGACGCTCGGGAAGTCGAGCCAGATCTGCGCGCCGTGCAGGCCCTCGGCCTCGGCGACGACGCAGCCGTGCTCGATCTCGGACGTGGCGCCGAGCTTGCGCAGGCCGTTCTGGTGCATGTCCAGCGGACGCGAGCCGATCGCGTCACCGCCGGGCAGTGCGACGACCGCGCGCTTGCAGCGGCCGACCAGCGGGCCGAGCACGCAGACGGACGCGCGGAGCTTGCCCATGGCCTCCGAGTTCGCCATGTGGTTGAGCTCGGCGGGCGTGGTGATCCTCGCCACGTCGCCCTCGAGCGTCACCTCGCAGCCGAGGCTGCGCAGCACGTCCGCCATCAGCGGGACGTCGAGGATCTCCGGGCAGTTCGTGATCGTCGTGGTGCCCTCGGCCAGCAGCGCCGCGGCCATCAGCTTCAACACGCTGTTCTTGGCGCCGACGACGTCGACCTCGCCGACCAGTCGTGCGCCGCCGTGTACCCGGAAGTGCTCGCTCACCGAAGAACTCCTAGCTGTTGCCCCTGCCGGGCAATCGTACGGATGCCGCTTAGAGTGCGGTCATGGCGGTTCACCTGACCAAGATCTACACGCGAGTCGGCGACGACGGCACCACCGGACTCGGCGACTTCTCGCGCGTGCCCAAGACCGACCCGCGCATCGAGGCCTACGCCGACGTCGACGAGACCAACGCCGCGCTCGGCGTCGCACTCGCGCTCGGCGCACTGACTTCCGACGTGCACGACGTCGTCCGCAAGGTGCAGAACGACCTGTTCGACGTCGGGGCCGACCTGTGCACGCCCATCGTGCCCGACCCCAAGTATCCGCCGCTGCGCGTCACCCAGGCCTACGTGGACCGCCTCGAGTCCTGGTGCGACGAGTTCAACGAGCGACTGGGCAAGCTGGAGTCGTTCATCCTCAACGGCGGGACTCCCGGCGCCGCACTGCTGCACCAGGCGCGGACGATCTCGCGTCGCGCGGAGCGCCGGACGTGGGCGCTCATCGAGGACGACCCCGAGCACACGAACGTGCTGACGGCCAAGTACCTCAACCGGCTGTCGGACCTGCTGTTCATCCTCGCCCGCGTGGCCAACCCCGACGGCGACGTGCTGTGGCAGCCGGGGGCGCACGCCCAGGACTAGCTGGCCCAGGGAATGGAACGGCCCGGAGGCGCTGACTCCAACCAGGAGAGAAATCCTGTGAGCGCATCCGGGCCCATCGCGATCTCGACCTCACCGCCGGTGCTGCGGCACCGGAGCACCGTCGCCCCGGCGGGCATGGCGTAGGCCTCCGGCCCGGTCGGCTCGCGCCGCGTGTCGATCTCGAGGCCGTCTCTCGACAGCATCTCGTCGGGGCCGGTACCGAGGCTGAGCACGCGGAACCACGCGAACTCGTCGCCCCGGTAGTGGCCGACACCGAGATGCCAGCCTCTGCCTCTGTCGTCGAACCGCTTGCGCAGGGCGACGTGCACGCCGCCCTCGCGGAGCAGCCGGATGCGGCGCCAGGCGAAGTACGTGATGACGAGTGCCACACCGAGCAGGATCAGCCCGGCTATCTCGGTGATCCCCACGGCTGCTCGCCCGCGTCCGTGCTCAGGCCGACTGTTCGACGGCGCGTACCTGCGCGGCCGCTCGGGCCCGCTCCGCCTCGTCGGCGTCCTGGAGCTTCTGGCGCGCCTGCTCGATGTCGATCTCACCGGCCAGCTCGGCGTCCTCAGCGAGGACGCTCACGCCGTCACCGGTGACGGAGAGGAAACCGCCGTGCACCGCTGCGGTCACCAGCTCGCCGTCGGTGGTGCGGATGCGGACGACGCCACCCTCGACCAGCTGGCCGAGCACGGGCTCGTGGCCGGGCAGGATGCCGATCTCGCCCTCGGTCGTCTGCGCCACAACGGAGGTGGCCGTGCCGGACCACAGGCGTCGTTCCACGGCGACCAGCTGCACGGTCATCTCGGCCACGCGATTCTCCCTCGTCGTCTGGACTCGAACGCAGTCTAAACGGTCACTCAACGCAGTCGCGCATGAACCGCCTTTCGGACGGGCGACGACAACCTTTCGCACCAAGGTGGTGTCCTTAGAGTGACGGGCAGGGGGGAACGTGCAGGACTTCGAGGACTTCGTCGCACTGCGGTCGCAGGCGCTGCTGCGCACCGCGTACCTGTTGTGCGGCGGCGACCAGGGTGCGGCCGAGGACCTGCTCCAGGACGTGCTCGAACGCATGTACAGCCGATGGCGGCGCATCAACGGCGGCCACGAGGCGTACGTGCGGGCCGCGCTCGCCAACGCGGCGGCCAACCGCTGGCGGTGGCGGTCGCGCAGGCCGGCCGAGGCGCCGTTGGAGTACGCGGCTGACCCGGTTGCCCGCGGTCACGAACAACGGGTCGTCGACCAGGACAGCGTGGTACGCGCACTCGCGCAGCTGCCGAACAGGATGCGAGCGGTGTTGGTGCTCAGGTACTTCGACGACCTGACCGAGGCGGAGACGGCCGCGGCGCTGGGCTGCGGCATCGGAACTGTGAAGAGCCAGACCTCACGCGGGCTCGCGCGCATGCGGGAGCTCATGGGTGAGGAGGTGCTGACGTGCAGCTGAAAGATGCTTTCGAGGCCGTGACGGAGAACGTCGACGTGCGGCCGGGGTTCCTGGGGGATGTCATGACCGGTGCGCGCCGACGTCGCACCCGCAAGCTGGTGATCACCACCGCCGTGGTCGCGCTGATCGCGGGCGGTGTCGCGGGTGTGGTGCTGACCCGCGCGGGCACGTCCGAGGTCAGCACGACCGACGAGCGGTTCGCACTGCCGACGCGCGGCGAGCTCGCGAGCGACCAGCAGTTCCTCGACGGCGCCAGGGCGTCGTGGCGCACGCAGACGCCATCCGCCATGTCTCAGCGCGTGGACTCGCCGGAGGACGCCCCGACGCACGTCCTGTGGGCCGGCAACACCCCCGCGGGCAAGACGGCGGTCGTGCTGCAGGCCCAGCACGCCGACAAGAGCTGGGCGACGTCCGTCGGGCTCGTGGTGAACGACCAGCTCATCAGCTTCGAGTCGCAGACCGCGGAGAACCCGCAGCACGGCGTGTTCCAGTTCGGGCCGAAGGACTCCGTGTTCCTCGTGCTGGAGCGCAGCGTGCCGGTCCAGCACTCGATGCGGGCGACGCGCGGCCAGGACGGCGCGCTGTCACGGGAGTGGCGCCCGCTGACCATGACGGACGGGGTCGCCGTCGTCACCGCCGAGCAGGGCGACAAGCCGTTGTTCGTGCTGGCCCAGACCCCTCCACCGCCGGACGACTTCAACCTCGACCAGCAGCTGCTGTACCCGCGGACGCCCATCACGCCGCAGCGCGCGTACATCCCCTACACCGGACTCGGGTGGAACGACCGCAGGTTCGCGACCGCCGAGCCCGAGTACCTGCCCAGCGGCACCGTCATCCACGACCTCTACGAGACGCTGCACCGGGCGCGGCTCGTCGACTACCGGATCGGCTCCATCACCTCCGGGCAGTGGCACGTCATCGCGGCACTCCCCGGCGACCGCACCGCGCTCGTCACCGAGTTCGAGAACCAGCTGTACGCCGTCATCTACGGGTCGGACGGCTCGCTCCAGCGCACCATCGTCGGTCCCCCCGTCCTGGCGGGCGGCCCGTTGCCGGTGCGGTTCCACCTGCCCGACGGGCTGGGCATCGTGCTCGCCGACTACGGCTCGGGCATCGGCCCCGACGGGAAGTCCGACGCGTGGCTCGCTCCGGCCAACACCGGCGAGGTGCAGGTCATGACCGCCGGGTCGACGACGGTCGTCCCGTTGAACTGATCGGGGCGTCAGCTCCGTTGCAGCCCCGTTGCAGGGTGCGGTGCCACCGTGACGTGGTGAGCGAATCCCGCTCGACCAGTCCGTCACAAGGGGGCTTTTCCGTGCTGCTCAAGAGATTCGGGGTGATCTGCGCCGCGCTGGCGCTGGCGGCGGCCAGCCTGCTGGGAATCGCCACCGTGGCCAGTGCCGCGATCACGACGGTGTTCGACCTCAACGGCGCCTACTCGGTCGGCGTGCCAGGGCGCCCGGTGATCTCGAACAACAACGACCAGCTGACGATCGACATGTCGCAGTTCCGGCGCCCCACCGCCCGCGGCCTGGTGCTCAGCAGCAACACCATCGTGGTCTCCTTCCCCGACGCGGCCACGTTCACCGCCACGCTCTTCGCGCCCAACCTGATCCAGTGGTCCAACAACACGGGCTGGCGCAAGGCCATCGTGGTGCCGGACCTGGAAGGCCAGCGCGAGGGAGAGGCCAGAAACACCCTTACCGGAGCGGGCTTGGTCCTCGGTTCAGTGAGACACCGCCTTGACGACCTCAATTGCAACCACATCGACAAGGTCATGAGCCAGATCCCCGCAGCAGGCACACCTGCTGAACCTGGCACCGCCGTGAACATCACGATCGGCGACAGACCGCCGATCTGCGGGTGACATGACTGAGGCCACCCCGGCAGCTGCCGGGGTGGCCTCAGTTCACGCTGCGGCTAGATCAGTTGCCCGCGAGCTTCTTCGCGTTGGCCTCGACGTCGTCGAGCCCGCCGCAGGAGAAGAACGCCTGCTCCGGGAAGTGGTCGAACTCGCCCTTGCAGACGCGGTCGAACGCCTCGATCGTGTCCTTGATCGGCACGAAGGAGCCCGGCTGGCCGGTGAACTTCTCGGCGACGATGAAGTTCTGGCCGAGGAAGCGCTCGAGACGACGCGCGCGACCGACGAGGACCTTGTCCTCCTCGGAGAGCTCGTCCATACCGAGGATGGCGATGATGTCCTGCAGCTCCTTGTACTTCTGCAGGATTCGCTTCACCTCCTGGGCGACCCGGTAGTGCTCCTCGCCGACGATCGACGGCTCGAGGATTCGAGACGACGACGACAGCGGGTCGACGGCCGGGTAGATGCCCTTCTGGGAGATCGGACGGGAGAGCTCCGTCGTCGCGTCCAGGTGGGCGAAGGTCGTCGCCGGGGCGGGGTCGGTGTAGTCGTCAGCGGGCACGTAGATGGCCTGCAGCGACGTGATCGACTTACCGCGCGTCGAGGTGATGCGCTCCTGGAGCTCACCCATCTCGTCGGCCAGCGTCGGCTGGTAACCCACGGCCGAAGGCATGCGGCCCAGCAGGGTCGACACCTCGGAACCGGCCTGGGTGAACCGGAAGATGTTGTCGATGAAGAGCAGCACGTCCTGGTTCTGCACGTCGCGGAAGTACTCCGCCATCGTGAGAGCGGACAGCGCGACGCGCATGCGCGTGCCGGGCGGCTCGTCCATCTGACCGAAGACCAGCGCGGTGTCGCCGAGAACGCCCATCTCCTCCATCTCGAGGAGGAGGTCGGTGCCCTCACGGGTGCGCTCACCGACGCCGGCGAACACCGACGTACCGGAGAACTCACGCGCGATACGCGTGATCATCTCCTGGATGAGCACGGTCTTGCCGACACCCGCGCCACCGAACAGGCCGATCTTGCCACCCTTGACGTACGGGGTGAGCAGGTCGATGACCTTGATGCCGGTCTCGAGGATCTCGGTCTTGCCCTCGAGCTGGTCGAAGGCGGGCGCCTTGCGGTGGATGCCCCACTGCTCGCCGTCGCGGCCGAGGCCGGGCGAGTCGAGGCAGTCACCGAGGGCGTTGAAGACGTGACCCTTGACGACGTCGCCGACGGGCACCGAGATCGCCTTGCCGGTGTCGGTCACCGTGGCGCCGCGGATCAGACCATCGGTCGGCTGCATCGAGATGGTGCGGACCAGGTTGTCGCCGAGGTGCTGCGCGACCTCGAGGGTCAGCGTCTTGGCGACCGCCTCGAAGGCGATCTCCGTGTGCAGCGCGTTGAACAGCTCGGGCACGTTGTCACGCGGGAACTCCACGTCGACGACCGCGCCGATCACCCGAACCACACGGCCGGTGCGGGTGGTGGTGGCAGTAGCACTCATGTCACTCATCACTTCCTGCGCCACCGGTAAGCGCGGAGGCGCCACCGACGATCTCGCTGATCTCCTGGGTGATCTGGGCCTGACGGGCCGAGTTCGCCTGCCTGCTGAGGTTGCGCACGAGCTCCGTCGCGTTGTCCGTCGCGGCCTTCATGGCCGTGCGGCGGGCCGCCGACTCCGAAGCCGCCGCCTCCAGCATCGCGGAGAACAGGCGCGTCTTCACGTACTTCGGCAGCATCGCGCTGAGCAGCGCCTCGGCGCTGGGCTCGAAGTCGTACACCGCGCGCGGCCCGGTGGGACGCTCGCCGGTGTACTCGACCTCCATCGGCGCGATCCGCTTGGCGGTCGGCGTCTGGCTCAGCATGGACTGGAACTCGGTGTAGACGACGTGGATCTCGTCCACGCCCGCGCCACCGTTCTCCGTGCCTTCCAGGAACGCCTCCACCAACGCGTCACCCGCCTCGACGGCGTTGACGTAGTGCGGCAGCTGGGAGAAGCCGGTCCACGAACCGACGACCTCACGGCGCCGGAACGAGTAGTAACCGACACCCTTGCGGCCGAGCACGTACAGCACCGGCTCCTTGCCCTCGGACCGGAGCAGCTGCAGCAGCTGCTCGGCGGCCTTGAGGACGTTGGCGTTGTACCCGCCGCACATGCCCTTGTCGCTGGTCACGACCAGGACAGCGGCACGCGTGGGGCTCTTGCGCTCGGTCAGCAGGGGGTGGTCGAGGTTCGCCGAGGCCTCGGCCAACGCGGAGAGCACGTTAGTGATCTCGTCCGCGTAGGGACGCGAGGCCGCGACCCTGGTCTGCGCCTTCGCGAGGCGAGACGTGGCGATGAGCTCGTACGCCTTGGTGATCTTCTTGGTCGAGTTGACCGTTCGGATCCGTTGGCGAAGCTCGCGAATCTGTGCGCCCATGGCTCAGATCACTTCTTGGTGGGCTCGGGCTTGTGGACCTTGACCGACTCGTGTCCGACCTTGTCCGCGTCCATCGCCTTGGCCGGCGCCTCGTTCACGATCGTGGTGCCGTCCGAAGCGGTGAACTGCTTCTTGAAGTCGCTGACGGCATCGACAATGCGCTTCTTGGCGTCGTCGGACAACTTCTTCGTCTCGACGATGCCGCCGAGCACGTCCGCGTGGTTGCGGCGGAGCGAGTCCTTGAAGTCGGCGACGAAGCGGCGGATGTCCGCGACGGGCACGTCGTCGAGGTGGCCCTTGGTCGCGAGGAAGATCTCGACGACCTGCTCCTCGACGGGGACCGGCGAGTACTGGCCCTGCTTGAGCAGCTCGACCAGGCGGGCACCGCGGTCCAGCTGGGCGCGCGACGCGGCGTCGAGGTCCGAGGCGAAGGCGGAGAACGCCTCCAGCTCGCGGAACTGCGACAGGTCGAGGCGCAGCGAGCCTGCGACGTCCTTCATGGCCTTGATCTGCGCGGCACCACCGACCCGGGAAACCGAGATACCCACGTTGACGGCCGGGCGGACACCGGCGTTGAAGAGGTCGGACTCGAGGAAGCACTGACCGTCGGTGATCGAGATGACGTTGGTCGGGATGTACGCCGACACGTCGTTCGCCTTGGTCTCGATGATCGGGAGACCCGTCATCGAGCCCGCGCCCAGCTCGTCCGACAGCTTCGCGCAACGCTCGAGGAGACGCGAGTGCAAGTAGAAGACGTCGCCGGGGTACGCCTCGCGGCCCGGCGGGCGGCGCAGCAGCAGCGAGATGGCGCGGTACGCCTCGGCCTGCTTGGTCAGGTCGTCGAAGATGATCAGGACGTGCTTGCCCTGGTACATCCAGTGCTGACCGATCGCGGAACCGGCGTACGGCGCGAGCCACTTGAAGCCGGCGGAGTCAGACGCCGGGGCGGCCACGATCGTCGTGTACTCGAGCGCGCCCGCCTCCTCCAGCGCGGTCTTGACGCCCGCGATGGTGGAGCCCTTCTGGCCGATGGCGACGTAGACGCAGCGGACCTGCTGCTTCGGGTCGCCCGACTCCCAGGCCTTCTTCTGGTTGATGATCGTGTCGATGCAGACCGCGGTCTTGCCGGTCTTGCGGTCACCGATGATCAGCTGGCGCTGGCCGCGACCGATCGGGGTCATCGCGTCGATCGCCTTGATGCCGGTCTGCATCGGCTCGGACACCGGCTGGCGCTCCAGCACGGACGCCGCCTGCAGCTCCAGGGCGCGGTTGTCGTCGGCCACGATGTCGCCGAGGCCGTCGATCGGGGTGCCGAGAGGGTTCACGACGCGGCCGAGGAAGCCGTCGCCGACCGGCACGGACAGGACCTTGCCCGTCCGGCGGACCTCCTGGCCCTCCTCGATCTTGTCGAAGTCACCGAGGATGACCGCGCCGATCTCGCGAACTTCCAGGTTCAGCGCGACGCCGAGCACACCGCCCGGGAACTCGAGGAGCTCGTTGGTCATCGTGCCAGGGAGGCCTTCGACGATGGCGATGCCGTCGTAGGTCTCGGCAACGACACCAACCTCTTCCCGGCTGACCTCCGGGGAGTAGCTCGAGACGTACTTCTCGATCGCACTGCGGATCTCGTCCGACGAGATCGTCAGCTCCGCCATGTCGTTCCTGCTCTCACTTCTTCGTTCTAGGAAAAGGGGCTCGGGGCCTAGCTGGCGAGATTGCGGCGCAGCGCCGCCAACCGGCCTGCCACGCTTCCGTCGATGACTTCGTCGCCGATCTTGATCTGCAGTCCGCCCTGAAGCCTGGGGTCGACCTCGACGTGCAGCGCGATCGGACGGGAGTAGATCGTGGTCAGCGTGGTCGTCAGGCGGTCGACCTGCTCCGCGGTGAGCTCCACTGCGGACCGGACGTGCGCGACCGACCGCTGGCGGCGCTTCGCGGCGAGGTCGGCGAGCTCGCTGAGCCCGTCGACGACGCGCTGGCCGCGCGGGTGCCGGACGAGCTGGTCGACCAGGGTCTTGGTGACCTCGTCGACCTTGCCGACGACCAGGCCGTCGATGAGCTCGACCTTGCCCGCGGTGTCGGCCGCGTGGTCGGCGAGCAGCAGCTCCAGCTCGTGCGAGCCGGCGACGATGCGGCCGAGCCGGAACAGCTCGTCCTCGACGTCGTCCAGCTTGCCGTCGCGTTCGGCACGCACCAGCAGCGCGGTGCGTGCGAGCGACTCGATGCCGTCGACCAGCTCACGCGGGCTCGACCAGCGAGCGGTGACCACCACGACCAGCACCTGCAGCGTCGCGCCGGTGACCTTGCCGTCGAACAGGCCCCGCACGAGCTGTTCGCGACCGGCCGGGTCCGACGACGCGTCGGCGAACGCCCGCCGCAGCTGCGGCTGCCCGACGAGCACACCGAGCACGGCGAACAGCTCCTCGCCGAGCTTCGAGAGCTCGGCGGGCGCCTTGGTGGCGTCGGCCAGCTCCAGCAGCCGCAGTTCAGCGGCTGCCAGAGCTTCACGACTTGCGGCATGCAGCGTCATGGGCGTCCTCTACTTGCTCGCCGGCGCCGCGACGGCGTCCAGCTCGTTGAGGAAGCGGTCCACGGTGCCGCGGCGGCGCGCCTCGTCCTCGAGGGACTCACCGACCACCTTGCTGGCCAGCTCGACGGCCGTGCGACCGAGGTCGGCGCGGAGCTCCGCGACGATCTGGGCGCGCTGCGCGTCCAGCTGGTGCTGGCCCTGGGCGACGATCCGGGAAGACTCGGCCTGCGCCTGCTCGCGCAGCTCCTCGATGATCTGCAGGCCTTCGGCCCGCGCGTCGTCGCGGATGCGTGCCGCCTCGGCGCGAGCCTCGGCCAGCTGCTCCTTGTACTGCCCGAGCAGCTTCTGAGCCTCGGCCTGAGCCTGCTCCGCCTTCTCGATGCCACCCTCGATCTTCGCCGCCCGCTCCGCGTACAAAGCCTCGAACTTCGGGGTGACGAACTTCGAGATCACGAAAAGCAGGACCAGGAACGAGATCAGGCCGAGGATGATCTCCGACGTGTGCGGGATGACCGGGTTGATCCCGCCTTCCGCACCCAAGTAGAGGGTATTCACCACGACGTCTCCTTACGCGATGGAGTGCTTGATCAGCCGCCGGTCGCGATGAAGTACACGACGAAGCCGAGCAGCGCGAGCACCTCGACGATGGCGAAGGTGGTCCAGGCGAGACCGAGCAGGACGCCACGGGCCTCCGGCTGACGGGCGGTGCCGTTGATGACCGACGAGAAGATCAGACCGACGCCGATGCCGGGGCCGATCGCCGCGAGGCCGTAGCCGATGGCCGCGAGACCCTTGTTGCTCATGACGTCCGCGCCCTGGGCAAGAACAATTGCAGCGCTCACTTGTGCTGTTCCCTTTCCAACTCGGTCCGCGAACTCTCGCGGATCGGAGGCTTTGTTGTTTCTCTCAGTGCTCTTCAGCCAGCGCCATGCCGATGTAGCTGGCCGACAGCAGAGCGAAGATGTAGGCCTGCAGCACCATGATCAGCGCTTCGAGGAAGGTCAGCGCGATGGCGAAGGCGAACGCGACCGGGGCAACAACGATCATTACCCCGCCGTTGAGCAGCAGGAACTCGCCTGCCAACGTGAACACCAGAAGCAGCAGGTGACCCGCGAACATGGCGGCGAAAACTCGGATCGCCAGGGTGAGCGGGTTCATGATGAACTTCTGGAAGAACTCGATCGGAATCATCAGCGGCAGCACGAACCACGGGGTGCCCGGCGGAATCGTCTGGTGCTTCAGGTAACCGAAGAAACCGTGACGCTTGAACCCGACGAAGTGGTAGACCGGGTAGACCACCAGCAGTGAGACCGCCAGCGGGAACCCGATGTGCGCCATCGTGGGGAACTGCACGAACGGGATGAGACCGAAGATGTTGTTCACCAGGATGAAGGTGAACATCGTGATAACAAGTGGGACGAAGGGCTTGAAGTCCTTCGCACCGATCTGCTCACGCGCGATGCCGTTGCGGCCGACGTCGTAGAGCGACTCGGCGGCGAACTGGAACTTGCCGGGGACCAGCTTGAGATTGCGCGATGCGGCGATCCAGAAAGCGGCGATCAGCAGCACCGAGAGCACGAGCAGGACCATCGGCTTCGTGACCGTGCCGAAGATCGCCGGTGGGAAGAAGTCCTGCACACCGGGTGGGGTGAACTCTTCGGCGGCCAGCACCAACTTGGTCACTGTGTTCCTTCCGGTTCTCCCGGCCGGCGTTCACTCCGCCGGGGGAATCGTCACGATCTGGACTTAACGTACCTTACGGTTCGCAAGCGACTGCCAGAGGCACCCCTGAGGCGGTGTCCCTGGTATGGGCGGACCTTATCAGCGGGGGTCAGGTGCCATCCGAGGCGGGCACGACCATCTGGCTCCGTGACCGCTTCGAGGCTCTGGCCTCCATGTATGCCGTCACCACGACGGTCGCCGCCATCGTGAGGCCGAGTGCCGTCGGATGCAGCCAATCCTGGCCGCGCAACAACAACAGCGCCACGAACAGCACGATCAGCTTCCCCATGAACCCGGCCAGCGCCGCACCCATGACGATCATCGGATCGAGGTCCGCGGTCTTGCGCATCAGGAACAGGGTCGCGAGTGCGGACGCGCAGGCGATGCCGCCACCGACGAGCGCTCCGAACAGGCCGGTCGTCCCCCAGATCAGGGCCGACACGACGACGCCCACCACGACGGTGCCGAGCGCGACCCACACGGCGGACTTGAACATCTCGTCCGCCAGCCGTTGCACGACCTGCGCGTGCGTCACGTCATCGCTGCTCATGGCCCCGTCGCTCATGGGCTCAGTGTAGGAAGTCAGGACTTCCGCGCTTCACGCAGCCTCGGAACCGCCGAGACGAAGACCGCGACGATCAGCCCGATGACGAGGAACGTCACCACGATGGCGGGGTCGAACAGCGTGAGCGCGACGGCGCCGAACGCGAGCACTCCGGCCCACAAGTAGATGAGCAGCACCGCACGCCGTTGCGAGTGGCCGATCTCCAGCAACCGGTGGTGCAGGTGCATCTTGTCCGCGGAGAACGGGCTTTCGCCGCGCGCGGTGCGCCGGATGACCGCCATCAGCAGGTCCAGCAGCGGCACGAACAGCACGGCGGCGACGACGATCAGCGGGGAGAGCAGACCGAGCAGGTCGCTCGCGTCGCGGCTGCCGACGTTCATCTTGCCGCTGGCGCTCGTGGTCGCGGCGGCGAGCATCAGCCCGATGAGCATGGAGCCCGAGTCGCCCATGAAGATGCGCGCCGGGTTGAAGTTGTGCGGCAGGAAGCCGAGGCACGCACCGGCGAGCGCGGCCGCGATCAGCGCGGGCGGGTAGGCGTCGACGGAGCCTTCGGCCTGCACCAGCAGCCCGATGGAGAACGCGCAGGTGGCGGTGGCCGCGATGAGCCCGATGCCGGCGGCGAGCCCGTCGAGCCCGTCGACGAAGTTCATCGCGTTGATCATGGTGACGGCGAGCAGCACGGTGAGCAGCGCGCCCTGGTTCTGGTCGAGGCTCAGCGTGGCACCGCCGCCCCAGGGCACCCAGGCGATCATCCACTGCAGGCCGAACAGCACGAGGATGCCCGCGGCCGTGACCTGACCGGCGAGCTTGGTGAGCGAGTCCAGCTCGAACCGGTCGTCGATGACGCCGACCAGCACGATGACGCCGCCGGCGATGATCACGCCGATGGGGTCGTTGGAGAAGTCGAACGCGGCCCGCAGCACGGGCAGCTGGTGCGCGAGGAGCATCCCGCCGAGCACGCCGCCGTAGATCGCGAGCCCGCCCATGCGCGGCATGGGTTTGACGTGCACGTCGCGCTGCCGCGGGTACGCGACCGCACCGATGCGGAACGCGAGGAGGCGGACCAGGCCGGTGAGCAGGAACGTCACGACGGCGGCCGTGAGTCCGACCAGCACGTACTCACGTACCGGCAGGACGAAACTTGATGCAGGCAGCTGGCCCACGGCGGGAAGGCTTACCAATCTATCGGCGAGGTGTTGGGTGCCACGCTACCGCGTGGTTCATGATCCACTATTGGGCGACTTCGACTTCGATGCCCAGCACCTCGTTGACGTCCTTCGCGGACACCGCTCCCTCGCGGAGGATGAGCGCGTCCGGCCCGGTGAGGTCGACGATCGTGGAGGCGATGTTCTCCATGCTCGGACCGCCTTCGAGGTACACCGGCACCGAGTCACCGAGCTGCTCGCGCGCTTCCTGCGCACTGGACGCGGGCGCGAACCCGGTCTTGTTCGCGCTGGACACGGCCATGGGCCCGACGTCCCTGAGCAGCTCGAGCGCCACCGGGTGCAACGGCATCCGCAGCATCACCGTGCCGCGCGTCTGCCCCAGGTCCCACGCCAGGCTGGGCGCGTGCGGCAGCACGAGGCTCAATCCGCCGGGCCAGAACGCCTCGATCAGCGCGCGGGCCTGCCGCGGCACGCTGAGCACCAGCCCGTCGATCGTCGTCCAGCTGCCGACCAGCACGGGAACGGGCATGTCCGGCCCGCGCCCCTTGGCCTCGAGAAGACTTCGGACCGCCTCGGCGTCGAACGCGTCGCAGCCGATGCCGTAGACCGTGTCGGTCGGCATGACGACCAACCGCCCGCTGCGCACCGCCCCGGCAGCTGCGGCGAGGCCTGCCGCGCGGTTGCTCGGTTCGCTGCAGTCGTAGACCGTGCTCACCTGCGTGAGCTTAGCCACGCTCCTCCTTCGGGCTTTGCCAGGGATGCAACTGGTTCCGCTTCGTCTCTCCGGTGGCTTGTCTTGGTCGCATGGTCGTCCTCTGTCCACACCCCGTGTCCGCCGTGTTCGGCACGTTCTCACCCCCTGACCGGTTGGACGTCATCTGCCGACTGTGCTGCACGGCGTTCGACGTGGACTCGATGCCCATGGACCTGTTGGAGCGCTTGGTTTCCCACATCTGCGCGGGGAACTTCCGTCGCATTGGAGTGCTACATGCCCGATGAGGAACTGATCAAGATCGGCCAGGACATCGTGGAGTTGTCCTCGGCTTTCCCCGGCTGCGGCCTGGACGAGGTGGGCGAGTTCGCCGCCGAGCTCGGCAGGATGCTGGACGACCGGTGATCCGCCTGTTCGCACTCCTGGCCGTGCTGGTCACCGCCTGCGGACCGGTCACGTCGTTCCAGGCGCCGAGTCACGTCCCGTCCGCGCCGACCTCGGCCCCGATCCTCGTCAGGCAGGTGCCGGGCGACGGTGCGCCCGCGAGGTACGGCTCGACGGCGACCTACGACGCGTGTTCGCAGCTCTCCGTCGACGGGCGACGTACCGGCCGGGAGCACCGCCACCTCTACGCGAGCTTCTCCATGTGGGACAAGGAAGAGGCCGCCACAGGCGGCAACGCGTACTCGTGCGACCCCGCGGACGACCATCAGTTCGCGCCACCGGTCGCGGTCTCGCCGTCCATCGGCACCGGCAACACGTGCATGAGCAGTCTCAACAACAACTGGGCGCTCACGTTCCAGCACAACAAGGTCAACGTGAGCCCGCGGCACAAGCTGTCGCGGCCGCTCTCGCCCGGTGAATCCGATCGGGTTTTCCTTGTGGGAAAGGTGTAGTGCCATCGAGTGCTGGCAATCGTTTCCGTCGGTACGACCGGCCACGATGGACCGATGAACCTCACCGTGCGCGCCGAAGAACTCGGAGACGATCTGCGCCGCCTGCGCGAGCAGACCGGACTCTCGCTCGAGCGCGCCGGTGAGCTCATCGACGCTTCCGCCACCAAGATGAGCCGCATCGAGAACGGTCTCCGCGAAGGCTCGCCGGAGGACGTCGCTGCCCTGCTCGCCATCTACCGCTGCGTGGGCCCGCGCCGCGCCGAGTTGCTGGCACTCGCCCACGAGTTCGAGCGGCGCGGCTGGTGGCAGCGCAACAAGCCGGACTTCGCCGAGCGCGTCCGCACCCTGATCAACCTGGAGAACAAGGCCGATCTGATCGTCAACTTCGAGGGCATGAACATCCCGGGCCTGCTGCAGACCGGCGAGTACACCCGCGCGCTGCTGCGGGAGAGCGGCTTGGTTCCCGACTCCGAGGTCGAGCATCGAATGGTGATCCGCATGCAACGGCATGCGCTGCTGCTGAAGCCCAAGCCACCGAAGCTCCTCGCGATCATCGACGAACTCGCCCTGCACCGGATGGTCGGCGGCGACGACGTCATGCGCCGCCAGCTCGACTACCTTGACGATGCCGCCAAGCAATCGAACATCGACCTGCGGATTGTCCCCAACTCCGGCGGCCACGCCGGAGCCAACGGTGCCTTCGCCCTGTTCAGGCGCGCGAACGGCCACAAGGCGGTGTACCTGGAGAACCTGACGTCCGTCCTGATCCTCGAAGAGGACCACGAGATCACCCGGTACGAGCAAGCCATTCGGCTCCTGGTGAGACGCGCTCTACCTGCGCAAGAATCGATCCTGCTGATCAACAAGCTGGCGCGCAGGCTGGACCCGGAGGCGACACAGGGTGAACTGGCGGAAGAGCAGCTACAGCGGCACGGAGGCGAACTGCGTTGAGGTGGCGTTGACCACCTCCGCAGCCGGAGTCAGAGACTCCAAGCACACCGCCGGACCTGCACTTATCTTCTCACTGAGCGCGTTCAGAGCCTTCCTGACCAGGGCAACGTCCTAACCCAAACGGTTGTAAGTAGTTCAACTGATCCCCCAACCGGGTGCATCGCTGTATGGTCAACTGCCGAACACAGAGTGCAATCGGGGAGGGTTAAGCCCTGTGACGGCCCAGAGCAGTCCTCAGGAGAGCGCGCAGACCTACGCGTTCGAGCAGTACAACGAGCAGTCCGGCGGCAGCTTCATGGGCTTCATGACCGGTGGCATCAGCACGATCACCGCCGCGGTGAAGTCGATCGCCGCCGCGAACGAGGCCGGAGCTCTGGCTGCCGACCCGCACGCCATCGACTCCGCGATCAAGAAGCTTGACGACTTCCAGGTCGTCCTTCAGAAGATCGCGACCAGGGCTCGCGTGCTGGGCACCAAGACACCGCTGGGTGGCGGCTACGCCGAACAGGTCAGCAAGGTCAACGAAGAGGTCGGCCTGCTAGCGCAGAACGCGGTCATTCCGGACTTGGTCAAGGCGATCGAAGCGCTCAAAGTTGAGATCGAAAAGAGCCGCAAGTCCTACCAGGCCGTCGAAGAGGGCCAGTCGACCACCTTCAACAAACTCTGACAGGAAGTCATGAACCACATTCGTATCGCGATTGTCGGGCTCACCCTGCTGGCCACCGCATGCACCAGTGGGAACACCAATGGCACCGCGACACCCGGAACCAGCACGACAGCATCTACTCCCACGAGCAGCAGCAGTGCTGGGGAGGACAAGCTGGCAAGCGTCAAGCCGTGTGAGCTCGTCAGCACTGGTGAGGCTTCTCAGCTTGGCCTCAACGCCAAGCCTGAGGCACGCAAGCTCGCTGGTGAAGAGACCTGTGAGTGGATCGACAAGAACGGTGGACTGCTGATCTCGGTCAACACCAAGCAGGGCAGTAAGGACTACAACTACACGGGCGACACCAAGACCCCGGCCAAATTCGGGAAGTACGAGGGCTACAAGGTCGCCGGAGCAAAGAGCCCGAACTTCTGCGACGTGGTGCTCGCCGTCACCGACTCGTCCAGTGTGCAGATCGTCATGAACGCCGGTGTGACGTCCACCGACACCGCGAAGGCGTGTGACGTCGCCACCAAGTCCGCAGAGTTGGTCGCCGCCAAGCTGCCCTGATCCAGCCAATCCCGAGGGGGGATGATCGATGGCTCACAACACACCGCGGGTTCCGCCGCCCACCGCGCACTATCCAGGGCAGAGCCATGCGGCGATGAACCAGCAGGTCCGGGAGAACAACAATCCGGGTGCCGCAGGTGAGATCGCAGCGGAGTGGAAGTCGATTGCGGACGAGCTCACCGAAGTCGCGGTCGGCCTCAACACCGTCGTCAACGGACTGAGCGGGGGTTGGTCCGGTACGGCAGGCACGGCAGCCCGACAGGCGTTGACCAAGGTCGGCAACTTCACGGACAAGATGTCGGAGACGTTCACCAGCACCGGCAACTCGATCCAGACGCAGACCGATGCGGCGGAGAAGGCACAGAACAGCTTTCCCAAGGAAGTGCCGTACGACCCCAAGAAGATGTTCATCGATGCCCAGACCAACTGGAATCCGATCGACAACTTCACGTTGCCGTTCGACATGATGGAGCAGCGGGAGAAGTCCCAGCAGGCCAAGCAAGAGGCCGAGCGCGTCATGACCGAGCGCGACAACTCGATGGCGACGGCCGCGGCGCAGATGCCCACGTTCGAAGACACCCCGCAGGTGACGCACGAGCAGGGCACGACGCAGACGAGCAGCACCACGTACAGCAAGAACACCAACTCGGTGAACCCGAACCAGCAGTTCGGCCAGCCGAACATGCAGGGCGTCAACAACACCGGCACCACCAACACGTCGTGGACGGCGCCGCCCACCACGCCGCCGGTGATGCCTCCCCCCAACACGACCCTGCCGCCCGGCACCAAGCCTCCGGGCATGCCGCCGCTCACGCCGCCCCCCGGCCTGTTCCCGCCCGGCGGGAAGCCGAACCCGAACGACCCGCGCAACAACCCACGCGGTGGCCCCAATGGTCGCGGCGGCGGCCCCGCCGGTCGTGGCGGCGGTCCTGGTGGCGGTGGCCCCGGCGGTCGCGGCGCGGGTGGTTTCGGGCCCGGTGGTGCGGGTGGCCGCGGTGCGGGCAGCTTCGGGCCTGCCAGTCCCGGTGGCAGTTCGGGTGTCATGAACAACGCGCACGGTCCTGAAGGGACGGCCGGACGTGGTGGTGCCGCAGGAGGTGCGGCCGGTCGCGCGGGTGCGGCCGGTGCCGGCGGCATGGGCGGCGGCGCGGGTGCCGGGCAGGGCGCGGAGGACAAGGAGCACAAGTCCACCTACCTGCAGCCCACTGACGAGTACTTCGACGACGACCGCATGGTCGCTCCCCCGGTGATCGGCGGATGAAGAACATAGCGACGCTCTCCCTGCCCGCGTTCGAGGTCCTCTGGGAGGACCTGCGGGCGGGGAGCATTCCCCACCCCTTCGACGTCCAGTCACACGGCGAGACGATCGAAGAGCGCAATCGGATCAAGGCCGCCGTCCACACCGACCTGGAACGCCGCAACCTCGCGAGGCGCGGGCGTCCGGAGCCGGAGCTGGAGGACGCGCTGATGTTGTTGGCGCGCCCCGAGTTGCGCATCGTCGCGCTGGGCATGCCGGACAAGAAGACGGAGACGTTGCTGCGCGCGTCCGTGGTGGCGCGCGGGAGTTACGCCGTGCTGGTGCAGCAGGACGAGAAGTCGGTGAGCCTGAACCTGGTGCAGGACAACGCACTCGTCCCCGCGCTGGTCGGGCTGCTGCCGCAGATGCGGCCCGGTCCCGGCAAGCTGGTGAC
The DNA here is from genome assembly GCF_007845675.1 of Lentzea tibetensis. Taxonomy (GTDB): domain Bacteria; phylum Actinomycetota; class Actinomycetes; order Mycobacteriales; family Pseudonocardiaceae; genus Lentzea; species Lentzea tibetensis. The sequence continues at coordinate 310,970 of NZ_VOBR01000003.1, read as the reverse complement.
GCTGAACGTCGCGGCGCTCAAACAGCAACCCGAGCAGCAGCAAGGATTCCGGCAGACGGTCCGCATGACGCCGAACGAAGACGTCCGGCTGTTCCAGCAGATGATGTCCAACCCGCCGATCGGCACCGGGCACTTCACGGTCACGCTCGAACAGGGCCGCACCAAGAAGAACTTCCCGCCGGTCACCTGGGTCGACACGGAGGCCGGCCGCTACGTGAACACGCCGGGCCGCACGCCCGACTGGATCACCGTCGCGCCCGCCGACAACAACGGCGTGGCCCGCCAGCTGGCACAGGTGCTGTCCTTGACCAGTCAACGATGATCCACTGAACTTGATCCACTCGAGGGCGATCTGGATACTGTGCGCCAGTCTCGAGTAGGAGTCCCATGCCCACGCGCAAGTCCGGGCCGAGTCCGACGGCGCCAGGGCATTCGTGGCGCACCCGCACGTGGTACGCCGAGGTCGCACTCGGGCTGACCGCGATCGCGCTGCTCTGGCGGTACTGGGCGGAACTGCCGACGTGGCTGGCCGGAGCACTCATCGTCATCGCCATGGCGACGCTCGCGGACTCAGCGCTGCCGGTGGGGGCGCTGCTGCTGCCACCGCGGATCGCCAATCGATACGCGGGACTGCTGGCCGCGGCGTTCGGCACGGTGGGCACGGTCTACGCCGTGGTCGCCGGGTTCGCGGTCAGCTCGGTGTGGGACACCCTGCAGGAGACGCAGCGGGTCATCTCGCACGAGGCCAACGCGCTGGCCGACCTCGAGCGCATGTCGAAGGGGTTCCCCGTCGAGGTGCGCAGGCAGGTCGTCGAGGCCGAGCGGACGTACGGGCGGCTCGTCGTCGGCGAGGAGTGGCAGCTGATGGCGCGCAACAAGTCCAGCACGCGCGCCAACGCCGCGTTCGTCGAGGTGTGGAGCGTGTACACGGACATGGGGCCGGAGTTGCGCGCGAGTCCGTTGTACGACAAGTCGATGGACCGGTTGAACGAGCTGGGCAACGCGCGACGGCAGCGGTTGCTGGCCGCGGGCGAGGAGGTGCCCTCGCTGATGTGGGTGCTGCTGGTGATCGGGTCGATGGCGATGCTGCTGCTGTCGTACTGCTTCGGCGTCTGGAAGTCCTGGCAAATCCGGCTGATCGTGCTGTCGATGTCCGCGATGATCGCGTTCACCATGTTCCTCGTCGCCGCGCTGGAAGGGCCGTTCGACGGCAAGGTCTCGCTGCAGCCCGACGCGATCACGTTGGTGCTGAGCGGAATGCAGCAGCTGGAACAGTGATGCGACGAGCTCTGACCGCCCTCGCGACGGGCGTGGCCGTGGTGGCCGCGCTGACGTACGCCGCGCACACCACCGACGTGCACGCCGAGTCCCCGATCAAGGTCGGGGTGCTGCACTCCGGCACCGGCTCGGTCGCCGCGTCGGAACAGCCCATCACCGACGCCACGATCCTCGCCATCGAGGAGATCAACGCGACCGGCGGCCTGCTCGGCAGACAGGTCGAACCCGTTGTGGTGGACGGGAAGTCGGACTGGCCGACGCACCGCGACGAGGCCGAGCGCCTCATCACGCGGGAACACGTCAGCGCGATCTTCGGCGGGTACACCTCGGCGAGCCGCCGGATCATGGTGCCGATCGTCGAGAAGCATCGGAACCTGTTGCTGTACCCCACCTTCTACGAGGGCATGGAGAGCTCGCCGCACGTCGTCTACACCGGCGCCGCGCCGAACCAGTTCATCACCCCGGCCATCCGGTGGTTCCTCGACAACCGCGGCAAGTCGTTCTTCATCGCCGGCTCCGACTACATCTTCCCGCGAGCGGCCGGCGAGGTGATCAAGAACCAGCTCGGCTACCTCGGCGGCAAGGTCGTCGGCGAGGCGTACGTGCCACTCGGGGCGTCCGATGTGGACCCGATCGTCGAGCAGATCACCAGGGCCAAGCCGGACGTCATCGTCAACATCCTCGTCGGTGAGATCAACCAGCCGTTCTACCAACGGTTGCGCGACGCGGGCATCAACCCGAAGCAGACCCCGACGCTGGCGCTCGTCATCGGCGAGGCGGAGCTGCGGACGATGCCGACCGACCAGATGGCGGGCGACTACGTCGCGATGAACTACTTCCAGAGCATCGAGACCCCCGAGAACAAGCGGTTCGTCGAGTCGTTCCGCAAGCGCTTCGGACCGGACCGGGTGGTGTCCGACCCGATGGAGGCCGCGTACGTGAGCGTCCAGCTGTGGGCGCAGGCCGTGCGGAAGGCCGACACCGCCGACCCGGTCGCCGTCAGGGACGCCGTGAAGGGACAACGGCTCGCCGCGCCGCAGGGCGAGGTGTTCGTCGACGAGGAGAACCTGCACCTGTGGAAGGCCGCCCGGATCGGCCGGATCAGGCGGGACGGCCAGATCGAGATCATCTGGACCACGGAGACGCTGGTGCACCCGGTGCCGTACAGCATCTACCGCACGAAACGGGAGTGGGACGACCTGCTCACCGCGCTGTACGACGGCTGGGGCGGCAGTTGGGCCGCCCCGAGCCCCTGACGACGGAGCCCACCTTGGACATCGCGGACCAGTACGCGGCGCAGGCCGCGGACGCGCTCAACGGCGAGTACGACCGGCACGACGACGAAGCGATCCTGCTGCACGGGATCCTGTCCGCGCTGCTGGCGATCTACCACCGCATGGAACCCGCGAAGCCCGAGTGACGGCTGCTAGCCGATGGGGCACCATTCCGCCCCCACGTCCTTCTGCGCCAACAGCTTGCCCGCGGGGTCGTGCACCCGGACCACGATCTGCTTGCTGTCGTCTCCCCGCACCATCGCGAAGATCGCGACCGAGTTGCACTTGAGGTCGGCGCGAGCGGGGTTGCCCCCGTACTCCAGCCGATACGACAGGACGCCACCGGAACGATCGACGGTCAGCTCGCGAACCCCCTCCTCCTGCCCGCGCTCGCCCAGCGGCTGTTCCTCCGCCCACTGCCGGAACTCCCGCGTCAGATCCGAGTCCGGCCAGCACAACCACCACGCGGAGACCACGACTCCCACGGCGACGGCCACGTGCACACCGCGGCTAACAGGTGGCACCGGACTCCTTGCGCTTCGACACCTCTCCCGACGAGCCGACCACCTCGATCACCACCGGAGCGGGATCCTCGTTGTCGGCCTTGAGGAAGTACCAGACCGCCTCGCACGCCGCGGCCGGCACCACCTGACCGGACAGCCGCAGGCGGTAGGTGTCGCTACCCGAACGGTCGACGGTCAGTTCGGCCGCAGAGGGACCGACGGAGCGATAGCCCTCGCTCTTGGGCTCCGCGGCCGACCAGCTGCGGAACTCACTGGTCAAGTCCGAGTCCGGCCACAGGAACCACCACGCGGCCACCAGCACCAGCACCGCGACCGCGGCCCGCACTCCGTACCTCGGCTGCAGAATCACTATCCGTCCTGTCCCGCGAAAACGGGGTGACCGCACAGGCCACCCCGTTTCACGCGCTATCGGTTGTCGCGGTCGTCCATCACCCGCAGCCCGGCCGTGTTCCCGGACTTGCGCTCGGCCTGGTTGAGCAGACCTTGCAACGGGGTGTAGTCGCTTTCCTCATTGCCGACCTGGCACGGTCCCGGCTTCCCCGGAATCGAACCCTTCAGGATTCCGTACGCCTTCCGGTTGACCTGGCTGAACAGCGGTCCGCCGCTGTCACCCTCCCGGCTGCAAATGTCGGTCAGCAGGTAGAAGGACAGCACGCCGAAGAACTGCCCGCACCGCGTGCCCGCTTCGTAGCCGTTGTTGTGGTCGGTGTTGGTCGTCTCCACGTTCGCGGATCCGGTCGCGCAGACGACCTCGCCGCGCTTCATGTCGAGAACCGGCATCATTCCCGCCATGTAAGTGAACTCGGGATTGCACGGCCTCGTGCCCGCCTGGCACCGGACGAAGACGCCGTTCTTCTTGGCGCGCTTGTTGATCCAGTGATCCGCCCAGTTCGTGTCACCGGTCTGCTGATAAGGCAGCAGTGCGTAGTCCGCGGGCAGGATGCCGTCGTCCGGGTACTGCGCGATCGAACCCCGTTCGGTGTTCACCGGAATGCCGTTGTGGTACGTGCGGTCTTCCTTCTGGTGATTCGGCGTCAGCACGCAGTGCCCGGCGGTCAGGGTGTAGACCTGACCGTTCTTGTCGCCCTTCACGTTGAAGCCCGCGCTGCACCCACCCCACGTGCCCGCGGTGTCCCGCGTGACGTCGAGGCGGTAGCCGCCCATCATCGGCGGCCAGCAGCTGGCGACCGGGCACGGCTGCTCGTAGGACTGGGCCGCGCTCGGTCGAGGTGCCTGAACGTCGTCCCGCACGGCACGTGAGGAGATGTCCTGGCGCACGACCTTGTCCCCGTACGCCGCGAGCACCTGGGCCGCCCGCGTGGCCGCCTCCTGGTTCACCTTGGCCGGATCGGCCAGTGCGAGCACCTGGTTGCGCGACTCGTCCACCTCCGCGACGTACGGGGCACCCAGCTTCGCGGCCACCTCGTCCGCCGTGCTCCGCAGGTCGCGCATCGACCAGCGGACCTGGTTGGTGCGGATGTGCGCGATGTCCTTCTCACCGGCGAGCGTCGTCGTCAGCGCGTCCGGCGCGGTCGCGCTGATCACCAGCACGCCACCGCCCTGCTGGTCGAGCTGAATGCCCGCGTAGTTGTCCGGGTGCGCGGCCAGCAGCCGTTTCTGGAGCTCCGGAATCGTGCGCTGCAGCTCGAGCCTGCGCAGCGCCTCGTCCCGTCCCACCCGGTAGGTCCGGGTCAGGTACTCCACACTTTCCTGGACGTCGTGAGCGGGCGTCGGTTCCATCGCGGTGCTGGTGCCGCGGCACGAACGCGCGTTCAGCCACAGGTTGGAACTGACGACGTTCCCCCAGCTCTTGGTGTAGAAAACCCCGTTCGCCCAGGTGCCATTGGTGTCCAGTGGCAGATCGGCCATGGAGTCCCCGTTGCACACGACGGTGAACCCACCGCGGTGCTGTACGTCCCTCGCGAGAATCACGTCGGGACTCGGGTCGTTCAGGAACCCGTTGTTGAAGATCGACTGAGCGTTGTCGTGCATGAAGGCGAATTGAGCCGGCCATGCCGCCCAGCTCAACTCGGTGGCGTAAACCGCGACACCCCGGCCCGCGTAGTTCAGTTCGGTCCACACGCACACGTATCCGGCCAGGCAGTTGACCTTGCCCGCCGCGATCTCGATGAGTCTCGGTGCCAGCGGTTTCGCTGAAGCGACCGGCGTCACCGAAAAGATCAATAAGGAAAAGCTCAGGGCAAAGAGCATGAGTTTTCGCATGTGCTAACCCCCAACACCACTTCACTCCCCAATTTGAAAAGTGGTGATCCCGGAGGCTAGCGAGGCCCATGGGAGCGCCATACCGCCGATCGGCGCTACGCGAGAATTACCGCCGAAATGGAATCTCAGGCCCGGCGGGCGGTGGCGAAACGCGGGCGGCCGGCCAAATCCTTGTGCCCCAGCACATCCGTCAGCACCCGTCGAGCCGCCAGCAGCTCGGGCACCGAGGTGCCGTGCGTGTCGTCGTGTTCGATCCCCACGAACCCGCCCGGACGAAGCCACCGCGCAGCCGCCGACACGACGCACCGGATCACGTCCAGGCCGTCCGCGCCGGAGAACACCGCGTCGTGCGGGTCGTGGTCGGACACCTCGGGATGGACGGACGTTCCCTCTGGCACGTAAGGGGGATTGCACACGACGAGATCGACGGAACCATCCACATCGGACAGCAACGTCGGGTCGCAGGCGTCACCGGAGAGCAGCCGGATCGGCGTGTCCCCCGCCGCCACGCGGGCATCGGAGTTGCGGCGCGCCCAGGACAACGCCGCGGGTGACTTCTCCACCGCGTACACCACGGCGTCCGGACGTGCCTGCGCCAGCGACAGTGCGAGCACGCCGGAACCCGTGCAGAGATCGATGATCACGGGCGACGGAACGTCCACAAGGGACTTCAGCGCCCACTCCATCAGCAGTTCCGTCTCGGGCCGGGGGACGAACACCCCCGGCCCGACGGAGACCGAGATGGCGCCCATGGCGGACCAGCCGGTGATGTGCTGCAGCGGTTCGCGCTGAGCACGGCGTTGCACGAGCTTGTGCAGCGCGTCGATCACCGACGCGTCCACCAGCGGGATCAGCGGCAGCCGGCCGCGGTCGACGCCGAGCACGTGTGCGGCCAGCAGTTCGGCGTCGACTCGCGGGGAGTCGACGCCTGCCGCGGACAGCATGCGTTCGGCTTCGAGAATGGCGAGGCGGATCGGCTGTCGCGTCATCATCAGAAGTTGATCATATGCCCGGCCAGGCCGTGCACCGCTTCCTTCACCGCTTCGCCGAGGGTCGGGTGCGCGTGGACGTTGCGGGCGACCTCGTGGACGGTCAGGTCCCACTGCTGCGCCAGGGTCAGCTCCGGCAGCAGCTCAGTCGCCTCGGGGCCGATGATGTGGCCACCGAGGAGCTCGCCGTACTTCGCGTCGCTGATGAGCTTCACGAAGCCGCCGAAGTCGCCGAGGCCGTGGGCCTTTCCGTTGGCGGTGAAGGGGAACTTCGCGACCTGGACGTCGTAGCCCTTCTCACGGGCCTGCGCCTCGGTGTAGCCGAACGACGCGATCTGCGGCTGGCAGTACGTCGCGCGCGGGATCATCACGTAGTCGAGCTCCATGGTCTCGGCGCCCGCGATGGTCTCGGCGGCGATGATGCCCATGGACTCGGCGGCGTGCGCGAGCATCAGCTTCGCGGTCACGTCACCGATGGCGAAGATGTGCGGCACCGAGGTGCGGCAGACGCCGTCGATGTCGATGGCGCCGCGGTCGGTCAGCTTCACGCCGGTGTTCTCCAGGCCGTAGCCCTCGACGCGCGGCGCGAAACCGATGGCCTGCAGCACCTTGTCGGTCTCGATGACCTCCTCCGCGCCGTCCTTCGACACCGTCACGCGGACGCGCGGGCCGGACTCGTCGATCGACTCGACGCGGGTGCCGACGCGGACGTCGATGCCCAGCTTCTTGTAGCGCTTGAGCAGCTCGGTGGACACCTCGACGTCCTCGAGCGGCACCATCCGGTCGAGGAACTCGACGATGGTGACCTTCACGCCGTAGTTGTGCATGACGTAGGCGAACTCGACGCCGATCGCGCCCGCACCGGCGATGACGATCGAGGACGGCAGGTCCTCGGTGAGGATCTGCTCCTCGTAGGTCACCACGCGGTCCGACTTGGACGTGCCGGGCAGCATGCGGGTCGTCGCGCCGACCGCGATGATCGCGTTGGCGAACGTGATGGTCTCGCCGCCGACGGTCAGGGTGTTGTCGTCGACGAACTGCGCCCAGCCGTTGTACTCCTGGATGCCGTTCTTCTTCATCAGGAAGTGCACGCCCTTGACGCGGCCGTCCGCGACCTTCCGGCTGCGGCGGTACGCCTCGCCGTAGTCGAAGCTCACGGTGCCGTCGACCTTGATGCCGTACGTCTTCGCCTCGTGGGTGAAGATGTGCGCCAGCTCCGCGTTGCGCAACAGCGCCTTGGAGGGGATGCAGCCGACGTTCAGGCAGACGCCGCCCCAGTACTTCTCCTCCACGATGGCGGTCTTCAGCCCGAGCTGGGCCGCACGGATCGCCGCGACGTACCCGCCGGGCCCCGCACCCACGACGACGACATCAAAGTGTGCGCTCATGAGCACACACCCTAGGTGGAGAGCTGCTCGGTGAAGAACTCAACCGTCCGTTTCCACGCGTCGGCCTGGGCGGCCGCATTGGCCTCGGGCGTACCGCCGTACGCGAACGTCACGCCGGGTCCCGGACCGAACAGGTCGGTGGCCGGGCGGTGCGGCGGGCCCGCGATCAGGTGTCCTGCCTCGGTGTACACGACGTGCTGGTACGGGAACGGGTGCCCGTGCGCCGCGAGCCGGGTCTCGGCGACCTCGCTGAGCTCCTCGCACGGCCAGCCCTCGTCCAGTCCGGACGAGATGAGCAACACACCGCCGACGATGTTCTCGACCGGGATCTCGCAGTCCGCGGGGATGCCGTCGGACGTGTCGAACGCCAGGCGCAACGGCACGGGCTCGTCGTTCACGACGAGCGACCGCAGCTCGTCCGACACGTAGTAGGGCAGGTACGGCAGCGGCTCGCCCTGCCACGTCCACGACGCCGCCTCGTGGTCGAGCTTCTGCAGCAGGTTCGCTCCCGGCCCGATCCCCTGCGTCACGACACCGCTGCCCACGACGCTCACGACCGCGCGCACCTCGGGGTAGTGCGCGCCGACGAGCAACGCCAGCTCACCGCCCCGCGACGCCCCGACCAGGCCGATCTCACCCGCGCGCTCGCGCAGCCACTCGATCGCGGTGCCGAAGTACTCCAGCGGGATGTCCACGAGGTGCTTGGACACACCCGGCACGCCGAAGTGAGCGAGCGTGAGGGCCGCGAACCCGTGCCGCGCGAGCAGCGCCGCGTCCAGCTCGTGCAGGCCGCCCTCGGAGCCGCTCAGCACGATCACGCCGGGGTAGGTGGAGTCGTCGTCCGGCTCGAACAGCACGCCGACCAGGCCGCGTTCACGCACCTCGGTGCGCCGCACGCCGTCCGGCACGCGCTGGCGGTCCAGCTCGACCTCGCCGATGTCGTCGACGGACAGGACGACCGGCCCCGGCTTGCCGCCGGTGTGCTCCAGCGACCAGAACAACCCCATCGGGTCAACGCCTCGGTAGCTGCCTTCGACGGGCGCGTGCCTGGTCAGGTCGACGCAGCCGCGTTCATCGGCCAGGAAGACGGCGTGCGCGTCGCGGTCGCCGGTGTTCAGCCGGACGGTGACCTTCTCGTCCGGAGGCAGCCCCACCACGACTACGTCGACGGGACTGTCGAGGGGCGCTGACTGCGGATTCACCAGGATCTCGGCCATCACGCGCCCCTCTCACGTCACCCGCCTGCGAGCCGCTCCGCTCGGTCGGCGGCGGCCAGCGCGTCCAACACCGCGTCCAGGTCGCCGTCGAGCACCTGGTCAAGGTTATGTGCTTTGTACCCGACGCGGTGATCAGAAATTCGCGACTCGGGGAAGTTGTAGGTCCGCACCCGCTCGGAGCGGTCGACCGTGCGGATCTGCGTGCGCCGCGCGTCCGACTGCTCCTGCGCCTTCTGCTCCTCGGCCAGCGCGGCCAGGCGCGACTGGAGGACCTGCATGGCGCGGGCCTTGTTCTGCAGCTGCGAGCGCTCGTTCTGGCAGGACACGACGATGCCGGTCGGCAGGTGCGTGATGCGCACGGCCGAGTCCGTGGTGTTGACCGACTGGCCGCCCTTGCCGGACGACCGGTAGACGTCGATGCGCAGGTCCTTCTCGTCGATCTCGACCTCGCCGACCTCTTCGGCCTCGGGGAAGACGAGCACGCCCGCCGCGGACGTGTGGATGCGGCCCTGCGACTCGGTGACCGGCACGCGCTGCACGCGGTGCACGCCGCCCTCGTACTTCAGCCGGCTCCAGACACCGTCCGGGCTCGCGGTCTTGGCCTTGATGGCGAGCGTGACGTCCTTGAACCCGCCCAGGTCGGAGTCCGTGCCGTCGAGGATGTCGGCCTTCCAGCCGTGCCGCTCGGCGTACCGCATGTACATGCGCGCCAGGTCGCCCGCGAACAGCGCGGACTCCTCGCCGCCCTCGCCGGACTTGATCTCCAGCACCACGTCGTCGCCGTCGTGCGGGTCGCGCGGGAGCAGCAGCTCGGTGAGCTTCTCCTCCAGCTGCGGGATCCGCTTCTCGAGCTCGTCGGCTTCCTCGGCGAACGCGGCGTCCTCGCCTGCCAGCTCCTTCGCCGCCTCGAGGTCGTTGCGGACCTGCTCGATCTCGCGCGCGGTCTTCACGATCGGGCCCAGCGCGGCGTACCGCTTGCCGAGCTTGCGCGCTCCCGCCTGGTCGGCGTGCACCGACGGGTCGGCGAGCTTCTGCTCGAGCTCGGTGTACTCGGCGAGCAAGCTGTCCAACGACTGAGCCACGACGTCACTCCTGGTGTTGAGGGTGGAGACGACAACGGCGTCCACCCGGACACGCCGGGTGGACGCCGTTTACGCAGCTACTTGCCCTTGCGCTTCCCGTAGCGCGCCTCGAACCGCGCCACGCGACCGCCGGTGTCCAGGATCTTCTGCTTGCCCGTGTAGAACGGGTGGCAGTTCGAGCAGACCTCGACGTGCACGGAGCCGGAGGTCTTGGTGCTCCGGGTGGTGAAGGTGTTGCCGCAGCCGCAGGTGACCTCGGTGGTCACGTACTCCGGGTGAATACCAGACTTCAACGTCTCGCCCTTTCGGATGTGGCCGCCGGGTCCCTAGCTGTTGCACAGGGTGAACCGGAGCCGGACTCGACCAGTTAGTTTGCCAGACCGTTCAACACGTGCAAAAACGGGATTGTTCCCGTGGCCGACGTCACAGCCGCTCGTCGTCCGCTATCGGCCGTTTGGCGCAAGCAGTAACCGTTCGACCACATACGGCTGGGTCTGGTGAAAGGGAGTCAGCACACTGTGTGTCGTGTTCTGCGCACCCGAACGCCCGCTGAGCCTGCCGAAGTGGCTGGCCGTGCCGTTCCTCTTCTCCGCAGCCGTGTACGGGCTGATCGGAGTCGCCGGAGTGGTGACGGGAACGTTCTCAGCCGTGCCGCTGTCCGTGCTGGTCAGCGGCGCTTCCGTCGCTGTCGCCGTGGCCACGAGCAGCACCGTGCGGTGGCACTCGAACCGGCAGCGCACGTGGCTGCGGTGGCCCTACCTGACGGCCGTGCTCGCCGGTGGCGTGCTGGTCAGCGGGGTTGAGGTGCCCGCCGTGGCGTGCGCGCTCGTGGGTCTGCCCACGCTCCTGGTGCTGGTCGCGCAGTGCCTGCGGAGCTCATCGGACGTCGTCACCCGATAAGACCAACAACGAGGCCCCCTCCGCCCGAAGGTGGAGGGGGCCTCGTCGTTTCGAACGTCAGTCTTGCTCTGCGCCCGGGGTCGTCTTCGCGACCTGCATCAGGAACTCGATGTTGGTACGCGACTTCCGCAGCCGGTCGAGCAGCAGGTCGATGGCCTGCTGGCCGTCCAGAGCGTGCAGGACGCGGCGCAGCTTGTGCGTCACGGCCATCTCGTCCGGCGGCAGGAGCAGCTCTTCCTTGCGGGTACCGGACGAGTCGACGTCCACCGCGGGGAAGGTGCGCTTGTCGGCGATCTTCCGGTCGAGCTTCAGCTCGGCGTTGCCCGTGCCCTTGAACTCCTCGAAGATGACCGAGTCACCGGCGGAGCCGGTCTCGACCAGCGCCGTCGCGATGACGGTCAGCGAGCCGCCGCCCTCGATGTTGCGGGCGGCGCCGAGGAAGCGCTTCGGCGGGTAGAGCGCCGTCGAGTCGACACCACCGGACAGGATGCGACCGGACGCCGGGGCGGCCAGGTTGTACGCACGGCCAAGACGGGTGATCGAGTCCAGCAGCACGACCACGTCGTGACCCATCTCGACCAGGCGCTTCGCCCGCTCGATGGCCAGCTCCGAGATCGTGGTGTGGTCCGACGGCGGCCGGTCGAAGGTCGAGGCGATGACCTCGCCCTTCACCGAGCGCTGCATGTCCGTGACCTCTTCCGGACGCTCGTCCACCAGGACGACCATCAGGTGGCACTCGGGGTTGTTCGTCGTGATCGCGTTCGCGATCGACTGGAGCACCGAGGTCTTACCGGCCTTCGGCGGCGACACGATCAGGGCGCGCTGGCCCTTGCCGATCGGCATCACCAGGTCGATGACACGGGTGGTGAGGATGTGCGGCTCGGTCTCGAGGCGCAGTCGCTCGTTCGGGTACAGCGGCGTCAGCTTGGTGAAGTCGGGGCGGTTGCGCGCCTCCTCCGGGTCCAAGCCGTTGATCTTGTCGACGCGCACCAGCGGGTTGAACTTCTGCCGCTGCTGCTCGCCGTCGCGCGGCTGGCGGACGGCGCCGGTGAGCGCGTCACCGCGGCGCAGGCCGTACTTGCGCACGAGGGAGAGCGAGACGTAGACGTCGTTCGAGCCGGCCAGGTAGCCGGACGTGCGGACGAACGCGTAGTTCTCCAGCACGTCCAGTATTCCGGCGACCGGCAGCAGGACGTCGTCGTCGCGCACCTCGGTGTCGCGGGCGTCGCCGCCACCACGACCTTCGCCCTCGCCACGGCCACCGCGACGGCGGCGGTCCCGGAAGCGACGACCACGGCGGTCGCCGTCCTCGTCGTCCGGACCCTGGCCCTGACCGCCGCCCTGGCGGTCACGATCGCGGTCGCCACCGCCCTGACGGTTGCGGTCGCGGCCCCGGTCACCCCGGTCGCCGCGGTCCTGGCGCTCGCCACCGCGGTCACCGCGCTCGGAGCGCTCCTGGCGCTCGCCCCGGTCACCCCGGTCCTGGCGCTCGCCACGCTCCTGGCGGTCACCTCGGTCCTGGCGGTCACCGCGCTCGGGGCGCTCGGCCCGCTCCTGGCGCTGCTCACCCTGCTGGGCGTCACCGCCCTCAGAGCTGCCGCCACGGCCGGAACGACGGCGCCGGTTGTTGCGGCGGCCGCCTTCCTCGCCGTCGCCGGAGGGCCGCTCAGCGACCTCCAGCTGCTGCTGAACAGGCTTTTCAGCGGGTGCCTCTGCGGCAACCGGCTTCTCGACGGTCTTCTCGACCACCTTCGCCGGCTTGTCTGCGGCGGGCGTCGCGGCACGACCGGAGGCGCCGCCGCCCTGCTTCTCCTTGATCGCCGCGATGAGGTCGCCCTTGCGCAGACCAGCGGTTCCGGTGATACCCAGCTCGGTGGCCAGCTCGCGCAGTTCGGCGAGCACCATGCCGGACAGACCCGCGCGGCGGCGCGGCGTCGTGCCGTTCGTTGGGGTGGACAGAGCGTTCTCCTCGGCTCCAGAACCAGAAGCAGCTGCGACTTCGCTGCTCAGCAAATCGGTGTTGCTCACACAAGTCCTTCCTGACCAGGCCCCGCCTCCTACGCGGCCCAGCGGACCCGCTGTCCGACGGAACGCGGAACAGCGGTTCGTCCGATGAAGACGGAGCGAATTGAAGAGGGCTCCGCCCAGCACGGGACTTTCACGGTCACACGGCGATCGGGTGCCTCCCCGCGTCCGCCCCGCCCGCACGGCACAGAGCCGGAACGCAAAAGGATTGCGACCCGGAACGAGTGTCCGGGCGCGACACCGGCGCCCGTGCGCGCGGTGACTGATCGCCCCCGAGGGTAGACGCCGGTCTCATCGCATGCAACAACCGGGGTCCCGCGTGTCAGTCCAACGGACGAACCCGAACGCCGGATGTGTCGACTTCGAGTCGTCGCACGTCGAAGCCCTGCACGTCCACCTCGGGCGGCACGGAACCGAGCACGAGTGCGGTCGGTCCCGCGCCTGAGACGGCCGCGGGGACACCGAGCTTGCGAAGATCGTTGATCACCCGAACGGTGTCGGGCCACGCGGGCTCGCGGTACTGCTGGTGCAACCGATCCTCTGTCGCTGCAAGGAGAAGCGACGGATCGGTGGTCAGCGCGTGCACCGCGAGTGCGGCCCGCCCGGCGGCGAAGGCCGCGTCCGCGTGCGGCACCTCGGCCGGCAGGAGACCGCGCGTCGTCTTGGTCGATGACTCCTGCGCTGGAATCAGCACCGTCGGCCGGACGTCCGGGTGGGGGTCCTTCCGAACAGCGCGGAAGCGCTCTCCCTCGCTCCACGCGATGACGACACCGCCGAACAGGCTGGCGGCCGCGTTGTCCGCGTGGCCCTCGAACTGGGCGGCGATTTGCAACGCGTCCGTGTCCAACTCGCGACCGAGCAAGGCGTAGCCGGCGGCCACCCCGGCCACGATCGCCGCGGCCGACGACCCGAGCCCGCGCGCGTGCGGGATCGAGTTGCGGCACGTCAGGCCGAGTCCACCCGTGTACCCGGCCGCGCGAACGGCCCGCACGACCAGGTGCGACTCGTCGCGCGGCACGGCGTCCGCGCCGGCACCGCTGACGTCGATGCTCAGCCCGTCAGCGGCCCGGACCTCGACCTCGTCGTAGAGGCCCAGCGCCATGCCCAGCGCGTCGAATCCCGAACCGAGGTTCGCGGTCGACGCCGGAACCGTGATCAGGAAGCTCACACGAGCTCCAGCGCGTGCGCGACGGCACCGGGGTCGACCGGCACCGGCTCGACCTCGGTGAGGCCGAGCAGCGCCGTGTCCGGGTCCTTCAAGCCGTGCCCGGTCACCGTGCACGCCACGAGCGAGCCAGCGGGCAGCCTGCCGTCCGCTGCGACCTTGAGCACACCGGCGACGGACGCGGCGGACGCGGGCTCGACGAACACGCCCTCGCGCAGCGCCAGCAGCCGGTAGGCGGCCAGGATCTCCTCGTCGGTCACCGCGTCGATGAGGCCACCGGACTCGTCGCGGGCGGTGATGGCACCGGTCCACGAGGCGGGCGAGCCGACGCGGATCGCGGTCGCGATGGTCTCCGGGTTCAGCACCGGCTCACCGATGACCAGCGGCGCGGCACCCGCGGCCTGGAAGCCGAACATCTTCGGCAGGCCCTGGTCGTACTCCGAGTAGCCCCGCCAGTAGGCGGTGATGTTGCCCGCGTTGCCGACCGGCAGGCAGTGGAAGTCCGGCGCGCGGCCGAGCACGTCGCAGATCTCCCACGCGGCGGTCTTCTGACCGATCAGACGCACCGGGTTGACCGAGTTCACCAGCGTCACCGGGTACTCGGCGGCCGTCTTCGACGCCAGCTCGAGGCAGTCGTCGAAGTTGCCGTCGATCTGCAGGATCTTCGCGCCGTGCGCGACGGCCTGCGCCAGCTTGCCGAGCGCGATCTTGCCGCTGGGCACCAGGACGGCTGCCATCAGGCCCGCCTTGGCCGCGTAGGCGGCGGCGGAGGCCGAGGTGTTGCCGGTGGACGCGCAGATCACGGCCTTGATGCCGGAAGCGAGCGCGTACGTCATGGCCACGGTCATGCCGCGGTCCTTGAACGAGCCGGTCGGGTTCATGCCCTCGACCTTGAGGTAGACCGACGAGCCGGTCAGCTGCGACAGGTGCTTCGCCTCGACGAGTGGCGTGCCGCCCTCGTGCAGCGTGACGACCTCAGCGCCCTCGGGCAACGGGATCCGATCGGCGTATGCGCGAATGATGCCTGGCCAGGTCATTCCGCACCCTCCACTCTCATCACGCTGACGACCTCCCGCACCACGGGGAGCCCGCCAATCTTGTCCACAGTGGACCGGAGTGCGGCGTCGGACGCCGCGTGGGTCACGATCACGAGGCTCGCGTCCTCGGTGCGGCCTTCCTGGCGCACCGCCGCGATGCTCACGTCGTGCTCGGCGAACACGGCAGCCACCTGGGAGAGCACACCCGGCTTGTCCGCGACGTCGAGGCTGATGTGGTAGCGCGTCGGCGTGTTGCCCATCGGCTGCACGGGCAGCGCCGCGTACGCCGACTCGCGCGGACCGCGTCCGCTCACGACCTTGTTGCGCGCCACGGCGACCAGGTCGCCGAGCACCGCGCTCGCGGTCGGCGCGCCACCGGCGCCGCGGCCGTAGAACATCATCTCGCCCGCCGCGTCCGCCTCGACGAACACGGCGTTGAACGCGCCGTTGACGCTCGCCAGCGGGTGCGACCTCGGGATCATCGCCGGGTGCACGCGCACCGCAACGGACTCGGTGCCGTCGGAGACGACGCGCTCGCAGATCGCGAGCAGCTTCACCGTGCGCCCCAGGCCCTTCGCGGCCGCGATGTCCGCCGCCGACACCTGAGCGATGCCCTCGCGGTGCACGTCCGCCGCCGTCACGCGGGTGTGGAACGCAAGGGACGCAAGGATCGCGGCCTTCGACGCGGCGTCGAAGCCGTCCACGTCCGCGGTCGGGTCCGCCTCCGCGTAGCCCAGCCGCGACGCCTCCTCCAGCGTCTCGCCGTAGCCGGCGCCGGTGGCGTCCATCGCGGAGAGGATGAAGTTCGTCGTGCCGTTCACGATGCCCATGACGCGCGTGATCCGGTCTCCCGCAAGGGATTCGCGCAACGGGCGCAGCAGCGGGATGGCACCGGCGACGGCCGCCTCGAAGTACAGGTCGGCGCCGGACGCGTCGGCGGCCTCGAACAGGTCGGCCGCGTGCTCGGCGAGCAGCGCCTTGTTCGCCGTGACGACGGACTTGCCGGAGCGCAGTGCGTCCAGCAGCCACGTGCGCGTGGGCTCGATGCCGCCGATGACCTCGACGACCACGTCCACGTCGTCCGACGTCACCAGTCCGGCGGCGTCCGTGGTGAGCAGCTCCTTCGGGACGTCACGCTCCTTGTTGAGCCTGCGCACGGCGATGCCCGCGAGCTCGACGGGCGCGCCGATGCGCTGCGTCAGCTCGCCGGCCTGGTCGGTGAGCAGCCGGACGACCTCGGTGCCCACCGTGCCGCAGCCCAGCAGTGCAACCCTGATCGGTTTTGCTGCGCCCGATTTTTCGGCTGGCACTTCATACCTCCAGACGGAACAAGTCGTCCTCGGTCTCGCGGCGCAGCAAGAGCCGCGCCACCCCCTCTTGCACCGCGGCCAGAGCCGGCCGCGGAAGTCGGTTGTAGCTGCTCGCCATCGAGTAGCAGTAGGCACCGGTCGCGGCGACGGCGAGCAGGTCGCCGGGCGCCAGGTCGTCCGGCAGCCAGCAGTCGCGCACGACGATGTCGCCGGACTCGCAGTGCTTGCCGACGACGCGGCACAGCACGGCCCGCGACTCCGGCTCGGACGCGCGGGAGACCAGCTTGCAGTCGTACACCGCGTCGTACAGCGCGGTGCGGATGTTGTCGCTCATGCCGCCGTCGACGCTGACGTACCGGCGCCGCGCGCCACCGTCCAGCTCGACGTCCTTGATGGTGCCGACCTCGTACAGCGTCACCGTGCCGGGACCGACGATCGCCCGGCCCGGCTCGACGGCGATGCGCGGCATCGGCAGGCCCTCGTGCTCGCACTCCTTCTGCACGATGTTGTGCAGCTGGCGGGCCAGTTCGGCGGGCGGCGGCGGGTCGTCGTCCGCGGTGTAGGCGATGCCGAGACCGCCACCGAGGTCGACGACGGACAACGACTCGATGTCGCCGTGCTCCTCGCGCAGCTGGGCCAGCAGCCCGACGACGCGGCGGGCCGCGACCTCGAAGCCGCTGGCGTCGAAGATCTGCGAGCCGATGTGGCTGTGCAGGCCGATCAGCTGCAGCCCGGTCGCCTTGAGCACCCGGCGCACGGCCTCCAGCGCGTCGCCGGACGTCAGCGAGAAGCCGAACTTCTGGTCCTCGTGCGCGGTCGCGATGAACTCGTGGGTGTGCGCCTCGACGCCGACCGTGACGCGGACCAGCACCGGCTGCACGACACCGCGTTCACGCGCGATGTGGTCCAGCCGGGCGATCTCGTGGTACGAGTCGACGACGACGCCACCGACACCGGCCTCGACGGCCGCGGTCAGCTCGGCGACGCTCTTGTTGTTGCCGTGCAACGCGATCCGCTCGGGCGGGAACTCGGCCCGCAGCGCGATCGCGAGCTCGCCGCCGCTGCAGACGTCGATGCTGAGGCCCTCCTCGGCGACCCAGCGGGCCACCTGGACGCTCAGGAACGCCTTGGACGCGTAGTGCACGAGCGTCGGGTCGCCGAACGCCGCCGCGTGCTCGCGGCAGCGGGCGCGGAAGTCCTGCTCGTCCATGACGAACAGCGGCGTGCCGTACTGCTCGGCGAGCGCGCGCACGTCGACGCCCGCGAGCTCGACGACGCCGCTCTCGGTGCGCTGCGCGTTGCGCGGCCACACCTGCGGGTGCAGCTGGTCGATCTGGTCGTGGCCGGACGGGCGGTCACCGGCGGTGCTGCCGGGGACCATCACGTCGGCGTGCCTTGGCCCTGCGGGGTGCGCGCGCATCACATGCGCTCCGGCGCGGTGACGCCGAGCAGGGCGAGGCCCGCGGCGAACACCCGCTTCGTGGCGGTGCAGAGCTGCAACCGTGCCTGGTGCAACGGAGTGGTCTCCTCGTCGCCGCGCGGGAGCACGCGGCACGCTTCGTAGAACCGGTGGTAGGTGCCCGCGAGTTCTTCGAGGTACCTCGCCACCCGGTGGGGCTCGCGCAGCTCGGCGGCGGTGGCCACCACGCGCGGGAACTCACCGATGGTGCGGATCAGGTCGCCCTCGCGTTCGTGCGTGAGCAGACCGAAGTCGTCGCCCGGCGTGACGCCGAGGTCGGCGCCGTTGCGCAGGACGGCCGAGATGCGGGCGTGTGCGTACTGCACGTAGTAGACCGGGTTGTCGTTGCTGTGCTTGCGCAGCAGGTCCAGGTCGATGTCCAGCGACGAGTCGACCGACGAGCGCGTCATCGCGTACCTGGCCGCGTCCACACCGACGGCCTCGACCAAGTCGTCCATGGTGATCACGGTGCCCGCGCGCTTGCTCATCCGCACCGGCTGGCCGTCGCTGACGAGGTTCACCAGCTGCCCGATGAGCACCTCGACGCTGTCCGGGTCGTCGCCGAGCGCGGCCGCGGCGGCCTTGAGGCGCGCGATGTAGCCGTGGTGGTCCGCGCCGAGCATGTAGATGCACAGGTCGAAGCCGCGCGCCCGCTTGTCGACGAGGTAGGCGATGTCACCCGCGATGTAGGCGGGGTTGCCGTCGCTCTTGATGACGACGCGGTCCTTGTCGTCGCCGAAGTCCGTGGACCGCAGCCACCAGGCACCGTCCTTCTCGTACAGCGACCCGTTCGCCTTGAGCTTCTCGACGGCCTGCTCGACGCGGCCCTCGGCGTGCAGCGAGTCCTCGTGGAAGAAGACGTCGAAGTCGGTGCCGAACTCGTGCAGCGACCGCTTGATCTCGGAGAACATCAGCCCGACGCCGACCTCGCGGAACTGATCGAAGTCCGCGCTCGGCTCGCGGCGCAGCACCTCGGCGGCGATGTCGCTGACGTACGTGCCCGCGTAGCCGTCCTCAGGCGTCGGCTCGCCCTTCGACGCGGCGACGAGGGACCGGACGAACCGGTCGATCTGCGCGCCCGCGTCGTTGAAGTAGTACTCGCGGGTGACCTCGGCGCCGCGGGCGGTCAGGACACGTCCGAGCGCGTCGCCGACGGCGGCCCAGCGCGCGCCGCCCAGGTGGATCGGCCCGGTGGGGTTCGCGCTGACGAACTCCAGGTTGATCTTCTTGCCGCCCAGCTCAGCACCAGTTCCGTAGCCGGGTTCGAGCGCGTCGCGGACGATCGCGCCCTGCGCCTCGGTGGCGATGCGGAGGTTCAGGAAGCCCGGTCCGGCGATCTCGGCGCCGGCGATGGCGGGCTGCTGCTCGAGCGCCTCGGCGAGCCACGTGGCCAGGTCGCGGGGCGCGACGCCGACCTTCTTGGCGGTCTGCAGCGCGAGGTTCGTCGCGTAGTCCCCGTGCTCGGGATTGCGGGGTCGCTCGACGGTGACCACGGCCGGGACGGCGGTGGTGTCGAGGCCGCGGCCGGACAGCACGTCCACGGCCGTGGCGCGGACCAGTTCGGCGAGTGCAGCGGGGGTCACCTCGGAGAGTCTAGGGAAGCGTTCCCGCTGGTCTCGATGGGGTTACCCGGTCCCGGAGGGTGAGACGGCAAGTGTTAACGCCGACCCCATATCACGGTGCGTTGACAGTGATCAGACACCGTGTCCCTAGACTGGCGCCGGTTGACCGGACGAGATCTGAGGCGGACATGACCAGCGGCAAGAAGACGAAGGCCACACGCAACAGCGTGGCGGCCGCGCGCTCCCAGGTGGTGGCTGCGAAGCCCAAGCCGTGGGGCACCATCATCGCGGTGATCGCAGTGCTGGCGCTGGCCGGCGGCGTGTTCGGCTACGCGTACTCGCAGATCTCGGCGAACAACGCGAAGGAAGCCGCGCTGGCCAAGTGGAAGCCGTCGGAGGACAACAAGGACCCGTCCGACAAGATCACCGGCGTCGTCAAGCGCGAGTACAAGCCGGGCAAGCACATCGACGCCCCCAAGCGCGTCGCGTACGACTTCTCCCCGCCGTTCGGCGGCCCGCACGACGTCCAGTGGGCGGACTGCAACGGTGTCGTCTACGAGAAGGCCACCCGCACCGAGAACATGGTCCACGCGATGGAGCACGGCTCGGTCTGGCTCGCGTACAACCCGGACCAGATCAAGGACGAGGCTCTCAACAAGCTGAAGGCCAAGATCGAGGGTCAGCCGTTCTCGATCATGTCGCCGTACCCCGGCCTCGACAAGCCGATCTCCGTGCAGACGTGGGGCCACCAGCTGAAGCTGGAGAGCGCGGACGACGAGCGCATCGACCAGTTCATCTCGTCGCTGCGTCGCAACCAGTACACGTACCCCGAGGTCGGCTCGCCGTGCGACAACGCGCAGTTCGTCGACGCCCCGGCCCCGTTCGTGGCCGACGCGCCCGGTGCCGACGCCGAGCCGATGGGTGACGAGGCCGAGGCCAAGCGCGGCCAGGCCAGCACCGCGCCCAGCTCGACGGCGCCGTCCTCCGGCAACTGATGACCGAACCGACGCCGACCACGTCCGGGCGGGGCAACCTCGCCCGGACGCTGGTCGCCAGCGCCGCCGTGCTGGCCGTGCTGCTGCTCGGCGCGGCCGTCGGCCTGTTGATCAAGCTCCCGAACTCCGACCGCGCGACCACTCCTGCCGCGGACTCGGTGGACGTCGGTTTCTGCCAGGACATGGCCCAGCACCACCTCCAGGGCGTGCAGATGGCCAACATCGCGCGCGACCGGTCGACGGACCCCGAGGTCCGCAACGTCGCGTTCGACATCGCCAGCACGCAGACCGAGCAGATCGGCCGCATGAAGGGCTGGCTGATGCTGTGGAGCCAGCCGGAGCAGGTCACCGACCACATGAAGTGGATGGCGGACAGCGGCGGCCACGCGCACGGCACCGCCGCCTCGTCCGGTGACGGCATCGCGGTCATGCCCGGCATGGCGACCACGGCCGACCTGGCCAAGCTGAGGTCGTTGTCCGGCAAGGAGTTCGACGTCTACTTCCTCCAGCTGATGCTGCGCCACCACCAGGGCGGGGCACCGATGGCCGAGTACGCGGCCAAGCGGGCGGGGCAGCACGTCGTGCAGGTGCTCGCGGACAACATGCTCAGGTCGCAGACGCACGAGTCGGACATCATGAAGACGATGCTGACCGAGCGCGGAGCGCAGCCGCTCTGAGCGTCTGAATTGGTGAACTATCTTTCCCAATTCTGCGGACCGCCGATGGTTTGATCACTAACCTTCTCGCCAGAGGACGGCACTGGGGGCCGTTCGCTAACTGGGGAGTTCGGCATGCTCAAACGATTTGCCCTGCCCGTCGCCGCCCTGCTGGCGGCACTGGGCATGGTCACCGTCTTCGCGCCCGCGGCGATGGCGAGCAACGGCGGCTCGAACGGTTGCACGTACATCCACGTCGAGTACGAAGGCGGCGGCGGCAACCAGCGCTTCGTCAAGTGGGTCGAGGTCAGCAACATCGCGAGCCGGTGCAACTACTACGGCCACCACGACATCCGCGACGACTGGAACGGCGCGACCTGGTCGGGCCCGACCGGCGGTGGCCCGCCCACCTTCCGCGTCGCGATCAACGCGTGGAAGTCGATCAACGTGCAGAAGTACTGCGGCCGCGGCTGGCAGAACAACGGCGGCGGCAACTACACCCTCCGCGGCGCGCCGTGCGCGACCGTGGTCTGAACGACCGCTTGACTGAGTTCTGACGAACGCCCGCGGCGCATTGCGCCGCGGGCGTTCACTCTGTTGGGGGCTACCAGCCGGTAGTAACGTGGGTCACACGGCTACTGGGAGGTAACCCATGACTGTCGACGAACGCGCGGCCAGGCAGGTCGCCGAACAGGCCCGTGAGACCAAGTGGAAGAACCCCAGCTTCGGCAAGGAACTCTTCCTGGGTCACTTTCGCCTGGACCTCATCCACCCGCACCCGACAGGCGACGAGGCCACCAGGGCGACCGGAGAGGCCTACCTGGAGAAGATCCGCAAGTTCGCGGAGTCGGAGATCGACGGCGCCAAGATCGAGAAGGACGCCCTGATCCCGGACGAGACCCTGCAGGGCCTCAAGCGCCTCGGCGCGTTCGGCATGAAGATCAAGACCGAGTACGGCGGAGTGGGCCTGAGCCAGGTCTACTACAACAAGGCCCTGATGATCATCGGGACGGCCAGCCCCGCCATCGGCGCCATGCTGAGCGCTCACCAGTCCATCGGCGTCCCGCAGCCGATCGCGATGTTCGGCACGCCGGAGCAGAAGCAGGAGTTCCTCCCGCGCTGCGCGGCGGGCGAGATCACCGCGTTCCTCCTGACCGAGCCGGACGTCGGCAGCGACCCGGCCAGGCTCGGCACCACCGCGGTCGAGGACGGCGACGACTACGTCCTCAACGGCGTGAAGCTGTGGACCACGAACGGGGTGGTGGCCGACCTCCTGGTGGTCATGGCCCAGGTTCCCGGCAAGGGCATCAGCGCGTTCGTGGTCGAGGGCGACGCCGAGGGCATCACGGTCGAGAACCGCAACGCGTTCATGGGCCTGCGGGGCATCGAGAACGGCGTCACGAGGTTCCACGAGGTCCGCGTCCCCAAGAAGAACCTGATCGGCCGCGAGGGCCAGGGCCTCAAGATCGCGCTGAGCACCCTCAACACCGGCCGCCTGAGCCTCCCGGCGCTGTGCGCGGGCAGCGCGAAGTGGTGCCTGAAGATCGCGCGCGAGTGGTCGAACGCGCGCGTGCAGTGGGGTCTGCCGGTCGGCAAGCACGAGGCGGTCGGCGGCAAGATCGCGTTCATCGCGTCGACGGCGTTCGCGCTGGAGGCGGTGCTGGACCTGTCCAGCGAGCTCGCTGACGCGGGCAGCCACGACATCCGCATCGAGGCCGCGCTGGCGAAGCTCTACTCCAGCGAGATGGCCTGGCTCGTCGCGGACGAGCTGGTGCAGATCCGGGGTGGCCGCGGCTTCGAGACCGCGGAGAGCCAGGCCGCGCGCGGCGAACGGGGTGTGCCCGCCGAGCAGGTGCTGCGCGACCTGCGGATCAACCGGATCTTCGAGGGCTCGACCGAGATCATGCACCTGCTGATCGCGCGCGAGGCCGTCGACGCGCACCTCGCGGTGGCCGGCGACATCATCGATCCGGAGAAGGACCGCAACGCCAAGGCGAAGGCGTTCGCGAAGGCAGGCGGCTTCTACGCGAAGTGGTTCCCGACGCTGGTGGTCGGCAAGGGCCAGGTGCCCAAGGCCTACAGCGAGTTCGGCCAGCTCGCGACGCACCTGCGCTACGTCGAACGGGCCAGCCGCAAGCTGGCGCGCAACACCTTCTACGCCATGTCGCGCTGGCAGGGGAAGATGGAGCGCAAGCAGCGGTTCCTGGCGCGGATCGTCGACATCGGCGCCGAGCTGTTCGCGATGAGCGCCTCGTGCGTGCGGGCCGCGCGCATGGACGACAGCGCCAGGGAGCTGGCCGACCACTTCTGCGCGCAGGCGCGCGTGCGGGTGGACGAGCTGTTCGAGCGGCTGTGGACCAACACCGACGACTCCGACGTCACGCTGGCCAAGCGCGTGCTCGAGGGTCACTACGAGTGGCTGGAGGAGGGCGTCGTCGACGTCTCGACTCCGGGCGAGTGGATCGCGGACTCGACGCATCGAGCGACGGCGATGGAGAACGTGCACCGGCCGACACCCAAATAGGAACTGGTACGGCCAGGTGTTGCACGGGGCAGGTTGTTGCGGGCGCGGCGCCTGCCCCGTGCGACGGTCGAGAGGGGGCTACGTCCCCCGCATCCCCCTCCCGACTCCCCTTTGCAACGGAAGGACACAACACCCTCCAGGTGGAGGTGTCGGTAACGCTAAGCTAGAGACGCCTGTTCACAGTTACGACAATTGAGTGAATTACCAGGTCAGTGGCACTCGACTACTCTCAGAGAGTAACCGCGCCTCGCCTATGGAAAACGAGCTCGCGCGCCGACTCGAGGCCCACCGCGACCGCACCCGCCAGCACCGCGCCGTCACCCAGCTCCCCCGCCACGATCCGGGGCACCAACGGGGTCGTGCGGCGCAGCACCTCCTCCATCGGACCGCACAGCAGGTCGAGGTTGCCGCCGATGCCACCGCCGAGCACGACCAGCTCCGGGTCGACGACGGCCGTCACCGCAGCCACCAGGAACGCGAGCCGCGCACCCTCCTCGCGCACCACGTCCAGCGCCCGCGTGTCGCCTGCCCGCGCGAGGTCGAACACCTCCCGTGCCGAGCGCGCGGAAAGTCCTTGCCGCGCAGCCATGTCGAGCACCGAGGCGGCTGCCGCCGCGTCCTCGAACTGTCCCCTCTGGACGTCCCTGGTGGACTGTCCGAACGGGAGGTAACCGATCTCGCCCGCCGCGCCGTGCGCGCCGCGGAACAGCTCACCGTCCACGACGACAC
Organism: Lentzea tibetensis; assembly: GCF_007845675.1. Classification (GTDB taxonomy): domain Bacteria; phylum Actinomycetota; class Actinomycetes; order Mycobacteriales; family Pseudonocardiaceae; genus Lentzea; species Lentzea tibetensis. The sequence continues at coordinate 286,633 of NZ_VOBR01000003.1, read as the reverse complement.
CCATGCCGATCCCGGTGCCGACCATGATGCAGGCGAACACGCCGACGGATCGCGCGGCACCCGAGGCGTACTCACCTATCGCCGCCAGGTTCGCGTCGTTCTCCACGACGAGCTCGGTGCCCAGCGCGGACTCCAGCTCGTCGAGCAGACCGGCCCGCTCCCAGCCCGGCAGGTTCGGCGCGTGGTGCACGCTGCGACCGGTCGGCACGCCCGGCGTTCCGATGACTTTGACGACCACGTCCGACAACGTGAGCCCCGCGTCGGACACCGTCTGCGTGGCCAACTCCGACACCGTCCGCACGAGTGCTCCGGCGGTGCGGCAGCGGTTGCGTTCGTCGACCCGCGCGACGACCGAGCCGGCAAGATCAGCCACGGCCGCCCGGATGCGCTGTCTGCCGATGTCGACACCGAGTACGTAACCCGCCGACGGATCGGGCTCGTACACCACCGCGGAACGGCCTGGACCTGCGGAAGTGCGGCCGATGGGCCGCACGAGGCCGTGCAGCTCGAGGTCGACGAGAGCCTGCCCGACAGTGGGCTTCGACAGCCCCGTGTCCTTGGCGATCTGCGGCCGCGTGGCGGCACCGAGCATGCGCAAGCGGTCCAGCACTGCACGCTGGTTGAGTGCTCTCATCCCTGCTGGTGTGCCTACCTCTGGCGGCTTGCGGTCGGTCACCAGATGAGTCTAGATCGGGAGAACTCGAACTCGGCTCGGAGCAGGGAAGAGACAGGTTCGGAGACAAACTGGTCCCGAAATCTTGACAACGATGTCAGGTCCCGATTTCCTGGCGCGCGATTGGGGACCGGGTCGGCGGCGGCGGAAGGCGTGCAATGGGGCACAGGCAGAAGAGACGAACAGCGCTGATGAGCGCTGCGATCACTGCGACACTGGTGTGTGGTCTGACCAACCAAGGCCTCGCGGCCGCCGCACCCGAGGAGTCCGCAGTGAGTTTTTCGTCGTCCTTTGAGGAGGGTCAACCACAGCCCAACTGGGCGAACACCGTGGAGACCGACGCGGCGGGCAACCGGAAGACGGCCGGTGTCACGGGTGCGGACTCGTCCGGCATCCCCGGCAACGTCACCGACAAGGTCGTCGCGGTCGAGGCCAACGACGAGAACGATGAGGCGGGCGAGGTCAAGGAGAACCTCGTCGACGGCAACATCAACTCGAAGTGGCTCACGTTCACCTCGACGGGCTGGGCCAGCTTCAAGCTCGGCGAACCGGTGAAGGTCGTGAAGTACGCGCTGGGCTCGGCGAACGACGCCCCCGAACGCGACCCGAAGGACTGGACGCTCCAGGGCTCCGCGGACGGCACGAACTGGACCACGGTCGACACGCGCCAGAACGAGGCCTTCGACGCGCGGTTCCAGACCAAGATCTACGACGTCGCCTCACCCGCGTCGTACGTGTACTACAAGCTCGACATCACGGCGAACCAGGGCGGCGTGAAGCTGCTCCAGCTCGCCGAGGTCCAGCTGTCCGACGGCTCCACCACGCAGCCGCCGCCGAACATGCGCAGCGTCGTGGGCTCCGGCCCGAGCGGTGGCTACACGGCGAAGTCCCGCGCGGGCTTCACCGGCCTCAAGTCGTTCCGCTACCAGGGCACGCACACGGTCGCGGGCCGCGGCTACTCGTACAACAAGGTCTTCGAGACCGACATCGCGGTGAAGCCGACGACCGAGCTGTCGTACCTGATCTTCCCGGACCACGTCCAGGACAACCTGAACTACCCGAGCACGTACTCGTCGATCGACCTGGCGTTCTCGGACGGCACGTACCTGAGCGACCTCAAGGCGGTCGACCAGCACGGCGCCGTGCTGTCGCCGCAGGGCCAGGGCGCGGGCAAGTTCCTGTACACCGACCAGTGGAACAAGATCAAGTCCACGATCGGCGCGGTCGCCGCGGGTAAGACGATCAAGCGCGTCCTCGTCGCCTACGACGGCCCCAAGGGCCCGACGGCGTTCGGCGGCTGGGTCGACGACGTGAGCATCACCGACAGCCCGGTGCGCAAGCCGTACGCGAAGCCGTCCGACTACGTGCTCACCACGCGCGGCACGAACTCGAACGGTTCCTTCTCGCGCGGCAACAACTTCCCGGCGACGGCGGTGCCGCACGGCTTCAACTTCTGGGCCCCGATGACGAACGCGGGCTCGATCAGCTGGCTGTACGAGTACCACCAGCGCAACAACTCGCAGAACCTGCCGACGCTGCAGGCGTTCACCGCCTCGCACGAGCCGAGCCCGTGGATGGGTGACCGGCAGACGTTCCAGGTGATGCCGACGAACGCGGCGCCCACGGCCGACCGCGCGTTGCGGGCCCTGCCGTTCAAGCACGACAACGAGACCGCGCAGGCGCACTACTACGGCGTGCAGTTCGAGAACGGCATGCGCACCGAGATCGCGCCGTCCGACCACGCGGCGATCATGCGGTTCACGTTCACCGGCGACCAGCAGAACCTGGTGTTCGACAACGTGAACAACAGCGGCGGCCTCACGCTCGACGCGGCGAACGGCGTCGTGACGGGCTTCTCGGACGTCAAGAGCGGCCTGTCGACCGGTGCCACCCGCCTGTTCGTGTACGGCGTGGTGGACAAGGCGGTGACCGGCAGCGGCAGGCTGACCGGCGCCGGCCGCGACAACGTGACGGGCTACTTCTCGTTCGCGGACAAGACGGTCCAGCTGCGCATCGCGACGTCGCTGATCAGCGTCGACCAGGCGAAGTCGAACCTGGAGCAGGAGATCCCGGCGTCCGCGTCGTTCGACTCGGTGAAGAACGCGGCGCAGCAGGCGTGGGACAAGGTCCTGGGCATCATCGAGGTCGAGGGTGCCACCGAGGACCAGCTGATCACGCTGTACTCCAACATGTACCGGCTCTACCTCTACCCGAACTCGGGCTACGAGAAGGTCGGCGGCAAGCTGCAGTACGCCTCGCCGGTGTCCCCGGCCGTCGGGGAGAACACGCCGACGAAGACCGGCGCGAAGATCGTCGACGGCAAGATCTACGTCAACAACGGGTTCTGGGACACCTACCGCACGACGTGGCCCGCCTACAGCCTCTTCACGCCGTCCAAGGCGGGCGAGATGGCCGACGGGTTCGTCCAGCAGTACAAGGACGGCGGCTGGATCTCCCGGTGGTCGTCGCCCGGCTACGCGAACCTGATGACCGGCACCAGCTCGGACGTGGCGTTCGCGGACGCGTACCTCAAGGGCGTCACCAACTTCGACGCCAAGGCCGCGTACGACGCCGCGGTCCGCAACGCGTCGGTGACGCCGCCGAACGCGCAGGTCGGCCGCAAGGGACTCGACACGTCGATCTTCAAGGGCTACACCCCCACCACCACCGGTGAGGGCATGTCGTGGGCGATCGACGGCTACGTCAACGACTTCGGCATCGCGAACATGGCGAAGGCGTTGTACGACAAGACCGGCGAGAAGCGGTACCTGGAGGAGCACGAGTACTTCCTGAACCGCGCGCAGAACTACGTGAACATGTTCGACTCGCGGGTCGGCTTCTTCCAGGGCCGCAACCCGGACGGCACGTGGCGCGTGGAGCCGGACAAGTACAACCCGTTCGACTGGGGCCGCGACTACACCGAGACGAACGCGTGGAACATGGCGTTCACCGTGCCGCACGACGGCAACGGTCTCGCGAACCTCTACGGCGGCCGGGACAAGATGGCCAAGAAGCTCGACGAGTTCTGGGCCACGCCGGAGACCGCGAACTTCCCCGGCGGGTACGGCGGCACGATCCACGAGATGCTCGAGGCGCGCGACGTGCGGATGGGCCAGTACGGCCACAGCAACCAGCCGTCGCACCACATCGCGTACATGTACAACTACGTCGGCCAACCGGCCAAGACGCAGGAGAAGGTGCGCGAGGTCCTGTCGCGGCTGTACGTGGGCAGCGACATCGGCCAGGGCTACGCCGGTGACGAGGACAACGGCGAGATGTCCGCGTGGTACCTGTTCAGCGCGCTCGGGTTCTACCCGCTGCAGATGGGCAAGCCCGCCTACGCCATCGGCTCGCCGCTGTTCACCAAGGCGACGGTGAAGCTCGAGAACGGCAAGAAGCTGGTCATCAACGCGCCCAAGAACAGCAGGCAGAACATCTACGTGCAGGGCGTGAAGGTCAACGGCAAGGCCCACGACAAGACGTGGTTCTCGCACGACCAGCTCGCCGCGGGCGGCACGATCGACTTCGACATGGGCTCGAAGCCCTCCGCGTGGGGCACGGCCGCCTCCGCGGCGCCGGAGTCGATCACGACCGGTTCCGACGTGGCGAAGCCGCTGCGGGACGTTTCGACCGGCGTCACCCCGGCCGCCATCTCGGACAACAACTCCGGCACGTCCGCGGTCGTCCGCACGGTGAACTTCAAGCCGGCCGACGCCAAGGAGATGGCGACGTTCTACACGCTGACCTCCGCCAAGACCGGTACCTCGCCGACGTCGTGGACGCTGAAGGGCTCCTACGACAACAAGACGTGGACCACTGTGGACAGTCGGCCGAGCGAACAGTTCGCCTGGGCGCAGTACACCCGGTCGTTCAAGATCGCGAACCCCGGCCGGTACGGGTACTACCGGCTGGAGTTCTCCGGTGACGTCGCACTGGCCGAGCTGGAGTTGCTGTCCAAGCCTGCGCCGACGTGCACGACCACGATCACCGAGTCGAGTGGTGCGCTCACCGTGTCGTCCGGCGTGACGTGCGTCGAAGGCGTGACGATCAACGGCCCGGTGACCGTGCAGAAGGGCGCGACGCTGCTGTTCTTCGGCGGCGAGATCAAGGGCCCGCTGTCGGCGTCCGACGCCGCTTCGGTGGTGCTCGTCGGCACTCGCGTCGGCGGTCCGGTCGCGATCAACGGTGCGGCCACCGAGGTCGCGCTGGAGAACACGACGGTCGGCGGTCCGGTCAGCCTGACCAACAACCGCACCCGCACGGTCGTCGCGGGCACCTCGGTCGGCGGGCCGCTCTCCTGCACGGGCAACAACCCGGCGCCGGTGAACAACGGCTTCGCCAACGACGTGAAGGGCCCCAAGGCGGGCCAGTGCACGGGTCTGTAGTCAGGTAACGGTTTCTTCGTCAGGGCCACATTCGCCGCGTTGCGAATGTGGCCCTGACGGCATCCAGAGGGGTTGCGCGTGCGATATCTGGTGTTGTCGCTGTTACTCGTGTTCACGATCGTCACGCCGGCTCGGGCGGAAGCTCCGGCCGGCGCTCCGGCGGGCGGGGAGACGCTCACGCTGGTGACCGGAGACGTGCTGACCGTGCGGCGCGATCAGGAGGGAAAGCTCGCCGGGCTGGTCGGGCCGCCCGAGGAGGGCTGGCTGCAGGAGACCGTCGGCGACCAGGTGTACCTGGTGCCGCGCAAGGCGACCGAGCTCGTGGCCGCCGGTCGCGTCGACCGGGAGCTGTTCAACATCACCAGGCTGGTCGCGGAGGGACACCTCTCGTCGGTGCCGGTGATCGTGACCGGTGGTGTGGGTGCGCTGTCCGCGCGGAGGCAGCTGCCGAGCATCGGCGCGGCCGTCGTGGACGTCACGCAGCACGCGTCGTTCTGGAACGGCGTCGGGGCGTTCGACAAGATCTGGCTCAACGGACTCGCGACGCCGTCGCTGGACCGCAGCGTCGCGCAGATCGGCGGGCCCGTGCCCGGCTACTCCGGCGCGGGCGCGACGGTCGCCGTGCTGGACACCGGCATCAAGGCCGACCACCCCGACCTGGCCGGGAAAGTGGTGGAGGCGGCGGACTTCACCGGCACCGGTGTCTCCGACGAGCACGGTCACGGCACGCACGTCGCCGGGATCATCGCGAGCAACGGCCCGGTCTACCGGGGCGTGGCACCGGACGTCCGGTTGCTGAGCGGCAAGGTGTGCAAGCCGGCCGGGTGCCCGTTCGACGCGATCATCGCGGGCATGGAGTGGGCGGCGACGCGAGCGCGCGTCGTGAACATGTCGCTGGGCAGCGACGTCCCGAGCAACGGCACGGACGTGCTGAGCCTCGCGGTGAACCGGCTCAGCGCGCAGACCGGCGCGTTGTTCGTGGTGGCTTCGGGGAACAGCGGTCCCGGCAAGCTCGGCTCTCCCGCGGCCGCTGACGCCGCTCTGACGGTCGGTGCGGTGGACCGGTCCGACGTGCTGGCGACGTTCTCCAGCACCGGGCCGCGGCTCGGTGACAGCGCCGTGAAGCCCGACCTCGTGGCGCCCGGTGTGGGCATCGTGTCCGCGGGGCTGTCCGGCGATCACGTGGCCAAGTCCGGCACCTCGATGGCCACGCCGCACGTCGCGGGCGCCGCGGCGCTGCTGGCGGCCGCGCACCCGTCGTGGAGCGGTGCGGAGCTGAAGGACGCGTTGACGAGCGCGACCGCTGTGGTCGCCGGTGATCCCTACTCGCGCGGCACCGGACGTCTCGACCTGCGCAAGGCTGTCGGCTCGGCGGTGCGGGCGCCCGGTGTGGTGAACCTCGGGTACTTCGCGGGACCGTACGGGTCGGTGCCTCCGGTCAGCCGGAAAGTGGTGTACCGCAACTCGTCCGATGCTCCGCTGCGGCTCGACCTGGCGTGGCGCGGTCCGGCCTCGGTCAGCGTCTCCCCCAGCTCGCTGGACGTTCCGGCCGGTGGTTCGGCCGAGGCGACCGTGACGCTCGACGTGAACGCGGGCTCGCTCGGGCTCTACTCGGGCGAGCTGGTCGCGGGTGACGTGCGGACCGTCGTCGGGTTCCACAAGGACCGCACGTACGCGGTCAACGTCCGCGCCATCGGCCGGGACGGCAAGCCCGCCCGCGCGAACGTCGTGCTGGTCAACAACGAGACCGGTGTCGGCTCCCTGCTGAGCTTCACCGGCACCGGCAGACGCGGGTGCGGCAGCTGGGCGACCACGTGCTCGCCGGGTTCGTGTCCACAATGGATGCCGCTGGTGCGGAGATCGAGCAGACCGCGGTTCCGCTGCCCTCGTTGAAGATCAGCGACGACACCGAGGTCGTGCTGGACGCGCGGCTGGCCAAGCCGATCACCTTCAACGTGCGGCACACCGTCACGCCGGTGGCGCAGCAGTTCGGCGTGCACCGCGGCAAGGTGAACGTGCTCAGCGGTGCGCCCCGGACGGCCAAGCTGTCCGCCGTGCCCGTCGAGGGCCCTGCCGACTTCGAGTTCACCACGCGGGTGTGGCTGACCGGTGAGAACGTCGACTACCACCTGGTGGTGCCCGAGCAGGGACGCGTGCCGTCCCGGCTCGACTACCGGCCCACCCGGCTGGCGGAGATCAGGACGCAGTTCCACGCTCTGCGCCCCGGCCAGACCGGGGCGTACGCGCTGACGGCGTCCCGGCCGTACGACAGCTCGGTGCCGATCCCGCGCGTGGACGTGCCGTTCCCGCACCGCACGACGCGCTACGTGCTGGGCGGCGACACGAAGTACGGGATGTTCACCTGGGGCCGTTTCCCGTTCGAGCCGACGGTGATCCGCTCGCGGACGTACCAGCCCGGCGAGTGCGCGTCGGACGACTCGTTCCGCGCCCCGATCGCGCCAGGTATGACCGAGGCGCACTTCCCGATGTACCGGGAGAAGGACCAGTTCCTGCTGAACTTCTCGGAGTTCACCGACTCGAACCACACGCACGCGATGGAGGCGACGGCCGCCGACAAGGTCGTGCGCATCTACCGCGACGACGTGCTGCTGTGGCAGGGCACGAACGCGCGCGGGTTCTTCAACGGCGTCGCCGGGGCGGATCCGGCGAAGTATCGGGTGGAAATGGATGTCCGCCAAGGGGCTCCGGACTGGAACGTCGCTACGGAGAGTCGTTCCGTGTGGACGTTCCAGTCCCAGCGATCACCTGAACGGGCCTTTCTGCCCGTGGTCAACAACCGGTGGGATTTGGCTCTGGACGGGAACAACACCGCTCGGGGTGGCCTGCCGTTCACGCTGAAGCTGTGGCCCGCGACGCAGTACGGCGCACCGCGGGTGCCGATCGAGGAGGTCAGGGTGAACGTGTCGTTCGACAGGGGCCGGACGTGGCGGAGCGTGCCGCACCCGCGGCCGGCGGGCGACGGCTCGTACCGAGGCCTGGTGTTCCACCCGCGCACCGGTTCCGTGGCGTTGCACGTGCAGGTGCGCGACATCCAGGGCAACACGCTGGACCAGACCCTGTACGACGCCTACCGGTTGCGTTAGATCACCAGGAGAGCTCTCGGCACCGTTGCGCCGAGTTCTCGATCTGCAGCGTGGCGTGCTCGATGCCGTACTTCGTCTTCAGGACGTTCTGCGCGGCATCGAGCACGGCCGCGTGCACGGCCTTCTCGTGGGTGGTGAGGTGCGCGGTGGCGACCTCCATGCCGCTCGTGAGGGTCCAGACGTGGACGTCGTGCACCTCGACGACACCGACCAGCCCGGTGAGCGCGGCCTCGACCTCGTGCACGTCGATGCGCTCCGGCGCGTGCTGGAACAGGATGTGCAGCGCGTTCTTCGCGAGTTTCCACGTGCGCGGCAACACCCACAGCCCGATCAGCACACCGACGACGGGGTCCGCGTACCGCCAGCCGAACGCGAGCGTCAGCACGCCGCTGATGAGGACGCCGACACTGCCGATCAGGTCGGCGAGCACCTCGAGGTACGCACCCCGGACGTTGATGCTCTCCTCGGCGCCGTCCTTGAGGACCAGGAACGCCACGATGTTGGCCACCAGGCCCAAGGCCGCCGCGACGAGCACCGGCAGGCCCGGCACGACAGGCGGGTTCGCGAACCGCCCGATCGCCTCGTACACAACGTATCCGGCGACGCCGAACAGCAGGATCGCGTTCGCGAGCGCCGCGAGCACCTCCGCGCGGTAGAGCCCGAACGTCCTGTTGCGACCGGCCGTGGCTCTCCTCGCGACCATGATCGCCGCGAGCGCCATGCCGACCCCGAGCACGTCGGTGAGCATGTGCGCGGCGTCCGAGATCAGGGCGAGCGAGGACGTGGCGAACCCGACGGCGAACTCGACGACCATGAAGACCGCGCCGATGCCGAACGCCACCCACAGCTTGTTGACGTGCTGCCCCGCACCAGAGACACCATGTCCGTGCCCGTGACCCATGGCTCACAACATATAGCGACATGCGCATGAATGCAATTAGCTCTGCCAGATCCTGTCGGCGACCTTCGCCACAACCCGCACCAGTCCGGGCGACACCCGGTTCAGCGCTCGCACGACGTGCGACTCCAGCATGACGGGCGCGACTCTCCGGTTGTTCTCCACCGCTCTGAGCACCGCTTTCGCGACCTTGTCCGGCCCGTAACCCCGGCGCTCGTACAACCTGGTGACAGCATCCCTCTTCCGCTCCTGGTCCTTTTCACACACTCCGGCGAACGTCGCTTCTCTGGTGATGTCCGTGTTCACCGGGCCGGGACAGATGGCCGTGACCCCGATGCTGTGCTGCTTCAGTTCCGCGTTCAGGCACTCAGCGAGCATCAGCACCGCCGCCTTGGTCGTCGAGTACGCGGGCAACGCCGTCGTCGGGAAGTAGCCGGCCATCGAGGCCGTGATGACGATGTGCCCGCCTTCGTTGCGGTCGACCATGTCCTGCGCGAAGGCCCTCGTCGTGTGGACGACACCCCACAGGTTGACATCGACCACCCGGCGCCAGTCCTCTTCGGACGTTCGGAGGAACGAGCCCGAGACGGCGATCCCCGCGTTGGCCATGACGATGTCCGGCACACCGTGCTCGTCGATGACTCGCCGCCGGAGCTCCCGCGTGGCCTGCGCGTCGCCGACGTCCAGCTGGTACGCGTAGCGGCTGGTCGCCTTGGCCTTGGCCTCGTCGATGTCGACCGCGATCACCTTGGCGCCTTGGCGTTGGAACGCCTCCGCGGTCGCCTTGCCGATCCCGCTGCCGGCGCCGGTGATCAGCACGAGCTGCTGTTGCTGCTTTTGATCGACGAAGTCCGCGATGTACCGGGCCACCTGCTCCGGATGCGTGCGCGGCGCCCAGTGCCCGCTGACCAGCTTTCTCCTGGTGAGGTTCTCGGCGAACGGCCTGGCGGCGTCCAGGTGGTGCTCGGTGACGTACGGGTCCTTCGTGAGGTGGATCTGCAGGGTCGGCACGCTCGTCTGCTTTGGCCCCTGCCCTTTGAAGATGTTGGCGCGGTACAGCTCCAGCCCGTTCTTCGCGTCCCGCCACTCGGCGTGCAAACGCTTGCGTGCGAACCACATCCCGATCTCCGCGACCTTGGGGATCAGGAACAGCCCGATGTACCAGGAGTGCAGCGCGTTGGGGATCGCCCTGACCGGATGCCGCTTCATCCAGTGCTCGACGTGCGCCAGCGCGGGTCCGGAGATGGTCGTGAAGCTGGCGAAGGCGTCCGGGTACTCGGTCGTCGCGTGCCAGCTCTGGATCGACCCCCAGTCGTGCCCGACCAGGTGCACCTTCGTTGTCGAGGTCGCTTTCGCGACTTCGGCGATGTCTTTCGCCAGATCGTCGAGGTGGTAGCTGCGCGGCGTGCCCGACCGGCCGTGACCCCGCACGTCGAACCGCACCACGTGGAACCTCTTCGCCAGCCGCGGGGCCACGCCGTCCCAGATGCTGGAGTTGTCCGGGTACCCGTGCACGAGCAGGACCGTCGGGTTGGCCGGATCGCCCTCCTCCCGGACGTGAAGTCGCAGGTCACCGACGTCTACGGAACGCTCGCGTACCGGATCCATGCTTCGGAGGGTAGGTGGTGAAATGGGGTTCCGACAGTGCGCTAGGATCTACAACGTCACTGAGCCCCCGTAGCTCAGGGGATAGAGCACCGCCCTCCGGAGGCGGGTGCGCAGGTTCGAATCCTGCCGGGGGCACCAAAGTCGAAGGCGATCTGTGTTCGCGGAATGCGCGAACCTGGTCGCCTTTGGGCGTTTCTGGGGGCCGAGCCCCCAGAACCCCAGCCGGGGGCAAGCCCCCGGACCCCCATCGTTGGACTGAAGTTCCCCCAGCGCGCCGTGTCGCCGCGAGCATGCCTCGTCGGCTGAGTGCCGCCTGTGCTGCTGGCCGTTGACCTGCGGTGTTCATCTGATCTCGGGGCAACCTGAACGCTTTCGGCCCGCGTTGGCAAAGACGGGGTGAAAGGGCGAAGCGAAACCCGAGGAGCTTCATGTCGTCAGACGCGGAACTGATCGGCAGATCGCTGCGCGGAGACACCAATGCCTTCGTGGAGATGATCAGCCGCCACGAAACCGCGATCGGAAACTATCTAGCGCGCCGAGTGGGGCGGCAGACCGCCGAGGACGTCCTCGGCGACGTGTGGGTGGCGGCGTACGCCTCCCGTGCGACCTATGACCGTTCGTACCCCGAGGCCCGGCCTTGGCTGTACGGCGTCGCTCTCAACAGGTTGCGCAAGCACTGGCGGTCCGAGCCGGCGGAAGAGCCTGCGCCGGACATGACGCGCATGGCGAGCGATTGGGATCCCTGGCCTGCGGTGGACGCCCGCGTGGACGCGCAGGCACTGCTGCGCACGGCACTGGCACGGCTCAAAGCGGAAGAGCGCGAAGTGCTGGGGCTGGTCGCCTGGGAGGACCTGACCGTCGCCGAAGCCGGGCGGGTGCTCGACATTCCCGCCGGCACGGCTCGCCGTCTGCTGCACCAGGCGCGCAAAGCACTGCGCGAGGCACCCGAAGTGGCCGCGCTGCTGCAGGTACCGACAACGTGAAAGAACAACCCATGGATGAGATGGAACTGATGAAGAAGCTGAGTGACGTGCCGTCCCCCCGCCCCGCGGCTTACGACAACGCCCGCGCGGCGTTGCACACGGCGATGGTGGAGCCCGTGAACACGGTCGTGCGCCCGAAGCGCTGGCTCTCCTGGCCCAAGGTCAGCGTCGCCGCCGTCGGCGCGGCAGCCGTCGCGGCGGCCGTGGTGATGGGTACGGCGAGCACCAGCACCCCGGTCAGCAACCCGATCGCGGCACCGCAGGTGGTCGACTCCCCGCTGGTGAAACTGGCCTCCGACGTCAAGGCGGCCGGCACGCTGTCCGGTGACTCGTCACTGGTCATCACCACGAAGACCGCGCCGGACGGTTCGCCGTACCTCGTCTACACCGTCTACACCGACAAGGGCCAGGTCTTCACCGGCGACTCGGCGAAGACCCTCCAGGACGCGGCGGCCAAGGGCGACGACGGCGCCAGCCCCTTCGACGCGCACGTGATGGAGGCGGCCGAACTGGCCGCGACCGGCGACGTGGAGAAGGCCAAGATCGCGATGGTCAACGCCTCGCCCAACGGCTGGGGCCTCGGCCTGAGCCCCGCCGAGCAGGAGAAGGCGTGGGCGCACAACCAGGAGGAGATCGCCAAGATGCTCCGCGAGATGGGCAAGGAGGTGCCCGCCCCCAAGCCGCGCCCGACGGGCAAGGACCTGGAGAACGGCATCAACAACACGCTGTGGAGCAACACCACGTACGCCCTGTTCATCGGCGCCGCCAACGCCGACATCCGCGCGGGCGTGCTGAAGCTGGTCGCGACCATCCAGGACGTGACCGTCGGCAACGCGCAGGTCGACGGCCAGTCCGCGCTGACGCTCACCGCGGGCCCCGCCCTGCAGTACGGCGAAAGCACGCACGTGGTGACCATCAACGCCGACAACGGCCTGCCCATCCGTTCCGAGGTCACCCAGGTCAAGGACGGCAAGCGCTCGGCGGCGAACTACAAGTCGTCCCGCGTGAACCTCGCCGACGTGGTGGCGGGCAAGATCTGATCCTCGTTTCGAAGTCCTGGGAGGACCGAGCAGGCTTCGGTCCTCCCAGGGCGGTTTCTGGGCCGGAGTGAGTCCGCGGTCGAGGCTTGACAACCAAATCACCAGGCGTGGCGTTCCCGTAGTGGTGGGATTGTTCCCTTGGTGGAAGGACTTCCGGGTTGTCGCTCTCCCTGAGCCACTTACCGAACACGGCCGTGGTGTCCCCGGATGACCTGCCGCCATTGGCAGACGGACGCCCGTCGGACCGGTTCGATTGGCGGCGGCTCCGTCGGTGGACGTTCGCGCTCGTCGTGGTCGTGCTCCTCGCCGAGATGGCGATCGCGATGGTCACGGCGGCCGTGGAGCAGACTCCGACGATCGACGAGCCGGTCTACGTGGGCGCGGTCGTTGTCTACCTGGAGCAGCACAGCCTGCGGTACAACCCGGAGCATCCTCCGCTCGGCAAGCTGATCATCGCGACCGGGCTGGCCTTCGCCGACGCGCGCCTCGACTCCGCTTTCGTCGGCGACCAGACGCAGCTCGGCCGGCACGTGCTGTACGAGTCGGGCAACGATCCGGGACGGCTGATGTTGTTGGCTCGGCTGCCGATGATCGTGCTCACGCTGCTGTTCGGGCTCGTCGTCCTCAAGTTCGCCGGTGATCTGGTCGGCCGTGTCGGCGGATTGGCCGCACTCGCCCTGTACGCGTTCTCACCCGACGTCATCGCGCACGGGTCGTTGGCCGCGCTCGACGTGCCCGCGGCCGGTTTCCTGCTGACGTCGACCTGGCTGCTGTGGCGGGCCCGGCGCCGCCCCGTCCTCTACCTCCCCCTCGCGGGACTTGCCCTGGGCGCGTCCCTCGCCACGAAGATGAGCGCCCTCGCCGCGGTTCCGGCGCTGCTGTTCCTGGTCGCACTGTCCATCCGGCACGCGCGCCGCCTCGCCCCGGACAGGACGGCCCGGCTGCTCGGGCTCGTCACAGCGGCGGCCGCATCGGTGATGCTGATCGCGGTCGCGGTGGTGTGGGCCTCCTATCTGGCCGTGGATCCGCAGCTGCGCTGGGAAACACCAGCGGATCTGCCTGCGGTTCACGGCCTGCGCGCGCTCGTCGACTGGCTGCCGCTCCCCGAGCCGTACCGGGACGGGATGCGCGTCCAGTTCGGCTTCGAGGACCGCGTGTGGGGCGGCTTCCTGTTCGGCAGGCACTACCTCGGTTCGCTGTGGCACTACCTGCCGGCCGCGCTGCTGGTGAAGACACCGCTGGGCGCGCTCGCGCTCTGGCTGGCCGGAGCCGCCGTGATGGTCTCGGTGCACCGGCTGCGCCCGGCGGCACCCTACGTACTCGTTCCCACGGCCGTGCTGCTCGCCGCGGCCATGAGCGGCAACCGCGACCTCGGCGTCCGGTACGCGATCTTCGTGCCGATGTTCCTGGCGGTCGCGGCGGCCGGCGTGGTCGCCGTGCGCCGGCGGTGGGCACACGTCGCGGTGGCAGCACTCGTCATCTTCGCCGCGGTCAGCTCGCTGCGGACGTTCCCCTACTACCTGCCGTACTCCAACGAGGCGTTCGGCGGGCCGGCGAAAACCCATCAGAGCCTGCACGACTCGAACGTCGACTGGGGCCAGGACCTGGGCCGGCTGGCGGAGCACCTGAGGCAGCGTTACCCAGGCGAACGGATGTGGCTCGTCTACAAGGGCAGCGGGCTGCCGTCCTACTACGGCATCGACGCCGCCAACCCGCTCACCGTGTCCCCGGACCAGGTGCACGGCCTGCTCGTCGTGTCGGATTCCTCCATCGCCAAGGCCGACGACCGCCTGGCCGCGCTGATCGCCGGCAGCACGCCGATCGACGAGGTCGGCCACTCCATCACGATCTACCGCCGGCCGTAGAGCGAACAGCACGGGGTCCTCTCCGCGGGCGAAGAGGCCCCGGTCACGTCCTGCTGCGACTAGCCGCGGCGACGGGCGCGCACGAGGTGTGCGTCCAGCGGCAGCGCGTGGGTCTCGACCACGTCGAAGCCCGCGTCGGCGAGCAGCGCCCGGTAGTGGGACTCGGTGCGCTCGCGGCCGCCGGTGTTGCACAGCATGTGGATGTCCCACGGAATGGCCAGCGAGTCGGCACCTCCCGACTCCGGGAGCAGGCGTTCGATCACCAGCAGTTCCGCGTGTGCGGGCATGTTCCGCGCGCACGTGGCCAGGATGGTGCTGCACTGCTCGTCGTCCCAGTCGTGCAGCACGCGGGACAGCAGGTAGACGTCACCGGTGCCGGGAACGGACTCGGTGAAGTCGCCGGGGACCAGCGTGACGCGGTCGGCGACGTCGGCCAGTCGTGCCTGCGCCGCGGCCAGTGCGTGCGGGCGATCCATCAGGACGCCGTGCAGCGCCGGGTTGGCGCGCAGGACGCGGGACAGCAGTTCGCCGTTGCCGCCCGCCACGTCGACGACCGTGCGCGTGGCGGAGAAGTCGAAGACTCTGGTGACGCCCGCGAACATGGCGTTGCTGGCGGCCATCGACTGGTGGAACAGCTCGGCCAGGTCCGGGTCTGCGGCCATGTGCTCGAAGTGGTGGGTGCCGAAGACCTTCGCGTAGGACTCCCCGCCGCTGCGGACGGCTTCGGTGAACGCCGCGAACGACTGGTAGAACGGGCCGCCGTACATCAGCGCGAGTGGGCGCATCGAGCCTGCCAGGTCGGAGCGCAGCAGTGCGCCGAGCTCGGTGAGGCTGTGGCGCGTTCCCGACGTGTGCACGACGCCGAGCGCCGTCAGGTAGCGCAACAGCCTGAGCAGGCTGTGCTGGTCGGTCCCGGTGGCGGCGGCGAGGTCCGGCAGATCCCCGATCGTCTCGAGGTGGTCGAGCAGCCGCAGTTCGGCGGCGGTCGCGATGGCCTGCGTCGCCCAGGCGCCGGTCAGCAGGCGCAGCAGTTCGGTGCCCGCGCACGACTCGCGCTGGTGGGTGGCGAGCAGCTGCGTGAACCGGCCCGCGCAGATCAGCTCCAGCCTGCGGAACGCCGGGTCGGTGCCGTGCGCGTCGCGGAAGTAGAGGATGGTGGAGTTCTCGTAACCGTTGTAGCCACCGCCGTCCGGACGCATCGCGGTGGCGATGGTCGCGCGAAGTCCGCGCAGCAGAGTCGGATCGGGTCGCCGGACGGACAGCGCGAAGTGGTTCTCCCTGCCGTGCCTGCGTTCGTCCTCGGCGATGTGCGCCAGCTCCGGTGGCGTCACCATCGCGAAGATCTCCACCTCTCGCGGCATACCGTTGCGGTCGGTGACTGGGGTGCGCAGGATGCCGACCGTCAGTTCGTGCAGCGGTACGCCGTACCGGCTGCTCAGCCGTTCGCGGACGACCACGCTGGGCGTCATCCCGCTCACCTGGATGCCTTGTGCGGCCAGGTCTTCGGCCAGCCCGTCGAGGGTCTCCGGGAAGATCAGCAGTGCGACGTGGTCCATGACGACGTGCTTCGCCACGGCGGCGCGGTGGTCCTCGTCCAGCGAGGGCACGGCGGCGGCGAGCACCGTCGCGGTGTCGTTGCCGCCGAGCAGGGCGATCGCCGCGGTGACGCGGGCGAGATCAACTGCGGCGAGTACTGGGGTTGCGGTCGAGATCACGGTGCTTTCCGTTGGTCAGATGCCGACGTAGTGCTCGGCGAAGAAGTTCTGGTGGGTGTGGGAGTCGCGCAGGCTGTCGAGCCGGGCGTGACGCAGTGCGCGCTGGAAGTCCCCGTCGGCGGTGGCGTCCGCAGGGCCGTGCAGGAGTTCGATCATCCAGCGGGAGAACTCCTGCGCCCGCCAGATGCGCGGCAGGCAGGTGCGCGAGTACGCGTCGAGTGCGCTGTGGTCGTCACGGGTGAGCGCGTCGACGAGTGCGCGGGCCAGCAGCTCGGCCTCCATGATCGCCAAGTTGGCGCCCTTGGCCGCCGACGGGCTGATCAAGCTGGCCGCGTCGCCGACGAGGAACAGCCGGTCGTGCTGGATGGGATCGACGACCTCGGAACGCAGGTGCACGATCCGCCGTTCGATGATCCTGCCCTGGCGCAACGGACCGAACTCGGCGGTCCGCATGCGGATGTCCAGCGCAGCCCAGATCCGTTCGTCCGTCCAGGCTTCCGAATCGTCGTCGGGCGAAACCTGGAGGTAGTAGCGCGTCACATCGGGGCTGCGCGCCATGTGGCCCGCGAACCCGTCGTCGTGGATGGCGTAGGTGACCGCCGCCATGCTCTGCGGGGCCTCAGCGAGCACCGCCAGCCAGGCCACCCCGTGGTCCTGGCGGTGCCGGGTCACCGCCTCCGGCATGGCCAGCCGGGTCACGCCGTTGCTGCCGTCGCAACCGGCGAGGAACCGGCCCGTTGCCCGGCCCGTGCCGTTCGCGTCGCGGTAGCCGATCGTGGCCGTCCGCGCGTCGACGTCGGTGACGGTGACGCCGAACCGCAGTTCGCCGCCCCTGTTGAGATACTCCGCGATCAGGTCGGTGACCAGATCCTGCTGCGGGTAGACCGTGTGCACCTCGCCCTGGCCCAGCCGGGCGTAGTCCAGCTCGAACTCACCGCTCTCGCCGCGGAACGCGCACACGCCGTGCGATCGTCCTTTGTGGAGCATTCCGGTGCCGAGTCCGTTCTCGGCCAGCACCTTCGCGCTGTGGGGTCCGAGGAATCCCGCCCTCGCCCTGGTCTGCACCTGTTCCCGGTCGGCCCGCTCCACGACGAGGGTCTCGATCCCCGCCGCTTGCAACAAATTCCCTAACACCAGCCCTGCCGGCCCCGCACCCACGATGAGCACGGTTCTGCGGTCGACCACGCCTTCCGATCCCTTCTCCGCTCCCGCACGCCACTGCGGCGGGTCCTTGTGCGGCAGCACAAGATCTCACCGGCAGGGGCCGCTGCCAGCGGCTCGCCGACGCGGAGAAGATGATCACTCCATCGTGTTGATCATGTCAGTCCGAATAAGACAGTGGGCGGGAGTCCAGGTGGTCGGCGACGCACGCCAGGTAGAGCTTGAGGACGAACCGCGCGTCGCGCGTGCTGCCGCCGGTGCTCAACGCCTTCCGGTTCCGCTGACCGGGCCTGTCGGCACCGTCCGCCGCCCAGCCAACGGCGCGACGTGGACAGGACACCGCGCCGGTCAGGGGTCGTGAGTGGTCGAGGTCGGTAGGGCGACCTCAACCACTCACGACGAGCTAGCAGTGCAGATCGTGCGCCGGCCGGGCGCCGCCGAGGAGGTACTTCGTCACGGTGGTGTCGCCGCAGGCGTTGCCGGTGGCGAGGTAGCTGCCGTGACCGCCCGCGTCGACGGTGACCATGACAGCGCGCCTGCCGAACGCCTCGCGCAGCTTCCACGCGCCGCTGAGCGGGGTCGCGACGTCGCGGCGGTTCTGCACGAGCAGCACGTTCGCGGGGCCGTGCGAGGTGACCTCGACGGGACGTTCCGCAGGCTGGTGCGGCCAGGACGAGCAGATCCCGGCGTTCGCCGGCATGCCCGCGGTCAGCGGGTACCGCGCGCGGTTGCGTTGCACGTCACGCGCGATCCGGTCGATGTCGCGGGGCCACGTGACGTCCTGGCAGATCGTCGCGGCCGCGACCGCACTGATGTTCTGCAGCACCGCGTCCGGCGGCAGGACCGGCACGGGCGCGGGTGAACCGTCGCGAGCCGCGGCCATCGTCCGCGCCAGCAACGGGAATCCCGCGTCGGTGGAGAGGCCGCGCAGCAACGTCTCGCGCAGCGCATTGCCGTTGAGCTTCGGCGGAACGGCGCCGGGCCAGTCCTGCGGCGCGCGGTCCAGCTTCGCGGCGAGGTCGAGGAACAGCGGGCGCACGGCGTCCGGGGAGTCCGCCAGCCGCAACGGGTTCGCCGGGTCCGCCGCCCAGCGCGCGAAGTCGGGGAACCGGTCCTCGAAGCCGACCGCGTAGTTCGCCAGCCACCCGCGGGCCACGCGGCGCGGGTCGGGGTCGTCGCTGCTGTCCAGCACGACGCGATCCGTGCGCTGCGGGAAGAGCGTGGCGTAGGTGGCACCGACGTAGGTTCCGTACGACAGGCCCCAGTACGAGATCTTGCTTCGCCCGAGCGCCTTGCGAATCTCGTCGATGTCGCGGGCCTCGTTGCGCGTGCTGATGTGGCGCAGCACGTCACCGCCGTTGCGCGCACACGCCTCACTCATGCGCTTCGCAGTGGCGATGTTCTCGCTGATGTCGCCGTCGGGTCCGGGCCACGGCGTCAGCCTGCGAGCGTCGGCGGCGGCCATCCCGCAGCTGACCGGGGAGCTCTGGCCGACGCCACGCGGGTCGAAGCCGATGAGGTCGAACGACTCCCTGATCTCGGCCGGGAAGTTCACCGTGGACGGACGGTTCAGCCCCGAGTTGCCAGGACCTCCCGGAATGATCACCAGCGCACCCCGGCTGGTGCCCTTCGCCGGGATCCGGGAGATCCGGAGGTCGATCTTGCGGCCGTGCGGGTCGCGGTGGTCCAGCGGCACTGTCAGGGTGGCGCATTCCTGCCGTTCCGCGCTCCCGGCGACCGGGCACGGCTCCCAGCGCGTGGCGGGTGCTGCGCTCGCGGGTAGGGCAACGACCAGCAGTGACAGGGCTGAGAGGGCAGCCGTCCAGCGGCGTAGGACCTTCATGGAACCAAGCCTTCCGAAGGCGGCTGGATCAGCCCATGCGGTCAGCCCGAGGTTCGTGGTGGGGTTGTCCCCACCACAGCTGAAATTCACGCGCGGACCAGCACGCTGCGATCTAGCGTCACCCAGATGCTCACCTCTCTCCTCGATCTCTACGACGACCAGCTGCGCATGGCCGAGGTCACGAACCTCCCGCCCGGCGCGCACGCCGAGCACGACGGGCCGATCGTGCGCGTCGTCGGGCAGCATCGGCGCGGGTTCGTCACCGGGCCGCGGGATCTCGGCGTCGCAGGCGCGGAGCTGGACGCGTTGATCGTGCGGCAGCGGGACTTCTTCGCCGCGCGCGGCGAAGAAGTCGAGTGGAAGACGCGTGGCCACGACCTGCCGGCGGACCTGCCCGAGCGGCTGGTGGCCGCCGGGTTCGTCGCCGAGGAGCAGGAGACGGTGCTCATCGGCGAGACGGCGAAGCTGGCGGAGATGAAGTCGGACCAGAGCACAGCCGTTCGCGAGGTCACCGAGGACGCCGACATGCATCGGATCGCCGAGATGGCCTCCGAGGTGTGGGGTGACGACCGGAGCTGGCTCGCGCAGGAGCTGATCAACCGGACGCCGGACACCGTGGTGGTCGTGGCGGAAGCGGATGGGCGGGTCGTGTCCTCCTCTCGGCTGGTGTTCGAACCCGGCACGGACTTCGCCGGGCTGTGGGGCGGTTCCACCCTGGAGCAGTGGCGTGGCCGGGGCCTCTATCGCGCGCTCGTCGCGCACCGCGCGCGGATCGCCGCCGCACGCGGTGTGCGCTACCTCCAGGTCGACGCGACCGAGGACAGCAGGCCGATCCTGCAGCGGCTCGGGTTCGTCGCCGTCACCACCACGACGCCGTTCGTCTGGCAGCCCTAGGAAGGGCCGCGCGGCCCGAGCACGCGTTGGTTGCCGCGATAGCCTCGGTCCCACGGCCACCCGCCGCGCTCGTCGGCGTGCACGAGCTGCTGGGCGCGGATGAACGGGCCGCACAGCTCGACGGCGAAGATGAGGTGCACGGCCGGCTGGGCCACCGCCACCACTTCGAGCAGAGGCCCAGCCTCCAGCTGAAGCTGTTCACCCACCTCGAAACCGGATGAGTGGAGCAGGTGACAGGCCATGTCGTTCAGCAGAGCACCCGCCTCGCGTGGCTCCATGCCGCTCACCACGAGCTCCGGCGCATCGTGCTCGGTCAGCCCGATGGTGTACGCCCACGGCGGGTGCAGTCCTTCTCCCTCAACGGTTTGCACGGCCCACCCGTACTGACGGATGAGGCCGCGCAGGTGGTCGAAGTACTCGGAATCGGGACGGTCGGGGTTGTCACAGGCCCAGCACACGGTTTCCTCCTCAGTGGACACTCAGGAGACCGTCCCATCCGGTACCGACAAAAAAGTGGCCCCGGCGCAGGACGCCGGGGCCGCTTTCACTCAATCAGGTCAGGCGGCTTCCTTCCTGCGACGGCCGGTGAAGGCCAGCGTCGCGCCGCCGAGCAGCAGGAGCAGACCCGCTGCCAGGTATCCGAGCACCGATGCACCCGTCGTCGCGAGTGACGGCTGCTTCGGGTGAGGCAGCAGACCTGCGTCGAGCGCGTAGTCGTACCGGTGGTTCGGGCCGAGCTTGACGACCGGCGTGCACCCGGTGGCCGGATCGGCCTTCGAGTTCTTCGCACCGTCACCGACGTTCGGCTTCGTGAGCTGCCTGCCCGCGACCAGACCCGTCTGCGGATCGGCGTTGAAGCAGACCTTGTACTCCTTGCCCTCGAGGTCGGTGAACAGGTACTTGCCGTCCTTGTCGGTCTTCGTGGACGCCACCGGCTTGCCGTTGGGGTCCTGGAGGTAGACCGGCAGGTTCGGCACACCGGGCTCGCCCGGATCCTGGACGCCGTTCGAGTTGTCGTCGTACCAGACGAGGTCGCCGAGGCGGTACGTCGGGGAGACGATGCCCAGGTCGAGCGTCGGGTTGTTCCGCTTGCCGACTCCCACCGTCACCGGCGGCGTGCACCCGGTGGCCGGGTCCACGTCGGAGTCGAGCGCGTCGTCGCCCGCGTTCGGCTTGGTCGCCGGGTAACCGGCGTACTCGCTCGGCAGAGCACCCATCTCGAAGCACACCTTGTAGGTGCCGTCCGGGATGTTCGGGAACTCGTACTTGCCGTCCGGACCGGTCTTCACCGGGTCACCGACCGGCTTGCCGGAGCCGTCGACCAGCTTGACCGGCACGTTCGGCACACCCGGCTCGCCCGGATCCTGCAGACCGTTGCGGTTGGTGTCGAGCCACACCAGGTCACCGATGCGGTTCGGCGGAGCCACCAGGCCCGCGTCGAGCGTCAGGTCCTGGCGCTTGCCGACACCGAGCACGGTCGGCGCGGTGCACCCGGTCGCCGGGTCGGCGTCCGAGTCCTTGGCGTCGTCACCGGCGTTGGGCTTCGTCAGGGTGTAGTCGGCAACGGCTGCCGGCAGCGCCTTGACGTCGAAGCACACCTTGTAGGTGCCGTCGGCCAGGTCGGAGAACAAGTAGAGACCCTTGTCGTCCGTCTTGGTCGTGGCGAGCTCCTTGCCCGTGCCGTCCTGCAGCTTCGCGGTCACGCCCGCCACCGGGGTCTCACCGGCGTCCTGCAGACCGTTCTTGTTGGCGTCGATCCACACGAAGTCGCCGAGCCTGTTGACCGGCGCGGAGATGCCGGCGTCGAGGGTCAGGTTCTCGCGCTTGCCGGTGCCCAGCTCGACCACCGGGGTGCAGCCGGTCGCCACGTCGGCGTCCGAGTCCACCGCGTCGTCACCCTTGTCGGGTGCCGTGAACTGGTAGTCGGCGAAGTCCGCCGGCATCGGGCCGAAGCAGACCTTGTACTTGCCGTCCGGCAGGTTCGGGAACAGGTACTTGCCGTCCGGACCGGTGTTCACCGGCTGGCCGACGGGAGTCCCGTCCTCCTTCTGCAGCACGACCTTCATGCCCGGAACAGCAGGCTCGCCCGCGTCCTGAACGCCGTTCTTGTTCAGGTCGACCCAGACGTAGTCACCGAGCTTGTTCGGCGGTGCGACCAGACCCATGTCGAGCGTCAGGTCCTCGCGCTTGCCCGGCCCCAGCGTCGTGGTGGCCGTGCAGCCGTCAGCCGGATCCGCGTCGGAGTCCGTCGCGTCCGCACCGGTGTCCTTCGACGTCACGACGTAGTCCGCCACCGCGGCCGGGAGGGCCTTGGTGTCGAAGCAGACCTTGTACGTGCCGTCAGCCAGGTTGTCGAACAGGTACTTGCCCTGCGCGTCCGTCTTGGTGGTGCCGAGCTCCTTGCCCGCACCGTCGACGAGCTTCGCGGTCACGCCCTCGACCGGGGTCTCACCGGCGTCCTGCTGACCGTTCTTGTTCGCGTCGACCCAGACGAAGTCACCGAGGCGGTTCACCGGCGAGATCAGACCCATGTCGAGCGTCGGGTCCTCCGGCTTGTCGACGTTCAGCGTCGTCGTCGGCGTGCAGCCCGTTGCCGGGTCCGCGTCCGAGTCCTTGCCGTCGTCGCCCGCGTTCGGCTTGGTCACCTGGAAGTCGGTGACCGGGGCAGGCATGTTCGCGATGTCGAAGCACACCTTGTAAGTGCCGTCCGGCAGGTTCGGGAACTCGTACTTGCCGTTCGGATCCGTCGTCACCGGAGTGCCGACCGGGGTGCCGTCCTCCTTCTGGAGCGTCACCTTGATTCCGGGCACGCCAGGCTCCGTCGGATCCTGGATGCCGTCCTTGTTGGTGTCGTTCCAGACCACGTCGCCGAGCTTGTTCGGCGGACGGATACCGGCGTCCAGCGTGAGGTCCTCACGCTTGCCGGCACCGAGCGACGTGGGCGGCGTGCAGCCGGTCGCCGGGTCGGCGTCCGAGTCCTTGCCGTCGTCGCCACCCGTGTCCTTGCGGGTCGGCAGGTAGCCGGTGAACCCGGCGGGCATGTTCGCGAAGTCGAAGCACACCTGGTACGTGCCGTCCGGCAGGTTGTCGAACAGGTACTTGCCCTGCGGGTCGGTCTTGACCGGCTGGCCGACCGGGTTGCCCGAGCCGTCCTCGAGGGTCACGGTCATGTTCGGAACGGGGGCTTCGCCCTCGTCCTGGACACCGTTGCGGTTCGCGTCGACCCAGACGAAGTCACCGAGCTTGTTCGGCGGTGAGACGAGACCCATGTCGAGGGTCAGGTCCTCGCGCTTCCCAGCGCCCAGCGTCGTCGTGGCCGTGCAGCCCTGCGCGTCGGCGTCCGAGTCCTTCGCGTCGTCGCTCGGGACGTTGGCCGTGGTGACCTTGTAGTCCTTCACCGCCGCCGGGAGGTTCGCGACGTCGAAGCAGACCTTGTAGGTGCCGTCGGCCAGGTTGTCGAACAGGTACTTGCCCTGCGCGTCGGTCTTGGTCGTCGCGAGCTCCTTGCCCGTGCCGTCCTGGAGCTTCGCCGTGACACCCTCGACCGGGATGTCCGACGCGTCCTGCAGACCGTCCTTGTTGACGTCGACCCACACGTAGTCGCCGAGGCGGTTCACCGGGGAGACGAGACCCATGTCGATGGTCAAGTCCTCCGGCTTGTCGATGCCGAGCGTGACCTTCGGCGCGCACCCCGTGGCGGGGTCGGCGTCGGAGTCGGTCGCGTCGTCACCGGCATTCGGCTTCGTCACCTGGTAGTCCGCCACCGGGGCGGGCATGTTGGCGATGTCGAAGCAGACCTCGTACTCACCGTCCGGCAGCTTGTCGAACAGGTACTTGCCGTTCGCGTCCGTCGTGGTGGTCTTGTCACCCAGCTTCACGGTCAGGTTCGGCACCGGCGGCTCGCCGGCGTCCTGCAGACCGTTCTTGTTGGTGTCGATCCACACGTAGTCGCCGAGCTTGTTCGGCGGACGGATACCGGCGTCGAGCGTGAGGTCCTCGCGCTTGTCCGGTCCCAGCGTGGTGGTGTGCGTGCACTTCGACGTCGGGTCGACGTCGGAGTCCTTCGCGTCGTCACCGGCGTTCGGCTTCGTCAGCAGGTAACCCTGGAACTCGGCCGGTGCGGTGGTGATGTCGAAGCACACCTGGTAGGTGCCGTCGGGCAGGTTGTCGAACAGGTACTTGCCCTGCGGATCGGTCGTCTTCGGCTGGCCGACCGGTGCACCCGTGCCGTCCTTCAGCGTGACGGTGACACCCGGAACCGGGGGCTCGTCAGCGTCCTGCAGGCCGTTGCGGTTGTTGTCCGCCCACACGAAGTCGCCGACCTTGTTGTTCGGCGGCGCGATGCCCGCGTCGAGCGTCAGGTCCTCGCGCTTGGCCGCGCCGAGCGTCGTCGTCGGGGTGCACCCGGTCGCCGGATCGGCGTCGGAGTCCTTCGCGTCGTCGCTCGGGGCGTCCTTGGTCGTGAACAGGTAGCCCTTGTACTGCGCGGGAAGCGTCGACAGGTCGAAGCACACCTGGTAGGTGCCGTCCTCGAGCAGGTCGAACAGGTACTTGCCCTGCGCGTCGGTCGTCTTCGGCTGGCCGATCGGGTTGCCGCTGCCGTCCTTCAGCACGACGGTGACGCCCGGAACGGGGGCCTCGCCCGCGTCCTGGATGCCGTTGCGGTTCGCGTCGACCCAGACGAAGTCACCGAGCTTGTTGGTGACCTTGGCGATCAGACCGGCGTCGATCGTGTGGTCCGCGGTGCCCGACGGTCCGGTGGTCACCGAGGTCTTGCCCGCGGTGTCCACGTTGGAGTCGATCACACGGTCCGGTCCGGCTTCCTTGACCGTCCACTTGAGATCGGCAATCGGCGGAGCGCCCGGCAGGGTCGCCGTGTTCACCCCGCTGTAGTCGAACGTCAGGTTGTAACAGGTGTCCGGCTTGAGACCGTCCGCGAGGCCGAAGTAGTACTCGCCCTTGGCGGTCGTGGTCTTCACCGGGAGCGCGGCACCACCGGCGGCACACGGCGTCGCCGTGACCTTGACGCCCGCGACGGCGGGCTCGTTGCCGTCCTGGACGCCGTCTCCGTCGGTGTCGAACCAGACGCGGTTGCCGATCTGGACGGGTGCCAGGTCGCACAGCGCCTCGAGGTCACCGAGGCCGTTCGCCTTGCCCCAGCCCTCCGGGTCCGACTCGAGGTCGGAGATGCGGTAGGCGTTGGTGTGCTGGGCGTTCTGCATCGAACCGTTGGTGCGGTCGAACCAGCCGGTACCACCGGAGCGCTCGTCGAGCGGGTCCATCACGGTCGCCGGCATGCGGGTCTCGCCGTACAGCATCGCGAGCGCGCCCTGCGCGGTCTCCATGTGCTGGCAGGTACCGCCCGCGTTGCAGAAGAACTCACCGGGGTAGTACTCGATCTGGTTGCCCGGCTGGTCGCCGCCGTTGCTGCCGTTGTGGTTGTTCGGGCAGCCGCCGGTGCCCTCCCAGTTGTAGGTGGCGCCGGACTTGCAGGCGCGGTTGAGGTCACCGCCCGACATGGCTTCCCACTCGCCGCCGTCACCGTTCGGCGCGGGGATCTTGTAACCACCCTGGTCACCGAAGCGGTCGCGGAAGTTGAGCACCAGGTCGCCGTTGTTCTCGACACCGATGTCGGTCATCAACGGCTGCGGGTACGCGTTGTGGGCGAGACCGAAGTCCTCGCTGGAGTCCCAGTCGTCGCTCCACGCGTACCACTTGTTGGAGTTCGGCCGGTTCTCCTTCGCCATGCCGCGGACGAAGTCCATGGCCTTGGTCAGCACCGGCGCGCTGAACGCGCCCGCCTTGAAGGTGTAGACGACCGACTTGACGTTGGCGCGGTTCTGCGATGCCTCACCGGAGCAGACACCACCGACGTAGAGCACGCCGTCGCGCACACCGAGTGCACCCGGACGCCAGTCGCTCGCGGCCGCACAGGCCGCCGCGGGGATGTCGTACGAGCCCTTGGGAGCGCCCGCGGTGGCCGCGGTGGCGTCGTAGACGTAGAGCTTGCGGTCGTTGAGGTTGACGACGTAGAGCTCGCTGCCGTCCTCGGAGATGTCGACGTCACCGAGGCTCTGCTTGCCCGCGACCGCGAAGAAGCCGCCGTCGAAGTTCGACTGCATGTTGTGCGTCGCGGCGCCCGCGGTCGGGACGGTCGTGAAGAGCGTCGTCGCACCGCCCGGCGCGGTCACGTAGACCGCACCCGCGCCGCTGGGCCCGTAGGCCGCGAGACGCTTGGCGAACGCGCCGGAGAAGACGCGCTTGTCCTGCTTGCGGTAGGCGAGGCCGTAGACCGTGCCGACCGAGCCCTGGTCCTCGAACAACGTCGGCGGCGTGGTGCCGCGCTGGGTGTTCGGGTAGCTCACGATCGCACGCGAGCCGGGGACGATGTTGCTGCTGCCGTCGCGCTTGCGCGCACCGCGCTGACACGCCGTGACCAGGGTCGGGTTGACCTGGCAGTAGTCAGCGGGGTTCCACAGACCGGTGGTGACGGCGACGTTCTTGCCGCCCGAGACGTCCACGAACATCGTGTTGCTCTCGAGCGGGATGCCCGTGGTGCCGGCGGGAGCCGGCTTCAGGACGCTGCCCGCGGGCGGGTTCACCTGCACGCGGTACTTGCCGCCGGTGACACCGGCGAGGCCGACGGCCGCGTTGCCCGCGGCGTCGGTCGTCGCGGTCGCGGTGCCGCCGGTGGGGTCGGTGACGGTGACGGACGCGCCTGCGACACCGAGCTCGAGCGGGGCCTCGTAGGTGCCGTTGCCGTTGACGTCGCGAACGACCTTGACGGTCAGCGTGCCGTCGCCGGGGCCCGCCACGGCCTGGTTGACGGGAGCCACAGCCATCGCCGCTGTGGTCGAGGCGGCCACCAGCGCTGCCAGCGCGGCGGCGAGCGGTCGTTTCACGAAATCGCTCCTATGTGCAGCAGGACGGGGACTTACTGCGGAAATCGCAAAATGACACCTTATTTGCGGTGCCACCTCTTAGCGATCACTTACTGATAACGCACCATCGCACAGTCGGGTGAATTTGGAGTATTCACGCAACCGTATCGTCGCAACGACATGTCACGAATTGTCGAGAGACAATTCCGAGTCGGGTGAACCGCATTCACGAACGTGAGCGGAGGTTTAGCCCGAACTACCACTGTGCGCGACTGTCCACAGCGGACTGCCACTCGATCGGGGCACTCAACCCCGTTCCGCCGGTGGTTCCGCACTCGACGGCGCCGCGCTCGAGGAGGCCGGGCTCGACGAGGGCACAGGCTTGCGCCCAGGCAGCGGCGGCATGGTCCAGCGCGGCCGTTCCGACGACGGAGCGGAGGCCGACGACGGGGTGGGCGCGACCGACGAGGTGACGGAGGGTGCGCTCGAAGGCGCTGGTTTCACACTGTCCGTAGTGGACGGTGTGGGGGCGGATGAGCTGGGAGGAGCCGGGTTCGGCTCGGTCTGCACGCCGTCGCGGTAGGCCTTGGCGATGGAGAGCACCGCGTTCACGTACTCGTCGGAGTGGTTGTAGCTGTGGATGGCCTCGTTGAGCCTCGCGGGATCGCGCGTGTCCCGCCCGCCCGCGCACAGGTACCGCGCGGCCGCGAGCGCGGCGTCGAAGATGTTGTCCGGATCGGTTGCGCCGTCACCGTTGCCGTCGCCGCCCCACCGGCGCCACGTGCCGGGGATGAACTGCATCGGCCCGACCGCGCGGTCGAACACCGGGTCGCCGTCGAGCGTGCCGCCGTCGGTGTCGCGAATCGTTGCCACACCAGGACGTCCGTCGAGCTGGATGCCGCGGATGACCGGCCGCGTGCTGCCGTCGGTGTGCAGCTTGGCGCCGCCGAACCGGCCGTGGTTGGACTCGACGCGCCCGATGGCGGCGGGCACGGACCAGTGCAGCCCGCAGCTCGCGTTCACCTTGCTCGCCGCGCTCTCGTACGCCTGCAACGCCGTCTTCGGGATCGGACCGACCATCGCGAGCGACACGGGCCCCTTCGGCGCCTTCGCGCCACCGGCCTGCGCCAGCGGCGTCGAGCCCGCCGCGAGCGGGACCTCGGGCACCAGGCTGCGCCACGGCGCCTGGTCCACCACGACCGGTTGCTCCACAATGGATTTCTGCTGCGCGACGGGGACTCTGCCCGGATCCGCGGGGTGCGGAACCGGGGAAGGACCAGCGGCGACCAGCAGACCCGCGAGTGCGAGAGCGGCACCACCCATCGCGCGGAGTTCGGTGATGCTGAAGAGGTGTTCGTTCTCCGGCGAGACGCTTTTCATGATCACGCCATTCGTCTACCAGAGAAAGGCGCGGCGATCGCCCGGCGACGTGTCACCGAAAGGATGATAATGCGTCAGCCCGGACGTTCCACCTGGTCGGTGAGCTTCTTCGGGGCGAGGAGGCAGTAGCTCTCGGTCAGCAGCTCGTCGACCTCGTCCCAGTCCGTCGCGGCGTCCAGCGCCATGCCGACGATGTCCGGGAACCACGGCGGTTTGAAGAACGGTGGACCCGAGTTGGCCAGCGCGTCGAGCTCGTCGGCGGACGAGCGGAAGGTGAGCACGGTCAACGGCCCGTCGTGCGAGGCGGCGCGCGCGTAGGCGGGCGGATGGCCGTCGGCGATGGTCACCACGTGCGCGAACGTCTTCCCGCGCACACACCACCTGGTGCCCACCCAGGCCTGTTCCTCGTACGCGGCGGGGAGGCTCAGGCACGACGACCTGAGCCGGGTGACGAACTCGAGCGGGACGTCCGCTGCCACCTGAGCCTCCCTTGCCGAAGCTCCTTCGAGGCTACGTCAGCAGTTGTGGATGTCGCTCGTCGCCGACGACACCACGACGTCCACACCGGGCAGGACCACGTGCGCACCGTTGACGGTCAGGCCACCGGGGACCGGCACCTGCTCGTTGAGCACGATCCGCCCACCGGGCAGCGAAATCGTGGTGTTCGGCGCGGTGGTGACGGTGATCGGCACCCCCGCGACGGTCAGCGCACCGATGGTGACACCACCCGTGGAACCACCACACGTGGTGCGCGAGGTGGCCACCACGTCCCGCAACGCGACCACACCGACACTGAGCTGCGCCACAGCCGCGTTGGCGGTAGACGTCCCCGGCGCCAGCGTCGTGACGACCGACGCACACACCCCACGCGCGGTGATCAGCCCGTTGATCGCCGCCACGCACGGCGGCGCGTTCGTGGTGGCACGGGCGACCCGCACCGCCCCGGTATCCGGCGTGGGCGGCACGGCAACCCCAGCACCGAGCACCTGCACCGACCCGGTGAGCCCGAAGCCACGCCCCGTCATGAACCGCAGCCCCACGTCAACTGCCACCTGACTGGGCTCGTAGTAGTCGTCACCGACAAAGCTCGCCGTGACGACAACCGTGCCCGCAGCGTTCAACGGCTGGTCGACAGACGCGATCACACACGACGCGACACCCTGGTCATCCGTGGTGTCCGCACACGACTGCGTGCCACCGAGCTTCAACGTGACACTCCTCCCGCTGACCGGAGTGCCGTCGTCCTCGGTCAGCTTCGCAGCCACCGTGGCAGGTTCGGCGTTGGCGACCTTCACATCTCCGGTGTACGCGAGACTCGTCTCCTCCTTGGTCACCACGAAGTCGACAGCCGCACCAGACGGCAGAAGCGCTTTGCTACCGGCAAAAGCAGCGGTCAACGGATACGTCCCCGCCTTCTCCTGCGGCGTGATCACACACGACGCAACACCGTTGGCATCGGTGTCCGCGGTACACGTCTCAGCACTGTTCAACGCGAACACGACCGGCTGCCCCACAACCGCAGCACCACTGGACGTGATCGTCAGCCGCGCGGCCACCGTCGCCGGGTCGTGGAAGTCACCGGTCACCGCCCCCGTGTAGGTGAGCGTGGTGGGCTTCCTGGTGACCTCGAAGGCCGTCTGCGCACTCGACGGGTGGTGGACCACATCCCCCGGATAACTCACCACCAGCGGATAGGTCCCCGCGACCTCCTGCGGCGTGATGACGCAGAACGCCTCACCACTGGCGTTGGTGTTGGCCGTACAGGTCTCGGCCCCGTTGAGCCGGAACGTCAACGGAGCGTTCGCCACCGGCGCACCGGTGGTCGAAGCGGTCAACCGCGCGGACACAGTGGCCGGGTCACCGGTGAACCCGGCAGACGGCCCGGTGTAGGTGATCGTGGTCGACTCGACGAGATAACTGATCGTCACCGACGAAGGTTCATCGGTCTCCTCCACAGTCGCCGCACCACGCGACGACCCGTTGCCACCAGCACCACCGTCGACAGCGACGATCAACGGCGTAGGCGCCTGGAACCCGGACGGCCCACCACCACCGCCGAACCACCCGCCGCCTCCACCACCGCCACCGCCACCACCGGCCGTACCGGGGTTGCCAGGCCCACCGAGCCCACCACGACCGAAGAACCCCGGCGCACCGGGCAACCCACCGGGCCCAGGGATACCGGGCGACCCGCCAGATGTACTGCCACCGTCACCCCCTTCCGGTGACGAAAGGCAGCCGATGGCGAAGCACCGCCCACCTCCACCACCACCGCCAGGCGCGACAACCAGACGCGTGGCGAGACTGTCACACGGCGCGGCGGCCGAACACGTGCGGACGTCACTGGCCCCACCACCCGCACCACCGGCGAACGGCGTACCGAGCCCACCGGCCGCGCCACCACCGAAGCCGGGCTGGCCACCGTTGACCCCACTGCCGTTGCCACCGTCCTGCCCGACGGACACCACGAGTTTCGTCACTCCACTGGGGATGATGAGGTCCGCAGTGACCTTCTGGCCACGTCTACCGCTGGGCGCGGATCCGTCACCACCATCAGCACCCGCACCACCACGGGCACCGACGGCGACGACGCGCAACTTGGTCACACCGGCCGGGATGGAGTAGGTCTGTTCACCACCCGTGGGACCGAACGTGGTGGACACGAAGCTGTCGGCGAGCGCAGGTGGCGCGAAGACCACACCGATGCCGAGCAGGCTGAGAGACAGCGCAGCCGCGAGCTTCGCTCGCATTCGGGACTGTGCCTTGAGCATCGCGGAACCTCTCTGGAGAGCAGGCCCCGACCCAGCGCCAGGATCCAACAAGCCTTTTAGGACCACAGCACCCTTCACCCGATTGCCGAAGAACGTTGCTCCTTCGGCGCAACGTCCTCATCGGACAGTCATCACCCGCTGATACAGCCCCCTCACGAAGCCGAAGGCGAGCACCCCAAAGCCCGCGAAGCCGAAGGCGAGCCGACCAATGAAACCAGCGGGTGGTGGGGTCTCCGTACGGCGCGGGCGAAGCCCTGCCGCATTTCGAGGGTGGGGTCAAGACGTCTTTTTGTCTTGACCCCACCCTCGAAATGCGGCTGCCTCAGGTGCGTCGTACGGAGACCCCACCACCAAAGCAACCATCTACGAAAAGCAAGCACAGGCCTCCGGTGGTGCCGGGGTCCGGGGCGGAGCCCCGGCGGGGGCAAGGGGCAGCGCCCCAACCACTGACCCCAACCACAGCACACCCCCCGCACCCACAGTGGCAACACGACCAGCACGACAGGACACAACCAGAACATGACGACCGATCCAGACGACCGCGAGCTGTGGTCACAGACCGGGTTCGGCGTGCTGTTCGACCGGCACGCCAGAGCGGTCTACAACCACTGCTTCCGCCTGACCGCGTCATGGGCAGCAGCGGAGGACCACGTGCAAACGACGTTCCTCACAGCGTGGCGCAAACGCGACCAGGTCAGGATCGAACAAGACTCAGCACTCCCCTGGCTACTGGCGGTAGCAACGAACGTGGTCCGCAACGACCGCCGCAGCGTCCTGCGCAAACTGCGCCTGTTCCGCCGAGTGGCCACAGAAACCACCGTCCCCGACCACGCAGACGACGTAGCCGGCCGAGTAGACGACCAACGCCAGATGTCGATCGTGCTAGCGGCGGTGAACCGCCTACCACGCAACCAACGCGAAGCTCTAGCGCTCTGCGTCTGGTCAGGCATCTCGTACCCAGAGGCAGCCGCGGCACTGGGCATCACAGAGGGCAGCGTCCGGGCACGCGTCAGCAAGGCGAAGTCCCGCCTGACGGAGCTACTCGCCACCGAACAGCAGGTCGTCACCGTTGTGGAGGGCCGATGAACACCACGATCCCAACGCCCCGCGACCTCCCACCGGGCCGCCACACCGAAATCAGGGCAGAACTACTACGCGCCACAACCCGCAAACGCTTCCGCTTCGCCCCCGCACTGACCGCCGCAACCGCACTAGCGGTGATCGCACTGATCGCGTACTTCGTACCGTGGCGCCCACAAGCGGCCCCACCCGCCGAGCACACCACCATCCCCACCACCATCCCCACCACGACAAGGCCTGCCGAACCGGTGATCCCCGGCCTGCCCCCCGAACAGCACCGCGCCATCGCACAGGGCTGCCTGGACTCGGCAGGAGTGACCGGCTCACCACGCCTCTACAACTACGTCACCACGGACGACACCAAGCACGGCCTGGTGTTCGGCGGGGACTCAGCACACATCTGCACCGTCGACGGCCCGATGTACGACTTCAACGCGGACCTGCACTCGGGCCTGGACCTGAAGTTCATCGCGGGTTCGTTCGCGCTGGACTCGACGAGCGGCAGCGCCGGCGGCGACGCGAGCTACGCCAACCCCGCGCGCAAGGGCAAGCGGGGCTCGATCGTGACGGCCGGGCGGATCACCGCCGAGGTGGCTCGGGTGACCATGACCGTCGACGGCACGACGGTCGACGCGGTGCTGGCCAACGACACCTTCCTCGCCCGCGTCCTCTACCCGTCGACGTGGACGATCCCCGAGAACATGCCGGCGGCGGTCGTGCGGGCCTACGACGCGGGCGGCACGCTCCTCGGCTCCAGCGACACACCGGACACCCGGTGCTACACGACCCCGGACGGCGCGATCATGACCCATCACCAGAACCAGCCCGACCCGGCGACCTGCCTGCCGGCCAAGCTGTGGCGCTGAACCGCCCACACGACGCCACGGCACGTGCCACGGTCTGAACCATGCTCAGACCTGTTGCTCTCCTGCTCGTGACGCTGGTGCTGGCCGGGTGCGCCCGGCACGGCACCGCGTCCGACGGGGTCGCGGACAGCGCGGTGATCACCACCGCGATCACCACCACCACGCCCGCACCGGTCAGCGTCCCGCCGGAGGGGGCGTGCCGGCGGGAAGTGCACGTGCAGACCCCGGCTCCACCGCCGCCTCCGGGTGCCGCGACCGGCGGCGCGACGCCGGTCGCGGCGCACAACGCCGAGAACAACGGCTGGAAGGTGCGCAAGCAGCTGCCCGCCGAGGACCGCGAAGCGGGCGTCGCCGCCGTCGGGAAGATCGAGAATCCGCTGCAGGCGTTGTGCGACAAGGGTTTCTTCTCGTTCGACGCGACGCGGGACGTACTGCGCGGCGCGGGGTTCGACGACGTCTTCATCGTCGAGCTGCGTGCCTCCCCCGGCGAGGCGGCCCCGCCCGGCAACGCCTTCTACTTCCAGGTCAAGCGCGCGTGCGTGTTCGGCGAGGTGAAGCCGGGCGCGGTGCGCCTCGACGTGGACGGCACGACCGGCGAGGGCTCCTGCTACGAGCCGCCGTCGCACTGAACGGGAACCACGGGCAGGGCGTTGGGGCGAAGGAAGGCCCGCGCCACCTCGCGTACCTCGTGACCGGGCGCGAGCTCCAGCTGCCACCGCGCGGAGATCTCGGTGATGGCGATGGTCATCTCGGACCACGCGAACCCCTCGCCGATGCATTTGTGTCCGCCCGCACCGAAGGGCAGGAACTGCGGCGGTTCGGCCTCGGCCCAGCGGCCGGGGTCGAACCGCATCGGATCGGGGAACAGGACCGGGTCGCGGTGCAGGGCGGGCAGGCTGACCAGCACCTCCGCCCCTGCGGGCAGCTCGGTGTCGCCCAGCTGGACGGGCCGGGTGGCGCGGCGCGTCAACAGCCAGATCGGCGTGTGCAGCCGCAGGGTCTCGCGCAGCACGTGGTCGACGTCGAACGGTCCGCGGTACCGGCCCAGCTCGTAGAACGCCCACGACAGCGTGGTCGCGGTGGTCTCGGTGCCCGCCATCAGGATGTTGATGACCTGGGTGCGCACCTCGCCGGCGCTCATCGGGCTCGACACGAGCATCGACAGCAGGTCCCCGTGGTCGGTGCCGGACGCGCGGTACGCCGCGACCACGTCGTCGACGACGGAGGTCAGGCGGTGCAGCGCCTGGTCGAAGCGCGGTGACGGGAGTCGTCCGTAACCGGGGAGAAGGGCGCGCCTGGCGATGCTGTTCAGCACCGGGCCGAGCGAGCGCTGCACCTCCGCGACGGCCCGCTCCCCCAGCGCCGTGCGGAACAGCGCCTTCGCGGTGACGGTGAGCGTCAGCCGTTGCAGCGCCCGGTCGAGCGCGATCCGTTCGCCGGGCACCAGCGCCGAGGCGAAGGCGACGACCTCCGACCGCATCACCTCCTCGCAGGCGGTGACGCGGTCGCGGTGGAACGCGGGCTGCATGACGCGGCGCTGTCGCATGTGGACCGGTTCGTCGGACGTCGCGAGGCCGTCGCCGAGCACCCGCCGCGCCTGGGCGAACACCTCGCCGCGCTCGAAGTCGTGCGCACCGGTCACCAGGACCTGCCTGATGAGCTCGGGCGAGTTGACCACGTGGACGCGCCGCGGTCCGAGGTGGACCACCACCACGTCACCGTGCGCGCGCAGCTCCTGGAGGAACCCGATGGGGTTCCTGCCGAACCGGAGCACGTGCCCCAGCAGCGGCAGCCGTCCGGGAGCGGTCACCCCCTGATTGTCAGGGCTTGCGGGCCACCGCCGCCAGCAGGGACGCGTGCGCGGGCAGGTCCGTCACGAGCTTGAGCTCGTTGTCCGGGCGCCACTGCGAGGTGTAGACGAGACCGGGCGGCTGGACCTCGAGACCGTCGAACAGGCCCTCGATCCATTCGCGGGACCGCGCGACACCCGCGGCCGAGGTGGACTTCGACAGCTCGACGAGCCCCTTGACCTCGTCCGATCCCTCGCCCTGGTTGTCGGTGATGTGCGAGAGCACCAGGTAGCTGCCCGGTGCGGCGGCGTCGAGGTAGCCGCGCACGGTCCGGGCGGCGTCCTCCGCGTCGAGCACGTAGTGCAGCGACGACGCCATGATCACCACGACGGGCTCGGACAGGTCGACCAGCTCGGTGGTCACCGGGTGGCGCAGCACGCCGCCGACGTCGGCCATGTCCGCCTCGATGATGCCCGTGCCTGCGACTCCCGCCAGGATCAGCTCGCTGTGCGCGACGGCGACCGGCTCGCGTTCGACGTAGACGACGCGGGACTCCGCCGCGATCTCCTGCACCATCTCGTGCACGCTCTGCGCGGTCGGCATGCCCGAGCCGAGGTCGATGTACTGCCGCAGGCCCTGGTGCGCGCAGAACCTGATGGCCCTGCCGAGGAACTGCCGGTTGTACCTCGCGAGATCGCGCACCCACGGCATCGCCCGAACCGCCTGGTCCGCGACAATTCGATCGGCGGCGAAATTCCATCCTCCTCCGAGGAGGTAGTCGTACACGCGAGCTGGACTAGCTCGCTGGAGATCGATGCCGGACGGAATCCAGCTGACCTGACTGCTCACTGCGGCACGTCCCATCGACGGCGGGAAAATGCGTGGAAAACGCTAGTTCTCAATCCAGCCGAACGGGTAGCAAGTTGACCCGATCGGCCCAATGAATCGGCTGTAGCATGCACGCCTGTCAATCCGGAGAGGATGCATCGTGCGACCCGTCGCCGCCTCATTGATCGCCGTTCTCATCAGCACATTCCTGACCTTTCCCACCGCTTCCGCGGCCACGGTGAGCTGCACCGATACGAATGTCTCAGTGCTGCTCGCGATCGTTCCGCAAACCGCGCACGGCAGGCTGTGCCGCCCGATGGGCAGCACGCCCGACACCGTCCAGCTGCTCGTGCACGGCGGCACGTACAACGGCCAGTACTGGGACCTCCCGCTCTCGGCGGGAAAGTACTCGTACCAGCGCGACATGGCAGCGCGTGGCCACGCCACGTTCGCCGTCGACCTGCCGGGAACAGGCGCGAGCTCGCAGCCGCTGAGCGCCCTGATCACCGGCACCGGGATGGCGTCCGTCGTGCACCAGATCATCGGCAAGCTCCGCAACGGCCAGGTGCTCGGCACCGCATTCCCGCAGGTAGTCCTGGTCGGCCACTCGATGGGCTCCGGCATCGTCGTGCTGGAGGCCGCGACGTACCGCGACGTCGACGGCGTGATCCTGACCGGGATGACGCACTCGATGGACCTCGTCCAGCTGGCCGCGATCTTCGTCGACGGCGTGCGCCCGGCGCTCCTGGACCCGGTGCTCGCGGGCCGCGGCAGCGACCCCGGCTACGTCACGACGATGCCCGGCACGCGCCAGGTCTTCCACCAGCCGGGCGCGTTCGAGCCCGGTGTCCTCAGCGCCGACGAGGCGACCAAGGACCAGGTGCCCGCGACGGTCGTGCCCGACCTCGTGGCGCTCGCGTTCACCGGCCCGCTGTCACGCGGAATCAACGTCCCGGTGCTGCTCGCGAACGGGGATCGCGACACGCTGTTCTGCGCATTCCATTGTTCGACCGAGTCCACTTTGCTGACCGCGGAGGCGCCGTACTTCAGCCCGGCGGCGCAGCTCGACGTGTTCCTCCTGCCGGGCGCCGGTCATTCGCTCGCGCTGGCACTGGCGGCACCGACCTACCGTTCCGCTGTCGATGAATGGCTGCACACGCATTTCGCAGAGTGAGGTACTGGCTCATGACCGCACACCCGAGTAATTTCTTCGCCCATGATTGCGCCACTGCCTGACCGGCCGCTTCTCGGCGCGGCCGCAGGCGAGCGTTCAGGCGAACGCTCGAAGCTCGCCCGCAAATGGGCGACGCTGACCACCGCAACGACGTACGTCCCGCTCCAGCCCGCCGAGTTCCGCGGCAGGCTGGAGCACGTCATCGACGAGCTGGTCGACGCGGTCTTCGGCGAGCCCGCCGCCGCGGCCGAGTGCGGCGCGCACCTGGTGGAGCTGCACTGCAGTGGTCCCGCGGTGCTCACGCCGAGCCTGGCGCTGCTCGGCAGCGGCCTGCTCGCGCTGCCGGAGCTGGCAGGCGTGCCGCGGCTGGCCGAGAAGGTCGTGCAGACCATGGGCGCGTTCGCCGGCGGCTGCACCGAGGCCGTCCGCACGTCGACGCTGGACCAGCAGGATGCGATGAACCGCGCGCTGATCAAGGCGCTGGACGACGCGCAGCAGACCGCGGGGCTGGCCAAGACGCAGCTCGAGCTGGTGCTCGCCAGCTCGGCGAGCGGCATCGCGCTCACCGATCGGCAGGGCCGGTTCCGGTGGTGCAGCGACCGGCTCGGCGAGATCCTCGGCTACGAGGAGCCGGAGTTCGCCGAGCTCACGCTGTTCGACGTCGTGCACCCGGACGAGACCTCCGAGCTGCACGAGGCGTTCGACGACCTGGAGGGCCGCACGCGACTGGTCCGCGCCGAGCACCGGATGCGGCGCGCGGACGACGAGACCGCGTGGGTGTCGGTGTCGCTGTCGCGGTCCGAGGAGCACTTCGTCGTGGTGATCGAGGACCACACCGAGCTGAACCTGTTGCACGGCAGGCTGAACCACCAGGCGCTGCACGACGTCCTGACCGGGCTGCCGAACCGGCAGTACTTCACGACCAGGCTGGAACGCGTGCTGCGCCACGCGGACCCGGCGACCGGCGTGACGGTCTACCAGCTCGACCTCGACGCGTTCTCGACGATCACGCTCGGCCTCGGCAGGCGGACGGGCGACCAGCTGCTGCAGTCCGTCGCCCAGCGCCTGGCCCACGTCTTCGCGGACGAACGCGCCATGGTGGCGCGGTTCGCCGCCGACGAGTTCGCCGTGCTCGTCGAGAACTCGGAGAGCACACCGGATCCGGTGACGACGATCCGGCGGATCAACGACGAGCTGGCCGCGCCGGTCGACGTGGACGGGCACGGGGTCGCCGCGTCGGCGAGCATCGGCGTCGTCGACCGGCCGCCGCCGGCCATGCGCGCGACCGAGCTGATGGAGACCGCGGACCTGACGCTCGCGCGGGCCAGGCGCAACGGGCGCACCCAGTGGGCGTTGTTCGACCCGGCTCAGGACTCCTTCGACCGCAGGGACCTCGGGCTCGCCGCGTCGCTGCCGGGCGCGTGGGAACGGGGCGAGCTCGGCGTGACGTACCGGCAGGTCGTGGGTCTGGGCTCCGAGGAGGTCATCGGGCTGGACGCGGTGCTGTCGTGGGGGCACTCGGATCCGGAGACGCTGGCCGAGATGGCCGAGCGGACGGGCATGATCATGCGGCTCGGGCGGTGGCTGCTGCGGACCGCGTGCTCCCACGCGGTGACCGCGGACCTGCCCCTGCACGTCGGGCTCAGCGCGAACCAGGCGACCGATCCCGACCTCGTCGGCGAGGTGCTCGCCGCGGTGAAGGACAGCGGGCTGGCCGCGGACCGCCTGTGGCTCGCGATGCCGGGCGGCTCGCTGCGCGGTGACGACGCCGCGGAGAACCTGCGCCTGCTGGCGGACACCGGGGTCCGCACCGCGATCCGCGGCACGACGTCCGACGACGTCGCCCTGCTCGAACGACTACCGGTGCGGTCCGTGCGGATCTCGCAGCCTGCGGGCGAACCCGGTCTCGTCACGCGGATGCTGGCCGAGCTGGTGACCACCGCGCACCTGGGCGGTGCGACGGTGATCGTGGACGGGGTCGCGACGAGCACGCAGATGACGTGGTGGCGCAGCATCGGTGCCGACGCCACCGTTCGCCACTAGTGCGGGCCGTACACCAGGCTTTCCTCGCAGCCGACGGTCCACGGGCGCGCGACGGCGAAGATCCTGTCGTGTGCTGCCCGCACGGAGTCCTTGTCCCCCAACGGTGAGATGAGCCGCAGCAGGTAGCGCGGCTCGCCGAGCGCGCCGCCCATGTGCCGGATGTCGACGATGATGAACACGTCGGACGGCGCGCGCACCGCGGCCAGCACCTCCGGCGTGAGGTCGCTCAGCAGGACGTTGTCGCCGTAGTAGCCGTGCGGGGTCGTGGGATCGCGGTAGATGTCACCGGACTCGGTGTACGGCATCCAGCCGACGGTGTCCTCGCGCGCCGCGATCCCGCACCACACGGCCATGTCCAGTTCGACGGTGCTGGCGAAGCGCACGTGCACGGCGTCGCCGACGATGCCGATCGAGGTGGTGACGGTGTCCGGCGCGTGCGCCGTCCACGAGCGGAAGGTGTCGAAGACCTCGTCAGCGGCGTCGAAGATCAGGTGACCGCCGAAGATCCGCGCGACGGGGAACAGGGCGATCTCCAGCGCGGTCACCACGCCGTCGACGGACTCGACGTCGCGGACGTGGTCGCGGGCGTAGCCGAACTCCCTCGCCAGCAAGCCGATCCCGCCGCGCAACGAGTAGCCGACGACGCCGACGTCCGGTGCCGAGCCGCTCAGCGGGACGAGGCCGTGCGGGGCGGCGGCGGTGATCACGTGGTGCCACAACGCTCCCGCCTCGACGCGGGCGGTGCGCCGGCCGGGGTCCACGCGCACGCCGGTCATCCTGCCGGTGGTGATCAGGACGCCGCCGTCGCGCGTGTGCTGCGTGCCGTGTCCCGTGTTCTGGACGGTGAGGTCGAGGTCGTGGTCGGCGGCGTAGCGGACGGCCTTGCGCACGTCGTCGGCGTCCTCGACCGCGAAGATCACCGCTGGGCGGTGCTGAAACGCGGTCTGGAAGCCGCCGCGCTGCTCGTCGTAGCCGTGGTCGCTCGGGAAGTACGTCTCCATGGCTCCACCCTGCGGGCCGCGCGTCCATAAGTCCAAGACATAGAACAGCTAGCCAGCATAAGCTGACGTTATGGAGCTCCGGCAGTTCGAGTACCTCGTGGCCGTCGCCGAGGAGGCGAGCTTCACCCGTGCCGCGGAACGGGTGCACGTCGCGCAACCGGCGGTCAGCGCCCAGATCCGGCGGCTGGAGCGGGAGTTCGGGCAGGACCTGTTCGACCGGTCCGGGCGGACCGTGCGGCTCACCGAGGTCGGCGAGACCGTGCTGCCGTTCGCACGGGCCGCGCTCGCCGCCGTGTCGGACGCGCGGCTGGCCGTCGACGAGCTGGCCGGGCTGGTGCGCGGGCACGTGGCGGTCGGGATGATCACGTCGTGCGGGTCGCTGGACCTGCCCGCGATGCTCGCGGAGTTCCACGCGCGGTATCCCGGCGTGGAGATCACGCTGACCGAGGCCAACTCGGACCAGCTGGTGCGGTCGCTGCTGTCCGGTGACCTGGACCTGGCGCTGATCGGGTTCGCCGGTGACGCGCCCGAGGGCGTCGAGGTGCACGTGGTCGTCGACGAGGAGCTGGTCGTCGCGGTGCCGCACGGCACGCCGTTCGCCGGGTTGCGCGAGCACGGGCTGGTCAGCCTGCCGCCGGGCACCGGATTGCGAGCGGCGCTCGACAACGCTTGCGCCGCAGCGGGTTTCCGGCCGCGCATCGCGTTCGAGGCGAGTGATCCGACGATGCTCGCCGAGATCGCGTGCCGGGGACTCGGGCCCGCGATCCTGCCCGCGTCGCTGGCCGCGGCGTACGCGGACCGGTTGACCGGCGTCGAGGTCGGGCTGCGCAGCTACCTCGGGTGGGCGTGGCGCGCGGAAGGACCGGCGAGCCCGGCCGCGCGGGCGCTCCAGGCGTTCAACTCAGCCAGGTGCTGATGATGTCGCCGTTCAGCAGGGAGTCGTTGGGCAGCTTGGCGTTCGCCAGCGCGGTGGTGAGCTTCGCGCGCACCTCGGCGGCCCACGCCTCCGCGTCGTCGCGCAGCATCAGGTCCTCGACGCGCGCGATCGCGAACCGGCCGGACGGGAACTTGCGCGCGAAGACCGTGAGGGTCACCTTCGCGGCGACCGGACTGATGGCCTGAGGCGCGACGCACACGTCGGTGACGGTGGCCTTGTCCAGCTGGAGCTCCGTGCCGGGCTTGAAGGTCAGCCGCTGCTCGAACCTCGGCCGCTGCTTGCCCGGCCGTTCCCACAGCTGGCCGCGCACGAACTGCCAGCCCAGCGCGCCGGTCGCCTGGATCAGCGTGTGGTGCACGGGCAACGCCTCGACGTCGAGCGTCACCTCACCGCCGAGCGGCAACGGGTTCAGCCGCAGCTGCGGCCTGGTCAGCTTGATGTCGCCGATCGCGGACGGCGGCGCCCAGATCGGCAGCGGCACCCTGATCGGGACGGTCATCGTCTCGCCGGTGAAGTCGATGCCCTGGAGCACCTTCTCCTCGAACCACTTGAGCGTGGTCGCCGAGTCCGCGGCGGGCAGGCCGTCGCCGCCGTGGGAGCTCGTGTCCTCTTCCTTGCGGCCGTTCGAGGTGATCTCGGCCCACGCGAGCCCGACGCGGGTGCCCTCCCTGATCCGGGACGCGGTCAGCGTGGCCTCGATCGCGTAACCGGGCTTGACCGCGCCGGACTGCGCCAACTGCCAGCGGGTCTTGCGCTTGAACGGCCACATAGGACGGAGATTACGCCTCGCCGGCCGAAAAACCAGTGGACTCGGCTGACACCATGGGAAGCATGTTCTTCACGGCAGCGACCTCGAAGCTCGCGGGCACCAGCCCGCAGAGCTCGGTCGCTGCCGTCTTCGCCGGCGCCCGAGGCTGACCCTCTTCCACTCCTTCCTCGCAGAACGGTGGAGGAGGGTGGTCGTTCTCGCGGTTCTGCACCCGTTACGTCATCAGGGAAAACTCCCATGAGCAAGCAGCAGTTCGTGCGCACCAAGCCGCACCTCAACATCGGCACCCTCGGGCACGTCGACCACGGCAAGACCACGCTGACGGCGGCGATCACCAAGGTCCTCGCCGAGCGGAACCTCGCCTCCTTCACCGCGTTCGACCGCATCGACCGCGCGCCGGAGGAGATCGCCCGCGGCATCACCATCAACATCGCGCACGTCGAGTACGAGACGGACACGCGGCACTACGCGCACGTCGACATGCCCGGCCACGCCGACTACGTGAAGAACATGATCACGGGTGCGGCGCAGCTGGACGGCGCGATCCTCGTGGTGTCCGCCGAGGACGGCGCGATGCCGCAGACGCGCGAGCACGTGGTGCTGGCGCGGCGGATCGGCGTGCCGCACATCGTGGTGGCGCTGAACAAGGCCGACACGGCGCAGGACCCCGAGCTGCTCGACCTGGTCGAGCTGGAGATCAGGGAGCTGTTGTCCCAGTACGGCTTCGACGGTGACGCCGTGCCGGTGGTCCGGGTGTCCGGGCTGAAGGCGCTGCAGGGCGACCCGCGGTGGAGTCAGTCCGTCGTCGACCTGCTCGACGCGGTCGACGAGCACGTGCCGGAACCGGTGCGCGTGCTCGACCGGCCGTTCCTGATGCCGATCGAGAACGTGCTGACGATCACCGGTCGCGGCACCGTCGTGACCGGCGCGATCGAGCGGGGCGTGCTGCGGCTCGGCGAGCAGGTCGAGGTGGTCGGGCTCGGGGAGACCCGGTCCAGCGTGGTCACCGGGCTGGAGACGTTCGGCAAGCCGCTGGACGTCGCGCAGGCGGGCGACAACGCGGCGGTGCTGCTGCGCGGTGTCCGCCGCGAGGAGGTGCAGCGCGGCCAGGTGCTGGTCGCGCCCGGCAGCGTGCGGCCGCACACGCGGTTCCGCGCGTCGGTGTACCTGCTCGGCAAGGACGAGGGCGGCAGGCACACGCCGGTCGCCAGCAACTACCGGCCGCAGTTCCACTTCCGCACCAGTGACGTGGTCGGCGTGGTGGAGCTGGACGGCCGGCCGATGGCGCTGCCCGGTGACACGGTCGACATGACCGTCGAGCTGGGCAAGCCGATCGCGATGGACGCCGGTCTCGGCTTCGCCATCCGCGAGGGCGGCCGCACCGTCGGCGCCGGCACCGTCGGCACCCTGCTCGACTGAACGACCCGCCGGGGGCGCGGTGACGCGTCCCCGGCGGCACTAACCTGAGGCCATGACGAGCCCGCGTGAGCGTCTGGTGGAGACCGCGTCCCGGCTGTTCTACGCCGAGGGCATCCACGCCGTCGGGGTCGACCGGCTGGTCACCGAGGCCGGCGTCACGCGGGCCACGTTCTACCGCCACTTCCCCGCCAAGGACGACCTGGTGGTGGAGTACCTGCGCGCCGAGCACCAGAAGGTCCGGTCCGGTGTGGACGGTGCGAAGCTCGGTCGTTCCGCGAAGGACGCGCTCATCGCCATCGTCGACTTCGTCGCGGATTCCACGTGCGGAGAAGGGTTTCGCGGCTGCCCGTTCATCAACGCCGCCGCCGAGTACCCCGACCCGGACCACGCGGTGCGCCGGATGATCGACGAGCACCGCCGGTGGTTCCGCCAGGAACTCCGCAAGCTGGCCGAGGAGTTCGGTCACCCGGACCCGGACTACGCGGCGGGTGTGCTGGTGCTGCTGCGCGACGGCGCGCTGCAGAGCGGCGAGCTCGACGACCCCGAGGTCGTCCGCCGGACCCTGCAGCGCGCCATCCGCGACGTCATGCGGTAGCGGCCGCCACGATCAGGTCGAACACGGCCTGCGGCTGGGACACGGACACGGCGTGCGACGCGGCCACCTCGACCGCGTGCGACTGGGCGCGTGCGGACATGAACCGCTGCGCCTCGGCGGGAATCGCGTTGTCGTCGGACGCGATCAGCGCCCACGAGGGCTTGGTGCGCCACGCGGGCTCACCGGGGAACTCGTCGCCCAGCGCGCCGCCGAACACGGGCCGCTGCGTCGCGGCCAGCACCGCGGCGTGGGGCACGTCCGCCGCGAAGACCTCGGCGAAGCTCTCCTGCTTGATGTAGAGGTCGCCGCCGATCTGGTTGAGCGTGTCCGGCCCGAGCTTGCCGCCGGGGAACTTCCCGGACAGCGCCAGCGCGTTCTCCCCGGTGTCCGGCTGGAAGGCCGCGACGTAGACGAGCGCCTTGACGTTGTCCCGCGCGGCGGCGGTGATCAGCACGCCGCCGTAGGAGTGGCCGACCAGCACGACCGGTCCGGGCACGCTCTCGACCACCTCGGCCACGGCCGCCGCGTCCGACTCGAGACCGCGCAACGGGTTCGCGACCGCGATCACCGGATATCCCGCTCCCCGCAACCGTTCCACGACGCCGCTCCAGCTCGACGAGTCGGCGAACGCGCCGTGCACCAGGACCACCGTGGGGTTCATCGTCTGCTCCCTCAAGTTAGTGGAAAGAACGTTCGTTCTTCCTCAACCTGGCACAGGACGATCCCATTCCGGATGTGACCCGGTTCACCCGGAGCGGTCGCTGACCGAGTGGGACGCCCCCACCGGTTTCGACTCGGGCGAGCCGCGTTGGCGCAGGTAGACGCTGAGAATCGCCATCGACGCGATCGCCAGGAACTCGGACTGCCAGTTCTGCAGCGACCGGTTCCAGAAGTCCGGCGCGCCGAGGTAGTCCAGCAACGACACGGACGGTTGCGCGTTCCGCAGCTGTTCGCCGTTGTAGGCCCACCACCCCGCGAACGCCTGCGCCACCCACGAGCACAGGAACAGCACGAGCATCGCGAGCCCGAGCGAGTTCGAGTACAGCTTCGTCCGCCACCCGCCCGCTCGCGCCCACCGTGGCGACGAGTCGCTGACGTGTCTCCCGAGCTGCTGCTTCTCGTCGGTCTGCGCGCCCGCCTCGCCGACCGGCTTCGACTCGGGCGAGCCGCGTTGCACGAGCCACACCGTCGCCGTGACGTACAGGAAGAACTGCAGGTACTCGGA
Source organism: Lentzea tibetensis (assembly GCF_007845675.1). Lineage (GTDB taxonomy): Bacteria > Actinomycetota > Actinomycetes > Mycobacteriales > Pseudonocardiaceae > Lentzea > Lentzea tibetensis. Next base: position 241,705 of record NZ_VOBR01000003.1, on the reverse strand, counting down.
CTGCCAGTTCTCCACCACGTCGACGAGGAAGTCGGCGGAGAACAGGTAGTGGCCGAGGCCGATCTCGGGGTGCCCGTCCGCGGACAGGCGCTCGTTGAAGTCGGCGTGCCCGGCGAAGAACTGGCCGACGAGCGCCACGAGGAACAACAGCCCGAAGACGACCGTCAGGCTGTGCTCCCGCAGGAACTTCCTCATGACCCGGCCGTCACGACTCGACCACCTGCGGCTCGAGGCAGTAGACCGTGTAGGCGCTGCGGATGATCGGCTGCGCCACGTTGCGCACCCGCACGCCGCCCGGCGTGAGCCCGTGCTCGGTGCCGAAGTGCGCGTGCCCGTGGATCGCGAGGTCCGTCCCTGTCGCGTCGACGGCCTCGCCGAGCAGGTACGAACCGAGGAACGGGTAGATCTCCGGCGGCTCGCCGCGCAGCGTGTCCGGCACCGGCGAGTAGTGCATGAGCGCGACCTTCACGTCCGTGTCGAGCGCCTCGAGCGCGTTCTGCAGCATGCCCGCGATCTCGACGGTGTGGCCGATGAACGACTTCATCTCGCGCTCGCCGAACATGCTGCCGCACTTGCCCGCGAACCCGCCGCCGAAGCCCTTCACACCCGCCACGCCGAGACTGCGCCCGTTGATCTTGAACCGGACGGCGGTGCCTTCGAGCACGTGCAGCCCGTGGTCGGTCAGCACGTCCGACACCTCGTTCGCGCGGTCGTCGTGGTGGTCGTGGTTGCCCAGCACGGCGACGACCGGCACGGGCAGATCGGCGAACTCGTCCGCGACGACGTGCGCCTCCTCGACGGTGCCGTGGCGGGTGAGGTCCCCGGCGAGGAGCAGGACGTCCGCGTGCTCGCCGACGCGTTCCAGCGCGGGCCTGAGCAGTCCGCGCGCGTCCTCGCCGAGGTGCACGTCGCCGACGGCGGCGATGCGGATCATCGGAGCTCCTCCTCGCCCATCGGCTCGCCCGCGGGGACGACCCGGACGTCGTTCATCACGTGCAGCTCCGGCGCGACCTCCCCCAGCACCTCCTCGAGCGCGGCACGCCGCTGCTCGCACGCGACGTCGCCGGAGAGCAGCACGTGGTCGCCGCGCACCGTGACCCGCACGCCGAGCTCGGCTGTTCTCGGGTCCTCGGCAACGGCCCTGCGCAGGTGGGCTGCGAGGTACTGCTCGGACGTCATCGCGTGCTCCAATCCAGGATGTCGAGCCGTTCGACGAGCACCAGGAACGCCTCCGCGTACGGCGAGTGCTTCGTCTCCGCGCGCACGTGCTCCCAGTCGATCTGCTCGCGCAGCGCGCGGGCGAACGGCAGCAGCTCGCTGAAGTCGCACCGGTGCCCGTCGAGCACGAGCAACTTGCTCTCCAGCACGAACGTCGCGGACATGACCGGCAGCACGACGCTGCCGACCGGCAGCTCCTCGGCCATCGCGAGCATCTCGTCGGTGACCGGCCGCTCGTTGGGCCGGTGCAGCAGGTCGACGAGGTGGTCCCCGTCGTAGACCTTCAACAGCCAGTCCTCGGGTGCCTCCGCCGCCCGCATGCCCTTCGCGACCAGCACGGACACCGCCTGCGGCGCGTCCTCCTCGCGCACGAGCAGGTCGACGTCGTGCTCGGTGGCCGGTCCGCCGCGCGCGTAGCCCGCGCAGCCGCCGGTGAGCGCGAACGGGATGCTCGCTCCCCTCAGCGCTCCCGCCACCTTGGTCAACGTCCGGAGCAGGTCGTTCTGGAGGCCGCTCATTTCTCCCGGTTACCCACCTGACCGGCGCGTCATTCAGGCAGAATTCACCCATGGTCATCTGGGGTTGGCGCACGTACGTGCAGCAGTTGGTGATGTTGACGCTGGTCTGCCAGCAGTGTCAGAACCCGGCCGCGCACAACCTGCACAAGCGCATCACGAAGTTCACGCTCTTCTTCATCCCGCTGTTCCCGCTGAGCCGGAAGTTCGGCCTGCAGTGCACGTTCTGCGGTGTCGCCTACGACATCGACAAGACGCACGCGGAGCAGCTGCTGGCTTCAGCTCAGCAGCAGCCGCAGACCTACCCGCAGCAGACGCACCAGCCGCACCAGCACTAGTCAGGTCGCTCGCCGCTGTCCTCGCGGCACGCCTCGCAGGCGGGCGCGTTCTCGTCGGAGAGCACGCGCCCGCACTCCGGGCAGACCTCGCCGAGCATGCAGGCAGGCTCGCCGATTTCCTCAACCATGCTCGAAGTCTTCCTCACGGCGCCGCGGGTGGATACGTTTGCCGACGGGGTCATCGCGGATCAGCACAAGGAGGTGCTGTACGTGCGCACCTACGAGGAAACCATCGACGTGGCCGTCCCGGTGACGATCGCGTACCACAACTGGACGGGCTTCGAGGCGTTCCCGTGGTTCGCGGCCGGCGTCGAGGTGGTGGAGCGCAAGCCGGGCGAGCTCATCGCGTGGCGGTCGACCGCGGGGCCGGACCAGTCGGGGCTGGCCAGGTTCGAGCGGGTCGACGACAGCTCCACGCGCATCCACCTCGAGCTGCACACCGAGCCCGAGGGCGTGATCGAACAGGCGGCCGCGGCCACCGGGCTGGTGGCCGCGCACATCCGCGGTGAGCTGGAGCGGTTCAAGGAGCTCGTGGAGCACGGTCACATCGCGCTGAACCCCTGAAGCATCGCGTTCAGCCCGAGCTCGAAGTGCGCGTCCACGGGCGCACCGTCCGCGCTCGCCGCCAGCAGGTCGTAGCCGGGTGAACCGCGACGTGGTTTCCTGCTGCGCCGAGAAGGCGGCGGCACCACCGAGAGCGCGTGCCCGATCGTGTACTCGCGCAGGCACCTGGTCATCTGCAGCGCCACCGGCGGGTCGAACCCGGCGTCCCGCAGCACGCCGATCATCCGGTTGCCGCAGGCGATCGCCTCAGGTGACCGCACCGGCCTGGTCGCGAACACGGTCACCGCGCGCGGGTGCGCGAGGAGCACGTCGAGCAGCCGCCTGCAGTACGTGAACAGCATCGGCCGCCACTCGTCCCACCGCAACGAGTCCACGTCGGCCGCGGCGAACAGCGCCTCGGCGACCCCGTCGAACAGGTCCTCCTGGTCGGCGTAGTGCCGGTACACCGCCATCGGGTCGACGCCGAGCGACGCGCCGAGCTTGCGCATCGAGAACGGCTCACCGCTGTCGATCAGCGTCAGCGCCGCGCGTGCTATCCCGTCGCGATCCAGTGCCAAGACAATCCTCCAGTCGCGCGGCGAACTCCACGGGAACCTGCTGGTAGGCGGTGTGTCCGCCGGGGAACTCCCGGCACTGGACGCCCAGCCTCGGGGCCAGCAGCCTCGCGGGGCGACTGTAGAACCGGCCCTCGCTCGCCTCACCGACGGCGAAGCACCACGGCACCGTCACCCTGCTCAACGCTTCCAGATCAGGCTCGTAGTCGAGGAACGCGGGCATCTCGCGCCGGATCAGGTGCTCAGCGTTGCCGACCAGTCTCCTCATGCCCTGCGGCGCGAACCGCAGCATCAGTGCGCCCAGCCGAGCGGGCACCTTCGTCGGGCGGTCCATGGTCGAGGCCCCGAAGCGCCAGAATGCGACCAGGTGGTTCTTCTCGGCCATCACGCCGTCGAAGAACGCGCGCTGCTCGGCGGCGTCCGGCAGCACGGTGAGGAGCGGCGGCTCGTGCACCACCGCGCCGAGCAGCCGCTCCTCGTGTTCCACCAGCAGTTCCAGCGCGATCAGCGCGCCTCCGCTGTTGCCGAACACGTACGCCTCGCCGATCTCGTGCTCGTCGAGGATCGTCACGACATCCTCTGCCTGCGCGGCGATCGACACGTCGCCGGCCGGGCCGCTGCGAGAGTTCCCGCGCCGGTCGTAAGTGATCACCGTGAACCGCGGCGCCAGTTCCCCGGCCAGCGCCGCGTACATGCCCGCATCCCCACCGCCGCCGGGAACCAACACCAGCGGCGGCCCGTCTCCCCTGATCTCCACATGCATGTCTACATCGTAGACTACACCGTAGACAAGCGCACGGAGACCGCCGAAGTCCACAGCCACCCGACCGTCGCCACGACGTACAGCAGCACCGTGCCTGCCGGGTCGCCGAGGAACGCCATGGGCACGAACAGCAGCACGCCGGTCACCGCGGACAGCACGCCCCAAAGTCCGCCGAGCCTGCGCGCGAACACGAAGCACGAGCCGATCCAGCCGATCATCGCGATGCCGAAGGCCGCCGCGTGCAGCGCGCCGTGCCAGCTGAACGTCGTCGGCACGGCGTCCGGTGTGCCGAGCGGAAACCCGAGTCCGGGATCGGCCGTGAACACCCCGCCGAGAACCATCCCCACCCCCATCACGCCGATCAGGCGCGCGCCCCACTTCGACACCGAGCTCATCCCGGTCGCGGCCACCACGAACAACAGGCCGCTGACCACGAAGTTCGCGATCTGGATCCAGCCGAGCGAGCCCAGCGACAGCATGCTGAACGGGTGCTTCGCCAGGTCGAAGCCCTCGCGGGTGAAGGCCTGGACGTAGCCGACGGCCAGGTAGAGCGGACCGGCGACGACACCGCAGAGCAGTCGAGCGTTCATGGGAAGCCTCCTCAGAAGTTGTTGGCGACCACGGTCCTACCGACAAACAAAGTTGTCAAGACATCCAGCGCTGTCTTGACAAGAAAAGTGTTCGGCAGCAGAGTTAGGGTCGTGCGTCACCGGGAGGAGGCCTGATGGGCCACGCGTTCGAAGGGCACAGCGAGGCCGAGGTGCCCGCTTCCGTCGAGGAGGTCTGGGAGGCGATCGCCACCGGGCCCGGCATCGACTCGTGGTTCATGGGTCGCAACGAGGTCGAGAACGGCCAGGTGCGGATGGCGTTCGGCGAGTACCAGCCGACGTCGGCCGTGACGGCGTGGGAGCCGCCGCACCACTTCAAGCACGACAGCGGCCTCGCGCCGGACGGCCGGTTCGTCGCCTACGAGTTCATGATCGAGGGCCGCGACCGCGGCGCCACCGTGCTGCGCGTCGTCACCAGCGGCTTCCTGCCCGGCGACGACTGGGCGGACGAGTTCGAGGCCATGACGCTGGGCAACGCGCTGTTCTTCGGCACGCTGGTCACGTACCTGCGCCACTTCGCCGGGCGCACCGCGCGGCCGATCACCGCGTTCGGCCCGGTCCCCGGCGACTGGGACACCGCGTGGGCCAAGATCCGCGCCGCGATCGGCGGGGGCGACGAAGGCGATCGCGTCACGGTCAACGGCGCCGACGGCGTCGTCTACTTCAGCAACCCGCACACGCTCGGCATCCGCACGGACCACGCGATGTACCGCTTCATGCGGGGCTTCTTCGGTCCGATGATCGCGTCACACCACGTGTTCGACGGCAACGACACCGAAGAGTCCTGGCAGCAGTGGCTCACGCAGACCCTGGAGGCGAAATGAGCACCGTGGTTTCCCCAGACGGCACCGCCGTCGCCTACTCGAAGGTCGGCTCGGGCCCCGCGCTCGTCCTGGTCGACGGCGCGCTCTGCTACCGCGCTTTCGGCCCGATGAAGAACCTCGCGACCGCGCTGGCCCCGAACTTCACCGTCTACTACTACGACCGCCGCGGACGTGGTGAGACCGGCGGGAACGAGAACTGGACGCTCGAGCGCGAGATCGACGACATCGGGGTGCTGCTGAAGGAGGCGGGCGGCGAGGCGTTCCTGTTCGGCGCGTCGTCGGGCGCGGTGGTGGCGCTGGAGGCGGCGGCGAGACTGAGCGGTGTCAAGAAGATCGCGGTGTACGAGCCGCCGTTCATCGTCGACGACACGCATCCCGCCCGGCCGGACGACTACATCGAGAACATGGACGCGATGATCGCCGCCGGGAAGCCGGGCGACGCGCTGCAGACGTTCATGAAGACGGTCGGCACGCCGGGGTTCGCCATCACGATCATGAAGCTGACCCCGGTGTGGAAGAAGCTCAAGGCGGTCGCCCACACGCTGCCGAACGACCTGCGCGCACTGGGCGACACCGGAGCGGGAAAACCTCTGCCCGTTGACCGGTGGACAAGCGCTACGATGCCCGCGCTCGCGATCGACGGCGGCAAGAGCCCGGTGTACATGCGCAACGGTGTGCGGTCGCTGTCGGAGATCCTGCCGGACGCCGAGTACCGCACTCTCGAAGGCCAGACCCACATGGTCAAGGCCGCGGTGGTGGCGCCCGTGCTGGTGGAGTTCTTCACTCGCGGCTAGGAGCGAAAGGGCGACATGGGCAAAGTGCTTTCGGCGGACGGCACGAAGATCGCGTACAGCGTCGTGGGCGACGGCCCACCGTTGATCATGGTTGACGGTGCGCTCAGCCACCGGGGCTTCGGCCCGTCACAACCGCTGGGCAAGCTGCTTGCGCCCCACTTCACGTTCTACAGCTACGACCGGCGCGGCCGCGGCGAGACCGGTGACGGCGAGACGCCGTGGTCGATCGAGCGCGAGATCGAGGACATCGACGCGCTGCTCCAGCTGGCAGGCGGCAGCGCGTACCTCTACGGCATCTCGTGCGGCGCGGCGCTCGCGCTGGAGGCCGCCGAGCGGCTCGAGGGCTTCACCAGGCTCGCGCTGTACGAAGCGCCGTTCCTGGTGGAGGCGGACTCGCACCCCGGTCGCCCGGACGACCTGATCGAGCAGATCGACGCCATGGTCGCGGCAGGCCACCCCGGTGAGGCGCTGAAGACGTTCCTGCGCGTCATCGGGTGGCCCGGCTTCCTGGTCACGATGATGGTGTTCACGCCGGCGTGGAAGAAGGTCGTCGCGATCGCGCCGACGCTGCCGAACGATCTGCGGATCGTCGGCGACAACGCGTCCGGCAAGCCGCTGCCGACCACCCGGTGGATGAACGTGAAGATGCCGTCGCTGGTGATGAACGGCGGGAAGAGCCCCGGCTACCTGCACACCGGGATGCGCTCGCTGGCCGGCCTGCTGGGCTCGGAGTACGTCTCGATCCCCGGTCAGACGCACATCATCAAGCCGGACGCGCTCGCGCCGGTGCTGATCGACTTCTTCTCCCGCGCCCAGCGCACCGCCGGTCCCATCGCGTAGCCGGCGCCGAGGAACAGCACGCCGACGAGCAGCCAGCCGACCGCTCCCCACCCGAGCACGACAGTGGTGAGCAACACCGGGCCGATCATCCTGGCGACGGCCACACCGGCGCCGAAGAAGCCCTGGTACTGGCCCTGCTTGTCGGCGGGCGCGAGGCTGAAGCTGATCTCCCACGCGCCGGACGCGAGCTTCATCTCGCCGAACACCTGGAGCCCCGCGGCGGCCAGCAGCGCCGCCGCGCCCGTCCACGCGCCGGTCACGATCCCGGAGAGAGCGAACAGGCCGCAGGACAACAGCATCAGCGCGCCGGAGTGCTGGACGAGCTTCGACGCGGCACCCAGACCCGTTGCGCCGCGGGCGATGCGGACCTGGAACAGCACGACGCTCACGGTGTTGAGCACCAGCAGCGACGAGGCGAACCAGGTCGGCGCGTCGGTGCGCTGCACGATCCACAGTGGAATGATCAGGCTCAGCAGCGGCATGTTCAGCAGCATCACCGCGTGCAGCAACGAGATCAGCGCGTACGGCCGGTCGCGCAGCACCGCGATCGCCGGTTCACCCTGCTGCTTCGGCATTCCGACGACGTGCGGCAGCCGGGACAGGATGACCGCGGCGACCACGAAGCTCGCCGCGTCGAGCGCGAACACCGCGAGGTAGGCCTCGGTGGTGCCGAAGTGCAGTGCCAGTCCACCGAACGCGGCACCGATCGCGATGCCGGCGTTGCTCGTGGACTGCAGCCTGGCGCGCGCCTTCGTGCGCTCGTCCGGTGCGACGAGCGCCGCGAGCAGCGCCTGCCGCGCGGCGGCGAGTCCGGACTGGACGCTCGCGTAGACGCACACGGCGAGCACGAACAGCGGGAACGACCGGACGAACAGCAGCGAGCCGATCGCGACCGCCGTGGCGAGCGCGAGCACGACGGCGGTGCCGCGCGGGCCGTGCCGGTCGGCGACGTGGCCGAGCGCGACGCCCGCTACGGACCCGACGCCCCACGCGAGGGTGAGCCCGAGACCGACCTGCGCCGGTGACAACCCGATGACCAGGGTGAAGTAGAGCGCTGAGCACACGTAGTACCCACCGTCGCCGACGGAGTTCGTCAGCTGCGCGAATGCGAGAAGTCGGCTGGACACAGCTCAACGCTATGACCATGATTGGATCCTCAGAAGGTCCAAGTTCGTGCGATCTGATTGGGCCAATCATGGAATTGATGCTGGCCGGGAGCGGCGACTTGGTCACCCAGATCTACCGGCAGCTGCACGACGCGATGCTGGACGGCAGGCTGCGGCCCGGCGAGAGGCTGCCGCCGACCCGCGAGCTCGCGCGCAGCCTCCAGGTGTCCCGCAACACCGTCGCCACCGCGTACGAGCGGCTCACCGCCGAGGGTTTCCTGGTCGGCAGGGTCGGCGCGGGCACGTTCGTCAGCACGGTGCGCCCCGGCCGCGCGCGGTCGGCTCCGCGAGGCGCTGACCTGCGGCCGCGCGAGGTGTGGCGGGACCTGCGGTCCGAGTCCCGACCGGCGGCCGAGATCGACTTCAGCGTCGGCTTCCCGGACGCGCGGCTGTTCCCGCTGCAGACGTGGCGGCGGCTCGTGACGCAGTCGCTGACCGGCCGGATCCTCGGTCAGTACGCGCCGCCTGAGGGCCACGACGCGCTGCGCGAGGCGATCGCCCGGCACATCGGCATCGCGCGGTCGGTGCGGGCGAGCGCGGACGACGTGCTCGTCACGAACGGCGCGCAGCAGGCGCTCGACCTGATCGGGCGGGTGCTGGTGGCGCCGGGGACGACCGTGGCGGTCGAGGAACCCGGCTATCCCCCGGCCCGGCTGCTGTTCGAGACGTTGGGCGCGCGCGTGGTCGGTGTGCCCGTCGACCGTGAAGGCATCGTCGTGGACGCGCTGCCCAAGGCGCGGCTGGTGTACGTGACGCCGTCGCACCAGTTCCCGCTGGGCACACCGATGTCGCTCGCGCGGAGAACCGCGTTGCTCGACTGGGCGCAGCGGCACGACGCGGTGGTCGTCGAGGACGACTACGACAGCGAGTTCCGGTTCTCCGACCGGCCGCTCGAACCGCTGCAGAGCCTCGACCGCACCGGCCGCGTCGTGTACGTCGGGTCGTTCTCCAAGACGCTGGTTCCCGCGCTGCGCCTGGGTTTCCTGGTCGCACCCGCGTCGTTGCGGGAGGCGTTGCGGCAGGCCAAGAAGGTGTCCGACTGGCACACCGGCCTGCCCGACCAGATCGCGCTCGCCCGGTTCATCGACGAGGGACAGCTGGCGCGGCACGTCCGCAAGGCCACCAAGGTGTACGCCGCGCGGCACGAACGCGTGGTCGCCGCGGTGGAACGCCTGCCGTGGCTGCGACTCGTGCCGTCCGCGGCGGGGTTGCACGTGTGCGCGCTCGCCGATTCCCCTGTGGTGTCAAGGGATCCGGCGGTCGTGGTCGAGCCGCTGAGCCGGTACCGCGGCGGGAACGGCGTGGTGATCGGGTTCGGCGCCGTCGGTCTCGACCGGATCGACGAGGGCCTCAGTCGTGCATTCGGGCACCTTTGAGGACCTTGTCGACGGCGTTGCGCTGGCCGTGCACCGCGATGCCGACCAGGTCGAGCTGGTCGCGCGGCACGGCCCGGACGGCGGCGCGGTTGTCGTCGTCGTTGCCGGTGGAGAACAGGTCCGAGGTGAACACGGCCAGCCTCATGTTGCGGCCCAGCGCTTTCGCGTGCGCGGCGGTCACCACCTCCTTGGAGCCGGCGAACACCAGCACGGGCTGGCGGAACATCGGCAAGTAGAGCGTGTTGTCGGCGTCCTCGTAGGGTTCACCCATCAGGTCCGGGTTGCCCGCGGCGATGCCGCTGACGAGGAACGCGGTCACGTTGAGCCGCTGCCAGCCGACGAGGTCGTCCCTGAGCAGCACGGCGATCTTGGTGTCGAACTTCTGCACGGGTTCAGCGTGAGCGACGGGCACGGCGCCGGTCTTGTACGTTCTTGACGTGAGCTCCGACGTCACGGCCTGGCGGCCGTCGGTGCACGGCATCAGGGAGGTCTTCCACGCCTCCTTCACCGACCACGCCTACCCGGCGCACACGCACGACGCGTGGACGTTGCTGATCGTCGACTCCGGCGCCGTGCGGTACGAGCTCGACCACCACGAGCACGGCGCCGTGCGGTCGCAGGTCACCTTGCTGCCACCGCACGTGCCGCACGACGGCCGGTCCGCACTGCCGACGGGGTTCCGCAAACGCGTGCTGTACCTGGAGAGCGAAGTGCTCGGCACCGGCCTGATCGGCGCGACCGTGGACACGCCCGCGCTCGCGGATCCGTTGCTGCGCCAACGAGTGCACCAGCTGCACGAGGCGCTGCTGCCGCGCACCGAGGACCTGGAGGCGGAGAGCAGGCTCGCGCTGATCACCGAACGCCTGCGCCACCACTTCTCCGGCGGCGACACGCCGACGTGGCGGGACCCGCGCCTCGCCGACCGCTTCCGCCAGCTGCTCGACACGCGCGTGCCGTCGAACATCACCCTCGACGAGGCCGCCCAGCTGCTGCACGTGGCGCCGACGCACCTGGTGCGCGCGTTCAGCCAGGAGTACGGCATGCCGCCGCACCGCTACCTGACCGGCAGACGTGTCGACCTGGCGCGCCGGTACCTGCTCGCCGGGCACCCGCCGGCGCAGGTCGCGACCATGGCCGGCTTCTACGACCAGTCGCACCTCACCCGCCACTTCAGCCGGATGCTGGGCGTCAGCCCCGGCCGCTACGCCCGCTGACGTGGTCAAGATCACCATCGCGAACTCGCTGCCACAGCTGAGATCGCACGCGTGACAAGAAGATGCGGGTGACCAGGAAAACTGTCAACGCTAATGCGAGAACTGAATTTGCGGTAACGTCGGTTCGCGTATTATTTCGTCACCTCATTGGAGTAACCACGGTGTCATCGACATGGCCGGTCGGGCATCATCAAGCCGCTTGACCAGGACAACGCAGATGAGGGGTCACGTGGTCGCATGACCATCTTCCGTGCCGGCTCGAACGTGGCGTGGTTGTCCTACCTGCTGGCAGGACATGTGCTGCTGGGGGTCTACTACCTGGTTCCGCTCACACCGGCAGGCATGCCGATTCGGGTGGTTCTCTACTGCACGATCAGCATGTCCGCCGCGATTGCGGTATTCACAGGTGTATCGCGCAACAAGCCGCAATGGCGCAGGGCGTGGGTGCTGCTGGGTCTCAGCCAGGTCGTTTACGCACTGGCGGACCTGACGTTCTACGTCTCGCACTACGTCTTCCACTTCACCGATTACCCGTCGTTCGCGGATGTGCTCTACCTGAGCCACTACCCGCTGATGGTCGCGGGCGTGATCCTGCTGATCCGCCGCCGCACACCGGGCCTCGACCTGCCGTCCCTGCTGGACGCGGCCGTGCTCGCCGTCGTCGCGGGCATGGCGTCGTGGCTGTACCTGATCGGCCCGCAGGCCCGCCTGACGTCGCCCGCACTGGTGAAGTTCGCGACGCTGCTCTACCCGATGATGGACCTGGCCCTCTTCGTGGTCGCCCTGCGCCTGATCTTCGGCGCAGGCCCGCGCCCGCGCGCGTTCGTGCTGCTGACCGGCAACCTGCTGATGATCCTGACCGCGGACACCCTGTACGTGCTCCAGCGCCTGGACGGCAGCTACCAGGCCGGCAACTTCCTGGACGCGATCTGGCTGTCCGGCAACCTGCTGATGGGCGCCGCGGCCCTGCACCCGACGATGGCCCGCCTGGTGGACCGCGCGGTGGTGAAGGACGCGGGACTGAGCCGCGGCCGCATCGTCGCACTGTCCTCGGCGGCACTGGCCGCGCCGGTGCTGATGCTGGTGCACGACGTCAGCGACTCGCAGCAGGACATCCTGGTCATCGCGACCGGCTCCGCACTGCTGTCGTTGCTCATCATCGCCAGGCTGGCAGGCCTGGTGGCCGACCAGCGCCGTCTGGCCATCACCGACGGCCTGACCGGCCTGCACACCCGCCGCTTCTTCGAGGCCCAGCTGCCACTCGAGGTGGCACGCGCTCGCCGCGCCGACGGGTCCGTAGCCGTGTTCATCATCGACGTGGACCGCTTCAAGTCCATCAACGACAACTACGGCCACCCCGCGGGCGACCAGGTGCTGGTGGAAGTCGCGTCCCGCCTCCGCTCCGCGTCCCGCGCCGGCGAGGTGCTGGCCCGCTACGGCGGCGAGGAGTTCGCTCTGCTCGTACCCGACGCCGCTCCCGCACGTCTGTCCACCATCGCGAACCGCCTGCGCGAACGCGTTGCCGCGTCACCGATCGGACTGTCCGGCGACATCCACCTGTCCGTGACGGTGTCCGTGGGCTCCGCGAGCTTCCCCATCCACGGGGACGGCCCGGACGAACTGGTGGTCATCGCGGACCGCGCTCTGTACACAGCCAAGGCCGCCGGCCGGAACCGCATCGCGGTAGGCCCCGAGCCGCTACCCGCCGTGGACCCCGACACCGACGGCGCGATGGCCGAGTTCCTGTGCCAGGTCGCCGACCGCGTGGACGGCTGGCTGCACCGGTACGACCACAGCCGTTCGGTGAGCCGATGGGCAGGCGTGGCCGCCGCCGAGTTCGGCTTGGACTCGTCGACCATCCGGATCGCTCAGCTGGCGGGCCGGCTGCACGACATCGGAAAGGTCATCATTCCCGAGGTGGTGCTCACCAAGCCCGGCGCACTGTCCGACGAGGAGTGGCGCCTGCTGCGCCAGCACCCGGACTTCGGCTACCGCCTGGCGCGCATGGTGCCGGGGTTCGCCGGTGTCGCGCACGTCATCCGGCAGCAGCACGAACGGTATGACGGCACCGGCTATCCGGACGGCCTGGTGGGCACCGACATCCGGGCGGAGGCAAGGATTCTGGCCGTGTGCGTGGCTTGGGCGGCGATGCGGTCGCATCGTCCACACCAGACCGCCATGGACGAGAACCGGGCCAGGCGCGAACTGTGGAACGGCCGGGGCAAGCAGTTCGACCCCGACGTCGTGGACCTGTTCCTCGACCTGCACGCGCAGAGCACGATCGGCAACCTCCGGCCGGCCGGTTTGTCCGTTCAGGAGGCCGTGTTTCCCAGCGACTGGCGCGCTTAGCGCTTGGTCTGGGCGCTCGGTCGCCTGCTGTCGGGGGCCGCGCTCGTGCAGGCGTCCCCCGCGCGGAGACCCCCGAATCGATGGTCTCAGCCAGCACCGACAATCCCCGGCCCGCAGGTACGGCAGCTCCAGAACTCGCGGCGAAGCGATGCCAGTTCACCCGGCGACCCACACGATGCGGCAGAAGCCAAGGGAGCACACACACCCACCGGCGCGAACGGAGCCCGACGAAACCCGCAGGTACCAAGGGAGCACAGCGAAAACCGGCAGGTACCAAAAGAAAAGAGCGCCCGCCGCACTCCCAACCCCCGCACTGCCCAACGGGCGCGGCCCCCGAGCACAAACCGGCAGCCGAATGATCCCAAGCATCCGAAGGACCTCCCCACCCCACCACCAAAAACCCAAAACCGACCGAATCGGACACCCCGCACCACTAGCCCAGCCATGATCCACAGAGGCTGGCATTGTGTGCCCCATGAGCACGACACCGAAGTACGCGGTGCCAGCACGGGTGGCCAGCCCTGAGCGTCAGAGCAGCCCGAAGTCGCCCCTGGCAAGGTGGATGCTGGCCCAGCGCGTGCAGCCGGTCGGCCCGGAGAGCTCCGAGTCGCACGCGAAGCCGCAGTCGTGGTGGAAGGTCATGTGCCTGACGGGCGTCGACTACTTCTCCACCCTCTCGTACCTGCCCGGCATCGCTCTGCTGGCGGCGGGCGCGCTCTCGCCGCTGGCGACGATCCTGATCGTCGCGCTGACCCTGCTGGGCATGCTCCCGATGTACCGCAGGGTGGCCGAGGAGAGCCCGCACGGCCAGGGGTCGGTGGCGATGCTGGAGGACCTGCTGCCGTTCTGGCGGGGCAAGATCTTCGTGCTGGTGCTGCTGGGTTTCGTGGCGACGAGCTGGATCATCACGATCACGCTCTCGGCGGCGGACGCGTCGGTGCACGCGCTGGAGAACCCGTACGCACCGGAGGCGCTGCACGGCGCCGAGATGATCGTGACGATCGTGTTGCTGCTGATCCTCGGCGGAGTGTTCCTGCTGGGCTTCAGCGAGGCCGTCGGCGTGGCGATCCCGCTGGTGGGCGTGTTCCTCCTGCTCAACGCGGTGGTCGCGGTCGCAGGGATCGTCAAGCTCATGGGAGAACCGGTCGCCGTCGACAACTGGCTCCAGGCGCTCACCGCGGGAGGTGGCGGGTTCGCCGGGGTCATCGGGCCCGCGATCCTCGCGTTCCCCGCGCTCGTGCTGGGGCTGTCCGGGTTCGAGACCGGGGTCAGCATGATGCCGCTCGTCGCGGCCGACGGTGAGACGCCCGAGGAGAAGCTCAAGAGCCGCATCCGCAACACCCGCAAGCTGCTCACGGCCGCCGCGCTGATCATGTCGGTGTACCTGATCGTGACGAGCTTCATCACCACGGTGCTGGTGCCGCCGGACAAGGTCGCGCCGGGCGGCGAGGCCAGTGGCCGGGCGCTCGCGTACCTCGCGCACGAGCTGCTCGGCGAGGTGTTCGGGTCGGTCTACGACGTCAGCAGCATCCTGATCCTGTGGTTCGCCGGCGCGTCCGCGATGGCCGGGCTCATCAACATCGTGCCGCGCTACCTGCCGTCGTACGGCATGGCGCCGGAGTGGGGGCGCGCGGTGCGGCCCGTCGTGCTCGTCTACACGGCCATCTGCATCCTGATCACGATCATCTTCAAGGCGGACGTCAACGCTCAGGCCGGCGCGTACGCGACCGGGATCCTGGCGATGATGGTGTCCGGCAGCGTCGCGGTGACCATCTCCGCACTGCGCAAGAAGCAGAAGCAGGCCACCATCGGGTTCACCGTGCTCACGCTGATCCTGGTGTACGCGCTGGTGGAGAACGTCATCGAGAAGCCGGACGGCATCGCGATCTCCGCGGGCTTCATCCTCGGCATCGTGGTGATCTCGCTGGTGTCCAGGGTCAGCCGCACGACCGAGCTGCGCGTCGAGGCCATCGAGTTCGACGACGCCGCGCGGCGGTTCGTCACGGACTCGATCGCGCACGACGGCGCGTTGACGATCATCGCGAACAAGCGGCAGGACGGCGACAAGGCCGAGTACGACGCGAAGGAGGCCGAGCAGCGCGGGATGAACCCGGTGCCCGGCGCCGCGGACGTGCTGTTCATGGAGATCGACATCAGCGACCCGTCGGAGTTCAGCAAGACGCTGCACGTGCGCGGCGTCGAGGTGGACGGCCACCGCATCCTGCGCTCGTCGTCACCGGCCGCGCCGAACGCGATCGCCGCGATCCTGCTGGCGCTGCGCGACGCGACGGGCGTGCGGCCGCACGCGCACTTCGAGTGGTCGGAGGGCAGTCCGCTCACGCACCTGTTCCGGTACCTGATCCTGGGACAGGGCGACACGCCACCGGTGGTGCGCGAGATCCTGCGGACGCACGACGAGCAAGACCCCTCGAAGAGGCCGTCGATTCACGTAAGCTGACCCCGGTCCTGCAACCGGGGGAGGACAATTCGTGAAGATTTCCTTGCACCGCAAGCTCTTCGTTCCCATCGTCGCACTCGCGACCGTCGCGGCGGGACTCGTTCCCGCTGCGGCAGCAACGGATTCCACCATCCGGCCGGTGCGCCAGTGCGCCGACCTCGTCCGCGACTTCGACGTGCCGCACGCGATGACGCACGTCAAGTCGGCGACCGTCGTGGCCGCCGGTGCGGAGGCCGAGCACTGCGACGTGCGCGGCACCATCGAACCGAACATCGGCTTCCAGCTGAAGCTGCCGACCAGCACGTACCGCGGCCGGTACCTGCCGTACGGCTGCGGCGGGTTCTGCGGGTACCTGCAGGCGCCGTCGTTCCCGCAGTGCGGTCCGGGCGCGGGTGACGCGGCCGTCGCGGCGACCGATGACGGCCACCTGGCACCGCCGGAGAACCCGTTCGACACGACCTGGGGGAAGAACAACCAGGCCGCGCGGGACGACTACTTCTTCCGCGCACCGCACGTGTTGTCCAAGGCCAGCAAGCGAATCATCCAGGCGTTCTACGGCAAGGCGCCGACCAAGTCGTACTTCTCGGGCTGCTCCAACGGCGGCCGCGAGGCCTTGCTGCTGGCACAGCGTTATCCGGACGACTTCGACGGCATCATCGCCGGGGCGCCCGCCAACCACTACGGCCCGATCGTCGTGCTCCAGGCGTGGCTCGCGCGTCACCCGATCCCCGACGTGAAGCTGCCCGTGCTGCACAACGCGGTGATGGCCGAGTGCGACCAGCTCGACGGGCTCACCGACGACCAGATCGACGACCCGCGGGCGTGCGACTACGACCCCGGCAAGCTGCGGTGCGACGGACCGGACCAGCCGACGTGCCTCACCCAGCCGGAAGTCGACAACGTGCGCGCGCTGTACGCGGGCCCGACGGACGCGGCCGGCCGCAAGCTGTACCCCGGCGGCGGCGAGACGTACGGCTCCGAGCTCGCGTGGCGCGGCTGGATCACGCCGATCCCCGAGTTCGGCGGCTCGATCTCGGCGGGCCTCGCGGACAACGGGCTGCGCCACCTCGCCTACCCGATCGGCACGCCGCACTCGTCGCTCGCCGAGTTCAAGTTCACCGTGCCCGAGCTGCGCAGGCTGACGCCCGAGCTGCTCAAGGCGAACGCGATGAGCCTCGACCTGCGCGACTTCCGCCGCTCCGGCGGCAAGCTGATCATCTGGCACGGCGCGAACGACGAGGCCATCCCGTTCGACGGCACGCTGGACTACTGGCAGCGGCTGACGAAGGGCGTCCCGCAGAGCTGGGCACGCCTGTTCGTCGTCCCGTCGATGTACCACTGCGGGGACGGCTCCGGGCTCACCTCGTTCGACCCGTTCAAGGAGCTGATCGGCTGGGTCGAACGAGGGAAGGCACCGGACAAGGTGATCGCCGAGCGGCGTGACCAGCAGGGCAACGTCACGCGCACGCGCCCGGTGTTCCCGTACCCGTTGCGCGCCAAGTACGACGGCACCGGGAGCACGGACGACGCGGCGAACTTCGTGCCGTTCCGCCCGAAGCCGGCGAACGACCGGATCCACTGGGCGGGCGAGGACCTCTACGCCAAGCCCGGCCCCACCGCACCATGACAGTCGTGAGTGATTGGGAGGCCTATAGCGCTCCCAATCACTCACGAGGCTCTACCTGCGGAAGCGGTCGAGTGCGGCGAGCACGGCGCGTTCCATGCTGCTGCTCTCGTCCGCGGTGTGCCCGGCGTCGTTGAGGATCACCAGCTCGGCGTCGGGCCACCCCTGCGCGACGTCCCACGCTGTGGTGAGCGGGCCGCCGAAGTCGTTGCGGCCGTGGATGAGCACACCGGGGATGCCGGCGAGCTTGCCGAGGTCGCGGATCACCTGGCCGTCGGAGAGGAACGCCTCGTTGCCCCAGTAGTGCGTGACGAGCCGCGCGGAGAGGTAGCGGAAGTCCGGGTCGGCGAACCGGCCGGTGAAGTCGTTGTCCCCGCCGGTGATCGTGGCCAGATCCCACTTGCACCAGTCCCACGCGGCCTTCGCGCGCACCTCCGGGTCGGGCGAGTTGAGCAGCCGCTGGTACGCGGCCGGGATGTTGCCGTCGCGGTCCTCGGGCGGCAGCCCGGCCTGGAACGCCTCGAAGTGGTCAGGGAAGAAGATCCGCAGCCCGCGGGTGATCCACGCGTGCTCGGAGTGCCGCGACGTCGTCACGGCCGGGATCACCAGCTCCGACACGCGGTGCGGGTGCTGCTCGGCGTACACCAGCGCGAGCGTCGAACCCCACGACCCGCCCATGACGAGCCACTTCTCGATGCCGAGGAACTCGCGCAGCAACTCCATGTCCGCGACGAGGTGCGCGGTCGTGTTCGTCTCCAGCGACGTCGCCGGGTCACCCGCGTGCGGCGTGCTGCGAGCGCACCCGCGCTGGTCGAACTGCACGATCCGGTACGCGGCCGGGTCGAAGAACCGCCGGGTGGACGGCCGGGAGCCCGACCCCGGTCCGCCGTGGCACACGACGGCGGGCTTGCCGTCCGGGTTGCCGCTGGTCTCCCAGTAGATGTGGTTGCCGTCGCCGACCTCGAGCATGCCGTGCTGGTAGGGCTCGATCTCCGGGTACACGCCATCTCCCCTCAGATCTAACAGTGCTGTTATATTAGCGCAGTGCTAGGGACCCAGCTGCGTCATCTGCTCGAACTGCTCGACGGCGACGTCATGAAGATCTACGAAGAGCTCGGCGTCGAAGACCTGCGCCCCAGGTACGTGCCCGTCGTCCGGGCGCTGCGCGAGCACGGCCCGCTCTCGATCCGCGACATCGCCACGAAGCTGCGCGTCACGCACAGCGCGGCCAGCCAGACGGTCAACCAGATGGCCAAGGACGGGCTCGCCGAGCTGCGTCCCGGCACCGACGCGCGGCAGCGGATCGCGCACCTGACGCCGAAGGCCGAGGCGCTGATCCCGATCATGGACGCCGAGTGGGACGCGACCGAGGCCGCCCGCGAGCAGTTCGACGGCGAGCTCGCCTACCCGCTCAGCACCCTGGTCGCCGAAGCCATCGCGCTGCTCGAACGACGGCCGTTCCGCGAGCGGATCCACTACGACGGGCCGCCCGCTCCCCCGTCGTGATCGTCCGGGTTTGTCAGACCCTTCGGCTAACGTCGCACAGGTGATCGGGCGAGACCACCCAGCTGGCGTGCTGCGGGCGGAGATCAGCAGAGCCGTGGAGAGCCACGGCGGCCTGGTGCTGGTGACCGGTGAGGCGGGCATCGGGAAGACGACGCTCGTCACCCTCGCGGCGGAAGAAGCACGGGCGCGTGGCGCGCTCGTGCTCGGCGGTTCGTGCTGGGACTCGGACAACGCACCGGGCTACTGGCCGTGGACGCAGGTCGTCCGCGCGCTGCGCCGCACGAATCAGGGCCGCACGCACGCGATCAGCCACCCCGCGCTGTCCGCGCTGCTCGGCGAGACCACCTCGCAGGCCACCGACAGCTTCACGCTCTACGACGCCGTGACGACCGCGCTGGTGTCGGCCGCGCAGGACCGTCCGATCGTGGTCGTGCTGGACGACCTGCACTGGGCGGACGCGGCGTCGTTGAAGCTGCTGGAGTTCGCCGCGCAGCACACCTGGTTCGAACGGCTCGTGCTGATCGGCACGTACCGCGACGGCGAGGTCGACGAGCAGCTGATGTCCCCGTTGCTGGCCAAGGCGACGACCGTGACGCTCACCGGTCTCGACGCGGCCGAGGTCGGCGAGCTGATCGAGCGCACGACCGGCGCCAAGCCCGATCCCGAACTGGTCGCCGAGATGCACCGGCGCACCGGCGGCAACCCGTTCTTCGTCGAACAGACCGCGCGGCTGTGGCACACCGGCAGCACCACGACGATCCCGCCGGGCGTGCGGGACGCGTTGCAGCGCCGGATGTCGTTGCTGCCCCAGCCGGTCAGCGACCTGCTGACCACTGCGGCCGTGCTGGGCCGCGAGTTCCACCGCCCGGTGCTGGCCGCGACGGCGGGTGCACCGGCGCCGCAGGTCGACCGGCTGCTCGACCAGGCGGCGCAGGCGCGGCTGGTGATCTCGCTGGGCGGCGGGCGTTTCTCGTTCGTGCACGACCTCGTCCGCGAGACGTTGTACGCCGGCCTCGACGACCCGGCGCGGTGGCACGCGGCCGCCGCCGACGCGGTCACCGAACCGGCCGAGAAGGGGCGTCACGCCTACCTCGCCGGTGACCGCGTCGACCCGGCCAAGGCCGCGGACCTGCTCGTCGCCGCGGCACGGGACGCGAGCGACCGGCTCGCGATCGACGAGTCGATCGGGTACTTCCAGCGCGCGGCCGAACGCTCGGAGAACCCGCAGCGCAGGGTGATGATCGCGCTCGACCTCGGCCACGAGATGATCCACAACGGCGATCGCCCCGGCGGCTGGCAGGTCTTCGAGGACGCCGCCCGAGTGGCGCGTGAGGTCGACGACCCGGAGCTGCTGGCACGGGTCGCGCTGGTCGCGTACCGGTTCAAGGAGCCGACGGATGCCGTGCCGTTCCTCGACGAGGCGTACGAGCGGATGATCGGCAAGCCGGACCCCGGTCGCACGCAGGAGGAACTGGCCCGCGAGCTCAGCGCGTTCGTGGCGAAGCTGGCCCGTGACGGCGACGACGACGAGGTGCTGACGCACAGCCTGTGGGCGACCCACGACGTCACCTGGGGCCTCGGCAACGCGGCGGAACGCCTCGAGCTCACCGACGAGTTGATCGAGGTCTCCCGGCGCACGGGCTCCGTGACGACCGAGCAGTTCGCGATGTCACTGCGCTGGGTCGCCATGCTGGAGCTGGGAGATCCCGCCTACCTGGACCAGTTCCACGCGTTTCTCGCGCTCTGCGAACGGGCCGGGATGCCGCGTTTCACGTGGGCGTCGTCGATCGACCGGAGCGTCATCACCGCGATGATCGGCGGCTTCGACGAGGCGGAGGCGTTGCTGCGCCAGGCGGACGGGCTGTCGGGCGAGCACGCCTACCCGTCGACGATGCAGGTGCACCTGTGGTGGGCGCTGCGGATGCTGCGCGGTGACCTCGACGCGATCGACGCGATGAGGTCGGACATCGAGAACAGCGGCTACTCCTACCCCGGTCTGCTCGCCGGGCTCGTCGCGCTGCACCGCGGTGACGTGGAGGCGGCACGTCCGCACCTCGCCGAGTTCCCCACCAAGGACGAACGGCACCAGCGCTGGTTCGAGCCGCTGTGGTGGCGGTTCCGCGCCGAGTTCGCGGCCGCGACGGGCGACCGGGAGCTGTGCGAACAGGTGCGCACCGCGCTCATGCCGTACCGCGGTCAGTGGCTGGTGTCGTTGTACGGCTGCGACATCAGCGGTCCCGTCGACCTGTACCTCGGCCTGGTCGAGGCCGCGCTCGGACTGCCGTCGGCGACCGAGAAGTTCACCGCGGCCGTCGAGTCCGCTGAGCGGATGCGGTCGCGCCCCTGGGCGGAGAAGGCCCGCGCCCACCTGGGCATGCCGTTGGGGGACAACGAGTTCCACCGCGAGGGTCCGGTGTGGATGCTCCGGTTCGCTGGCCGTTCAGCGAACCTGCCGGACGCGAAGGGCCTGCGGGATCTGCACGTGCTGCTGAGCCGAGCTGGTGTACCGGTGCCGGCGGTGTCGCTGCTCGACCCGGACGCCGTGCCGTCCGCGCGGCTCGGCGGTGACGACATCCTTGATGCCCAAGCGAAAGCCGCCTACCAGCGACGGCTTTCCCAGCTGGACGAGGAGATCGACTCCGCGTCGCTCGCCGGGAACGACGACCGCGCCGCGGCACTGGACCGCGAGCGCGTGGCGTTGCTGGAGGAACTCCGTGCCGCGGCGGGACTCGCGGGACGAACGAGACGGCTGGGCGACGAGGCGGAGCGCGCGCGGAAGGCCGTGACGGCCAGGATCCGCGACACGCTCCGCAGGCTCGACGACATCCACCCGGAGCTGGCGGCGCACCTGCGCGCCGCCGTCTCCACCGGGTCGACCTGCCTGTACCAGCCGGCCGAGCGCGTTCACTTCCGGTTGTAGAGCCTCATCGTCAGCGCACCGAAGACCACCGTGAACGCGATCGTGTAGCCGAGCGTCCACGACAGCGCGCCCGCGTCGGCGCTGCCGCTCATGAAGCCGCGCACCGCGGACACGAGCTGCGTGATCGGGTTGACGTTCACGAACGCCTGGAGCCAGCCCGGCATCGTCGCCGGGTTCACGTAGACGTTGCTGAGGAACGTGAGCGGCATCAGCACGAGCATGCTCACGCCCATCACGGACTTCTCGCTGCGCATCAGCAGGCCGAACATCGTCCACACCCAGGAGAACGCGAACGAGAACGCCATCAGCACACCGACCGCGAGCACCACGCCGGTGAAGCCGCCTGCGGGCCGGTAGCCGAGCACCAGTCCGACCAGCATGATCGTCGTGGACGCCAGCACGTACCGCAGCAGGTCGCCGAGGATGTAGCCGACCATCGGCGCGGGACGCCAGATCGGCAGCGTGCGGAACCGGTCGAACACGCCCTTCTCGATGTCCGTGTTGACCGCGACACCCGTGTACATCGTGATCATCACGACGCTCGTGACCATGATGCCCGGCAGCAGGAACTGCAGGTACTCGGTCGGCGAGCTGGCCAGCGCACCGCCGAAGAGGTACGTGAACATCAGGATCATCATGATCGGGAACGCGGTGACGTCGAACAGCTGCTCGGGCACGTGCTTGATCTTCAGCACCGCGCGCCAGCCGAACGTGATGCTCGCGCTGAGCGCGCTCGGTCGCGGCGGCCGCGTCTTCGCAACGAGCACGGCCGCCAGCGCCTCCGGCTTCGGGGCTTCCAGTTGCTCGATGGTGGCGGTCATGCTGCCTGCTCCTTGTCGGTCAGTGCCAGGAAGACCTCGTCGAGGCTCGGCTGGCCGAGTGAGAAGTTGTCGACGGTGATGCCCGCGCGGGCGAGCTGGGCGAGTGCTTCCGCGGCCTGCTCGGTCGCGTGGCCCCCGAGACACGCGGTGAGCGCGACCGGGTCGGAGTCGAGCTGGATGTCGGCGTCGAGCACGCGCGTGAGCAGCTGCTGCGCCTCGGCGCGCTGGCCGGCGTCACGCAGCCGCACGTGGATCGATCCGACGCCGACGCTGGCCTTCAGCTCGCCCTTGGTGCCCTCGGCGATGACCTTGCCGCGGTCGATCACCGCGATGCGGCTCGCCAGCTGGTCGGCCTCGTCGAGGTACTGGGTGGTGAGCAGGACCGTGGTGCCCGCGTCCACGACGGCGCGGACGATGTCCCACACCTGGTTGCGGCTGCGCGGGTCGAGCCCGGTCGTCGGCTCGTCGAGGAACAGCAGCTGCGGCGTGGCGAAGATGCTGGCCGCGATGTCCAGCCTGCGCCGCATGCCGCCGGAGTAGTTCTTGACCTGGCGGTCCTTCGCGTCGGTCAGCCCGAACGCCTCCAGCAGCTGCTCGCCGCGTGCCCTGGCCGACTTGCCCGTGTGGCCGAGCAGCCTGCCGAGCAGGATCAGGTTCTCCGTACCCGTCAGGTCCTCGTCGACCGATGCGTACTGCCCGGTGAGGCTGACCAGCGCACGCACGGCGTCCGGATCGGCGCGCACGTCGTGCCCGAACACTTCGGCGACGCCGTCGTCGGGCTTGAGCAACGTCGCGAGCAGCCGGACGGTGGTCGTCTTGCCCGCGCCGTTCGGCCCGAGCAGCCCGTAGACGGTGCCCGCGGGGACCGCGAGGTCGACGCCGTCGACCGCACGGGTCTTGCCGAACACCTTGACCAGGCCTTTGGTCTCGATCGCCAGCATGTTCTTTCCTTTCAGGAGACGTAGGGACGGGCGTTCCTCAGCGCGGTGCCCCACCAGGTGAGCTGGTCGAGCAGCGTGTCGGCCTGGCGTTCTCGTTCACGCAGGTCGTCGTCGAGCAGGTTGATGCCGACGAAGTCGCGCATGGTGACGACGTGCAGCTCGGTGAAGACCGTGCGCAGCTGCTCGACGGCGAACCAGCCCTCGGAGCGGTGGCCGTAGGAGACGAACCCCGCGGGCTTGCCGTGCCACTCGTCGTAGGCGTAGTCGATGGCCTGCTTGAGCGACGCCGGGAAGCTCCGGTTGTACTCGGGGGTGACGATGACGAAGGCGTCCGCGTGGTCGATGCGCTTGGTGAAGTCCCGCATCGGCTCGGTGGCCTGCTCGGGGTAGCGCGCGGGGAAGTCGAACTCGGCCAGGTCGACCGTGGTGACGTCCAGGCCCGCGCGGGCACTCGCCCGGTCGGCGGCCCAGCGACCGATCTCGTCGCCGACCCGCCCCATCCGGGTGGACCCGACGATGACCGCGACCCGCAGTTTCTCCATCTCGCACCTCCTTCACCCAGGAGGCGCGAGATCTCCCGCTAGTTCGAAACTAGCGAGCGTCAGATCACGACCTGGCGGTTGACTGGATCAGTGCCACGTCCGAACAGGAAGCCCATCAGGCGGTCACTGCTGCCCGACCCAGTACGCAAGCGGCTCGACTGCGCCGAGCTGAGGCCGCTCAGGTGGTGGAGCGAGCACTGAAAGCCAAGCTTCACGACCGCTGCGCCGCGAACAGCATCGGACTCGTGCCCAGCGGTGGTCGCGACGACCGGCTCGTCCTGCGTGTGCCCAACGGAACCGAGACGATCGAAGTGCCTTTGTGGTGGGATCACACCGCAGACGAACCTTCGGGCGACGCTGACCCGTTGCGTCGATCCTGACCAGCTCGTCGAGTTCATCGAATCCGACGACGAACTGCAGGCGCACCTGAGGAAGAAGACCATCCCCGGTGTGACCACGATGTCCACGAACCAAGCTGGCAGGTTCGCCGCCCACTCGGTCTTGATCGCGAGCTCTCAGGCGATCAAGGACTGACGAGCTGGCGGAAACGCGAAGACGCCCCCTCTGCCGGGCGGGAGGCCGGGCGGAGGGGGCGTCGGAGGATGCCTGGCGGGGGAATCAGGCCTTGCCTCGTTTGGCGATCTCGTCCACGACGGCGGACTGAGAGTCGATGATCTTGCCGGCCAGTGCGCGCGAGCCGGCGTGGATGCCCTTGCCCTGCGCGTCCTTGGCCATCTGGATGCCGCTGCGCAGGTGCTTGGCGAGCGTCGGGAGGAACAGCGCGTCGAACTGGGCGCCCTTGGCGGCCTTGAGCGCTTCCATGTCCTTGGAGCTCAGCATTCCGGCCATGGCGTGCGTCGCCTTGGCGTCGTCGCCGGGCACCTGGATGTTCCACTGCTTGAGGTAGTCCGCCATCTGGGAGATCTCGCTGTTCTCGGCGTTCGCGATCTGGTCCGCGATGCCGGTGACGAACACGTCGGTCGACCGCTCCGGCGCGAGTTTCGCGATCTCGATCGTCTGGCGGTGGTGCGGGATCATTCGCAGGGAGAACGTCGCGTCCGCCTCGTTGGCGACCGCGTCCTCCTTGCCACCGATCATCGAGCAGCCCGAGGTGAGCAGTGCCAACAAGCTGATCACGACGACGAGCAGACGCGCGTGCATCCGTCCTCCCACTGAGTCTCCTGCCGGGGCATACGGGAGGGATGACCGGACGGTTCAGTTCACTTCGAAGCGAAGTCCGAAGTGGTTGAGGGTCGCGGGCAGCTCGGGCCCGAACGACACGCTCGGCGTGAAGTGGTGACGCGCGCGCAAGGCGGTCAGCACCGCCGCGCCGGTCCGCAGCACCAGGTCCCGGCCGGGGCAGACGCCCGGTCCCGCGCTGAACGGCACCAGTGCGGGCTTGCGGCCGTTGCGCCAGATCTCGGGGGCGAACCGGTGTGCGAACGGCAGCGTCTCGTCGTCTCGGTGGAAGAACGGCGTGTAGATGAGGTACGTCGTGCCGTCCACGGTGGACTCGCGCAGCAGCAGCGGCGTCGTCGGCCACAGGCGGACCGCCTCGAGCACGGCCAGGTCGTCGGGCGGCAGGGTGAGCGCGCGGAACGTCGACATGCCTGCCGCGTCGAACGCGAACAGCCAGTGCGGCACCTGCCCGTACGGGTCGACGCCCGGCGCCACCGGCACGTCCGCGATCGCGGCGGCCAAAGTGCCCTGCTCGGCGCGGTCGAGGTGCACGGCCAGGCCGCGCTGGAACCTCCGCCGCAGCCCGCGCCGCTGCGGGCGCAGGAAAGCCCAGTTCGCGGCACGGCGCAGCGCGGCGAGCGAGTCGGTCAGCCCGTTGTCGTCGCGCGCGCCCGTGCCCAGCACGATCCGGCGCACGATGCGCCACCAGCAGACGGCGAAAGTGTCCCAGTCCAGCGTCGTGGTGTGCTGCAGCATCCGGTCGACCTCGTACTCGACGACCGCCTCGACATCGACGTCCGCGGCCAGCACGATCTCGTTGAACGCCCGGCGCAGCTCGCGCAGCTCCCCGCGTGAGGTGAGCACGCCGTGCGGCTGGAAGTGCCGCAGCGCGGCGGTCTTCTCACGGGTGGCGGGTGCGAACGGTTCCGGCGAGTGCTCCAGCACCCGTTCGACTTCGGCGGGGTCGATGAGCAGCGCGAACTGCCTGCCGAAGATCCGCAGCGGGTACGGCGCGAGACCGTGCTTCGCGCGCAGTCTCTGCATGGCGCGGATACCGCACGCGTCCCACTGCTGCCGCTCGGCCAGCGCCATCACCCGCGGTCTGCGGATGATCACGCCCTTGGCCAGCGGCGTGAGCAGCACGGAAAAGATCATTTGGGGGCCCGTTGGGCCAGCGACTCCCACACCGCGTGCACGGCCTGCCAGACCAGCGACGCGCCGGACTTGCGCGGCGGCTCCATGTCGCGGTCCGAGTCGAGCGAGAGCAGCTCGCGCACGACGGCGACGACCACGTCCGGATGCCCGATCGGCGCCGGGCCCTCGTCGGTCACCGCGATGACCCGGACGTCGAGCCCCTCGACGGTCCGCTCGATCTCGGGGTCGACCAGCAGCAGCGAGCGAACCAGGCTTTGGTGCCGTGACGCGAGATCCAGCACCTGACCGGCCAGCGGACCGCTCGTGACGACGTCGATCGTCGCGCGGTCGCCGTGGTGCCTG
Organism: Lentzea tibetensis; assembly: GCF_007845675.1. GTDB lineage: Bacteria > Actinomycetota > Actinomycetes > Mycobacteriales > Pseudonocardiaceae > Lentzea > Lentzea tibetensis. The sequence goes on along the minus strand of NZ_VOBR01000003.1, from coordinate 215,094 downwards.
GCGAGCACGCGGTCCATTGTGGACAGCCAGTCCGGCGCGGCGGGCGCGCGCAACCAGACGACGCGCAGGTGGTCGGTCAGCTCGCGCCAGGTCGCCGGGATCTCGCCGTGGCTCGCCGCGCCTGCCGGATCGATCACCAGCACGGTCGGCGCGTCCGGTGGACCCTCCACGACCACGCCCGGTCCCGACGCGCGAGCAGGCTCGCCGAAGTCGCGCATGACTCCTCCTCGAGGTCACCTCTCCCGGCGCAGATACCCGGTTTCAACCGCTTCCAACCCCGAAATGTGATGCCTTGACCGCTTTCCGCAGTCAGGTTTATGGTCTAGACCACAACTGGATCGGTGAGCGATCCACTGCTCCCCGGTTCCCGCCCCCTGCTCGGGGTCCACCCCGCCTGGGAACAGTCCAGAAGGAGCTTCACCATGCATTTGAAGCGGAAACTCGCTGTCATTGCAGGGTTAGCGCCCCTGCTGATCTTCACTCTCCCGGCCGCAACGGCGAACGCTCACGGTTACGTTTCGTCCCCGGCCAGTCGTCAGGCTCAGTGCGCACAAGGCATCGTCGCCTGCGGCAACATCAAGTACGAACCGCAGAGCGTCGAGGGCCCGAAGGGGCTGCGCAGCTGTCACGCGAACCTGGGTCAGTTCGCGGAGCTGAGCGACGACAACAAGGGCTGGCGCGTGAGCAACGTCGGCAGCTCGGCGTCGTTCACCTGGACCTTCACCGCACGGCACCGCACGGCGAACTACGAGTACTACATCGGTGGCACTCGGGTCGGTTTCGTGGACGGCGGCAACGTGCAGCCCCCGGCGACCGTCACGCACAACATCAACTTCGGTGGTTTCAGCGGACGGCAGAAGCTGCTCGCGATCTGGAACATCGGTGACACGGTCAACGCGTTCTACTCGTGCGTCGACCTGAACATCGGTGGCGGTGGCGGCAACCCGCCGACCACGACCACGCAGCCCCCGACCACGACGCCTCCGACGACCACACCACCGCCTGCAGGTGGCACGTGGGCGGCGAACACGGCGTACTCGGTCGGCCAGACGGTGACCTACGGCGGCTCCACGTACCGCTGCCGCCAGGCGCACACGTCACTGCCCGGCTGGGAGCCGCCGAACGCGGCAGCGCTCTGGGAGAAGATCTGAATCTCATGCGGCACAACCTGATCGCGGCTCTCGCCGCGGTGCTGGTGCTCGCGGGGTGGGGGGGGGGGGGGGGGGCGGGGGGGGGGGGGCGGGGGGCCGGGGCCCCCCCCCCCCCCACCACCCACCAGCGCCTCGGTCTCGTCGGCCCACAACGACGCGGACGTCATGTTCGCGCAGATGATGATCGCGCACCTCGAGCAGGGCGTGGACATGGCCGTGGTCGCCAAGGCGAAGGCGACCCGCCAGGAGCTGAGGGACCTCGCCGCGGCGGTCGACTCGACGCAGCGCGAGGAGCTCACCACGCTGAAGTCGTGGCTGCAGACCTGGGGCAAGCCGACGACGACGGACCACAACCCGAACGCGCACGCCCACCACGGCGGGCTGCCGCTCATCGACGCGAAGGTGCTCAACGACCTCAAGGACCTCAGCGGCGCCGAGTTCGACACCACCTACCTGAACCTGATGACCGGGCACCAGGGCGGCGCGGTCGAGATGGCCCGCACCGAGATCGCGGACGGCTCCAACCCCGAGACGAAGGCGTACGCGGACCGCGTCGTCCAGTCGCGGCAGGCGCAGGTCAGCCAGATGCTCGGCCTGGTCGGCTGATCACGCGGTCAGCACTCGGTCAGTGGATGGTCAGCGGCGTCTTTGACCCTGCGGGGCATGGACATCCTGATCTCCGGCGCGAGCATCGCCGGGCCGTCGCTCGCCTTCTGGCTGCGGCGGTTCGGCTTCAACCCCACGGTGGTCGAGCGCGCCCCCGCGCTGCGGCCGGGCGGCCAGGCCGTCGACTTCCGCGGCGACGCGCACCTGAGCGTGCTGCGTCGCATGGGTGTCCTCGACGAGATCCGCCGCCGGCAGACCGCGCGGCAGGACTGCGTGTTCGTCGACGAGTCCGGCCGGACGCACGCGGTGCTGCCTGCCGACTTCACCGCGGGCGAGGTCGAGATCCTGCGCGGCAACCTGAGCCGGATCCTTTACGACGCAACGTCTTCCGACGTCGAGTACGTCTTCGGTGACCACATCACCGGTGTGGTGGACGACGGTTCCGGTGTCGACGTGACGTTCTCGCGCGGCGCGCCCCGGCGGTTCGATCTGGTCATCGGCGCGGACGGCATGCACTCCGGGGTCCGGGCGCTGGCGTTCTCCGGCTGGACGCCCGAGTTCCTCGGCTACTACGTCGCGTCGTTCAGCGCTCCCGACTCCTACGGGAACACGATGTGCACGACGCCCGGCCGGGTCGCGAGCCCCGGCCTGTTCCTCTTCGCGTCCGAGGAGCTGGACTACGACCGGCGGGATGTGGCCGCGCAGAAGGAGATCGTCGCGCGGGCGTACGAGGGCATGGGCTGGCACACGCCCGAGCTGCTCGAGATCATGCGTGACGCGGAGGACTTCTTCTTCGACCCCATCACGAGGGTGCGGATGGATCGCATCACCAGTGGCCGCATCGGTCTGGTCGGTGACGCGGGGTACGGCGCGGCGCTCGGCGGCATGGGCACGGGGCTGGCGATCGTGTCGTCGTACGTGCTGGCCGGTGAGCTGGCGGCACATCGCGACCACGTTGCCGCGTTCGCGGCGTACGAGGCGCTGATCCGCCCGTACGCGGCGGGCTGTCAGGGCAATCCCGGACCGTTCCTCGCGCCGAAGTCGCGGACGCGGATCTGGTTGCGCGACAGGATGTTCAACGCGATGGCCCGGCTGCCGCTGGGCGGGATGTTCGCGCGGATGGACATGAAGGCCGCCAACGGGATCACGCTCCCCGACTACGCCAGCGCAGGTCAGAGGTCGTGAGTGATTGGGAGGCCTATAGCACTCCTGATCACTCACGACCTGCTTTCGTCGGCGGCGAGTCTGGCGAACGCCTCGTCGACCTGCGCCCGTGCGGCGTCGTGCATCCAGCCCGGCCCGGTCTCCAGCACCGCCTGGTCCAGCAGCCGCCGCGCCTCGGCCAGCTCACCGCGCCGCCGGGCCAGCTCGCCGAGCCCGGCGTGCGCCAGCGCCCGCGTCGCCGCGAGCCCGGCCCGTCTGGCCAGCTCCAGCGCGAGCGAGTAGTCCCGTTGCGCGCCAACGAGATCACCGAGCGCCACCAGCCGGTCCGCGCGACGGCAGCGCAGCTCGGCGAGCTCCTCGGACGCACTGAGCTGGCCGACGACCTCCAGCGCCTCGTCGGTCAGCTCCACCGCTCTTGCCGGGTCCGTGGCGAGGTTGGCGAGCGCGTCGAGCACCTGGGCGAGCCCCCACCGTTCGCCGAGCGAGCGGAACTTGGTCAGCGCGTCGAGACAGGACCGTTCCGCGCCCTCCCGGTCGCCGCTGACGAACCAGGTGGTGTAGCCGTTGCTGAAGCCGACGAGGCCCTGGATCCACGGGTCGGTGCTGGACTCGATCTCGATCCGCAGCGGGTTGGTCTCCGTGTCCGGGTCCGGCGGCCCGGCCAGCATCGCCCACGCGATCAGCACGAACGGCTGCCTGATCGGCCCGGTGAGCCGCGGGAGGAGCTCGGCGACCTGCTCGGGCGCCGCGTGCGCCGCGATGATCACGTACTCCTCCGTCGCCGACGGTTCGAGCTGGGCGAGCAGCCGCTGGGCGAGCGGCACGACCTCGGCCCGCACCCCGCGCAGGTACCAGTACCAGGACAGCTCGCGGAACAGGTCGAGCGCCAGCGGTTCGTCCGCAGCCACGGCCCAGGCGAGCGCCGCCCGGAGGTTCGCGTGCTCGGCGCCGAGGCGGGCGATCCAGGTGAGCTGCTCTTCGTTGCGCAGGTGCGCGTCCGCCTCCGCGGCCAGGTCGCGGAAGTACTCGGCGTGCCTCCGCGCCGTCGCCTCCGGGTTCTCCAGGCGTTCGGCGCAGAACGCGCGGATCGTCTCCAGCATGCGATAACGCCCGTCGGACACCTCGACGAGCGACTTGTCGACCAGGCCCGCCAACAGGTCGAGCACGTCGTCCGACGCGCACACGTGCGCCGCCGACTCGAGCGTCGCACCGCCGGCGAACACCGACAGCCGCGCGGCCAGGTCCTGCTCCTCCTCGTCGAGGAGGTCCCAGCTCCACTCCACGACCGCGCGGAGCGTCTGGTGTCGTGGCGCGACCGTCCTGCTGCCCCGGTTCAACAACCGGAAGCGATCGTCCAAACGGGACGCCAGCTCGCCGGTCGTGAGCGTGCGGAGCCTGGCCGCCGCGAGCTCGATCGCCAGCGGCAGACCGTCGAGCGCGGCGCAGATGCGGCGGGTGTCGTCGTCCGGGGTGAACTCCGGGCGCACGGCTCTCGCCCGGTCCTTGAAGAGGCTGACCGACGGTTCCAGCTCCAGCGGCGGGACCGGACACAGGACCTCGCCGGTGATGTTCAGCGCCTCCCGGCTCGTCGCGATGACGCGCAGGTCCGGGCAGGCGCCGAGCAGGTCGTGGGCGAGCTGCGCGGCCGCGTCGATCACGTGCTCGCAGTTGTCCAGTACCAGCAGCACTTTGCGGTCGTGCAGCGCAGCGACCAGCCGTTCGCGCGGATCCTGTTGCGGCAGACCGGATTCACGCAGGCCGAGTGCGCCGAGCACGGTCTGCTGGACGCCGGTGCCGTCGCGGAGCTGGGCGAAGTCGACGAAGCACGACTCGCGCGGGTCGCGGGCGGCGGCCTCGACGGAGAGCCTGGTCTTGCCCGCGCCACCGGGACCGGTGAGCGTGACGAGCCGTTCGCGGTCCAGCAGGTCCGCGATGCGCGTCAGCTCCCCTTCGCGGCCGACGAAGCTGGTCAGCTGCGCGGGCAACCCGGTCCGCGCCACCGTCTCCCCGCGCAGCACCGCGAGGTGCACCGCGGCCAGCTCGGGCGACGGGTCCGCGCCCAGCTCGTCGGCCAGCAGGCGGCGGGCGTCCTCGTACACCTCGAGCGCCTCGGCCTGCCGTCCCGCGCCGTACAGCGCGCGCATCAGCTGCCCCCGCAACCGTTCGCGCAACGGGTGCGCGGCCACGAGCTCCTGCAGCTCGGCGACCAGTCCGGCCTCACCGAGCAGCAGGTCGGCGGCGACCCGGTCCTCCAGTGCCGCGACGCGCAGCTCCTCCAGCCGGGCGGCCTGGGCGGTGGCGACCGGGACGTCCACCAGCGCGGGCCCGCGCCACAGCTCCAGCGCCGAGCGCAGCAGTGACGAAGCCGACGCGGCGTCACCCGCCTCCAGCGCGCGGCGCCCGTCGGCGGCCAGCCGCGTGAAGCGGTGCGCGTCGACGTCGTCCGGCGAGACGACGATGCGGTACCCGGCCGGGTGGAACTCGATCACACCGCTGCCGAGCGTGCGGCGCAGGCGGGAGACCTGGCCCTGCAACGCGTTCGCGGCGTCACCGGGCGGGTCCTCGCCGTACAGGCCGTCGATCAGGCGGTCCGTCGGCACCACGTGGCCTGCCTCGAGCAGCAGCAGCGCGAGCAGCGACCGGGGCCGCGGTCCGCCGAGCGCGACCGGGCCGTCCGCCGTGCGCGCCTCGAGTGGCCCCAGGATGCCGAACGTCACGCCGCCGATTCTCGCCTATCTTGATCCGGTGGATGGCGTCCGTTTCGGAATACTCGGCCCGCTGCAGGTCACGTACCAGCAGCGCGAGGTTCGCGTACCGCCCGGACAGCCGATCAGGGTGCTCGTGGAGCTGCTGCTGCACGCGGGCCAGGCCGTGTCGGTCGACCACCTGATGACCGCGCTGTGGGAGGACGAGTCGCCGCCCAGCGCGCGGAAAGCCGTGCAGGTGCACGTGTCGCAGCTGCGGCGGTGCCTCGCGGACCTGCCCGGCGTGACCCTCGCCGGGTCGCGGCAGGGCTACCGGCTCGACATCCCCGCGGACTCGCTCGACCTGCAGGAGTTCCGGCTGCGGGTCGGGCGCGGCGAGTTCCGCGACGCGCTGGCGTTGTGGCGGGGCCCTGCGCTCGCCGACCTCGCGGACACCTCACGCGGGCTGCGCATGGCGTCCGCGCTCGAGGAGGAACGCCTGGCCGCCGTCGAACGCGGCGCCGACGTGGCGTTGAGCAGCGGTGAGCACCACGCGCTGGTCAGCTCGTTGACCAGCGAACTCGCAGCTCACCCGTTGCGCGAGCGTTTGCGCGGCAGCCTGATGCTCGCCCTGCACCGGTCCGGCAGGCAGGCCGACGCGCTCACCGTCTACGAGGACGGCCGCCGCCTGCTGGCCGACGAGCTGGGCCTCGACCCCGGCCAGGAGCTGCGCGACCTGCACGCCACGATCCTGTCCGGTCCCGCGAGCTCCCCGCTCAGCCCGCGCGAGCTGCCGTCGCAGCCGCCTACGTTCGTCGGACGCGCCGACGAGTGCGCCGCGCTGCTCGACGCGCTGGGTTCCGGTTCGACGGTCGCCGTGCACGGGCCGGGTGGGCAGGGGAAGTCCGCGGTCGTGCTGCGGGTCGCGCATCAGGTCGCCGACCGCTTCCCCGATGGCCAGCTGTACGCGGACCTGCGCGGCGCCTCCCCCGGACTCGACCCGCTGCCGCCCGCCGAGGTGGTGCGCCGGTTCCTGCGCGCGCTCGGCACGCCACCGCTCGCCGTCCCGACCGACCCGGCGGAGGCGACCGCGCTGTACCGGTCGCTGCTGGCGCGCCGGAAGGTGTTGCTGGTGCTGGACAACGCGGTCGACGCGGCACAGGTCGTCCCGCTGCTGCCCGGTGGTCCCGGCAGCGCGGTGCTGATCACCAGCAGGCGCGTGCTGGCGACCGTGGACGGACGGCACTTCGCGCTCGGACCGCTGCCCGAGCAGCAGTCCGTCGAGCTGCTGGAGGTGCTGTCCGGTTCGTCAGGCGAAGGCGCGCTCGAGGTGGCCCGCGCGTGCGACCACCTGCCGCTGGCACTGCGGGTCGCGGCGGCCCGGCTGCGCAGCCGCCCGGACTGGACGATGGCCACGCTGGCGCGCAGGCTCGCCGACCAGCGGCACCGGCTCGACGAGCTGAACTTCGACGACCTCGGCGTGCGGTCGAGCCTCCAGGTCAGCGTCGCCGGGCTGCCCGCACGGGCCGTGCGCGCGTTCGCGTTGCTCAGCAGGCTGCACGTGCCGTCGGTCAGCTCCGGTGTCGCCGCGGCACTGCTCGACGTGTCTGATGTGGACCGTGAGCTGGACGCGCTGGTGGACGCGCGGCTCGTGGAACCAGGGGACAGCGGATACCGGATGCACGACCTGCTGCGCCTGCTCGGCACGGAGCTTCCAGTCGATGAACCGCAGGCGCTGGAGCGCGCACTGGCCCACTACCGCGACACGCTCGCCGCCGTGCACGCCCGGCTGCGGCCGCACGCGTTCGGCGCGCTGGGTTCGCTGCCCTCGACCGATGACATCGACTCGCCCGTCGAGTGGATCACCGCCGAGGCCGACAACCTGCTCTCGGCGGCGCGGGCCGTCGCGGACACCGACGGTCTCGCGCAGTACGCGCTGACCATCGCTCACATGCTGTACTCGCACCTCTACAAGCAGGACCGCACGGCCGAGCTGGTCGAGTTGGGCCGGATCGCCACGACCGCCGCACGTCGGTGCGGCACACCGGAAGCAGCGCAGACCGCATTGCTCGTGTCGTCCGCCGCGAACCGGCGGATCGGCTCGTTCGCACTGGCTCGTGAGCAGCTGGCCGAAGTGCTGGAGGCGCGTGCGGACGACCCGTTCGGGCAGGGCCGCGCGCTGACCGGCATCGGGTTGATCCACCGCGAGCTCGGGGAGCTGCCCGAAGCGCTGGCGTGCCTGGAGAAGGCGGTGGACCTCGTGGTGCGGCACGGGCCCGATGGCGCGGAGCGGGTCGCGTTGAGCGCGCTCGCCCAGGTGCACCAGCTGGCCGGGCGGTACGTCCCCGCGCTGGACGCCGCACGGGAAAGCCTTGATCTGGCGCGGAAGCACGACGACCCGGCCGGTGTGGCGTACGCGCTGGCGTCGGTCGGTCAGGCGCAGTTGAGGCTGGGTGATCTCGACGCGGCGCGGCTGGCGTTCGACGAGTGCGTCGAGCTGTGCCGGATCACCGGTGAGCACAACGACGAGTGGGGCGCGTTGCTGTGCCGCTCGGAAGTCCTGCTGGCACAGGGTGATCCCGCTGCGGCTGACGATGCGCGCCAGTGCCTGGCGTTGACGTCGAAGCGCGGTGACCGTTACGGCGAAGGCGCCGCACACCGTCAGCTCGCCAAGATCTTGGGCGATGCACAGCACAAAGGCCGGGCGGCCGAATTGCTCGGCACGCCCGGCCTGCGTTGTGACAACTTGCTGGAATCAGTGCTGGTCGATCAGCCGCAGTGCTCGAAGCCGCTCGTGTAGCCGCCCGAGGAGCCGACCTGGCCGCCCCACTTCACGCACTTGCCGGGGGCCGCCTTGCGGACCGGACCGGCGTAGTAGCCGTAGGCACCCGAGTCGGTGACGCGAGCCGCACCCTGCACCTCGAGGAACGCGGAGGTGCTGGTCTCCTGGCCGAGCGAGACGGACTTGATGGTGGTGACGCAGTTGTTGCCGTTGCCCGAGTTGTAGAGCAGGAACACCTTGCCGCCGGTCACGGCAGCCTGGTCGACGACCTTGTAGCCGTCGCCGCAGACCTCCTCGGGGGTGTACGGGTTGCCGGGCGTGCCGCCGCCACCGCAGTTCTTCGACGTGTAGGACTTGGAGCCCCAGTAGAGGATCTGCGCGCCGTTCCACTTGATCTTCTGCGCGGTGCCGTTCAGCAGCTGCTCGTAGTGCAGGTGCGCACCGGTGGAACCGCCGGTGTTGCCGACGTTGCCGATGGTCTGGCCCTGCGAGACGTTCTGGCCGACGGAGACGCGCTGCGCCGACAGGTGGGCGTACCGGGTGGTGTAGCCGGAGCCGTGGCTGATCTCGATCCAGCGGCCGTAGCTGGTGCTGCCCTCGTTGCGCACCTTGGTGACCGTGCCGGACGCCGACGCGACGACCGCGTCACCCTCGTCCGCGCCGCGGTTCAGGTCGACCGCGTTGGCGGGGCTGTGGTTGGTGCGGGTCTGGCCTTCCCAGACCTGGCCGCACGGGAACGGCATCTGGAAGTTGGTCGCGGCGCTGGCCGAGCCGCCGCCGATCGTGAGCACGCCCACGCTGATCGCGAGGCCGAGGCCTGCCGAAAGGATCTTGCCGATCTTCACTTGAAAACTCCCCTTATCCGATGATTCGACGGACCTTGGTGTACGGATTTCCGTGCCGGTACAGATCGCTGATGCGCACGCTCTTGCCGTCACGCGGCGGAGCGGCTTCCAGGATCTTGTTGTCTCCCAGGTAGATCGCGACGTGCGTCGTCGCGTCCGAGTCGTTGTCCGACCGTCCCCAGAAGACGAGGTCGCCGGGCTGGCGAGCGGACAGCGCCACCGCGCGGCCCTTGGTGTTCTGCGGTCCGGTCCAGCTGCCGATGTCGATGCCGGCGCCCTTCCAGAACGCGTAGAGCGTGAGGCCGGAGCAGTCGTAGCCGAGGCGGTTGTAGTCGTCGCCCTGGCTCGGGTCGCCGTCCGGGTAGTGGTGGATGCCGTAGGACGCACCGCCCTTGCCACCCGCACCCCACGAGTAGTTGAAGCCCTTGCCCATCTGGGACTTCGCCGTGTCGATGACGCGCTTGACCTTCTCGGCGTTCGTGCCCGTGGCCGGCCCCGCGGGGCCGTTGCTGCGGCCGTGGACGACGTTGCCCGGAGGCTCCTCGCCGCCGTCGATGCCGTCGGTGTCGCAGCGCGGCAGGCCCTGCACGAACCCGTCGACGCCGGTCTTCACGTACGTGTCGGGCACCCACAGGTTGTCCGTGGTGAAGTCCCAGATCGTGCCGCCGTCGGCCTGCGCCTGGCACTTGACGGGGACCTGCTGCCCCTCCTCGTACTTGTCGACGACCGATCCCGGCGCGGTCGCCGCGTCACCCTTGTTCTTGCGGCCGTTGAGATCCGTCTTCGCCGGGTAGCTCTTCGGGATGGCGCACTTGGCCATCACCATGCCGTCGGAGCCGGTCTCCACGTAGCCGTCCGGGATCCACAGCCCCTCGACCGTGAGGTCCCAGATGCCCTTGCCGCCGTACTCAGGACCCTTGTCCTGGCAGACGATCTTGACCTTGGTGCCCTTGGCGTACATGTCGGCGACGCGCTGCTTGCCGACCGGCACGTCCGGGTCCTTGACCGTCCGACCGTCCAAAGTGGTCGTGACGGGGAACGAGCGCACCTCCGCCTGCGCCGTGCCCTGCACCATCGGGGCGAGTACCGCGACCGCGGCGAGCGCCGTGAGAATCGCCTTCTTCACGGTCAGCACCGCTCACTCGTGCGGGCGCTGCGCTCAGTGCCTCCGATGCTCAGGTTGCCGTCGGCCCTGGTGCACTTGTTCAGCGTGTTCGTGCCGAGCGACCAGATCTCCGCCTGCGCCTTCCTCGGGTCGCTGCACTGCGTGCCCTCGCGGGCATCTCCGTTGGCACGGACGGCCGCGCAGATCTCGTAGGAGCGGTGCGAGGAGCGGAAGCCCTCCCAGACGTAGACGTAGCCGAAGTTCTGGCCGCATCCCGCGTACTGCTTGACCGACGCGGCGGTCTGGCCGTTCCAGGTGATGTAGGCGGTGGAGCCGATCTGGGTGGACCGGGCGCAGTGCGGGTTCGTCTCGGCGCTGGCGGGCGCCGCTGCGAGGACCATGCCACCGACGGCGAGCACACCGGCTCCGAGGACGCTGGCGATCTTGCTGAACATTCTTTCTCCTCAAGGCTTTCTCAGTCGGTGACGTATCCGGTCATGGCACTGACTGTGCTCAGCCGTCCTGACAGCGACCTGACAGCGCATCTCGCCGACCTGTCAGCGCGGCGCTCCCTCATTCGGCTTACCGGCATGCCGTTTGCGCTGGTCAGAACCTCTGACACTTCGCTGACACCGGGGTCTGACACGCGTGACAGCCGCCACTTCGCGAGGTCTTGCGGGGGCCTTGCGTCGCCTTTTCCCGGCCGTCAGCGCGCGGTGCGCGAGCCGTAAGCGAGGTGTTCCACGCTGCGCACATGACTTGGTGGAAGCGTCCGTGGGTGGCACCGCTGGGGTTCGTGGTGCTCGTGTTCCTGGCTTTCTCGATCCCGCCGTACCTGTCGCTCGACCCGGCGCAGTCGCGCGTGCCCGCGACGTGGGCGGGGCACTACCCGCTGCTGGTCGTGCACGTCCTGTGCGGGTCGGTCGCGCTGGCGACGTGCGGCCTGCAGGTGTGGCCGTGGTTCCGATCGCGGTTCCCGGTGTGGCACCGCCGGATCGGCCGCGTCTACTTCTTCGCCGGCGTCTTCCCTGCGGGCCTGACGGGTCTGGTCGTCGGAGCGACCACGCCGTTCGGGCCGGTCGCGGGCACGAGCAACGTCATGCTCGCCACGCTGTGGCTGCTGACGTCGGTGACGGGCTACCGGATGGCGCGGCAGCGGCGGTTCGGCGACCACCGGCGGTGGATGATCCGCAGCTTCGCGCTGACCGCGTCGATCATCAGCAACCGGATCTGGGGCGTCGTCGCGTACCTGTCGCTGATGTCGTTCTACCCGGAGTCGGAGATCGGGCCGCTGGTCGCGGGCATCTCGACCTGGCTCGGGTGGACCGTCCCGCTGCTGCTCAGCCAGTGGTGGCTGGAGCGGCGCAATCCGGCCCGAAAGAAGGTGACGACCGAGCGTGAGGTGTCGGTAACGTCCAGCGCATGAAGCTGCTGCTCGCTGTTCTGCTCGCCCTGTCGGTGTCCCCCGTGGCCAGCGCTTCCCCGGCCACGACGCACTGCGAGTTCACCCCGACCCCGGAGAACCCGGCCGCGCGCCCGGTCCACCGGCCGTCACCGCGGGCCCGCTCCCAGGGCACCGTGCACGTGACGATCCTGACGAACTACGGCACGGTCGTCGCCGAGCTCGACCGCGCCAACGCACCGTGCGGCGTGCACAACTTCGCGCACCTCGCACGCAGCTTCTTCTACACGCACACGCAGTGCTTCCGGCTGACGAACTACGACCGGCTCGGCGTGCTGCAGTGCGGCGACCTGATCGAGGCGGAGAAGGGCGGCCCCGGCTACAAGTTCGTCGACGAGGTGACCGGGCAGGAGAAGTACCCGCGCGGCACGATCGCCATGGGCAACCAGGGGCCGGGCACGAACGGCAGCGAGTTCTTCGTCGTGCACTCGCAGGCGTTGATCCGCCCGGTCTACACGATCCTCGGTCGCGTCACGCACGGCATGGACGCGCTGGACCGCATCGTGGCGGCCGGCATCATCCCCGGCCCGAACGGCGAGCCGGACGGGCTGCCGCGCAAGCCGGTCCGGATCCTCCACGTGATCGCGCACTAGTCCAAGGGGCTCATGAACGACCACAGCCCGCCTTCGGGGTCGCGGGCGCTGTACTCGCGGAACCCGTACGGCTGGTCCACCGGCGGGTAGACGACGTCGGCGCCACGTTCGACCGCACGCGCGTGGTGGGCGTCGACGTCCTCGACCATGACCGCGGTCGTGGCCGTCGACGCGCCGAGCGTCTTCGGCGACGCGAGCCCGAACTCCGGCGACACCCGGTGCAGCCAGATCACCCCGTCGCCCGCCTGCACCTCACCGTGGACGCAGACCCCGTCCGCGAAGTCGAGCCTGCCCTCACCCAGCCCGAACACCCCGACCAGGTGGGCGTGGGCCGCCGCGATGTCCTCGTACACCAGGATCGAGATCCTGCGCTGCACAGCCGTGTCGAGCATGACCATCTCCTCCATCGTCTCCAGCACGTCACTCGTCTTCGGCGGGAACGCGGCCAGCATCGCGGCCAGGCGTTTGCGCAGCTGCCCGCTCACCGCCAGCCGGTGGTCGACCAGGTCCAGGTGACGGCGCAGCGCGTGCTCCAGGTCCCAGCCGGGGTCGTCGAGCGCGCTCGCGATGTCGTCGAGGTGCAGCCCGATCCGCCGCAGCAGGCAGATCCGGTACAGGCGCTGCACGTCCGCCTCGTCGTACAGGCGGTGGCCGCCCGTGCTGCGCGACGGGGTCAGCAGGCCGATCTGGTCGTAGTAGCGCAAGGTGCGGACGGTCAGTCCTGATGAGTGCGCCAGTTCGCCGACCTTGAGTCCCATGCGGCTCACGGTAGGAGGTGACGTCGCGTCACCTTCAAGTTCAGCCGGTCGAGTGCCGGCGCCGCGCATCCAGGACACCCTGTCGCTGCCCACCGACACGCTATTGCGAGGCCGTGGCTTCCCCTGCTGCTCCGCTCCCGGCAGGTCCGCCGGACAGGAGTCCGCGCGCGATCCGAGCCGCGTTGCTGCCAGAGGAAACGGCCGACTTCGACCGCGACTACCAGCGAGCGCGCAAGATCGCGGCAGAGACGCTGAGCCTCGACGAGCTGCAGCAGACGCTCGAGCACTGGCACCGCATCGCACGGATGACCCAGGCCGATCCTGCCGCGCACCGGCGGATGCTCCTGCGGGCCGAACAGACGCTGCGCACCGGTGTACTGCCCACCGACAGCGTGTCCGCGGAGGACGTGCAGGCACTCCTGCGGGAGCGGCTGGGCCAGTAGTTGTACCGCGTCGAAACCGACCGAGGCACTGCATCAGATCGCCGCGCTGCCTCGTGAAGCCCTTGCCCGCTACGCCCAAGTGCTCGGCGTACTGGAGCTGACGCCGTGGAACGGCGCGCCCTACCACCGCGCCAACCCGGACGGCGCGTTGCGCGTGCTCTGGCTGCCACAAGGACGGGAACTGGCCGCAACGGCCTCTACCGTGGCGCTATGACGACGCTGACCCGCCGCGCGCTCAACCGGGCCACCCTCGCGCGACAGCTGCTGCTCGAACGCAGCACGATGCCGGTGCTCGACGCGGTGGAGCACCTGGCGGGCCTGCAGTCGCAGACGGTCAAGTCCTGGTACACGGGCATGTGGTCGCGCCTCGAAGCCTTCGACCCGCACGAGCTGTCGGCCCACCTGACCGAACGGCGCGTCGTGCGCATGGCGCTGATGCGCTCGACGATCCACCTGGTCACGGCCGAGGACGCCAGGTGGCTGCGCCCGCTCGTCGACCCGCCGATCGAGCGCACCACGATGGGCGCGTTCGGCAGGCACCTGAAAGACCTCGACAAGGAAGCCCTGGTCAAAGCCGGACGGGCACTCGTCGAGGAGCAGCCCATAACATTCACAGAACTAGGGAAATCACTAGAAAAAGAGTTCCACCGGGATCCGGCCGCACTCGCCCAGGCCATCCGCATGTGGGTCCCACTCGTGCAAACACCGCCGAGAGGGACGTGGACCGGTAGCGGCCTGGCGAAACACACGTCCATGGAGAACTGGCTCCACGGAGGACCTGTCACCGAGCCGACAGAAACCCTCGTGACCAGATATCTGAGGGCATTCGGTCCGGCGACCGTCAAAGACGCGCAGCAGTGGTCCGGAGTGACCCGCCTCAAAGAGGTCTTCGCGAGGATGAGCCTCGTCACGTTCACCGACGAACAGGGCCGCGAGCTGTTCGACCTGCCGGACGCGCCGAGGCCGCACGAGGAAACGCCCGCGCCGCCCAGGTTCCTGTACGACTTCGACAACCTGCTGCTCTCGCACGCGGACCGCAGCAGAATTGTCTCCGACTCGTACGATCCCGTACCGCTGATCAAGATCAATGAACAGCCGAACGCGCTCCTCGTGGACGGCTTCACCAAAGGCATGTGGAAAGTCACCAACCACGCGGGAATAGCGACGCTGGCCATTCACACGTTCGGACGGCTACCAAAGAATGAGGCCGACCAAGTGAGACGTGAGGGGTCAGAGCTGCTGTCGTTCCTCCATTCGCAGCAACGTCAGCAAATCGAATTGACCTTCTCTTGATGCTTCCTGTGATCTGCCTCGCCACCGGGAAGTATTTGCGCTGCTCCTGACGTTCCCTCACCTGAACGGCGGTTGTACCCGCCGGTAAGGTTTTTAATACGACCCCCCGTTAGTCCCCCAGTCGGTCCGAGCCGCCGCTCCTGCACCGGCTTATTAGCGCGTGCCTGAATACGCGCGGCCTTCGCCCCCCAGGAGGAAAGCTTGGAAACCGAGTTCGAACCTGCCCGCGTCGACGACGTCGACGAGCTGCTGAGGCTGTTCCGGCTGGTGTACGGCACGTCGTACGCCCTGCCCCTCGGCACGGACGGCGAGGTCATGGCCAGGGAGATCAGCTCCCCGAAGACGACGTGGCTGGTCGAGCGCAAGAACGGCAAGATCATCGCGTCCATCATGGGCACGGTCGAGCCGTCGGACCGCATGGGCAAGATGCAGGCGCTCGTCGTGGACCCGCGGCACCGCGGCGGCGGCATCGCGAACCGGATGGTCGGCGACCTCGCGAAGGTGCTGCTCGCCACCGGCGACGCGGACTCCGTGTACGGCACCGCGCGCACCACGAGCGCCGTGCCGCAGAAGATCCACCTGCGCAACGGGTTCCACGCGCTCGGCATCTTCCCGAACCTGCGCAAGGCCGAGCGGCACGAGACCATGGTGCTGCTCACCAAGTACCGCGACGGCGTGCTCGAGAACCGCCACCCGGTGCACAAGGCGCCCCAGAGCCTCGGCCCGCTGCTGAAGACCGTGCACGAGACCGTCGGCCTGCCGGTGTTCCCCGAGCTGGTGCCGGAGAGCGAGTTCCAGGCCGCCGAGAGCTCCGGCTCCATCGAGCTGATCGACGCGCCGAACTTCGTGCAGCAGCACTTCGACAGCACGATGATCGACCCGGTGCGCCGGTTCTACCCGCTGCACAAGCCGAACGTGCTGCTCGCCGAGTCCACCGGCGCTTACCAGGTGTACGCGCACCTGAGCCGCAAGGACGGCTACTGCACGCTGATCGGCGCGACCCCGTCGCCGATGGACGTGGCGCCGCACATGGAGAAGCTGATCGACGAGCTGAACGGCTACGGCGCGTTCTACATCGAGACGATCGTGCCGCTCTACGCGTTCGAGGAGCTCAGCGCGGCGCTCGCGCACGGCTTCCTGCCCGTCGCCATGTACCCGGCGATGCGCAAGGAGGGCGAGCGCTGGCACGACTACGTCGTCATGGCGCGCACCATGCAGCCGCTGGACTTCCGCGGCCTCGCGATCGACGCAGCGTTCCAGCCGTTCGCCGAGCAGTACATCGACCTGTGGACGCAGAAGTTCCTCAACACCAGCGGAGTGTTCCGGTGAACCAGCACCTCGGACCGGTGACGGTTCCCGACTCGGCACGGCTCGGTGCCGTGCAACAGCTCTGCGACATCGCGGACCCGTACGACCACAGCGACGAAGCGCTGTTCATCGAGGCGATGAACGAGTCGAACCGCTGGCACGCCGAGAGGTCGCCGTTCTTCGCGTCCCTTTGGGATGGTCGGCCCATCGACAACGTTGTCGAACAGCCTTACGTGCACGCGAACTTCTTCAAGATGCACGAGGTGCTGAGCATCCCGCGCGCGGACGTCGCGGTGCACGCCACGAGCTCCGGCACGACCGGGCAGAAGTCGCAGATGTTCTGGGACAGCTGGACGCACCAGGCCGGTCAGCGCATGGTCGCGCGGATCTACGACCACTACGGCTGGATCGACGCCCGCGAGCCCGTGCACTACCTGCTGTACACCAACCAGCCGACGCCGAGCGTCAAGCTGGGCAGCTCGATGACCGGTCAGTTCATGACGGACTTCGCGCCGGTCCAGTCCGTCCACTACGGACTCGCGCACACCGGCACCGGGCACGAGTTCGACGCCTTCGGCTGCATCCGCGCGCTCCAGGAGTTCGCGGACTCCGGCCTGCCGGTGCGGATCTTCGGCTTCCCCGCGTTCCTCAGCTTCACGCTGGACCGCATGCGCGCCATGGGCCTGCCGCCGCTGAAGCTGAACGAGCGGTCACTGGTGCTGTTCGGCGGTGGCTGGAAGTCCAACGCGGACAAGCAGATCAGCAAGACCGAGATGCGCGACAAGATCACCGACATGCTGGGCATCCCGGACGGGCGGGTGCGCGACGGCTACGGCTCGGTCGAGCACTCGATCCCGTACCTGGAGTGCGCGCACCACAACCTGCACGTCCCGACCTGGTCGCGGGCGCTGGTCCGCGACGTGAAGACGCTGGACGTGCTCGGGTTCGGCGAGCCCGGCTACCTCCAGTTCGTCTCCCCGTACATCACCTCGGCACCCGCGCAGAGCGTGCTCATGGGCGACCTCGCGGCGCTGCACGCGCCGGACGAGTGCGGTTGCGGTGCGAAGACCCCGTGGTTCGAGATCCTCGGCCGCGCAGGCGTCTCCCGCAACAAGTCCTGTGCGATCGCGGCTGCGGAACTCTTGAAGGGCAAGTCATGAACCAGCACTACTGGCAGGGAGAGTGGGTCTCCGACACCGAGGCCGACCTCCGGCTCGACACGCTGGAGGACCGCACCCAGCAGGTGATCACGGGACCGCGGCTGAGCCCGCTCGTGGTCATGGCCGCCGCCGAGCGCCTGATCCCGAAGCTCGGTGAGCACCGCGGCAGGCTGGAGGCGTGGGGCCTCGGCGACGCCGAGATCGAGGGCACGCTCGGCACGCTGGCCTACGCGCTGAGCCGAGTGGAGCTGGAGCGCAAGGTCACCCGCGAGCTCGGGGGCGTCGACCCGGCCCGCCTGGCGCGGTTCGACTTCCGCCAGCCCACCTACGAGGCGTGGGTGCCGCTGGGCCTGCTCGCGCACGTCACGTCCGGCAACGCGGCCGCGGCAGGCGTGCTGAGCGGCATCGAGGGCCTGCTGTCCGGGAACCTCAACGTCATCAAGGTGAGCAGCGACGACTCGCGCTTCACCGCCGACGTGCTCGCCGCGCTGGCCGACGAGGACCCGTCCGGCCAGATCGCGGCACGGCTGGTCGTGCTGCACTTCTCGTCGTCGCGTCGCGAGTGGCTGAGCCGCATGTGCGGCGCGGCGGACGCGGTCGCGGTGTGGGGTGGCGAGGAGGCCATCGCCGGCGTCGCCGAGCTGGTGCGCCCCGGCACCCGGCTCGTCGACTGGGGCCCGAAGCTGTCGTTCGCGTACCTGACGGCGGACAATTGGTCCGATGTGGACGCTCTCCGCGCGATCGCGACCGACATCTGCCAGAACGAGCAGCAGTCGTGCTCCAGCCCGCAGGTGATCTACCTGGACACCGAGCACGACTCGGACGTCTTCGCGTTCGCCGCGCGCTTCGCCGGTGTGCTCGGCCAGGTCGCCGCGCCCGCTCGCGAGCCGTCGCAGGCCGAGTGGGCGGAGATCAACAACACCGTCGTCGTGACCAGGCTCGAGGAGCACCTCGGTCTCACCCAGGTGCACGCCGGTGACCACTGGCGGGTCCTCGCGGACACCAGGTCCGCGCTGCGCGCCTCGCCGCTGTACCGCACGGTGTGGGTGAAGCCGTTGCCGCGCAAGCAGATCGCCGCGACGCTGCGGCCGATGCGCCGCTACCTGCAGACCGTGGGCCTGGCCGCGTCGCGTCCCGACACCGCGGCGCTCGCCAGGACGTTCGTGTCCGTCGGCGCGCAGCGGATCACCGTGCCCGGCGAGATGCAGGGCGGCTACAGCGGTGAGCCGCACGACGGCGTGTACGCGTTGCAGCGCTACAGCAACCGCGTCTCGGTGAAGCTCGACGAGCGGTTCGCGTGCGACGCGAGCCTCGACGACCTGGACGAGGTGCGTCAGCTCGCGCCGCCGCCGGTCGCGGTCACGCCGAAGACCGGCTTCGAGACCCTGCAGTCCGCCGACGACCACGCGGACGTGTACTTCCGCAGCGGCGGCAGCGCCGGTGCGCCGAAGCTGTCCGCGTTCACCTGGGCCGACTACGACGAGCACATGCGGTTCGGCGCGGAGAGCCTGCTCGCGACCGGCCTGGACGCGCGCACGGACCGGGTGATGAACCTGTTCTTCGGCGGGCACATGTACGGCAGCTTCATCAGCTTCTTCTCTTCTCTGGAGCGGATGGGCGCCGTGCAGTTCCCGATGGGCGGCGAGTGGCACCAGCTGGACAACATCGCGCAGTCCATCGTGGACAACCGGGTCAACACGCTGCTGACCGCGCCGAGCTTCGTGCAGCGCCTGTTCACCGAGCAGGGCGACCTGCTGCGGTCGTACGGCGGCGTGCGCAAGATCTACTACGCCGGTGAGCACTTCGCGGAGCAGCAGATCGCCTGGCTGCGCGAGGAGTTCGGGGTCGAGGTCGTCCGCTCCGCCGCGTACGGCAGCGTCGACGCGGGCCCGATGGGCTACCAGTGCGAGCACTCGTCCACCCGCGTGCACCACCTGTTCACCGGCCTGCACACGCTGGAGATCCTCGACCCGGACGCGGACCAGCCGGTGCGCGGCACGCAGCCCGGCCGTCTCGTGTTCACCGCGCACACCCGGCGCGGCCAGCGGCTCGACCGCTACGAGATCGGCGACCTCGGCCGCTGGGTGCCCGGCGACTGCCCGTGCGGCCGCCGCACGCCGCGGTTCGAACTGCTGGGCCGCGTCGGTGACGTGTTCCGCATCGGCGCGCAGACCATGAACTACCGCCGGTTCGTCGCGGCCGCCGAGGACGGCTTCGGCTACGCGGGCGCGCTGCAGCTCGTGCTGAGCGAGCACATCGAGGCCGAGCAGCTGACCGTCCTGCTGGAGCAGGGCAAGACGCACGACCTGGCACGCGCCGAGCGCGCGTTCCTCTCCCAGTACAAGGAGCTCTCCGAGGGCGTCGAGCACGACCGCCTCATCCGGCTGCGGGTCGAGTCCGTGCCGCTGGACGAGTTCCACCGCACCGCGACCAGCGGCAAGTTGATCTCCGTCGTCGACCGGCGAGGAAGGGCTATCTGATGACCACGTCATCTCCTCTGGCAGACCTGCGCTCGCTGGTCGAGCACGCACGCGCGAACTCCCCGTTCTACAAGGAGCTCTACGACGGCCTGCCCGCCGACTGGACCGTCGCCGACCTGCCGATCATCGAGCAGGCGAAGTTCTGGGACGCGAACACGTTGCGGGACAACCAGGTCATGACCGGCCCGCACACCGACGGCATCGTCTTCAAGACCGGCGGCACGACCAACGCGCCGCGCGTCTCCTGGTACTCGCGCGACGAGTGGCGCTCGATGGCCGAGGTGTTCGCGACCGGCATGCACGCCGCAGGCGTCCGCGAGGGCGACCGGGTCGCGAACCTGTACTACGCCGGCGAGCTGTACTCCGGGTTCATCATCACGATGAACACCCTCGAGCTGGTGAACACCGTGCAGCTGCCGATCGCCGGTGGCGCGCCGCTCGACTTCACCCTGCAGACGCTGCAGGACTTCCACGCGACCGTCGTCGCCGCGTTCCCCACGTCGCTCGTGCGGCTGGCGCAGTACGTGATCGACAACGCCGGTTCGCTGCCGGAGATCCGGCTCGTGCTGTTCAGCGGTGAGGCGTTCTACGGCGACCAGCGCACGGTCGTGGAGACCGCGTTCCCCAACGCCGTCATCCGCTCCATCGGCTACGGCAGCGTCGACGGCGGCATCCTCGGCGCGTCGGTCGCCGACTCGGAGGACCCCCGCGTCTTCCGCGCGTTCCGGCCGTCGCGGCTGCTGGAGATCGTCGACGTCGACACGAACGAGCCGATCGAGGAGCCGGGTCGTCCCGGCCGCCTGCTCGTCACCGACCTGTCGCGCACGCTGATGCCGATCATCCGCTACCCCGTCGGCGACCTGGCCGAGTGGATCTCCTTCGAGGAGGGCACCTTCCGCCTGCTCGGCCGGGCGGACGAGGGCGCGCGCTGCGGGCCCGTCACACTGCACCTGGACTACCTGCGCTCGGTCGTCGCCGAGGCGCTGGAGTCGCGGCACGTCACCGGTTTCCAGGTCGTGCTGCGCCGCGTGGACGCCAAGGACCAGCTCGTGCTGCGCGTCGCGTGCACGGCCGAGGACCGGGAGTCGTTGTACCCGGCCATTTCCGACGGCGTCGACCGGATCAGCCCGCGGTTCGCCGACCACGTGCGGCGCGGTGTGATCAACCCGCTCGTCGTCGAGTGGGTCGACGCGCTGCAGACGAACCCGCGCACCGGCAAGACGATCCGGCTGGTCGACGAGAGGCCGGTCGCCTGATGCCCGACGGCGACCACCGCCTGATCTGCCTCGGTCTCGTCCCGCGCAAGTCCCTTGGCGTACAGCACTACTCGATCGCACTGCTCATCCCGACCCCCGCCCGCAAGTCGAGCGACGAAAGGCCGATCACCCGATGAACGACGACCAGCAGCTGATCTCGCTCGGCCTCGTGCCGCGCAAGTCGCTCGGCGTGCGGTACTACTCCGTCGCGCTCGTGTTCCCCTCTCCGTCGAGCGACGAGAAGCGGGTGTCCTGATGTCGCGCGACTTCCGGCTGGTGTGGCTGGGCCAGGTGCTCAGCCAGGGCGGCACGCGGTGCTACCAGATCGCGCTGCTGTGGTGGCTGCTCAGCTCGCTGCCCGCCGACTGGCGCGGCCTCGCGTCCGGCGCGTTCCTCGTCGTGGGCGCGCTGCCCGCGCTGGTGCTGGTCGGCCAGATCGGCCGGTTGATCTCGCGCGTGCCGTCGCGGACGGTGATGCTGCGCGCCGAGCTGATCGCGTTCGTGTTCGTCGCGGTGCTCGCGGTGTTCGCGTTCCAGGACGCGGTGCCGGTGTGGTCGGTGTACGTGGTCGGCCTCGTGCTGGCGACGTGCCAGGCGTTCTTCGACCCCACGCTGATGAAGGCGCTGCCCGAGCTCGTCGAGCCGGAGCAGATCCAGAAGGCGGTCGGTTTCGGCACGTCCACGCAGTCCGTCGCGAACTTCGCGGGCGCGGCGTTCGGCGCGGTGCTGCTGGCGTCCGTCGGGTTCCCCGGCGCGGTCGCGATCAACGCGGTGACCTACGGCGTGTCCGCTGCGTGCATCGCCGCCGCGCGGTTCCGGCCGATGCCCGCCGGCCCCGCGCCCGAGGCGTCGAACGGCACCTGGACGTTCCTCGGCACGCTGCCCGGCATCCGGCCGCTGCTGCTGTGCTTCGCCGCGGTGAACTTCTTCTCCGCGCCGACGCTGCTGGTGCTGCCGCTGTACACGAAGTCCGTGCTGGGACTGGGCCCGTCGACGCTGGCGATGCTGGAAGCCGCGCTGTGGCTGGGTCTGCTGATCGGCGCGTTCACCGCGCCGAAGATCCCGGTGTCCGGTCCGGTGACCAGGTTCGGCGCGCTGTGCGTCGCCGCGTTCGGCGTGTTCCTCGCGGTGCCCGGTCTGGCCGTGTCGCCGGTGCTCTACACGGTGACGCTCGCGGTCAGCGGGTTCTGCCTCGGCGTCTGCAACGTCAAGTTCACGACGCTCTTCCAGGAGGTCGTGCCCGACTCGGCGAAGGGTCGCTTCTTCGCCGCGCTCATGGCGTCCGTGGCGACGACGTTCCCGGTCGCGTTCCTGGCGTTCGGCGCGTTCGGTGACGTGGTGAGCGCCCAGGTGCTGTGCCTGTTCCAGGGCGCGGGGCTCCTCGCGCTGAGCCTGGTGCTGGCGCGGCTGCGCGAGCCGGTACGTCATTTGTCCACAGTGTCCAACTGAGACGAACCGGGGCTCCTTCGGCGGCGTGCGCAGTCCATCGCACGTCACGAAGGAGCCCCTCCATGTTGCGCAAGATCCCCGTTCTCGCTCTGCTGCTGTGCGCCGCCGTCGCGACGCCCGCGCAGAGTGCCACCACGCTGCCGGACTCCGTCGCCAGCTGGTGGACCGAGGGCGACACGCTCGTCGTGTCCGTCACCTCACGCGACGCGGCCGCGACGAGATTCCTGGCCACGCTGCCCGGGAAGGTCCGGGTCGTCCAGGAGCCGAAGCTGCTCATGGCGACGGACGTCAAGGGCGGCGACGGCTGGAACAACGGCACCAGCCGCTGCTCGGTCGGGTTCTCCGCGACCGGTTCCGGTGGCAGCAAGCACTTCATCACCGCCGGCCACTGCACGAAGGTGAAGGGCGCCACCGCCCGCTCCACCACCACGCTCACCACGATGGGCACGGTGAACGGCAGCACGTTCAGCAAGACCGGCGACTTCGGCAAGGTGGACGTGACGTCGGCCGAGTTCGCGCTGACGCCGAAGGTCAACGGCTACGGCACCGGTGACGTGACGATCAAGGGCTCGACCGAGGCCGCGATCGGCGCGTCGGTGTGCAAGTCCGGCAGCACCACCAAGGTCACCTGCGGCAAGATCACCGCGAAGAACGTGTCGTTCAACGCGGGCAACGGCGTGATCGTCGAGGGCCTGACCAAGACCGACATCTGCTCCAACCCCGGCGACTCCGGTGGCGCGGTCTACGCGGGAGCGCAGGCGCAGGGCATCGTCTCCGCGGGCACGGCCAACTGCACCAGCGGCAAGCTGACGCTGTTCCAGCCGATCGGCGAGGCGCTGTCCGCGTTCGGCGTGACGCTCGTGCGCGGTTAGTGTGTCGCGGTGCGGAAGATCCTGGTCATCGGTATCGGCGCGGGCGACCCCGACCACCTGACGGTGCAGGCGGTCAAGGCCCTCAACACGGTCGACGTGTTCTTCGTGCTGGACAAGGGCGAGGTGAAGCAGGAGCTGGTCGACCTGCGGCAGGAGATCCTCACCAGGCACGTGACGCGCCCGTACCGGGTGCTCGAAGGCCGTGACCCCGATCGGGACCGCACCGCGGGCGACTACGTGGGCGCGGTGGACGACTGGCGTCGCCGCCGCGCCGACGTGTTCGCGTCGCTGCTGGAGTCGCTGGGTGCCGATGAGGTCGGGGCGTTCCTCGTGTGGGGCGACCCGTCGCTGTACGACAGCACGCTGCACATCCTCGAAGACCTGCTGGCGCGCGGTGTTCCGTTCGAGCACTCGGTCATTCCGGGCATCACGTCGGTGGCGGCGCTGACCGCGCGGCACCGGGTGAACCTCAACCAGGTCGGCAAGCCGGTGCAGATCACCACCGGCCGCAGGCTCGCCGCCGGCTGGCCGTCCGATGTGGACGACGTGGCCGTGATGCTGGACGCGCACTGCGCGTTCGCCGACGTCCCGCCGGACACGTACGTCTACTGGGGCGCGTACCTCGGCATGCCGGACGAGATCCTGATCTCCGGGCGGGTGGGGGACGTGGCCGCCGAGATCGTTCGCGTGCGCGCGGAAGCCCGTGAGCGCAAGGGTTGGATCATGGACACCTACCTGCTGCGCAGGAGCTGATCCACCGAGCGCACGACCAGGTCGCGGCTCGCGACCGGCGACGAGAACCCCAGTATCGACAGGTGCACGACCAGGCTCAGCAGCTCCTCGGGGTCGAAGTGCTGGGGCAGTTCGCCCTTTTCCTGCGCCTCCGCGATCGCGGCGACCTTGTGCACGTACGCCTTCGCCTCGGCCTCGGGGATCGCGTCGAACCCGTTCTCCAGCCGGTGCCACGCGGCGAGCCGCAGCACCTCGGGGTGCTCGACGTACCGGTCGAACAGGCGTCCCGCGTAGCCGGCGAGGTCGTCCGCCGTGATCGGGACGGCCTCGATCGCCGCGTCGACCTGCTGCTTCAGCACCTCGTCGAACAGGCCTTCCTTGCTGCAGAAGTACGCGTAGATCATCGCCTTGTTGGCGCCCGCGTTCTTCGCGATGCGATCGACGCGCGCGCCCGCGATGCCGTGCTCCGCGAACTCCTGCACGGCCGCGGCCAGCAGTTTCCGCTTCGTCTCTTCCTTGTCCCTCACCACTCCCCGATTCTAACCAACTAGTTGGTTGACAGCCAGCCATGGTCGTGCCATGGTTTTGTAACCAACCAGTTAGTTAGGAGCGGACATGAAGGTCGCACTGGTCACAGGCGCTTCCTCCGGCATCGGCGAGTCCACGGCTGTCGCACTGCAGGACGCGGGCTACACGGTCTACGCGGCCGCGCGGCGGGTGGATCGGATGTCCTCGCTGGCCGCGCGGGGCATCAAGGTCGTGAAGATGGACGTCACCGACGACTCGTCGATGGTCTCCGGGATCGCGCAGATCATCGACGAGTCCGGCCGCATCGACGTGCTGGTCAACAACGCGGGCTACGGCTCGTACGGCGCGTTCGAGGACGTGCCGCTGTCCGAGGGCCGCTACCAGTTCGAGGTCAACGTGTTCGGCCTCGCCCGGCTGGTGCAGCTGACCACGCCGCACATGCGGGCGCAGGGCAGCGGCAAGATCGTGAACGTGTCGTCGATCGGCGGCAAGATCTACGAGCCGCTCGGCGGCTGGTACCACTCGACGAAGTTCGCCGTCGAAGGGCTGTCCGACTCGCTGCGGCTGGAGCTCAAGCCGTTCGGCATCGACGTCGTGGTGATCGAGCCCGGTGCGATCAAGACCGAGTGGGCGGGCATCGCGGTCGACAACCTGATGAAGACGTCCGGATCCGGTGCTTACGCGTCGCAGGCCAAGGCGTTGGCTTCCTTCTTCTCGCGGGCCACGGACGGGTCCGAGCCGTCGGTGATCGCGGATGTGATCGTTCGGGCCGTCAAGGCTCGGCGGCCTCGCACTCGGTACGCCGCTGGGTATTTGGCTCGGCCGATTCTGTTCCTGCGGCGGGTTCTGCCGGATCGCGCTTTTGACGCTATGTTCCTGAGCATGATTCGTCGGTTCGCGTAGGTCGCCGTTTTGCCTGGTCAGTTGCGCTTTGCTTGATCAACGGCCCGTTCACGCGGCTGGTCTGGGGATTCGCGGAACGTTCGGGGGCCGCCGATCGTTGCGCAAAAGGAAAGCGCGCGGGGGCAGCGGCGGTCCGCCCTCGGCCCTGGGCCGGTGTCAGTCGACAGGTGCAGGCTGGGGCAGGCGGCGGTGCCCGAGGTGGTGCTGGTCGGCGTGGTGCTGGTCGACAGTGGCGGAGCCGGAGTCAGGCGACGGCGGCCGGAATGGTGCTGGCGGACAGGCCCGAGCGGGTGTCGGCCCGCGAGTTCCGGCCAGAGCAGCCGCCGGTGCCCGGACCGGGTCAACCGACAGGGCCGGCGCGGATCAGTCGACGGTGTCCGGGGCGGAGCGGGCGATGCTCGCCAAAGTGGCCAGTGCCGCGGCCAGCGTCGCCGGCGGTGGCGAGGCCAACGCGAGACGGACGGCGTTCGGGGCATGGCTCGGCCCCACCGCGAACGCGGCGGCCGGGGTCACCGCGATGCCGCGCCGAGCGGCCGCCGCCACGAAGGTCTCGGCCCGCCACGGCTCGGGCAGCTCCCACCACATGTGGTAGGCGCGGAGGTCGCGGCGCAAGGTGAACCCGTCGAGTGCGCGAGTCGCGATCTCCTGGCGTGCCAGTGCGTCGCG
The DNA here is from genome assembly GCF_007845675.1 of Lentzea tibetensis. Lineage (GTDB taxonomy): Bacteria > Actinomycetota > Actinomycetes > Mycobacteriales > Pseudonocardiaceae > Lentzea > Lentzea tibetensis. The sequence goes on along the minus strand of NZ_VOBR01000003.1, from coordinate 188,854 downwards.
GCGCTTCGCGGCGCCGATCTCGGCGACCGTGCCGTCCGTGATCAGGCCGGTCCCCGCGTCCAGTGAGAACCGCGGGGCCGCCCAGCCACCAGAGCGGACGGCGGTGACCACCCGGTCAACAACCGAGCCGGGCGCGGCGATGATGCCGAGAGTCAGGCCCGGCGCGACGCGCTTGGACAGGCTGTCGACGATCAGCGTGCGGTCGCTGTCGATCAGCGGTTCGTCGTGCAGGAAACCGTTGACCCGGTCCTCGATGGCGAACAAGCCGTTAAGGCGCAAGGCTTCCGCGATGTCGGCGCGGCGACAGGAGGACATCGTGACGCCGAGCGGGTTGTGCAGTGCGGACTGCAAGTACACCGCGCGCACCCCCTGGATACCGGCCGGGACAAGGCCTTCGTCGTCCATCGGCAGCGGCACGAGCACGACGCCGAGCCGGGCGGCGATGCCCTTCACGACCGAGTAGGTGAGGCGTTCCACGCCGAGCCGTTCGCCGACAGGCACCAGACTCGCGATGGCGGCCGCGATGGCCTGGCGGCCGCCGCCCGCGAACACGATCTGCCGGTCCGCGGGGATGAGTTGCCGGGCGGCGGCGCGGGCCTGCGGGGTGCCGGTGACACCGACGGGTTGCTGGGCCTCGGCCAGCACATCGGGGCGCAGCATGCGGGTGAGGCTGCGGGCCACGAGTGCGGTTTGCTCTGGCACTACTGGGAAGTTGAGCTCGAGGTCGACGTGCGCGGACGCGGGTTCGGCCAGTGGGAGCTCGGTGACGTCCTCGCGGGCGCGGACGAACGTGCCGCGGCCTACCTCGCCCACCGCTAGGCCGCGGCGCACCAGCTCGCCGTAGACGCGGGACACCGTGGACGGCGCGATGCTGTTGCGGCGCGCGAAAGTGCGCTGCGGCATCAGCTTCTCGCCCGGACGCAGCCGACCGTGAGTGATGTCCGAAGCCAGACGGTCGGCGAGCGCCTTGTAGTCGTCCATCAGAATTGCTCCGAGTACATTGTTCTCATTGCATTGAGGCGAATGTACTCGTTAACGTCGAGTCATGGAACTGGCATTTGACGACGAAGGCGCTGGCCCGGCGCTCGTGCTGGTGCACGGCCACCCGTTCAACCGCTCGATGTGGCGGCCCCAGGTCGAGCACTTCCGGAGCAGCCACCGGGTGATCGCGCCGGACCTGCGCGGGTACGGCGCATCGCCGGTCGTTCCCGGGAAGACGCCGCTCGCCGCGTTCGCGTGGGACATCGCGGACCTGCTCGACCGACTGAAAGTGGAAAACTGCATCATGGCCGGGTTGTCGATGGGCGGCCAGATCGTCATGGAGTTCCACCGGCTGTTCCCGGAACGGTTGCGCGGCATGGTGCTCGCGGACACCAGCCCGGTCGGGGAAACGCCCGAGGGCAAGGAGTTCCGGTACGCCACCGCGGAACGGCTGCTCGCCGAGGGCATGGAGCCGTACGCGGACGAGGTGCTGCCGCTGATGGTCTCGCCCGCCAACGCGGAGGCGTCCAAGATCGTGCTGGAGATGATGCGGGCGTCACCGCCGGAGGGCGCGGCTGCGGCGTTGCGCGGGCGCGCGGAACGGCCGGACTACGTGGAGTCGTTGGCGCACACCGAGACCAAGACGTTGATCGTGGTCGGACGCGAGGACGCGTACACGCCGGTGAACGAGGCCGAGGAGTTGCACAGCAGGATGCGCGACTCGGAGCTGGTGATCGTCGAGGGTGCGGCGCACCTGCCGAACCTGGAGCGGCCGGAGGAGTTCAACGCGGCGCTGGAGCGATTCCTCGGCAGGGCCTGAGCGGTCCCTCAGTAGCGCTGGTACCAGCGGCGCTTGACGACGTCCGTGATCACGCAGGTGATGTTGTCCGGGCCGCCGTTGCCGTTGGCCAGCGCGACGAGCCGCCACGCGGCCTCCTCGCCGTCCTCCACCGAGGCGAGCACCTCGCCGACGTCCTCGATGGACGAGTAGTCCGTGAGGCCATCGGAGCACAGCAGGTAGCGGTCGCCCGCTTTCGCCTCGTGCAGCGTGATGTCCGGCTCGTGCGACCCTCCACTTTGGAGTGCCCGGATGACGTACGCGCGGCGCGGGTGGTTGAGCGCCTCCTCGGGCGTCATGCGGCCCGCGTCGACAAGGGCCTGGACCATGGTGTGGTCGTGCGAGATCTGGATGAGCTCACCGGCGCGCAGCAGGTAGGCGCGCGAGTCGCCGATGTGCGCGAGCTCGAAGGTCAGTCCGTTCCAGCGCATCGCGGTGAGCGTGGTGCCGGTGCCCTCCGGCGCTTCCAGGTCGAGCCTGCGCGCGATCTCCGCGACCGCCGCACCGAGGTCGCCCGCGAACGTCTCCAGTACGTCGATCGCGATGCCGCTGGCGACCTCGCCGTGCGCGTGGCCGCCCATGCCGTCCGCGACCGCCTGCAGGTCGGGGCCTGCGAAGTACGCGTCCTCGTTCTGTTCGCGCATCAACCCCGGATCGGACGCAGCAGCGACCCGCAGCTCGTGTGTCATGCCACCAGTAGAGCAGTTGTGAACTGACTTCACAAGCACTAGTGTTGACCGCATGGACGAGACCGTGAACGCGGGGGACATCGCACGGCTCGTCGACGTGGGACGGGCCGCCGTCAGCAACTGGCGCAGGCGGTACGACGACTTCCCGCAGCCCGTCGGCGGCACCGCGTCCAGCCCGCTGTTCTCGTTGCGCGAGGTCGAGGAGTGGTTGCGGCGCAACGGCAAGCAGTTCCACGTCTCCCCCGCCGACCGCCTCTGGCAGCAGATCAAGGACGACGACCTGCGTCTCGGCGAACGCGTCGCCGAGGCGGGCAGGCACACCGATCCTGCCACCTTCGAGTTCCTCTACGAGCGTTACGCCGAGGCCCACTCGCGCCAGCTCAACGTCACCCCGGACGACATCGCGAAGCTCATGGTCGAGCTGGCCGAGGCCGACCGCGGCACGGTCGTCGACCCGGCGTGCGGCACCGGCACGCTGCTCAAGCAGGCCGGCGGCGCGCGGAAAGGCCAGGAGCTGGACCCGACGAGCGCCGAGATCGCCAGCATCCGGCTGCCCGAAGCGCAGATCCACACCGGCGACTCGTTGCGGCACAACGCATTCGCCGAAGCCACAGCGGACGCCGTCGTGTGCGACCCGCCGTTCCACGAGCGCTCGTGGGGTCACGAGGAGCTGGTCGGCGACCCGCGTTGGGCGTACGGACTGCCGCCGCGCGGCGAGCCCGAGCTGGCGTGGGTGCAGCACTGCCTGTCGCTGACGAGGCCGGGCGGCCGCGTCGCGATCCTCATGCCGAGCGCGGCCACGTCACGCCGTCCCGGCAAGCGGATCCGCGGCAACCTCCTGCGCGCCGGCGCGTTGCGCGCGGTCATCACGGTGGCGGGCGGCCGCGACATCTGGCTGCTGCGCCACCCGCTCCCCGACGAACGCCCACCCGAGCACATCCTGCTGCTGGAGGAGTTCAGCCCCGACGCCGAGCCGAACACGCGGATCATCGACCTGCTCGACGACCACGTCGACCTGAGCCCGTCGCGGCACAGCAGGGCCGACGTCGCGACCGCGTTCCTGCACGCCCGCGCGACCTTCGCACTGCCGGAGCCACCCGCGCTCGAACGCCGCGAGCCACCGCCGATGACGACGATCGGCGACCTGGTCCGCACTGCGCCCGGCAGCGTCACGGTCACCTCGCCGACCGGCGCCAGCTACGACATCGACCCGGAGGTCGTCGACCCGGACTACCTGTCCGGACTGTTGCGCGCGGCGCTGGCCTGCACTCCGACGGGATCGAGCAGGCTGGACCTGAAGCGCACGCCCGTTCCGCTGATCGAGATCGACGAACAACGCCGCTACGGCGAAGCGTTCCGGCAGCTCAAGGCGATGGAGGACGGATTCGCCGAGGCCGCGGAGCTCGTCCGGCTAGGCTTCACCGGACTTCTGGGTGGGCAGCTCGAGCCGTAGGAGGGCGAATGCTGATCGCCGACCGCTACGAGCTCGACGACCTCCCGCTCGGCCGGGGCGGCATGGGTGCCGTGCACCGGGGCCACGACAAGCACCTCAACCGCCGCGTCGCGGTGAAGCTGCTCCAGCTCCCCGGCGGCCACGAGCACGAGCTGGCGCACCGCTTCGCCCGCGAGGCCAGGATCGTCGCCCGCCTCGAACACCCCGGCGCGCCGGTGCTCTACGACTTCGGCACGCACGACCACCTGCTGTACCAGGTCATGCAGTTCATCGACGGCGTCACCATCGCGGACCTGGTGAGCGAGCACGGCCCGCTGCCCGTCCCGTGGGCCGCTTCCGTTGCCGCGCAGTCGTGCGCCGTGCTGGCCGCCGCGCACGGGTTGTCGATCTGCCACCGCGACCTCAAGCCCACCAACCTGATGCTGTGCCCGGACGGCAGCGCCAAGGTGCTCGACTTCGGGCTGGCCGTGCTGCGCGAGAGCGACGTCGCCCAGTTCAGCAGGGCCGGGCAGATCATCGGCACGCCCGCGTACATGGCGCCGGAACAGGTGCGGCTCGGCGTCGCCGAACCGCGCAGCGACCTGTACGCGCTGGGGTGCGTGCTGCACGAGATGCTGACCGGGGAACAGCTCTTCACCGGTCCGACCGCGTACGCGGTGTTCGACCGGCAGGTCAAGGAACGTCCTCCGCGCACCGGGACCGTGCTCGACGACCTGCTCCAGTCGTTGCTGGCCAAGGAACCGGAGCACCGGCCCGCCAGCGCCGCCGAGCTCTTCGACGTGCTGCAGCCGTTCGCGACGAACCTGCCGCCGCTGCCCGGATTCCTGCACCCCGGCCCGAATCCCGGCCACATGTACGCCAGGGTCGCCGGCCGCTAGTCCCGCACCTGAAATTTCACCTGCGAAGCCCGGCTCGACCCGCTGGGACGCAGACCGTCCCCCTGTTGGGATGTCCTTGCGGGCCGCCGAAAGGCCGATCGTGGACGAATGTCCTGACCGTCGCCCGATGATGCGGGTTAACTGGGCGGCCAGCGTGACCGGGGGGATATCTGGAGGGGTCATGAGTGCGCCGCACGCGGGCCGGGCTTTTGCCGTGCCACCGGATCCGGGGCGGGCAGGCACCCTGGACGAGCTCATCGAGGGGCTGCGGTTGTTGAAGGTGTGGGCCGGGAGCCCGTCCTACGACACGATCAAGGACCGCATCAACACGGCATGGCGGACAGCCGGCAGGCCCGCCGGCGAGCTGGCGAGGAAGACCACGGTCGTGGACTGCTTCCGGCCTGGCCGACGGAGGCTGAACACCGACCTGGTGGTGGCGGTGGTGGCGGCGTTGCGCCCGGACGCGGGGTACGTGGCGCAGTGGCGGCAGGCGCTGTGCGCGGTCGTCGGAGAAATCCAGGCGGCGGCGCAGGTCCGGGTCCAGGACCGGTTGCCGCCTGATCTGGTGGGGTTCACCGGCCGGGCCACCGAGCTGGACCTGCTCCGTCGAGCGCTGCACCGCGGCAGCGCGGATGGTGGCCCGGTGGTGATCTCCGCGATCGCCGGGATGGCCGGGGTCGGCAAGACCCAGCTGGCCGTCCACATCGCGCACCTGCTCGCCCAGGACGAGCTGTTCGACCGGGTGCTGTTCGTCAACCTGCGCGGGTTCCACCCCGACCCGGCCCAGCCACCGGCCGACCCGGCCGCCGTGCTGGACGGTTTCCTGCGCCTGCTCGGGTTGCCCGGCCAGCAGATCCCGCACGACCTGCCCGGCCGCTCCGCCGTCTACCGCAACCGGCTGGCCGGCACCCGCACCCTGATCGTGCTGGACAACGCCGCCGACGCCGACCAGGTCCGCCCCCTGCTGCCTGACACCCCCGGCTGCCCGGTGCTGGTCACCAGCCGACGCAGCCTCACCACCCTGCACCCCGCCGCACACCTGGCGGTGGACGTGTTCACCCCTGACGAGGCTCGGCGATTCCTCACCGACGCCATACCCGACGTTCCTGCCGGCGCGGACCCGGCCGCAGCGGCCCGCATCGCCGACCGGTGCGGCCACCTCCCCCTCGCGCTCGGGCTGGTCGCCGGACACATCCGCGACACCCCCGGCTGGACGCTGACCGACCACGCCGACCGGCTCGACGAACGCCACCGCTCCCGCCGCCTGGACACCGGTCTCCAGCTCGCACTCGACCTGTCCTACCGGCACCTGCCCCCCGGCCAGCGGCGGCTGCTGCGGTTGGCGGCGCTGCACCCCGGCCACGACCTCGACGCCTACGCGGCCGCCGCGCTGACCGACACCGACCTGTCCACCGCACGGAGCCACCTGCACCACCTGTGCCGCGACCACCTGCTGCAACAGGCCAGCTCCGGCAGGTACACCCTGCACGACCTCGTCCGCGCCCACGCAGGCAACCAGGCCACCGATGAGGATCCGCCACCCGCACGCCGGGCTGCGCTGACCCGCCTGTTCGACTACTACCTGTCCGCCACCGGCATCGCCATGAACGCTCTGCACCCCGCGGAGACGCACCGCCGGCCACAGGTACCCGAGCTCGGCACGCCCGCTCCGGCGCTGACCGACCCGGACGCCGCCCGCACCTGGCTGGGCACCGAACGCCCGACCCTCGTCGCGGTCGCGGCGCACACCGCCTCGCACGGTTGGCCCACCCACGCCATCCGGCTGTCGGTCACCCTCTTCCGCTACCTCATGGGCGGGTACCACACCGACGCCCTGGCGATCCACGGCCACGCCCACCACGCCGCTCAACGGTCCGGCGACCCGACCGGACTGGCCCACGCACTGAACGGACTCGGCACCACCCACATGCTGATGGGCCGGTACGGGCCGGCCGCCGAGCACTACCGGCAGGCCCTGGCCCTGTGCTGGGATGCGGGCGACCCCGTCGGCCGGGCTCGCACCCTGCACAACCTCGGCGTCGTCGAGACGTGGCGGGGTCGCTACCGGCAGTCCGCCGACCAGTACGAGCAGGCCCTGGTCTTCTTCCGGCAGGGCGGCGACCGCATCGGTGAAGCCCGCTCGTTGGCCTGCCTCGGGACGGTCGAGGAACGACTGGGCCGCTACCAGCAGGCCGTCGACCACCACGGGCAAGCCCTGGCCGTGCACCGGGAGGCCGGCGACCGGGCAGGCCAGGCCAACGCCCTCAGCGGGCTCGGCTGCGTCGAGGTGCGGCTGGGCTGGTGCGGTCCGGCCACCGACCACCTCCACCAGGCCCTGACCCTGTACCGGCAACTCGGCAACCGCACCGGCGAAGCCTGGGTCCTGGACACCCACGGTGCCCTCCACATGCTCCTCGACCAACCCGCCGAAGCGATCGGGCACTACCAGCACGCCATGGCCATCTTTCGCGTGATCGGCGAACGCCAGGGCGAAGCCTGGACGCTCAACGGCCTCGGCGAAGCAGCCCACACCACCGGGCGCCCCGCCGACGCCCTCGCCCACCACACCGAAGCCCTCACCATCGCCGCCGACATCGACGCTCTCGACCCGCAAGCCCGCGCTCACACCGGCCTCGGCCACGCTCACCGCACCCTCGGCGACCTCAGCTCCGCCCGCACCCACTACAAGCACGCGGTGGCCCTCTACACCGAACTCGGCATGCCGGAGGCCGATCAGGTCCAGGCGCACCTCGACGCCTAGGCGGGGATGCGGTTCACCTCGTGGTCGCCGGTCGCCCACAGGTGCTGCACGGCGTACGCGCGCCACGGCCGCCAAGCCGCAGACCTCTTCACCAGAGCCGCGGGTGTGGACGGAAGCCCCAGCGACGACGCCGCCAGCCGAACGCCCAAGTCGGTGGGGATGAACGCATCGGGGTCACCGAGCGCGCGCATCGCGATCACCTCGACGGTCCACGGCCCGAAACCGGGCAACGACGAGAGCGACGCCCGGACGGCCTCCCAGTCGGCCCCGGCACCGAGATCCAGCCCGGACGACAGCGAGTCCAGGAGCGCGCGCATGGTCCTGCGCCGCGACTCGGGCATCGCCAATGAAGACGGATCGACAGCTGAGAGCTCCGGGAACAGGTGCGTCAGCGAAGGATCGGATATCGGCGTCCCGTAAGCCTGGACGAGCCGAGCGGCGTGAGTCCGCGCCGCGGCCGTCGACACCTGCTGCCCCAGCACGGCCCGCACGGCGAACTCGGCACCGTCGACGGTCCTCGGCACCCGCCGCCCAGGAGCCTTGCGCACCAACGGTTCCAGCACCGGATCACGGGACAGCAGGGAGTCGACGGCGATCGGATCGGCGTCCAGGTCGAGCATCCACCGGCACCGCGAGATCGCGACGGACAGGTCCCGCAGGTCGGACAGCGCCAACGAGCAGGCCACGTGATCGGGCAACGGGCGCAGCGACACCACGCCGTGCCCGTGGGGCAGCCGCAAGGTTCGCCGGTACGCGCCGTCGCGCCACTCCTCGACACCCGGCACTGCGGTGGCGATCAGGTGCCCGAACAGGTTGTCCGGGCACAACGGCGCGCGGAACGGGAGCCACAGGGACAGCACCCCCGGCAGCGACGACCCGGACGAACGGCGGCGCAGCTCGGAAGGCGGCAGCGCGAACACCGAGCGCACGGTGTCGTTGAACGCCCGCACCGACGAGAACCCGGCGGCGAACGCGACATCCGCCATCGGGAGCGCGGACGTCTCGATCAGCAGTCGCGCCGTCTGCGCGCGCTGAGCCCGCGCCAGTGCCAGCGGCCCCGCGCCCAGTTCGGCCACGAGTGCGCGCTGCACCTGCCGGGTGCTGTAGCCCAACGCGGCGGCGAGACCCGGCACGCCCGAACGATCAACCACGCCATCGGAGATCAGGCGCATCGCCCGCGCGACGACGTCGGCGCGCTGGTTCCACTCCGGAGAACCGGGGGAAGCGTCGGGGCGGCACCTCTTGCAGGCGCGGAATCCGGCTTGCTGCGCCGTTGCAGCAGTCGGGTAGAACCGCATGTTCTCGACCTTCGGCGGGACCACGGGACAGGACGGCCGGCAGTAGATGCCGGTCGACGTCACCGCCGTGAAGAACCACCCGTCGAAGCGGGCGTCCTTCGACTGAACCGCCCGGACGCAACGCTCCGTGTCCTCGAACATGTCTCCAGCATCGCCGCGGTCACCGCGGACCGCTGGCGAGAAAACGACATCAACCCTCCGCCGTCAGCACGGCAGAGCGGCGTCTCGCGCGATCAGAGCGGCCTGCACGCGGTTGTCACAGCGCAGTTTCGTGAGCAGCCTGGACACATGCGCCTTGATCGCACCCTCGGAGAGGTACATGAGCCGCGCGATGCGCGCGTTGGCCATGCCCTGCGCCAGGTACACCAGCACCTCCTGCTCACGCCTGGTGAGCAGCGAGATCCGCGACCGCGCCGCGTCACGACGCTCCGAGTCGGCACCCGTGAAGTGGTCGACGAGGCTCCGCGTCGCGGACGGCGACAGGATCGCCTCCCCGGCCGCGACCACGCGCACCGCGTTCACCAGCGAGTCGGGCTCGCCGTTCTTGAACAGGAACCCCGCCGCACCGGCGCGCAACGCCGGGAACAGCATCTCTTCCGTCGTCGGCGTGCACAGCATGATCACCTGTGTGCCGGGGACGTGCCTGCGCACCATCCGGACGGCGCCGAGGCCCTCCATGCCGGGCATCGAGGCGTCCATCAGCAGTACCTGCGGGCGGTGCCGGCGCGCCAGCTCGACGGCGCTGTTGCCGTCGCTGGCCTCCCCGACGACCACCACGTTGCCGGAGCGCTCCAGCACTCCGCGGACTCCCGTGCGGATAAGGACCTCGTCGTCAGCGATGCCGACGGTGATCGTGCGCGGCTTGTCCACCAGTTGCAGACCCGCACTCGCCCACGAGTACTCCGACGAGGTGCTCGTCGTCAGCGTCATACGCACTCCCTGTCAGACCGGACCCAGCCACCAGTTTGTTCCCGAACGAGCTGCGGGAAAAGGCATGCATAACGGGCACCGACCGAACCGTCTCGGCTGCGCGTACGTGTAACGGGTTGCATACGTCAGGTCACCACCCCCGACCTGCGGCGTCGCAACGGTGCGACGGCGTTCGGCTGGCTGTTACACCATGGAGAAGAGAACATGTCGAGCATCGCTCGCTGTACGACGTGCGATGTGGCGCTGCCACCTTCGACGTCGGAGCAGCGCCGGTCCTACTGTTCGAACGCCTGCCGCCAGCGCGCATACCGCAAGCGCGTCGCCGCACCCCCGCCAACGCCTCTACCCAGGCAGAACGCGCGCGTGCTGAGCAATCTGCCGGCCGCTCGGGACAGCTTCGTCGGCAGGCAGCAGGAGCTGACGAAGATCGACCAGCTGCTCAGGAGGCACCGTCTCATCACGCTCGTCGGCAGCGCCGGTTCGGGCAAGACGAGGCTGGCTCTGGAGGCCGCCGAACGGCTGCGAAGGGGCCGAACGGACCGCGTGCTGTTGATCGAGTTGGGCGCCGTGACGGACAGCCGTTCGCTCATGCCGGTCGTCGCGGCCGCGTTGGGCGTGACGGAGCACGGCGATGAGCCGATCGGCCAGACGGTCGTCGAGACGCTCAGGAACATGCGCGCTCTCGTCGTGCTGGACAACTGCGAGCACCTGCTGGACGCGTGCGCCGAACTGGTCGACCTGCTGCTCAACCGCTGCCCGGCGGTCCGCGTGCTCGCGACGAGCCGCGAAGCGCTGTGGATCACCGGCGAGGTGAGCTTCCACGTCGAGGGCCTGCCCGTCCCGTCGACCGACCAGGACCTCGTGAACACGGCCGCACCGCGCAGCGACTCGGTGAAGCTGTTCGTCGACCGGGCCCGCGAGCGCAAGCCGGACTTCCGGCTCACCCCGGAGAACACGGCGACGGTCGCGCTGCTGTGCGCCCGGCTCGACGGCATGCCGCTCGCGATCGAGCTGGCGGCGCGGTGGATCCCGCTGCTGCCGGTGTCCGACATCTGCGACCGCATGGACGAGCCGCTGGAGCTGCTGACGCTCGGCTGCCGCAAGACCCCGCCGCGCCAGCGTTCGTTGCGGGAGGCCATCGACTGGAGCTACCGGCTCCTCGCGCCGGACGAGCAGTTCGCGCTGCGCAGGCTCTCGGTGTTCGACGGCGGTTTCGACCTGGCCGCGGCGACCGAGGTCTGCTCGACGGAACGGTCGGCCGAACCGGTGCTGGACGTGCTGTCGAGGCTGCAGGCCAAGTCGATGCTCACCGCGATCCCCGGCACCACCCGGTTCCGGCAGCTGGAGAGCATCCGGCTGCACGCCCGCGAGAAGCTGCTCGCGGCCGGTGAGACGGACATGGCGTACGAGGCGCTGGCCCGCTGGTTCACCGAGCTGAGCGACGTGCTGATCACCGCGCCGCTGTCCGTGCCCGCCGAGATGCAGCGCAAGCTCGACGACCACGTCGACAGCCTGCTCGCCACGGTCGAGTGGGCCGCCGACCGCGACGACGAACGGCTGCTGCTGCTCACCTCCGCGCTCGCCGACTGCACGGCGCGGCGCGGCCGGGTCAGCCAGGCGCGGTACCTGCTGCGGGACGCGCTGCGCAGGCCGGGCACGCGCGGCGACTACCGGTGCGTGGCGCTGAACCACGCGGCCAGGTTCGCGGCGGCGCAGGGCGACCACGACGAGGCGCTGGAGCTGACGGGCGAGGCGGCGCGGATCGTGCGCGACCTGAACCACCCGGCGCTGGTGATGAGCTGCCGCAGCACGCTCGCGGCCGTGCAGCAGTCCAGCGGCGAGCTGGAGGCGTCCGCGGAGAACCGCACCGAGTGCCTGCGGGTCGCCGAGATGCTGGGCGAGCCGCTGGCCCGCGCGACCTGCCTGGTCGACCTGGCGCGCACGGCGTTGCGGCTGGGCAAGTACGACCGAGCGATGAAGGCGGTCGTCAAGGCGCTGCCGCTGTGCCGCGCGTCGGGCATCCCGGCCCGCGTGGCGAGCGCGCTGAACACGATCGGCCTGATCGCGCTGATGCAGGGCGACCTCGAGGAGGCAGGCACGGCGTTCCACGAGTCGCTCCGGGTCGACGGCGACAACCCGATGAGCGGCCCGGACGCGTTGGAAGGCCTGTCGATCCTCGCGCTGTCCCGCGGCCAGGCGGAACGCGCGCTGCGGCTGGAGGCGACCGGGCGGGCGATGCGCCGGACCGTCGGCGTCGTCGCGGACCCGTTCTGGGAGCAGAAGGTCTCCGGCGCGATGCGCACCGCCCGCACGATGCTGACGTCGCAGCAGGCGAACGCGGCCGCGTGGGCACCGCTGACCCCGACCGAGACCGAGGCGTTCATCCAGGACGAGCTGTGGCTCGACCGCACCGAGGTGGACGAGGACGAGCTGGACGATCACGAGCGACGCGTCGTCGCGCTGCTCGCCACCGGTCTCACCAACCGGCAGATCGCCAACCGGCTCGGCGTCTCCGTGCGCACGGTCGCGTCCAGGTTGCAACGCCTGCGCGACAAGCTCGGCCTCTCGTCGAGAGAAGACGTCGCGGCGTGGGGTGCAGAGCGCGCAATCGGCTGACTTGAACAGGCCTCGGATGTAAAGGTTTACGTCTCAGTTCGGACTACTCCGTTCGAGTGACACGAAAGGTCTAGACCTTGACTGTTAAGTGGTCTGGACCACATGTTGCTGGCACCCCCTGCGACTGAGGAGTCCGATGTCCAAGTTCCGATGGCATCTTGCAGCTCTTTTCGCGGCCGTCGCCGCGTTGGTCCTCGGCCTTGCGGTGGTGCCGGCAGCGAGTGGCGCGGCCGGTGTCTCCGCCACGTTCTCCAAGGGTTCGGACTGGGGAACGGGCTACGAGGGCAAGTACACGATCACCAACGGCGGGTCCGCGGCCCTGACCTCGTGGACCGTCGAGTTCACGCTGCCCGCCAACCACCGCGTCGGCTCGCTGTGGGACGGCAGCCACACGACCAGCGGCCAGACCGTCACGGTGAAGAACACCTGGAACGGCACGGTCGGCGTCGGCGGCTCGGTCAGCTTCGGCTTCAACGTGACCTACACGGGCGCGTACTCGGCGCCGAGCAACTGCAAGGTCAACGGCGGCTCGTGTGACGCCGGTGGTCAGCCACCGACGACCACGTCGACGACGACCACGACCACCACCACGACAACGACGACCGGTAACACGACGACCACGACGTCGAACCCGCCGCAGCCCGGCGGGAAGGTCAACCTGGGCTACTTCGCGGAGTGGGGCGTCTACGGCCGCAACTACCACGTGAAGAACATCCAGACCAGCGGCTCGGCCGCCAAGCTGACGCACATCAACTACGCGTTCGGCAACGTGACCAACGGCCAGTGCACCATCGGCGACTCGTACGCCGACTACGACAAGGCCTACACGGCGGCGGACAGCGTCGACGGTGTCGCGGACACCTGGGACCAGCCGCTGCGCGGCAGCTTCAACCAGCTGCGCAAGCTGAAGAAGCTCAACCCCAACCTGAAGGTGTTGTGGTCGTTCGGCGGCTGGACCTGGTCCGGCGGCTTCGGCCAGGCCGCGCAGAACGCGGCCGCGTTCGCCGAGTCCTGCTACAAGCTGGTCGAGGACCCGCGCTGGGCGGACGTGTTCGACGGCATCGACATCGACTGGGAGTACCCGAACGCCTGTGGTCTGTCCTGCGACACCAGCGGTTTCTCCAGCTTCAAGACGCTGTCGCAGGCGCTGCGCAACCGGTTCGGCTCCTCGTACCTGGTGACCGCGGCGATCACCGCCGACGGCTCGTCCGGCGGCAAGATCGACGCCGCTGACTACGGCGGCGCGTCGCAGTACCTCAACTGGTACAACGTCATGACCTACGACTACTTCGGCGCGTGGGCGGCGCAGGGCCCGACGGCTCCGCACTCGCCGCTCAACAGCTACGCCGGCATCCCGCAGGCGGGCTTCAACTCCGACGCGGCGATCCAGAAGCTGAAGAGCAAGGGCGTCGCCTCGTCGAAGCTGTTGCTGGGCATCGGTTTCTACGGCCGCGGCTGGACCGGCGTCACGCAGGCCGCTCCCGGCGGCACCGCGACCGGCCCCGCTCCCGGCACGTACGAGCAGGGCATCGAGGACTACAAGGTCCTCAAGACCCGTTGCCCCGCAACCGGAACGATCGCGGGCACGGCGTACGCGTTCTGCGGTGGCCAGTGGTGGAGCTACGACACCCCGGCCACGATCGGCGGCAAGATGTCCTACGCCAAGAACCAGGGTCTCGGCGGCGCCTTCTTCTGGGAGCTGTCCGGTGACACCACGAACGGCGAGCTCATCTCCGCGATGAAGAACGGTCTCGGCTGAGCCACATCGCGTCCCCCGCGGTGAAACGGGCCCCCTCGACACGGCGTCGAGGGGGCCTCGCCGTTGCTCGACGACTCAGCGGGTCTCAGAAGATGAGGATCAGCAACAGGATCACGGCCACCACCGCGACGACGACCCAGAGGTTGCCCGGCCTGCTGCGGTGGTGGCTCCGGACCGTCGTGGTGCGGAACCAGCTGTACGGTGTGTGGCGGCGGTGCCGCCGAACCCAAGGCATGTCAAGGAGATACCCCGCGGCGCGGCATTTCTAACGCGCTTCGAGCACCGCCAGGTCGCGCAGGGCGTACCGGAGGTGCTCGCACTCCTCCTGCATCACCACGCCGAGGCAGCGGGCGACCGTTCGTTCCTCGTCGGGATAGCCGGGTGCGGGCGGACGCGAGCACAGCCGTTCGAGCTCTTCCTCGGTGAGGCCGTCGGCGATGCGCCGCACCCGCGCCACCCGGTCAGCGCGCACCTCCAGCACCTCGGCCCACGTCGGCCTGGCGTCGAGCTCGATGCCCAACGCCGCCGCGTCGGCCGCCGGGTAGGACGTGTGGGTGAGGCCGAGGCGGTGGAACGGCTCGGGTTCGTCGAGCACCGTGCTGAACGCCCACGCGTCCGTGGCGAAGACAAGGTGACGCACCGTCTCCACGAACGACCACTCGTCGTCGACGCGTTCGTGGCGTTGCGCTTCGGGCAGTTGTTCGGCGCGAGCCGTGGCATCGGCCCAGAGCCGTTCGATCGTCGCCCACATGGCGCGGAAGTCGTCCGGCGTCCGCATGGTCCGCAGCTGCGCGCGTTCGGGATGCCGCTTCTCCAGCTCGGCCTCGACGTACGCGGTGACGTCCACGTCGTTGACGACGAGGTTGCGCACCATCCCGGAGATGTTCACGTCGACCAGCCACGAGTCGACGACCCTGAGCCCGGTCAGGTCGCAGCTGCGGATCCGCACGCCACCGAGATCGGAATCGGTGAAGCGCGCGCCGCGAAAGGCGGTGGTGTGCTCGTGCTCCGCTGCCATCGCACCATTGTGGCCGGGCCGCTCACCCCGAGCGACCCGGCCACGATGATCTCCCTCTTAGAGACAATCGGTTAGCAGAAGGCGGCGTTCAGCAGCTGCTCGTAGCCGTCACCGTTGCCCGGCGCGGGTGACTGCGTGAGCGACACCTGGAGGCGCTTGGACGTGTCCGGCGTGGTCGCCATCTGCGTCTGGTAGCCGGGGATGCCGCCGCCATGGCCCCAGACCTTTGTGCCGCACGGCATGGTCTGGACGCCGAGCCCGAGGCCGTAGTCCGGGCTGACGGTCGTCGTCTTCGTCATCTCGTCGAGCTGGGCCTTCTTCAGCAGCTTCCCCGAGGCGAGCGACGAGACGAACGTGTCGAGGTCCTTCGTCGTGGAGATCATCTCGCCGGCCGCCCAGGCGACCGACGGGTTGAGCTTCGTGACGTCGACCGGCTTGCCCGCGACGGCGTAGTAGCCGTGCGCGTGCGGGCCGGGAACGGCGGCGCGGTCACCGGGGACCGAGGTGTCGTGGAGCCGCAGCGGTTCGAGGATGCGCCTCTCGACGGCCTTCTCGTACGGCCTGCCGGTGATCTTCTCGACGAGCAGTCCGGCCACGATGTAGTTGGTGTTGGAGTAGTTCCACTTCGTGCCGGGCGGGAAGTCGAGCGGCTTGCTGGTCGCGATGGCGACGAGCTCCGCGGGCTCCCAGTGCTTGTAGCGGATCTTCTCGAACTCCTCCGGGTTCAGCGGGATCCCGTCGGTGTAGTTGAACAGGCCGCTGGTGTGCTGGAGCACCTGCCGGACGGTGATGCTCTTGTCGATGAGTCCGGGCAGGTAGCGGTCGACGGGCGCGTCGAGCTCGACCTTGCCCTCGGCCACCAGCTGGAGCACCACGGTGCTGACGAAGGTCTTCGTGATGCTGCCGACCCGGAACCGCCCGTCGAGCGGCACCTGCTTGGTCGTGTCCAGCTCGGCGACGCCCGCGCGCGCCGTCAACCGGTCGCGCCGGTCGGTGATCCGTGCCTGCGCTCCCAGCGCTCCTCCGCCGCTGGTGAGCTTGTCCAGGGCCTGCTGGACTTCCTTCCGGTCGATGCCCGCGGTCGCCGTCGTGGTGTCGGCGAACGCGGTTCCCCCGGTGAAGCCCAGCAGGCCGATGACCGTCACTGTTGCCAGTAGTCGAATCCCCATGCACCACACCTTGCCGGTGCGATGCTGAAAGCACGACCACCTTTCGGCTCGTCGGTCCCCTAGGGGACTCAGACGGTGAGCGTCCATCCGGTGAGAGTTCCGGTGTCGGCGCGGTAGCGGTCCTGGACGCGGAGCTTCCAGTCGCCGTTGCGCGCCTCGCCGGAGACGTCGACCGTGTAGGTGGTGTCCAGGTTCGGCGTCGAGTCGCTGCTCTCGGTCTTCAGCCGGTACACGCTGCCGTCCGGTGCGACCAGCTCGATCCGCAGATCACCCCGGTAGGTGTGCTGGACGTGCACGTCGACCTTCGTGGCGGACAACGCGTTGCCGTCGCACCCGGCGATGGTGATCGTGCTGTCGACCGCGGCACCCGCGTCGGGGATCGCGAGGTCGGTGTCGTTGGACTTCGTCGCGCAGGACGGAACGGGGTTGCCGCCACCACCGCCGTAGGGGTTGGCCGCCTTGCCCGCCGCGTACTGCAGCATCGACTTCACCTTCGGCCAGTGCGTGCTCGTCTGGCACGAGTACGCGGGCAGGAAGCCGCTGCAGCTGCCGCTCTGCGCGCCGATCTCCCACACGAAGCTCGCCACGCCCAGGTCGTCGTACACCCAGTCGTCCGTCGCGCCCGCCGCGTTGTAGAGCACCTCGCCCGGCTGGCCGTACTGCCAGCCGCCCGCGAGCTGCGCCATGTCCTTGGCCATCGTGCGCAGCGGCGCGTCGTTGCCCGAGTCCTGCGTGCTCCAGCCCCACGGGAACAGCACGAGGTTCGAGTAGCTGTGCATGCTGACGACGACGCCGCGCGTGTCGTTCGCCGCGGGCGCGGTGTCACCGGTGGCGCGCTTGTCCGGGTAGAGCGAGCGCCACAGCGACTGCAGCGCCTTCGTCTCGGCCTCGGAGTCCGCCGACGGACCCTTGTAGGTCTCGTTGCACGGGTTCGTCGACGTGCCGGTGCCGCCGAAGTGCGAGCTCGTGTTGCGGTTCAGGTCGATGCCGATCTGACCGCTCGACGTGCAGTTGCCGTTGGTGTTGTTGGCGTTCTTGCGCTGCAGCTTCGGCGAGCTGCCGCCGGACTGCACGATGTCGACGCCGTCCGGGTTCGCGATCGGCACGACCCACACCTCGGTCGTGTCGAGCAGCGAGGTGACCTGGCTGTCCGTGCCGTAACCGGCGACGAGGTGGTCGATCCAGCGCCACGCCATGTCGCCGGTGGTGATCTCGCGGGCGTGCAGCTGGCCCATCACGAAGAACCGGGGCTTGGGCGCGTCCGTGCGGCGCTCGCAGTCACCCGCGTTCTTCTTGGTGATGCAGATGGCGCGCAGGTCGTGACCGCCCGCGCCCTGGGTCTTCTTCCACGAGTCGCCGTAGTCGACGACGGTCGCGAGATCCGGGCGTTGCGACGCCACCTGGTCGAGATGAGCGGCATGCGCGTTGATGGTGTGATAACCACCGTAGTAAGTCTCGTTCACATCAGCTGCGGCGCGCATGTCCGTTGACGGAGGCTGCCATTGCGGCGGTTCCATCACTGACTCCACGAGCGCGGTGAACCCGGCTTCTTTCAGCTTCTGACCAGCATCCTGGCCGCCGAGCACGAACAGGTCGTTCCCGTCGCGCTGCTCCAGCACGTCGAACCCGCGGGCGAGCAGGTCCTGTGCGCGGTCACCGAGCGGGGCGTTCACCCGGTAGACGTACGTGGGTCCCGGTTGCTGCGTGGCCGTTGCAGGGTTCGGCCCAGCGGCTCCGGTCGACGGCGCCAACAGGAAAGCGGCACTCGTCACGCCCGCCACCAGCAAGGCGAGGGGCTTTCGTCTCATTGTTGACATGATCCTCCTTCGCAGGGTGATCATGAGGATGTACGACGTCGGACGAATGCACCACCTACGGACGGCGGAACAGTTGCGTCCTGGTGGACGACGCGTGATGGGACCTGGTGTCTCGGCATGACAACGAGACAATAGGAGAATGATTAGTGTTCCGCCGTTAATCTATTCCCAATCACAGCTAGTGGCCAAACGCCGGGGGCTACGAGGATATTCATCTGGAGCGTGTCCATGGACCATCTCTACCTAGATCACCAAGCGGGCGAGATTTCCTACTACGCGATCCCTGACCGGTTCTACTCCCCCTGGCGGGGCTGGCTGGCCGACGACGACGAGGGCCTCGAGCCGACAATCGTGCGCAGCATGGATTGAGAGGATTCCCATGTCCCGAGCCGAACTGAGCACGTCCGGCCTCTCGAGCGTGGTCAGAGGCAAGGGTGGGCCACCATTGTTGCTCGTCCACGGAGCAGGCGGCAGCATCCAGGCGAACTACGGCCCGGTGCTGGCGCCGTTGACCAAGAAGTTCACGGTGATCGCGCCGGACCTGCCAGGGTCCGGCGCGACGCCGTGTTCGGACAAGCCGCTCCAGCTGGACGACCTGTCCGACCGGCTCGTGACGACCGCCGTCGAGGCGGGGTACGAGACGTTCGCGATCTCCGCGTTCTCGATGGGCACCGCGGTCGCGATCCGGACGGCGGTGCGGCACGCGGACCGGGTGACCGCGCTCGTGCTGACCGCGCCGTTCGCGAAGCTGGACGCGGACAGCCGCGCGAGGACCGACCGGTGGATCGAGCTGCTGGCCGTGTCCCCGCAGGAGCTGGCGCACTACGTGCTGAAGCTGATGGTGAGCCCCGAGTACCTGGGCAGGCTGTCACCCGGCCAGGTCGCCGGGTTCGCCGAGCTGATCGGCATGAGCGTGCCGAGGGGCGCGCCCGAGCACATCGACCTGCTCCAGCGCGTCGACGTGACGGAGGACCTGCCGCAGATCACCGTGCCCACGCTGGTGATCGGCCCGACGAAGGACCAGCTGCTGTCGACCACGCTGCCCCGCGAGGTCGCCGACCTGGTTCCGGGTGCCAAGTTCGTCGACATCCCGTGCGGTCACGCGACCGCCCTGGAGATGGCGTCGCTGTGGGCGTCGATCATGATCGAGTTCCTCGAGGAGTGAGCCGGTGTGCCAGCGCGGTGTGGCGCCGTCCAGCTCCGACGGTGCGCACCGCCTGGCCGATGGCTCGCTTCGACCCCACCAGCACGACCAGCTTCTTCGCGCGGGTGACCGCGGTGTAGAGCAGGTTGCGCTGCAACATCATCCACGCGCTGGTGGTCATCGGGATGACCACGCAGGGGTACTCGCTGCCCTGTGAGCGGTGGATGGTGACCGCGTACGCGTGCGACAGCTCGTCCAGCTCGCTGAAGTCGTAGTCGACCTCCTCGTCCTCATCGGTGCGGACGACGAGCTTCTGCTCCACCGGGTCGAGCGCGGTGACGACGCCGAGCGTGCCGTTGAAGACGCCGTTCGCGCCTTTGTCGTAGTTGTTGCGGATCTGGGTGACCTTGTCCCCGATCCGGAAGACCCGCCCGCCGAACCGCTTCTCCGGCAGGTTCTCCCGCGCGGGTGTCAACGCCTCCTGCAGCACCGCGTTCAGCGCACCCGCGCCCGCCGGGCCACGGTGCATCGGCGCCAGCACCTGGATGTCCCTGCGCGGGTCGAGCCCGAACTTCCGCGGGATCCGGTTCGCCACCACGTCCACGGTCGTCTCGGCCGCCTGCTCAGCCTCGTCCACGGCGAACAGGAAGAAGTCCGGGAGGCCCTGGATCTGCGGGTAGTCGCCGGAGTTGATGCGGTGGGCGTTCATCACGACACCGGACTCCTGCGCCTGCCGGAAGACGTGCGTCAGCCGGACGTGCGGGATCGGGCTGCCGGGTGCGAGCACGTCCCTCAGCACCTCGCCTGCACCGACGGACGGCAGCTGGTCGACGTCGCCGACGAGCAGCAGGTGCGCGCCGGGTGCGACGGCCTTCACGAGCTTGTTGGCCAGCAACAGGTCCAGCATCGACGCCTCGTCGACGACGACCAGGTCCGCGTCGATCGGGTTGTCCCGGTCGTACGCCGCGTCGCCGCCGGGCTTGAGCTCCAGCAGGCGGTGCACGGTCCTCGCCTCGTGGCCGGTCAGCTCGGTGAGGCGCTTCGCCGCACGTCCGGTCGGCGCCGCGAGCACCACCTTCGCGTTCTTGGCCACGGCCAGCCGGACGATGCTGCGGACCGTGAAGCTCTTGCCGCAGCCCGGTCCGCCGGTGAGGACGGCGACCTTCTCGGTGAGCGCGAGCTTGACCGCCTCGGCCTGGTGCGCCTCCAGTTCGGTGCCGAGCCACTGCAAGGCCTTGTCCCAGTCGACTCCCCGGAACGCGGGCATGCGGTCGCCGCTCGTGCGGAGGAGGGTGGTGAGCTGGTTCGCGAGCGAGATCTCCGCGCGGTGGAAGGGAACGAGGTAGATGGCCGTCAGCTCGTCCGGCAGCTGCTCGCGGACGACGCCCTCCTCGGCGACCAGCTCGGCGAGGCACTCGATGATCAGTCCGGTGTCGACCTGCAGGATCTTGATGGCGTCGGAGATCAGCTCCTGCTCGGGCAGGAAGCAGTTGCCGTTGCTCGTGGCCTCGGACAGCGTGAACTGCAGGCCCGCCTTGACCCGCTGCGGGCTGTCGTGCGGGATGCCGACGGCCTTCGCGATCAGGTCGGCGGTGCGGAACCCGATGCCCCACACGTCGGACGCCAGCCGGTACGGCTCGTCGCGCACCACGTCGATGGCCTTGTCGCCGTACTGCTTGTAAACGCGCACCGCGAGGCTCGTGGACACGCCGACGCCCTGGAGGAAGAGCATGACCTCCTTGATGGCCTTCTGCTCCTCCCAGGCGTCCGCGATCAGCTTGGTGCGCTTGGGGCCCAGCTTCGGGACCTCGATGAGGCGCTTCGGCTCGTCCTCGATGATCCGGAGCGCGTCCACGCCGAAGTGCTCGACGATGCGGTCCGCGAGCACCGGGCCGATGCCCTTGATCAGGCCGGAACCGAGGTAGCGGCGGATGCCCTGGACCGTCGCGGGCAGCACGGTCGTGTAGTCGTCCACGTGGAACTGCTTGCCGTACTGCGGGTGGCTGCCCCACCGGCCGCGCATCCTGATCGACTCGCCCGGCTGCGCCCCGAGCAGCGCGCCGACCACGGTGACCAGGTCACCTCGCCCCGTGTCGACCTTGGCGACGGTGTAGCCGTTGTCCTCGTTCGCGTAGGTGATCCGTTCGAGGACCGCTTCGAGGACGGCGGCGTTCATGCGATCAACCTAGCTCCTGCGCGGTCTGCACAGGACCTTCACAACATGCACCTGCGCTCTCCATGACCTCCACATAGAGTCCGAGCCATGACAGGGGGACAGCGACGCGTTCTGGTCGTCGAGGACGAGCTGACGATCGCGGAGTCGGTGGCGGCGCGGCTGCGTGCCGAGGGCTTCGTGGTCGACCTCGCGCACGACGGCCCGGCCGCCGTGGCGAAGGCGCTCGAGATCGAGCCGGACCTCGTCGTGCTCGACGTGATGCTGCCCGGTTTCGACGGGCTCGAGGTGTGCCGCCGGATCCAGGCGCAGCGGCCGGTGCCGGTGCTGATGCTGACCGCGCGCGGCGACGAGACGGACCTGCTGGTCGGGCTCGCGGTGGGGGCCGACGACTACCTGACCAAGCCGTTCTCGATCCGCGAGCTGGCCGCGCGGGTGCACGTGCTGCTGCGGCGCGTCGAGCGGGTGTCGGCCGCCAGCCGCATCGTGCTCGGCGACCTGCGGATCGACCTGACCGAGCGGCGCGTGCACCGGGGGCCCGCCGAGGCGCACCTGACGCCCACCGAGTACGAGCTGCTGGTGTTCCTCGCCGAACGGCCGCGTGCCGTGCAGGCGCGGGAACGGCTGCTCAACGAGGTGTGCGGCTGGCACGCGGGCGCGTCGTCGCGGACCGTCGACAGCCACGTCAAAGCGTTGCGCCGCAAGCTGGGCGCGGACCTGATCCGCACGGTGCACGGCGTGGGGTACGCGCTGGAGGTGCCGCGGTGAGGCTGATGGAGCACCTGCCGCGGCCGCTCGACCCGATCCGGTCGATCAAGCTGAAGCTGGGCATCGTGCTCGTCGCGTCCGGCGCGGTCTGCATGGCGTTCTTCCGCTACAAGATCGGCTGGTTGCCCGCGCAGACCACGGTCGCCGCGCTCGTGCTCGGCCTGGTCACCTCGCAGCTGCTCGCGCACGGCATGACCAGCCCGCTGCGCGAGATGACGAGCGCCGCCCGCGCCATGGCTCAGGGCGACTACACCCGCCGCATCCGCGCCACCTCGCGCGACGAGGTCGGCGAGCTGGCCGACGCGTTCAACCTGATGGCCAACGACCTGGCCACCGCGGACCAGCAGCGCCGCGAGCTGATCGCCAACGTGTCGCACGAACTGCGCACCCCGATCTCGGCTCTGCAAGCGGTGCTGGAGAACGTCGTGGACGGCGTGGCCGAGGCCGACTCCGACACCATGCGCACCGCGCTCGCCCAGACCGAACGTCTCGGCAAGCTGGTGACCGAGCTGCTCGACCTCTCGCGCATCGACGCGGGTGCGCTCAGCCTCAACCGCGAGGAGCTGTTCGTCGACACGCTGCTCGCCGACGTCGTCGCCGAAGCCCGCGTCGCCGCACCGCAGGCCCAGTTCTCGATCTCGGTCACCCCACCGGACCTGACCGTCATGGCCGACGCCGAACGCCTGTACCAGGTCGTCGTCAACCTGCTCGACAACGCCGCCCGCCACGGCCCGCGCGCGGGCAGGATCGACGTCATCGCGTCCGCCACCACCGACTCGATCCTCATCGAGGTTCGCGACGAGGGCCCCGGCATCGCCGTGGCCGACCGCGGCCGCATCTTCGAACGCTTCACCCGAGGCGAGCGCGCCGGAGGCGGCGGCACCGGACTCGGACTCGCCATCGCCCGCTGGGTGGTGGACCTGCACGGCGGCACCATCGCCGTCGTCGACCCCGGATCCCGCATCCGGGTCGCACTTCCCCGCTACTGACCTTCATTCAGCCCTGACGCGCGCACACTCGGTGGTGCGGCGATGACGCATGCCCTGGAGACGAACAACCATGCCCACGTCCGATCACGACGACCGCGCCACGCAGGGGCCTGACGAGCCCGATGCCGAGTGGAGCGGCGCGGCCAGCGACGCCTCACCTGGCGAGGAACCGTTGCCCCGGCAGGAAACCGACGACGACGCCGAGCCTGAGGCGGACGACGAAGACCCGCGGTCCGAACACGAATTCGACGACGAACCCGAGGCATCCGACACCGACGAGCCAGAAAGCGATCCGGTCATCAACGCTCCCCGCACCACCAAGGCCCAGTCCGGTCCCGCGGTGAAGATGTTCACCCCGCCGCCCTACCCGACCGGCGGCCCGATGATCCTCCAGCAACCCCCTGCCCCGGTCTTCCCGTGGTGGCGCCCGCCCCAGAGCCCGGCACCGGCGAAGGTCATCTGGGTGGGTGTGGCGACCGGTCTCGGCGCGGCGGCGCTGACACCGCAGACGATCGGCATCGGCTGGTTGCTGGCCGGCCTGGTCGGACTCGGCGCGTTCGTCTACTACGTCAAGCGCCCGACCGCGGCGCAGGCGGTCTGGCTGGCCGCGGCGATCGCACTGCTGGGCATCGGCGCGATCAGGGACGCCGACTGGCTGTTCCCGTTGTGCGTGATGGCTTCGGTGCTCTGCGGCGCGATGGCGCTGGTGAACGGCCGCTCGGTGCTGAGCGTCGCGTTCAGCGCGATCGCGATCCCGTTGGCGGCGCTGAGGTCGGTGCCGTGGGTGGCGCGAGGGCTGGCGAACGCGCGGCCGCGCAACGTGCGGTCGGTGATCTCGGTCGGCGTGAGCCTGTTGCTGCTCATGGTGTTCGGGTCGCTGCTCGCCAGCGCGGACGCGACGTTCAACGAGTTCATGAACCGGCTGACCCCGTCGATCGACCCGGACAAGGCGTCCTGGTGGATCTTCATGTTCGTCGTGGCCGGGTTCGGCGCGTTCGGAGCCTGCTACCTCGTCACGTCACCCGCGCAGATCAAGGACGAGGGTGCGCGCAAGCCGGGGACGTTGCGGCCCAAGGACTACGCGCTGCCGGTCGGCGTGCTCGTGGTGCTGTTCACCGGGTTCCTCGCGACGCAGGTCGCGGTTCTGTTCGGCGGCAACGACTACGTGCAGCGCACCGCGGGCGTGACGTTCGCCGAGTACGCGCGGTCCGGGTTCTGGCAGCTGCTGTGGGTCACCGTGCTGACGCTGGCGGTCATCGGGGTCGTCGCGCGCTGGTCGGCCAAGGAGACGGTGCGCGACCAGATGTGGCTGCGCGGGTTGCTCGGCGCGCTCGCCGTGCTGACGCTGGTGATCGTCACGTCCGCGCTCAGCCGGATGTGGTTCTACCAGGAGGCGTACGGGTTCACCGTGCTGCGGCTGCTGGTCGGCGCGTGCGAGCTGTGGCTCGGGCTGGTGTACCTGCTGGTGATCGCGGCAGGCGTCCAGCTGAGGGCGGCCTGGCTGCCGCGGGCCGTCGTCGGCACCGGAACGGCGTTCTTCCTGGCGCTGGCCGTGCTCAACCCCGAGGCGATCGTGGCCGAGCACAACGTCACGCGCTGGAAGGAGACCGGCAAGATCGACACCTACTACCTCCAGCAGCTGTCCGGTGACGCCGTCCCCGCGATCTACGAACTGCCCGAACCGTTGCGCAGCTGCGCGATCTGGAGCCCGCGGCTCATGCCCGTCCACGACGAGGACTTCCGCGACTGGAACCTCAGCCGGGAGAAGGCGCGCAAGCTGCTGGCGGACAACCCGCTGATGAATTCGTGCCAAGAAGACCGCCCAAACAGGTGAAACCGGTGTGAGGCGGCGCACCAACCGAAGAAAAGTCGGGTCACAGCGCGGTAAAGTTGCTGGTCAACCCCGGAAGGTGGAAGTAGCCGCGCTGTGACCGTTGTGATGGAGCCCGTAGCCCTTTCGATGTTCACCGCAGGCGAGGCCACCCAGGCGCGCACGCTGCTGGACATCCTGCGCGCGAGTGCCGAGGAGCACCCGAACGCGCTCGCCGTCGACGACGGCACGACCGCGCTGACGTACCGCGCGCTCCTCACCGAGATCAACGACCTGAAGGCCAAGCTCTCCGCCGAGGGCATCGGCGTCGGCGACCGGGTCGGCGTGCGCGTGCCGTCGGGCACCGTGGACCTGTACGTGAGCATCCTCGCGACGCTCGCCGTCGGCGCCGCGTACGTCCCGGTCGACGCCGAGGACCCGGACGAGCGGGCCGAGCTCGTGTTCGGCGAGGCGGGCGTCTGCGCCGTGCTCGGCGCCGGCCGGTCCATCACCGTCAAGGACGCGCCGATCGGCGTCGAGGGCGAACCCGGCCTCGACAACGACGCGTGGATCATCTTCACGTCCGGCTCGACGGGCAAGCCGAAGGGCGTCGCGGTCACGCACCGCTCGGCGGCCGCGTTCGTCGACGCCGAGGCGAACCTGTTCCTCACCGAGGAGCCGATCGGCCCCGAGGACCGCGTGCTCGCCGGCCTGTCCGTCGCGTTCGACGCGTCGTGCGAGGAGATGTGGCTGGCGTGGCGCTACGGCGCCTGCCTCGTCCCCGCTCCGCGCTCGCTCGTGCGCACCGGCATGGACCTCGGGCCGTGGCTCGTCGAGCAGGAGATCACGGTCGTCTCGACCGTCCCGACGCTCGCCGCGCTGTGGCCGGTCGAGGCGCTGGACGACGTGCGGCTGCTCATCTTCGGCGGCGAGGCGTGCCCGCCCGAGCTGGCCGAGCGGCTCGCGGTCGAAGGCCGCGAGGTCTGGAACACCTACGGCCCAACGGAAGCAACTGTCGTCGCGTGCGCCGCGCAGCTGACCGGCGAGGGTCCGGTGCGCATCGGGCTGCCGCTCGACGGCTGGGAGCTCGTCGTCGTCGACGCGGCCGGCGAGGTCGTGCCGATGGGCGAGTCCGGCGAGCTGGTCATCGGCGGCGTGGGCCTCGCGCGCTACCTCGACGAGCAGAAAGACGCCGAGAAGTACGCGCCGCTGCCGTCGATGGGCTGGGACCGCGCGTACCGCAGCGGTGACATGGTCCGCGCTGAGCCCGAGGGCCTGATCTTCCTCGGCCGCGCGGACGAGCAGATCAAGCTCGGCGGCAGGCGCATCGAGCTCGGCGAGGTCGACGCGGCGCTGCAGGCGCTGCCCGAGGTCGCCGGCGCGGCCGCGGCCGTGCGCACCACGCGCGGCGGCAACCAGCTGCTCGTCGGCTACGTCGTCGCCTCGGAGAACTTCGACCAGGCGGCCGCCGTGGAGCAGCTGCGCACCGAACTGCCCGCCGCGCTCGTGCCGCTGCTCGCGGTCGTCGACACGCTTCCCACCCGCACCTCCGGCAAGGTCGACCGGGCCGCGCTGCCGTGGCCCCTCGAGTCGCTGGACACCGCGGCCGTGCAGTTCGAGGGCACCCAGGGCTGGCTCGCCGAGCAGTGGGTGTCCGTGCTGGGCACCGGTCCGGCGAGCCCGGCCGCGAACTTCTTCGCGTGCGGCGGCAGCAGCCTCTCCGCCGCGCAGCTCGTGTCGCTGATCCGGGTCAAGTACCCGAGCGGCTCCGTGTCCGACGTCTACCAGTTCCCGACGCTGCAGGCCATGGCGAAGCGGCTGGAGTCGTTCGACGCCGAAGCGGCCGAGGTGCGCGTCGTCGCGCCCACGCCGCGGTGGACCGGTGTCCTGCAGACGCTGCTGATGATCCCGCTGCTCACCATCGCCGGTGCGCGCTGGGTGACGCTGCTGGCCGCGCTGAGCAACGTCATCGGCTGGACGCACGTCTCGTGGTGGTGGGTCGCCGCGGGCTGGGCCGTGTTCATCAGCCCGCCCGGCAGGCTCGCGATCTCCGCGATCGGCGCCCGGATGTTGCTGGGCGGCTTGAAGCCCGGCGCCTACCCGCGCGGCGGCAGTGTCCACATGCGACTGTGGACGGCCGAGAAGCTGGCCGAGCTGTCCCGTGCCACCGAGCTGTCCGGCTCGTGGGTCACGCACTACGCCCGCGCGCTGGGCGCCAAGATCGGTGCCGGTGTCGACCTGCACTCGCTGCCGCCGGTCACCGGCATGCTGAAGATCGGCCGCAACGCGGCGGTCGAGCCCGAGGTAGACCTGTCCGGCCACTGGCTGGACGGCGACGTCCTGCGCGTCGGCCGCATCCGCATCGGCGCGGGTGCCACGGTCGGTGCGCGCAGCACGCTGTTCCCCGGTGCGCGGATCGGCAAGCGGGCCGAGGTGGCGCCGGGTTCCGGTGTCGCCCGCTCGGTGCCGACCGGCCAGCGCTGGGGCGGTGTGCCCGCGACGAAGTCCGGCAAGGCCGCGCGCGACTGGCCGCGGCGCCGTCCGGCGCGGTCGCACTTCTGGAGCTTCATGTACGGCGTCAGCTCGGCCGCGCTGAGCGCTTTGCCCGTGCTCGCGGCGCTGCCCGCGGTGCTGTACGTGCTGGGCGGCCCGCTCACGTTCTCGGGCGGTGTGCTCTCCGGCAGCCAGATGACGTTGCGCTCGGCGCTGCTGGACGTGCCGGTGGCGTCGGTGATCTGGTTCGGCTGCTACGCGCTGCTCGTGCTGGTGTCCGTGCGGCTGCTCGGCATCGGCATGCGCGAGGGCTACTACCCCGTGCACGGCCGGATCGCGTGGCAGGCGTGGACGACCGAGCGGCTGATGAACACCGCGCGCACCGCGCTGTTCCCGCTGTACGCCAGCCTGTTCACGCCGGTGTGGCTGCGGGCGCTCGGCATGCGCGTCGGCCGCCGCGTCGAGGCGTCGACGGTCGTGGCGCTGCCGAAGATGACCCGCGTCGGCGACGGCGCGTTCCTCGCCGACGACACGATGGTCGCCTCCTACGAGCTCGGCGGCGGCTGGATGCACCTGGCGACGGCTCGCGTCGGCAAGCGCGCGTTCCTCGGCAACTCCGGCATGACCGCTCCCGGTCGCGCGGTGCCGAAGGGCGGGCTGGTCGGCGTGCTGTCCTCGACGCCGAAGCGCACCAAGGCCGGTGACTCGTACCTCGGCATGCCGCCCATGAAGCTGCCGCGCACCGCGGAGGGCGGCGACCAGAGCCGCACGTTCGACCCGCCGCGCAGGCTGATGATCGCCCGTGCGCTGGTCGAGCTGTGCCGGTTCGCGCCGGTGGTGCTGAACGTGGCGCTCGTCGTGCTGGTGCTGTTCGCGCTGCGCGAGTTCGGCGTGTGGGCGCTGCTCGCCAGCGGGCTGGTGCTGTTCGCGGCCGGTGTCGCGGCGTGCCTGGTGGCGCTCGTCGCGAAGTGGACGCTGATCGGCCGGTTCCGCACGCGGGAGTACCCGCTGTGGAGCGCGTTCGTGTGGCGCAACGAGCTGGCGGACACGTTCGTCGAGACGCTCGCGGTGCCGTGGCTGGTCGGGTTCTCCGGCGGCACGCCGATCATGAACACGTGGCTGCGCCTGCTCGGCGCGCGCATCGGGCGCGGTGTCTGGTGCGAGTCGTACTGGCTGCCCGAGGCGGACCTCGTGCGACTGGGCGACGGCGCGACCGTGAACCGCGGTTGCGTGGTGCAGACGCACCTGTTCCACGACCGCATCCTGCGGATGGACCGGGTCACGCTGGCCGAGGGCGCCACACTGGGCCCGCACGGCATCGTCCTTCCCGGAGCGTCCGTCGGCGCCCACACGACTGTCGGACCCGCTTCGCTCGTCATGCGCGGCGAAGAGGTACCGTCCGGGACAAGATGGCTCGGAAACCCGATCTCCGCTTGGCAATGACGTTCTCAGTACGGCACTACGAGCTCGAACTGGACTACAAGCCGCACGCCGCACGCCTGGCAGGGCGTGCGGTGCTGACGGCTGTCGCGCCGAAGCCGCTGCCCGGCTTCGAGCTGTCGCTCGGGCCGTTCCGCATCAACAAGGTGCTGGTGAACAGGAAGCCCGTTCGCTACACGCACAGCAACGGCAAGCTCCGCATCCGCGGCGCCGTGCGCGGCGAGTTCACCGTCGAGGTGCACTACGTCGGCACCCCGCGCCCCGTGCGCACGATGTACTGGGGCGAGCTGGGCTGGGACCAGCTCGCCGACGGCTCGATCGTCGCGTCGCAACCGTTCGGCGCGCCGTCCTGGTTCCCGTGCAACGACGTCGTGTCGGACAAGGCGACCTACCGCATCACGGTGGTCGCGCCGTCGCCGTACACCGTGGTGTGCAACGGGGTCCTGGCCGACGGCCGGATCGGCGGCAGCACGACGACGTGGGTCTACTCGGCGACGGAGCCGATGGCGACCTACCTGGCGTCGGTCCAGATCGGACAGTACGTCGAGGTCGCGCCGCGCGTGTTCGCGCCGCAGCGGCTGCGTCGCCTGGCGGCGCACGACTTCGCCCGCCAGCCGCGGATGATCGAGGTCTTCGAGGACCTGTTCGGCCCGTACCCGTTCGACCAGTACTCGGTGGTGATCACCGACGACGACCTCGAGGTACCGGTCGAGGCGCAGGCGCTGTCGACGTTCGGCGCGAACCACGTGGACGGCCGCCGCGGCTTCGAGCGGCTCGTCGCGCACGAGCTGGCGCACCAGTGGTTCGGCAACAGCGTCGGGATCGCGGACTGGCAGCACATCTGGCTCAACGAGGGTTTCGCCTGCTACGCCGAGTGGTTGTGGTCGGAGGCGTCGGGCGGTCCCACGGCCACCGTCATGGCCGCACGCGCACGCGACATGCTCTCGCGGCTGCCGCAGGACATCGTGATCGGCGACCCGGCGATGCGCGACTGGTTCGACGACCGCGTCTACAAGCGGGGCGCGCTGACCCTGCACGCGCTGCGCGGCGCGCTGGGCGACGACTCGTTCTTCGCGCTGCTGCGCGAGTGGACGTCGCGGCACCGGCACGGCACCGCGACCACCGAGGACTTCCTGGCGCTCGCCGGGCATCGCGACCTGCTCACGCCCTGGCTGTTCGCGGCCAAGCTGCCCTAGGTTCCCTTGGGTCCTGAGAAGGCCTGGTCGCGCTGGGTGCCGTCCGGGCTGTCGCCGAACACGCGCGCGTCGGTGTGGTGGTCGGACCTCTCCGCGGCCGCAGGGCCGGTGCCGGTCTCGGTCTTCCGCATGCGGACCTGCGGCATCGCACCCTGCCGTCGCACCCAGTCGACGAGGTGCTCGCGGACGAGGCAGCGCAGGTCCCACAGCTTGCCGGCGTCAGGTGCGCTGACCAGCGCCCGCACCCGGACGAGCGTGTGCACGGCCTCGGTCACCTGGAGCACGCTGACGCGGCCGTCCCACAGGTCGTTGCCCTCGAGCATGGCGCGCAGCTCGTGTCGCATCTCCTCGACGGACACCGTCCAGTCGACATCGACGTCGACCGTGCCGAGCAGCTCGGACTGCGTGCGCGTCCAGTTCTCGAACGGCGTCTTGAGGAAGTAGCTGGTGGGCAGGATCAGCCGCCGGTCGTCCCACAGGTGCACGACGACGTAGGTGAGCGTGATCTCCTCGACCCGCCCCCACTGCTTCTCCACCACGACGACGTCCGCCAGCCGCAGCGCGTCGCTGAACGCGATCTGCACACCGGCGATCACGTTGCCCAGCAACGACTGCGCCGCCAACGCCGCCACCGCACCGATCACACCGGCCGAGGCGAGCACCGTGGTCCCGATCGCCCGGACGCTCGGGAACGTCATCAGCATCGCGCCGACGGCGAGCACCCCGAGCACCGCGGCCGCCACGCGCCGCACCAGCGCGATCTGCGTGTGGACGCGCCGCGCGTGCCGGTTGTCGGTGACGTCCGTCGGGACGCGGGCGAGCGCCACGTCCGCGAGGGTGTTGAAGAAGGCGACCAGCAGCCACGCGCCGGCCGCGATCAGGGCGACGCCTGTCGCGTGCAGTGCGGGGCCGCGCCAGTCGCCCGGTGTCCGGGACAGGCTCAGTGAGATCTGGACGGCCAGGAGCACGCCGAAGAGTTGTCCTGGGCGGTACATGCGGCCGGAGTGGGTGAGTCGGCGGACCGCGCGGTGGACGACCTCGACGGCGATCAGGGCCAGCAGTGCCGAGATGCCAATGGTGATCAGCAGACGCGCCCATTCGGGCATGCGCCATCACCTCCCTTCGAATGGAGGTACCCGTTCAGGGGAAGTCTGACACCAGGGACCGGCCAAGTCAGAGCACGGCGGACACCTCGGCGCGCCCGACGACCGGCGGGCCCTCCATCACCGCGACCTTGGCGCCGACATCGGCCGTCAGCCACCGGACCGATGCGCACGCGACCGGTTCCTCGATGTCGTTCACCGCAATATGGTCGCGGAGTGGACTTCGTGATCGCGCACGGCGTGCAGACCACCGCCGACCACTGGGCCGAGGTGGCGCGCAGACTGCCCGGCCGCGTGCTCGTACCCAACCGCCGCGGCCGCGCGGACAGTCCGCCCATCGGCCCGGACTACGAGCTGCGCACCGAGGTGGACGACCTGCACCGCGTGCTCGACACCACCGAGCACCCGTTCCTGGTCGGCCACAGCTACGGCGGCCTGATCGCGTTGCTGGCCGCCGCCGAACGCGACGACCTGACGGCGCTCGTCCTGTACGAACCGGTGGTGCCGGTCGACGGGCCGTTCGCCCGCGAGCCGCTGAAGGCCATCACCGAAGCGCTCGACGCGGGCGACCGCGACAAGGCGTTCGAGATCGTGTCCATCGAGCTCATCGGTGACTCGCCGCGGTACGCCGAGGCGTTCCGCACCCGCAACCCGGTGGGTTGGTCAGCGATGCTGGAGCTGATCGACAGCACCCGCGCCGAGATCGAGGCGCTGGACCGCTTCCGCTACGACCCTGCGGTGCTGGAGAAGATCACCGTCCCGACGACGGTGCTGCTGGGCGAGCGGACCGATCGGCCGGAACTCGTCTACGGCCGGGCTGCCCGCAGCTTGACCCGAGAAATCGAAGGCGCGGAGCTCGTCATGCTCCCCGACCAGGGCCACATCGCCCACCTCACCGCACCCGACCTGCTGGCCGACACGATCACAAAGTTCATACAACACCGGTAACCGAAGCGGCACACTGTGTCACATGATGACGGGGGATCAGGTCGTTCAGGGCCTGCCGTGGAAGTGGCGCGCCCAGGGGACGATCTTCCTCATCGGCGGCCTCGGCTTCCTGTTCGACGCGTGGGACGTCACGCTCAACGCGTTTCTCATCCCGCTGGTCGCCGAGGAGTGGGGGCTGAGCCTCGCCGAACGCGGCTGGGTGGGCACGGCGAACCTGATCGGCATGGCGGTCGGTGCGTTCGGCTGGGGTGCGATCGCGGACGTCGTCGGTCGCAAGAAGGCGTTCAGCCTGACGCTGCTGATGTTCTCGGTGTTCACCGTCGCGGGTGCGCTGAGCCCGGACTTCGTGACGTTCTGCGTGTTCCGGTTCCTCGCGGGTGTCGGGCTCGGCGGGTGCATCCCGGTCGACTTCGCGCTGGTCGGTGAGTTCACGCCCGCCAAGTACCGGGGGCGCGTGCTGGCCGCGATGGACGGGTTCTGGCCGCTCGGCGCGACGTTGTGCGGCATCGTGTCGGCGGCTCTGCTGCCGTTCGACAACTGGCGGCTGCTGCTGCTCACCATGGTGCTGCCGGGTCTGCTGCTGTTCTGGGTGCGCAGGTCGGTGCCCGAGTCGCCGATGTTCCTCGTCCTGCGCGGACGGCAGGCGGAGGCCAAGCAGGTCATCGACGACCTGGTCACCAGGACCGGCGCGCCGAAAACCGAGTGGCGGCTGCCCGACCCGCAGACGGCGCCGCGCCTCTCCCCCGGCACGATGTTCAAGCAGCTCAAGGAGATCTGGCGGTTCGACCCGCGCCGCACGGCCGCGCTGTGGCTGCTGTTCCTCGCGGTGTTCCTGCTGTACTACGGCGCGGTGACGTGGCTGCCGAGCATCCTCAAGCAGCAGGGGCTCGGCACGTACGCGGCGTTCATGGTGACGACGCTGACGGTGGCGGTCGGCATGGTCAGCGCGCTCATCGCCGCCTGGCTGGTCGACGTGTTCGGGCGCAAGTGGGTCATCGGGGTGTCCGCTCCGCTCGCGGCCGTGGCGCTGGTGATGTTCGCGCTGCAGCTGAACGTCGAGACGTCGGCCAAGGTGTGGATCACGCTGTACGGGTTGCTGATCCAGATCGCGATCCCGGCGCTGTACGCGTTCGCGCCCGAGCTGTACCCGACCGAGCTGCGGGCCAGCGGGTTCGGGTGGGCGTCGACGGTCAGCCGGGTCGGGGCCGGGCTCGTGCCGGTGCTGTTCGGTGCGCTGCTGTGGCCGCACCTCGGGCTACCGCTGACGTTCGCCGTCATCGGTGGCGTGGTGGTGCTGGCGGTGGTGGCGATGGCCGTCGCGATACCGGAGACGAAGCTGCAACCGTTGCGGGTGAGCGTTCCGTCCTAGGCGCATGAGAAGAGCACTCGTCGCCGCGTGCGTGCTCGCCGTCGCGGGCTGTGGTAGCAACGGGGTACCGGCAACCACCCCGGAGGTGACGTCCGTGCCGCCGTCGATCAACAAGAGGTACGTCGCACAGGCCGAAAAGGACGGTGCGAAGAGCGTGACGCTCCTGGTGTCCGTCAAGGCGGGCCAGCAGGAGGCCGTGGAGCAGGCGCTGCGCGAGCTCGGCGCCGCCGTCGAAGCGCAGGACCCGCGGATCGGCTACGTCAAGGCCGAGGTGCCCATCGGGAAGGTCGACGCCGTGCCGAACCTGCCCGGTGTGTCCAAGGTGGACGTCGACGAGCCCATCAACAACCGCCTCCCCGAGCCGTGAACGCCGTGAGGGGAGCTTTGCCGGCGCCCAGCGCTGGCGAAGCTCCCCTCATGGCAATCAGAACTAGCTGACCGACTGGACGATCACGGCACCGCGGCCGACGACGTCGTTGCCGGACGTGCGCACCTCGAGCTCACCGCGCAGCACGCGGCCCGCGCCGGGCTGGCCACCGGCGGTGATGACGCCCGCGACGTTCCACGAGGCACCGGCCGGACGGTCCGCGTCGGCGTCCGTCACGGACAGGCTGCCGAGCGAAGCCGCGGTGTAGACGTCGAAGTAGTCGTACTCCGTGGTGCCCGCGGGCACCGCGTAGCCGTCCACCACGACCTTCCACGCACCCGCTGCCGGGTTCGCGATCGTCACGGACTCCTCGGAGTCACCGTCCGCCGACGCACCGGCCTGCACGCAGGTCCCGGTGGTGCAGTTGAGGACGATGAGGTCGAGGTCGGCGGCCACGTCGGTCGTGTTGCCGATCGTCGCCGTCAGCGACGAGGAACCCGGTGCGACGGTGACGTCGTAGACCTGCTGCGCCAGGTTCGCGATCGACGGACGAGCCGTCTTCGCACTGCCGACCGCACCGCCCACGAGACGGCCGGTGAAGGCTGCCTGCGAGTTGGTGACGGTGTAGGCGCGGTTCACCGGCACGCCGAGCTGCGCCGATGCGATCACGTCCGGGTTCGGGCTGATGGTCGTGCCCAGCACCGAGGCCGTGACCTTGTACGGAGCGGCGTCGGCGTCCGAGGTGCGACGCGCCTCGACGACGATCTCCCACACACCCGGCATCGGGTTGGTCAGCGTGCGGCTGGTGGCGGTGCCACCGGCGCAGCCTGCTCCGGCGTCGGGGTTGTAGCAGCTGGTCGACGCGGTGCTGTCGAGCGGAACACCCTGCGGGGTGAAGCGCAGGAAGCGCACCTGGCCCTTGCCGGCCTCAGTGCCACCGGCGGCCAAGTCGATCTTCAGCGCGCTGGTGCCCTTGGGCACGTTCACGAACAGGCTCGTGCCCTTGTTGCGGCCGACCGTGCCGGACTTCGACACCGCGAACTTGTTGGCGGCGGAGAAGTTCTCGGTCGCGAACACGGAGTTCAGCGTCTGCACGTCGACACCCGGCGTGTTGCTGTCGTTGAGCTCCAGCACCGCGGAGTGCACACCGGCCGACTTCGGCTTCACCTTCACGGCGAAGGTGACGGGCTGGTTGAGCGGCAGGCGCACCGTCTTGTCGGACGTGAACGTGCCGTCGTTGCCCTTCCACTTCACCGAGTAGCTGATCGACTTGTTCGCACCGGTGGTGCGGGTCAGCGTGTAGGTGCGGGTGTACTCCTTGCCCGCCTCGACGCCCTCGCGGTCGTGGATGCCGACACCGACGTTCGGGGTCGCCAGCAGACCGGACAGCACCGTGCTCACCGGGACGGCCGTCTTGACGGCGTTCGGCGCCGGGTTCTTCTTGAGGATGTCGTACGCGGCCGGGGTGTTGAACAGACCGGCGCCCTGCTCGTACGCACCCAGGTTCGGGATGTACGTGGCGCTGGACTGGATCGCGTAGCGCAGCGCGCCCGAGGTCGGGCGCTGGCCGTTGTGCGAGGCCTTGTACGCGCCGACGAGCAGCGCCGCGGCACCGGTCGCCTGCGGGGCGGCCATGGACGTGCCGTTGAACATCGAGTAGCCGGCGGGCAGGGCGTACGTGCCCGGCAGCGGACCGCCGGCCTGCCAGCGCGGCGTCGTCGAGATGGCCGAACCGGGCGCGATGATGTTCGGCTTGAAGCCGCCGTCCTCGGCCGGGCCGCGCGACGAGAAGCCGTGCAGGTTGTGCTTGTCCTTGGTGACCGAGCCGTAGTTCGAGAGCCAGGTCTCCTTGGTGATGTACGAGCCGACGCTCACCGCGTCCGTCGCCACGGACGGGTCGCCGACGGTGTTCGCACCGGCGCCGCTGTTGCCCGCGGAGATGAACAGCTGCACGTTGTACTCGTTGATCGTGCGGTTGTAGAGCTCCGCACGGGCGTTGTTGCCGTCGTTGAGCGCCGGCAGGCCGCCGATGGAGATGTTGACGACGTCGGCACCGTTGCGCGCGGCGTAGAGGACGCCGTCGATCAGGCCGGAGCTGGTGCAGGACGGCGTCGAGAGGCAGACCTTGACGGCCATCAGCTTCGCGCCGGGGGCCGCACCGGTCATCTTGCCGTCGAACAGCTTGTTGGCCGACGTGATGCCCGCGACGTGCGTGCCGTGCGCGGCGGCCGCGATGCCCAGGTTGACGTACGGCGTGCCCGCGGTGTCGTAGATCGAACGGTCGGTCTGCACGACGAAGGCGACGCGGTCGATCACCGGGGTGGCGGGGTTGTCGGTGCCGAAGTAGCCGACGTCCTGCTTGACCTTGTAGTCGAGCATCCGCTT
This sequence comes from Lentzea tibetensis, assembly GCF_007845675.1. Lineage (GTDB taxonomy): Bacteria > Actinomycetota > Actinomycetes > Mycobacteriales > Pseudonocardiaceae > Lentzea > Lentzea tibetensis. The sequence goes on along the minus strand of NZ_VOBR01000003.1, from coordinate 152,462 downwards.
CTGGTTGGTGAAGTTGCCGTCACCGTCGAGGTCTACGAAGACCTCCTTGGTCTGGATGTCCTGCAGCACGCCGAACGCGTCCGTGCGGTCACCGTCGCGGTTGATGTCACCGCCGATCTCGCTGGCCGCGGTGCCGAGGTCACCGGCGGTCTCGCGGAAGAGGCCGAACGAGTACGGGCCACCGGTCGACGGTGCCGTCCACTCGCGGCCGCCCTCGGTGAACTTGCCGACGCGGCCGGTCTTGGTCATGGCGACCCAGGTGCCGTCGCCCGAGGTCACGCCGTTGGCGTTGTACCAGTCGACCACCTTGCGCTCGCCGGTGGTCGTCGTCGACAGCGCGGGGCTGTCGAGGTCGATGCCGGTGTCGAGGATGGCGATCGTGGTGCCGCGGCCGTCCCACTTCGGGTGCGCGTCGGTGAACTGCACGGCCTGCGTGTCACCGATGGGCATGTAAGGGTTCTTCTTGGGCGTCTTCGAGTCCGGCGCCTTCTGCGGGATCGGGTCCTGCACACCGTCCGGCTTGGGCTCGTCCCGCGCGATCAGGCCGTCGACGTCGACCGAGCTCACGGACTTCAGCTTCGCGGCCTTCTCCGCGTTGTCGCGCGGAATGGTGACCTTGACGTAGTCGACGTCCTTCTCGGTCTTCTGGACCGTGGCGCCCAGCGCCTTGAGGTCGTTGATCGCCGCGTCGGTCTTGCCGTCCTCCGCGGCGACCAGGAGGTCGACCGTGGCCTTGCCCTGAGCGGTCGCTTCGGCGACCAGTTCGCGGTCGTGCTTGTCGAGCTGCTTGTCCGCCTCGTTGGCGGCGGAGGTACCCGTCTGCGCGAGAGCGGAAGTGGCGGCGAAGCCGAGGCCCGATGCACCGAGCACCGCGGCCAGCAAGGCCGCTCCGGTGCGGTGTCTCCACCGAGACGTTGTGTTGATCACGGCGCAAACCCTTCGTGGGGAAAGAATGCGAGTAGCACATCTCTCCGGGCTTGGGCGATCAATCAGACAGGTGGAGCAACGTTGAACTCCACATTGGACTGTCTGGCGGCTTGTGTTGGCACGCCTGAAACGCTGCGCGTGGTTAGAACGCGCATCCCTCTCACAGTCAAGGGCTGATGGGCGGGAATGTCAACCTGCTGTCAACGGTGAACGTGCATTAACCGTAACGGAATCGACGCTACTCGCGATTGATTCATCGCCGCCACTGCTCGGTCCGAGCAGTTATTTGTGTTGGACAGGTTCGAACCACGCGGCGAGTCTGCTCGTGAGATGTTGTGAAAGACGTTCACGATCAGAGGAGCTCGCAGTGTCCCTGCCCACGAGGCAACTCGGCAACACCGATCTGCACATCACCCGAGTCGGCTTCGGCGCATGGGCCGTCGGTGGTGGTGACTGGGCCTACGGCTGGGGTGAGCAGGACGACGCCGAGTCGGTCGCCGCGATCCGCTACTCCGTCGAGCAGGGCGTCAACTGGATCGACACGGCCGCCGTCTACGGCCTCGGCCACTCCGAGGTCGTCGTCGCCCGCGCGCTCGCGGACCTGCCCGCAGCCGACCGCCCGCTCCTGTTCACGAAGTGCGGCCTCGTGTGGGACGAGGAGAACCCGCTCACGCCCCCGGCGCGCATCATGAAGCCCGCGTCCGTGCGGCGCGAGGTGGAGGACTCGCTGCGGCGGCTGGACGTCGAGACGATCGACCTCTACCAGGTGCACTGGCCCACCGAGTGCGGCACGCCGATCGAGGAGTACTGGCAGGTGCTCGCCGACCTCAAGTCGTCGGGCAAGGTCCGCTGCATCGGTCTGTCCAATCACGACGTTCCGGCGCTCGACCTGGCCGAGAAGGTCTCGCACGTCGACTCGCTGCAGCCGTCGTTCTCCGCGATCGAGCGCAGGAACGCGGCGGAGATCGCGTGGTGCGCGGCGAACGACACCGGCGTGATCGTGTACTCGCCGATGCAGTCCGGCCTGCTCACCGGCGCCTTCTCCGCCGAGCGCGTGGCGGCGCTGCCGGAGAACGACTGGCGCCGCCAGTCCGGCGACTTCGGCAAGGGTCTCGCCGCGAACCTCGCACTGACCGACGCACTTCGCCCGATCGCGGAACGGCACGGCGTCGAGCTGGCCGCGGTGGCCGTGGCGTGGACGCTCGCGTGGCCCGGTGTCACGGCCGCGATCGTCGGCGCGCGCCGTCCGGCGCAGATCGACGGCTGGCTGCCCGCCGCGGCGCTGGAGCTGACCGCCGACGACCTGGCCGAGATCACCGCCGCGATCGAGCGGACCGGTGCCGGCCGGGGTCCCGTCAGCCCCGAGTAGTCCCTGGTCAAAGGTCGTGAGTGATCAGGAGTGCCACAGGCCTCCTAATCACTCACGACCTTTGTCAGGCGCGCTTGTGGTCGCCGGTCGTGCCGTCGATCAGCTCGCGCAGGATGTCCATGTGGCCCGCGTGCCGCGCGGTCTCCTCGATCATGTGGATGAGCACCCAGCGCAGCGACACCTGGTCGCCGGACCACGGCGTGCCGACGGCCTCGACGTCCAGCTCCGCGATCACCTCGTCGGCGGCGGCACGAGCCCGCGCGTAGAACGCGAGGACGTCCTCGGTCGTCTCGTGCGGTTCCACGCGGAAGTCGGCGTCCGGGTCGTCGGGGTCGAACTCGGGCTTGTCGAACGGCTTGCCGAACGTGTCGCAGAACCAGCCGGCCTCGACCCACGCCAGATGCTTCACGAGCTTCAACAGGCCCAGCCCCGACGGCGTCATCGGCCTGCGCAGGTCCTCGTCGGACAGTCCGTCCAGCTTCCACACCACGGCGTCGCGGTGGCGCTCGAGGCTCACGTGCAGGCTCTCCTTCTCGCCGCCCGTGAACGGCACCCGTCGCGTCATGGCCGCACGGTAGCGAGCAGCGCGTCGTCGAGCCGAACCAAGTACGCGCGGCCGAACTCGCCGTCCTCCAGGTCGTTCACCAGCGCGTCCGGCAGGTCCTGAACGACCTGGGCCGATCGCGACGCGGCCGCGAGCGCGATGGTCGCGACCGTGTCGACGTCGCCGGTGTACGCGACGCACGTCCGCAGGATCTCGCTGAGCGACCGGCCCGTCGTCAGCGCCGTGAGCGCGGCCCGGACGCTCATCCAGCCCTTCGAGCCGACCTTGCCGTGCCACGGTTTCGCCCACTGGGCGCCGAGGACGCCGGCGACCCAGTTCTGCGTCTCGGCGAACGGGCCGAGCTCGTGGTGGCAGTAGTGCACGGCGAGTGCCGCGGCCTGCGCGGCGGAGATGCCGAGCGGGGTGTCGTGCGTGACGCGGGCCTGGACGGCCGCGTGCTCGAGCACGGCGGCGACGTCCGGCAGCAGCCCGATCGGTGCGGCGCGCATGGCGGCACCGCTCTTGTCGCTGTCCGGCCTCATCCGCTCCAGGAACGCGGCCCCGTCACGCGTTTCGCGCAGGAACGCGTGGAACCGGCCCGCGTAGCCCGCGCGCGGGTCGCGGTGGAACACCTCGACGAACTTGTCCGCCAGCACGCGCGGCGTCCACGGCTCACCGGTGATCAGCAGCTCGGCGAGCGCCAGCGTCATCTGGGTGTCGTCGGTGTACGCGCCGGGCGCGATGTCGGGGTGCGTGGGGTGCTGGACGTACCGCTCCAGCGTGTTGTGCTCCGCGACGAACGACGGGTCCGCGTACTCGAAGCACGCGCCGTACGCGTCGCCAACGGCAAGTTCGACCATCATGCGATGAGTTTCGCCGACGGCGGTGGTCTACTCGGACATGAACTCAGTCATCAGCAACATCGGGATCTCACTCGACGGCTTCGTCGCGGGCCCGAACCAGAGCGTCCAGAACCCGCTCGGCGAGGGCGGGGAGCGGCTGCACGAGTGGATGTTCGGCACCGGCACCTGGCGCGGGGACGGCAGCCCGCGCACGGCCGACGACGACGTCGCCGACGAGATCGTCGGCGGCATGGGCGCCTTCATCATGGGCCGCAACATGTTCGGCGGCGGCCGCGGGCCGTGGGAGGGGACGTGGCGGGGCTGGTGGGGCGAGAACCCGCCCTACCACGGTCCCGTCTTCGTGCTCACCCACCACGAACGCGAACCGCTGGAGATGGAGGGCGGCACCACGTTCTTCTTCGTCACCGACGGCGTCGAGTCCGCGCTGAAGCAGGCTCGGGCCGCGGCGGGAGACGCGAACATCTCCGTCGCGGGTGGCGCGAAGGTGGTCCAGCAGTTCCTGGCGGCCGGGTGGCTCGACGAGCTCAACCTGCACGTCGCGCCGATCGTGCTGGGGTCGGGCGAGCGGCTGCTGGAGAACGTCGGGGACCCCGTTCTCGAGCCGGTGCGGGTGATCGCCTCCCCGAAGGTGACGCACATCCGGTACCGGGTTGTGCGGTAGGCATGCCGGAAGCCGCACGACGCGCTAATTTGCGCGCATGGACCTGGACCTGGTCGCCGACGAGATCTACGGGCTGGCGCTCAAGGAGTTCGTGGCGGTCAGAAACCAGCGCGCCCGCGAGGCGTCCGACAAGGACCTCGCGAAGGCGATCTCGGACCTGCGCAAGCCGACCGTCGCCGCGTGGGCGGTGAACCTGCTCGTCCGCGATGCTCCGCCCGAGCTGGAGCAGGCGCTCGGGCTGAGCGAGGCGAAGCTGGACGTGCGGGAGCTGGGGCGGCGGCGCAAGGAGCTGCTGGAGGCGTTGACCTACCGGACCTTGGAGCTCACCGGTCCGCTCGCGGAGGCCGTGCTGGAACAGGTGCGCGCCACCATCGGCGCCGCGATGGCCGAGCCGTCGCTCGCGGAGGCCGTGCGCGAGGGCCGGTTGACCAAGGCACTGGAGTACTCGGGGTTCGGTGCCGCCGAGGTGTTCGCGCCCGTCGTGCCCGCCGGTGAGGACGCACTGGCGCGCAAACGCCGGGAGCGGCGCGAGCGCAAGCTGGAGGAGGCCGCGGCGGCGCTGGAGGAAGCCGACGACGCGCTGCGCGAGGCCAAGACGATCGAGGCCGCCGCGCAGCGGTCGTACGACCGGGCCGTCGAGCACCTGGACGAGGCCAAGCGCCAGGTGCGCGCGGCCACCAAGGCGCGCACCGCCGCCGAACGCAAACTGGCCGAGATCCAATCCGACTGAAGGTGCCGCTGAGGGCCCGGAACTGTCGGTGCCGGCTGGGAGAATGAAAGCAGGGGACCCCCTGGCGGGGACGCCTGCGGAAGCACGCACGTGCCAGGCACCGGCATGGTGTCGGTCACATCGGGCAAACACCCGAAGCCGCCCGGAACACGCGTGGCTCGTTGTACGTTCAACTAGTGGTTGCCCGCGGTGCTGGAGCACGGTGCCGGGATTCGCGCTGAAACTACCCCCAGTCGGCGCGACGCCCGTGTCCGCCGCCGCCGAACGCTCGCGCGCGGGACAACCAGCCGTCGGCCGACCGGTTCCCCCCTCTCCGGGATCGGCCGACGGCGCCCCAAACCGACTCCCACCAGGCCCGGCGCGCTGGAACCAAATCTGAAACCTATTCAGGTCTCGTGCGTGACCAGCGGTGGATCTAGACTCGCGCAATGGCACATGACGCGGATGTCATCGTCGTCGGCGCGGGCCTCGCTGGCCTGGTCGCCACCGCAGAGCTCGCTGACGCGGGCCGCAGGGTGATCCTGCTCGACCAGGAACCGGAGGCCTCACTCGGCGGCCAGGCGTTCTGGTCGTTCGGCGGTCTCTTCATGGTCGACACACCGGAGCAGCGCAGGCTGCGCGTGAAGGACTCGCACGACCTGGCGCTGCAGGACTGGTTCGGCAGCGCCCAGTTCGACCGCGAGGAAGACCACTGGCCGCGGAAGTGGGCCGAGGCGTATGTGGACTTCGCCTCCAGCGAGAAGCGGTCGTGGCTGCACGCGATGGGCGTGCGGTGGTTCCCGTTCGTGCAGTGGGCGGAGCGGGGCGGCTACCTGTCCGACGGCCACGGCAACTCGGTGCCGCGGTTCCACGTCACGTGGGGCACCGGCCCCGGCGTCGTGGAACCGTTCGAGCGCCGGGTGCGCGAGGGCGTCGCGAAGGGGCTCGTCACGCTGAAGTTCCGGCACCGGGTCACCGAACTGTCGACGACGGGCGGCGTGGTCGACGGGGTCAAGGGCGAGGTGCTCGAACCGAGCGACGCGCAGCGCGGTGAGCCGAGCTCCCGCACCGTGGCGGGCGATTTCAGCCTGTCCGCGCAGGCGGTGATCGTCACGTCCGGCGGCATCGGCGGCAACCACGAGCTGGTGCGCCGCAACTGGCCGGAGCGCATGGGAACGCCGCCCAAGCACATGCTGTCCGGCGTCCCGGACCACGTCGACGGCCTGATGCTGGAGGTCGCGCAGAAGGCGGGCGGCGAGATCATCAACGCCGACCGCATGTGGCACTACCCCGAGGGCATCGCGAACTACGCACCGATCTGGAGCAGGCACGGCATCCGGATCCTGCCCGGCCCGTCGTCGCTCTGGCTCGACGCGGACGGCAAGCGGCTGCCGATCCCGCTGTTCCCCGGATTCGACGCGCTGGGCTCGCTGGAGCACATCACGACGCACGGCCACGAGCACTCGTGGTTCGTGCTCAACAAGCGGATCATCGGCAAGGAGTTCGCGCTGTCGGGCTCCGAGCAGAACCCGGACCTCACCGGCAAGGACACGCGAGCCGTGCTCAAGCGCGCGCTGCCGGGTGCGGTCGCGCCGGTCGAGGAGTTCGCCAAGCGCAGCAAGGAGTTCATCCAGGCGACGACCGTCGCCGAGCTCGCGAAGGGCATGAACGCGCTCACCGGCGACGACCGGATCGACGCCGCCGCACTGGAACGGATGATCGTCGAACGTGACCGCCAGGTCACCGCGGGACTGAGCAAGGACATGCAGGTCAACGCGATCCGCGCGTCCCGGCACTTCCTCACCGACAAGCTGGTCCGCGTCGTCGAACCGCACCGCATCCTCGACCCGAAGGCCGGCCCGCTGATCGCGGTGCGGCTGTCCGTGATCACCCGCAAGACGCTGGGCGGGCTGCACACCGACCTGTCGTCGCGGGTGCTCGGCGCGGACGGCAAGCCGGTGCCCGGCCTGTACGCGGCCGGCGAGGCGGCGGGCTTCGGCGGTGGTGGTGTGCACGGCTACCGCGCGCTCGAGGGAACGTTCCTCGGCGGCTGCCTGTTCTCCGGCCGGGTGGCCGGACGGTCCGCGTCCGATCAGGTGACCTGACGCAGAAGATCGAACTGAGACGCATCCGGTCACGTTCCTCGCGCACTTCCCTGCTTGCGAGAGGAACAACCGAATGCTGTTGCGAAGTGGAATCGCGCTGGCGGCCGTGCTGCTCGGACTGACGGGCACGGCCGTCGCGGATCCCGGTGACGGTGACGTGTCGACGCAGGTCGTCGGCGGCACCCGAGCATCCACAAAGGACAACCCGTTCGCCGTCTTCATGGTGTTCACCGGCAAGATCACACCCATCTGCGGCGGCTCGATCGTCGCACCGAACAAGATCCTCACCGCCGCGCAGTGCGTGGACGAGGGCGTCACCGGACCGAAGCCCGTTCCGCCGGGCTCCCGCCAGATCGTGGCCGGTCGCGACGACTTCCGCAGCACAACAGGCACGGTCGCGAACATCACCAAGATCGTGCTGCACGAGAAGTACGACGGCATCTCGTTCGACTTCGCGGTGCTGACGCTCGACCGCAAGCTGACCCAGAAGCCGATCCAGCTGGCAGGCGCACTGGACAGCGGCCTGTACAAGCCCGGCAAGAACGCGACCGTGCTCGGCTGGGGCGACACGACTGAGGACGGCGAGACCTCGCAGTTCCTGCTCAAGGCGTCCATCCCGATCCTGCACGACGCGGACTGCACCAAGTTCTGGGGCAAGGACGACGAGGGCGTCGACATCTACGACAAGAAGTCGATGATGTGCGCGGCCCACAAGGGCGGCAAGATCGACGCCTGCCAGGGCGACTCCGGCGGCCCGTTCGTCGCGGGCGGCAAGCTCATCGGCACGGTGCAGTCGGGCATCGGCTGCGCCCGTCCCAACTCGCCCGCGATCTACGGCCGCGTCTCGACGGTGAACGCGTGGGTGAAGCAGCAAATCTTGTACTGAACCAAATGAAAGCGCTCTCCGTGTCGTAGTCGTGCGCTTACTCTCCGGAATCCTTCTCGCGTCGGCCGTGCTGCTCCCCTTGAGCGGCACGGCTGTCGCCGATGACGAACCATCCACCCAGGTAGTCGGCGGGACGAAAGCATCCACAAAGGACAACCCGTTCGCGGTTTTCCTGACCAGGCCGGGCAAGCGGAACAGCTTCTGCGGCGGCAGCATCGTCGCACCGAACAAGGTCCTCACCGCCGCGCACTGCGTGGAGGAGGGCGGCAAGCCCGACGACCCGGCGACGGTGAACGTCGTCGCGGGCCGTGATGACGAACGCACCGACGCCGGTGTGGTCGCCAAGGTGAAGAGGCTGGCGGTGCACCCGAAGTACGACGGCTTCGGCCCCGACTTCGCCGTGCTCACGCTGGACCGCGTGCTGCCGTACAAGCCGATCTCCTTGGCCACCAGCAAGGACAGCGGCCTGCAGCAGCCCGGCAAGCAGCTGACCGTGCTCGGCTGGGGCAGCACGCAGAAGGCGGGCGGCGGCGAGTCGCCGCTGCTGCTCAAGGCGAAGCTGCCGGTCGTGCCGGACAAGTCGTGCCTCACCTTCTACGGCAAGGACGACGAGGGCATCGACGTCTTCAACCCGAAGCAGATGATCTGCGCCGGTGACGTCGATGGCAACCGCGACTCGTGCTTCGGCGACTCGGGCGGCCCGTTCGTCGCGAGCGGCAAGCTCGTCGGCGTCGTGTCGTTCGGCCCGCCGCAGTGCGCGCAGCCCAACGCCCCGGCCGTGTACGGCAAGGTCTCCTCCGAGGAAACCTGGATCAAGCAGCAGATCCTGTACTAGTCAACCGCTTTCACTGCGTGGACGCGGGTTGACGACTTCTCCCGACACCGGTGTGCTGGGCCCATGACCCAGATCGGTGTACTGGTAGGCAACCCGCGTCCGGCGTCACGCACCTGGCACGCGGCACTCGCACTGCGCGACGCCGTGCGCCAGGTGCTCGACCACCCCGTCGCGGACACCGGCCCGCTGGTCGACGCGGCCGACCTCGCGCTGGAGGTCTTCGTCCCCGGCGGCGAGAAGGTCCGTGCCGCGCTGGACGAACTGGCTCGCGCGGATGTGCTGGTCATCGCCTCCCCCACCTACAAGGCCACCTACACGGGACTGCTCAAGGCAATGCTCGACCAGGCGCCGTCAGGCTGGTTGCGCGGCAAGGTCGTCGTCCCGCTGCTGGTCGCGGCGGCGGACCGGCACGCGCTGGCGGTCGAGCTGCACCTGCGGCCGTTGCTCGTCGAGCTGGGCGGACTCGTTGCGGGACAAGGCATCTTCCTCAACGAGTCGGTGCTGTCGATCTCGGCGGAGGACCTCACCGCGAAGCTGGTCGGCCACCTCGACGCGGCCGCGTTGAACGCGCTGGTGGCCTCACAGCCAGCGCACCCCGTCGGCTAGCCCGACGGACCGCATGGCCCACTGCAACCGGGTGTAGAGCGCGGGGTCGGCTTCGGCGATCTTCTCCAGGAGGACGCCGTGGTTGAGGAAGGCCACCGGATCCGCGAGGTACTGCACCCGGCACAGGTCGTCTTCGAGGCCGAGCTCGATCAGCCGGACGAGCGCGCGGACGGCGACCAGCGCAGGGGCCTCCAGCTCCGCCCAGGCCAGGATCCGGTTGAGTGCGTCGAACACCACCGCCGGGTGTTCGACGCGTTCCAGCAGCAGCATCGCGACCTCGGACAACGGACCGGGCGCCGTGCCGTAGTGCAGTCCAGCGAACAGCGCGAGCAGCGCGACGTCCGTCGACACGGACTCGTCCTGGGCGATCAGCCGCAGCAGGAGCTCCCAGTACCGGTGCACGTCCGTGATCGCGAGCAGGCACGCCTGGTACTTGGCGTTCCTCTCCTCGGAGTCCGCCGCGTTGCCCGCCCACGCGTCCATCAACAGGTGCACCGGTGAGACGAAGTCCCTGCCGGAGGGCGTGGTGCGGTTCATCGACTGCCCCAGCGCGTAGGACACGGGCAGCACCGCGTGCGCGGCCAGGTCCAGCACGCCGGCGCCGTGGATCGTGTTCTCGTGGATCAGGTCACCGGTCTCGGTGAAGTTGATCCCCCTGGCGTGCCCGAAGGCGAAGTCACGGCCTTCACCACGCCTGACGTCCACGCGGGCGGCGAACGCCGACCACTCCTCCGCGGACATCTGCGAACGCCACAGGTAGGTCAGGCTCGCCCACTCGCGCACCCGGTCACCGTCACCGAGGTCGGTCGACCGCAGCTCACCCCCGATCACGACGATCAGCAGCGCCAGGTTCGCGGTGTACGCGGCGATCCGCCCCGGCACCGTCATCGGCCTCGGCGAGTAGCGCGGGTACCCCGCGTCCGAACGCGGTAGCTGCGCCGCCCGCAGCAACCGCACCAGCAGCAGCCGCAACGCGTCTCGCTGCCTCCGCTCGAGCCCGATCGAGAGCTCCCGCAGCGCCGTCATCACCGGCGCCCGAGTGGTGAGGGGCGCGAACGACAGGAGCGCGTGCAGCAGGCCGTCGTCGCACCGGCCGTCGCCGAAGGGTGACGAGGGTGCGGCGAGGTCGCGTTCCGCCAGGTCGCAGAGCACCTGGTGGATGAGCCGCGCGACCAGGTACTCGCCGAACGTCGCGTGCAGGAACTCGTAGGTCTGCAACGTCGCGTCGTCGCGGGTGGCGCACGCCTCGTGCACGAAGAAGAACCGGCCCAGCACCAGCTGCGCCGCGGTGAGGTGCGCGCGCACGCCCCGCTCGGGCTCCGCGGCACCGAACAGCGCTTCCAGGTCCTCGTTCAGCGAGGTCTCGTCCACCCACTGCGCACCGCGGTTGAACATGGCGAAGGCGACGATCGAGAGGTACCCCAGCTCGCGTTCGACCCCGCGCTCGATCTCCTCGTCCGGCAGCGAGCTGCCCTGCCTGGACACCTCCCTGCGCGCGAACCGGCGCAGCAGCCCCTCGTACAACGTCGAGCGGCTGAGCAGTCGCGAGCCGTCCGACAGGACGTTCCCCTCGAGGTCGTACAGGGCGAGCATGAACAACAGCAGCGGCTGCTCGGCCAGATCGGCGTGCTGGAGGACCACGTCCGCTTCGAGCGGGTGCAGGGCGTTGGCGCGGAAGTAGTCCCCGTTGGCCGTGTTCCAGCCCGCCAGCCAGTGCGCGACCTGGGCCTCGCCGAACGGTTCGAGGCGCAGCGCCGTGGTGCCCTCGGGGACACGCGCCCGGTGCGCCACCGCGATGCGGCTGGTGACCACGACGATCACCGCGCGCCCCTGGGTGCGTTCGCGCCGCTGGAACTCGCTGATCTTCGTCAGGTAGTCCGACCGGCTGACCCCGGTGGCCTGCAACAGCTCGTCGAACCCGTCCAGCAGCACGACGGGGACGGCCTGGCCAGCCGACCGGGCGAGTGAAGGCCAGTCGATGCGCTCGCCGGTCGCGTCCCGGATGGCGTGCTCGATCTGCTCCTGCACATCCGCTTCGGCCGGAACGTCCCGCAGCACCACGCGAATGGGCAGGAAGTCGGAGGCCGGCAGCAGCGCCGCCACCATCTTCGTCAGCACCGACTTGCCCGAACCCGGTTGTCCCAGCACGACCAGCGGTGCCGAGACGGCGCGCGACGAGGTGAGGTACCCGGCGAGGAAGTCCTGGATGTCGTCGCGCCGGGGGACGGCGGCCCACCACGAGTCGAACGAGATGTCGTCCTCGCGCGTCACCTCCGCCACCTTGAACAACGGCGCGACGTAGGCCTGGCGCAGCGGCGGCACCACGAGATCACGCGGCAGGTCACCGGTTTCCACCAGCGGCCGGTCCAGCACGTCCGCGTACGCCTTGGCCAGGCCGGAGCGCCGCGCGTCGGGAACGTCGCCGCTGGCGACGCTCTCCAGCAGCGCGCGCAGGTCGTCCAGCCTGCTGCGGGTGGCGGCGTGCTCGTGCAGCGACGTCCACACCGAGAACTCGGGGCAGTCGAGCGCGAGCTTGCGGTACATCGCCTCGTACCGGGCGACCGCCTTGCCCGGCAGCTCTTCGGACACCGAAGAGACGAACGCCTGCCTGCGCCGCGCGTCGAGCTCGTCCCACCCGGCCAGCCCGCTGACGAACGAGAGGAAGCTGCCGACGCGGGCGCGGTACTGCACGCCCAGCGCCGCCACCAGGTCGGCGAACGGCCACTCGGCGCTGGGCTGGGGCGTGTCCCAGCGCAGCAGCTCGCCGACGAGGTCGACGGTGCGCGGGAACTGGCCGGGCGCGGACGTCATGACACCGAGCTGCTCGGGACGCGTGAGCCCGACGTCGACGGGGAGGGAGAGGTCGGCCAGCGCGTCGAAGAACGCCGTCACCACGATGATGCTGTGCGCGGCTTCCAGCAGCTGCGTGCGGTCGAGGCGCGACATGCCCTGCACGCGCGTGCGCACCGTGCGCACGAGGTCCTTGCCGAGCCGGACGACCTCCGACCGCGCGTCGATGAGGTTGACGCCGCCGGTGAGGAGCACCCCGGCGGAGGACAGCCGGTCCACCAGCTTGGCGGCGTCCGTGTCGCCGCCCAGCAGCTTGACGGCGTCCTGATAGCTGAAGCCGGAGCGCATTCTGGCCATGTCGTTCGACAGTACCGGGAAGTGATCACCCATTTCGCGGGCCGCTGTGATCGGGGGCACAAACAGCCCGTTTGACGTTCACGCTCATGAATTGCATCCGCCCCGGTTGGACAGGACCGCCGTGATCAGTAAGCTCGTGGGGCAGCACACCCGCAGTGGTGGTGTGAGCAGTGTTTTTCACTCGTTCGGCGGAATCTGACGGGTGGAGATCGCAAACTCGTATCGATCGCCGCGCGGCGATCGATAGAGCGGATCAAACAGGGTCCACACGAATGGCCACCAGAGCTGAATGAACATGGTCGACAGCCGAGAGCCCGCCGTTCGCTGGGCGGCGGCGATCTCCAGCACCCTCCTCGTCAACCTGACGCGCCCGCAGCTCGAAGAGCTGCTGATGGGGTATGTCGACGCGCTGCTCAAGGACGAGCCGGAAGCCGCCCGCCAGGTCGGCCGCTCGATGGTGGAGCACGACTTCATCTCCTCGTCGACGATCGAGGAGTCGATCCGCTTCCTCGGTGAGCTGACCCCGTTGCGCCCCGCGCTGCTCGGCGCGCTCGCCGCCGGCTACGCCGAGGCGCTGCGCGACCGGACGCTCGACCAGCAGGAGATGAGCCGCCAGGCCGCGATGCTCACGATGAAGCGCGCGGAGGAGGTCGCCCGCGCGGGCGAGGCCAAGTTCCGGGCGATCTTCCGCGCGTCCGGCTTGGCGATCGTGGTCAGCGCGCTGGACGGCCACATCGTCGAGTTCAACGACGCGCTGCTGACCCTCGTCGACTACGACGAGTCCGACCTGCGCGCGATGCTCGGACGCGAGCTGCTGCACCCGGACGACCGCCAGTCGATGGCCGAGATCGCCGAACGGCTGATGTACTCCGACTCCGACCACGTGCGCGTCGAGAAGCGGCTGGTGCGCAGCGACGGCGAGATCGTCACGGCGCTGCTGGCCGTGTCGCTGATCCGCGAGGACGACGGCACACCCGCGCACTTCGTCACCATGATCGAGAACATGAACGAGGTGCGCGCGCTGCAGACGCAGCTCGTCAAGCAGTCGCTCAACGACATGCAGACGGGCCTGCCGAACCGGTCGCAGTTCCTCGGCTGGCTGGAGGGCGCGACCGGCACCAAGGGCCCCGAGACGCTGGCGCTGGTGCAGATCGACATCGACGGCTTCCGCGTGGTCAACGACGCGTTCGGCCACGAGGCGGGCAACCGGGTGCTGATGTCCACCGCGAACCACCTGAGATCGGTGTTCGGCGAGATCGGGCAACTGGCGCGCATCGGCGAGGACGAGTTCGGTGTGCTGATCAAGAACCCGGCCGACGTGCGCAGCGTGATCGCACTGGTCGAGGACTTCACCAGCCGCCTCGAAGAGCCGCTCTGGGTCGGCACCAGCGGCATCGGGGTCACCGCGAGCGTCGGCATCGTGGCCCGCCAAGCCCGTGGCAGCGACGCGGCGCACGTGCTGCGGGCGGCGGACGTGACGGTCGGCTGGGCCAAGCGGGACGGCAGAGCGCAGTGGGCGCTGTACGACCCGACCCGCGACAAGCACGACAAGGAACGCTTCACGCTGGCGGCCTCGATCCCCGGCGCACTGGAGGAAGACCAGTTCCGGGTCGACTACCTTCCGGTGTACTCGTTGCGGGACAACAGGATCCTCGCCGTCGAGGCCAAGCTGACCTGGGACCACCCCGAACGCGGCGTGCTGTCCTCCGAGGAGTTCCTCGGCATCTCCGCCGACACCGGCATGATCGTGCGACTGATCCACTGGGCGCTGAAGCGCGCCTGCGCGCAGGCGGGCGAGTGGTTCGCCGAACTGGGCGAGTCGACACCGGTGCTGAGCATCGACCTGCCGCCCCGCGTGTGCCAGGAACCCGAGCTGGTCGCCGAGGTCGCGCGGGTGCTGGAGCAGTCCGGGCTGCCCGCGACGCTGCTGCGGTTCGAGCTGCACGAGAACCTGCCCGCTTTGCTGAACGACGAGCAGATCGACGAGCTGACGATCCTCGCGGAGCGCGGCATCCAGCTGGTGCTCGACCAGATGGGCGGCGGCAACGTCGGCGTCGACAAGCTGCGCCAGCTGCCGCTGACGGGCGTCAAGTTCACCGGTGCCGTGGTGCACGGGCTCGACGACGGTGCCAATCGGGTCGACGAGACCGCCTCCGTCGCCCTGCTGGAGTGGTCGAAGGTGCTGCGCGTACCGCGGCTCGCCGAGGACGTGCGGACCGCCACCGAAGCACGCAGACTCGCCGAGCTCGGCGTGTCCGGCGGACAAGGCCCCTACTTCGGCGCCGCACTCACCGCCGACGAGATCCACGCACTGCTCGTGGGTTCTTAGCCAGTCCCCTGGCAATCCTCAGTCTGCTCACATCTCGGACGGCCACAGTGGAGCCATGACCGAGAAGAGCTTCCCCGCGATGAGCGGATCACTCGTCGAGACCGTCGAGCCTGCCACGCCGAAGTTCTGGC
Source organism: Lentzea tibetensis (assembly GCF_007845675.1). GTDB lineage: Bacteria > Actinomycetota > Actinomycetes > Mycobacteriales > Pseudonocardiaceae > Lentzea > Lentzea tibetensis. Next base: position 137,350 of record NZ_VOBR01000003.1, on the reverse strand, counting down.
GTCGTCGCACGGCAGGTGTGGTCACCGCGGCCGCGCTGGTCGCCGGACTGTTCGGTGGTGTCGCAGGCGCGGTGATCGGCGGTGACGTCGCCACGCCGGCGGCCGCCACCGCACGGACCGTTGCCGCGCAGTCCACTTCGGACATCTCCGCGATCGCGGACAAGGTGCTGCCGAGCGTGGTGCAGGTGAACCTGCCCAACGGCGTCGGCTCCGGAGTCGTGCTGAGCGCCGACGGCCGCATCCTCACGAACAACCACGTGGTCTCGGGCGCGCAGGAGGTGAGCGTGACGTTCAACGACGGCAAGACGGCGCAGGCCACCGTGGTCGGCACCGACCCGTCGTCGGACCTCGCGGTGCTCCAGGTGTCCGGGGTCAGCGGGCTGACGCCCATCACGTTCGCCGACTCCGACGACGTGCACGTCGGTGACGCCGTCGTGGCCGTCGGATCGCCTTCGGGGCTCCAGGGCACCGTGACGTCCGGCATCGTGTCGGCGCTGGACCGCAAGGTGACCGTGCCCGGCGAGACGCGCCGCTCCTCGGTCAGCTACCAGGCCATCCAGACCGACGCGTCGATCAACCCCGGCAACTCGGGCGGGCCGCTGGTGAACTCCGCGGGCCAGCTGATCGGCATCAACTCGGCGATCTACTCGCCGTCGAGCGGCGCCGGTGAGGCGGGCAGCGTGGGCATCGGGTTCGCGATCCCCAGCAACCAGGCCCAGAAGATCGTCGACCAGCTGTCGTAGGTAGGTCGTCGGGGGCGCCTTTCACGGAGGCGCCCCCGACGGAACCCGCTCACTCGTCGGTGAGCGCGCCGGTCGTGCCGCGCCGCAGCTGCACGACCTTGGTGGTTTCCTTGGACACCGGAACGTTGTAGTTCGGGTCCTGGGCACTGGCTCGCGTGTAGACCTCGGCCTTGCCGCGCTGGAACGGCGTGGTGCCCGCCGGCTCGGCGGACGCGGTCCACGGGACGTTCTCCCCCGGCTTGCACGCGACCTGCGTCGAGTAGTTCCCCTTGATGATCACGTTGTTCTTCACCTGGGTGACCGTGCCCGCCACGGTCGCGGAGACCGGCACGGAGCAGGTGACGGTGCCGGACACGACGGCCTTCCCGTTGACCGGGTTGGCCTTGCCCTCGTCGTTGATCGCGGGCCCCAGCGCCAGCTCGGCGGGTGCGGGCGCGTTGGCGATGTGCACCTCACCGCGCAGGGCCGCGTCCCAGTGCTCGCAGTGCTGCTCGTAGGTCGCGTCGAGCTTCTCGACGTAGCCGTGCGGCCCCCACTTGACGTTCTGGACGGTGAACGTGCCGCTCAGCTCGTTGCAGCCGCGACCGTTGCCGCTGAGGCTCAGGCCGGGACCGGCACCCTGGAACGGGTACCGCGTCGCACCCTCGTAGGTGCGGGCCGTCAGCTCCTGCCCCTTCGGCGCGGCGAGGTCGAGATACCACCAGTCGCCCTGCACACCGTTGACGCGCACACCGACGTAGTTGCGGTTCTCGCCCGCGTTGACGGTCAGCTCGTCGCCGTTGGCGGGCGAGTACTTGTACGACCCGCCTCCGGTGATGTAGTCGCCCGGATCACCGGAGAACACCAGAGATCCGCTGGTCACCGGCTGCGCGCCGGCCGGTGCGACGGCCAGCAGTGCGCACCCGGCGGCCACGCCTGCGAACACGACGACGCGTTGAAGAACCCTCATTGCCCCCATGAACTCCCCCGGATGTGGTGGTCAGGGCGCCCCCAGACGCCCCGCACCAAGTAGTACCGAGAGCTCCCGGCCGAGTGTTCCGCCGGGCGGACGTAATCTGCGGTGTCCTTCAGGGGATCTGAACTACACCTTCGGGAAAGCGCTTGCCGGACGACTCCCGCCGAAGTGCCCTTGTCGGACTCGCCGGTAGGGGTCTAGACCAGGGTGATGCCTAGTCGACGACAGTTCATGGCCGCGGCGGCACTCACCCCCGCGGTCGCGGCAGTTCCCATCCCGAGCGCGGCGGCCGGCACCCGCGACTGGCCGACGGGTCCGGGACAGCGGATCCGCCCTCAGCAACCCGACCGGGAGCTGCGCCGCATCCTCAGCGCGCTGGACCAGCGCCGCATCGAGGCGTCGGTGCGCAAGCTGGCGAGCTTCGGCACCCGGCACACCCTCTCCAGCCAGACCGACCCGATCCGGGGCATCGGCGCGGCCCGCGACTGGATTCTCAAGGAGCTCGGCGGGTACGGCATCCGCGCCGAGCTCCAGTCGTTCGTCCAGCCGCCCGGCGGGCGCATCCCGGTTCCCACGACGATCACCAACGTGCTGGCCACGCTGCCCGGCACGGACCCGAACCGCGTGTACGTGGTGTCCGGGCACTACGACTCGCGGGCGAGCGACGTCATGGACTTCACCAGCGACGCGCCCGGCGCCGACGACGACGCGTCCGGTGTCGCCGTGGTCATGGAGCTCGCCCGCGTCATGGCCGCCAGGAAGCCGAAGGCCACGATCATCTTCGCCGCCGTGGCGGGCGAGGAGCAGGGGCTGCTGGGCGCGGCACACCTCGCCGAGTCGCTCAAACCCGTTGACCTGCAAGGGATGTTCACCAACGACATCGTCGGCGCCGCACCGCCGGACGCCGACCGGGTCGTGCGGCTGTTCGCCGAGGGCGTGCCCACGTCCGAGACGCCGGAGCAGGCCGCGATCCGGCGCTCGGTCGGCGGCGAGAACGACTCGCCCAGCAGGCAGCTCGCGCGGTTCGTCACGGACGTCGCGAACAACAGCGCCACCGGCATGACCGTCGAAGTGATCTACCGGCGGGACCGGTACCTGCGCGGCGGCGACCACATCCCGTTCCTCGAGCGCGGCAGGCCCGCGGCGCGGTTCACCGAGCCGCACGAGAACTACGCGCACCAGCACCAGAACGTGCGCGTCGAGAACGGCGTGCAGTTCGGCGACCTGGTCGAGTTCTGCAGCTTCCCCTACATGACCGGGGTCGCCAGGGTCAACGCGGCGGCGCTGTGGTCGCTCGCGAACGGGCCGAGCACGCCGAAGAACGTGCGCATCCGCACGAACCGGCTCACCAACGAGACGGACCTGGTGTGGGACAAGGGTTCCGACGCCGCGGGCTACGAGGTGGTGTGGCGGCCGACCCAGGAGGCCGACTGGACGCACCGCATCCCGGTCGGCGCCGTCACCGCGCACACCGTCGACCTGTCGAAGGACAACGTGTTCTTCGGCGTGCGGGCCGTGGACCAGGAAGGCCACCGCAGCCCGGTGGCCTTCCCCGTCCCAGCGCCTTAGCCCAGCCACTCCGGGCGCAGCGGCATGTGCGACTTGACGCCGTCGAGTCGCACGCCGAGCACCTGGTGCAGCTGGATGTTGTTGCGGTCGAAGCCGAGCCTGGAGGCGGCGAGGTACAGGCGCCACACGCGCGCCCGTGCCTCGCCGACCTCGCGGACGGCCTCGTCCCAGTGCGACTCGAGGTTGCGGCACCAGGCGGCCAGCGTGAGCGCGTAGTGCTCGCGCAGGTTCTCCTCGTGCCGCACCTCGAACCCGGTGTCGTGCATCAGCGACACGATGTGGCCGGGGCCGACGAGCTCGCCGTCCGGGAACACGTACCGGTCGATGAAGCCGCCGGTGCGGGCAGGCTGCAGGTTGTCCGGCCGGGTGATGCAGTGGTTGAGCAACCGCCCGCCCGGCTTGACCTTCGCGTACAACGACCGGAAGTACGCGGGCAGCTTGGCCTTGCCGATGTGCTCGGTGAGCCCGATCGAGCTGATCGCGTCGAACCCGGTCTCCCGCACGTCGCGGTAGTCGAGGTGGCGGACCTCGGCCAGCTCGGACAACCCGGCGTCGATGATCGCCTTCTGCGCCCACTCGGCCTGGTTGCGCGACAGCGTCACGCCGATCGCGCGGACGCCGTACTCGCGGGCGGCGTGCATGACCATGCCGCCCCAGCCGCACCCGACGTCGAGCAGCCGCATGCCCTCGCGCAGCCCCAGCTTGCGGGCGACGAGGTCGTGCTTGGCGAACTGCGCTTCTTCCAAAGTGGACTCGAGGGTCGGGTACACCGCGCACGTGTACGCCATCGACGGGCCGAGGATCCACTCGTAGAACTGGTTCGACACGTCGTAGTGGTGCGCGATCGCCTGCCGGTCGCGCTCCTTCGAGTGCCGCAGGCCGTGCAGCCGGGTCTCCTGCGGCGGCGGGCTCACCCGGTTGTTGATCCGGGTGCGGCCGAGGAAGCTCAGCAGCCCGAGGCGTTCCGCCCACGGGATCTCCCGCAGCGAGAACTCGGAGAGCTGCGCGAGCGCGCCGTGCGCGTCACCGATGATCTCCAGGTTGCCGGTGACGTACGCCCGCGCGAGGCCCAGCTCCCCCGGCGCGGACGCCAGGTACGACAACGCTTCGGGAGTGCGCACCTCGATGTGGACGGGTGCGTCGTCCGGGCCTGCGCTGCTGCCGTCGTACGCGCTGAAGCGGACGTCTCCGCCGCCACCGGTGATGCGCTGGAACACGTTGGCCAACCGCATGGTGATCATCTCCCCCTGACACACTTCGCGTAGAGATCTGGTAGCCGGTTCGTCTGGTCGTACTTCTCCTTCAACGAGCGGTAGGCCGGCCCGTTGTACTTGTCCCAGAAGTCCGTTTCCTCGTAGTACGAGTCGGAGTACAGCGACTTGTGGCCGCCGAGCCTGGCGACCTCGTGCTCGATCATCCGGTTGCGGTCGCCCATCCGCTCGCCGGGACGGACCGGGACCTCGGACCAGAAGCCGACGTTGACGTACAGCACGTCCGGGTCCATCGGGTAGAGCGGCCAGCCCTCGGACGTCCGCAACCGCACCGGGCACAGCCAGATCGGCGAGATGCCGATCTCGCGGTGGAAGAAGCCGAGGAACTCGGCGAGCGCGCTGACCGGGATCTCGACGTCCTGGATCACGGGTTCCCGCGTCGAGGGCGGCTTGAAGCGGCGGTACCGGGCCACCAGCGACCGGTACACGTCCGACCGCAGGTAGCGCTTCGGCCACATCCTGCGCACGACCGGGTTCTGCGCGCCGAACGCGCGGGAGCACCAGAACCAGTCCGTGTCCCAGCGCCAGAGGTAGTCCTTGATCGTCAGATGGTCGTGTCTGAGCCTCTGGATCGACCGGTAGTAGATCTGGTTGCCGGTGTAGTCACTCGTCGCCGGTGCGATGTCGACGAAGTTGCCGAGCGTCAGGTACATCTCATCCGCTGAGAAGACCGTGCCGTCGACGAAATCCGCCGAACCGTCCGCGCACACCTGCGCGATGACCTCGGCGCACTCGGCGGCGGAACCGAACGGAACGTGTCGCAACCGGACAAAAGGCTTGACAGGTTCGAGCTCGATCTCCAGTCGCAGCGCGTATCCGAGCGTGCCGTAGGAGTTGGGGAAACCGCGGAACAGGTCGTCGTCCGGTTTGGCGACCACGACGTCACCCTGGCCGGTCAGGACCTCCAGCTCCCGCACGGACTCGTGCGGCAGGCCGTTGCGGAAGGACGTGGACTCGATCCCCAGCCCGGCGACCGCGCCGCCGAGCGTGATGGTCTTCAACTGCGGCACCACCAGCGGCATCAGGCCGTGCGGCAGCGTCGCGTCCACCAGGTCTTCGTACGTGGTCATGCCCTGCACCTGCGCGGTGCGTGCGACCGGGTCGACCGACAGGACCCGGTTCAGCCTGCCGACCTCCAGTCCACCGGACTGGTCGGCTCGGAAGCGGAAGAGGTTGGAGGTGGATTTCGCCAGCCGCACAGGCGCTCCTTCACGCATGGCGGCGAACTGCGCGCGTACGGCCGTGACGGCCTGATTGTGCTCAGCCTCGCTCACCCACTCGACGTTATTCCGCGACAGCGCTGTTGGCACGTCCAAATGTCCTAACGAGCCACAGTCACCCTGATGTTTGAATGGGAGGCGTGCGGATTCAGTTGCTCGGCCGGGTGGACGTCGACGACACGCCGCTGACCACTCGACAGCGCTGCCTGCTCACCGCACTGCTGCTGGAGCCCGGTCGCGCCGTGCCGATGTCCCGTCTGCTGGACGCGGTCTGGGGCGACGACCAGCCGTCCACGCCCGCGAACGCGCTGCGCACGCAGATCCACCGGCTGCGCCGCACGCTCGCCGACGTGCCGGACATCGTGCTGACCACGGTCGGCAACGGCTACTCGCTGGAGATCGATCCCGGCCTCGTCGACCTGCACCGCTTCCGCAGGCTCGTCGCCGAGGCGCGCACGACCGACGACCCGGTGCTCGCGACGCAGCTGCTGCGGTCCGGTCTCAGCCTGTGGCACGGCCCGCCGCTGGAGGGCCTGCCGTCGACGCCGCTGTGGGACGGCCTCCGCGCCGCACTCGACGCCGAGCGCACCGCGGCGCGCCACGAGCTGAAGCAGGCCGAGACGCAGCCGCTCGAACCGACCCAGGTGCCGCACCAGCTGCCCGGCGCGATCCCGGACTTCACCGGGCGCGGCAAGGAGCTGAACCAGCTGGCCGAGAGCGCCGAAACCGTTCTCATCACGGCGATCGACGGCACCGCGGGAGTCGGGAAAACGGCACTGGCGTTGCACTTCTCGCACAGCGTGCCCGACCGGTTCCCGGACGGGCAGCTGTACGTGAACCTGCGCGGCTTCGACCCGCACGACCGGCCGCTGCGACCGGGTGACGTGCTCACCCAGTTCCTGCGCGCACTGGGCATCAAGCCGGAACGCGTCCCGATCAGCGTGGACGAGCAGTCCGCGCTGTACCGCACGCTGCTGTCCGGCCGCCGCATGCTGGTGCTGCTGGACAACGCGGTCGACGCGGACCAGGTGCGGCCGCTGCTGCCGGGCAACGAGTCGTGCCTCGTGCTGATCACCAGCCGCAACCGGCTCGCCGAGCTGGACGCGCTGCCGCTGTTCCTCGACGTGCTCGACCCGGACGAGGCGGTGGAGCTGCTGCGCGAGCTGCTCGGCGACGACCTGGTCGACGCCGAGCCCGCCGCGGCGGCCGAGCTCGCCGCGCTGTGCGGCTACCTGCCGCTGGCGCTCCGCATCGCCGCCGCCAACACGGCGCCATCGCCGACCCCCAGCCTCCGGCCCGCCCCCACCGGGATGTCGATCAGCAACGTCGTCGCGGACCTGCGCGAGGAGAACCGGCTCGCGGCGCTCGCGATCGCGGACGACGAGCAGGTGGCCGTGCGAGCCGCGTTCGACCTGTCGTACAAGGCGCTCACACCCGCCCAGCGCAGGCTGTTCCGGCGGCTCGGGCTCGTACCGGGACTGGACTTCACCGCCGAGTCCGCGACACGGCTCGCGGGTGAACCGGCCGACCCGGATCAGCTGGTCCGCGCGAACCTTTTGGAAGAACATGCGTCCGGGCGCTACCGGTTCCACGACCTGTTGCGGCTCTACGCGTACGACCGCGCGCAGAGCGACGACACCGCCGAGCAACGCCGTGCCGCGTGCGACCGGCTCTACGAGTGGTACCTGGACACGACGCACCAGGCGGCGCAGTTCGTCGGCGCCGAGTTCTGCCACCTCGGTCCGGGCAAGCCGGAGGAGTCGCGGTTCTCGTCGAGCGCGGACGCGGTGGCGTGGCTGGAGTCCGAGCGCGCCAACCTGGTCGCGGTGAGCGCGTACAGCCCGAACCGGGTCAAGTGGCTGCTCGCGGATCGGCTGCACGGGTTCTTCAAGCTCCGCAGGCACGGCGCGGACTGGCTGGCCGTCGCGGAAGCCGCGCTGGCCGGGGCCGGCACGGACGAGGCGGGCAGGCTGACCGCGTTGCACAACCTCAGCAACGCGCATTGGAGCCGCGGCCAGCACCAGCGGGCCATCGAGTACGCGCAGGCCGCGCTGGCGATCGCGTGGCCGGAGGCGCGGGCGCGGATCCTGAACTCGACCGGCCACGTGTACCGGGAGATCGGTGACATCGACACCGCGCTCGACTGCTACACCGAGGCCATCGAGCTGAACCGCGCGCAGGGGTTCCTGGACGTGCTGCCGTCCAACTACTTCGGGCTCGGCGCGACCTGCTGGCAGCAGGGCAGGCTCGAGGAGGCGCGGTACTTCCACGGCGAGGCGCTGCGACTGGCCCGCGAGAGCGACTCCGCGTACTTCGCCGGGTTCTACCTGGGCGTCGTCGGCGGGCCGCTGCGCGACCTCGGTGACGTGGACACGGCCATCGAGTACATGACCGAGTCGGTGCGGGTGCTGAAGGAGCACGGCGCGCGCTCGCACGCGTCGTACATGCTCGACGACCTGTCCTGGGCGTACCGGGACGCGGGCCGGTACGACGAGGCGCTGCGGATCGGCCGGGAAGCGCTGGACATGGCGCTCGACATCGGCGATCCGGGTGCCGAGACCGACGCGCGCAACACGATCGCGTCCGTGCAGGAGCTGATGGGCGACCTCGACGAGGCGCAGGAGCACCACGCCCGCGCGCTGGTGCTCGCGCGGCGCACCGGGTACCGGCACGGCGAGGCGGTGGCGCTGATCGGCCTCACCTCGACCACGGCGGACGTGACGCACGCGCTGCAGTCGTTGTCGATCTCCCGGATGGCCGGCTACAAGCTGCTGGAGGCGCAGGCGCTGACCGTGCTCGCCGAGGTCCACCTGCGCCGGGGCGAGGACGGCCAGGCACACCGGTACGCGCACGAGGCGCTGGCGTTGCACGAGGCCAGCGGCCACCACGTCGGGCTCAGGCGGACGAGGGAAGTGCTGTCCCAAGTTACCGGCCGGTAGTAGCGTGGCGGCATGGCGACCCACGAAGTCATCAACCAGGTACCGCCGCTGACCGGGCACGACGTCTCGGCGGACCCGGCACTGCTGACCTGGGTGGACGAGCCGTCGCTGCGCGCACTGGGCAGGCTCGCCGGCACCCCGGAGTGGCAGGACCGGGGCAGGCTGGCGAACGTCAACCCGCCGGTGCTGCACACGCACGACCGGTACGGCAACCGGATCGACGAGGTCGAGTTCCACCCGGCCTGGCACGACCTGATGGACGTCGCCGTCACGCACGGCCTGCACGCCGCGCCGTGGCGCGAGGGCAACCACCTGCAGCGCGCCGCCAAGTTCTACGTGTGGAGCCAGGTCGAGGCGGGCCACGGCTGCCCGATCTCGATGACCTACGCGGCTGTTCCCGCGCTGCGGATGAACCCCGTGCTCGCCGAGCAGTACGAGCCGCTGCTGGCGTCGCGGTCCTACGACTTCGGGCTGCGCGCGCCGCTGACCAAGAGCGGGCTCATCGCGGGCATGTCGATGACCGAGAAGCAGGGCGGTTCGGACGTCCGCGCGAACACGACCGTCGCGCGGCCTTCCGGTTCTGACTACCTGCTGACCGGCCACAAGTGGTTCACGTCCGCGCCGATGTCGGACGTGTTCCTGACCCTGGCACAGGCACCCGGCGGTCTGTCGTGCTTCCTCGTGCCGCGCGTGCTGCCGGACGGCACCCGCAACGCCATCACCCTCCAGCGCCTGAAGGACAAGCTGGGCAACAGGTCCAACGCCTCCGCCGAGATCGAGTACACCGACGCCGTCGGGTGGCTGGTCGGCGAGGAGGGCCGGGGCGTCCGCACGATCATCGAGATGGTCAACACGACCAGGCTCGACTGCGTGCTCGGCTCCGCGTCCGGCATGCGGCTCGGCGTCACGCAGGCCGCGCACCACGCCGCGCACCGCAAGGCGTTCGGCTCGCTGTTGATCGACCAGCCCGCGATGCGCAACGTGCTGGCGGACCTGGCCGTCGAGTCCGAGGCGGCCACGACCGTCGCGATGTGGCTGGCGTCGGGTCGCTCGCGGCTCGGGCTGGCGGTCACCAAGTACTGGGTGTGCAAGCGCGGCCCCGCTCACGCCGCCGAGGCGCTGGAGTGCCTGGGCGGCAACGGGTACATCGAGGACTCCGGCATGCCGCGGCTGTTCCGCGAGTCGCCGCTGAGCTCGATCTGGGAGGGCTCGGGCAACGTGGCGGCGCTGGACGTGCTGCGTGCGCTGTCCCGCGAGCCGTCGTTGGTCGAGGAGTACCTGGAGCTCGTGACCGGCGTGGATCCCCGCGTGGACTCGGCCGTCGCGGCGCTGAAAGCCTCACTGTCCGATGTGGACGAGTCGCAGGCGCGCAGGCTGGTCGAGCGGATGGCGTTGATCCTGCAGGGCGCGCTGCTCGTGCGGCACGGTCACCCCGCGGTCGCGGACGCGTTCTGCGCGTCGCGACTGTCCGGCGACTGGGGTGTCGCGTTCGGCACCCTGCCGCGCGGCACGGACTTCGGCGCGATCCTCGATCGAGCTGTGCCCCTGGTGTGACGCCTTCTCGCCTATCGTTGGCCGGGTGACGACTTATCCGTTCGACACCCCGCCCGGTGCCGACACGGAACCCGAGGGCGTGCGCCTGCTCGAAGAGGCGCCGATGGTTCGCGCGTCGATGGACGGGCGGGAGGTGTGGCTGGCACTCGGCTACGACGCGGTCCGCCAGGTCCTGTCCGACCAGCGCTTCAGCCGCGAGGCCGCGGCCGGGCCGGGCAGCCCGCTGGTCAACCAGGCCGGTGCCAACCCCCAGCTGCTGGTCAGCATGGATCCGCCCCGGCACACGCGGGTGCGCAGGCTGATGGCGAACGCGTTCACCCCGCGCATGGTCGACCGCCTCGCCCCGCGCGTCGACGAGCTGGTGTCCACCCTGCTCACCGACTTCTCCCGGTTGGCGCAACCCGCTGACCTGGTGCGCCACTTCGCCGAACCGCTACCGATCATGGTGATCTGCGAGCTGCTCGGCGTGCCGGCCGAAGCCCAGGAGCGGATCCGCGGCTGGGCGGGTGTGCTGATCGCGCGCACCGCGTACACGCCGGCCGAGATCGGTGCGGCGATCAAGCAGGTCGACGGGTACCTGGCCGCGTTGATCGAGGAACGCCGCGCGGCACCGGACGAGGCGTTGATCTCGGCGTTGATCGCGGTGAACGACGAGGGCGGCCACCTGTCGCCGTCCGAGCTGGTGTCGAACGTGCAGCTGCTGCTGATCGCCGGGCACGAGACCACGGTCAGCCAGATCGGCAACTCGCTGGTCACCCTGTTCCAGCACCCCGCGCAGTGGGAGTTGCTGCGCTCGGATCCGGCCCTGCTGCCCCAGGCCGTGGACGAGCTGCTGCGGCACTCGCGGCTCACGTCCGCGACCATGCCGCGCGTGGCCGTCGCGGACACACCGGTCGGGGAGGTCGTGGTGCGGGCGGGCGAAGCCGTCATCCCGTTGATCACAGTGGCCAACCGGGATCCTTCGGCGTATCCGTCACCCGAGGTCTTCGACATCACGCGGGCCGGACCCGCGCCCCACGTCGGACTGGGGCACGGACCGCACTTCTGCCTCGGCGCTCAGCTGGCGCGGCTCGAACTGCGCGCGGCCCTGGGCGGGTTGCTCGCGCGGTTCCCCGGACTGGCGCCCGCGGTGCCGGTGGACGAGCTGGAGTGGAAAACGGGCTTGTCGACCCGAGCGCTCCACTCTCTGCCCGTCACCTGGTGACCACGGCGCCACGCCACCAGCGCCTCACTTCTTGGCCGACACGACCTCGGTCGCCTTGCGCACCTGTTCGTCGATGCGGTTCTGGTGCTGCTTCAGCGCATCGGCGTTGTCCTCGATGAGCCGGTTCTGATAGGCGGTCCGCACCGCCACCCAGATCCCGTTCACGTCGTGCTTCTTGCGGCAGGCGACGTCGGCGCGCGCCGTGGCGATCTCCTCCGGCGAAGCGTCGTCACCGCCGAACTTCTTCTCGCCGTTGGGCCCCCACGGGTCGGCGTAGTCGTACCCCGCCTCCTTCATGCAGGCGCTCCACTTGCCCCAGGCGCCCTTCAACCTGCTGTCCTCCTCGGTCAGCTTGGTCGAGTCGCGCGACAGGGCGATCACGAAGTTCTCGTCGCCGGGCTTGTCCACGCTCTGCGACGCGAGCCCGAGTGCCCGTTGAGCTTCGCCTGCGCAGCCTCCCTGGGGAACATCGCCCTTCTTCGACGCGTTCTGCCCGCGCCCGTTCAGCACGGCGACCATCTCCTCCGGCCAGGGCTTCTGGTCCTTCCTGATCTGCTCGGCCTTGTGAACGGACTCGAGCGTCTCCGGATCGGAGTAGCCGTACTTCGCCACCTCCGCGTCGTCGACGACACCGATGACGCGGCCCCGCACCTGGTCCGCCTCGCGGTCGGGCAGCTCCATCTCGAAGCCGAACCGGCGCAGGCACTTCTGCACCAACAGGTCCTGGCCCTTCCGGACGGTGGCCCTGCGCTCCGGCGAGATCAGGTAGCCGTCGAGCGGGAACGTGACGTCCGCGTCGACCTGGATGACCGGAACCGGTCCCAGCGGGGGCTCGGGTCGTGGTTCGTCCGGCTGTGCCGAGCACGCGGCGATCGCGAACAAGCCCGCCCCGATCACCACCGCCTTCAGGTGGTTCCTAGCCATTTCTTCTCCCCCAGAGGATCCAGGTCCGAAGTGGACCGACTTCGCGTCCACTTCGGTCCTGGGCCGACATTTCACCACTGTGAGTGCGTCACACCCACCGATGTGAGGACGCCTGGTCGTTGCACGGCAACGCGCCGCACCAGTCGTCCACGAACGAGTAGTACGTCCCCTGCGGAACGAACCAGATCATCTCCACGTAGTTCGGGTGCCTGAACGACTGGATGTCGTCGGGCGCACCGTAGAAACCGTTGTTGAACACCGAGCTGGTGCGGTTGTCGAGGTAGAAGCTGACCTGACCGTCGTAGCAGGCGTTGTCGGCGTAGTTGGCGTCGTTGCCTGCGAACGCCGCGATGCACTCGCGCCAGTCGCGGTTGCCGTAGAGGCAGTAGTAGCCACCGCCGCAGTACTGCCTCATGTCGGGATATGCGGCCGACGCGGGCTGCGCCATGCTGACCATCACCAACGGCAGCATCATGACGAACGCCGATGCCAGACGTGCGAGCTTGCTCAATTCACTTCCCCCAGTTCAACTAGCCACTTCACTGCCGCGGATGCGTCACACCCAGCGGTGCGAGGAAGCCTGGTCGTTGCACGGCAACGCGCCGCACCAGTCGTCCACGAACGAGTAGTACGTCCCCTGCGGAACGAACCAGATCATCTCCACGTAGTTCGGGTGCCTGAACGACTGGATGTCGTCGGGCGCACCGTAGAAACCGTTGTTGAACACGGAGCTGGTGCGGTTGTCGAGCGCGTAACCGATCGGCCCGTCGTAGCAGTAGTCATTGCCGTAGTTGGTGTCGTTGCCTGCGAACGCCGCGATGCACTCGCGCCAGTCGCGGTTGCCGTAGAGGCAGTAGTAACCGCCGCCGCAGTACTGCCTCATGTCGGGGTAGGCGGCCGACGCGGGCTGCGCCATGCTGACCATCACCAACGGCAGCATCATGACGAGCGCCGATGCCAGACGTGCGAGCTTGCTCATTTCAGTTCCCCAGTTCACTGATCACTTCATTGCCGCGGTTGCGTCACACCCAGCGGTGCGAGGAAGCCTGGTCGTTGCACGGCAACGCGCCGCACCAGTTGTCCACGAACGAGTACCAGGTTCCCTGCGGAACGAACCAGATCATCTCCACGTAGTTCGGGTGCCGGAACGACTGGATGTCGTCGGGCGCGCCCACGTAACCGTTGTTGTAGACAGAGCTGGTGCGGTTGTCGAGCTCGTAGCGGATCGCGCCGCCGTCGTAGCAGCCGTCGTTGGCGTAGTTGGCGTCGTTGCCCACGAACGCCGCGATGCACCCGCGCCAGTTGGCATCGCCCATGGCGCAGTAGTAACCGCTGCCGCAGTAGTCCCTCATGTCGTAATACGCGGCCGACGCGGGCTGCGCCGTACCGACCAGCACCAACGGCACCAGAAAGCTGAACGCCGCGGCCAAGCGAGCGAGCTTGCTCAAGTCACTTTCCCCAGTTTCACTTGTCAGTCATCGCGCGACGGGCAGCACGAAGAAGCCGATCTCGAAAGATCGACTGCATCGTGAGGGATCAGAAGTTGATCAGGTGTGCCTGACAGACACGTCCACGTACGCCCCCCAGCGCGCGATGGGCCCTCCCCCAGTAGAGGACCACCCACTGACTTTACGAAGCCGGAAGCGGATTTGTCCAGCGGCAGGCGTGGCCTGCCGCCGACATCACAGACCCAGCTCGCGGGCGATCAGCATGCGCTGCACCTCGGAGGTGCCCTCGCCGATCTCCAGGATCTTGGCGTCGCGGTAGAAGCGGCCGACCGGGTACTCGTTCATGAAGCCGTACCCGCCGAAGATCTGCGTGGCCTCGCGCGCGTTGTCCATCGCGGCCTCGGACGCGACGAGCTTCGCGATCGCCGCCTCCTTCTTGAACGGCTCGCCGCGCAGCATCTTCGACGCGGCCGCGTAGTAGGCCAGCCGCGCGGTGTGGGCGCGCGCCTCCATGTCCGCGATCTTGAACTGGATCGCCTGGTACGTACCGATCGCGGCGCCGAACGCCTCGCGCATGCGGACGTAGCGCAGCGACTCGTCGATGCAGCCCTGCGCCAGGCCGACGCTCAGCGCGGCGATCGCGATGCGGCCCTCGTCCAGCGTGCGCAGGAACTGCGCGAAACCGCGGCCGCGCTGGCCGAGCAGGTTGGCCTCGGGGACGCGGCAGTCCGAGAAGGACAGTTCACGCGTGTCGGAGGCTGACCAGCCGACCTTGGAGTACTTCTTCGACACCGTGAAGCCCGGCGTGCCGGCCGGAACGATGATCGACGAGATCTCCTTGCGGCCGTCCTCGCCGACGCCGGTGACCGCGGCGACCGTCACCAGGCCGGTGATCTTCGTGCCGGAGTTGGTGATGAACGCCTTGGTGCCGTTGATGACCCACTCGCCGTCGACGAGCTTCGCCGACGTCGTCAGGCCGCCCGCGTCCGAACCGCTGCCCGGCTCGGTCAGGCCGAACGCGCCCATGCGCTCACCGGTCACCAGGTGCGGCAGCCACTCGGTCTTCTGCTCGTCGGTGCCGAAGCGGTACACCGGCATGGCACCGAGCGACACCGCGGCCTCGAGGGTGATCGCGACCGACGAGTCGACGCGCGCCAGTTCCTCGAGGGTGAGGCAGAGCGCGAAGTAGTCGCCGCCCATGCCGCCGAACTCCTCGGGGAACGGCAGGCCGAAGAGGCCCATCTGGCCCATCTTGGCCACGATCGCGTACGGGAACTCCTCGCGCTCGTAGAAGTCCGCGATGACCGGCGCGACCTCCTGGTGCGCGAAGGCCTCGACGGTCTTGCGCAGGTCCTCGTACTCGGCTGGCAGTCGGAAATCCAACATCGCTCTACTCCTCGTGGGGCACGACGACGGCTAGGGGCTGGTCCAGCGCGACCTGTTGGCCTGCCTGGACCTGTACTTCGGTGAGCACGCCGTCCACGGGTGCGGTGACGGTGTGTTCCATCTTCATGGCCTCGACCACGAACAGAGCTTGTCCCGCGGTGACCGAGTCACCAGCGGATGCGCGCACGACGAGCACGGTGCCCGGCATCGGCGACTTCACCGGACCGGCCGAACCACCGGCCGCACCCAGTGCGCCGACGAGGAACTCGGCCTCGGTCAACGCCCACGAGTGGCCGTCCGCGCCGAGCCACAGGACGTCGCCGTCGCGCGCCACGGCGTAGCGGCGGGTGCCGACCACCAGGTCGTCACCGTCCAGGAAGGCGCGCGACCGCACCGGATCTCCTGATCCCACCACGACCTCGTCGCCGCGCACGCGCACGTCGACGTCGTTGATGCGCCAGGTCGCCCACGCGTGCTCGCCGACCCGCCAGCCACCCAGCTGGTCCCACGGGTCGTCGCCGTGCGGCACGAGCGAACGCTCGAGGCCGGCGGCGACGTAGACGGACTCGGGCACCTCGGCGGACACCAGCGAGTCCAGCTTGCGCTCGACCAGACCGGTGTCCAGCGCACCCGCGCGCACGTCGGGATCGCGCAGAAGTGCGCGCAGGAACGGGATGTTCGTCGTCACGCCCAGCAGCACCATGCGGCCGAGAGCGGCGTCGAGCTTGCGCAACGCCTCGGCGCGCGTGCGGCCGTGCGCGATCACCTTGGCCAGCATCGGGTCGTAGTCCGAGCCGACGACCAGCCCGACCCGCAGCGCGGAGTCGACCCGCACGTCGGTCGGCTCGCGCAGCGCCAGCACCCGGCCACCGGTCGGCAGGAAGTTGCGCGCCGGGTCCTCGGCGTAGATCCGCGCCTCGACGGAGTGCCCGCTCAGCGACACGTCCAGGTCGAGGGTTTCGCCTGCCGCCACGCGGAGCTGCCACTCGACGAGGTCGACGCCGGTCACCATCTCGGTCACCGGGTGCTCGACCTGGAGCCGGGTGTTCATCTCCATGAAGAAGTAGTCGCCGGACGCACCGTCCACGATGAACTCGACGGTGCCCGCACCCACGTATCCGACGGACCGCGCGGCCTCGACGGCCGCCTGTCCCATCGCCTCGCGGGTCTCGGCCGACAGGAACGGCGACGGCGCCTCTTCGATGATCTTCTGGTGCCTGCGCTGGAGACTGCACTCGCGCTCACCGAGGTGGATGACGTTGCCGTGCGCGTCGGCGAGCACCTGGATCTCGATGTGCCGCGGGTTCGTGATGAACCGCTCGATCAGCAACGTGTCGTCACCGAACGAGCCGCGCGCCTCGCGCCTCGCCGACTCGATCGCGTCGCGGAGCTCGGACTCGGCGTGCACCAGGCGCATGCCCTTGCCGCCACCACCGGCGGAAGGCTTGAGCAGCACCGGGAAACCGACCTCCAGCGAGGCCTCGACGAGGTCGTCGTCGGACATCCCGGCCTGCGTGCGACCGGGCACGACCGGCACACCGGCCGCCTGCACGGTCAGCTTCGCGCGGATCTTGTCGCCCATCGCGTCGATCGCGTCGGCGGGCGGTCCGACGAACACCAGACCGGCCTCCGCGCACGCCCGTGCGAACTCGGTGTTCTCCGCGAGGAACCCGTAGCCGGGGTGGATCGCTTGCGCGCCAGCGGAAAGCGCCGCATCGATGATCCGCGGGATGGAGAGGTAGCTCTCCCGCGCGGCGGCGGGACCGATGCGCACCGCGGTGTCCGCGAGCCGCACGTGCAACGCGTCGGCGTCCGCGTCGCTGTACACCGCGACGGAACGGATGCCCATCGCCTGAAGAGCCCGGATGACCCGCACCGCGATCTCACCGCGGTTGGCCACAAGAACGCTGTCGAACATCCTCATCACATCCGGAAGACGCCGTAGGAGACGGGCTCGATCGGCGCGTTCGCCGCCGCCGACAACGCCAGTCCGAGGACCGTGCGGGTGTCGCGGGGGTCGATGACGCCGTCGTCCCACAGCCTCGCCGTGGAGTAGTAGGGGTTGCCCTGGTCCTCGTACTGCTGGCGGATCGGCGCCTTGAACGCCTCCTCGTCCTCAGCCGACCAGGCGTCGCCGAGCTGGTCGCGGCGCACGGTCGCGAGCACGGACGCCGCCTGCTCGCCGCCCATGACGGAGATGCGCGCGTTGGGCCACATCCACAGGAAGCGCGGCGAGTACGCCCGGCCGCACATCGAGTAGTTGCCCGCGCCGAACGAGCCACCGATGATCATCGTGAACTTCGGGACGCGGGCGCACGCGACGGCGGTGACCATCTTCGCGCCGTGCTTGGCGATGCCGCCGGCCTCGTACTCGCGGCCGACCATGAAGCCGGTGATGTTCTGCAGGAACACCAGCGGCACGGAACGCTTGTCGCACAGCTGGATGAAGTGCGCGCCCTTGACCGCGGACTCGCCGAACAGGATGCCGTTGTTCGCGACGATCCCGACCGGGTGGCCGTGGATGCGCGCGAAACCGGTGACGAGCGTCTGCCCGTACTCCTTCTTGAACTCCTGGAACCGGCTGCCGTCGACGATCCGCGCGATGACCTCGCGCACGTCGTACGGGGTGCGGCTGTCCGTCGGCACCACGCCGTACAGGTCGTCCGGGTTCACGACGGGAGCCTCGGACTTCTCGACGTCCCAAGGCCTCTGCGCGCGCGGACCGAGCGTGCTGACGATGCTGCGCACCATCCGCAACGCGTGCGCGTCGTTCTCGGCGAGGTGGTCGGTGACGCCGGACGTGCGCGAGTGCAGGTCGCCGCCGCCCAGGTCCTCGGCCGTGACGACCTCACCGGTCGCGGCCTTCACCAGCGGCGGACCGCCGAGGAAGATCGTGCCCTGGTTGCGGACGATGATCGCCTCGTCGCTCATCGCCGGGACGTACGCGCCACCTGCGGTGCACGAGCCGAGCACGGCCGCGATCTGCGGGATGCCGCGGGCGGACATGGTGGCCTGGTTGTAGAAGATCCGGCCGAAGTGCTCGCGGTCCGGGAACACGTCGTCCTGCTTGGGCAGGAACGCGCCGCCGGAGTCGACGAGGTAGATGCACGGCAGGCCGTTCTGGAGCGCGACCTCCTGCGCCCGCAGGTGCTTCTTGACCGTGATCGGGTAGTAGGTGCCGCCCTTGACCGTGGCGTCGTTGGCGACGATGACGCACTCGCGCCCGGACACCCGGCCGACGCCGGTGATGATGCCCGCGGCCGGCGCCTCGTCGCCGTACATGCCACCCGCGGCCAGCGGGGAGAGCTCGAGGAACGGCGAGCCGGGGTCGACGAGGTCGTCGACGCGGTCGCGCGGCAGCAGCTTGCCGCGGTCGACGTGCCGCTGGCGTGCCTTCTCCGGGCCGCCGAGCGCGGCCGCCGCGAGCTTGGCGCGCAGCTCGTCGACCAGCGCCGAGTGTTCCTTGGCGTACCGGTCCGACGGCTCCGCGGTGCCGCGGAGGACTGGGGCGTCCATGAGCTCCTCGTGGTCATCAGGTTAGCGGGCGTTAACTACAGATGCTAACGCTCGCTAACCTGACTTTCCACTCGAACTCAGATGAACTTCTCCAGCGCGGGCAGATACCCCAGTTCCTGGCCATTCCGGTTGGGGTGGAACGACTCGTCGACGGGCACGCTCAGGCTCGTCAGCCACGGGTCGGCCGAGCAGATGCGGTGTCCGGCGAACCGGCTTCCGACCGGCACGAACGTGAATTTCTTCGCGTTCGCCCGTGCTTTCACGACTTCGACGAGAACGTCCGCGGCCTCGTTGAGCTTCGCCCGCTTCGGCTCGCTCAGCTCGGTCGGGCAGAACGCCGGGACCTCGTACAGCCGCGGATAGCCGACCACGACCACCTTCGCCCGCGGCGAACGGGTGCGAATGTCCTGGTAGAGACTGTTCAGCCGACCGGGGAGCTCGGTGCGGGCGAACGTCTTCGCCACCTCGACGCGGTCCGCGCACTGCTGGTCCGTGCCGGTCGTGCAGGTGGTCATCACGTCGAAGAAGCCCGCGTCGTTCCCACCAATCGAGATGGTCACGTGGGTGGTCGTTTCCCGGAGTGTGGACAGCTGGGTGGCGCGCACGTCGGCCGTCGTCGCACCCGAGCACGCGACGAAACCGAACTCGGCGGCCTTGCGCTTCGCGGCCCAGAGCACCGGGTAGGCGTGGGCGCTGCGCTTGCAGTCACCGCTGTCGCCGTAGTCGCCCGCGGCGACACCGGACGAGTACGAGTCGCCAAGAGCGACGTACCGAATTGCAGTCGTGGGCGGGGGGGGGGGGGCGGGGGCCCCCCCCCCCAAGAGGAAAACCCACGATACCAAGACCGCAAGTCCTAGTCCGCGGCGCCACGCGCGCCTTACCTAATGCCCGTCGGGGCCGGGGGGGGCGGCGCGGCGCCCACGACCAGAAGGAGTACCAGCATCGAACGCATGCCGGACTGTCTAGCCCGTTCAGGTGAACGGCGAAAGATCAGCCGGTGACCGCGGTCAGCTGCGGCAGGTAACCCTTCGACTGCCCGTTCCGGTTCGGGTGGTACGACTCCTCGACCGGCCAGCTGAGGCTGTTCATCCACCAGTCCGACGAACAGATCTCGTGCCCTGTCCACGGGGTGCGCAGGTCGCGGAACGTGAAGCCCTTCGCACCCGCGCGCTGCCCGATGACGACCGCGAGCGCGTCCGCAGCGCCGTTGATGGCGGCCCGCTTCGTCTCGCTCAGCCCGGCGTTGCACGAGCCGGGCACCTTGTACATGCGCGGGTAGCCCAGCACGACGACCTGGGCGCCCGGCGCGCGGTTGCGGATCTGCGCGTAGACGTTGTCCAGCAGGCCGGGCAACGTGTTCTGCACGTACGTCTTGGCCTGGTTGGTGCGGTTCGTGCAGTCCTGGTCGGTGCCGAACGTGCAGGTGGTGATCACGTCGGTGAAGCCGGCGTCGTTGCCGCCGACCGTGACGCTGACCAGCGTGGTGGACGCGCTGAGCGCGCCCAGTTGGTTGAGGACGTCACCAGTGCGCGCGCCGGAGCACGCCTGGAAGCTGAAGCTCGCCACGCTGCGGGCCGCTGCCCAGAGCGCCGGGTAGGCGTAGTTGCTGCGCTTGCAGCCTCCGCTCGACCCGATGTAGCTGCCGGTACCGACGCCCGACGAATAGGAGTCGCCGAGCGCGACGTAGTTGACGGGAGCGGCGCTCGCGGGTTGCGCGAGAACCAGGGATCCGATTGCGGCGATCGCCGCAGACAGGATGAAACGGGCAGGGTGCATCGCAGCCTCCTGACAGAGGACAACGCAGTGGGGGTGACGCAGGGCACACCAATGGTTACCGATGGGTATGACCTCTGTGAAGTATTCGTCAATAGTTAACAATAAAGCTGTCTACCAGGAGAAATGTCGTCTCAACTGGCGCTATGTGAACGCCTGCTAACCTGCCGTTGTGTCGTCAACAGAAACCGCGAAACCCTCGCGTCGCGAGCAGATCCTGACCGCGGCGGCCGAGCTGTTCGCCCGGCACGGGTTCCACGGGGTGGGCATCGACGACATCGGTGCGGCCGTCGGCATCTCGGGTCCCGCGCTGTACCGGCACTTCCGCAGCAAGGACGCCATGCTCGGCGAGATGCTGACGTCCATCTCCGAGCGCCTGCTCGACGGCGGCCAGGCTCGCGTCGACGCCGCCGCGGACGCCGCGTCGGCACTGCACTCGCTGGTCCGCTGGCACGTCGACTTCGCGCTCGAGGACCCCGCACTGATCACCGTGCAGATGCGGAACCTCGCCAACCTCACCGACCCGGACCGGCGCCGGGTGCGCACGCTCCAGCGCCGCTACGTCGAGGTGTGGGTGGAGACGATCAGGCGCACCGTGCCGTCCGCCGACGAGCCCACCGCACGCGCGGCGGCGCACGCGGTGTTCGGCCTGATCAACTCGACGCCGCACAGCGCGCACCTGGACCGCGACCAGATGGCCTCGCTGCTGTCCCGCATGGCGCTGGCCTCGCTCACCGCGGCGGATCTGGCCCCGTTGACCGCCTGAGCTGCACGGTTGGCGGGGGTGCGTTGCCTTTCCGTAACCTGGCTCGCCAATGGGCGCGCGCAGACTCTTCCTCCTTCTTCCGGTGTGGTTTCGGTTCACGCTGGTGACGCTCGCGGTCTTCTTCTGCGGCGTCGTGCTCAGCCGTCCGGCGGGTGCGAACGACGAGAGGCCGCTCACCGGTGACGTCGCGGTCGCCGCGAGAGCCGTCGACGCGTTCGCCCACCCCAGCGCGGGCCACGACCCGCGCAACGACCTCCCGCACGACTTCGCCGAAGAGCAGAACCGCACGCCCAGGACGGTCACCGCACCCGACGGCACGCAGCGGGCCGTCGACGACGGCGGCGGCTGCTCCGGGCCCGCCGGTGACACCGAGTGGGACTTCAGCGTCGCCTGCCGCGCCCACGACCTCGGCTACGACCTGCTGCGCTACGCCGAGCACAAGGGCAGGCCGCTGCCGCACGACGCGCGCAAGGAGCTGGACGACCGGCTGGCCGCGGACCTGCACCGCCAGTGCGAGATCAACCCGCGCGACGCCAAGACGACCTGCCACGCCGTCGCCGAGGTCTACGCGCAGGGGCTGAAGTTCAACAGCTGGCGCCAGCGGTGGGGCCCGCCCGGCCACGAGCCCGTGGTGGCGTGGGCGTTCGGCAGCGCGGTGGTCGTGTTCCTGCTCCTGGCCCGCACGGGCAACCGGCGCCGGGAGGACCCGCTGGCGCCGCACCCCGTCGTGCAGGACCGCTACGCCACGTTCCTGCGCATCGCGAGCCTCGGCCTGCTGGTCATCGGCGAGACGATCGCGACCATCGCGCACTGGACGGGTTTCGACCCGAACTGGTTGTGGGCGTTGCAGGTCGTGCCGATCTTCTTCTTCGCGGGCGGCCACGCGAACCTGCTCAGCTGGCAGGAGCACCAGGAGCACAAGGGCGGTTTCGGCTGCTACATCTCCAGCCGCATCAGCTGGCTCATGCGCCCGGTGCTGGCGTTCGTGCTGCTGTGGGTGGTGCTGTTCGCCGCGCTGAACCTGCTCGACGTGGAGGTCGACGCGTACAGCAGGCTGATCACGCATCCGTTGTGGTTCCTCGGTGTCTACATCCTCGCGGTGTGCGCGACGCCGGTCATGGCGTGGCTGCACCGCAACCACCGGCTCACCACGCCCGCCGTGCTGACGGCCGTGACGATCGGCGTCGAGGTGCTGCGCGCGAGCCTCGACTGGCGCACCGGCGGCTACGTGATCCTGTTGCTGGGCGCGCTGCTCATGCAGCAGTACGGCTTCTTCTACGCCGACGGCAGCCTCGACCGGATCCCCAAGCGCACGCTCGCGGGCGTCAGCGCGGTCACGCTGCCCGCCATCGCGACGCTGGTCTACTTCGGCGGGAACCCGCGCAGCGTCATCATCCTCGGGCTCGGGCAGGTGTGCCTCGCGCTGCTCGCCCGCAGGCCCATCTCGAACTGGCTCGCCGGCCGCTCGTGGCACGTCATCGACTTCGTCCGCACCGCGCCGATGACGATCTACCTGGCGTACCTCGTGGTGCTCGGCCTGGTCGTCTGGATGATCGGACTGGTCACCGCACCGGTCGTGCTCGTGCTGATCCTCGTGCCGCTCCTCCTGGTGTTCCACCGGTTCGAGACGCGCCGCACGTGGTTTCCGAAGCTGAGCCACGAGTCGCACCGCACCCGGCTCGCGACCGGGCTCGGCGCGGCCTACGGCGTGTTCGGCGTGCTGGGTTTCGTGGTCACCGGGTTCCTCGGCGCCGAGGCGACGCTGGTCGTGCTGCCGGTCGACCCGCTGCAGAACGTCATCCACCTGCTGCTCGGCTGGTACCTGATCCACATCGCCCGCACGGGCAGCTGCGACAAGCGGTTGCCGTGGCTGCTCACGGCACTGGCGTGCGTTCCTCCGCTGCTGGTGCTGGAACCGACGGCGTTCGTGGTCGTGCCGCACGTCGCCACCATCGGGCTCGCGCTGCTGGCATCCATCCCCAGGCCACCAGTGCGAACACCGGCAGCCACGCCAGCCGCTGCCACACCCAGCCAGGGTGATCTGGTGGGGAGCTCAGGCCCGGTCCGCTGACGACCAGCGTCACCATCACCAGAGCGCTCTGGTGCACCAGGAAGATCGGCAACGCCCGCACGTTCAACCAGCGCGCCACCGACGTCTCGCCCAGCCGCGACAGCATCGGCGCGACGGTCAGCACCAGCCCGATCTGCGCCAGTGCCAACGCGAGCGCCGCGTACGTCGGCGGAGACAGGTTCGACAGCGCGGCGCCGGGAATCCCCACCGCGCTCACCGGGTAGCCGCCGAACCGCACCAGCAGCACGTAGCCGACGACACCGCCGACCAGCAGCGGCGGACCGGGAATCCGCTTGCGCGCCAACGCGTAGCCGAGCTGCCACACCGCCCACCACACCGCGTACGGCACGAAGAACACCAGCGCCACCGGAACGAGCACACCCCACGAGTGCTCGTCCAGGAAGCGCACGACGGGCTTCATCGCCAGCAGCACCAGGTACGCGCCGAGGAACCACAGCGGCGTCGTCACGATGTAGACCACCGTCATCACGGTCCCCTGCGGGAACCCGCGCATCGCCAGGCCGGCCAGCACCAGCGCCCAGCACCCGAGCAGCACCGCCACCGGTACCGCGAGCTGCCGGACCCGCGCGAGCCACGGCGTCCGCGAGTGCGCCGCCGCGTAGCCACCCGCGAAGAAGAACAGCCCCAGCGTCTGCAGCACCCACGAAACCGGTACCAGCGCAGGCATCCAGCGCAACGGGCTGTCCACGCCCAGCCCGTTGTCCCCCGGCACCAGCACGGTCACCAGCCAGTGCCCCAGCACCACGCCGACCACGGCGACGAAGCGAACGCCGTCCACAAAAGGGTTCCTCACGGCTGCTCCCCCACTGCGATCAGCGAAAGCGCGTGCAGCGAGGCACTACCGGGCTCGTAGTACGAGTCGTGGCTGCCCTCGGCCGCGAACGACCGCGCGCCGAACGACCGCGCAGTCGGATCGGTGCCGTGGCCGAGGTCGAAGAGCCGCACCTTCGGCACCCACCGCGTCCAGTCGCCGGATGCGCGTGCCGCCCACACCCGCGCGGTGGTGCCCAGCTCGGCGACGCTGGACGCGCGCACACCGGGACTTCCGGTGAACACGATGTCGTCCACCGCGAGATCACGCGCGGCCAGGCCGACGACGACGGACCCGTAGCTGTGCCCGAACACGTGCACGTGCGCCTGGGACGGCAACGCGTGCACGAAGTCGACCAGCTCGCGCGCACCGGCCGCCGCCAGCCTGCCGGTCGCCGCGTCGACGCCGAGTCCTTGCGGCGTGCGGTATCCGAGCCAGGCGACCACCGCCAAGTCATCACGCGCGGTGTGGTCGTACAGCTCGCGTGCCATCCGGCCCACCGTCCGGTCGAACCGCGCGACGTCCACATCGGACCCCGGCACGATGACCGCCACGTGCCGGGCGGTGCTGATGTCCCCGAGCACCGTCACCTTCCGCGCGACCGCACCCGTCCAGTCGGTGGCGGGGGCCGCGAACACCAGCAACAGCACCAGAATCGTCTTCCGCATGACACGGAAGCTAGGAAGGTGAACGGGCCCCGGTCGTCACGCCGGAGAGCCATTACCCCGGTACCACGAGCCCGCTCTCGTAGGCTGCGATGACGAGCTGGGCCCGGTCGCGCAGCACGAGTTTCGCGAGCACCCGGCTCACGTGCGTCTTGACGGTCTGCTCGGCGAGCACGAGGTGCGCGGCGATCTCCGCGTTCGACATGCCCTTCGCCACCAGCACGAGAATCTGCGTCTCGCGGTCGGTCAGCACCGACAACGCGGCGGGCCGCACGCGTTCGATCCGGCGCGTGCGCACGAAGTCCTCGATGAGCCGCTTGGTGATCGACGGTGCCAGCAGCGCGTCGCCCTGCGCCACCACGCGCACCGCGTTCACGAGCTCGGACGCGGGCGCGTGCTTGAGCAGGAACCCACTGGCACCGGCGCGCAACGCCTCGTAGACGTAGTCGTCGAGGTCGAACGTGGTCAGCACCAGCACGCGCGGGCAGTTCACGCCCTCCAGCAGCAGCTTGGTCGCGGTGAGCCCGTCCATCTCCGGCATGCGGATGTCCATCAGCACGACGTCCGGCTTCAGCTCGCGCGAGAGCGCGACACCGGACAGCCCGTCACCGGCGGCGCCGACGACCACGATGTCCTCCTGCGCGCCCAGCAGCGCGGAGAAACCCTCGCGCACCATCGCCTGGTCGTCGACGACGACAACCCTGATCACTTGCCCCCCAAGGGAATTCTCGCCCGGACGGCGAACCCGCCGTCGTCCGTCGACTTCACCGTCAACGTCCCGCCGTGCACCGCGACCCGTTCCCGCATGCCGGTCAGCCCACGCCCGCCGCCCCCACCCAACGACGGCCCGCCCGCGGTGTTGCGCACCACCACGTCGAGTTCGTCGCCCTCGCGGTGCACGTGCACGGAGACGACCGAGCCGGGCGCGTGCCGCTGGGCGTTCGTGATCGCCTCCTGCACGACGCGGTACGCGGTGAGCCCGACGGCCTCCGGCACGTCGCCCACGTCGATCTCGGCCGCGGACCCGGTCCCGCGCACCAGCTCCGGAATCTGGTTGATGCCCGGCTGCGGCTCGGTGTCCGGCGTCTGGCCGTCCGCGCGCAGCACGCCGAGCAACCGCTGCATGTCCGTGATCGCGCTGCGGGCGGCCTCGCCGACCTCGGCGAACTCCTCCTTCGCCGCGTCGGACAAGTCGGTGATCCGATAGGGAGCCGTCTCACATCGCACCACCACGTTCGACATGTGGTGCGCCACGATGTCGTGCATCTCGCGGGCGATCCGCGCCCGTTCGACCAGCGCGCCCTTCTCGGCCTTCTCCTCCTCGATCTGCTGCTCGGCACGTCCGCGCGCGCCGAACAGGTAGCCGACGACCGCGATCACCAGCACCGCGAGCATCGACCAGGTGACCACCTCCTCGGTCTCCCTGCCGCGGAACGCCAGCATGACGAGTTCGGTGAACACCAGCGTGGTGATCACCACACCGCGCGAGTAGAACAGCGCCAGCGAGGCCAGCACCGGCACGTACATGCACCACTGCCACGCCGTGAGCGGCGCCTCGTAGTAGTAGCTCAGCCCGCCCTCGACCAGCACCGCGACCGTGGCGAGCCGCCACGCGGCCAGCGGTGACCGGGTGAGCAGCACGTAGGTTCCCACGGTCAGCGCGAAGAAGAGGGGCCAGTAACCGTCGGGTTCGTCGTACTTGACGTACTCTGCGCTGCCGATGATCGCGATGATCACCCCGTACAGCAGGAACGCCCAGTTCGCGTAACGCTTGTACCGGCCGAAGAGCTGGGCGAACACGCGCGTCGGGTCCGGGAGGAGCAGGACCTGTGCCAGTGTGCGCATCACGTCCCGATGCTAGGTCGCCGCGCGGGTCCGCACATTGGACCTGGGAGTGACATACCTCGGTAGCACTCTGATCAAGATGGGGCATTGCGGCAGTGGAAGGGCAAGCGGTAGGCAGTAGGGCAGAGGATCCCGGTGTCCGGCGGAAGATGAGGCGATGCAACCGCAGCAAGATCCAGACCGCTGGTCCCGGCTCACGGCCGTGGCCGGTGAGGCGCTGGCCGCGGCCAAGGCCGGGGAGGACGCGGTCGCGGTTGACCTCGTGACCGGCTACCTGAGCGGTTCGCCCGAGGGCAACGAGGAGATCAGGGAGCTGGTCCTGCTGCTGTTCGCCGAGTGCAGCTCGATGGTCGGCTCGCTCGGCTCCGGCGGCGCGACGCCGGTCAAGATGCAGGTGTTCGACGAGGAGGGCCACGAGGTCCAGATCGACGACGCCGACCCGCCCGTCCGCACGGCCATCAGAGCTTTGCTGGCCGAGGTGCACGGCGACCAGGACGCCGCGTCCGAGCAGATCGAGATCGCGCTGGCCAACGGCGCGCCGCAGGAGCTGGCCACGGTCGTGCTCCAAGCGCTGCGGTGGACGTTGAAGCTCGCCATCGAATGTGAGACGCGTGACCTCCCGGTGGCTCCGTGGATCACTGACTCGCTGGACGACCAGCCGTAGGGTGAGATCCATGCGCACAGCTCTGGTCGGCTACGGACTCGGTGGGGCGGCTTTCCACGCCCCGTTCATCGCATCGACGCCCGGACTGACGCTGAGCGCGGTGGTCACCTCGAACCCGGCCCGCCAGGCCGAGGTGCGCGAGCGCTACCCGTCGACGGCCGTGCTGTCCTCGTTGGACGAGGTGTGGTCCGGTTCCTACGACCTGGTCGTGGTCACCACGCCCAACCGCTTCCACGCCTCGCACGCGCGGGCCGCGCTCGAGCACGGCCTGCCCGCCGTCGTGGACAAGCCGTTCGCCGGCTCGGCGGGCGAGGCCCGTGCGCTGGCCAGCATGGCGTCGCAGAAGGGCCTGATGCTGGCCCCGTTCCACAACCGCCGCTGGGACGGTGACTTCCGGACGGTCCGCAAGCTGGTCGAGGCCAAGGCGCTCGGCGACGTGCACCGCTTCGAGTCGCGGTTCGAGCGCTGGCGTCCGGAGATCAAGGCGACGTGGAAGGAGTCCGGCGACCCCGCGGACCTGGGCAGCATCCTGTTCGACCTCGGCACGCACCTGATCGACCAGGCCGTCGCGCTGTTCGGGCGGCCGTTGTCCGTGCACGCCGAGATCTCCACGCTGCGCGCCGGTGCCCGTGCGGACGACGACGCGTTCCTGTCGCTGCAGCACGAGGGCGGCGTGCGTTCCCACCTGTGGATGAGCGCGCTGGCCGCCGACCTCGGGCCGCGGTTCCGCGTGCTGGGCACCGAGTCCGCGTACGTGAAGCACGGCATGGACCCGCAGGAGGAGCTGCTGAAGGCTGGCGCCACGCCCGGCGGTCCCGGCTGGGGCGAGGAGGAGCCCGCGGCGTGGGGACGTCTCGGCGGCGAGCCCTACCGCACCGAGCCCGGCGCGTACCAGGAGTTCTACGCCTCCGTGGCGGCCGGCGTCGCGCCCGTGGAGCCGCAGGACGCGGTTACCGGCCTGGACGTCATCGAGGCCGCCCAGCTCTCCTCGATCTCGGGCAACACCGTCTCACTGCGCTGACCCTCGTGAGTGATTGGGAGTGCTATAGCGCTCCCAATCACTCACGACCTGACCAGGGGTGGGTGGAGAGTCGCGGCTGGGCCTCGGCGGTAGAGCTGTGCCGGGCGGCCGCCGTCCCGCGTGGTGGTCTCACCTGTCGGTTCCAACAGGCCCGGTACGCCGGTGACCTTGCGGTGGAAGTTGCGCGCGTCCAGCGCCGTGCCCCACACCAGTTCATAGACGCGGCGCAGCTCGGCGACCGTGAAGTCCGGCGCGCAGAACGCCGTGCCGAGCGGCGTGTACTCCAGCTTGGACCGCGCCCGCTCCACCCCGTCGGCCAGGATCCGGCCGTGGTCGAACGCGAGCTTGCCCGCCGTGTCCACGGGTGACCAGCGCGCCTCGGAGGCGTCCGTACCGGCCACCGGCACCGGCAGATCGGGCGCCAAGGCCAGGTAGGCGACGCTGACGACCCTCATCCGCGGGTCGCGGCGCGGGTCGCCGTAGCTGCCCAACTGTTCCAAGTGGACGCGGTCCAGCCCGGTCTCCTCGGCCAGCTCCCGCGCGGCCGCCGCGTCCAGCGACTCGTCCTCCCGCACGAACCCGCCCGGCAGCGCCCACCTGCCCTTGTGCGGTGCCTCGCCGCGCCGGACGAGCAGCGCGCACAGCTCGTCGGACCGCAGCGTCAGCACGACGAGGTCGACCGTGACCGCGAAGGGAGGGAAATCACTTGGCCGGTACATGGGACCCATCGTAGTGTTATCGTCAGACTGACGATAAGGAGAGATCGATGGCGGACATCAGCGGCTACCCCGGACTGCGGCACCTCAGAGGAGCACCGACGGTCCACGTGAGACACGTGCGCAACGGCAAGGTCGTCCACGAGGGAACGGGCCTGAGCTTCTGGTTCCGCCCGCGCACGGCGGTGCTGAGCGAGATCCCGGTCGACGACCGCGAGCTGCCGATGCTGTTCCACGCGCGGACGAAGGACTTTCAGGACGTCACGGTCCAGCTCACCGTCACCTACCGCTTCACCGACCCGGACACGGCGGCCGCGCGCATCGACTTCTCGATCGACCCGGACGAGGGCGACTGGCGCGGCGACCCGTTGAACCAGGTCGCGGGCCTGCTGACGGAGAGCACGCAGCAGCACGCGCTCCAGTTGCTCACCAAGACCACGCTGGAGACCGCGCTGATCGACGGCGTCGAGACGGTCAAGCAGACCGTCACCGCGGGCATGGCGGGCGACCCGCGCTTCGAGGAGACGGGGCTGCGCGTGATCGACGTCCGCGTCGTCGCGATCAGGCCGGACGCGGACATGGAGAAGGCGCTGCAGACGACCGTGCGCGAGAAGGTGCAGCAGGACGCGGACAAGGCCACCTACGAGCGCCGGGCCATGGCCGTCGAGCGGGAGCGTTCGATCAGCGAGAACGAGCTGCAGAACCAGATCGAGCTGGCCAGGCGCGAGGAGCAGCTGGTCGTCCAGCGCGGCGCCAACGCGCTGAAGACCGCGCAGGACAACGCGAACGCCGCACGCATCGCGCACGACGCCAAGGCCGAGGGCATCCGCAAGCTCGCCGAGGCCGAGGCCGCCGGTGAGGCTGCGCGTCTCGACGCCTACCGCGACCTGCCGGAGAAGGTCCTCTTCGGGCTGGCCGCGCAGGAGTTCGCCAAGAACGTGCCGGACATCAGCAGCATCACGATCACGCCGGACGTGGTGACGTCGCTGGTGAACAAGCTGACGTCATGACACTCGCACCGCGGATCGTGCTGGTGCACCGCAGGACCGAGCTGACGGACCTGCTCGCCAGGCACGGCACCAGAGGACAGGTCGAGTTCTTCCTGCGGTCGCGGGACCGCAGCCTCGAGGAAGTGGAGCACCGTGATCACCAGGCCAGGCACGCGCGCAGGGTCGTCGAAGCCGCCATCCCGATGGACTGGCGCCGCGGCGTAGTCGAACGCGACGACCTCAGCCGGTTCCTGTTCGCACCGGAGGACGTCGTTGTGATCGTCGGCCAGGACGGGCTGGTCGCGAACGTCGCGAAGTACCTCGACGGCCAGCCCGTCATCGGCATCAACCCGGAACGGGGAGTGCTCGCCCGGCACTCCCCCGAGGACGCCCGCTCGCTGCTGCACAGCAGGGAGGTCGAGGAGCGCACCATGGTCGAGGCGCGCACCGACGACGGCCAGACCCTGTTGGCGCTCAACGAGATCTACGTCGGCCACCCGACGCACCAGACCGCCCGCTACCGCATCGCCGACGAACGCCAGGCGTCCAGCGGCGTCCTGATCGGCACCGGCACGGGCGCGACCGGCTGGTGCAGCTCGGTGCACCGCGAACGGCACAGCGAGATCGCACTCCCCACCCCGACCGAACGCAGGCTCGTGTGGTTCGTCCGCGAGGCGTGGCCGTCACCGGGCACCGGCGTCACCCGCACCGAGGGCGAACTCGGCGACCCGCTCGGCATCGACGTCGAGTCCGACGGCCTCGTCGCGTTCGGCGACGGCATCGAGTCCGACGCGCTACGCCTCGGCTGGGGTCAACGGCTGACGATCGGACTCGCCACGCGCAGGCTCCACCTCGTGCGTTGACCCGATCGTGAGCAGGCACGCGACGCTCACCGCGGCACCGAAGATCAGGTACACGGCGATGGGCCACGCGCCGAGCTTGAACCCGAGCAGCCACTGCGCGACGAACGGCGACAGCCCGCCGCCCAGCACCGCGCCGAGCTGGTAGCTCAGCGCCACGCCGGTGTACCGCACGCGCGTGGCGAACAGCTCGGCGTAGTAGGCGGCGGTCGGCCCGAACAACGCGCCGGAACCGACGAAGCCGAGCACCATCGCGAGCACGACGTACCGCGCGTCCAGCAGCCAGAACATCGGGAACGCGAACACGCCGATGAAGATCGCCCCGCCGAGCATCACCGGCAGCCTGCCGATCCGGTCGGACAGCCGCGCGAACAGCGGCACGGTCAGCGCCTGCCCCAGCGAGCCGATGACCGTGGCCATCAGCATCGTGTTCGCGGGAACGCTCAACTCCCTGCGCCCGTAGGAGATCAGCCACGCCGACAGCACGAAGATGAAGATCTGGAAGCCGAAGTTCACGCCCGCCGCGAGCAGCACCCGCCGCCACGACTCCCGCAGCACCCGCGCGACCGGCAGCTTCACCGCCTCCTCGCGTTCGAACAGCGGGCTCTCGTCGACGCGCAGCCGCACGTACAGGCCGATGCCGACCAGCACGATGCTGAACAGGAACGGGATCCGCCAGCCCCACACGAGGAAGTCCGGGCCGGACCACCTGGTCGCCAGGAACATCGCGACGTTCGCCAGGATCAGGCCGACCGGCGAGCCGATGAACACCCAGCTGCCGTACCAGCCCCGGCGGCCCGGCGGGGCGTGCTCGACCGCCATCAGCGACGCGCCGCCCTGTTCACCGCCCATGAAGAAGCCCTGCAGCACGCGCAGCGCCACCAGCATGAGCGGCGCCGCGATGCCCGCCGACGCGTAGGTCGGCAGCACGCCGATCAACGCCGTCGCGAGCCCGGTCGCGGAGAGCGTGATCACGAGCATGGTGCGCCGCCCGACGCGGTCGCCGAAGTGGCCGATCACCACGCCGCCCAGCGGGCGCGCGAAGAAGCCGGCGCCGAACGTCAGGAACGCCAGCAGCACGCCGACGCGGCTGTCGAACTGCGGAAAGAAGATCTTGTCGAACACCAGGGCGGACGCCGTGCCGTAGAGCAGGAAGTCGTACAGCTCAACCGCGTTCCCCACCGAGCTCGCCACTGCCGCCTTGCGGACCCCCGTCATCCCTCCAGGGTGCCCGCAAGTATTGACAGCGCGCAATCATCCGGTCACCCTTCGTCTCACGTACCTACTCCAGAGTAACGAGGTAGCAATGACGCGCCGAGTGACTGTGGTTGCCCTGCTCACGACCATGATCGCTGCCCTGCTCGTGCCGACCGCCAGCGCCGCACCGAGGTACCGGAACTACGTCTCCCTCGGTGACTCGTTCGTCTCCGGACCGTTCATCCCCCTCCAGAGACTCGACCCGCTGAGCTGCTTCAAGTCGACGCAGAACTACCCATCGGTGCTGACCAGGCGGCTGAGGATCGAGAAGTTCACCGACATCTCGTGCGGTGGCGCCCAGACCAAGGACATGTTCGCCGCGCAGAGCGGCTTCCCCGGCCAGAGCGTCGCGCAGCTGAGTGCGCTCAGCGCGTCGACCGACCTCGTCACGGTGTCGATCGGCGGCAACGACATCGGGTTCTCCGACATCATCACGACCTGCGCGAGCAAGAGCGTCACCGACCCGCACGGCGCGCCCTGCAAGGCGGCGTTCGGCGACGAGCTCGCCCAGCGCATCGCCGCCACCGCGCCGAAGATCGCGAACGTGCTCGCGGGCATCAAGCAGCGCGCACCGAAGGCCAAGGTCGTGGTCGTCGGCTACCTGCGGGTCATGCCACCGTCGCAGGGCTGCTGGCCGGTCGTGCCCGTGGCGAAGGGCGACGTGCCGTTCCTCGACGGCGTGCAGCAGCAGCTCAACGGCATGCTCGGCACGCAGGCGCAGCTCGCGGGCGCCGCGTTCGTCAACCCGTACGACATCAGCCTCGGCCACGACGTCTGCGCGCTGCCGTGGAAGAAGTACGTCGAGGGCATCATCCCCACCTCGCTCGCGTCCCCGGTGCACCCCAACGCGGCGGGCATGGCCGCTGTGGGTAACCAGGTGGCCGGCACGCTCACGACCGGGTGATCCATGAGGGAAGGCCTTCATGGACCTCAGGTCTACAAAGGCCTCCCCTCATCGATTTCGGCGACGGTGGTTGTGCACGGGCGGTTGCACGGTGAGCGGCGAGGTACACGATCCGGTGTTACCGCTGAGTTGGCTGGAGTTTCAGGTTTTGGCCGTCCACTGTGAAGACATGGCCAGGACTCGAATCTTGTTTGCGTGCCTCATGCTGGCCGCACCGCTCATGGGCGTCATCCCGGCAGGCGCCGCCACACAGTCGTCACTGGTGCTCTCCTTGCGCCAGCAGGCACAGACGTCGCTCAGCACCGCGCAGCTGAAGTGCGAACCGCCCGGCGGTACGCACCAATCGGCCGAGGAGGCCTGCGACAGGATCGCCGAGGCCGAAGGCGACTTCAACAACCTCCCCGGCAGGTCGGACTCGGTCCTCTGCACGATGGAGTTCAACGAGACGACCGTTGCCGCACGCGGTAAGTGGCGCGGCAAGAGGGTCAGCTACCGCGAGACCTTCGCGAACCCGTGCCTCGCCCACGCGGCGACGTCCGGAGTGTTCCACTTCTCAGACTGACGTATCTGGGCAAGTGCCCCCGCCTCCGTTACAGCGGGGGGCGTTTCTGCTCGCCGGGGCCCCACCGCACCGCCGTCGCAGTGGGACCCCGGCGATGCATCACACCGGCAGACCCCACGGGGCTGCCGGGGCGCCGATGACCGGTCCGACGTTGAGGTCGGGCCGGTCGCCGCGCTTGTGGACCACGGCCGTCTCGCCGCGCCGCAGGTCGATCCTGAGATCGCCGTTGGGCAGCACGGTGAACCGCTTCGGCCGCCCGTACCGGTCGCGCACCTCCGGGTCGGTGATCGCGACGCGCAGCACGCACGGCGCGCCCGCCTCGCTGTGCACCTTGACCCACCGCGTGGTGCCGCCCTGCCGGGACGCGCTGAGCAGGAACGCGCCCTGCGTGCGGAAGTCGTCCAGCGAGATGTCGCCCCACGAGGCGGGCACGGCCGGGAACACCCGGATCACGTCGCCCCAGCTCTGGCAGAGCATGTCGTACATCGACTGCACCGCGGAGAGCGGCGTCTCGATGACCGGGCCGCTCTCCTGGTACATCGTGTTCGGCTTGATGTACCTGCGCATCAGCTCGCCGAGGTAGAACTCGGCCTTGTCGCCGCGCAGCATCTGCGCCGAGATCGACGCCGCACCCGTGAACGTGTAGCCCTGGAGCGCGCCCTCGAAGCTGATCCAGTGGTTGAGCGAGGTCTCGATCAGCTGCCGGTTCGCCGCGTTCTCCCAGGTGACCTCGTACAGCGGGTAGACCTGCAGCAGGTGCGAGTAGTGCCGGTGCGACTTCGCGAACGGCACGCCCGCGCCGATCATGTAGCCGTTCTGGTCGACCGGGTACGGCGTCAGCGTGTCGAGCACCTCGCGCCACTTGCCCGCGAGCGGGTCGTTGATGCGCAGGGTCTTCGCCGAGTCGATCAGCGTCTGGCAGCCCCAGCGGATCAGCGACAGGTCGTAGTTGCAGTCCGCCGCGTTCACGCCGTACTCGGGCGAGAACGTGAACGGCAGGTGCAGCTTGCCGTCGGCGCCCTTGGTGAGGAAGTGGAAGTAGTAGTTGATCGCCCTGCGCAGCAACGGGAACAGCACGTTGCGCAGGATCCGCTCGTCCATGGTGTGCCGGTAGCTGAGCCAGACGTTGTGCATCGTCCACGCGAGGTTGCCGACCTCGGGCGTGGGAACGTCCTTGCCGGGAATGCCGACGCCGTACCCGGAGTTGCCGATGCCGGCGCCGTTGTTGACGGTCATGTCCGTCGTGCGCGGCACACCGGCCGAGTCGTGCCGGTACTCCGCGGGCACCTGCTCGACGAGCGCGTCGCGGTACTTGTCGATCGAGTGCGTGACGGCGTCGAGCTCGAGGTGGTTGGAGCCGTGGATGAGCCAGTACTCCAGCTGCACGTTGAGGTTCCACCACGTCGCGGGCCACGGCGTGTTCTCCAGCCACGGACCGCACGTCGCCATCGCGGGCGCGTCCTTCCGCGCGGCGCTGGCGAGCTTGTAGAACTGGATCCAGTAGAAGCTCTGCAGCTTCTTGTCCGGAATGGACAGAAAGCTGTGCTGGTAGTAGTCGTGCCACCACATCCGGTGCTGCACGGCCATCGACTCGACCGAACCGCACCTGAGGTTCTGCAACGCGCGCCGCACGGACGTCTTGTCCGGGTGCGACCACGTGACGGTCGTGTAGAGCGTGCGACGTGTTCCTCGGGTGTCCTCGCGCCACGCGGTGACGTGCTCGCCGCCCGCGTTCAACGGCTGCACGGCCAGCTTCACGTCACCGCTGCTGGTGAGCTGCACCGGCGGGTTGTCGGTGAAGCCGACGGGCGGGGGCCGGTTCCACTTGGGGTCGGTGCGCGGGCTGATCGCCTTGGCGGGGTTGAAGACCCACTTGAAGGCGCGCTCGCCGTCCGTCGCCTGCACGTCGACCGCGAACACGTCGCGTCTGCTGTGGATGAACGCCCGGATGCGCAGGCTGCCCGCCGCCGTGGTGATCGTGCCCACCAGCTCGGCGTTCCACAGGTCGAGCCGCAGGTCGATCGCCGTGATCGCGCCGACCGGTTCGAGGGTGAAGTACCCGATGGGCAGCCGGGCGAGGCCGAACAGCGCACCGAACTCCGGCCGGTGGTCCTGCACCTGCGAGTGCTGGACGTTGAAGCGGATCGCGTTCTTGCCGGGCTCCTGGTAGATGCCCGACCCGAGGAAGCCGTTGCCGAGGAACGGCCCGTCGAACCAGGTCGTCGGCATCTTCTTCCAGATCATGTCGGAAGAGCCGATGAAGTCCTTCCAGCTGAAGCCGTCTCGCGCGTGCGCGAGGTCGGGCAGGAGAGCGCTTCCCGCTACACCGGCCAACGCGCCGCCGATGAGCGTGCGTCGGTTCACCTCTACCACCGTGGCTCCTCACTTCGCTGTGCAGGGCGGCGATTCATCGGATCTTTCGTGACCTGGGACACCCCGTCAAGGGGCATTCACGTACTTGAACCGAGAGGTTCGTCCGATGTATGGGACTCTCAGTAAAGGTGATCTAGCCTGCGGAAACGTGAACGACTTCCTGCTGTACACGGTCGGCGTACCTGTCACGTTCGTGTTGCTCATCCTGGGCATGGCGCTGGCCGCGCGGAGAATCCTCGGCCTGCGGATCGGCCTGGTCCGGACGGCGATCGCGTGCCTGCTCGGCCTGTCGTTCACCTCCGGAATTTTCAGTGCGACGCGGATCGAGCAGGCCGGGTCCGCGCTGGCCTCCGTGCAGCTCGGCATCACGCTGCTGATGGTGATCGGTCTGCTGACGTTCGCGGAAATCATCGTCCCAACTGGCTCCATCCCGCCGCCGACCGACTGGTGGCGCGCGTTGCGCCGGCGGATCGCGCGCACCCGCCGGTACTCGCGCATCACGTCCATCGCGTTCCAGCACGGGCTCGGCCCTTACCTGCGCGGGCGCGAACGCACGTCGTCCGGGCTGGCGCGGTCGCTGCGGCTCGCGCTGGAGGACGGGGGCGTGACGTTCGTGAAGCTCGGCCAGGTGCTGTCGACGCGGCCGGACCTGCTGGCACCCGAGTTCGTCGACGAGCTGTCGTTGTTGCAGGACAACGTTCCCGCCGCGCCGTGGGACCAGGTGCGGGAGGTATTGAAGGCCGAGCTCGGCGACGTCTTCGACGAGTTCGACGAGGTGCCGATCGCCGCGGCGTCCATCGCCCAGGTGCACCGCGCTCGGCTGAAGAGCGGCGCCGAGGTGGTCGTGAAGGTGCAGCGGCCGGGCGTCCGGCGCGTCGCCGAAGGTGACCTCGACATCGTCGACCGGCTCGCGAACACGTTGCAGCGCACCAGGTGGGGCCGCGCGATGGGCGTGCGCGACCTGGCAGCCGGGTTCGCCGTCGCGTTGCGCGAGGAGCTGGACTTCCGGGTCGAGGCGCGCAACATCGCCGCGGTGACCGCGACGTCGAGCGACGCCGTCGGACTCCCCCGCGTGCACGAGGAGCTGTGCACCGCACGGGTTCTGGTGATGGACCGGCTGGACGGCGTCCCGTTGCGCGCCGCGTCGCTCGACGACGCGGACCTCGCGCGCACGCTGCTCCAGTTCGTGCTGCGCCAGGTGATGCTCGACGGCGTCTTCCACGCGGACCCGCACCCCGGCAACGTCATGCTGCTGTCCGACGGACGGCTCGGCATGCTCGACTTCGGCTCCGTCGGCCGCATCGACAGCATGCTACGCGCGGCGCTGCAACGGCTGCTGCTCGCCATCGACCGCGGCGACCCGGCCGGACTCACGGACTCGTTGCTGGAACTGGTGAACCGGCCGGAGGAGATCGACGAGCAACGCCTCGAACGCGCGCTGGGACAGTTCATGGCGCGGCACCTGAGCGCCGGGATGCGGCCGGACGTCGAGATGTTCGGCGACCTGTTCAAGCTCGTCCACCGGTACGGGCTGAGCATCCCGCCGGAGATCGCGGCCGTGTTCCGCGCGCTGGCGACGCTGGAGGGCACGCTCGGCGTGATCGCGCCGGGCTTCAACATCGTCGTCGAGTCGCGGGCGTTCGCCGGCGCGCAGATCAGCGAGCACCTGACGCCGGAGTCGTTGCGCCGCAACGTGACCGAGGAACTGCACTCGATGCTGCCGATGCTGCGCCGGCTGCCGCGCCGGGTCGAACGCATCACCAGCGCGCTCGAACAGGGCCGCCTCGGGCTGTCCATCCGGCTGTTCTCCGACGAGCGCGACCGGTCGTTCGTCACCGGGCTGCTGCACCAGGTCATGCTCACCGTCCTCGGCGCCACCGCGGGCCTGATGGGCGTCCTCCTGCTGGGTTCGGCAGGCGGACCGCAGGTCGGCTCGGAGATCACCCTGTACCAGGTGTTCGGCTACAACCTGCTGGTCATCAGCGTGCTGCTGGGCCTCCGCGTGGTGGTCACCATCTTCCGACCGCGCGCTTGACAGCGTCAGGTTTGCAATGCAAACCTGATTGCGTCATGGCGAAGTTGGGGGATGACACATGACCGATGATCCGAAAGTGCTGCTCGAAGAGCTGTCCGGCCTGCGCAAACGTGTGCGCCACGACCGGCACGGCTACTGGTTCCCACTGCTCCTGTTCGGCGTGCTGACGTTCGCGGCCATGCCGCTGTACGCACCGAAGGAGCTCCCGGTCGGAGGCGTCCACGTCGATTACGGCGTCGGCTGGCGGCTGTTCGGCACGTACGTCGACCCGTTCCGGCTCTACTACCCGGTCATCGAACCGCTGGAGCATCCGCTGGCGCTCGGCCTGTACTGGACGGCCGTGCTGGTGCTCGGCTTCCTCGCGACCGTGCGGTGGTACCGGTGGCGCGCCCAGCGGACCGGGGTCGAGACCCCGACCCGCACGTACGCGGTGGCGACGTCGCTCGCACTCGCCGTACCGCTGGTCGGTGTGCCGGTGCTCTGGTTCGTCAGCGCGACCGTCAACATCATGGGCTGGTGGCTGAACGGCGCCCGCACGGCGGTCGCGGCACTGCTGCTGGTGGCCGTCGTCGTCGCGATCGTCGCGATGAGGCGGAACCCGTCGCGCCGGGTCGCGCTCGCGGTGTGCGTGCCCGCGGTGCTGGTCAGCACGACGTTGCTCGTCGCGCTGAGCATGGTGGGGCACGGGCAGTTCCTCGTGCTGGCCGTCGGACTGCTCGCGCTGGCGTGGGTGGAGCGCAGCACCCTGTTCGCCGTGATCGCGCTGGTGTTCACGATCAGCGCGCTGCTCACGACGCTCTACACGATGGAGAACGTGTTCTGGCGGCTCGGCCTCCCGCAGTTCGTCGGTGACGACGTCCTGCTCCCGGCAGCAGTGCTTCTGCTCGGCGGCGTCGCCGGGCTGGCCGCTCAGGCGGTGAGCCGTGAACAGCACTGATCCCAAGGGGTTGCTGGACGAGCTGGCCCGGCTGCGCGCGCGGGCCCGTGACGACCGGCACGGCTACTGGGCCCCGTTCCTGCTGTTCGCGGCCCTGATCGTGGGAGCGGTCCCGTTCTACCTGCGGCCGGAGTGCCCGCCGGGGTGCTCGTGGTCGTCGAACGGCATGCCGGAGCTGTGGCACTGGCTGCACCCGACCGGTCAGGGCATGCGGATCGGCGGGTACTTCCCGTCGCTGGCGCAGGACTTCTACTGGCTCGCCGCGCTCGCGGTGGGGTTCCTGGCGACCGTGTGGTGGTACCGGTGGCGAGCCGGGCGAGTGGGCGTCGAGACCTCGACGCGCCTCTACGCGCAGGTGACGCTGTTCGTGCTCGCGCTGCCGCTGCTCGGTGTCCCGGTGCTCAGCGAGCTGTTCTTCAACCGGCTCGGCTGGCCGCTGGCGCTGGCGGCGGTCGTGGTGGCGGTGACCGCGGCGACGCTGCTGTCCAAGCGCAAGCTCCGCACCGCGGTCGCGATCCTGCTGCTGATCCTCGTCGCGCACTTCCTCACGGTCATCCCGGCCGGGCAGCTGCTGGTGATCGTCGTGGGCGTGCTGGGGCTCGCGTGGGTCGAGCGGAGCACGCTGTGCACGGTGTTCGCGTGGCTCTTCACCGCCACGGTCGCACTCGTGGTGGTGGCGCCGATCTGGTTCTACGACTGGCCGCCGTTGCCCGCCGCGCTGTACGACTCCGCGGACCTGGTGCTGCCCGCCGCGGTGCTCGCGATCGGCGGGATCAGCGGACTGGTCGCGGCCTGGGCCCGTCGTAAGGTCTCGCCGTGACCGAGCATCCGACCGCCGGCATCGACGAGACCGTCCACCAGCGGCACCGGCTGGGCATCCTGACCATCGCGGCCGAGGCGAAGCGCGTGGAGTTCGGGTACCTGAAGTCCACTTTGGAGCTCACCGCGGGCAACCTCTCCCGGCACATCACGGTGCTGGAGGAAGCGGGCTTGCTGGAGGTCGAGAAGGGCTACGACGGCAAACGGCCCAAGACCTGGGTGAGCATCACGAACAAGGGCCGGGAGGCGCTCGCCGCCGAGATGGCGGCGCTGCGGGCTCTGCTGGACCGGCACGACCGGGGGTGAGAGAGCCGGGACGCGACCGCTGGGGGTGGCCGCGTCCCGGTTCAGTACTGGCGCAGGTAGACGGACACGTCGTCGCGCCACACCCCTTGACCGTCCGAAGCGGACTGGATGATGGTCATCTCGTTCAGGTTGCCGAGAATGCGCCACGCCCGCGCCACCGGCGTCGGGCCCACGTAGGCGATCGTGCAGAAGCGCCGCGGCTCGATGACCGTGCGCACGCGGTCGACCCGGCCGACGGTCATCGGCGTGTCGCCGTTGAGGTCCAGCGCGTAGCCGGTGCGGATGGGATCACCGGACCCGAGGATCCCTTCGATGCTGACGACCAGGCGGTCGCCGTCGAGCCTCAGGTCGTAGTGCCCGGATCTCGGTGGGACACCGCCGGAATAAGCGCTGCGTGAGGGGTCCATCACCCAGTGCCCCAGAAAGGGCACGAGATCGTCGCTCATTCGTGTCTCCTTCGCGGAAGTCCGCCATTGGCGGATTGTCCGGCGCGGACTGCCGGGCGACCATCACCCGATGAGTTATGAGACGGGAGTCCGCTGGAAGTTGCTCCCGTTCGTCGTGCTCGGCTTCGTGCTGCTGAGCTGGATCGTCTTCGAGGCGTTCGGCATCATCGACTTCGAAGGCGTGGTGCAACGGGTGCGGGCGGTCGACCCGGCGACGACAGCGGCGGTGATACTCGCGCTGCTGGTGGTGGACGTGCTGCTCCCAGTTCCGAGCACGCCGCTGATCGTGCTCGCCGGCACAGCGCTCGGCGTGCCCGGAGGGGTGGCACTCGCGGTCGCGGGATCTATGGGTTCCTCGGCCGCAGCGTACGCGCTGGGACGGTGGGCCCGCCCGTGGCTCGTGCGCAAGGTCGTCACCCTCGAGGAGCTGCACGACATGAGCCGCTGGTGGCGCACGTTCGGACCGTGGCTGTTCGGCGTCGCCCGCGGCGTGCCGATGATGGCCGAAACCGTCGGTGTGTCGGCGGGAGTCAGCCGCACCCCGTTCCACGTCTTCTTCTGGTACACGCTGCTCGGCACCGTGCCGATCTGCGTGGCGTACGTCGTCGCCGGCTCCTACGCCGAGACCGTCGAACAGATCGTGATGATCTCGGCCGTCGGCTTCCTCGCCATGGTCG
This sequence comes from Lentzea tibetensis, assembly GCF_007845675.1. Taxonomy (GTDB): domain Bacteria; phylum Actinomycetota; class Actinomycetes; order Mycobacteriales; family Pseudonocardiaceae; genus Lentzea; species Lentzea tibetensis. Next base: position 96,103 of record NZ_VOBR01000003.1, on the reverse strand, counting down.
GTGTTGGGTACTTGCTGCGCAGGAGGCTTCGGTGACACCAGACGCGATCTTCCAGGTGGCCTACGGGTTCACCGCCGCCAAGACGTTGCTCGCGTGCAGCGAGCTCGGCATGTTCGAGGCGCTCGCCGAATCCACGCTCACGTCGGAGGAACTGGCGGATCGGATGGGCGTTCCGGAGCGCTCGGCGTCGCTGCTGGCGAACGCCATGGTGGCGCTCGGGTTCGTCGAGCTCGCCGACGGCGGTTACCGGAACAGCCCGGTGTCGGAGAAGTTCCTCAGCGGCACCACGCAGGCGGACCTCCGGCCGATGCTGCGCTTCATGAACCGCATCACCTATCCGCAGTGGGGCGAGCTGGAGGTCGCCGCGCGCACCGGTGAGCGATCCACTGTGGACTACCCGACCGAGGTCTATTCAACGGGTATGGAAGCGATCAACGCGGGCACGGCCGCCGCGCTGACCGCCGTGTACGACTTCGCACCGCACCACCGCGTGCTCGACGTCGGCGGCGGCACCGGCTCGTTCCTCACCGCGATCATCCACCGGCACCCGCACATCCACGGCACGCTGTTCGAGAGACCGGAGGTCGTGACGCTGGCCAGACCGGGGGTCGACCTGGTGGCCGGTGACTACCTGGTCGACCCCCTGCCGTCCGGCCACGACGCGGTGATCCTGGCCAACGTCGCGCACCACCTGTCCGAGACGCAGACGGTCCAGCTGCTGGAGAACGTCCGCAGCTCGTGCTCGTCCGACGCCAGGCTGCTGCTGATCGACTTCTGGACCGACCCGACGCACACGCAGCCGATGATCGCCGCGCTCACGGGGGCCCAGTTCCTGCTGTCCAGCGAGGTCGGGCGGCTGCACAGCGCCGACGAGATGACCGGCTGGCTCGGCAGGGCGGGCTGGACGTTCGACCGGCACGTCCCCCTGAACGGCGCGACCAGCCTGATCGTCGCTCAGGCCGCCTGACGCCACCTGCGGGTGGCCTCGGCGACGCGGCGGCCGAGGTGCTCGGCCGTCGCGATGTCGGCCTTGTGCACGCCCTCAGGCCCCTCGTCGCTGTTCGTCTGCGCGCCCGCGCCGAGGAAGATGCCGAGCCGGTTGAGGTCGTTCTCGGAACCCTGGGTGCTGTTCCAGCCGGGGTGCAGGCCGAGGTTGACCCAGTTCATGCCGTGCTGCGCGGCCAGGATCGAGAAGAACTGCAGCGTGTGCACCTTGTCGCCGCTCTTGGAGCCGGAGTTGGTGAACCCGGCGGCGATCTTGTCCTTCCAGGCCTGGGAGAACCAGCGCTTCGACGACTCCTCGGCGAACGCGTGGAACGCGCCGGACGCGGTGCCCATGTAGGTCGGCGACCCGAACACGATCGCGTCGGAGGCGTCCAGGAGCTCCCACTGCTCCTCGGTCAGCTGGTCGACCGGGAGCACGTGAACGGTCGCGCCCGCGTCCGCGGCGCCGTCGCGCACGGCCTCGGCGAGCACCGCCGTGTGGCCGAAACCCGAGTGGTAGGCGATCGAAACGATCATCGGTGTGACTCCTCGTGAGGGGTGGTGTGTCCCGAACGAGTTGAGCACAAACTTTTCGAAAGCGCAAACTTCTAGTTAGCGCTATCCTTCAGACATGGAGTTCAACGTGTTCGCGAGCGGGTGCCCGTCGCGCCCCACGCTGGAGCACGTCACCGGCCGGTGGGGCAGCCTGACCGTGGGCGCGCTGCGCGAGGGGCCGCTGCGGTTCAACGAGCTGCGCCGCCGCGTCGACGGCGTGAGCGAGAAGATGCTGGCCCAGACGTTGCACGCGCTCGAACGCGACGGTCTGGTGCACCGCGACGCGCAGCCGACGAACCCGCCGCGCGTCGACTACAGCCTGACACCGCTCGGGCACGAGACGGCCGAGCGGCTGAAGGCGTTGATCGATCTCGTGGAGAGCCGGATGCCCGAGGTGCTCGAGGCGCAGGAGCGCTACGACAGCCGCTTGGCCTGACGTTCACCGACCCGAGGTGTACACCCGGCCCGCGGGGTGTCACGCTGACTGGGATGACCCAGACATTTCCCCGCCAGGGCAGCGAGTTCGCTGAGCTGTCCCGCGTGATCAAGAAGGCCGGTCTGCTCCGCAGGCGAAGCGGGCACTACATCCTGCGCATGACGCTCAACCTCGTGGTGTTCGCCGGCACCTGGGTCGCTTTCGCGTTCCTCGGGGACTCGTGGTGGCAGATGTTCACCGCGGCCGTGCTCGCGGTGATGTGCACCCAGCTCGCGTTCATCGGGCACGACGCGGGGCACAAGCAGATCTTCAGCGCTCGCCAGTGGAACGACGTGACGGGCCTGGTCCACGGTGGACTCACCGGGGTCAGCTACGGGTGGTGGGTGAACAAGCACAACCGCCACCACGCGAACCCGAACCACGAGGACGAGGACCCGGACGTCGACATCTCCGTCCTGGCCTTCACCACCCGCCAGGGCGCCGAGAAGCGCGGCCTGCTGCGCTGGATGAGCAGGCACCAGGCGTGGCTGTTCTTCCCGTTGCTGCTGCTCGAGGGCATCGCGCTGCACTGGTCGAGCATCAGCAAGTCGCGGCCGTTCGAGCGGGTGCTGATGATCGGCCACGTCGTGGTGTACCTGGCCGCGGTGTTCTACGTGCTGTCACCGGGCCTCGCGGTCGCGTTCATCGCGGTCCACCAGGGCCTGTGGGGCCTCTACATGGGCTGCTCGTTCGCGCCCAACCACAAGGGCATGCCGATCCTCACCGCCGATCACAACCTGGACTTCCTGCGCAAGCAGGTGCTGACGTCGCGGAACGTGCGCGGCGGCTGGCTGGTGGACTTCACGCTCGGCGGCCTGAACTACCAGATCGAGCACCACCTGTTCCCGAACATGCCGCGCCCGCACCTCCGGCGCGCACAGACGATCGTGCGCGACTTCTGCGCGGAACGCGGCATCGACTACGCCCAATGTGGACTGTTCAGGTCCTTCGGATACGTCCTGCAGCACCTCAGCGAGGTCAGCCGGGCGATCCCCACGCGACCCGAAGGCCGAGTGGACCACGCATGTTGAGGTTGGGCAGGTACTCGATCTCCTGATCGGGTACCAGCCTCAGCGACGGCAGCCGCCTGGTCAGCTGCTCCAGCGCCACCTTGGCCTCCATCCGCGCGAGGGCGGCACCGAGGCAGTAGTGCGCACCCGCGCCGAGCGTGAGGTGCGCCGAGGCGCCCTTGCGCGCCGGGCAGAAGGACTCGGGGTCTTCGAACACGGCTTCGTCGTGGTTCGCGGACCCGAGCAGCACCTGCACCATCTGCCCTTTGAGGATCTGCCTGCCGCCGACCTCGACGTCCTCCTGCGCCTGCCGGATCAGCGACACCACCGGCCCGTCGAACCGCAGCGCCTCCTCGACGACGGCCGGGATGCCTGACGGATCGTCGACGATCGCCTGCCAGTGCGCGCGGTCGGTCAGCAGCTCGCGCAGCGCCAGCCCGAGCAGCTTCACCGTCGTCTCGAAACCCGCCAGCAGCAACAGCTGGAGCAGGCCCGCGATCTGGTCGTCGTCGAGCGACGACTCGATCAGCGCGGTCGTCAGGTCGTCACCGGGCTCGCTGCGGCGACGCTCGACGATGTCGTAGACGTGGTTCTTGAAGTCCAGCGCGCTCTTCGCGTACGGCAGCTCCTCGTCCTCCGACATCGAGCCGAGCATCATCGCCATGATGTCGTCGGACCACCGCTGGAGGTGGTGCCAGTCCTGCTCGGGCACGCCCATGAGGTGCCCGATGACCATCATCGGGAACGGCTCGGAGAACATCTTCATGAAGTCGCCATCGCCGGACGCTCCGAACCGGTCGATCAACCGGTCGGCGAACGCCCGGATCACCGGCTCGAGCGACGAGACCCGCCGCGCGGAGAACCCCTTCATGATCGCGCCGCGCAGCTGCGTGTGGTCCGGTGGGTCGACCTCCTGCAGCGACGGCACCATGACGCTGTCGCCGAGGATCGCCCGCACCTGCTCGGACTGCTGCCGCGCGGAGAGGTTGCTCGCTGTGAAGCGCCGGTAGTCCTTCAGCACTGCGGCGGCGTCGTCGTACCTGCTGACGACCCAGTAGCCCAGCTGCTCGCTGAAGAACACGGGTTCCTGTGCGCGGGCCTCGGCGAAGAACGGGTAGGGGTTGGCGACGTGCTCGTCGCTGAACGGTGCGTAGGTGCTGCCGATTGACATGACAACGGAGTGTGCGGGCGATGCATGTGGCCGAAAGTCCTTGTCTCACCTGGAGTAGCGGTCCCACTACGCCCGAACAGGTCGTCTGCGAACTGCAGGTCCGATCTCCGCCAGACCTTCAGCCGCACGTCAGACAGGCTGTGAGACATGAACATCCTCGAAGGCAAGGCGGCTCTGGTGACCGGCGGCAGCCGCGGCATTGGAAAGTCGGTGGCGTCTCGGCTGGCCGAGCTCGGCGCCGACGTCGCCATCACGCACCGCAGCGCCGAAATCGAGCCGACGAAGGCGCTCGCCATCCGCGCCGACAGCGCGGACGCCGACGAGATCGTTGCGGCCGTTGACGAAGCCGCCGCCGCGTTCGGCCGCCTCGACATCCTCGTGAACAACGCGGCGGAGTTCATCGTCGGCCCGCTGGAAGAGCTCGGGCTCGCCGAGTTCGAGCGCACCGTCGCCGTCAACGTCCGCGCGCCGTTCCTCGCGTCCAGGAGCGCGGCCCGGCACATGACCGAAGGCGGCCGGATCATCAGCATCGGCAGCAACGTCGCCGTGCACGCACCGTTCCCCGGCTTCACGCTGTACTCGATGAGCAAGACCGCGCTCGTCGGCATGACCAAGGGACTCGCGCGGGACCTGGGACCGCGCGGCATCACGGCGAACATCGTCAACCCCGGCGCCACCGACACGGACCTGAACCCGGCGTCCGGTCCGATGGCCGAGGCGATCAACGGCATCACCGCGCTCGGCCGCTACGCCCAGCCGGACGAGATCGCCGACGTGGTCGCGTTCCTCGCCGGGCCGGGCAGCGCGTACGTGACCGGCGCCTCGTTCAATGTGGACGGTGGGTTCACCGTGTGAATCAAGTGGACACCGGGTCGTAGCCTGGACGTATGGACCTCGACCGCGTCTTCGCCGACGTGCCGCGCGTCGGCGCGGTGGACGGCTGCACGTACTGCTACGCGCAGTCGGACCTCGACGCACTCGGCGGCGACCCCGCACTCGTGCCGCGGGACCTCGTCGGCAGCTTCGCGCGCGAGGTCACGAGCCACTGGAACGCCGACCAGTACGGGTTGCTGTGGCGCGGGCTGGCACCGAGGATCCTGCGGCTCCTCGAAGAGCTGCCCGACCCGATCTTGTTGAAGGGCTTGAGCTTCGCCCGCTTCTCGACGTGGCCCGCCGACGAACAACAGGCCGTCCGCGAGGCGCTGCGCGGGATGCTGACCCGCAACCTCACGGGCGACCTGCTGTGCGCGGCCGCGCACGTGGACTCCGACCTGGGGCCGTGGCTGCGGTTCGTCGACGCGCTGCCCGACGACGAAGCGGTCGCCGGCCTCGCCCGGTACTGGGCGAACGACCTCGCGCACGGCGGTGAGCCGAGCCTCTGGTGGTTCCCGGAGGACCCGGCCGCACCGATCCGCGACTGGCTCTACAGCGATGCCCTGTGGGAGCGGCTGCGCCGCATCGGCGACGTCGACACGCAGATCGCCATCTCAGACCTCTAGCACTCGATGACGTTCACGGCGAGGCCGCCGCGCGCGGTCTCCTTGTACTTCACCGACATGTCCTTGCCGGTCTCCCGCATGGTCTTGATGACCTTGTCCAGCGAGACGAAGTGCGAGCCGTCGCCCCGCAGCGCCATGCGGGCGGCGGTGATCGCCTTGATCGACGCCAGCGCGTTGCGCTCGATGCACGGGATCTGCACGAGCCCGCCGATCGGGTCGCACGTCAGACCGAGGTTGTGCTCCATGGCGATCTCGGCCGCGTTCTCGACCTGCTCCGGCGTGCCGCCGAGCACCTCGGCGAGACCACCGGCGGCCATCGAGCACGCCGAACCGACCTCGCCCTGGCAGCCGACCTCGGCACCGGAGATCGACGCGTTCTCCTTGAACAGCACGCCGATCGCGGCCGCCGTGAGCATGAACCGCACCACACCGTCGTCGGACGCGCCCGGCACGAACCTCGTGTAGTAGTGCAGCACCGCGGGCACGATGCCCGCCGCGCCGTTGGTCGGCGCGGTGACGACCCGGCCGCCCGCGGCGTTCTCCTCGTTGACCGCCAGCGCGAACAGCGTCACCCAGTCCATGACCCGCAACGGGTCCGTGGCGAAGTGCTCGCCCTCCAACGTGCGCCGCATGTCCGCGGCACGACGGCGCACCTTCAGCCCACCGGGGAGCTCGCCGTGCTCGTTGCAGCCGCGTTCGACGCACTCCTGCATCACCCGCCAGATGTGCAGCAGCCCGGACCGGATCTCCTCCTCGGAACGCCACGCCTGCTCGTTGGCGAGCATGATCTCGCTGATCGACAGCCCGGTCTCGCGCGTGCGCGCCAGCAGGTCGTCGCCGGTGAGGAACGGGTGCGGCAGCTGCGTCTCGTCCTGCTTGATCCGGTCGGTGCCGGTCGCGGTCTCGTCGACGACGAAGCCGCCGCCGATCGAGTAGTACACCGCACTGTCCAGTGAGGACTCGCCGTCGAACGCCTCGAAGCTCATCCCGTTGGGGTGCAGCGGAAGCGACTTGCGCCGGTGCATGACGAGGTCGACGTCGGACTGGAAGGCGATCTCCTTCTCACCGCCGAGCAGCAGCCGTCCGGTCGCGAGGACCTGCTCGACCCGCAGCGCGGCGGCGGCCGGGTCGACCTCCTCGGGGTGGTTGCCCTCCAGTCCCAGCAGCACGGCCTTCGGGCTGCCGTGCCCGTAGCCGGTCGCGCCGAGCGAGCCGAACAGCTCGACGTGCACCCGGTCGGTGTGCGCGAGCAGCCCGGACGACCGCAGCCGGTCGACGAACATCACGGCGGCCCGCATCGGGCCGACCGTGTGCGAGCTGGACGGGCCGATGCCGACCGAGAACAGGTCGAAAACGCTGATCGCCACGATCAGTCCTGGGTCAGTTCGGCGTACTTGGCCGCCGTGAGCAGGCCCTCGGCCGACTCGACCTTCACCTTGAACAGCCAGCCCTCGCCGTACGGGTCGGAGTTCACCAGCGCGGGATCGGCGACGACGGCCTCGTTGACCGCGATGATCTCGCCGCTGACCGGGGAGAACAGATCGCTGACGGACTTCGTCGACTCGAGCTCGCCGCACACCTTGCCGGACACGACCTGCTCGCCGACGGTCGGCAGCTGCACGAAGACGATGTCGCCGAGCGAGTCCGCGGCGTACGAGGTGATGCCGACGGTCAGCGGGTCCTGGGTGCCCGGCGTCCAGTCGACCCACTCGTGCTCGGGCGTGTACAGGAGGTTCTCGGGGTAGGTCACGGCAGCGCTCCTAGGGAGTTCGGATGAGTCCCCCTCCGCCGTGCAGAGTTGCCTCACCCGAGAGGTCTTGCTGCCTGAGAGTGTGCGGGATTGCCCCTTCGGCGCCCCGCACGACAGGCGGGGTCTCTCCCACTCGGGTTGTGGTGCCGGTCAGCACCGCGGCCGATCTTCAGTTGGGAACGGGTGAACGCTATGTCCGGTACCGGGCAGGTGTCAACGCGACCCGTTGACACCCGATGAGGACTCCTGCTAGGCCATACATCGGATGAATCATCGTTACATCGGCCGATGAAGTCCCTTGGGCGCATCAGACATCGGAGGGCCAATGAAGAGAGCGTTCGCCACGAGCATGGTGTTGCTCGCCTCGCTCCTCACCGCCGCAGCCGCCACCGCCGCTCCAGCGCCGCACCCCCTACCTGTGGCGCTCGACCGGTACTTCGACAACGACGGCATCGACACCGCCCAACTCAAGGACGGCAACTTCGACGGGTCCGGACACACCTTCCCCAGCGAGGCGCTGCCGACCGGGCGCATCGTCGTCGACGGCATCCCCCACCAGTTCCCCGCGCATCAGGGGAAGAACAACGTCGTCGCGCTGGGACAGCGGATCGAGCTGCCGAAGGGCAACTACGTCTCGGCGCACTTCCTGCTCGCGTCCAGCTGGGACGGGGCGAGCGGCACGGCGACCGTCCACTACGCGGACGGCTCGACCACGACCGCGGGGCTCGGCGCCGCGGACTGGTACTCGGGCAGCGGCCCGGTGTCGGCGCCGTACCGCTACACGCCGACCGGGGTCGACCAGCACCCGGTGTCGATCGCGACCGCGCAGGTGTGGGCGGATCCGAAACGCGAGGCCGTCGCGATCACGCTGCCGGTCACGCACCCGGCCGAGGAGGGCAAGTCGGCCCTGCACGTGTTCGCGTTGACCATGCAGCCCGTCACGCACGGCAAAGCGCTCGCGGTGCGCGGCGCGCGGTCCACGACCAAGATCCCCGGACGCGGTGCGCAGGCGGTCGAGGCGACCGTGGTCAACCTGGGCGACACGTGGCTCGACGACGTCTCGGTGCACCTGAACGCGCCCGGCGCGATCACCGTGAAGCCCGCGTTCGTCACCAGACTGGCTCCCGGCGAGGAGGCCCGCGTCCGCATCGGCGTCACGACCACCCGCAAGTCCACGGTGGACGGCACCGTCGTTGCGCGGGCGATCGGGGCGAGAGCCGAGCAGAACGCGAAGTTCACGCTCGGCGTCGCGGACTACCAGCCGACCGACGCGTCGCTGGGCACCCACGAGTCGCCGTACTGGTTCGACGACGCCAAGTTCGGCATCTTCATCCACTGGGGCCTGTACTCCGCGCCCGCCTGGTCGCCGCCCGGTGAGCAGTACGCCGAGTGGTACTGGCAGTGGATGCAGGACCCGAAGAACGCCGTGCACCCGTACCACGCGCAGAACTTCGGCAAGGACTTCTCGTACGACGAGTTCATCGAGCAGTTCACCGCGGCGAAGTTCGACCCGAAGGACTGGGTGCAGCTCTTCGAGCAGGCAGGCGCGCGGTACTACGTGCTGACCTCCAAGCACCACGAGGGTTTCGCGCTGTGGGACTCGAAGGTGTCCGGCCGCGACTCGGTCGACCTCGGCCCGAAGCGCGACCTGGTGAAGGAGCTGTTCGACGCGTCCCGCAAGTACACGCCGCAGCTGCGCAACGGCCTGTACTTCTCGATGCCCGAGTGGTTCAACCCGGACAAGCCGTGGAGCGGCCACGGCCCGCGCAACCCGTACACCGGCGCGGCCGAGCCCTACACCGGCTACCAGGCGGGCCGCGACTTCGTGAAGGACTACCAGGGCCCGCAGATGACCGAACTGGTCGACGGCTACGACCCGGACGTCATCTGGTGCGACATCGGCGGCGCGAACGACAGCCGCCGGGTGTTCGCGGACTACTTCAACAAAGCCAAGAACCGGCCGAGGCCCAAGGACGTCACGGTCGACGACCGGTGCGGCATCCCGACGCACGACTTCACCACGCCGGAGTACGCCTCGTACCCCAACACCGTGGTGCAGAAGTGGGAGGCGAGCCGCGGACTCGACCCGCGCTCCTACGGCTGGAACCGGGCCACGCCGGACCACATGTACATGACCGCGAACGAGGTCGTGGACACGCTGGTCGACACGACGTCCAAGAACGGCAACTTCCTGCTGGACATCGGGCCGCGCGCGGACGGCACCATCCCGGAGATCATGCAGCAGCGGCTGCGCGAGACCGGGGCGTGGCTGCGGACCAACGGCGAGTCGATCTACGGCACGACGTACTGGTCGCGCATGGCCCAGCAGGGGAACCTGCGGTTCACGGTCAAGCAGAACGAGGCGTTCTACGTCACCTCGCTCGTCGACCCCGGCAGCCGGCTGGTGGTGGACGCTCCCGTGCCGATCAAGCCGGGTGACCGGGTCACGCTGCTCGGCCACGACCAGCCGCTGACCTGGGGGTGGCAGGGAGGCAAGCTGACCGTGGACCTGCCTGCCAACGCCGGGCAGCACGCCTGGGTGTTCAAAATTGGCCCAAAGCAAGGGTGATTTGTGCCAACTGAACAATAGGGAACCCCCCAGATAGTGCGATCCGCACGGTGACACACCTTTCTCACTGCCTCACCTTTGGGTAGAGACAGCCCGTCCTGAGAGGAGCCACCGTGCGGATCAGCGTTCCCCGCGAGATCAAGAACCACGAGTACCGCGTCGCACTGACCCCCGCCGGTGCCCACGAGCTGACCAGCCGCGGCCACGACGTCTTCGTCGAGGCCGGCGCCGGTCTCGGCTCGGCCATCACGGACGAGGAGTACCTGGCCGCCGGTGCCAAGGTCCTCGCGTCGGTCGAGGACGTGTGGAACGAGGGCGAGCTCGTCCTCAAGGTCAAGGAGCCGATCGCGGAGGAGTACCCGCGGCTGCGCAAGGACCAGACCCTCTTCACCTACCTGCACCTCGCCGCGGACAAGCCGCTGACCGAGGCGCTCATGAGCTCCGGCACCACCGCCATCGCGTACGAGACCGTGCAGCTGCCCTCCGGTGCGCTGCCGCTGCTCGCCCCGATGTCCGAGGTCGCCGGCCGTCTCGCCCCGCAGGTCGGCGCGTTCTCGCTGATGAAGCCCTCCGGTGGCCGCGGCGTCCTGCCCGGTGGCGTCCCCGGTGTCGCTCCGGCGCGCGTCGTCGTCATCGGTGGTGGCGTCGCCGGCCTGAACGCCGCCACGATCGCCGTCGGCATGGGCGCTGACGTGCAGATCCTCGACACGAACGTGGACCGCCTGCGCCAGATCGACGCCCAGTTCCAGGGCCGCCTGCGCACGCTCGCGTCCAACAGCTTCGCGATCGAGCAGGCCGTCAAGGAGGCCGACCTGGTCATCGGCGCGGTGCTCGTGCCCGGCGCGAAGGCGCCGAAGCTGGTGACCAACGCGCTCGTCGCCGACATGAAGCCCGGTTCGGTGCTCGTCGACATCGCGATCGACCAGGGCGGCTGCTTCGAGGACTCGCGGCCGACCACGCACGCCGAGCCCACCTACGAGGTGCACAACTCGGTCTTCTACTGCGTCGCGAACATGCCCGGCGCCGTGCCGCGCACGTCCACCTACGCGCTGACCAACGTGACGCTGCCCTACGCGGTCGCGCTGGCCGACAAGGGCTGGGAGGCCGCGCTCAAGGCCGACCGCTCGCTCGCGCTGGGCCTGAACGTCCACGACGGACACCTGACCAACGGTCCGGTCGCCGAGGCCACCGGCCTCGCGCACACCCCGCTGGAGACGTTCATCTGAGCGCTCCGACGCTGGCCCTGATGCCGGCGACGACGCACTCGAGGCCGAAGTCGAACTGCTTGTCCACGGACCACAGTTCGGCTTCGGCCATCGTTTCGGCGTAGTACGGGAACTTCTCGGCGTACAACGAATGCAGCTTCGACACGTCGATCTGGTCCACCGCGCCGTTCGCGTTGAAGTTGACCTCCGCGCCGACGAACCCGATCACGAAGCTCGACAGCGCGCTGGACGACCGGGACGCCTCGACCACGGACATGCCCGCGTCGCGCATGACCTTCAGCATCCCGTCGGCCATCGCGACCGCGTTCGGGCCCACCGTCATGTACGAGCCGACGAGCTTGACCCACCACGGGTGGCGCAGCGCGATCATCCGCATGGAGTGCATCAGCCCGCGTGCGGCGACGTCCCACGTGACGCCCTCGTCGACCGGCTCGAGCTCGCTGAACGGGTGGTCCAGTGCGAGCTCGAGCAGCGCGTCCTTCGTCGGCACGTGCCAGTAGAGCGACATCGGGGCCGCGCCGAGCTGCGCGGCCAGCTTGCGCATCGACAGCGCCCCGAGCCCGTGCTCGTCCAGCATCTCGACCGCCTTGCGGACGATCAGCTCCCGGCTGAGACCGGGGTGCTGACCGCCGCCAGACTTCGGTTTGCCGAACCACACGCTCTCCGTCACAGCGGAAATCCTAGGCGCGGCGCAGCAGCACACTCGATACGACGCCGCCCAGGAACACCGCCAGCGCACCGATCAGCAGGCTGGTCGTCATGCCGCCCGCGAACGCCTCCCGCACCACCGTGATGTCCGCGCCGCTGTGCAACGCCCCCGTCAGCGACCGCGACGGCACGCCGTCCGGCAGCGACGCGGCGAACCTCGCACTCAGCAGGGCACCCAGGACCGCGATGCCGAACGAGTTGCCCAGCTCGGTCAGCGTGCCGCTGAGCCCGGACGCGATGCCCGCTCGTTCCGGCGGGATCGAGCCCATCAGCGCGTTGACCGCCACCGGCTGCGCGATGCCGACACCCACACCGATCAGGATCAGGCCGGCGAGCGTCGGGCCGTAGCTTCCGCCGTACGCGAGCAGCACCACGCCACCGGACACGATCGTCATGCCGAGCAGCATCGCCCTGCCCGCGCCCAGCTTCATGGTGATCGGGCCCAGCACGTTGGACGTGACCAGCAGCGCGATCGCCATCGGCGCCACCCTGATGCCCGCCTCCAGCGGCGTGTAGCCGAGCACGCCCTGCAGGTGCTGGGTCAGCAGGAACAGCGACCCGCCCATGCCGAACGAGGCCAGCACGCCGGACGCCACCGCGCCGGTGAACCGGCGGTCCTTGAAGAAACCCAGGTCCAGCATGGGTTCCGGCGTGCGCCGCTCCCACAGCGCGAACGCCGTCATCGCGACCACGCCGATGCCGAGCGAGGTGAGCACCCGGACGCTTCCCCAGCCGTGCTCGGGGATCGAGATGACCGACCACACCAGCGCGACCATGCCGATGGTCGACAGCACCGACCCCAGCACGTCCGGCTTGCGCACGGTCGGGTCCTTCGACTCCGGCACCAGCAACGCCACCGCCGCGATGGCCGCGATCGCCACCGGGACGTTGATCAGGAACACCGAACCCCACCAGAAGTGGTTGATCAGGAACCCGCCGATCACCGGTCCCGCCGCGAAACCGAGGCTGGTGACCGCCGCCCAGATGCCGATGGCCTTCGGCCGTTCCTTCTCGTCGAACAGCTGCATCAGCACGGCGAGCGTGCCCGGCATCAGGAACGCCGCGCCCAGCCCCATGAAGCCGCGTGCCGCGATCAGCGCCTCGGACGAGCCCGCGTAGGCCGCGACCGCGCTTCCGGCGCCGAACAGCAGCAGGCCGCCGAGCAGCGAGCGCTTGCGGCCGAACCGGTCCGACAGCGCGCCGGTCGTCAGCAGCAGGCCGGCGAGCACCAGCGAGTACGCGTTGATCATCCACTGGATGTCCGCGGTGCTGGCGCCGAGCCCGGTGGAGATCGACGGGATCGCCACGTTGAGCACGGTGTTGTCCAGCACCACGACCATCACGGACAGGCACAGCACCCCCAGCACCGCCCAGCGCTGCGGATGCGGGTGAACCCCGACCTTCTCGTCGGTCGTCGTCATGTCGTCCCCCTTACGATGTACGAGCAACTTACACCGTACGAGAACGGAGGACAACGAGAGTCCACCGGCCGCGAAACCGAGTGGCATGGAGTGATGGCCGAGCGAAGCGACGGCCGAAGCGGGGGTCCGGGGGCGGAGCCCGCCGGCTGGGGGTCTGGGGGCTCGGCCCCCAGAAGGCGCCTTTTCTGCAAGGCGGGAGGGTGATGGCGAAGCCGAACCCGAACAGCCTCGCGGAGAAGAAAAGCGGCGACCCGCTCAACCAGCCTGGGGGTCACTGGGAGCGGGCCGCCTCCACAAGCTTAGCGGGCACTCCGGCGCCTCGCCCAGCACCCCCCGCGAATCGGGACCGAAAAGTTTCCCCGAGTGGACCACTCCCCGAGTTCAGCGGCTCAAGCAAACGAGTGAATTCGGGTCTGTGACGCTGCTCCTACCCGCGAGTTCGACCGATGAACCTGGAGTCGGGCGTACCTCGAAGGAGATCAAGTGGCTGAACCACAGGGGTGGATCCACTGTCACGACCCGTTCGGCCGGGACCGGTCCATGACCGTTCTGGTGGAGAATGACCGAGTTCTGCTCGTCGCACCGCCTGGTGAGGCGGCTGTGATGTCGGCCACCCAGACCCGTCGACTGCAGAGCCTGCTCGACCAAGCGTCGACGAAGATGTGACCGCCGTGGACCAGACGCTGCGCGACGCGGTGCTGCAGAGACTCGCGCTGCTGGACAAGGTCGCCGAGCACGGCGAGGCCGAGGCGCTGGTGCCGCTGGCCCGCGCGGAGATCCACCGGCTGGCGGACGGCTGGCGGTTGCTGCTGACCGTGCACCAGCCCGACGACGACGGCCGCTGCAAGGCGTGTCCCGGCTGGCTGCGCAGGCGCAAGTGGCCGTGCCAGGTGTGGAACATGGCGCATCAGCACCTCATCGGCGAGGGTGTGCAGCACCGCGACCGGAGGCGCCCGTTGCGCAATCCGTTCACCCGCAGCGGCGTGACGTCGGAGGTGCCCGCCGAGACGCCCGCGGAGCTGACGACCGAGCTGCCGCTGGTGCTGGACGACGCACCGCAGCTGCTGGACGAGGCGCCGTTGTCGCTGGACGACGTACCGCAGATCCCCGAGCCGATCCACCGGGCGCCGGTGGTGAATCGCCCGAAACACGCGCTTCCCGACTGATCGAGTCCGTCCGTTTGGCAGGATGGCCGGCACATGCCCGCCAACGGGAGGATCTCGTGCACGACGGCAGCGGCCGCATCGTGGTGCAGAACCTGACCAAGCAGTTCGGTCCGGTCACCGCGGTGCAGAACCTGAGCTTCACCGTGGAACCGGGCAGCGTCACCGGCTTCCTCGGCCCCAACGGCGCCGGGAAGACGACGACGCTGCGCATGCTGCTCGGTCTCGTCAGCCCGACGGCCGGTTTCGCGACGATCAACGGCAGCCCGTTCGGCAGGCTCGGGCAGCCGGGCCGGGTCGTGGGCGCGGTGCTGGAGGCGCAGGGGTTCCACCCCAAGCGCACGGCCAGAAATCACCTGAAGGTGTACGCCTCGGCGGTGGGTGTGCCGGACCAGCGCGCCGACCAGGTGCTGCAGCTCGTCGGGCTGGGTTCCGCCGGTGACCGCAAGGTCGGCGGCTACTCGCTCGGCATGAAGCAGCGGCTCGCTCTGGCGACCGCGCTGCTGGGCGACCCGCAGGTGCTCGTTCTCGACGAGCCCGCGAACGGTCTCGACCCCGAGGGCATCGCCTGGCTGCGCACGTTCCTGCAGTCCTACGCGCGCAGCGGCCGCACCGTGCTGATCTCCAGCCACCTGCTGGCGGAGGTCGAGCAGACGGTCGACCAGGTCGTGATCATCAGCCGCGGCCAGACCATGTACTACGGGCCGCTCGATCACCTGAGGCAGTCGCAGCAGAGCCGGGTGATCGTGCAGCCGTCCGACGTCGGCGCGCTGGTCACCGCACTGCGCGCGGAGGGCGTGCAGGCGATCGAGCAGCTGCCCGACGGCAGGCTCGCGGTGGCGGGCGTGACGTCCAAGTACATCGCCGACGCCGCGTTGAAGGCGGGCGTGTCGGTCTACGGCATGCAGGAGGAGCAGATCGACCTCGAGCGGCTGTTCTTCCAGCTCACCAGCGGGCAGTACGCCGCACCCGGCTACCCCGGAACTGGTTACTACGTGCAGCAGCAGCCACCTCAGCAGGGCGGATGGGCTTGATGGGCAACCTTCTGCAGTCGGAGTTCCGCAAGACGATCACGACCGGCCTGTGGTGGGGCCTGATGATCCCCACCGTGCTGCTCGCGTTCGGCTGGGGACTCGGCACCGGTTTCCTCGGCAAGGGCTTCGTCGACCTGGCCTCGCAGAGCGACGTCGAGCAGCTGTCCGACATCTTCGGCATCACGCCGGACCAGTGGCGGGTGTCGCTGTTCGGCATCGCGCGCAGCATCAACGTCGCGACGATCTTCCCGATGATCTTCGGCGGCCTGGCGATCGCGAACGAGATCAACCGCCGGACGATCACCACGACGTTCCTCACCTCGTCGTCGCGCGGGGCGGCGCTCTCCGCGAAGATGCTGGTCTACATCCTGTGGGGCGCGATCTTCGGCCTCGCGATCGTCCTGTCCGTCGCGCTCGGCGTGATCCTGTCCTCGGACAGCAGCCAGCTCCCGGACGCGTCCGGCTGGCTCGCGCTCGCCACCGCAGGGCTCGTGGCGTCGGTGCTGATGACGATGTTCGGCGTCGGCGTCGGCGCGCTGATGACCAGCGTCGTCGGGACGACCGTCGTGCTGCTGCTGTACATGCTGCTGGTCGAGAACGGCCTCAGCCTGGTGCTCAGCATCAACGGGCTCGAGCAGGTCATCGGGTTCCTGCCCAACGGGTCCGTCAACGGGATCACCGGATCGGTCGCCGCCGACCTGTTCATGAGCTCGGCCGGTGTCGTCCCGGACGAGTTGCAGCTGGCACTGCGGTACATGGCGGGTGCCGGCGGCGCGTTCGACTGGTGGCTCTCCGGTCTGATCTTCCTGTCGTGGACGGCGATCGCCTTCGTCGGCGGCTGGGCGGCAACGGCCCGCAAGGACATCACCTGAGCAGGCGTTTTCTCGAATTGTCGTAGCTCGTCCGTAGCCTGGCTCTCGTGGGGACAGGCTGGATTCGCAGACTCTCGGCAGCTTGCTGGCAGCACCGCCGTCTGGTGGTGCTGTCAGTGGTGGCCGCCGTCGTCGGCGTCGGGCTCCAGGCGGCAGGCCCGCTGCTGCTGAAAACGGCCGTGGACGACTCGGTCGGCGGCCGCACGGACCGCCTGTTGCTCGTGGTGGCGATCCTGGTCGGCCTGGAGGTGCTCGCGTTCGGCAGCGCGTTCCTGCGCCGGTACCTCGGCGGCAGACTCGCGCTCGACGTGCAGCACGACCTGCGCCGCAAGGTGTTCTCGTCGGTGCAGCGCCTGGACGGGGCGAAGCAGGACGCGATGCGCACCGGCCAGGTCGTGTCCCGGTCGATCACCGACCTGCAGCTGGTGCACTCGCTGCTGTCGATGGTCCCGCTCGCGGTGGGCACGGTCGTGTTCGCGCTGGCGGCGGTCGGCGCGATGCTGTGGCTGTCGCCCCCGCTGACGATCATCGCGTTGCTCGTGCTGCCCGCGGTGGCGTGGTTCGCGGGCCGCAGCAGGCTGACGTTGTTCCCCGCCACCTGGTCCGCGCAGCAGCGCGCGGCCGACCTCGCCCAGCACGTCGAGGAGACCGTGACGGGCGTGCGGGTCGTGAAGGGCTTCGGGCAGGAGATGCGCGAGGTCGGCAGGCTCGAGAACCAGGCCCGCAAGCTGTTCTCGGAACGCATGCGCGCGGCGCGGCTGAGCTCGAAGCCGCTCGCGACGGTGACGGCTCTGCCCGCGATCGGCCAGGTCGCGGTGCTCGCGCTGGGCGGCTGGCTGGCGCTGCACCAGCAGGTCAGCCTCGGCACGTTCCTGGCGTTCGCCACGTACGTCGCGAACCTCGTCGGCCCGACCAGGCTGCTGTCGAGCATGGTCGTGAACGCGCAGCTGGCGCGGGCGGGCATCGAGCGGGTGTACGAGCTGATCGACTCGCAGCCCGAGGTCAGTTCCGGTCCGGACGAGGTGCCGGACGGCCCGGTCGGCGTGTCGCTCGACGGCGTCACGTTCGGCTACACGCGGTCGGATCCGGTGCTGTGCGACCTGTCCGTGTCCGTCGCGCCCGGCGAGACGCTGGCGCTGGTCGGCACGGCCGGCTCGGGCAAGTCGACGGTGTCCTTGCTGCTGCCCAGGTTCTACGACGTGCACTCCGGTTCGGTCCGCGTCGGCGGTGCCGACGTGCGGACGTTGCAGCTGAGTTCGTTGCGCCGCACCGTGGGCGTGGTGTTCGAGGAGGCGTTCCTCTTCTCGGACACGGTGTTCTCGAACATCGCCTACGGCCGCCCGGACGCGTCGCTCGACGACGTCGTGCGCGCCGCGAAGTCCGCTGAGGCGCACGACTTCATCACCGCGCTGCCGGACGGCTACGACACCGTGGTCGGCGAACGCGGCTTGACGCTGTCCGGCGGCCAGCGCCAACGCGTCGCACTCGCCCGAGCTCTGCTGTCCGACCCGCGCGTGCTCGTGCTGGACGACGCGACTTCGGCCGTGGACAACGCGACCGAGGCCGCCATCCACGCGACGCTGGCGTCCGTCACCGCGGAGCGCACGACCCTGCTGATCGCGCACCGCCGGTCGTCACTGGCGCTGGCGGACCGGATCGCGGTGCTGGACCAGGGGCGTCTCGTCGACGTCGGCACGGATGCCGAGCTCCGCTCGCGGTGCGCGTTGTACCGCGACCTGCTGGCCGGCCCCGGCGAGGCGATCGAGTCCCCGGTGGCGCCGGTGTCGTCCACGAACCTGTGGCCGGAGCTGACCCAGGAGGACGCTGACCGCCAGCTGCTCTCGTCGTCGCGCCCAGGCGCACCGACGGGTGGCGGCGGCGCCAAGGGCGGTGGCGGCACGAACGCTGCGCTGATCGGCGGGCCGCCGACCCCCGAGCTGCTGGAGAAGGTCCGCGCTCTCCCACCCGCGACCGAGCAGGTACCGCTGACCGTCGAGGATCCGCGCGCACCCGATCCGGAGTTCCGCCTGCGCACCCTGCTGCGCCCGGTCCGCCGGGCGTTGCTCGTGGTGGGCGCGCTGGTCGTGCTCGACGCGCTGGTCGGCATGGGCCTGCCCGCACTCGTGCGGCTCGGTGTCGACGGCGGTGTCGTCGGTGGCCGCACGTCCGCGCTGTGGCTGGCGGCCGCGCTCGGCCTGGCGCTGGTCGCGATCGGCTGGGTCACGACGTCCGCGAGCACCGTGTTCACCGCGCGTCTCGGCGAGCGACAGCTCTACGTGCTGCGCGTGCGCAGCTACGCGCACCTGCAACGCCTCGGCCTCGACTACTACGAGCGCGAGATGGCGGGCCGGATCATGACCAGGATGACGACGGACGTGGACGCCCTGTCGTCGTTCCTCCAGACCGGCCTCATCACCGCCGTGGTCAGCCTGCTGACCGTCGTGGGCATCACGGTCGCCCTGGTGGTGACCGACCCGTCCCTGGCCGCGATCGCACTGGCCGCGTTGCCGGTGCTGCTGATCGCCACCGTGGTCTTCCAGCGCGTGTCGTCCGTCGCCTACGCCGAAGCGCGCGAACGCGTCAGCGCGGTCAACGCCGACCTCCAGGAGAACGTGTCGGGCCTGCGCGTCTCCCAGGCCTACACCCGCGAGGAGCACTCGGCCGAGGCGTTCGCCGAGCGCAGCGACGCCTACCGCCGCTCCCGCCTGCGCGCCCAGCGCTACATCGCGACCTACTTCCCGTTCGTCTCGATGCTGTCCGGCGTGGCCCAGGCCGTGGTGCTCGCGGTCGGCGCCCACCGGGTCGCGGCGGGCACGCTCACCCCCGGCGTGCTGCTGGCGTTCCTCCTCTACCTGGGCCTGTTCTTCTCGCCGGTGCAACAGCTGTCCGGCGTGTTCGACGGCTACCAGCAGGCCCGCGTCGGCCTGCGCCGCATCGGCGACCTCCTGCGCACCCCGAGCACCGTCGCCCCACCCGATGCGCCCGTCCCGGTCCCACCCCGCCTGCGCGGCGCGGTCGAACTGCGCGACGTGACCTTCCGCTACCCCGGCACCGACACCCCGGCCTTGGACCGCGTGTCCCTGACGGTCACCCCAGGCGAAACCGTCGCCCTGGTCGGCGAGACCGGCGCGGGCAAGTCGACCCTGGTCAAACTCGTGGCCCGCTTCTACGACGCCACGTCGGGCCAGGTCCTGGTCGACGGCGTGGACATCCGCACCTACGACCTGCCCGCGTACCGCCAACGCCTGGGCGTCGTGCCGCAGGAGGCCCACCTGTTCGGCGGCGACGTGGCGGAGAACGTCAGCTACGGCCGCCCCACCGCCTCGCAGCCCGAGATCGAACAGGCCGTGGCCGCCGTAGGCGCCCTGCCGATGGTCGCGTCCCTGCCGTCCGGCTTCCACCAACAGGTAGGCGAACGCGGCAACGGCCTCTCCGCGGGCCAACGCCAACTGATCGCCCTCGCCCGCGCCGAACTGGTCGACCCGGACCTGCTCCTGCTCGACGAGGCCACCGCGGCCCTGGACCCGGCCACCGAGTCCGCAGTCCTCGCCGCCAGCGACCACTTGGCCGGCTCCCGCACCACCTTCGTGGTCGCCCACCGCCTCGCCACCGCGGCCCGCGCCGACCGCATCGTGGTGCTGGCCAACGGCCGCGTCATCGAGCAGGGCAGCCACACCGACCTGCTCGAAGCGGGCGGCGCCTACGCCCGCCTCTGGCACCACGGCACCACCGAGGGCGAAGCCGCCTAACCGCGGTCGCCCGGCCCCTGCCATCAAGCGAGCTGCGCAGGACTCCGCCGCGACCACGGGCGAACTGCCCGAGCACTGACGCACGCCGCGCTCAGCGCGTGGTCTCTGCCTGCTGATCTCTGCCCCGCGGTCTCTGCCCCGCGACCCGTGGCCGCTGGCCGATCGAAGCGGCCAGAGGTGCGCAGCCCTGCGCCAGCTGGCGGCTACCGGCACCTCACGCGTGCGAAGCACTCTGGGCGCACGCACCCGCACCTTCACCCACGCAGGCCCAACCCTGTTCCCCAGCGAGCCAGCCCTTTCAGCCCAAGTCCTTCAGGCCCAGGTCCTCAGCCCTCACTCAACTCTGGCCCTGGCCTCGCCCGGCCCAGCCCCAGCCCCGAACCAACCCGGCTTTCAGCGGCGAACCCAGCCCTCAGCACCGAGCCCGGCCCAGCCGGGCTCCGCCTTGGCCCAGCCCCAGCCGAGCCCCTGTCCTGCCCTGCCGTGGCCGCACCCGCGGCCCAACCGCGACCAAGTGAGCCAGGCGTGATCAATGCCACCACTGAGCAACCGGCCCGCCACGACAACGCCCCACCCGGACACCCGGAGTGAACGGGAGAGTGCCCAACGTGCGTATGCCTCTCCGTACCAGCACCATGATCCAGAGACCAGTTGAGACAGGAACATCAAGAGATGCTCAATACCGGTTAACTAGGAGGCCGTCCTGATCGATCCTGTGACTGAGCACTCCTTGCCAGGCTGCTCCCGTGTATGAAGGTCAGCCAGCGGGGGACTAGCCTGACTAACGCATGAGTCAACACCAAGAGCGAGATGGATAGAGGCGAGCGCCAGCCGTGTCCAGCAGCAGTCCTGCGTCACAGTTCGGGCCGAACGAGTGGCTTGTCGAGGAGATGTACGAGCAGTTCCTCGCCGACCCGTCATCCGTAGACCCGGCATGGCATGACTTCTTTGCCGACTACAAGCCGACGCAGCGCGCGGCCGGCAACGGCAACACCGCCGCGGCCTCCGTCGCCGCGCCGAGCACCCCGGAGAACGGTCAGGCGGCAACCGCCACGACCACGGCTCCGAAGAAGGCTCCCGCACCCCCTGCCGCGAAGCCCGCGACGCTGCCGCAGACCGGCAAGCCCGCGCCGCAGCAGGCCGCGAAGGCCGCCCCCGTCAAGCAGGGTGCGGGTCCCGAGCAGAAGCAGCTCCGCGGCGCTGGCGCCGCCATCGCGAAGAACATGGAGCTGTCGCTCACCGTTCCCACCGCGACGAGCGTGCGCGCCGTGCCCGCCAAGCTGCTGGCCGACAACCGCATCGTGATCAACAACCACCTGAAGCGGACGCGTGGCGGGAAGGTCTCCTTCACGCACGTGATCGGCTACGCGGTGGTCCGGGCGCTCCAGGCGTACCCGAACATGAACCGGCACTACGCCGAGGTCGACGGCAAGCCGTTCGTGGTGACGCCGGAGCACGTGAACTTCGGTCTCGCGATCGACCTGCCCGGCAAGGACGGCAGCCGCACGCTGGTCGTCGCGTCGGTCAAGGCCTGCGAGAACATGACGTTCACGCAGTTCTGGCAGGCCTACGAGGACCTGATCCGCAAGGCCCGCGGCGGCTCGCTGACCGCAGACGACTTCTCCGGCACCACGATCTCGCTGACCAACCCCGGCACGATCGGCACGAACCACTCGGTGCCGCGTCTGCAGGCGGGCCAGGGCGCGATCGTCGGCGTCGGCGCGATGGAGTACCCCGCGCACTTCCAGGGCACCAGCGAGCAGGCGCTCGTCGAGATGGGCGTCAGCAAGATCATCACGCTGACGAGCACCTACGACCACCGCATCATCCAGGGTGCGGAGTCGGGCGAGTTCCTCAAGCGCATCCACCAGCTGCTGCTCGGTGAGGACGGCTTCTACGACGACATCTTCGCGTCGCTGCGGCTGCCCTACGAGCCGATCCGCTGGGTCGCGGACATCCCCGAGGGCGCGGTCGACAAGACGGCCCGCGTCATCGAGCTGATCGACGCGTTCCGCACGCGCGGTCATCTCATGGCGGACACGGACCCGCTGAACTACCGCCAGCGCAGCCACGCGGACCTGGACGTGCTGAGCCACGGCCTGACGCTGTGGGATTTGGACCGCGAGTTCCCCGTCGGCGGCTTCGCTGGCAAGGAGCGGATGAAGCTCCGCGACATCCTGGGCGTGCTGCGCAACTCCTACTGCCGCACGATCGGCGTGGAGTACATGCACATCCTCGAGCCGGAGGAGCGCCTCTGGATCCAGGAGCGCGTCGAGGTCCCGCACGAGAAGCCGCCGGCCACCGTGCAGAAGTACATCCTCAGCAAGCTCAACGCGGCTGAGGCCTTCGAGACCTTCCTGCAGACGAAGTACGTCGGCCAGAAGCGCTTCTCGCTCGAGGGCGGCGAGACCGTGATCCCGCTGCTCGACGCCGTGCTGGACAAGGCGGCCGAGCACGAGCTGGACGAGGTCGTCATCGGCATGCCGCACCGCGGCCGCCTGAACGTGCTGGCGAACATCGTCGGCAAGCCGATCTCGCAGATCTTCCGCGAGTTCGAGGGCAACCTCGACCCCGGCCAGGCGCACGGCTCCGGCGACGTGAAGTACCACCTCGGCGCCGAGGGCAAGTACTTCCGGATGTTCGGCGACGGCGAGACCAAGGTCGCGCTGACCGCGAACCCGTCGCACCTCGAGGCGGTCGACCCGGTGCTCGAGGGCATCGTGCGCGCCAAGCAGGACGAGCTGGACCTCGGCGGCGAAGCGTTCCCGGTGCTGCCGGTCGCGCTGCACGGTGACGCCGCGTTCGCCGGACAGGGTGTCGTCGCGGAGACGCTGAACCTGGCGCTGGTGCGCGGTTACCGCACCGGAGGCACGGTGCACATCGTGGTGAACAACCAGGTCGGCTTCACCACCGCGCCGGAGCACTCGCGCTCCTCGAAGTACTCGACCGACGTCGCGAAGATGATCGGTTCGCCGGTCTTCCACGTGAACGGCGACGACCCCGAGGCGTGCTACTGGGTCGCGAAGCTGGCTGTCGACTACCGCCAGCAGTTCCACAAGGACGTCGTGATCGACATGGTCTGCTACCGCCGCCGCGGTCACAACGAGGGCGACGACCCCTCGATGACCCAGCCGGCGATGTACGACGTGATCGACGCGAAGCGCTCGGTGCGCAAGACCTACACCGAGTCCCTGATCGGCCGCGGCGACATCACCGTCGAAGAGGCCGAGAAGGCGCTGCAGGACTTCTCCAGCCAGCTGGAGCACGTGTTCAACGAGGTCAGGGAGCTGGAGAAGCACCCGATCACGGTGAGCCCGTCGGTCGAGGCCGAGCAGCAGATCCCCGCGAAGCTGCCGACCGGCGTCACTCGCGAGGTGCTGGAGCACATCGCGGACGCGCACGTGAACCTGCCCGAGGGCTTCTCGCCGCACGCCCGCGTCAAGCCGGTGCTCGAGCGCCGCGCCAAGATGGCCCGCGAAGGCGGCATCGACTGGGCGTTCGCCGAGCTGCTCGCGTTCGGCTCGCTGGCCATGGAGGGCCGCCGGATCCGCCTGGCCGGTCAGGACTCGCGCCGCGGCACGTTCGTGCAGCGCCACGCGACCCTGGTCGACCGCAAGACCGGCGAGGAGTACACGCCGCTGCAGCACCTGTCCGAGGACCAGGGCAAGTTCATGGTCTACGACTCGGTGCTGTCGGAGTTCGCCGCGCTCGGCTTCGAGTACGGCTACTCGGTCGCGAACCCGCAGTCGCTGGTGCTGTGGGAAGCGCAGTTCGGTGACTTCGTCAACGGCGCGCAGCCGATCATCGACGAGTTCATCTCGTCCGGTGAGGCCAAGTGGGGTCAGCGTTCCGACGTCGTGATCCTGCTGCCGCACGGCCACGAGGGCCAGGGCCCGGACCACACGTCCGGCCGCATCGAGCGCTGGCTGCAGCTGTGCGCCGAGGGCTCCATGACCGTCGCGGTGCCGTCGACCCCGGCGAACTACTTCCACCTGCTGCGCCGCCACGCCCTCGACGGCGTCGACCGGCCGCTGATCGTCTTCACGCCGAAGTCGATGCTGCGGCTCAAGGCCGCGGTCAGCCCGGTGGAGGAATTCACCGAGGACCGCTTCCAGTCGGTCATCGACGACCCGACGATCGCGGACCCGAACGGCGTCACCAAGGTCCTGCTGTGCAGCGGCAAGATCTCCTACGAGCTCCACGCGGAGCGGGAGAAGCGGGCCAACAAGGACACGGCGATCGTCCGCGTCGAGCAGCTGTACCCGGTCCCGGCGAAGAAGCTGACCGAACTGCTCGACCGCTACCCGAACGCCAAGGACGTCCGCTGGGTCCAGGAGGAGCCGGCGAACCAGGGTGCGTGGCCGTTCTACGGTCTTGCGCTGCCGGAGCTGCTGCCGGAGCGCCTGGGCAACGTGCGCCGCGTGTCGCGCCGCCCGATGGCCGCCCCGTCCGCCGGTTCCAGCAAGGTCCACGAGGTCGAGCAGCGCGAGATCATCACCCGCGCCTTCGACTGAGACAGGGTTGTTCGCGCCGAACCGCCGGACCCACGTGGTCCGGCGGTTCGGTCGTCTCACGGAGGATTCCGATGTACTTCACCGACCGCGGCATCGAAGAGCTGGAGGATCGGCGCGGCGACGAGGAGGTCACCCTCGCGTGGCTGGCGGGCAAGCTCCGCGGCTTCGTCGACGCCAACCCCGAGTTCGAGACCGCCATCGAGCGCTTCGCGACCTACCTCGCGCGCGACGACGAGGACGATCCCGAAGACTGACGCGTAACTGACCGTGTGCGGTGCGCGATGTGCCGCACATGGGCAAGACTCTCGGCCTCGTCGGGGCGGCGCTGCTGCCGCCAGGACTCGCCTTCACGTTCCTGCAGAACTGGGCGAAGACCCACCCGATGCAAGCGGTCGCCGCGCTGATCGCGTACGAGGCCGTGGTGGGGTTCGTCGCGTTCTTCTGGAAGATCGCCGGAGGCGCCGCCGACGAGCTGGGCCAGCGCTGGAAGGTCAGCCTCGCGGACTCCACCGACAAGGCGCTGCGCCGCCGCTTCTCCCGGTTCGACAAGCAGTACCGGGACGCGGTGCTGGGCAGCCTGAGGTTCATCGACCTCAAGGGCCTCGCGACCGTCGGCTTCTACACGCCCCAGCTCGACGAGGTCTTCGTCGACGTCAGTCTCGTGTACAGCGCACCGACGCAGGTCCCGGAGGGTGTGCTCGGCCAGAAGTCGCCGGACAGGCAGAACAGGCACTTCATCGGCGACCTGCTGGGCCAGCCGCACCCCGCGGTGCTCGCGGTCGTCGGCGCGCCGGGCAGCGGCAAGACGACGCTCCTGCGGCACACCGCACGCGCGATCTGCCGGTCCCGCCGCGGCCGCCGCACCGTCCCCGTCCTGCTGTACCTGCGCGACCACGTGGCGGCCATCGCCGCCAACCCCGAAGTCTCGCTGGCCGAACTGGTCGCCAGCTCACTGGGCAAGCACGGCCCGGTCGCTCCGGCAGGCTGGTTCGAGCGGAAGCTCCGCGACGGCAGGTGCGCAGTCCTCCTCGACGGCCTGGACGAGGTGGCCGACCAGTCCAGTCGCCGCGGCGTCGCCGACTGGGTCGAACGCCAGCTCAAGCGCTACCCCGCCAACGACTACGTCATCACGTCCCGCCCGCACGGCTACCGCACGGCACGCGTCGACGGCGCGACCGTGGTGCAGGTGCGCAGCTTCACCGACGAGCAGGTGACCAGGTTCGTGCACGGCTGGTACCTCGCGATCGAGCAGCGCAGCACCGGCGTCTCCGACGCCGACGTGAAGATCCGCGCCGCGAACGAGGCCGACGACCTCCTGGAACGCCTCAACCACAGCCCGGCCCTGTACGAGCTGACCGTGAACCCGTTGCTGCTCACCATGATCGCGACCGTCCACAAGTTCCGCGGCGCGCTCCCCGGTGGACGGGTCGACCTGTACCGGGAGATCTGCGAGGTGCTGCTGTGGCGGCGCCAGGAGGCCAAGAACCTCGAGTCGCCGCTGACCAGCGACCAGAAGACGGCCTTGTTGAGCGGCCTGGCGTTCACGATGATGCGCCGCCACCTCCGGGATCTCCCGCGCGACGAGGTGATCACCGAGATCCGCCCGATGCTGCGGCGGATGGCGAAGGCCGTGGACGAGCAGGACTTCCTGGCCGACATGGGTTCCAACGGGCTGCTGATCGAGCGCGAGAGCGGGCTCTACTCGTTCGCCCACCTGACGTTCCAGGAGTACCTGGCTGCCGCGCACATCAGGGAGAAGCGGCTGGCCGACGTGCTCATCGGCGCGGTCGACGACGTGTGGTGGCGCGAAGTCACGCTGTTGTACGTGGCGCGCGGCGACGCCGACGCGATCGTGCAGGCGTGCCTTGAAACGAACGCCGTCAACTCGCTGTCGCTTGCCTTCGAATGCGCCGAACTGAGCAGCGAGGTCGATCCGGAACTGTGGCGCGAGCTGGATGCGCGGCTCGCGGTGGGGCCACGCGTCGACCCCGCACTCGTGATCGGCGTGATGCTGAGCAGACATCTCAGCAAGTTGGTGCGCACCGGTGAAGGCACCCGGATCTGCGCGCACCCGATCAAGACGAACCCCTATGGCCATTTCACGCTCCAGACCGGCGGTCCGGTGCCGGATGCCCCTGCGCTGGGGTCGGCGCCGCACCATGAACCAGTTGGAGGTGTGCGTGCGGACGACGCACGCCGATTCGTGAAGTGGGTCAACGAACTCACCGACAACCAACCAGGTTTCCGGCTGCCGAGCCGTGCCGAGGTGGAGTCGTCGCCGCTGCGCCGCACGATCACCGACCACAGCATCTGGCTGAAGGACGGCGACCTGTGGATCCCGCCGGGGCCGCATCCGCATGCCGTCAACACCGCAACGCTGTCCAACCGCCTCTACCACGACCTCCTCCACGACCCGGACCTGCTCTTCAGCGCGAAAGGGCTACCAGGGGCCGATGCAGCACAGCCTGAGCAATTGACAGTCGCTCCTGGTTCTCCGTTTCAACTAGACGACCTGGAAGGCATAGTCGGCCGGGCAGCGGCACGTGCCATGATCCGAACAACCAAGATCACAGCGGCACCGAAGGGGAACTTTCTCGGATTCGAGCGGCTGCTGGTGAACGAAGTCATCAGCCACCGCAACACCTACATCGCGCCGCCTGGCCGCTTGGTCGCCCTCCTGAGAGAAGCGAGCAACACAGAACTCACCAGGTGGGGTGACAGGCAGCTGGATGGGCTGGTCGCCGCAGGAACTCTGGTGTTCGAGCGACAGATCCCGCTCACGCAAGAACTAGCAGCACATCTTCGTCTCATGGCGATGCGCCTTGCAGTGGAAGCCGATTCCGTGGTGCCTGACACCGGCGAGGTCTTCCGCCACATCGCCGCCGGCGTCACGCTGCTCCAGCTCCGAGCCGAGGGCAAGGCACCCGCGCCGGAGACGATCGTCCTGGCGACCGACTGACCGCGCGGGTGCCCCACCGACTCACCAGGCGTAGGCCTCCGGCGCAGGCTTGGACCCGTTCGGCGCGGGAGCGGGAAACAGCTCGTCCAACTTGCCCAACACCTCGGAGTCGAGCTTCAGCTCGGCCGCCCGCAAAGACCCGTCGAGCTGCGAAAGCGTGCGCGGCCCGATGATCGGCGCCGTCACCCCTTCCTGGTGCAGCAGCCACGCGAGGCCGACGTTGGCCGGGTCCTCGCCGAGGTCGGCGCAGAGCTTCTCGTAGGCCTCGATGGTGTCGCGGTGCTTCTCCAAGGTGTCCGCGGACCGGCCGGACTTGGAGCGCGAGCCGCCGCCTTCGCGTTCCTTGCGCAGTGCGCCGCCGAGCAGGCCGCCGTGCAGCGGCGACCACGGGATGACGCCGAGGCCGTAGTGGCGGGCCGCCGGCAGCACCTCCAGCTCGATCCACCTCGTCAGCAGGTTGTAGATCGACTGTTCGGACACCAGGCCGAGGTAGCCGCGGGTGCGGGCCGCCTCCTGGGCCTGTGCGACGTGCCAGCCCGCGAAGTTCGACGAGCCGAAGTAGATGACCTTGCCCTGCTGGCGCAGGACGGAGAACGCCTCCCAGATCTCGTCCCACGGCGTCGAGCGGTCGACGTGGTGCATCTGGTACAGGTCGATGTAGTCGGTCTGCAGGCGTTTCAACGACGCGTCGCACGCGCGGCGGATGTTCAGAGCGGACAGGAAGGTGTCGTTGGGCCAGTCGCCCATGCTGCCGTACAGCTTGGTGGCGATGACGGTCTTCTCACGGCGCTGACCGCCGGTGGCGAACCAGCGGCCGATGATCTGCTCGGTGACGCCTTCGCCCTTCTGCCAGCCGTAGACGTTCGCGCTGTCGAAGAAGTTGATCCCGTGCTCGTGCGCGCGGTCCATGATCGCGTGGCTGTCGGGCTCCGTCGTCTCGGGGCCGAAGTTCATCGTGCCGAGGCACAGCCGGGAGACGGACAGGCCGCTGCGGCCGAGATGCGTGTACTCCATGGCCCCAGCCTGCCCCCGCTGACAGCTACCGGCCACGTGGATCTACTCCAGGTGTGTCCGATCTTGTATGCACCTGATCGCTACCCTGCCGCGAATGTTCACGGTCACCGAGTCGTGGAGCCACATCGACGATTGGCTCCGCAAGCACGCCCCCATCACGTACGAGCTGCTCGCGCCGCCCGCCGACCCGGCGGAGCTCGAACGCGTCCAGGACGAGATGGAGCTGAGGTTCCCGCAGGACCTCGTCGACTCGCTGCGCTGCCACGACGGGCTGCTCGACAACTCGGAGGTGTACGTCCTGCCGGAGCTCTACCCGCTGCTGTCCGTCGCGCAGATCCTCCAGTTGTGGCAGGAGATCATGCAGGTCAACAACGACCTGGGCGACCAGAGCGACCGGGAGGACCCCTGGTACCACCGGCTCTGGATCCCGATCGCGTCGGTCGACAGCGACTCGCAGATCCTCGACGTGCGTGACGGCAGCGGCCGGCTGGGCATGCACTACCACGACCAGGGCGCGGTGTTCGGCAAGAGCCCATGGACGTCGCTGCGGGGCTACCTGTCGGCCACGGCCGAGGCACTCCTCAACAACACGGACGTCCAGGGCCGCTTCCCGCACCTCGACGACGAGGGCGAGGTGCTGTGGGTCGACCTGGACAACACCGAGGGCTGGGGCAGCCCGCTGCAGCGTCTGCCCGCGGAGGTGTCGTCGTGACCGCGGTGACCGAGTCGTGGGCGCGGATCGACGCCTGGCTCCGCGAACACGCTCCCGCCACCTTCGCGAAGCTGGCACCGCCCGCTGATCAGGCCGAGATCGCACGGGTCCAGGACGAGATGGAGCTGAAGTTCCCGCAGGACCTGGTCGACTCCCTGCTGTGCCACGACGGCATGGCCGACTACTCGGACATCTACGTCCTACCGGAGCACTACCCGCTGCTGTCCGTCGCGCAGATCCTCGAGCACTGGCACGACAACGGCGTGATCAACGGTCAGCACGACGACCAGGCCTCCGAGACCCAGTGGTTCCACCCGCGCTGGATCCCGATCGCCTCGATCGAGGGTGACTCGCAGATCATCGACACCCGCGACGGCCGCCTGGGTGAGCACTTCTCGGACCAGGGCGGCTACTTCGGGCCGGGGACCTGGACGTCGCTGCGGGCGTACCTGTCGGCCACGGCCGAGGCACTCCTCAACGGAACCGACGTCAAGGGCCGGTACCCGCACGTCGACGAGAACGGCGAGGTGCTGTGGGTCGAACTGGCCGACACCGAGGGGTGGGGCAGGACGCTGAACCGCCTGCCGGCGGAGGTGTCGGCGTGACCGCGGTGGCCGAGTCGTGGGCGCGGATCGGCGCCTGGCTCCAGAAACACGCTCCCGCCACGTTCGCCCAGCTGGCACCGCCCGCCGATCCGGCCGAGATCGCACGGGTCCAGGACGAGATGGGATTGAAGTTCCCGCAGGACCTGGTCGACTCGCTGCTGTGCCACAACGGGTTGACCCGCTACTCGCGGGCGAACTTCCTGCCGGCGTTGTACCCGCCGCTGTCGGCGGAGGAGATCCTGGCGCACTGGCAGAGCAACGTCGAGATCAACGAAGACCTGAACCTCGACGGTGAACAGGAGCCGGACGACCAGTGGTTCCACCCGCTGTGGATCCCGTTCGGCGAGGCCGAGGGCGACTCGCAGGTCATCGACATGCGGGACGGCAGCGGGCAGGTCGGCATGCACCTGCACGACATGGGCGGCGTCTTCAACGGCGCGTGGCCGTCGCTGGCGGAGTACCTGTCGGCCACGGCCGAGGCGCTGGTGGAGGGCGTCGACGCCGGCGGCCGGTTCCCGTACCTCGACGAGAAGGGCGAGCTGTCCTGGGACCTGGCAGGCCGGCTCCACGAGCGGGCTCCGGCGGGGCTCTAGGCGAGCTGGATCGAGTCCCCTTGCACGGCGATCTTCTTCTCGGCGAGCGGCTGGGTGGCGGGGCCTTCCGCCACCGTGCCGTCGGCGATGTTGAACTTGCTGCCGTGGCAGGTGCAGTTGATCATCTCGCCCTGGACGTTCGCGACCGTGCAGCCCTGGTGCGTGCACGTCGACGTGAACGCCTTGAACGTGCTCTCCTGCGGCTGGACGACCACGACGCCCTTGTCCCCCAGCACGATCCCGCCGCCCGGCGGTATGTCCGCGGTCTTGGCCAGCTCGGTTCCTGCCGGCGCCTGGGTCTGCTGCGGCGTGGAGCCGCCGTAGGTGCTGCAGCCCGCGGCGGCGAGCCCGGCGCCCGCGATCACGGCTCGTCGGGACAGGCCCATCAGCGCCTCCTAGAACGTCACGCCGGTCGTCGTGAAGAACCACAACGCCGAGGTCAGCCACAGCGCGACGAGCCCGGTGAACACCAGGCCGCCGATCAGCGGCAACGCCCACCCCGGCACGCCCTTGCGGGTCAGCACCAGCATCTTCGCGGTGAACGCGCCGAAGAAGAAGCAACCTAGCAACGAGTGCGCGAGCACGCGCGGTGAAGACGGGTCGAAGCCCAGCGCGTAGAGGCAGTGCACGACGACGGGGACGGTCAGCAGCACGGCGAGGCGGCCGGACCAGCGGTGCAGCGTGCCGGACCAGCGCGGTCCCTTGATCTTGCCGTAGACCATGAGCGCGGACAGCAGCTGCACCAGCGCGAACACGAAGGCACCGGTCGTGAGCCATGACTTGACGGCCTGGGTGCTGGAGAAGCCGGAGATGTTGATCGAGTAGCCCTGCGGGGTGTGCAGGCCGCCGTAGACGCCGACGCCGACGGCCACCGCCGCGCCGACCGCGAACGGCACGAGCACGAGCGACGTACGGACCGGGGCCTCAGTGGGCACGGTGGTCACGGTGACACCTGCTGGACCGGTACGGGCTTGCCGTCCACGGTCACCGAGCTCGGGTTGAACGGCGGCGCGGCCTGCACGGCGCCGTCCTTGAGGCGCAGCCCGGTCGCGGTGCCGTCCGGCCGCACGACCCAGCCGATCCGGTCGAGCACGCCGACGTTCGCGCGGAACAGGCCGGCGGGCGGGTCGACGTTGGACGCGTTGAACGGCCTGCGCAGCACCATGCCGCTCAGCTGCTGGCCCGCGATGGTGCCGGTGAGCTCGGAGCCGTCCTTGGCGTGCAGCGTCAGCGTGCTGTCCTGAACCGTTCCCTCCAGCCACGACTCGACCTGGGCGCCGTCGCACACGTACGCGACGGCCTTGGTGTCCTTGACGGCGACCGCGATGGCCGAGCCGTCGTCGACGGCCCCGACGTACATCTCCTGCACCGGTGGCGGCGGAGTCGTCGTGGTCGTAGTAGTGGTGGTGGTTGTGGTGGACGACGCAGGTTCAGGCGCCGGCGCTGACGCGGTCGTCCTGCTCATGTTGATCCCGAACAGGACCACCGCCAGCGCCGCGACGACGAACAGCGTCACCAGCGGCCCGCGGGTTTTCACAGGTGGATTGTGAGCCTTCTTTCCGGTTTTCGCCCGGAAAAGGCCGAACTCATCTCACACGTGCGCCCTTGCGCCACACCGCGTGCGTCAACGGCACCCCCGGCCGGTACGCCAGATGCGTGACCGACGGTGCGTCCAGCACGTGCACGTCCGCTCGCGCACCCGGCCGCAGCACGCCGACGTCGTCGCGCCGCAGCGCCTGCGCACCGCCGAGCGTGGCCGCGCGGACGGCCTCCTCGACGCTCATCCGCATCTGCAGCACGGCGGTGGCGACGCAGAACGCGATGGACGACGTGTAGGACGAGCCGGGGTTGCAGTTCGACGCCAGCGCGACGGTCGCGCCCGCGTCGAGCAGCTTGCGCGCGTCCGGAAGCGGTTGCCTGGTCGACAGATCGCACGCGGGCAGCAACGTGGCGACCGTGTCCGACGACGCGAGAGCGTCCACATCGGACTGTGCGAGGTAGGTGCAGTGGTCGACCGAAGCCGCGCCCAGCTCGACCGCGAGCCGCACGCCGGGCCCCTCGCCGAGCTGGTTGCCGTGCACGCGCAGGCCCAGCCCGTGCTTCGCTGCGGCGGTCAGCACCGCCCGCGACTGGTCCTCGTCGAACGCGCCCGTCTCGCAGAACACGTCGGCCCAGCGGACGTGCGGCGCGACTGCGTCGAGCATGTCGCCGCAGACCAGCGCGGTGTACTCGTCGGCGTCGGCGCCCGGCGGCACCAGGTGCGCGCCGAGGAACGTGACCTCGTCGGCGTGCTTCGCGGCGACGAGCGCGGAGCGCAGCTCGTCCGCGACGGTCAGTCCGTAGCCGGTCTTCGTCTCGACGAACGTCGTGCCCTGCGCGACCGCCTCGGCGACGTGCCGCGCGACGACGGCCTCCAGCTGGGCGTCGCTCGCCGCACGCGTCGCACCGACCGTGACGGCGATTCCACCCGCGCGGTAAGGCTTTCCGGCCATGCGCGCGCCGAACTCCTCGGTGCGGTCGCCCGCGAAGACCAGGTGCGTGTGGCTGTCGACCCAGCCGGGCAGCACGGCCCGGCCGCCGACGTCGACCTGTTCGTCGGCCTGCGGCGCACTGGCCGCGTCGCCGACCCAGGCGACCTCCGCACCGTCGAGCACCAGCGCGTTCCCGCCGGTCTCGGGATCGTTGGTGGTCAGCTCACCGATGCTGGTGATCAGCACGCTCACGCCCACAGCTCCTCGATCGCGTCGGCCAGCAACCTGCCCGTGTCACCCAGAGTCTCGTGCACGCCCTGCGCGGCGACCACCCGGCCGCCGACGACCACGGTGTCCACATCGGACGCCGTCGCGGACAGCATCACCTGTTCCGGCAACGATCCCGCGGTGCGCGGCGAGTCCATCCGCACGGCGACGAAGTCCGCTGGCGCGCCCACCTCGATGCGCCCGGCCTCGGACCAGCCGAGCGCCTTGTGGTTCGTCAGCGCGGCCAGCAGTTCCCGCGGCGAGAACCGGCCGCGCTCGCCGGTGCGCAGGCGTTCGCCGTGCTCCAGCGCCCGCGCCTCCAGCAACGGGTCGATGACGGCGTGCTGGTCGCTGCCCAGCGACAGCGGGACCTCGGCGTTCGCCAGCTCGCGGGCCGGGCCGATGCCGTCGGCGAGGTCGGCCTCGGTCGTCGGGCAGAAGCACGCGCCGGTGCCGGACTCGCCGAGCAGCGCGATGTCGTGCGACGTCAGGTGCGTGGCGTGCACGGCGGTCGTGCGGGTCGAGAGCGCACCTTCCTCGGACAGCAGCTCGGTCGGTGTGAGGCCGTGCGCGAGCAGGCACGCCTCGTTCTCGGCCGGCTGCTCGGAGAGGTGCACGTGCAGCGGCTTGTCCGGGAACGCCCGCGCCACCACGGCGATCTCGTCGCGCGGCACGGCGCGCACCGAGTGGATCGCCGCGCCGACCCGCATGACGGCGTCGTCCTTCAGTTCGCCGACGCGCGACGCCCACGCCTCGGCGCTGCCGTCGGAGAAGCGCTCCTGCACCTCGTTGAGCGGCGTGTCGATGCCGCCGCTCAGGTAGCAGGTGTCCAGCAGGGTGAGCCGGATGCCCGCGTCCTCGGCGGCCTGGCGCAGCGCGTGGCCGAACTCGTTGGACCGGTCGTGCAGGTAGTGGAACTCGCCGACGCACGACACCCCGGCGACGGCCATCTCCGCGTAGACGGCGCGGGCCAGCCGGTAGTAGCTCTTGGGCGTGAGCTTGGCCGCGAGCGAGTACATGCCGTCGCGCCACGTCCAGAACGTGCCGCCGCCGTCGTGCGTCCGCCCGCGCAGCGCCCGGTGGAACGCGTGCGAGTGCGCGTTGGCGAAGCCGGGCAGCACGACGCCGTGCAGCCTGCGCACGCCGAGTGGAATGGTGTCCACTGTGGACACGCTCGTGATGGTGCCGTCGTCCACGCGGATCAGCACCCGGTCGGCCACGCCGTCCGGCAACCACGCCCGCTCGCACCAGAAGTTCACCACAGGGACACCTCTCGACCGCACACGTAACGGATGTCGTTGCCCAGCAGAGTGTTCCGCACTCCCCACCGGGGCGAGGGCACCGGGATCGCCGTGAACGTCACGCCGTCCCTCGACACCTCGACCTTGTCGCCCGCCGGGAGCACCGCGCGGTGCCGGTCGCGCACCTGGAGGCAGCTGCGGCCGTCCAGCTGCACCGGGTGCTGCTCGGGCTTCGCGACCTGGATCTTCGCCGGCACCGCGGTGTACCGGAACTTCGCGTTCGTGCCGTCGCTCGTCGCGACCACCGACAGCTCGCCGCTGACCTGCCACGCGGGCACGAACCGCGTCGTGGCCCGTGACGCGGCGCTGACCTGGCCGTTGTCCTTGGTGTGCACGGCGTACCGCGCGGTGCCCGACTGCTGCGGCCAGCGGATGAACAACAGGCCGCCGATCTGCCGGACGCGCGGCTGCTCCTCCCACAGGACGAGGTCCGGCACGCGCTGCCGTTCCCCGGTCTTCTTGAAGAACACCTCGGCTTCCGCACCGCTCGGGTACGACGCCACGACCGAGACGTCACCGGACTTCGCCGCGTCGTCGGGGAAGCTGTAGGTGCCCTCCGGGGTCTGCTCGACGTACTGGCCGGTCAGGCACGTCTGCCCGAGGCACGAGACGCCACCGGCGGCCGCGGTCGTGAACGCCTCCGCGGCTCGCCACCGGCGCAGGCCGACCGTCGCTTTGGACGCGGCCGTGCCCGACGGGTGCATGACCCGGCCGTAGAGCGACCCCAGCGGGGGCGGCTCCACGGCCTTGGTCGTCGGCTCGGCGTCGCGGTCGTAGCTGCCCGACGCCCCGCAGGCCGTCAAGGTGAGCACCAGCAACAACAGCACCCAGTAGCGCATGGGCGGACCGTAGCGAGCACAGTGCGGCCTCGTCCTACGAACACAGATGTTCGAGGGTGCTGGCCAGCGCCTTGGTGCCCTCGTCGCAATCGCTCTGTTCAGCGAACTCTTCTGGCGCATGGCTCACCCCGGTCGGGTTGCGCACGAACAGCATCGCGGTCGGCACGTGCGCGGCGAGGATGCCCGCGTCGTGACCGGCACCGGTCGGCAGCGCGGGCACGCCGCCGAGCACGCCCGCGAGCTCGTCGCGGAGCGCGGCGTCGAAGTGCACGGTGTCGCCGTACGACTCCTCGGTGACGCGGACCTCGCAGCCCTCTTCTTCGGCCGCGCGGGTGGCCGATTCGGTGATCTCCGCGACCATCGCGCGGGTGCGGGCGTCGTCGGCGTCGCGCGCGTCGAGCCAGACGTCCACAGTGGACGCGATGACGTTCGTGCCGCCGGGGTTGGGCACCAGCCTGCCGACCGTGGCGCGGCCGCCGTCCCGTGCCGCTTTCCGTGCGGCCAGCACGAGTTGCGACGCGGGGAGCATCGGGTCGCGCCGATCTTCGATCAGCGTGGCGCCGGCGTGGTTGCCCTCGCCGGTGAACGTGAAGCGCCATCGGCCGTGCGCGAGGATCGAGCTGGCGACGCCGACCGGCACGCTCAGCCCGCGGCCCTGCTCGACGTGCAGCTCGACGAACTTCCCGATGCGACCGAGCACCTTGTCGTCGCGGCCTGCCGTGGCCGGGTCGTAGCCGGCCTTGGCCATGGCCTCGCCGAACGTGATGCCGTCGGGGTCTTTGAGGTTGAGCGCCGTCTCGGGTGCGATCGCGCCGGTCAACAGCCGCGACCCGAGGCACGCGACGCCGAACCGGCCGCCTTCCTCCTCGGCGAACACGGCGATCGCCAGCGGCCGCTTCGGCGTGAACCCGCGCGCCTGCAACAGGTCGACGGCCTCCAGAGCTGACGTCACGCCCAGCGGCCCGTCGAACGCGCCGCCGCCGGGCACCGAGTCGAGGTGGCTGCCGGTGACGACCGCGTTCGCGCCGCGCTCGCCCCACCAGGCCCACAGGTTGCCGTTGCGGTCGGTCTCGACGTTGAGGCCGCGGCGGACGGCCTGTTCGACGAACCAGTGCCGCAGCTCCAGTTCGGGCCCGTCGAACGCGTGCCGCGAGTAGCCGCCGCGACGCGCGTCGCGCCCGACATCCGCGATGTCGTTCAGCACGAGCCCACCACCAGCCCACCGGCACGCTGACGCAAGCGTCCCCGCCGAACGAGCGCGCCCCCGTGGGAGGGGGAGCACGAGGTCCCCACTCCAATCGTCCCACGCGGCACCGACAGTTCCGGAGCTCTCGCGAGGTCAACGGCCCGTTGACTCGACGACATCAGCCCTCCATCGGGATGTGGACGCCCTTCGCCGAAGCGACAGCGCGAGCCTCGTCGTACCCGGCGTCCACGTGCCGGATGACACCCATGCCGGGGTCGTTGGTCAGCACGCGCTCGATCTTCTGCGCGGCCAGCGGAGTCCCGTCGGCCACCGTCACCTGACCGGCGTGGATCGAGCGGCCGATGCCGACGCCACCACCGTGGTGGATGGACACCCACGTGGCACCGGACGCGGTGTTGACCAGAGCGTTGAGCAGCGGCCAGTCGGCGATCGCGTCGGAGCCGTCGGCCATGGCCTCGGTCTCGCGGTACGGCGAGGCGACCGAACCGCAATCCAGGTGGTCGCGCCCGATCACGATCGGCGCGGACAGCTCACCGGACGCCACCATCTCGTTGAACTTCAGGCCCGCGAGGTGCCGCTCGCCGTACCCGAGCCAGCAGATGCGCGCGGGCAGGCCCTGGAACTCGACGCGCTCACCGGCCATCTTGATCCAGCGCGCCAGCTGCTCGTTCTCCGGGAACAGCTCGAGGATCGCGCGGTCGGTCGCGGCGATGTCCGCCGGGTCACCGGACAGCGCCGCCCAGCGGAACGGGCCCTTGCCCTCGCAGAACAGCGGCCGGATGTAGGCGGGCACGAAGCCGGGGAACGCGAACGCGCGGTCGTAGCCGCCGAGCTGCGCCTCGCCGCGGATCGAGTTGCCGTAGTCGAACACCTCGGCGCCGCGGTCCATGAAGCCGACCATCGCCTCGACGTGCGCGGCCATCGACACACGCGCCCGGTCGGTGAACTCCTCGGGCTTGGTCGACGCGTACGTCTGCCAGTCCTCCAGCGAGACACCGACCGGCAGGTACGCCAGCGGGTCGTGCGCCGAGGTCTGGTCGGTCACGACGTCGACGGCCACCCCGCGGCGCAGCAGCTCCGGCAGGATCTCGGCCGCGTTGCCCACGACGCCGACGGACAAAGCCTCACCAGCGGCCTTCGCGGCCAGCACACGCGAAAGAGCGGCGTCCAGATCGGCGGCGACCTCGTCCAGGTACCGGGTCTCGACGCGACGCTGCGCGCGGTGCGGGTCGACCTCGATGCACAGGGCGACGCCCTCGTTCATGGTGACCGCAAGCGGTTGCGCGCCACCCATGCCGCCCAGGCCGGCGGTGACGGTCAGCGTCCCCTTCAACGTGCCGCCGAAGCGCTTGTTGGCGACCGCGGCGAACGTCTCGAAGGTGCCCTGGAGGATGCCCTGGGTGCCGATGTAGATCCACGAACCGGCGGTCATCTGGCCGTACATCGTGAGGCCCTCGGCCTCGAGGCGGCGGAACTCGGGCCAGTTGGCCCAGTCCGGCACGAGGTTGGAGTTCGCGATCAGCACGCGCGGCGCCCACTCGTGCGTCCGCATCACGCCGACCGGACGGCCCGACTGCACGAGCAGCGTCTCGTCGGACTCCAACGCGGCCAGCTCACGGCTGATCGCGTCGAACGACGGCCAGTCGCGCGCGGCCTTGCCGGTGCCGCCGTAGACGACGAGGTCCTCGGGACGCTCGGCCACGTCCGGGTCGAGGTTGTTGTGGAACATCCGCAGCGCGGCCTCGGTCGACCACGACTTGGCCGTC
Source organism: Lentzea tibetensis (assembly GCF_007845675.1). Lineage (GTDB taxonomy): Bacteria > Actinomycetota > Actinomycetes > Mycobacteriales > Pseudonocardiaceae > Lentzea > Lentzea tibetensis. The sequence goes on along the minus strand of NZ_VOBR01000003.1, from coordinate 57,669 downwards.
AGCTCGGTGCCACGATCAGCGCGAACAACCATTACAGAGCTCCACTTCGAATCAGGGCCTCGGCGGCGGCGATCTCGGGTGCGAGGTGGCGGTCGGGGCCGGGGCCCTGAACGGTCTCGCGCAGCCGAGCCACCGCGGCAGCGGTCGCGGGAGCGGGCTTGAGAGGCGCCCGCAGGTCGAGAGCACGAGCAGCGGTGAGCAGCTCGATGGCCAGCACGGTCGTCAGACCGTCGACGGCCTTGCGCAGCTTGCGCGCGGCGGACCAGCCCATGGAGACGTGGTCCTCCTGCATCGCCGACGACGGGATCGAGTCGACGGACGCCGGCACGGCCAGGCGCTTGAGCTCGGACACGATCGCCGCCTGCGTGTACTGGGCGATCATGTGGCCGGAGTCGACACCGGGGTCGTCGGCGAGGAACGGCGGCAGGCCGTGCGAGCGGGACACGTCGAGCATCCGGTCCGTGCGGCGCTCGGCCATCGACGCGACGTCGGCCAGCGGGATGGCGAGGAAGTCCAGCACGTACGCGACGGGCGCGCCGTGGAAGTTGCCGTTGGACTCGACGCGGCCGTCGGACAGCACGACCGGGTTGTCCACCGCGGAGGCGAGCTCGCGCTCGGCGACCACGGCGGCGTAGGCGACGGTGTCACGGGCGGCGCCGTGCACCTGGGGTGCGCAGCGCAGCGAGTAGGCGTCCTGGACGCGCGTGCAGTCCGGGCCGCGGTGCGACGCGACGATGTCGGAGTCGCGCAGGAACGCGAGCATCCGCGCGGCGGACACGGTCTGGCCGGGGTGCGGGCGCAACGCGTGCAGCTCGGGCTGGAACACGCGGTCCGTACCGAGCAGCGCCTCGACGCTCATCGCGGCGGTGAGGTCGGCGATGTCGAGCAGCCGCTCCAGGTCGGCGATCGCGAGCACCAGCATGCCGAGCATGCCGTCGGTGCCGTTGATCAGCGCGAGGCCTTCCTTCTCGGCCAGCTGGACGGGCTCGATGCCCGCGGCCGTCAACGCATCGAGCGCCGGGACGAGGTCGCCGGCGGCGTCGCGGACCAGGCCCTCGCCCATCAGCGCGAGCGCGGACGCGGACAGCGGGGCGAGGTCGCCGGAGCAGCCGAGCGAGCCGTACTCGTTGATGATCGGCGTGATGCCCGCGTTGATCATCCCGGCCAGTGCTTCCACAGTGGACAACCGGACGCCGGTGTGGCCGGTGGCCAGCGTGCGCAGCCGCAGCAGCTGCAACGCGCGCACGACCTCGCGCTCCACCTCGGGGCCGGAGCCCGCGGCGTGCGAGCGGACCAGCGACCGCTGCAGCTGCGCGCGGCGGTCCGGCGGGATGTGCCGGACGGCGAGCGCGCCGAAGCCGGTCGACACGCCGTACGTGGGGCGCTCGGCGGTGGCGAGCTGGTCGATGTGGCGGCGGGCGGTGGTGACCGCCTCGCGCGCGGCCTCGGTGATCGTCACCGAGGCGCCGTCGCGTGCGACGGCCTGCACGTCCTCACGGGTCAGTGGTTTCGGACCCAGCTCAACCAGTTGTCGCATGGGGACATCACAGCGCCCTGGAGCCGTTCCAGCGACCCCGGGGCGCGCGATGCTGTCTGGTATCCGAGACTAGGTGTTCGACCAGACTCAGTGACCGATCCAGTCGTACCCCGGCTTCGGATCGATCTTGATGTCGTTGGCGATCTTGACGAGCTGGCCCTCGGTGAGCTGCCCGGTGACCGTCAGCCACACGCCCCGGTCCAGCACGGCGACGTACTTGCCCGGCACGTACGTGCCCTGCTTGCCGCGCACGTCGACCGGCTTGCCGCCGGTGAGGTCCGGCGGATCCGTCGACACCTGCGCGGTGAACGGGTCGACCCGGATCTCGGACGTCCACCGCGACGGCGAGGCGCCCCACACGCGCGGCAGCGACAGGCCCTGGTACTCGACGGCGGACCGCACGACGCTCTTGTCGTCCGGCTGCACGGCCCCGGCGATCTGCACGGCCGTCGCACGCACGTCCGGCACGCCGCGCACGGTCACCCGCAGCACGTCCGGCGCGCGCCAGACGATCGTGGCGCCCGGACCGGTCTGCCCCTGGGTGACCTGCACGTAGCCGGTGGCACCGTTGGCGAGCGCGACCTGTTCCCAGGTCTCGAAGCCCTCGGGGTTGCCGTCGACGCTGAGCGACACCATCGGCTTGGCGGTGGCGAACGGCGGGTCGGCGCTCGGCTCGGTCGTCCAGACGCGGACGATGCCGTCCGGTCCGGCGGACCGGTAGACCTCGACGAACCCGTCCGGCAACCAGCCGGGACTGAACTTGACGTGCGTCGACGCGCTCGGCGTCGTCGTCGGCAGCAACGCGGCCGCCCCGTTGTCCGGACTCGGCCCCTTGCCGACCAGGACACCCGCGGCGAACAGCACCGCTGCCGCCGCGACGGCCGTGCCGACCGTCAGGAACAGCGACGACCGGCTGCGCCTGCGCGCGGGGCGGCGCAACGCGGACAACGTCGGCCCCGGATGCGGCGCGCGGTCGGCCTGCCGGTTCAGCGCTTCTTTGATCAACTGCTCGGTGTCGTTCACGAAAGGCCCTCCCGCACCCGAAGCCCTGCGGCGGCAGGTTCCGGTGAATGTTCGAGACGGAGCGTGGCCAGCGCACGGGAGATGTGGCTGCGCACGGTTCCCTCGGCGCAGCCGAGCTCCCGTGCGATCTCCGAGTCGGTGTAGTGCTCGTAATAACGGAGCACGATGGCGGCCCGCTGCTTGCGGGGCAGCTGCGCGATCCGCTGCAGCATCGCCTCGCGCTCGTCGTAGTGGTGACTCGTGTCGGGGACGGCCGGGCTGATGTGTTCCAGCGTCGCCGTGGAGAGGGCCACGTTCTTCGCCTCCCGGCGCCTGCGCCAGGACAGGTACTCGTTCGTGACCATCCGCTTCACGTACGCGGCGGGCAGATCGACGGCGCCGATCCGGTCCCACCGCTGTTGAGCGCGCAGCAGAACCTCCTGGACCACGTCCTGCGCCAGGTAGGGATCGCAGGTCAGCACGGTCGCGTACCGCAGCAACGGGGTTACCTGTGCGGCCACGAAGTCATCGAAACTCGGTGTCAATCCCGACCCCCTCGTTCACTGTCACGCCGCTCCAACGCACCGGGGGCGACATTTGTTGAGTCGCCCGTTGGATGGACTTCGTCACGCCTGCAAAGTGCGAAAATCCACAGGTGGGCAGCAGCAGTGACGTACCCGCGCTGCGGCGAGGCCTCGCGGTACTGCGTCTGTTGGCGAGCCGACCAGGACCCGTGTCGGCCGCTTCCGTCGCGCGTGAGCTCAATCTACCGAGGTCGACGACCTACCACCTGCTTTCCGAACTGACCGACGCCGGGTTCGCCACGCACTTCCCGGAGGAGAAGCGGTACGGACTGGGAGTGGCGGCGTTCGAGCTCGGTTCGGCGTACCTCCGGCACGACCCGCTGGAACGCCTCGCGCGGCCACTGCTGCGCAAGCTCGTCGACCGGGCCGAGAAGACGGCGCACCTGGGCGTGCTGCACGGGGCCGAGTCGTTGTACCTGGTCAGGGAGCAGCCGCGGCAGCCGCAGACGATCGTGTCCGACGTCGGCGTGCGGTTGCCGGCGCACCTCACCGCGTCCGGCCGGGCCATGCTGGCCCACCTGCCGCCCGCCCAGGTCCGGGCGTTGTTCCCGACCGTGGACGGGTTCGTCGACCGGACCGGGCGAGGGCCGCACAACCTGCCCGCTCTGCGGCGGTTGTTGCAGGCCGAGCGACGGCAGGGGTGGGCGGTCGAGGACGGGTTCGTGACCGCCGGGTTCGCCTCCGTCGCCGCTCCCGTCTTCGACCACGGGGAACGGCCCATCGCCGCCATCACGCTCACGTTCCGGCACGTGTGCGACACGTTGTGCGGGCAGACCTGGCCCGATCTGGCCGGTGAGGTGCGCCGGTCGGCGGACGAGCTGACCACGCGCATCGGAGGGCATCCCGCGGCCGCGGAGTGAAAACCGGTGGCCCGACCAGCGCGGAGATCATCACCTTAGCCCTGCCCTAAGCACGCCCACAGCTCACCCGAAGCCCCCTGAGCAGGCTGTTTCCCCACAAGGCACCAGCCACAAAGGGGAAACCGAAGTGAGACTGCTCATCGCCATCAGCGCCGCCGCACTGGCCGCGGTCGCCATGCCCGCCATCGCCCACGCCACCCCGCACACGACGGTCTACGTGCAGAACGGCGTGATGATCGTGGAGGCCGAAGCAGGCCACACGAACAACGTCACCGTCGGCATGGACACGGTCAACCGCAAGTACACCGTCACCGACAGCGGTGACCTGCTCGCGGCAGGCGCGGGGTGCACGCTGGTCGGCACGCAGGTGCAGTGCGTCTACAAGGCACCGGCCCCGCTCAACACCCGCTTCATCAACTCCATCTCGGTGACCACCGGCGACCTCAACGACCGGGTCAACGTGCTGATGGACGCCAACTCGACCGACGACGTGCCCGCGAACGTGAGCACCGGCGACGGCGCCGACGTCATCGAGACCCGCGCCAAGGGCACGATCAACGGTGGTGCGGGCAACGACCTCCTGCGGCCCAAGCGGGGCGGCGTCGCGGTGTTCGGCGGCCTCGGCGTGGACCGGGTCGACTACCTGAACGGCAGCGCGCTGAACCCCGGCTCCGGTGTCTCGGTGACCATCGGCGCGGGCGCTGACGACGGCTACGACACGGTCGCGGCGAAGGACAACGTCCACGCCGACGTGGAGAACGTCACCGGCACGAACAACGTCGACCACCTCGTCGGCAGCGCGGGCGTGAACAGCATCTCGGCGCTGGGCGGCAACGACTTCCTGTGGGGCCAGGGCGGCGTGGACACGCTCAACGGCGGCGACGGTGTGGACACCTGCCTCGACGCCGTCGCCGGCGAGACGATCGTCAGCTGCCCCTGACCTTAATCTCGCTCTAATCCGGCTCGACATGCTCGGGTTCCGCGGGCACCGGCCCGCGGAACCCGAAGGGGCGTTCATCGTGAAGTTGTTCAGCACGGCGGTGCTGGCGTTGAGCCTGACCAGCATCAACCCCGCCACGGCGATGGCGGGCGTCGGCGAGGACGTCGAGCCGCACAGCGCCACCAGCGCGAGCACGTCGTCCGCCAAGTCGGTCACGGTCACCTGCCCGAACGGCTGGAAGGTGGTCGGGACGGGCGGTGCGGTCACGGGCGACCGCACCGCCATCACCCGCATCAAGCCGAAAGCCGACCTCAGCGGGGTCGAGGTGCACGCGACCGAGTTCGGCAGCGGCACTCCCCTGCCGTGGACCGTGACCGCCCGCGCGAACTGCGCGCCCGGCGACTTCAGCCTGGCCAGCAAGAACGGCGCGCAGACCGCCGAGGCGTCGTGCCCCACCGGCACCAAGTCGCTCGGCGTCGGCGCCGAGATCGTCGACGCCGTCAACGGCGTTCACCTCACCCACCTCGCCCCGCAGGGCAACCTCAAGGGCGCGACGGCCGAGGCCGAGGGACCCGCGGGCACCTGGAGCGTCACGGCGTACGCGATCTGCGGCAAGAGCTCCGGCGCGGTGCTGCGCAGCGGCGGCTCGTCCGTCGTGATCGGGCCGAACGGCAGCAAGTCCGTTTCCTGCCAGGGCGACGAGAAGGTCATCAGCGCGGGTGGTTCGGTCGCGGGCAAGGCGATCATCGGCGACGTGCTGCCGTACGAGTCCGCCGCGTGGCTGACCGGGCAGGCCAGGGATGCTCAGACGCAGCAGATCCGGTGGTCGATCACGCCGTACGCGGTCTGTTCGCTGTGAACGGCCGCGGATCGACCTCGATCTCGCGCATCCGCGTCACGTAGGTCTGGTAGCACCGCCGTGCCTCGCCGTGGCTCCCCGCCGCGGCGAGGACGCGCACCAGCGTCAGATGCGCGTTCTCGTCGTACGGATCGCGTTCCAGCACCCGCAGGCAGTACCGGCTCGCCAACGGGAACTCGCCGGCCCGCTCGGCGTGTTCGGCGAGCACGGCAACGACTTGCAAGTAGATCAACCGGGCCTCCTCGCGCAGCCGCACGGCCCAGTCCTCGTACGGGTCCTCCTCCAGGAAGTCACCGTGGTACGCGGACTCCGCCGCCGTCAGCAACGACAGCGCCTCGGACGACTTCCGGTGCGCCGCGGCGAGTCCAGCACGCGCATCGGCCAGGAACAGCACGACGTCGACCGGCAGCAGGGACGGATCGAGGCGCACCGCGTCGCCTTCGGCCACCACGCCCGCACCGGCGCGCAGCACGCTCCGCGCGGTCGACAACGCCACGGCCAGCCGGTTGGCGACGCGTTCGGGTTCCTCATCGGGCCACAGCAGACCGCCGAGCGCCTCACGGGTGATCGGCCGCCCGCACCGGGCGATGAGGATCTTCACCAGGTCGCGCGCCTTGCGCGACTGCCAGGCCGTCGGCGGCACGGGTTCGCCGTCGCGCAGCACGCGGAACCCGCCCAGCGTCTGGATGAACACCGCCGGACGGCTCGCGCGGCGACACGTCTCCGCCGCACCGGCCGCGGCCTCGGCCAGCAGCCGCGCGCCGAGCCCGGCCGCCTTGTGCTGCGCCTCGACCGCGAGACGCTCCCCCGCCGCTCCACCGACCAGCACCGCCTGCGCGGTCCGCACCCTGACCTCCCCGAGCGGGTCGCCCACCTCGCGCCACAACGTCAGCGCCTGGTCGAGCAGGATCCTGTCGTTCTCCAGTTGTCCCAGCAGTTCCAACGACTCCGCGAGGCCCGCGCGGTCACCGCGGCGGGTGGCGACGGCGTACGCCTCGTGGCACAGGTCCTTCGCGTCACCCACGCGCGCGGCGGCCAGCAACGCCGACACGCGGCCCACACCTTCACCCAGTTCGACGGCCTTCGCGGCGTGCTCCCGAGCGCGCTCGGGATCGTCGTGCCGGTAGAGGTTCGCGAGCCTGACGTGCGCGAGCACCAGGTGCGGCACGGTGTTCTTGGCCGACGCGAGGCGCAGTGCCTCCAGCAACGCGAAACCGGCCAGCGCGCGATCGCCCCGCAGCCGATGCACCTCACCGAGGTACACCAGTGGCGCCGCGGCGAGCCAGGAACCGGCTTTCTCAAAGGCCTTCTGCGCGGCGTGGAAGTCCGCGGCGGCCTCGTCCAGCCTGCCGAGGCCGAGCAGCGCCTCACCGCGGTTGTGCAACCCGATCGCGCGGTACGTCGCGAACCCGGTGACGTCCGCGAGCGGCAGCATCGCCTCGATCTCCGCCAGCGCGGACTCGTGCTCCCCCGCCTCGACGAGGTGCGACGCCTGGTTGGAGCGGATCCGGATCAGCCCCAGCACGTCTCCCGCGCGCTGAGCGTGGTCGAGTGCGAGGTCGTTGTGCTCGGTGAGCTCGTCACGTCTGCCGTGCGCCGCGGCGATCATGGCGAGCACCGTGTGCGCCATGCCCAGTGCCGTGTCGTCACCGGACGCGCGCTCCAACGCCTCGGAAGCGGTCGACTCGGCCGCCTTGAGATCGCCCAACGCCCAGTGCGCGCCGGCCGCCGTGCTCAGCAACAGCGACTCCGCAACGGGATCAGCACCGGTCAGCGGACACGAGTCGCAGATCCGCAGCGCGTCTTCCGGTCCGCCGCGCAGGTGCTGGATCCACGCCATGCGCCACGCCAGTTCGGCGGTGAGCCCGTCCACCGCGGCCGCGCGCTCGAACCGGTTCGCCGCGAGCCGCCAGTCACCGCGCACCTGGTGCGCGACGCCCTCCCACTGCCACACCCGCGGCGTCCGCGCGTCGTGCGGCACCTTGGCCGTCGCGGCGAGCAGCGCGTCGGCTCCCTTGGTGCGCAACAGATCCGCGAGCAGGTCCGTGATCGCGGGCCAGTTGCGCAGCACGGCCAGCGAGTCGACCGCCCTGGCGACCTCACCCCGTTCGACGAACCAGCGCGCGGCGACCGCGTGCACCTCGCCGCGCTCCCACTCGTCCATCGGCAGCCGGTCCGCGGTGAACTCGCGGGCCAGCGGCACGAGCGTGAACCAGCCCGGCGCGGACCGCACCTGCTCGACGAACAGCCCGCGCCGCACCAGATCCACCAGCACCGTGCGCGCGCTGGGATGTCCCAGCTCCTCCAGCAGTTCGGCGGTGAACCGGTCGAACGCGGTCGCGGTGCGCAACAGCTCACGAGTGGAGAACGGTTCCCTGCCAACGACTTCGTCCGCGAGGTAGTCGAACAGCGGCTCGGGCCGCGGGTGGTCGACCGCGCCGGCCTCGGCCATCAGGCGCACCGCGATCGGCCAGCCGCCGGTGATCCGGTGCACCTCACCCGGCTCGTCGAGCAGCGCGGCGGCCTCGTCCTCGGTGAACGCCAGCTGCGCCGCGGTGATCTCCACCAGCTCGTCGTCGAACCTCAAGCGCCGCAACGAGAACGGCGGCTGGCAACGGCCGGACAGCACGAGCCGCGCGGTGGGCGGCAGCTGGAGGCACAACGCCTCCAGGAGTTTCGCGGCCGGATCGCCGGACTCGATCACGTGCACGTCGTCGAGGACGATCACCACGTCGGACGGCAGCGCGTCGCACAACATGCCCGCGATGGCCTGCGCCCGCGCCGTCTGGTCGGCGTCGACGTCACCGGAGATCGCGGGCACGCGCGTCCACGTCGAGGCGAGCGCGTCGGCCATCGGCCCCAGCAGCCGGTCGCTCTCCTGGCAGGTGTGCCAGACGACCGGGCGTTCGGTCGGCGTCTGCGTGAGCAGCGTGGTCTTGCCGTAACCGGCGGGCGCGACGACCGCGGTCAGTCGCGCCGAGCACAGCAGGTCCTCGAGCCTCGGCCGCCGGATCACCGCTCCACCAGCTTCAACGCCTGCGCGAAGAGAGCGACGGCTTCGCTGTGATCGAGCGAGGCTCGCCCGGCCTCCAGCGTGTACCGCAACGCTTCCTCGGCCGAGCTGTACGGCAGCGCGGCCACGAGGTGGTGCGCGATCCGCGCGGCGTCGGCGCCGGTCGACTTGAGCACGACGGCCACGCGCCGGTGCACGCCGCAGCGGACCGCCTCGTCCAGCCCGCGGTAGAACTCGAGCCTGATCGCGTTGTCGCGGAACCGGTAGCGCGTCGCCTCCGCGCGGAGCACACCGCTGCTCGTCGCGGTGTGCAGCATTCGGTCGAGCGAGTCCTCGGCCCGATGGACCACGTGCCGCAGCAAGGGTTTCTCGAAGGACCCGCCGATGACAGCGGCGAACCGCAGCACCTGGTCGGTCTCGGTGTCGATCACCGTTCTCCTCCCCACGCACCATGATCGTGGGGAGGAAGAACGTGTTACAACTTCGAGGTCAGATTCCTGCCGACGCCAGCCACTCCTTGGCCACCTTGTCGGCCTCCGGCTTGTCCGGCGACGACAACTTGGCGTTCAGCTCCAGCAGCGTCTTGGTGTCGAGCTTCTTCGAGATCGCGTTGAGGACGCTGCGCACGTTCTCCGACGCCTTCTTCTCGTTGATCAGCGGCAGCACGTTCTGCGCGGCGAAGACGCTCTTCGGGTCCTCGAGCACGACGAACTCGTTGGCCGTGATCGCGACGTCCGTCGTGAACAGGTCAGCGGCCTGGACGGAGTTGTCCTTCAGCGCGGCGACGGTCAGCGGGCCGCCGACGTCGAGCGCCTTGAACTCCTTGAACTCGCACTTGTACTTCTCTTTGAGACCGGGCAGGCCGTCCGGGCGCTGCTGGAACTCGGGCGGGCCGCCGAACACGAGGTCCTTGCAGTACGGCACGAGGTCCTCGATCGACTTCAGGCTGTACTGCGCGACGGTCGCCTTGGTGACGACCACGGCGTCCTTGTCCTCGGCGGACGACTTGTCCAGCACGATCAGCCCGGCGGGCAGCGCCTTCTTCAGCGCCTCGTACACCTCGTCCGGGGCGACCTCGACCGCGTCCTTCTTGATGTGCTTGAGGAGCACGCCGCTGTACTCGGGGATGAGGTCGATCGACCCGTCCTGCACGCCCTTGTAGTACAGCTCGCGGTTGCCGATGTTGAGCTTCTTGGTGACCTTGACGCCCTTGGCGCTCAACGCCTCCGCGTAGATCTCGGCGATCAGCCGCGACTCCGGGAAGTTCGCGGAACCCACGACGATCGTGTCGGAGGACGACTGCCCGGAACCGCCGTTGGACAGCGGGTCGCCCCCGCAAGCCGAGAGCAGCATGACCGCCGCTACGGCCGTGGCGATGCGCTTCATGATTTTCCTCCGGTTCCCACTGGACGAAGTCCGGGCGACACCGTCAGTCGTTGCAGCCCGACGAACACCAGGTCCACGAGCACGGCGAGCACGGCGACGAGCACCGCACCACCGAGCATCTGGTCGTACTCCTGAAACGCCAGCCCGTCGAAGACGTACCGGCCAAGCCCTCCCGCACCCACGTAGGCCGCGATGGTCGCCGTCGCGACGACCTGCAGCGCGGCGCTGCGGAAACCGCCGAACACCAGCGGCAGCGAGTTCGGGAGCTCCACCTGCAGCAGGACCGCGCGCTCGCGCATGCCCACACCGCGAGCGGCGTCCACAGTGGCCGGTTCGACCGCGCGGATGCCCGCGTAGGTACCGGCCATGATCGGCGGGATCGCCAGCAGCACCAGCGCCGTGTACACCGGCAGGTCGCCGATGCCCGCCCACAGCACGACGAGGATCAGCACGGCCATGGTCGGCAGCGCGCGCAGACCGTTGGTGAGTCCCACGATCAGGAACCCGCCGCGCCCGGTGTGCCCGACGTACGCGCCGAGCGGCACCGCGATCACCGCGGCGATCAGCAGCGTCAGCCACGTGTACGCGAGGTGTTCCAGCAGCCGCACCGGAATCCCGGTCGCGCCGCTCCAGTTCTCAGCGTCGAACAGCCAGCCCATCGCTCACCTCCCCGCCCGCACCCACGGCGTGAGCACGCGTCCGGCCACCTGCAGCAGGGTGTCGGCGATCAGCGCGAGCACGATCGTCGCGATCAGGCCGGCCCACACCTTGTCCTGGTTCGACTGGTAGCCCTCGATGAACAGCTGCCCGTACCCGCCGAGCCCGACCAGCGCGCCGATGCTCACCATGCTGATGTTCGACACCATCGCGACCCGCAGGCCGGCGATCGTGACCGGCACGGCCAGCGGGAACTCGACGGTGATGAACCGGCGCAGCGGCCGGAACCCCATGGCGGTCGCGGCGGCGACGACGTGACCGGGCACCGCGCGCAGCGCGTCGGAGATGCCGCGGATCAGCAGCGCCACCGTGTAGATCGCCAGCGGGATCACGACGTTGATCTCGTCGAGGATCTTGCTGCCGATCAGCGCGGGCATGATCACGATCATCGCGAGCGACGGGATCGTGTAGAGGATGTTGGACAGCGGCAGGAGCACCGCGCTCGCGACCCGCGACCGGCTGGCGACCCAGCCGAGCGGGATCGAGATCACCAGGCCGATCAGGACCGGCACCACCGCCAGCCTCAGGTGCACGGCGGTCAGCTCCAAGAACTTGTCCCAGTTCTCGAAGATCCAGGTCACGACGGGACCTCACCCGCGGCGCGTGCGGTGGCGAGCGCCTTCAGCACGTCGTCCGCCTGCACCACGCCGACGACCGCGCCGTCGGGGTCCACCGTCACGCCGAGCGCGGACGGCGAGCTGAGCGCGGCGTCCAGCGCGGCGCGCAGCGAGCTGCCGTCGTACAGCGACCCGCCGGAGATCAGCTTGTCGGCCGTCACCTCGGTCGCACCGTCCACAGGGGACAGCCAGCCGACCGGGCGCCGGTTCTCGTCGACGGCCAGCACCCAGCCGTTCGACGTGACCGTGCTGCCCAGCGTCGCCGTGGTCACCTCGCGCACCGGAACGTCTGCGCGGAGGAACGTGAGCGTTCGGTAGCCGCGGTCGCGTCCGGCGAAGCTCGCGACGAAGTCGTTGGCGGGCGCGCTCAACAGCTCGGCCGGCTTGGCGTACTGCGCCAGGTGACCGCCCTCGCGGAACACCGCGACCCGGTCGCCGAGCTTGAGCGCCTCGTCGATGTCGTGCGTGACGAACACGATCGTCTTGCCAAGTTCTCCTTGCAGCCTCAGCAGTTCGTCCTGCAGGCCTTCGCGCACGATCGGGTCGACGGCGCTGAACGGCTCGTCCATCAGCAGCACCGGCGGGTCCGCCGCGAGCGCGCGGGCGACGCCGACGCGTTGCTGCTGACCACCGGAGAGCTGCGCGGGATAGCGCTTCGCGAAACCGGAGTCGAGCCCGACGGTCTCGAGCAGCTCAGCCGCACGCGTGCGGGCGCGCTTTCTGTCCCAACCGGACAGCAGCGGCACGGTCGCGACGTTGTCCAGCACCGTGCGGTGCGGGAACAGGCCGGCCTGCTGGATGACGTAGCCGATGCCGAGGCGCAACGTGGGCGGATCGACGGACATGACGTCCTTGCCGTCCACCAGGATGGTCCCCGACGTGGAGTCGATCATGCGGTTCACCATGCGCAGCGACGTGGTCTTGCCGCAGCCGGAGGGCCCGACGAACACCGTGATCGTCCCGGCCTCGACCACGAGGTCGAGCTCGTCGACAGCGATGGTCCCGTCCTCGAACCGCTTGGTGACGGCCCGGAACTCGATCACCCGAGATCCCTCCGGTCGTGACGGCCACTCGCCGGCCGCCCTGGATGTAGATCCCTGAGACCTTAACTCGTTCGGCGTACCCCGGCACAGCGTTCCACGATGTGGCAGGCCGTATGGTTTCCCGCTTGTGACTATCGATGAGGTGCGGCTGCTGCTCTCCGAGCGCGGCGTGCACGCGCGCAAGCTCCGCCGCGTGCTCGCCCTGCTCAGCGAGGACTGGCATCCGCTCGCCGAGCTGGTCAGGCTGCCCGCGGTGCCCCGCCGCACGGTGCAGGAGCTGCTGAAGGCCGTCGAATCCGACCTGGACGTCGACGGCGAGCGCTACCGCATCACGCCGTCGCGCGCGGCCGACTACCGCACCGCTTTCGCGCCGTCCGAAGACCTCGTCGACCCGGTCGACGCGCTGGTCTCCCGGCACACCGACGCGCTGCGCCTGATTCTTTCGTTCACAGCCGACGTGCCCGCGCCGCTGTCCGCGCTGGACCACGTCCAGGCGACGGCCGAGACGGCGCTGAAGCGCGCGCTCTGGCTCAACAACACCTACGAGCTGCGCGGCAGGCACCTGCTGTGCCTGGGTGACCACGACCTCACGTCGCTCGCGGTGTGCGCGGTCAACCCGGACGTGACGGTCACCGTGGTGGACGTCGACGACCGTTTGCTCGCTTACATCGACAAACGCGCTGCTGAACACGGCTGGCGCGTCCGCACCCTGCACGCCGACTTCCGCTTCGGCCTGCCGCCCGCCCTGGTGGAAACGGCAGACCTGGTGTTCAGCGACCCGCCGTACACGCCGGAGGGCATGGGGTTGTTCGCGGGCCGCGCGGTCGAGGCGCTGGCGGACACCTCGGCCGGCCGCGTGCTGCTGGCGTACGGCTTCAGCGACCGCACGCCCGCACTGGGCCTGAAGGTGCAGCAGGAGCTGCAGAAGCTGGGCCTGGTGTTCGAGGCGATCCTGCCCGCGTTCCACCGCTTCGACGGCGCACAGGCCATCGGCAGCGCCGCGGACCTGTACGTGTGCCGCCCCACCGCACGCCGTTCGGTGTCCGCCGGAACCCGCATCTACACGCACGGCGCGCAGTCCGTCGAGTCGTCAGGGCCGCCGCGGGAAGCGCTGTCCACGTTGAGCGACCTGGCTCCCCGCCCCGAGTCCTCGCCGCCACCGAAGCCGCGCGGCCCCGGCTGGGCCGATCCCATCGGCAAGGGTGCCGCGTCCCTCGCGCTGGACCTGACCGCGGACCCCGGCCCCTGGCTGCTGCGGTCACTGCTGGCCTCCTCACCCGCACGGCTCGCTGCATTGGTGGCCAACAACCACCCCGCCGTGTCGTCGGCCGCCGGGCAGCAGGAGCTGCAGTCCCTGGTGCGGACGCGGTTCGCGTTGAAGTTCCTGCGCAACACGCCGGACAACAAGCACACGATCGTGGTGGCGGACCAGGTGCTGGCCGGGACCTTGTCGCCCGGTGACCTCGTGGTGCGCGAGGTGCTGATGCGGGCGCACGGCAAGCTCGGCAACGTGTGGCGGGAGGCGTTGATCACCGCTTCCCAGGGTGCGGTGACCAAGCGTCAAGCGCGTGAGGTCGTCGAGGGTGCGGCACCCGATGACGAGGACCTGGAGCTGCGGTTGATCGACCTGCCGTTGCACCGGATCGCCGCACTGCTGCCGGCGATCACAGCCAGCGCGGACAGGGTGAACTAGCCGGCGCGCGGGATGTGCAAGGGGCCGAGGGCCAGCACGGCGCGGAACTCCTTGGGCGGCACCGGACGCGAGAACAACCATCCCTGATAGGCGTCCACACCGACCCCGCGCAACACGTGGAACTGCGTGGCCGTCTCAACGCCTTCGGCGACGCACTTGCGCCCCATGGCCCGAGCCATGTCGACGACGGCACGGGCGACGGCGAAGTCGGAGGAGTCGTTGCCCACGCCGGAGACGAACCGCCGGTCCACCTTGATGATCTGCGCGGGCAGGTCCTTCAAGCGGGCCAGCGACGAGTAGCCGGTGCCGAAGTCGTCGACGGCGAACTGCACGCCGCGCTGCACCAGCTCGTCCATCGACTGACGCACCCGCGACGGCAGGTCGACCAGCGCGGTCTCGACCAGTTCCAGCACGACCCGGTCCCACGGCACGCCGGACTCGATGATCGCGTTGGACACGATGTCCACGAACTCGGGGTCGCCGGGCACGAGGCCGGCGAGGTTGACCGCGACCGAAACGGGCCTGCCGTCGGGTGCGGGCCACGTCGAAGCCTCGCGCAGCGCCGTGCGCAGCACCCAGCGGTCCAGTTCGCGCATGAGGTCGCCCTGCTCGGCGACCGGCAGGAACACGTCCGGCGGCAGGAGACCGCGGTCGGGGTGCGGCCAGCGCACCAGCGCCTCGGCCGTCAGCACGGCACCGTCCACACCGACCACGGGCTGGAAGTGCAGCGTCAGGCCGTCGTTCTGAATCGCGTCGCGCAGCTGGCCTTCGAGGTGCACCTGGCGGTCGGCGGACGCGATCAGCGCGGCGGACGCCAGCGAGACGCGGCCGGCGCCGGAGCGCTTGGCCTCGAACATCGCGGCGTCGGCGAAGCGCAGCAGGTCCGCGCCGTTCGCGCGGGAGCCGTTCGGCACCGCGGCGCCGATGGACGCGGACACCCTGACCAGCTGGCCGTGCACGGGAACAGCGGTGCGCAGCAACGAAGCGACGCGCGTCGCCAGTGCGTCGACACCGCCGACCGCGTCGATGTCCGAGCAGATGATCACGTACTCGTCGCCGGACAGACGGGCCGCGGTGCAGGTCTCCGGCAGGCCGCCTTCGAGACGACGTGCGAGCGCGACCAGCAGCTCGTCGCCGGCGTCGTGGCCGAGCGAGTCGTTGACGCGCTTGAAGTTGTCGATGTCGCAGAAGAAGACGGCGACCTTGGAGCGCTTCTCGCCCTCCAGCAGCTTGGCGAGGATCTCCTTGACCAGCGAGCGGTTCGGCAGGCCGGTCAGCTCGTCGTGCGTCGCCTGGTGGCGCAGCGCCTCGGCGGTGCGGCGGCGTTCGGTGATGTCGAGGAACGCGATCAGCCAGAAGCGGCGGCCGTCGTCCTGCACGGACAACGCGATGTGCAGCTCGCAGTAGACGCGCTCGCCGTCGGGTCTGACCAGTATCCGCTGCGGGATCTTGTGCGTGCGGTCCGACGCCGCCCAGTCGACCGACCGCAGCGACGCCGACGTGTCGTCCGGGTGCGTCAGCTGCTCGGCGGTCATGCCGCGCAACTGCTCCAGCTCCATGCCGAGCAGGTCGCACAGCGCGTCGTTCGCGTCGACGAGCCGCTCGGCCTCGTCGAACAGGCCGATGCCGACCGGCGTCACGGACACCAGGTCCGCGAACCGCTGCGACGAGCGCTTCATGCGGGCCTCGGCGGCGCGCTGCTCGGTGATGTCCTGCGCGGTGCCGACGGCCAGCTGCTTGCCGTGCTTGTCGTGCACGACCATGCCGTGACAGCGGAACACGCGCACCACGCCGTCGCGGCGCACGACCCGGTGCTCGCACTGCACGGGCACCTCGTCGACGGCGAGTTGCTTCCACAGGTCGTCGACCCAGCCGCGGTCCTCCGGGTGCACGAGCGCGAGATAGGCCTCGTACCCGCCGGGCTCCTCGGGAGGCACGCCGTAGAGCTCGAAGAGCATGTCCGACCACACGACGTCGTCGGTGGCGGGGTTCCACTCCCACGTGCCCAGCCGCGCGGCCTGCTGCGCGTCCGCGAGCCGCCTGCGGTCGTCGCGCATCTGCCGTTCCAGCGCGCGGGCCTCGGTGACGTCCTGGATGGTGCCGTGGACGCGTTCGATCTGGCCGGACGACGAGAGCTCGGCGCGAGCGCGGCAGATGTACACGCGGTCGCCGAACTCGCTGCGCACCTCGGCCTCGAGCGGCGAACCGTCCTCGGCGTGCAACAGCTTGTGCCGCAACTCCTCCAGCGCGGGGCGGTCGTCCGGGTGGACGCCGGACAGCAGGTCGTTGTCCGGCGTGTGGTCGATGTCCGCGTACATCTCCATCAGCACTTCGCTGCGGTGCACGGCGCGGGTGCCGAACTCGTAGGACCAGCTGCCGATGCGCGCGATCCGCTGCGCCTCCAGCAACCTCGCCCGTTCCGTCGCCAGCTCGGTCGCGGCGCGCTTGGACTCGGTGATGTCGCGGATGTAGCCGGTGATGCGGTGCAGCTTGCCGTCGACGGTCAGCTTCGCCTCGGCGACGCCCTGGATCCAGCGCAGTTCGCCGTCCGGGCGGATCACCCGGTACTCGATGTCGATGGGGTCGCCGGTGATCTCGCGGTTCGCCCAGTAGCTCGACACCATCTCGAGGTCGTCCGGGTGCACGACGTCCAGCACGGCCTGCGCGCCGGGGACGACCGTGCCGGGACCGAGCCCGAGGAGGTCGTAGTGCGTGAGGGACCAAACAGTCGCGCCGGTCGCCGGGTCGAACTCCCAGGAGCCGATCTCCGCGACCCGCTGCACCTCGTGCAGCCTGCGCTGCTCGTCCCGCAAGGTGTCCGCGGCGGCCGAGAGGTCCGAGACGTCGATGAGCAGCACGGCCTGCAGGCTCGTGCCGGGAACGGGGTGCCTGGCGACGCGGACGGGCATCTCGGTGCCGTTGGCGCGCACCAGCCGCAGGTCGGACTGGTTGCCGACGAGCACCTCGCCGAGCGGGCGGCCGACCAGCTCCTCGGCGGAGCCGACGCCGGTGGCCTCGACGACCGCCGGGTTGGCCTGCATGACAACGCCCTTGGGGTCGACCAGAAGCGACGGCGCGTCGGGGAGTGTCACTCCGTCGAGCGTGACCGAGGCACGGCTCGCGGTCCGGCGACCGCGTCCGTCCACGACCGGAGTGCGTCCTACCCCTTTGGGCACCGGCCCACCCTCTCCCGCATTCGCCGCCCACGGCAAACGGGGTAGCCGGATTGGCGACACCCGAACGGCGGCAAATACGAACCCTCTCCTCGGGTGTTCTCCCGAGGAGAGGGACGGTAGCGCTTCAAAGCGTCATCGCCCACCCCTTGACGGGTTAACGAACAGCCACGTCCGTGGTTCCGCGCCGATGGGTGAATGTATTGCGATGGCGTTCTTAAGGTGATCTTCAGGCGACTCCGTCGTTCTTGGCGGCGGCCGCGACGGCCGCGGCGACCTCGGGACCGACGCGCGGGTCGAGAGCGCTCGGCACGATCCGGTCCGGACCGAGGTCGTCGCTGGCGACGGCCGCGATGGCCTCGGCGGCGGCGAGCTTCATGCCCTCGGTGATCCGGCGCGCGCCCGCGTCCAGCGCGCCGCGGAAGATTCCCGGGAACGCCAGCACGTTGTTGATCTGGTTCGGGAAGTCGCTGCGACCGGTCGCGACGATCGCCGCGTGGCGGGAAGCCACGTCCGGGTGAACCTCGGGGTCCGGGTTGGACAGTGCGAAGACGATCGAGTCCTTCGCCATGCTCGCGATGATGTCCTCGGACACCTTCGACGACGAGACGCCGATGAAGACGTCCGCACCGGCGAGCGCCTCGGCGATGCCACCCTTGAGCCCGCTGCCGTTGGTGGCGGCGGCGATCTGCGCCTTCACCGGGTTCAGCCCGTCGCGGCCGTCGTAGACGATGCCGCGCGAGTCGACCAGCGTGATCTCGCCCGCGCCCGCCGCGATGAGGATCTTGGCGATCGCGATGCCCGCCGCGCCGGCACCGGAGATGACTACGCGCTGGTTCGCGATGTCCTTGCCCAGCACGGTGTTCGCGCCGCGCAGCGCGGCCAGGCCGACGACCGCGGTGCCGTGCTGGTCGTCGTGCATGACCGGGCAGTCGAGCGCCTCGATGAGCCGCGCCTCGAGCTCGAAGCAGCGCGGCGCGGAGACGTCCTCCAGGTTGACCGCGCCGAACGACGGCCGCAGCCGCACCAGCGTCTCGACGATCTCGTCGACGTCGGTCGTGTTCAGCACGAGCGGGATGGAGTCGAGCCCGCCGAAGGTCTTGAACAGCGCGGCCTTGCCCTCCATGACGGGGAGCGAGGCGGCCGCGCCGATGTCACCGAGACCCAGGACGGCGGTGCCGTCGCTGACGACGGCGACGAGCCGGTGCGCCCAGGTGTACTTCGCGGCGAGCGACGGGTCGTCGGCGATCGCCCTGCTGACCTTCGCGACACCGGGGGTGTACGCGATGGACAACGCCTTCGGGTCGGCCAGCGAGGCGGTCACACCGATCTCGAGCTTGCCACCGACGTGCGCGGAGAAGATCTCCTCGTCGGTGAGCTGCGTCGGGTCGGTAGCGGCTTCGTTCAATGCGGTCACGGGGTCCCTCCTGCGGTGCGGGCGGCGGAACCCAAGGGCTCGGGTTCATCACCAGTCGGCGCACCGTTCCAGCGTTGTCGCACTGGATCCACGGGGCCTGGAAAATCGGTCAACGGCTCGGCTCGAGGTGTGCCTCACCGCCCACCGGGCGCTGCGGTGAGAGGAAGTGTGACAGGACGCGGCCCGCCTGTCTGCGGTGGGGATCACACCTATCCGCAGGTCAGAGGCGGTTTTACCAAGACGTCTGTCCGGTTTTCTGCACCGACCAGTCGGTTTCCGCAGGCAGAGAGCACCCGATCGGTCAAGATTCCGGTGCCCCTTAGGGTGATGTTCATGCAAGCGAGTGAACTGAAAATCGCCGGGGTATTCGAGTTCACTCCCCGGACGTTCCCCGACGACCGCGGCGTCTTCGTGGCCCCGTTCCAGTCGGCGGTGTTCGAGGCGGCTGTCGGCCACCCGCTGCGGCTGGGGCAGACCAACCACAGCGTGTCGCGGCGCGGCACGATCCGCGGCGTCCACTTCTCCGACGTGCCGCCGTCGCAGTCGAAGTACGTCTACTGCCCGCGCGGCGCGCTGCTCGACGTGGTCGTCGACATCCGCGTCGGCTCACCCACGTTCGGCCAGTGCGACTCCGTGGTGCTGTCCGCGGACGCGTGCAACGCCATGTACCTGCCAGAGGGACTCGGCCACGCGATGATCGCGCTCGAGGACGACACGACGATGACCTACCTGTGCTCGACGGGCTACAACCCCGGCGCCGAGCACGGGATCAACCCGCTGGACCCGGCGCTGGAGCTGCCGTGGCCGTCGGACCTCGAGTTCGTGCTGTCCGACAAGGACCGCGACGCGCCGACGCTCGCCGAGGCCGCGTCGACCGGCCTGCTGCCCCGCTACGAGGACTGCCTGGCGCTCTACGAGTCGCTCAAGGCTTGATCCTCACAGCCTGACCTTCGGCCGTGGCCAGAGCCGGCAGACGACTCTGGCCACGACCTCGGCGGCCCCGAGGTCGTGCGAGTCCGTGGTGTGGCCGAGCGGGTTGTCGCTGCGCACGAACCACCCGCCTTCCACCTCGTGAGACGCGCGCTTCACCGACAGCTGCCCCGGCCGTGATCCCCACCGCACCAGCACCACGTCGTTCTCCCGCGCGGGCGCACTCCACCTGACCAGCACGACGTCGCCGTCGTACAGCGTCGGAACCATCGACGGGCCTTTGATCAGGACGCGTCTGAACGCCGGTGTCAACGATCACCACCTGGGGTAGCCGGAGTAGGGTCCGTTACGTCGGAGCATCCACTTGTCAGGGAGGAACGATGCGACTCTTGTCGCGCATTCTCCGCCCCCGTCTCGAGGCCACCGCGCACTGCGACCTCCCCTGCGGCGTCTACGACCCCGCACAGGCTCGCATCGAGGCGGAGTCCATCAAGGCGGTCCAGGAGAAGTACCAGGCGAACGAGGACCCGGAGTTCCGGGAGCGCGCCGTTCTCATCAAGGAGCAGCGCAGCGAGCTCGTCAAGCACCACCTGTGGGTGCTGTGGACGGACTACTTCAAGCCACCGCACTTCGAGAAGTACCCCGAGCTGCACGACCTGTTCAACCGTGCCACCAAGGCCGCGGGTGCCGGTGGCACCAAGGGCTCCATGGACCCGGCTTCCGGACAGACGCTGCTCGACCTGATCGCCCAGATCGACAAGATTTTCTGGGAGACGAAGCAAGGCTGAGGTCACAGCCCTAAGAGCGGCGCTGACCTGCGAAAACTCTTCGCGATGGTCAGCGTCGCTTTTCGTTGTTTGGCGTCACCTCGCGGCCCACAGACGGCCCAATGTCGGTCACTCTGGCTGCGGGTCGTCCACCTAGGCGCGGGGTGACGAGACTGTGGCCGATGCTCGTCCGGGTGATCCAGTAACCGACGTAACGAGCCGACGACTGTATGTCGATACGTTCACCGATCAGGTGGGTTAGTGCCATCCTGGTTGTTGGAGCTGACAGCAGGCGTGAGAAGTCGAGGGGAGGCAGACGTGGAACACGACGCCATTCAGGCCGAGTTCAGTGACGACGTGCAAGTCGAGCACAAGGACGAGATCAAGATCGAGCTGCAGGGCCCCCACGGAGAGATCGACCCCCGTGCGCTCGCAGAAGCGATCGTTGCACTGGATAAGATCATCCGCAGTCTCCCTCAAGACGAACCGGTGCCAGCCAGCATCAGCAGCCTCTCTGTGGGTAGCGCGAAGGTCGGCATCCGCACGAACGAGCGTGCTGCCGCCGTGATACGCAGCGGGCTGCGTGACCTCTTCCATGAGTCTGCGGTTCCAGCAGGCTGGTCAGTGGAGACGGTCGCCGGGTTACTTGAACTCGATCAGGTGCGTAAGCGATCGGGCGTTGAAGGGATCTGGCTCCGGATCAGCGATGCACTCACTCCTGTTGACGAGCAGTTGGCTCTGCACGCGCGCGAGAGCATCCAGCCACCACCTCCATCCCTGGGGTCGGTACGAGGCGAGCTGTACCGCTACAACGGCCACCAGCACACCGCAGCGCTCCGCGATTACCGAACCGGGAAGATCGTCACGGTGACGTTCCCCGCGAAGCACGCTGCGATGGTCCGCCAGGCGCTCGATCAGGAAGTCGAAGTGTGGGGACGGGTGACCCGGAACATTTACGATCAAGTCGAGTCGATTGCGTTGGAAGGGCTCACCGCGCTCGGCGCGCCCGAGTCGAGGGTTGCGCTAGACGATGTGATCGGCTTGTTCGGTCCTGACTGGACAGAGGGAATGGACTCTGCGGACTGGATTAGGCGGCAACGTGGCTAAGACGGCGCCACCGCTGGTGGTGGTCGATAGCTGCGTGATCATCGATGTGCTTGCACCCGGCGATCCGGAGCGTCATGTCCGGTCTGTTCAGGTGTTCCGGGTTGACGGGACTAGTCACCGCGTCTTGCTCCCGGCACTGGTATTGGCTGAAGTGGCCGGGTCCGGGCAGATTCGAGGCGATGACGGTGGGGCTGCCGAACGCACGAGGCGTATCACGCTCGCGCATCAGTGGATCAAGGACAGTGAGTATCTCGTCGCCGACATCACTGAGCGGATCGCGACACAGGCTGCACGACTAGCGTCGGACTACAACCTGAAGGGGGCTGACGCGTGCATCGTGGCGGTCGCGGTCGCGTGGATGTGCCCCAAGCTATACACGTGGGATAAGGGCATCCTCAAGATCGGAGACGCCCTCCCAGGTCTGAGCATTGAAGAGCCTCCCGACCACGGCCAGACCACTATGTTCTGAGCGGCCCGCCGTCCAGCAAGCTGGAGATTGCGGGCCGCAGTGATCTTGACCGCGCTGTGGTCACTCGTCGTCTTCAGCGACGAACTCCTCACTGCACTGACCGCACGTGATCGGCGCCTCGGCGAGAGTGCTGCGGGCGACTCGAATCTTGCGGGGGCAGGCGCACTGGGCGACCGCAAGGTTGCTGCTCTTGGGCTTCGACGGCGCGTGGACCTCGGCGTGACGGTAGATCACAAGGGCGGCGGCCAGCGCCTCCAGCTCGGCTGCGTACTCGGCGGCGGTCGACGGCGGCACCGTGGTGATGCTCCAGCCGATCTTCGGGTCCTCTTCGAGGATCAGGCCCAGCTCGGTACCGACGTCCTTGAACTTGCGGTTGTGGTACCGACCCTGGCGCGACGTGTCCTTGATCCCCCGCACATGCGCCACACCATGCGCGGCCTCGTGCAGCAACGTCCCGAGCGTCGCAGCCGCGCCACGCCTTAATCCCTCCCCGGACACGAACAACTCGGGAAGCGTCTCGCCGTCGCGCTGCCACCTTGCTGCTGCGAAGTGGCCGAAGGTTGTCTGTCCGGGCTTGGCCCCCATGGTGCCCGATCCAACAGTGATCATGATGTCGGGGACGTCCGGGTGACGGCGGCAAATCCCTTGCCACACAAGGTCGATCGCACGGACCAGCTCGGTTGCCACGTTCTCCGCCTCGGCAGTTTCGGGTCGGATCGCCAGCGTAGTCATTCTCTGTTCTCACCTCTCCGTTGTACCTCCATTCTCTCAATTTGACACTTAAGTGTCAAGGCATTCTTGCAGGTAAACACCGGTTCAGAAGATCTACTAGTACGGTACTTCGTCGTTCGGCCATCGCCGTGACACGGCCTGCCTCGGCAGGAGGTGCTGCAGCCGCAGAGGGCCAACACCCGAGTTCGTCGGCAGGCTGTAGGACACGAGCGCCAACCAAGGTCCCCGACGAGAGCGGAGCCACCCGTGCAGCACGCCCGGCAGTCGCAGCGGGAAGCTCAAACCCTTCTCCTCGACCAGCACCCCAGGTGAATCTGCCTGCTTGAGCCAGGGCTTGTAGAACTTCCCGAGCTCCACCCACACGTCCAGCGGTGGATCATGCGGCCTGGCCAGTGCGCGGTGCACCGTAGTCTCGAACATGCGTGCGATTGTGCGGCGCGACCGGACAGCGCCGCAACCAATGCCAGCACGAGGCTTTCCTTTGCCCCCTTACAAGTGGGTGGCCCTTGTGACATCCCGTCGACCTGGCCCCGCCCCAACCGCGCGTGTCAAGGGGGCACTTCCGTCCACACGGGACCGTTCGCCGGGACTGCCCCCTTGACGCGTGTGGTTGCCCTCGTGGAGGTCGACGGGATGTCACACGGCCACACACGGACGCGAGTCGGCCGCATTCTCGGCATCCTGTTGATCTGCCGGGGTGCGGGGTGGCGAACGCCCGCGATCCCCAGCGACACCGCCATCCTCAACGGCACCCTGCGACGCGCAAGTAGGATCGCCAAGTGACTTACCTGAACAATCCCGCCGGGCGACTCTTGATGAACTTTCAATTGGTACGCCAACAAGCACCTGCGACGCGCGCGCTCCAAGCGTGGTCCTCAGTTTTCAACATCGATTCGGGCGACATGAACGCCTTCATGCAGAGGGTATCAAAACTATACGAGTGGGCCGAGCAGACACAAGAAATGATAAATGATTCACCCACCGCGGATCCCAGGATTCACTTGAAGCACTTTGGGGAAGTACAGAATGCCTTGAGTAACTTCCTGGCCGTGCGCGAGCTGCAGGTTGAGCAGTTCTTGACGCCGATCCATCCGAACTCTGGAGAGTACTGCTTGGAGATTTGCGCACACCTTCTACACAGTCAACGCGCAGAGCCGTCACTGGACCCAGATGAACGCGAGTCCCTGCTCAGCAGGCTGGACAGGCTGATCGATGAGGTGGTGCAGGATGGCGACCTAGATCAAGAGACAAAAGACTGGGTTCTTCGCCGACTCTCTAAGATTCGCGATACTCTGTTTAACGCACATCTTTTCAGCACCGAAGACACCGAGCACGCGCTTGACGTATTGTTGGGCGGCCTACGGCGAAAACTCAAAGTCCTACGCTCGTTGACCAAAACCGTCACAGGAAAGAACCTGATGACCTTTGTCGTAGCACTCGACTTGGCGATAAACCTGTCGGCCAACACTCACGAGCTAATCGCTGGCGATCCGCCGCGTTCTTCGCCAATCGTAATTGAGATCCAGAAGGTGATCGATCCGCCAGCACTACCGGAAGGCAAGAATGACTCGATCGAGGCGAAGTAGCAGGAGCCGCGCTCGCTCGCCGCACCGGCTGATTCAGCGGACCTACGAGTTCTACCGTCCCAGCCCGTCGTTCGCGGCGTCTGCCGGGGTCGGTCGCGCCTTCGCCCGTCGGCGGGCCAGGGTGGCGGAGCCGGGCCCCTGGGCCTTGCCGAACGGGCTCAAGCACTGCGGCGCGAGCGGCCCCGGCAGGGGCCGCCTTGATGAAGAAAAGAAACTTGGGACACAGCGAGCACGCCGAAGTGGATCAGCGTGAGGTCATCGCGGGCGACTCGCCGTGCTCGAGGTACGCGACCGCACCCGTCTGATAGGCGTCGTAAGCGCGCTGGATGCGACGAGCAAGCCGCGGAATCGTCCGGGCGGCAACCTCATCGATGGGCACCCACTCCCAGCGGTCAAGCTCGGTCTGGTCCAGGCGGATGCGCTGAGCGTCCTCACCGAGCGCTCCGCAGTCGAAGATCCACAGAACCTTGTCGCCCTCGGACTCACGTGGCGCCCAGTCGATCACCAGCGGTCTGACGGCCTGCCGGTCAAGACCGAGTTCTTCGGCCACCTCACGCTTGCACGCTGCGCCTGGCGACTCGCCGATGTCGACGTAGCCTCCCGGTAGGTCCCAGCGTTCGCCGTACGTCTTGCGCACCATCAGAACGCGGTCGCCATCAACGAACAACGCCCCGGCAGCCATGCGAGGCGTTGCGAACTTGTCTGCTGCGTTGCCCACGTCGAAGACCCTACGCGGCTAGCTGAGCTTCATCCGGTCGACCAGACCAGTGAGCAACGAACTCGGCTGACTTCGCTGGTTGCGCATCCACGTGAGGACGAGCTGGCGGCTGATGTAGTGATGCCGCACCTGCTCTGGAGCGATCCGCTCGGCATCGAGGACCACTGCAAGGGCATCGTCCGCGCGGTTCCGCAAGCTGTACGCACGGGCGAGATCGAGCGCGTGGCGCACCTGACGCTCCGTGGGCAACGCGGACGTGTCGATCTCGGGGCCGAGGTCCAACGCGAGCTGGACGTCGCCGAGCTCCATAGCCGTGTTCACGCGGTGAATCGCAACGTTGGTCGGCCCGAACGCTGTCCAGAGGTGGTTGGCGTCGCTCCCCTGCCTGTCGGCGGCGTGCTGTGCCTCGTTGAGGAAGGTCCGCGTCGTTGCACGGTCTTCGTTGCGCGAGGCCGCCATGGCCCCCGCGAGGAACAGCGACCCGTAGACCGAGAGAAGGCGACCGTCCGCGGTACTCAGCTCAGGGCGCAAGACCTCGGATGCCCGCTCCACCAGTTGCACGGCCGGCACGAACTGGCCGGTCGCCAGGAGGCTGTGCGCAACAGACCGCAGCAAGGATCCGAGGATGACTGGATCGCCAGCCACCTCGGCTTCCCGAAGGCCACGTTCGGCGGCGACCCACGCCAGGTCGGCTTCGCCCAATTTGCTCAGAACTGACGCTGCTGCCTGGTAGCAGAGAGCGAGCTGAACGCGCACAGCTTGGAGATCGGGACCGTCATAGGTGCGACTAGCAGCGATCGCATTCTTCAGCAGCTCGGGCAGGCGAGCAGTGACGTATCCGAACCGCGACCCCTGGTAGGCAGCGAAGATCTCCGCCACCTGACGCTGAAGTGTCTGCACTGCAACGGGTTCTCGGTCTACGTGCCCCGTGAACAGGACGGGCGAGAGCTGGCTGTAGTCCATGAGTGCAGCACGAAGCGCGGGCACGGTTTGGACGCTGGACTCGGCGGTCCATTCGAGCAACGTCGGCTCACCGAGCAGGTCTCCGACGGAGACGTCCAACGCTTCAGCTAGGCCTCGAATGAGCGACAGCCTGTCGAGCTGGATGCGGTTGTTTTCAGCCTTCTGCAGCCAGTCCTCGGTGCGGCCGACGAGTCCGGACAACACCTCTTGCGACATACCGCGTCGGCGTCGGTACCACGCAACACGTTCACCGATGGTCAGGGACTCCGTCATTCCGCGCATGGAACAAGCCTCCCGGACTCCGGGCGTACGACCCCGGAAGGATTTTCCGGGTAGCTCGCCAACGGCAGGGTGAGAGTTAGTGGCATGAACACCGCAGTGACCGCCATCAGGAGCTCAGCCTTCGACCCCCTCCAGCCTTCGAACCCTCTCGGTGAGGGCCTCCACTGTGCCCTGAAGGTCGTCGAGTCGCTTAACGACGGCAGCGACGTCCGTCGGCTCCGCCTCGACCGGTGGCTCGTTCACGAAAACACCGACCGCGGGCGTCGCAGTCACCCAGCCCTCGTCCTCAAGGATCTTCAAGGCCTTTTGGAGGGTCCCGAGAGCGACCGAGTGGTCGTCCGCAAGGGCGCGGTTGCCAGGAAGCTTCTCCCCCGCCACCAACCGTCTGCTGCGGATGTCGTCTTTGATCTTCTCCACTACTCGCTGGTAGGCGGCCAACCCCGGTGTCGCGTTCATGAGCCAATCCTAGGCGACTGACGCAATCTGACATAGGTCACCCGTTCGGCGCATCGCCAACTGACTCATACTGATCTATATTAGTCTATATCAGACCACCTGGAGGCACTCGTGAAGAACATGAAGATCGACCTCGGCGACCGTCGTCTGATGCTCACCGAGCTGCCGACGCTGAAGGTGCGCGAGGTGGACGGTCACACGGAGATCGTCACGGACAAGGACGGTGCTCAGCAGTTCGTGGCCGTGGTGTTTATGAAGGCCAAGGGCGAGAAGGGTGAGGAGATCAAGGTGACGCTCGGGACTGACCCCGGCGACGCTTTCGACGAGGGCGACATCGTGGACCTGGTCGAGCCGCGCGCTTCGTTCTACTCGTTCAAGAACGGCCGGGGCGAGACCGTGTCCGGCGTCGCCTACCGCGCGATGGGCTTGATCAAGGTCGCCTGATCGCGCCAACCAACACCCTTTGACACTTAAGCGTCAAGGGTTCGAATGAATTACCTCAAGCCGTTTTCGTGGGCTGTTTGTTCTTTGAGAATTCCACAGTGGGCCAATCCATGCCTTTTCCAGTGCCGACTATTCGGTACCGGGAGTTTCCTTGACCCTCGGACACGGCGTGTCCGCATACCGGGGGTCTTGGTCTCTCCCGTAGCTACGGAAAGGAAAGGGGAGGTTATGGCTGATGGCGTGGTGAATGTGAAGGCGAAAGAGAACTACGCGACGTTCCGTGCGGCGATCACGCTTCTGCACGAGGTGATCGATGAGCAGGTGCGCGGGTTCATCGACAAAGCCGAGGACGCGAAGATCCCGTCGGAGGCGTGGAGCGTGCCGAGTGCTGACGAGCTGAAGTCCTTGGCCAACAAGGCGATCCGGGAGATCGAGGAGCTGACCGAGGACGCGAAGAAGTACGAGGTCGTTCTGATCGCTCGTGGGTGGAGGGTCTGACATGGCGGTGCGCTTCGCGGTCGAGACGGTGACCGCTGACGTGGACATGGCGATGAGCCAGCTCCGGGAGGCACTGGAGCAGATGACCTTCGCTCGGCACAGGTTCAGCGGGCAGCACAAGAAGGTGACCAAGGCGATGGCTGCGCTGTTGGTCGCGATGGAAGACGTCAAACCGTACCTCGACGACTAGATCCCAATTTCGATTCTGCCGGGGGCCCGATCACGCGATTGCTGGTCGGGCCTCTGGCGTCTCATGGAAAGGAGTCAGCGATGCCGACGACTCGGAAACCAGCGCTGGAATGGCGGGCGCTGAAGTGGAGCTGCCAGCACCCCGGCATGGTCACGGTCCCGGCAGCGCTGGCGGCCTGCGTCACCAAGAGCGTCTTGGACTTCGGCTTGCCGACCACGGGTGGTGTCCTCGGCGGTGCCGTGCTCGGGCTGGCGGGCTGGTACCGGGGACACCCGGACAGCTTCGACACGGTGGCCTTGCCGCGGCTTCGTTCGCTGCATCGCCGCTGGTGGTCGTATGTGGGTGGGCGCTGGTCGGACATCCTGCTGGACTGCGAGCTGGTCAGCTTCAACCGGCGCACCGGGGACGTGATCGTCCCGCGCATCCTGGAGGTCCGAGCCGCGTCGCCGTCGATCGACACGATCCACGTGCGGATCAACCGGGGACAGACACCCTCGATGTTCGAGGACAAGGCCGACGCCCTCGCGCACGCCCTGCTGGCCGAACGCGTCGCGGTGGTCAAGGTCAAGCCCCAGGTGGTCGCTCTGGTGATCGAGCGGGAGAACCCGTTCAACGCCGACGCGATCCCGCCGATCGATCTCCCCTACGACGCGGACGAGATCGACCTGTCCGCGATCGAGCTGGGTGACACCGAGTACGGGCAGCCGTGGACCCAGTCCTTCGTGGGTCAGCACCTGTTCGTGGCCGGTGCCACCGGGTCGGGCAAGGGCTCGCTGCTGTGGTCTCCGCTGCGCGGCATGGCCCCCTTGCTGCGCGACGGTGTCGTCAAGCCGGACGTCATCGACCTCAAGGAAGGAATGGAGACCGAGGTCGGCGCGGACCTGTTTCACCGCCGCGCGACCGACTGGGACACCGCAGCGGAGATCGTGGAGGCGTTCCGCGACGAGCTCAAGGAACGCCAGGCGTTGCTACGGGGTGAGCGCAAGCGGAAGTTCTCGCCGTCGGCCGAGACGCCGTTGCGGCTGCTGATGATCGATGAGCTGGGCATGCTCACCGCCTACGGTCCCTCGGCCGAAGTCCGCTCGGTGCTCAAGCTCCTCGCCGAGATCATGACCCAGGGCCGTGCGGCGGGGTTCGGCGTCTGCGGGTACGTGCAGGAACCGACCAAGGACACCGTCCCGATCCGCGAGCTGTTCACCGCCCGCGTCTGCCTCTCGGTCACCTCTCAAAGCCAGGTGGACATGACCCTCGGCGACGGGATGCGGCTACGCGGTGCGCTGGCCGACGAGATCCCGCTGGACCCCGCGCACGCCGGTATCGGGTTCGTCGCGGAGCAAGGCTCCCGCTCCCCGCTGCGTGTTCGCGCCAGCTACCAGTCCGACGAGGACATCCGCGAACTCGTCGACTTCGTCACCAAGGGCCGCCGCCCGCTGCGCTCGGTCGCCTGACCGCGCCACAAAGTCATTACACAGCAAGGAAAACACGTCCAACTCTGGGAGGTCTGTCATGTGGAACTTGGGAATCCGGCTGTGGGCGGCGTGGCGGTTCACGCTGTTCCTCGCGCTGGCCGGTGGCGTGCTCTACGTCATCTACCGCGTCGACGGCATCGGCAAGGTCTTCGG
Organism: Lentzea tibetensis; assembly: GCF_007845675.1. GTDB lineage: Bacteria > Actinomycetota > Actinomycetes > Mycobacteriales > Pseudonocardiaceae > Lentzea > Lentzea tibetensis. The sequence continues at coordinate 28,064 of NZ_VOBR01000003.1, read as the reverse complement.
CTGGGCCCTGCTCATCCTGCTCGGCTGCACGGTCGCCGTGTACTGGGCACTGCGTGACCTCGTGCGCCGCGAGATCGGCCACCGCGCGATCGGGAGGCTGTGATGGTCACCGACACGAGGACCGCCGCCTCCCGGGAGAAGTGGATGGCGGTGTGCCGTGAGCTGGACCCGGCTGTGGTTCTGGAGCTGCTGGACCAGGTCGACGCCGACCAGTGGGCGTACTCCACCACCCTGGACCGCGCGTACTGCCTGGAGACGACCAAGACCGCGCACCGCGGCAACCCCGACCAGCAGCACGCGATCACCGCTCTGGTCGGCGCGCGGATCGTGATGTACGGCCACTTCCGCTACCTCGCGGTGGACGGCTGGCCGCCTCGGCTGTACGTCCCGATGCTGTTCATCACCTCGGTCACCGGCCGCACGTTCCGCGATGAGCTGCGGGGTGATCGGTGATGAGCCGCCGACGCACGAGCCCCGGCCAGCTCGACTTGTTCACCGCCGACTCCGTCGCTCCGGCGCCAGCGACCCCGGAATCGCGCAAGGAGATCAGCGCAGGGTTCGGCGGGCAGGTCGACACCGTCGCCGAAGTCCTCGGCGAGATCCACGACGGCCGCTATGGGCGGCTGGACGCGACGGATCGCATCGTCTGGCTGGACGGGGACGGGCACTGCCGCCACGCCCCGGACGGGGACGCTGAGGCCGTGGAATCGTTGCTGGCGCAGCGATACGCGATCCTCGGCCCCGTCACCACCCAACTGCAGGGCGTGATCCGCAAGGACGTCTACCTGATCAAGCTGACGCCCGGTGGTGACGGACTGCGCATCCGCTGGTCGCGGCTCAAGGTCGTGAAGCGATGACCACCGCGCACCGCGTCGACACCGACGTCCAAGCCCGGCACCTGCACGACGAGTACGACGACCTCGTACGCCGCCACGCGGACCACAACGGCGTCCTGGCCGACGGCAAAGCAGTCGACGCGGCCGAACTCGCACACCGCATCTACGAACACCACGCCGAGCTGGCCGACCACTACCAACGCCTGTCGCGCGAACACCGAGAAGGAAGGTGAGCCCGGTGCCTCAAGAGGAGCTGAACCCGATGTGGGAAAACGACTCTGACCTGTCCACGTGGGAGATCGCAGACCGCCTCACCGAGGAGTACCTGACCCTCGTCTACCGGTACGGATCGAATACGCGGACCCCGGAGCAGAAGGCCGAGATCGCCGATGTCTGCGACCGGCTCGTCCGCGCACACGAGGACCTGGCCGACTTCCACCGCACCCGTGCGGGTCAGCTACGCGACTGACTCGCTCCGGACCCACGAAAGGAGCTGAGAACCCCATGCAGGGACACGACTCCGATGAGATCAACGAAGAGGCTGGGGTCACGAAACGAGTCGTAGACCTGCGCCGTAAGAAGGCCGAATCCGCCCACCTGCGCGGCCTGGTCGACGACCCGGACATGCTGGCGGTGCGGATCGAGTCCCAACGCCGCGTGATCACGCGCGGCATGTGGTTCTTCCTCGCCCTGGGCCTCGGCTTCACCACCGCCGGGGTTCAGGAGTTCCTGGCCGGACACCGCGCCGTCACCGACCCGCTGTGGTGGGCGGCGTGGTTGGCCGAACCGATGCTCGCCGGAATCCTCATCATGCTGCTGATGTTCGAAGCGGAGATCCTCTCGCGCGGTATCGCGATCACCGACCGGTGGGTGCGCCGCCTTAAGAAGATCCTGCTGACCTCCACGCTCGTGATGAACGTGTGGCCCGCGCTCGCACCATGGCTGAGCGGACGCGAACGGTTCGACGGCGGCAACCTCGCCATCCACCTCATCGTCCCAGTGGTCGTGTTCGGCGTCGCGGAAGTCATGCCGGTGATCCATCAGAAGTTCAACGAAGCAGTCACCCGCGCCTACCGCGACGCCAACCAGGTCGCCCAGAAACAGCCGGCCGAACCCGCACCCCCGACTCCCTCGGCCCCGCGTACCTCCGCGACGACAACGGCGGCACTGGCCACCGGCGTGCGGCTGCCCGAACCGGTGCTCGAACAGATCCGCGCCAAGGCCGCCGACGCCGCCCGCGACGGCCGCGAACTGACCGCCGACGACGTCCGCGCAGTCGTGCGGGTCTCCCCCGAGATCGCCACCCAGATCGTCACCGACCTGTACACGCGCAACGGGCACGCACTCACCTGACTCGCTTTGACGCTTAAGCGTCAACACCTCCCTGACTCCGGGCGGCACCTGCCGCCCCACATGAGCGGGGCGTGGCCACTCCCCTGAGCCGCGCCCCGCTCCTCGTTGTCCCGCAAGGAAAGGAGGTACGCCCGTGGCGCGAGCCGACTACTACCAGCCCGGCACGCTCGAAGACCGCATCGTCCGCAAGCTGCGCTCGGTCGACTACCGCGACTGGCGCGACCGCGTGGCAGCGATCGGCGGCTGTGCCCAGCCCATCCACATGTTCGGCGCCTGGCAGCTCCACAGTCCCTCCGGCGTCGTCCTGGAGCACCACGGCGGCGACATCCTCGTCCCCTGCGGTAACCGCCGTCAGAGCGTCTGCCCGGCCTGCTCCGACCGCTACGCGGCCGATGCCTACCACCTGATGCACGCCGGTCTCGCAGGCGGCGCCAAGGGCATCCCCGAGACGGTCACCGAGAAGCCCCGGACCTTCACCACGGTCACCGCACCCTCGTTCGGCAAGGTCCACAGCGCCCGCCAAAGCAGCCGCGGTAAGACCATCCCGTGTTCCTGCGGCGCCTGGCACCACCCGGACGACCCGCGCATCGGCACCCCGGTCGACCCCGGCACCTACGACTACGTCGGCGCGATCCTCTGGCAGGCCAACGCGGGCGAGCTGTGGCACCGGTTCATCACCAACCTCAAGCGCGAGCTGATGAAGGCGGCCCGGCTGCCGGTGCGGGCCTTCACCGACCACGCCCGCCTGTCCTACGCCAAGGTCGCCGAGTACCAGCGGCGCGGCCTCGTGCACTTCCACGGCGTCATGCGCGTCGACGGACCCGACGGGCCGACTGATCCCACACCCCACTGGGTCACCGCCGAGCTCCTCGAGTCAGCGATTCACGCAGCGGCACGCTCGGTACACCTGGAGGTCGTCCGGCCGGACGGCACGCCGCTGGTGCTGCGCTGGGGCGACCAGATCGACTGCCGCTCGATCCGGCCCAGCAACGCGCACGAGGTCGAAGAGGACGGCGAGATTAGTGAGGCGCGCCTGGCGGGCTACGTGGCCAAGTACGCCACCAAGGGCACCGGCAAGAGCGAAGCGGCCGACCGTCGCATCCTCTCCCAGCTCCACCTCGATCACCTGAAGGTCTCCGACCATCACCGACGCATGATCCAAACCGCGTGGGACCTCGGCGGCCGCGACGAGTACGAGTCGCTGAACCTACGGAAGTGGGCGCACATGCTCGGCTTCCGTGGCCACTTCCTCAGCAAGAGCAAGTACTACAGCACCACGTTCAAAGCGATCCGCGAGGAACGGCGCGCGTTCCGCACGCTCGAAGTCCTCGATCGCCTCGGCTACGCCCCCGACGCCGTCACGGTCGTCAACGACTGGGCCTACACCGGCTCCGGCTACAGCACTGACGCAGAACGCGAACTGGCCCTCGCCATCGCAGAAGGACACAAGGAACAACGACGACGCAGGTACGAACAGGAGGTAGCGGCATGAACGAGTCGCTTTGGAACATCGACCAAGTTGCCGCGTACCTCGGCGTCGCGGTCGCGACGATTTACACCTGGCGGACCAAAAAGTACGGACCGGTGGGACGCCGTGTCGGCAAGCACGTCCGTTGGGACCCGCAGGTGGTCAAGGACTGGTTCGCTGCGCAACCTGCGGAGGTGGCCTGATGGGGCACGTCCAGGACCGATGGTTTCGCAAGGTGCCGGACCCGAGCAAGCCCGGCAAGCACCTGCTCGAACCGACAGCCCGCAACGGCGTCGGGAAGCGTTACCGCGCTCGGGTAATCGGACCGGATGGCGGTGAGATCTCTGAGAGCTTCGCAGACGGGCAGGACAAGGCTGCCCAGAACTGGGTCGACACAACTGAAGCCAAGATCACCCTTGGTATCTACGTGCCCCCGAAGGCCGCGAAGGCACGCGCCGTGGTCTTCCTGGAGCCATTCGGGAAGACGTACCTCGAAGATCTCGATGTCGACGAGGCGTCCCGCGAGATCATGGAAATGCGGTTCCGCAAGCACATCTTCCCGCACCTCGGTCAGGAAGAGATACCAGAGATCAAGGCGTCTCATCTGCGCTCGTGGGACAGCAAGCTCCGCAAGGCGGATCTGTCCGACCAGTATCGCCACACGCTGTTCATGAATCTGCTGGCCGCACTCAACGCGGCAGTCGACGACGGCCTGATCGACAAGAACCCGTGCGAGGGCAAGTCAGTCAAGAAGCCAAAGCCGACCAAAAAGAAGATCATCCCCTGGCCTGAGGCGCGTATTTGGTCGGTACGGAGTCACCTGCCTGACCGGTTCCAGGTGCTCACCGACCTGGGTGCGGGGCTCGGGCTGCGGCAGGGCGAGTGCCTTGGACTGGGCGTGGAGGACCTGGCCCCTGATCGCGGCAAGGTGACCGTGTGTCGCCAGATCAAGACTGTCCGGAATCAGCTTGTGTTCGCACTGCCGAAGTACGAGAAGGAGCGCGACGTACCGCTTGGTGACCACGTGCTCGCTGCGATCAAGGACCACATGGAGCTGTTCCCGCCGGTGAAGGTCACGCTGCCGTGGGGAAAGCCGGGCGGCAAGCTCGTGACCGCGAGCCTGATCGTCACCTCCGTTCGCGGCCTCGCCGTCCGCGCGAACGACTTCGACCGGAACTACTGGAAGAAGGCGCTTAAGGCGGCTGGCGTGCCGTGCGGCCGGTACGAGAACGGCATGCACGATCTACGGCACTTCTTCGCCTCGGTGCTGCTCGATCAGGGCGAGTCGATCAAGGCGGTTGCTGAGTGGCTGGGTCACGCGGATCCGGCGTTCACGCTCGGGACCTACACCCACCTGATGCCCAGTAGCGACAGCCGCACGAGAGGCGTTATCGACGGCCTCTACTCGCGGCGCAACGGCCCAGAGACGGCCCATGAAGATCCAACGGCCTGAAAGGCCAGGTCAGAAGCCACTTGTGGACAAATCGACAAGATTTTCTGGGAGACCAAGCAGGGCTGAGCCTTGCCGCGAAACGGCGCCGACCCCACGCGGGTCGGCGCCGTTTTTCGTGTCCTTTTGGGCATGAACGAATAGCTGGTGCCGTGCCGGTTTCTCCTGGATCTTGATGTGGCAGGTGAACAACGAACAAGGGGGAAATCATGCGCGGTCGCGCAATCGCGGTTTTGGCTCTGGTGTCCGCAGCCTTCGTCTCACTGGTGCCCGCGGCATCTGCGGGTACGAGCACCGAGGAGGGTTACTGGCAGGCCTGTACGCCGATCAACGACCCATCGGGCCGGTACGCGGGCGACGTGTGCATGGACGTTCGCGGCAACATCGGCGGCCAGGGCACGATCGGCACGGCGTACTTCCACCACAGCCCTTCACCGAGGGCGCTCACCCTGGCCAACGACTACGTGGGCAACCCGAACCCGCCCGTGGCGGTGTGGAACGGCGTTCTGTCCAACGGGGAGAACACCGGAACGCAGCTTCGGTCCTCGTGGATCGGTCGTGGCTGTGTCGCCTACCCGGTGGTCATCTGGCGGCAGTCGAGCGGCAACGTGCGGCGCAACGGCAAGTGCGTCAACGTGCAGTAGTCGACCCCAGCGGTCCAACGAATCGGCGCCGACCCCACGCGGGTCGGCGCCGTTTTTCGTGTCAGACGCCCTTGATCTCCGCAGCGCCGATCACCGCGCCGCCCATCTTGACGATGACGTAGTCGTGCATGACCTCTTCGAGGGTGAACCCGTCGAAGTCGGCCTGGAAACCGGACGTGCCCGGAACGTTGATCGAGTAGTTCGGCTCGATGAACGGCGTCAGATCAGCCCGAACCGCGTTGGTGCTCGGGTCGACGATCTCGAACGTGTACAGACTGGTGTCGGGGTTGTTGAAGCCGGTGTTGAACACGCCCGTGATCTTGTCCGGGAGCAGCGGCAGATGGGTGAAGGCGAGCTCGCCCGTGACCCCGCTGAGGAAGGTCGCCGAGCCGAGCACGGCGGCGGAAGCAGCGGGAGGCGACAGGATCATCAATGAGGCCACGAGACATCCGACGGACGTGGTGGCGGCGATTCTTCGGCGCATGACCTTCTCCGTTTCGTTTGGACGCGACCAAACTGTACGCCTGCGATTCCAGACCGAATGGCCATGAGAAACGGACGCGGCCCAACGGCGAAACCGGCACGTACCCAGGGAGCACCGCCCAACCGGCAGGTACCAAGCGAGCACCGCCGAAACCGGCAGGCACCAAAAGAAAGGAGCGCCCGCCACACTCCCAACCCCCGCACTGCCCAACGGGCGCGGCCCCCGAGCACAAACCGGCGGCCGAACGATCCCGAGCAAACTTTCCCGGAGGGCAGGGGGTGGGGAGGGGCTCACTGATCAGGCGAAGCCTTGCCACATCGAAAATGCCTTGTCAAGGCGGAAAAGCTGCCTTGACAAGGCATTTTCGATGTGGCGACCTCTGGTGATCAGCGAGGACCTCCCCGCCCCACGAACCCCAAACCGCACACGAAAGCACGAAACACGTCAGCCCCAGCACAGCGAAACGGCGCCGACCCACGCGGGTCGGCGCCGTTTCGTGCCGGGTGGTTCCCGACAGAGCAGGTGGGTACCCCCAAGTCAGGTGTCAGGCGGATCTCTCGCTCTTGTCCTCGTCACCGTGCTCACCCTCGACCTGGCGCAACTTGTTCCAGGTCGAGGTCAGCTCAGCGCGGATGCGGGCGATGCGCACTCCGAAGGCTTCGCGGATCTCACGGGCGTCCACCTCGTCGGGCGCTCCGTGATCGGGGTGATCGGCGGTCATAACCGGCGGTATACCTCCGATCAGGTGGCGCCCAAACGTGAACGCGGCAACTTCCTAGACTCAGAACGTGAGCACTCACCTCTACCTGCTGCGACACGGCCAGACCGAGTGGTCGGAAAGCGGCAGGCACACGGGCCGGACCGACATCCCGCTGACGGAAGAGGGTGAGCAGCAGGCGCGGAGAGCGGGCGCCGTGCTCGCCAGGCTGCGCGCCACCGACGTGCCGCCCGTGCTGGTCATGACCAGCCCTCGGACGCGGGCGAAAAGGACCGCCGAGCTCGCCGGGCTCGAGATCACCGAGACCAGCGAGCTGTTGTCGGAGTGGGACTACGGCGACTACGAGGGCATCACCACGCCGGAGATCAGGGAGACCGTTCCCGGTTGGACGGTGTGGAGCCACCCGGTGCCGAACGGCGAGACGGCCGCGCAGGTCGCCGAACGGGCGCGCGCGACGCTCGGCCGGGCCAGGAAGGCGTTGGAGGGTGGTGACGTCGTGCTGGTGGGGCACGGTCACTTCAGCCGCGTGCTGATCGCGGCGTGGCTCGAGCTCTCACCGGAGAACGGGGTCCACTTCGGACTCGACCCGGCAGGCATCTGCGTGCTGGGTGACGAACGCGGCGATCCGCAGGTGCGCAGGCTCAACGTGCCCGCGTGGGAGGTGTGATGATCAGGCGTATCCGGGAGAGCGACGTCGAGGCGGTCGTGCAGCTCGTCTACGACCTCGCCGAGTACGAGAAGGCGCTCGACGAGTGCCACCTCACCGAAGCGCAACTGCGAGAGGCGCTGTTCTGCGAGCACCCGGCGCTCTTCGGGCACGTGGCCGAAGTGGACGGCCGGGTCGTGGGCATGGCGTTGTGGTTCCTCAACTTCTCGACCTGGGGCGGGGTCCACGGCATCTACCTGGAGGACCTGTACGTCCATCCGGACCAGCGCGGCGACGGGCTGGGCAAGGCGCTGCTCGCCGAACTGGCCGCCGAATGCGTGCGCCGGGGCTACACGCGGCTGCAGTGGTGGGTGCTGAACTGGAACGAGCCGTCGATCGGTTTCTATCGCTCGCTGGGCGCTGTGCCGATGGATGAGTGGACCGTCATGCGGCTCTCTGACCAGGCCTTGAAGGAACTGGGTCACCCGCAAGGTTGACAACTGATCTCGAAAGGCTCACGAAACGGGCATTCCTCAACGGGCGGGTCCACCGTACTGGCAGCGTCCCGCGCCGGGCCTGGTAGCGGGACCCCGACCGCGGACGAGCAGCGTCCGCGTTCCTGCTGACCGGGTAATTTCGGAAGGACCCACTGTGGACACGACGACTGCACCTGACGCCTCGATCGGCGTCTTCCCGATCATCATCAGCCTGGCGTTCGCCGTGCTGGTGATCGCGGGTCTGTGGAAGATCTTCAGCAAGGCCGGTCAGCCGGGCTGGGGCGCGATCATCCCGATCTACAACGTCTACCTGATGCTGAAGGTCGCGGGCCGCCCCGGCTGGTGGCTGATCCTGTTCATCATCCCGATCGTCAACATCTTCGTCTCGCTGATCGTTGCGATCGACATGGCGAAGTCCTTCGGCAAGGGCGCCGGCTTCGGTGTGCTCGGCCTCTGGCTGTTCACCTTCGTCGGCTACCCGATGCTGGGCTTCGGCGACTCCCGTTACCAGGGCCCCGCGGCCGCCTGATGACGTGATGTGGGGCCGCCCTGTGCACCGGGGCGGCCTCACCGCATTTCGTTCTCACAGCACGTCGTTGGCCAGTCCGTACCAGACCGACAGCGCCAGCACGGCGGCCGAGACGGCCGCCCAGTTCCACCGCCGCACGACCAGCGCCACCACCAATGCCGCCGCCGGGCACACCAGCCCGCACGCGTACACCACGAGCCACAGGTATCCGAGCGAGAGTTCGTCCGCCGTCGGGTCCTGCTCCGCGTAAGGCATCAGCCAGACCACCGGCAGCGCGGTCGCCCACGTGCCGAGCAGGCCCAGGATCGCCATGAACGGCAGCTCGCCGCGCTTCTTCGTCTCCCCAGTCACGCCCGCAGCGTAGGTCCGCCTGTTGACGGGTCGGTTAGAGTCGGCACTGAAACCGTTTTCAGTGTGTTTCACGTCGCCGAGCTCCGCCGCCTCGACGCACACGAGGAAGGACCTCTCAACGATGAGGCGTCGAACGACGGGAGCGCTGATCGCGCTCATCACGGGTGCGGCTCTGTGCGTTCCCGGCGTCGCCAGTGCGGCGACGTTCAACGTCAAGGACTACGGTGCCAAGGGCGACGGCAAGGCCGTCGACTCGACCGCGATCGACAAGGCCATCGCGGCCGCGAGCGCGGCGAACGGTGGCACCGTCGAGATCCCGGCAGGCAACTACCTCTCGCGCTCGATCCACCTGAAGAGCAACGTCACGATCAACATCCAGGAAGGCGCGCGGATCATCGCGTCCGGCAGCGGCATCGACGCGCCGGAGTCCAACTCGAACTCCAAGTACCAGGACTTCGGGCACAGCCACTTCCGCAACGCCCTGCTGTGGGGCGAGAACGTCGAGAACATCAACTTCACCGGCAAGGGCGTCATCGACGGCGCCAACAAGCTCGAGACCGGCGAGAACATCCCGGCGGGCAAGGGCGACAAGATGCTGTCGCTGAAGTTCTGCAAGAACGTCAACATCAGCGACGTGACGTTCCGCGAGGCGGGCCACTTCGCGATCATCGTCAACGGCTGCGACGGCATGAAGCTGAACCGCATCAAGGTCGACAGCCCGGACGACCGCGACGGCATCAACTTCATCAACAGCTCGAACATCGAGCTGGCCGACTCGACGATCATCGCCAGCGACGACGCGGTGGCGTTCAAGAGCGACTACGCGACCGGCAAGACGTTCCTGAGCCAGAACAACGTCGTGCGCGACTCGACGATCCAGTCGACCGAGAACAACGCCATCCAGTTCGGCTCCGAGACGTGCGGCAGCTTCAAGAACATCAAGTTCCTGAACCTCAACGTCACGGGTGCCTCGAAGGCCGGTCTCGGCATCGTGTCCATGGACGGCGCGATCATCGAGGACATCACCTACGAGAACATCAAGCTGACCAAGACGGCGTCGCCGATCTTCCTGCACATCGGTGACCGCGGCCGGTGCCCCGGCAGCCCGAAGGCCGGCAAGATCCGCAACGTCTCGTACAAGAACATCACCGGCACGAACCTCACCGCGCCGCGCGACATCCCCGGTGACCCGGAGTACGCGACGACCATCAACGGTCACAACAACTCCGACATCGAGAACATCACGTTCGACAACGTGAAGCTGACGGTGCCCGGTGGCCACAAGGAGTCCGACGCGTCGAAGTCGCCGCCGGAGGTCACCAAGGAGTACCCGCCGCGCATCTTCGCCGTGCGGCCCGCGTTCGGCTTCTGGCTGCGCCACGCGGCGAACATCAAGTTCCTCAACAGCGAGATCCAGTACGACAAGGCCGACGGCCGCCCCGCGTTCGTCACCGACGACGTGCAGGGCGTCACGCTCGACGGCGTGAAGGTCGAGCGCAGCACCGGTGCGAACGACGTGCTGTGGCGGAAGAGCAGTGGTCAGCAGATCACGAACAGCTCGTCCACGACCGGCCAGGCGCTGAGGGTCAAGGCGTCCTAGCGGATCTCGGCGACTGTTCCGTAGCTGGTCGCGTCAGCGGCGGCGCTGGCACCGGGGACCTCCCCGTCTGCCCGCCACTGCGCGGCCAGCACCAGTCCCGGGTCGAGCAGCTCGAGGCCGTCGACGAACTCCTCGATGTCCTTTTTGGACCGGGGCATGATGGGCGTCTCGGTGAGGGCCGCCAGCGTGATGAGCTTGTCGACGAGCTCGGGCTCGACGTCCTTCGTCAGGTGCGTGAGCGCGATCAGGCTGCCGGGCGCGATGAGTTCCCGGTACGCGGCGATCACGTCGCCGGGCTCACCGGGTTCGAGCAGGTACGGCAGCACGCCGATCATGAACACCGCGACCGGCTGGCTGAAGTCGATGAGACTGCACGTCTCCGGCGCGTTGACGACCTTCTCGGCGTCGCGGAGGTCGGCCTCGACGATCGTCGCGGAGAGGTTGTCCCGCAGCATGGTGCGGGCGTGCGCCACGGCCACCGGGTCGAAGTCCACGTAGACCACGCGGCACGTCGGGTCCAGCTGGAGCGCGATCTCGTGCACGTTGCCCGCGGTCGGGATGCCGCTACCCAGGTCGAGGAACTGGCGGACGCCCTGGTCGACGCAGACCTTCACCACGCGCCGCAGGAACGAGCGGACACCGCGGATCATCTCGGCCACCGGGAAGTCCTGACCGGACTCCTCGGCCAGCTTCCGATCCACGGCGAAGTTGTGCGCGCCACCGAGGAAGTAGTCGTACAACCGGGCGACATTCGGGCGCTCGGCATCGCCATTCGTCGTCACCCGCTTCGGGCGGTCCTGCACTGCGCACCTCACCCTGCTCCCTGAGCGGCGCGAACGCTGGCAAGACGGTAGCTGGCTACTCCGTTCGTGTCCATCCACCATTAGTGAACACGCAGGGTGATTGAGACAGGGAAATTTCCGTTTTGGGCGCTCTTGCGGACGCGAGGTCCGCAAGAGCGCCCAAGACGGCCTAGGTCAGACGCCGGCCAGCGAACGGATCCACGGGCGGTAGCGGGTGATGTTGGTGTACGCGGAGCGGGTCGCGCGGTCCGAAGTCGACGCGACGCCGACCTGCCTGCCGGACGCGAACATCGGGCCGCCCGAGTCGCCGCCCGCCGCGATGCCGTCACCGCGGCGCACGCACACCGCGATGCCGCCGCGGTAGTCGCTGCAGCCGACCGACGTCACCGTCGTGTTGGCGTACTTGAGGTACCGCGACTGGCACTGGATCTCAGGACGATCGGTGCACGTCGCGCCCCAGCCGAACAGCTGCACGTTCTGGTTCACGCGCACGTCGGTCGTCGTGCCGAGCGGGGAGTAGGTCGTCGAGACGGAGCGGTTGATCCGCACCAGCGCCAGGTCCGCCGACGGGTGCGTGGTGATCTGCGTGGCGTTGACGAGCGTGCCCGCGGTCTGGTCGATGCTGCCGACGCGGAACGTGTACGTGCCCTGTGACGCGACGCAGTGCTGTGCGGTCAGGATCCACGTGGGCGCGATGATCGTCGCCGAGCAGTTCTCCCGCCCGTTGACGAACAGGCGGGCCGCCCACGGGGCGCTGGAAGCGAATCCGCCGCCGATGATGTACGGCTGCAGGTCGCCGTCCGGGGTGGATGCCGGGGCCGCGTTCGCGGCCGGTGTGAGTGCGAGCGCCGCCAGGAAGGCGCCCGCGATCGCGGTCAGTACGCGCATGAATGGTCACCTCATGAGTGCAGGGAGTGGTGAAGCCACCACGCACAGCTTCACTCGAAGGAGTGACCTGGACCACCCGCCGTTAGTCGGCTTCGTCCGTCAGTCCCAGTGCCCACGCGCGTGCGTCCCTTGTGAACAGCAGGACGAGAACGGCGGCGCAGTAGAAGCCCGCGAGCGAGCCGATCAGCTGCTGTCCCGAAGGGCCGTAGGCGTACCAGGCGCAGCCGAGCAGCAGCAGCTGCGTGACGATCACCGGACTGCGCGCCGCGTGTTGTCCGCGCCACAGCAGGGAAGCAGCGAAGATCACGCCCGCGAACAGCAGCACGAGCACACCGGCGGCGCCGAGGATCTTGTTGCCGGACGGCACGCCCTGCACGACCCGGACGACGAGGGCGACGGCGAGAGCGATCCCTGCCGCTCCCTGCAGAACGGTGAGAGCCGCCGCGATCCGCACAGCACGGGGAACCTGCACGAGAACGGCCCTTCCTTCACGTTGCGTACCGGTCACGGATCGTAGGCCACCCGGTTGGTGGTCTCACTTCGCACGTCGCTCGGGGGAAGATCAAGGGGCCTTCAGCGAGCCGGCGGTCGGGCCGGGGTGCACTCGCCTCGAGGCGCGAGCAGGACCGAGCGGAAGGGAGACTTGCGCCACTTTCGTGAGGGACGAGCCACCCTGAGGGAGGACATGCGGGGCGCGAACGGTCACGCACTGTCCTACTCTTCGGTAGTGCGCGCTCTACTAGTGGTCAACCCGCAGGCGACAACGACTACGCCCGCGGGCCGTGACGTACTTGCGCACGCCCTCGCGAGCGACGTGAAGCTCGAGATCGTCGAAACCTGCTACCGCGGGCACGCGGCCGATGCCGCCGCCCAGGCGGTCGAGGACGGCTTCGACCTGGTCGTCGCCCACGGCGGAGACGGCACGGTCAACGAGGTCGTCAACGGTCTCCTGCGCGAAGGCATCAGCCCGCGCGTCCCGATGATCGGGGTGGTCCCCGGCGGCTCGGCGAACGTGTTCGCCGGCGCGCTCGGACTCCCTCGCGACCCCGTCGAGGCCACCCACCGGCTGCTCCAGGCCATCGAGCACGGCACCAGCCGCCGGATCAGCCTCGGCCAGATCGCCACCGACCAGGAACAGGTCAGCGGCCGCTGGTTCACGTTCAACGCGGGCATCGGCCTGGACGCGGACGTCGTCGCCGGTGTCGAGCACAAGCGCGCGAAAGGCCGCGAGGCCAGTCCCGCTCTCTACCTGCGGACCGCGCTGAAGTCGTACGCGAAGCTCCTGCGGACTCCCGCGCACTTCACCGTTGAAATTCCAGGTGAGGAACCCTTCACCGATCTCGGCATGGTGTTCGTCTCGAACACCGATCCGTGGACGTACTTCGGTGACAAGGCGATCCAGCTGAATCCGAGCACCGGCTTCGACGGCGGACTCGGGCTGTCCGCACTGCGCACGCTGCGCGTCCCGACCGTGGCGAGGTACATCACGCAGGTCCTGGCGCACGGGAATCCAAAGGGCGGGAATCTCGTTCGGCGTGACGACGTTTCCTATGTCAGAGTGACGTGCGAGGAACCCGCCAACCTGCAGGTGGACGGTGACTTCCTCGGCACGACGACAGCGGTGGAGTTCCGGGCGGTTCCCGAGGCGCTGACAGTCTGTGTGTGACTGTTCGTGATCGGTGCGTGACCGTCTCGCTACCCATCCGGGATGTTCGGCTCTCGACCGACAGCGCAGCGTGAAATCGCTGGTGAACACCGTCGATCGTTTGGGTGAGTTCACTCACCGGGTTAGTGCGAACCCCTTGACATCCCAGCCGTTCGTGAAAGCATTCACAAGCACCCCAAAACCGACCGCTGACAACCGGCGTGCCCATGAGCGCGCCTAGCTGAGGAGTAGTTCTAATGGACTGGCGCCACACGGCGATCTGCCGCGACGAGGACCCCGAGCTGTTCTTCCCCGTTGGGAACAGCGGTCCTGCGCTCCTGCAGATTGCCGAGGCGAAGACCGTCTGCCGTCGCTGCCCCGTCGTTTCCGACTGCCTCGCGTGGGCGCTCGAGAGCGGCCAGGACGCCGGCGTCTGGGGCGGGATGAGCGAAGACGAGCGACGCGCACTCAAGCGCCGCAACGCCCGTACGCGGGCCCGCAGCAACGCCTGACCTCCCGTCAGGCGGTCTGCCGCGCACAGCTGAACATAAGAAGGGCCCGACACCGTGCCAGGTGTCGGGCTCTTCTGTTTGCACACCCTCCCGCATGACCACGTGACTACCGCTGAGGCAGGTCATCACGTGTGCACGGCGTTAGTTTAGCGTCGGCCTCTCAGGGGCACGCGCAGGACCGCCTCAGTACCGCCTCGAGGCCTTCTCCGCAAGCTCAACGAGCCCCTGAGTTCCGAGTCGACGAGGGTGCGGACGATCTGCAGCCCGAGCCGTTCGGTGCGCTCCAGCGAGAAGCCCGGCGGCAGGCCGCGGCCGTCGTCGGAGATCGTCACGTCGAGCCACTTCGCGGACCGCTCGGACTGCACGACGACCTCGCCGCGCTGGCCGGGGGCGTAGGCGTGCTCGAACGCGTTCTGCACGAGCTCCGTCAGCACCATCACCAGCGGGGTCGCGATCTCGGCCGACACGATGCCGAACTCGCCCTCGCGGCGGACGACGACCTGGGTCTCGGTGACGGCCACGTCGCCCATCATCGGAATGACCTTGTCCACCACGTCGTCGAGGTCGACGCGCTCGTCGACGGACATCGACAGCGTCTCGTGCACGAGCGCGATGGACGTCACCCGGCGCACCGACTCGGCGAGCGCCTCCCGTGCCTCCGGGTTGGTCATCCGGCGCGACTGCAGCCGCAGCAACGCGGCCACGGTCTGCAGGTTGTTCTTCACGCGGTGGTGGATCTCGCGGATCGTCGCGTCCTTGGACATCAGCGCGCGGTCGCGGCGGCGGACGTCCGTGACGTCGCGGCACAGCACCAGCGCGCCGGCGGCCTGGCCACGTGGCCGCAGGGGCAGCGCGCGGAACAGGACTGCCGCGCCACGCCGCGACTCGGCCTCCATGCGCATGGAGGCCTGGCCGTCGAGCGCGGCCCTGATGCGCTGGGCGACCTCGGTGGCGTCGAACGGGTCGCCGATGAGCGAGCGCGTCAGCGGGGCCAGGTGCACGCCGACCAGGTCGGACGCGTGGCCCATGCGGTGGTAGGCGCTCAGCGCGTTCGGCGAGGCGAACACCACGGCGCCGGACGGGTCGAGCCGGATCAGCCCGTCGCCGACGCGCGGGCTGGTGTGCACGTCCGGCGACGGCTCGGCCGTCGGGAACGTGCCGTCCGCGATCATCTGGCACAGGTCGGCGGCGCTGCCGAGGTAGGAGATCTCCAGCGGGCTGGGCACGCGCGGGACCGCCAGGTTCGTGCTGCGGCTCAGCACGGCGATGACCTGGGTGCCGAGTCGCACCGGGATCGTCTCGCGCCGCACCGGCACGCCCAGGTGCCAGCGCGGGTCCTCCTCGCGGCAGATGCGCGACTCGTCGACGGCGCGCCGCAGCTGCGGGTGCTCCTCCACGGTCATGGTGCTGCCGACCACGTCCTCCGGGTGCGCGGTGGGCGCCGTCGTCGGACGGGCCTGCGCGACGCACAGGAAGTGACCGTCGTCGAGCGGGACCCACAGGTTGAAGTCCGCGAACGACAGGTCCGACAGCAGCTGCCACTCGGCGACGACCAGCTGCAGGTGGTCCACCGCCGCGCCGGAGAGCTTGGTGTGCTCGGCCAGCAGATCCGTGAGCGTGCTCAGGTGCTACTCCTCAACGACCGCGATCACGTCGCCCTCCTGGACGACGTCGCCGGGGTGCACCCTGATGTCGACCAGCGTTCCCGGGTACTCGGACCGTACGGGAATCTCCATCTTCATCGACTCCAGGATCACCAGGTCCGTGTCGAGTGTCACGACGTCACCCTTGTGGGCGAGCACCTTCGTCACGTTGCCCACGATCTCCGCCAGCACCTCTTTGGACATCGGCCCCGCCCTCCATGTCACACTGGGATGAAGCAGTTCAAATTCAAGGAGATACCGATGTCGAAGCGTGCCCGCAAGCGCCGCGACCGCAAGAAGGGTGGCGCGAACCACGGGAAGCGCCCCAACGCCTGACAAGAAAGGCCTGGTCACCAGCGGTGACCAGGCCTTTTGTTTCAGCTGGGTTCAGTTCTGATCTCGACGATCGTCGCCCTGATCCGTTGCTTCAGGTTCTCCGGCGCGTGCTCGCCGCCGCACTTGCGGGCCAGCAGCGTCTTGAGGTGCTCCTCCAGCCCGAACTGCTCGAGGCACGGGTGGCACTCGTCGAGGTGCGTCTGCAGCGCCTCGCGCCGCGTCTGGTCGCACTCCTGGTCGAGGAACAGCCACACCTCGGACAGCACTTCGGAGCAGTCGGTCTCGTGGGGTTCGCCGCAGTTCATGACGACGCCTCCCCGTTGTTGCGCAGGAAGCCGCGCTCCCGCGCGACGTCGGCGAGCTGGTCGCGAAGCTGGCGGCGGCCCCGGTGCAACCGGGACATCACGGTGCCGATCGGGGTGCCCATGATGTCTGCGATCTCCTTGTAGGCGAAGCCTTCGACATCGGCGAGGTAGACCGCGATCCGGAACTCCTCCGGCAACCGCTGCAGTGCTTCCTTGACGTCGGTGTCGGGCAGGTTGTCCATGGCCTCGACCTCGGCGCTGCGCAGCCCGGACGAGGTGTGGCTCTCCGCCTGCGCCAGCTGCCAGTCCGTGATCTCCTCGGTCGGCTGCTGGATCGGCTGGCGCTGCTTCTTGCGGTAGCCGTTGATGTAGGTGTTGGTCAGGATCCGGTACAGCCAGGCCTTGAGGTTCGTGCCCTCCGAGAAGGACGCGAACGCCGCGTAGGCCTTGAGGTACGTCTCCTGGACCAGGTCCTCGGCGTCCGCCGGGTTGCGCGTCATGCGCAGGGCGGCCGAGTACAACTGGTCCAGCATCGGCATCGCGTCGCGCTCGAACCGCGCGGCGCGCTCCGCCGAGGTCTCCGTCTGCGTGGCGGGCACCGCGCTCCTTTCCCGCCGGGTCAGGGTCGGCACCGAGGATACGCGGGGGCGCTCGAGCAACGTTGTCACCACGTGCGGTTTCAACTTCTCGGGGCTGGTAGGAATTCCCACCATGGCCGGACGTGGGACGCCCGCCACAGCTCTGCTGGAGAAGCAGCGCGTGGCGCACACCTTGCACTCCTACTCGCACGACCCTCGGCACGAGTCGTACGGCCACGAGGCCGTCGAGGCTCTGGGGCTCGTGCCTGGGCGCGTGTTCAAGACGCTGGTGGCCGAAGTGGACGGGAAGCTCGCCGTGGGGGTGGTGCCGGTCACCGGGCACCTGGACCTCAAAGGACTCGCTGCCGCGTTGAAGGGCAAGAAGGCGCGGATGGCCGAGGTCGCGGCCGCTGAGCGGGCCACCGGGTACGTCGCGGGCGGGATCTCGCCGTTGGGGCAGAAGAAGCGGTTGCCCGTGGTGATCGACGCTTCTGTTGTTGGGTTTGAGACCGTCTTCTGCAGTGCTGGGCGGCGGGGGCTCGAGGTGGAGATCGCGCCCGATGACCTGATCAGGCTCACCGGTGCCGTGGTGGCCCCGATCAGCGCTTAGTCGCGGCCGATGACGTATCGGAGCACGCCGAGCACGGTGATGCCGCCGACGACGGCCAGGCCGATCGCGGGCTTGAGGTAGATGAGGACAGCGACGCCCGCCGCCGCTCCCAGCAGCACGAAGGCACGCAGGCTGAGGAGCGGCTGCTCTCCGGCGGATTTCTTGGACACGAAGCCCTCCTCTGCCTAGGCGACGGTGCGGGCGGCCTGGCGCGCGAGGACCTGGTGCTTGCGCTCGTTGACCTTGTGCTTGATCCGCACGCCGTCGCGGGCGTCACGGCCGCACGCGACCGCGGCCTCTTCCCAGGTGAGCGAGTAGTGGGCCTTCGCCAGCACGACGACCCGGTCCTCGATGCTGAGGAACGACAGGACCGACGTGATCCTGGGGTCCCACGTGCAGTTCTTGAGATCGGCGGCGAAAGCGGTCAACTGCTCGACCACGAGGTCTTCGGGCGATTCGGTGGATCCGGCGGTGTCAGCCCAGGTCTCGGCGAGAGGGCGCCACGCGCGAGACTGGACTCTGGCCTCCGCCTTGCGCCGCCGCTCGAACTCCCCGTCGTCCGGCAGGTCACCGAGAGGCATGGTGAGCAGGACGTGCTTCATGGTCTGCACAGCGAGCCGGGTGGGCTGCATGCCGAGGTCACCTACGAACTCCGCCACGGCCTTCTGGGTCTCAGCCGAGTCCGGTCCCTTCACGATCCGGCTCCGGACCGTCAACGCCTGACAGGCCGCACCTCGTGCGGCCCGGACGGCCACCTGCGCTGCCGGCTGGTCCCACGCGAGCGAGGCAGGTGCATCGCGCAGTCGAAGCCAGTGCCGGATGAGGTCGCCGACAGCGTCGCCCGCTTCATCAGGGTCAACTGCGAACGAGTGCCACCTGGCGTAGACGTGACGCCATGGGCGCCTTGGCTGAGCTATCGACGGCCTCAACAACCAGTCGAACAGATCGGCCTTTCCCGCGGACCATCCATCTGCGTAGACGCGCAAGGTGCGATCGTTCGACGCGAACCAGCCGCTCAACCGGACGGTGCTCGGCAAGTCCGCCAGCGTGTAGCGCACAGCTCCACGCACGTGGTCGCGGTTGCGGCGCCATGCCGGCTGGTACGGCTGGAAAAGACCAACTCCCACAGGGACGTGGTCGTCGGCGAAGTGCGCGGCACCGGCGAAACCCGTCCGCACCAGCCAGGTCGCGGTGGCGTTCGGCAGCGGGTCGTCCACGAGGGACGGCGGCCAACCACACGAGGTCATCATCGTTCTGTCCTTCTCACGCAGAAGTGCTTCTACCTTCTAGGCGTGAGAACCGGCCAGATGTCGGATCAAAATTTGTGATCTGAGCCACGCAGGCCTCAGTCGAGGGGGCGCAGGACGCGGTCCAGCCACTCCCCGACCGCCCGCCCGACGTCGTCGATCGACGCCTTCAACGAGTGGTCACCCTTGAGCAGCACGAGCTCACGGTGATGAGCGGGCGAGGGCCGACCGAACGGGTCGGTCTCCCCCTGCACCACCAGCGTCGCGACCTCGACCCCGTCCAGCTCGGGCATCCGCGACTTCTCCGGCTTGCCGGGAGGGTGCACGGGAAAGGCCAGGCACAACACCGCGACGGCCTGTCCCTCGGAGGCGGTCCGGCACGCCACCCGAGCCCCGGACGACCGGCCGCCGAACACGAGCGGCAACCCGTCGAACCACCGTTCGCCGAGGTCGTCGACGACGGCCAGCCAGGCGGCGTCGAGCTGGGCGGCGGGAGCGGGTGCACGCCGTCCGGCGACGCGGTACGGCTGCTCGACCAGCGCCACGTGCACTCCGACGGCGTTGGCGGCGTGGCAGGCCGCCACCAGGTCGGGTGCTTCGACGCCACCGCCGGCGCCGTGGCCCAGCAGGAGTGCGGCGCGCGGCTCGTGGGCGCAGTGCAGCGCGGCCCGCGCGGGGCCGTGCGGCGTCTCGACCAGGATGGACGTCACGACAGCTCGAACAGCGTCGGCGCGGGTTTCTCGTCCTCCGCGAGCCCGACGCGCTCCATCAGCGACGGCTTGTTGTTCTTGACGCTGTTCACGTCGGTCGACACCGGCCGCAGCTCGAGCGCGTCGACCAGCGACGGCTCCGAGGCCAGCAACGCGGACGGGTCCTGCGACGTCGGGTCCAGCCACGCCGACCAGCGGTCCTGCGGCAGCAGGAGCGGCA
This sequence comes from Lentzea tibetensis, assembly GCF_007845675.1. Classification (GTDB taxonomy): domain Bacteria; phylum Actinomycetota; class Actinomycetes; order Mycobacteriales; family Pseudonocardiaceae; genus Lentzea; species Lentzea tibetensis. The sequence continues at coordinate 7,991 of NZ_VOBR01000003.1, read as the reverse complement.
TGCGGTGGTGGACCTCGGTCATCGCGCCGATCGCGTCGGTCGTCAGCACGGCGCACGTGATGGTCGGCTGGTCGTCCTTCCACCACACCGACCAGATGCCCGCCATGGCGAGCGTGGCACCGTCGCCGAGGGTGATGAAGTACGGCTGCTTGCGCCCCTCGCCCGGCTGCCATTCGTACCAGCCGTCGGCGGGCAGGATGCAGCGCCGCTTCATCGCGGACTGCTTGTACGCGGGCTTCTCCAGCACGCTCTCGGAGCGGGCGTTGATCATCTTGGCGGCGCCCGAGAGGTCCTTCGCCCAGTGCGGGACGAGGCCCCAGCGCATCACGCGGATGCTGCGCTCGACGTCGTCTTCTTCCGCCGGTTTGCGTTCGACCACCGCGAGAACGTGCTTGGTGGGAGCGATGTTGTAGTCGGCTCCCGGCGCTTCCTCGCCGGTCCCGTCCACCGCGTCGAACTCGGCAGCGAGCAAGGCCGGGTCCTTGGTGGAGGCGTACCTACCGCACAAGTCCGATCACCTCCGAAGCAGTCATCGTCGCACGTCATCAAGGCCGGTGCGAGCCGCCCTACGGTCGATGCGGGATCATTCGGGGCATGACTTCGCAGTGGTCCGCCCCCAGCGCGCCCGGTCCTGTCCGCGCGACGGTACCCGTGCCCGGCTCCAAGTCGATCACCAACCGGGTGTTGGTGCTGGCGGCGCTCGCCGACGAACCGTCCACGGTGCACGCCCCGCTGCGCAGTCGCGACACGGTGCTCATGGCGGAGGCGCTGGCGAGTCTCGGCGCCGAGATCGCCGACGGGCCGGACGGCAGCTGGCTGGTGCGTCCCGGCGCGCTGCGCGGACCGGTCGACGTCGACTGCGGCCTCGCGGGCACGGTCATGCGCTTCCTGCCGCCCGCCGCGGCGCTGGCGGACGGCGAGATCCGGTTCGACGGCGACCCGCACGCGCGCGCGCGTCCGATGAGCACGGTGCTCGGCGCGCTGCGCGGGCTCGGCGCGGACGTCACCGGCGACGCGCTGCCGTTCACGTTGCACGGCAAGGGATCGCTGCCCGGCGGCGAGGTCACGATCGACGCGTCCGGCTCGTCGCAGTTCGTGTCCGGGCTGCTGCTGTCCGGCGCGCGGTACGACGACGGCGTGACGGTGCGCCACGTCGGCAAGCCCGTGCCTTCCTTGCCGCACATCGACATGACGGTCGACGTGCTGCGGTCCGCGGGCGTCACCGTCGAGACGGAGCAGGACGTCTGGCGCGTGCTGCCCGGCCCGATCGCCGGGCGCGAGTGGCACGTCGAGCCGGACCTGTCGAACGCGACGGTGTTCCTGGCGGCGGCCGCGATCACCGGCGGCGAGGTCACGATCCCCGGCTGGCCGTCGCACACGACGCAGGCAGGCGACGCCGTGCGCACGATCCTCGAACGCATGGGTTGCACGGTCACGTTGTCCTCCAACGGACTGACTGTGCGCGGCCCGGATCGACTGTCCGGTGTGGACATCGACCTGCACGACGAGAGCGAGCTGACGCCGACCGTGTGCGCGCTGGCCGCGCTGGCGGACGGGCCGTCGCGCATCCGCGGTGTCGCGCACATCCGCGGCCACGAGACGGACCGCATCGCCGCGCTGGTGAACGAGATCAACGGGCTCGGCGGCGCGGCGACGGAGACCGAGGACGGCCTGACCATCGACCCGAAGCCGCTCACGAGCGGCGTGTGGAAGGCCTACGCGGACCACCGCATGGCGACCGCCGGTGCCATCATCGGCCTGGTGGTGCCTGGCGTCTCGGTCGACGACATCGGCAGCACCACCAAGACGATTCCGGATTTCCCTGGGATGTGGACGCGGATGCTTGCCAAAAAGGATGGATGAGGCCTGAAGTGGCTAAGCGGGACTGGCGCAAGCTCGACGAGACCGACGTCCGGGTGCGCCCCGGCAAGGGCACGAGGCCGCGCAGCAAGCGCCGCCCCGAGCACGCCGACGCCGAGACCGGGATGGTCATCGGCGTCGACCGCGGCCGCTGGACGTGCGCGATGGACACCGGCGCCGTCGTCACCGCGATGCGCGCCCGTGAACTGGGCCGCACGCCGGTCGTCGTCGGTGACCAGGTCGGCCTGGTCGGCGACGTGTCCGGTCAGACGGACACGCTGGCCAGGATCGTGCGCGTCGAGGAGCGCACGTCCGTGCTGCGCCGCACCGCCGACGACACGGACCCGTTCGAGCGGGTCGTCGTCGCGAACGCCTCGCAGCTCGTGATCGTCACCGCGCTCGCGGACCCGCAGCCGCGCACCGGTTTCATCGACCGCTGCCTGGTCGCGGCGTTCGCGGGCGGCCTGGAACCGCTGCTGTGCCTGACGAAGTCCGACCTGGCGTCGGCGGACGAGCTGCTCGCGCTCTACACCGAGCTCGACGTGCGGGTGGTCGTGACGCGCTTCGACGAGCCGCCGTCCGAGCTGGAGGCGACGCTGACCAACCGGGTGTCCGCGTTCATCGGCCACTCGGGCGTCGGCAAGTCCACGCTGGTCAACAAGCTGGTCCCGGACGCCAACCGCGCGGTCGGCGTGGTCAGCGGCGTCGGCAAGGGACGGCACACGTCCACGCAGGCCGTCGCGCTGCGGCTGCCTGCGGGCGGCTGGGTCGTCGACACGCCGGGCATCCGTTCGTTCGGGCTGGCGCACATCACGCCGGACGACATCGTGAAGGCGTTCCAGGACTTCGCCGAGGCCGCCGAGGAGTGCCCGCCGGGCTGCGGCCACCTCGGCGCGCCGGAGGACCCGGACTGCATGCTGGACGAGGTGACCACGTCGACGCCGGGCAGGCTGGCGTCGCTGCGCAGGCTCCTCGCGTCGCGGGCGGGTATCGACGACCACGGGGACTGACGCGATGCGGGCGGTGCCTGGCGAGATCCTCAGGCTCAAGATCGCGAGTTGTGCACAGTGGCCGAGTTGTCCACAGATCGCCGAACGGCCGCTTGACCTGCGGATTTACCGGTAGACTGGAGCGGGGCGCACCCCCCGGGACGGGTGGGGGCTGCCCTGCCGCGCTTTCGCGCTTGCGCGTGGTCGTCGAGCCCTGTCAGCTGCTCAAACCCGACGACTTCGCGGGTACGGGCCCGTTCGCCTCCACGCCGGTTTGAGCCCGCAGGATCAGTTGGCGTGCCGAGTGCTCGCCAACCTCCCCGCGGCCTGGCTTCGCCGAAACGACGGCGTGACGCGCGTGCTGACCGCACAATCGTCCGGAAGTACGAGGACGTGGTCTTCCGGGAGCCGAAGGGGTCGGAGGAGATCGTCGACGGCCACTCGGTCTGGTCGTCGTGCGAGCCCGCCGACCGGGAGTTGTGGTGCATGTCCACCACCGCGGTGACCGAGAAACACGTGCTCAGCGTCTCGGTGCGGCGGGCGAAGGCACCGGCGGAACGCGTCCAGCCGCTTGCGCAGGAGTGGCTGCCGAAGATGTTGAAGCGGCTGCCTGTCACGTAGTTCCGCGCTGTCTCGTCCACTGGTCATGAAGGTTTTCGTGATCGGTGCGACCGGTGTCATCGGACGAGAGGCCGTGCCCCAGCTGCGCGCGGCGGGACATGAGGTCGGTGTGCTCGATCGGCACACCACCAGCATGTTCGACGAGCAGGCGATGGTCAGCGCGCTGACCGGGTACGAGGCTGTCATCAACCTCGCGACCCGCATCCCGCTCGGCCTGAAGATGCTGCGCGCGAGCGGCTGGGCGGACAACGACCGCATCCGCACGGAGGGCACCGCCGTCCTGGCGCGCGCCGCGGAACAGGCGGGCGTGCGCGTGGTCGTGCAGGAGGGCATCTCGTTCGTCTACGCCGACGGCGGCGACGCCGAGCTGGACGAGACGGCGCCGATCGACGCCATCGGACCGACCCGGTCGTCCGTCGTGGCGCAGGAGAACGTGCTGCGGCACCCCGGTGGCGTGTTCCTGCGCATCGGGATGCTGCTGGGCGGCGCGGCCGCGCCGCCGCCGGTGTTCGTCGGCAACGGCTGGATGTCGGCCGTGCACCCCGCGGACGCCGCCGCTGCCGCGGTGGCCGCACTCGGCGCGTCACCCGGCGTCTACAACGTCGGCGCGGACCCGGTGCGCAAGCACGACATGCGGCGGCCGCACCTGCCGCAGGTGTTCGCGAGGTTCGCGTTCGTGTTCGGACGGTCCCAGCGGGTCGTGACGCACAAGCTGACCGCTGAAACGGGGTGGCGGCCGCGGCACGAGGCGACCGAGCTGTTGTGAGGTCTGCTAGGTTCTGCGCTTCTTCCGATCAGCGCAGAGATCTCATGGCGGATCGCCCATGGCTGAGAACCAGTTCTCCGGAATCGCCGAGTACGTCGTCCAGACCGACCACGTCGACACCATCCACATCCGCCGCGGCGTGTCGCGACGAACGGCACTGTCCTTCATCGGCGTCGCACTGGCCGCCGCTGCGGGGGCCGGCATCTGGTCCGTCGCCTCCGACAGCGACTACGAGCAGGCGCTGGACGAGTTGGATGACCCGGATCTGGGCGTGCGCGGCGAAGCGGTCAAGAAGCTCGGGGTGATCGCCCGCGAACGTCCAGGCCTGCACCGGCCCGGCATGGAGTCGCTCGCCGCGTTCATCCGCAAACGCAGTCCAGCCGTTCTGAGGGAAGACGGCCTACCGGTCGACCAGAACAAGGAGCCGGACAAGGATGTCCTCGACGCGGTCGCCGTCATCGGCGGCCGCGACGTGTCCCACGACAACGGCCTTGTGCTCGACCTGTCCGGAGCCAGCCTGCCGGGTGTGCAGTTGCAGCACGCGCATCTGCCCAACGCGAACTTCCGCAAGGCCAACCTCACCGGCACCCGCTTCGAGGATGCCCACCTCCAGGGCGCTGTCTTCGAGCATGCGTGCCTGAACGGCGCGCACCTGGAGCGAGCAGTGGCGTGGGGTGCGCAGTTCCCTGGTGCGAACCTGTGGTCCGCCGTCCTGAACGAGACCAAGCTGGACGGCGCGAACATGGACGGGTTCATCGGTCTCATGGAGGTCAAGGGCACCGACCTCCGAAAGACCGAGAATCTTCCCGCCCGCGGGCTCGCCGAGCCGACAGAGCACGCCCGGTACATCAGTGACGACTGGACGCGGTGGCCCTAGCCCATGTGCGGATAGGTGTGGTCGGTCGGCGGCGCCAGGGTCTCCTTGATCGAACGCGGGCTGACCCACCGCTGCACGTTGAAGATCGCGCCGGCCTTGTCGTTGGTCCCGGACCCGCGCGACCCGCCGAACGGCTGCTGCCCCACGACGGCGCCGGTGGGCTTGTCGTTGACGTAGAAGTTGCCGGCGGCGAACCGCAGGGACTTCTGCACCTCCAGCACCGCGGACCGGTCACGGGCGAACACAGCCCCGGTGAGCGCGTACGGCGTGGAGTTGTCGACGGTCTCCAGCACCGACCCGAACGAGGCGTCGTCGAACACGTGCACGGCGAGGATCGGCCCGAAGAACTCCTGCGTGAAGATCTCGTGGTGCGGGTCCGTGCCGAGCAGCACGGTCGGGTCGACGAAGTAGCCGACCGAGTCGTCACAGGTCCCGCCGGCCAGCACCTCGACGGACGTCGAAGCGCTCGCCATCAGCATGGCGCCGCGGTGCTTCTCGAACGCCCGCGAGTCGATCACGGCACCGCCGAAGTGCGAGAAGTCGGTGACGTTGCCGTAGGACAGCGACTTCGTGACGTCCAGCAGCTGCTCACGCACCCCGCCCTCCCACAAGGACCGCGAGACGTAGGCGCGCGACGCGGCCGAGCACTTCTGCCCCTGGTACTCGAAGGCGCCGCGCACCAGTCCGGTCACCAGCGCCGCGGGGTCGGCGGACGCGTGGGCGACCACGAAATCCTTGCCGCCGGTCTCGCCGACGATGCGCGGGTAGGCGCGGTAGTGGTCGAGGTTCGCCGCCATGGTCTGCCACAGCATCTTGAACGTGCGGGTCGACCCGGTGAAGTGCAGCCCGGCGAAGAACCGGTCGGTCAACGCCACCTCGGACACCGCGTGGCCGTCGCCCGTCACCATGTTGATCACACCCGGCGGCAGGCCCGCCTCCTCCAGCAGCCGCATCGTGAAGTGCGCGGCGAGCTGCTGCGTCGGCGACGGCTTCCACACGACGGTGTTGCCCATCAGCGCGGGCGCCAGCGGCAGGTTGCCCGCGATGGCGGTGAAGTTGAACGGCGTGATCGCCACGACGAACCCGTCCAGCGGACGGAAGTCGAGCCGGTTCCACACCCCCGGCGACGAGATCGGCTGCTCCTCGAGCAGCCTGCGGGCGAAGTGCACGTTGAAGCGCAGGAAGTCGATCAGCTCGCACGCCGAGTCGATCTCGGCCTGCTGCACGGACTTCGACTGGCCGAGCATCGTGGCCGCGTTCAGCGTGTCGCGCCACGGCCCCGCGAGCAGGTCGGCGGCGCGCAGAACAACGGCGGCGCGCTCGTCGAACGGCAGCTCCTGCCAGGCGGGCGCGGCGTGCTGTGCGGCGCGCAGTGCGTCCGCCACGTCGGCGGACGTGGCCTGGGCCGACGTGCCCAGCACGTGGTGGCGGTTGTGCGGCTGGACGACGGTGATCGGGTCACCACCGGCCATGCGCTCGACGCCGCCGATGGTGGAGGTGAGCTCGTACCGAGTGCCTTCGAGCTCGGCGATGCGCCGCTGGAGGCTCGCGCGTTCCGCGCTTCCCGGCGCGTAGGTCCGCACAGTTTCGTTGACCGGTTCGGGTACAGACGTTACGGCGTCCATTCCCCCATGGTGGCACGCGCCACTATGGTCTGTCGGATGGCGCAGGTGACTGGAATCGGGGGCATTTTCCTTCGTTCCAGAGACCCGGCACGGTTAGCGGCCTGGTACCGCGAGAACCTCGGCGTGCCGATGAGCGACAAGGGCACGGTCACCTTCCACTGGGTCGACCACATGAGCGAGGACAACCCCGGCACCACGACGATGGCGTTGTTCGCGAACGACACCGAGTACTTCGGCGAACCCGGCCAACGAGCCATGCTCAACTTCCGCGTGGACGACCTGCGTGCGCTGCTCACCAAGCTCAAGGCGCGCGGCGTCGAGGTGCTGCCCGAGCTGGAGGACTCCGAGTTCGGCCGGTTCGGCTGGTGCGTCGACCCCGAAGGCAACCGCATCGAGCTCTGGGAGCCCGCCGACGGCATGTGACGGCCTGCGCCACACCCCTGGGCCGAGCGGCACGCGAAGCGATGCCAGCGCGCCAGGCTCTCGCAGGCGTCCCCTGCGCAGAGAACCCCCCGAATCGATGCTTCCAGCCGCCTCCGACAATTCCGGCCCATTTGCCGCGCCAATCCACGAAACCGGCGAGCAAGTAGCGAGCAGCAGCCAACCGGCACGTGCGTAGCCAGCACCAGCGATCCGGCAAGCGAGTAGCGAGCACCAGCCCGACCAGCAGCAGCGTGGCGGCCTGGGGTTGCGGTCATGCTCACGCAGGCGTCCCCCGCGCGTGAGAACCCCCGATCCATGCTCGCAGCCAACACCGACAATCCCCGGCCGCGAAGCGGCCTCAGCCATGAAACCGGTGTGCGAAAGCCAGCACTTCTGCGGCGCGGCGGAGACCCCGCGAGCGAAGCGAAGCCAGCACGCCGAGCAACCCTGAGGTTCCCCCGAACCGGCAGATACCAAGAGAGCACCGCCGAAACCGGCGCGAACCAAGCGAGCACCGATCAAACCGGCAGGTACCAAGAGAGCCGATCGAAAACCGGCAGGCACCAAGCGAGCACCAGCCAAACCGGCAGGCACCAAAAGAAAGGAGCGCCCGCCGCACTCCCAACCCCCGCACTGCCAACCGGGCGCGGCCCCCGAGCACAAACCGGCAGCCGAACGATCAGAACAAACTTTCCCGGAGGGCAGGGGGTGGGGAGGTCCTCGCTGATCAGGCGCAGCCTTGCCACATCGAAAAGCCCCTGTCAAGGCAGCTTTTCCGCCTTGACAGGGGCTTTTCGATGTGGCGACCGTGAGGTGATCAGCGAGGACCT